>NZ_FMYQ01000043.1 GCF_900096975.1 Paraburkholderia lycopersici
AGGGTTTCGCGCGCGAGACGCGCCCAGAAGCCTTCGTAATCGCGTTCGGCTTCGGCGCAGAGCGCCTTGTATGCCTCCATGCCGGACACCGTGGCGCCAGCCACCGTTTGCTCGGAAGGCGCAAAGACGCGGCGTTCCTGAAGAACCGATTCAATCGCAGACATCGACAACCCCTTGGTGAAGATGAAACGTCAAACTCGTGGACACGCCCGAGCATCTTCAATGCCCGTGCGCGCCGTCTCCGTGCGCCGCCGCTCATTGCGAACGCGGCGCTGTTTGCTTGCACTGCGCAGCGCCGTTGCGGCGTCGCAGCATGCATGGGCGCTCCTTGCTTCGCCCCGAAGCGATCACGCGTTCGAGGCAAACCACCCATGCGGCAAGGTTAAGCGTAGCAACTTACCAGCCACTTACGCGCGCACGCGCGCATGGCGTTGCCGCGGCACGCAATGGCACCGTGGTAAGCAGACATTTAGAATGCTAACTGAACTGCGCACCTGGATTCCAGCTTGAATCGCTATTCCCTTTTTCTCGTCGCCTCGATGCTGCTCGTGGGCAGCAACGTGGGCATCGGCAAGTCGATCGTCGCCTTTCTTCCCGTTCCGCTCTTCGCGCTGCTGCGCTTCGTGATCGCTCTCGCGGTGCTCGGGCCGCTCCTGCGCCGCACGAAAATGAGGCGTGTGAAGCGCGGCGAATGGCTCAATCTGTTCCTGCAGGCATTGTTCGGCACATTCGGGTTTACGCTGCTGATGCTAGGCGGCGTGCATCGCACGAGCGCGGTCGCGGCCGGCGTCATCACGAGCACGATCCCCGCCGTGGTCGCGCTCTTCTCGTGGCTCTTCCTGCGCGAGCGCCCCGACGCGCGCGCGCTCGCCTCCATCGCGCTCGCGATCGCCGGCATCGCCGTCATCAATCTCGCGCACGCAGGCACGAGCGGCAGCGCCGAGGCGGGCGGCTCCTTCGCCGGCAACCTGATGGTGCTTGGCGCGGTGTGCTGCGAATCGCTCTATGTGATCCTCTCGCGCCGCCTCACGCAAACGCTGCCGCCGCTCGACATCTGCGCGTACACGCATCTGTTCGGCTTTCTGCTGATGTTGCCCGTGGGGCTTCCCGGCGCACTGTCGTTCGATTTTGCGAGCGTGCCCGCCGGCATCTGGTGGCTTGCGCTCTGGTACGGGCTTTCGGCGAGCGTGTTCTCGTTCTGCCTGTGGATGATGGGCATTCGCCACGTGCCGGGCAGCATCGCGGGCGTGTTCACGGCCGTGCTGCCGGTGGCGGCCGCCGTCTACGGCATCGTCTTTCTCGGCGAGCGGCCCACGCCCGCGCACGGCATCGCGCTCGCCTGCGTGGTGGCCGGAATCGCGCTCGCGAGCCTCAAGACCAAACGCCTTCCGCCAGTGGCCTCGTGATCGTTTTGTAATGCTTGTGAAAGCATGGCGGCGCGATCCGCGAGGCGAAACGGCAGAAGCGGCCAAGGCGGTCCATGGCGGACCAGGCCCCGCACTGCCGGAATCCGGGCGAACCCTTGGGCCGACGCTGTACAATAGCGCCCGCCTGGCCCCTCGCGCGCCTCGAGCGCGCCTCGAGTGCGCCATCTGGCCCCGCCTAGACGGCCCTGCCGATTTCGACCGTGATTGCCCATGTCCGCTGCACGCCCCCAGCCGCCTTCCGCCGCCGCCCCGGGTAAAGCCCGTCGCCGCATGCGTCCGCTGCCCAGCATCATCTTCATGAGCCGCTGGCTGCAGGTGCCGCTCTATCTGGGCCTGATCGTCGCGCAGGCCGTGTACTGCGTGCTGTTCGTCAAGGAAGTGTGGCACCTCGTGAGCCACGCCACCACGCTCGACGAAACCAGCATCATGCTGGCCGTGCTCGGTCTGATCGACGTGGTGATGATCTCGAACCTGCTCATCATGGTGATCGTTGGCGGCTACGAAACCTTCGTCTCGCGCATGAATCTCGAAGGCCATCCCGACGAGCCCGAATGGCTCGACCATGTGAACGCCGGCGTGCTCAAGGTAAAGCTCGCCATGGCGCTCATCAGCATTTCATCGATCCACCTGCTCAAGACCTTCATCAATCCCGACGCCGTCTCGGCGCATACGGTGATGTGGCAGGTGAGCATCCACGTGGCGTTCCTCGTTTCCGCGCTCGTGATGGCGTGGATCGACCGCCTCATCACGCATACGCACCCCGAACACTATCTGGAACTCGCCGCGCGCCATCCGACGCCCTGGCGGGCCGCGACCTACTGACTGCGCACGACGCGCGAGACCACGCAGCACACACGATTCAAAACCCCGTCCCCACAGAAGCTAGCCATGACCGTCATCAAACAGGAAGACCTCATCCAGAGCATCGCGGATTCGCTGCAGTACATCAGCTACTACCATCCGCAGGATTACATCGAGGCGCTCGGCCGCGCGTACGAGCTCGAACAGAGCCCGGCCGCGAAGGACGCCATCGCGCAGATCCTCACGAACAGCCGCATGTGCGCCGAAGGCCACCGCCCCATCTGCCAGGACACCGGCATCGTCACGATCTTCGTGAAGGTCGGCATGGACGTGCGTTGGGACGGCGCGACGATGAGCCTGACCGACATGATCAACGAGGGCGTGCGCCGCGGTTATCTGAACCCGGACAACGTGCTGCGCGCGTCGATCGTGAACCCGCCCGAAGGCGCCCGCAAGAACACGAAGGACAACACGCCGGCCGTGATCCACTACGAGATCGTGCCGGGCGACAAGGTCGACGTGCAGGTCGCGGCCAAGGGCGGCGGCTCGGAAAACAAGTCGAAGTTCGTGATGCTGAACCCGTCCGACTCGATCGTCGACTGGGTGCTCAAGACCGTGCCGACGATGGGCGCGGGCTGGTGCCCGCCGGGTATGCTCGGCATCGGCATCGGCGGCACCGCCGAAAAGGCGATGCTGATGGCGAAGGAATCGCTCATGGAGTCGATCGACATCCAGGAGATCATCAAGCGCGGTCCGAAGGACTGGATCGAAGAGCTGCGCGTGGAGCTGCACGAGAAGGTCAACGCGCTCGGCATCGGCGCGCAGGGTCTCGGCGGCCTCGCCACCGTGCTCGACGTGAAGATCATGGCCGCGCCGACGCACGCGGCGTCGAAGCCCGTCGCGATGATCCCGAACTGCGCCGCCACGCGCCACGCGCACTTCGTGCTCGACGGCTCGGGTCCGGCGAAGCTCGAAGCGCCCTCGCTCGACGCCTGGCCGAAGGTCCACTGGGAACCGAACACGCAAACGAGCCAGCGCGTCGACCTGAACACGCTCACGCCCGAAGAAGTCGCTTCGTGGAAGCCGGGCCAGACGCTGCTGCTCTCGGGCAAGATGCTCACGGGCCGCGACGCGGCGCACAAGCGCATCGCCGACATGCTCGCGAAGGGCGAGAAGCTGCCGGTGGATTTCAGGAACCGCGTGATCTACTACGTCGGCCCGGTCGATCCGGTGCGCGACGAAGTGGTCGGCCCGGCGGGCCCCACCACGGCCACGCGCATGGACAAGTTCACGGAAATGATGCTCGCGCAGACGGGCCTCATCTCGATGGTCGGCAAGGCCGAGCGCGGCCCCGTGGCGATCGAGGCGATCAAGAAGCACAAGGCCGCCTACCTGATGGCGGTCGGCGGTGCGGCTTACCTCGTCTCGAAGGCGATCCGCGGCTCGAAGGTCCTCGCGTTCGAAGACCTCGGCATGGAAGCCATCTACGAATTCGACGTGCTCGACATGCCGGTGACGGTCGCCGTCGATTCGTCGGGCACGTCGGTGCATCAGACCGGCCCGAAGGAATGGCAGGCGAAGATCGGCAAGATTCCGGTCGCGACGGCCTGAAGCATGGCTGCGGCCTGTTAGAAAACCGGGGCCTCGCGCTCCGGTTTTTTATTGACGCGCGCAACGCGTATCGAAACCCTTCCCAGCGCCCCGTAAATCGCCGATATATGCCGCAATTCAACGCGGATTTGATCTTGGCTTTTGCGAATTGAGCGTTTATTGTTGGAAACCAGTCCCGCCCCACAAAGAAAGGAAAGATCATGCAAGGCGACAAGAAGGTCATCGAATATCTGAACGCGCAGCTCAAGAACGAGCTTACGGCTATCAATCAGTATTTCCTGCATGCCCGCATGTACAAGCACTGGGGCCTCGAAAAACTCGGCAAGCACGAATATGACGAATCGATCGGCGAAATGAAGCACGCCGATATGCTCATCGAACGCATTTTCATGCTCGACGGCCTGCCGAATCTCCAGGATCTGCACAAGCTGCTCATCGGCGAGGAGACCAGGGAAATCATCGAGTGCGACCTGAAGCTCGAGCAGATTTCGCAGTCCACTTGCAAAGAAGCCATTGCCTGGTGCGAATCGGTGCGCGATTTCGTTTCGCGCGAAATCTTCGTGACGATTCTCGACGACACCGAAGAGCACATCGACTGGCTCGAAACGCAACTCGACCTGATCGACAAGGTCGGCATCCAGAATTACCAGCAGTCGGGGATGGGTTCGGTAGAATCCTGATCGCGCGCCTGGCGCAACGGCGCGTCCGTCCGCCTTGCGGATGCGCCCCCTCACCCTCTCGCCCAATTCCGTGAATCTCCCGGCTTCCTCCAGCGGTGCCCACAGCGGTGCGCCTGTCGGCATCTTCGACTCCGGTCTCGGCGGACTGTCGGTGCTGCGCGCCGTGCGCGCGCTGCTGCCCGCCGAGCGGCTGGTTTATGTCGCCGACTCGCGCTACGCGCCCTACGGCCAGCGCGACGACGACTTCATTGCCGACCGCACGCTCGCGATCGGCGAATGGCTCGTCGCGCAAGGGGCGAAAGCGCTGGTCGTGGCCTGCAATACGGCCACGGCGCAGTCCATCGCGCTCGTGCGCGAACGGCTCTCCATCCCGCTCGTCGGCGTGGAACCGGGGATCAAGCCGGCGGCGCTGGCCTCGAAAACGCGCGTGGCCGGCGTGCTCGCGACCCAGGTCACGCTGCGCAGCGCGCGTTTTCAGGCGCTCGTGGAACGCCACGCGGCCGACCTGCGCGTGCTGTGCCAGCCGGGCCACGGTCTCGTCGAGGCGGTGGAGCGTTGCGACGTGAATTCGCCCGAACTGCTCGCGCTTTTGCGCGCGTACGTCGAGCCCATGCTCGAAGCGGGCGCCGACACGCTCGTGCTCGGCTGCACGCACTACCCCTTTCTCGACGCCGCAATCCGCTCGATCGTCGGCGAACGCATGGCGCTCATCGACACCAGCGTCGCCATTGCCCGGCAGCTGGAACGCGTGCTCGAGCAGCACGGGCTGCGTGCCGACGGTGGCAACGCCGGCGCCGGCCCGGACGACATCCGCTTCTGCTCGACGAGCGACGGCGCCCATTTGCGCGAACTGGCCGCCGCGCTGCTCGGCCTCGACGCCGAGGTCGAACGCGTGGCGATCCCCTCGCGGCGCACGCGCGAACTGGAAGCGAACGCCGCCTGAAGCATCTGCGCGGCGCAATGCCGCAGGCGCGATTGACAGCCAGATTGACAGCCATTGAGGCGCGCCGGAATTTCTGGGCTCGAACCCTGTTTCGACGCCCGCTCTCCACCTCTTTTAAGCCGTTGACGGTCGCCAGAACGCCGCATACGCGCCGCAGCAGAACCGCGTGGCGCATCGGGAAGTATGTGCTCCGCCGAGCGCTGCGTAGACCGCCCACACGCCCCGGCGAGCCCTCTGCGTCCACCGTCGTATTCTGGCTCCAGGCAAAAACCCCTGCTAACCATCCGGTTTTGTTACAAAAATTCCGTCCATGCGCTTGCCAAACCGGTCAAACATAATGATAATAATTCGCATTAACTCTCTCTATCGTGGTCCATCATGATTGTCTGCGTTTGCAAGTCCGTCTCCGACCGGACGATCCGTGCCTCCATCAAGGATGGCATGGACTCCTTCGACGAGTTGCAGTTCGAGCTCGGCGTCGCGACCTGCTGCGGCAAGTGCGAAGAATCCGTTCGCGACGTGATGGCGCAAAGCGGCGTGTGCGCGAGCCGCTGCGGGGTGACGCATCCGGTCCATCCGGTCGCCCCTGCCGTGGCCCCGCAAGTTCTCCCGCTCACGTTTTACGAGCGCAAGGCTGCCTGAAGCCATGGCGCGCATCCCGCAACCGGTGCGCGCCCTCCCCGTCCGCCCGCATCGTGAGGCGCGGCGGACATCGAACCTCCGCCGACAGCAAGCCCGTCTCGCGACCAGCCAGCTACCGCTCGTGATCCTCAAAGGAGATCGTGATGGAACTGCTGATCGGATTCATAACGACGTTGTGCATTTCGCTGTTGATCTTTCGCAAATAAAGCTGCCCGACACGACACGCTGGTCCGCCCGCGTGCCGTCGTCCGCACGGCAGCCACGCTAACATGCAGGCTTTCCAAACCACCGCCGGCACGCTGCCGCCTCCTCCTGTGCGCGTCAATCGCCGTGTTGTCACCGCGAGCGCGATTGTCGTCGCGCTGCATGCCGCGCTCATCGGCGTCGTGCTGATGAAGCGCGAACCCGTGACGCCCGCCGCGCTCCAGTCGCAAACCATCACGGCCGAACTGCTTAAGCCCGAGCCCGTGGCCGCGCCCGCCGCGATCCAGTCGACGCCCGCGCCGACGCCGCCCAAGCCCATCCCGCGCGTGACGCGCGAGAAGCCGAAGGTTCAGCCGAAGCCCAGGCCCACGCCGACTCCGCTGCCGGTGGCAGAAGCGCCTTCGCAGCATACGGCCGACGCGCCCATGCCCGCCGCGCCGACGCCGCCGGCTCCCACATCGCCTGCGCCCGCGCCGCAGGCCGCGGTGCCCGCCGATGCCAGGCCGACCATGGCGCTTTCGGCGCCGAAGAACGTCTCGCACCTCGACTGCCGCATCGTGCAGCCCGACTACCCGGCGCTCTCGCGTCGCCGCGGCGAGACGGGCACGGCCTCCGTGCATTTCGTCGTGGGCCTCACGGGCAAGATCGAGAATATCGAGCTGAGGAAGTCGAGCGGCTACAGCCGCCTCGACGACGCCGCCGTGGACGCCATGCGCCAAAGCGCGTGCAAGCCGTACCTGGAAAACGGCGAGCCCGTGCGCGCGGCCTACACGCAACCATTCGATTTCAGCCTGCACGATTGAGCGGCTGAAGCCACACCGCCTTCATGAGTTGAATAAAGAGGATTGAGAATGCAGAACTACGGTATCGCCCACGTCTGGGCGCAAGGGGATTTCGTGACGCGCGGCATCGCGCTCGCGCTGTTTATCATGTCGGTGCTGTCGTGGTGCGTGATCGTCGTGAAGGGCTGGAACGTCGCGCGCCTGAAGCGCCTCACGAAGAACGCCGAGCAGCAGTTCTGGCACTCCGACGACCTCGCCGACGGCGTGAAGAAGCTCGGCAACGGCACGCGCGAAGACAACCCGTTCCTCGCGCTCGCGCTCTCGGGCCAGGAAGCCGCCGACCACCATCACCAGACGCAACCGCATCTGCACGACCGCATGGACGTGTCGGACTGGGTCACGCGCTGCCTGAAGGACACGATGGACGACTCGGTCGCGAAGATGCAAAGCGGTCTCGCCATCCTCGCTTCGATCGGCAGCACGGCGCCGTTCGTCGGTCTGTTCGGCACGGTGTGGGGCATCTATCACGCACTGCTTACGATCGGCGCGACGGGCCAGACCTCGATCGACGCCGTGGCCGGTCCCGTGGGCGAAGCGCTCATCATGACCGCGTTCGGCCTCTTCGTCGCGATTCCGGCCGTGCTCGGCTATAACGCCCTCACGCGCGCCAACAAGGCGATCGTCACGAAGCTCAACCGCTTCGCGCACGGCCTGCATGCGTTCTTCGTGACGGGTGCGCGCCTCTCGTCGACGGGCCGCGGCCGGACGAAGGACGGCAACGCGGGCAACCTGCGTGTCGCCGCGCGCAGCCACTAAAGAGCGGAGGCAAGCATCATGGCGATGAGCCCCTTTGCCAGCGACGACGACGATGGCCTGATGAACGAAATCAACATGACGCCGCTCGTCGACGTCATGTTGGTTCTCCTGATCGTTTTCATGGTGACGATTCCCGTGATCCGTCATGCCGTGAAGATCGACCTGCCCCATGCGAGCAGCCAGAAGGAAGATACCAAGCCCGCGCAGATCAACGTATCGATCGAAGCGGACGGCACGGTGCTATGGGACGGCGCGAAAGTCGACGACGCCGCGCTGCACCAGAAGATCGCGGCCGCGGCGCAAACAACGCCGCAGCCGGAACTGCATCTGAACGCGGACCGCAAGGTGCAATACGAACGCGTCGCGCAGGTGATGTCGGCGGCGCAAAGCGGCGGCCTCACGAAGCTCGGTTTCGTCACCGATCCCGCGCATCATTGATGTCCGCCCGGTTTTAATTGGCAGCACAAAGTAAAAGGCCTTCATCGTCAGATGAAGGCCTTTTTTCGTGCGCACGCGGCGCATTCGGGCGGTGGCGGCACTCCCCGACAATCGATCGGTTCATGCCGGCACATGCGACTGCCGTGGGCAACACGGACTGCGCTTTCGGCCCTGAAGGCTCGCTATGATAGCGGCCATCAATTCCCGCTCAAGACCGGTGCTTGGCGAGAAGGACTTCAATATATTCCTCTCGCCCCGGGCCTTCAAGAGCCAGGCCATTGAAAGTAGCGATTGCCGGCGCTGCTTGAATGCCTAAAAACAAATAGCGCCCACGGTTCTCGCGCACTTGTCTCGCGTAAGTACCCAGATTCATACAAGCGCACGCACGTGCAGGTTCGCAAAGCTTCACGCGGCTTCGATCTTGCTTGCGGCCTTCGCGGGCGGCAGTGCGCCCGGCGCGCCCCGCTCGTCGCCGCGCGCCGCCAGCGCCGCGATCTCGCTCCTCAACGGACATTCCTGCTGCAGGCTCTTGTCGGCGTCGAGCACTTCCACGAGGTAGTCGACGAACGCGCGCACGGCGGGAACCATGCCCTGGCGCGAGAGAAACACCGCATAGAGCTGCGGCACCGGCAGCGTCCAGCCCGGCATGACTGGCGAAAGCTTGCCCGAGCGCAGCGCGGCGCCATACATCATCTCCGGCATCGCCGCGATGCCAAGCCCTTGCAGAGCCGCCTCGCGTATCGTGGTCAGGTCTGCGGTGATAAGGCGCGGCTCATGTTCGTGCGAATGGCGCGAGCCGTCCGGCGCGATCAGCTGGAACACGTGGCGGCCGTCGCTCGTGGGCGTATCGAGCGTTTCGAAGCGTGAAAGGTCGTCGGGCGTGAGCGGCGGCGCGTTCTGCGCGAGCAGGCTCGGCGCGCCCACCAGCATCTGCTCGGTGCGCCACAGCGGCCGCACCACGATATTGGCGTTTTGCGGAGGCTCAGAACGCACGCGCAGCGCGATATCCACGGAATCCTCGAACAGGTCGATCACCCGGTTCGTCACGCGCATCACCACGCGCACCTCGGGGTAGCGATGCATGAATTCCGGAATGATCTGCGAAAAGATGGTCTGCGACAGCGTGACCGGCACGCTCACGCGCACCGTGCCGCGCGGCGACGAGCGCAACGACTGAACGACGTTCACCGCCGCCTGCGCCTCGGAGAGCATCGCGCGGCAGTGCTCGTAGAACAGTTCGCCCGCCTCCGTGAGCGCGAGCTTGCGCGTGGAACGCTGCAACAGGCGCACGCCGAGCGAGGCCTCGAGTTCGCTCACCCGCCGCGACAGACGCGACTTCGAGATGCCGAGCACGCGTTCGGCGGCGGAGAAACCGCCATGCTCGATCACCTGCGAGAAGTACATGAGGTCGTTCAGGTTGTGCGAATCGATTTTCATGTCGTCGTTCCAGCGATGGGACAATCCATTGCGATGGGGCCGTAAAACAGCCCGAATGGGCTACCTATAATAGCGGCTTGTTTCATATACAACGCAATTCCCCCAATTCGAGGTGATATCCATGACCACGACCCGCACGATCGAACGCGTTTATCCCGCGGTTCGCACCACCGAGGGTGGCGGATTCGTCGTTCATCGGCCGTTTCCCACCCGCCAGCTGATGGACTTCGATCCGTTCCTGCTGCTCGACGAAATGGGCCCCGTCGACTATGCGCCGGGCGAAGCCAAGGGCGCGCCCGATCACCCGCATCGCGGCTTCGAAACGGTCACCTATATGGTCGAAGGCCGCTTCGGCCACAAGGACTCGGCGGGCCATTCGGGCACGCTACGCCCCGGCGACGTGCAGTGGATGACGGCCGGTGCGGGCGTGATCCACAGCGAAATGCCCGACCCCGAATTCACGCGCACAGGCGGCCGCATTCACGGCCTGCAGCTCTGGGTGAACCTGCCCGCACGCGACAAGATGATGACCCCGCGCTATCAGGAACTGCCCACGGAGCGGATTCCGGTGGGCCGCTCGGAGGACGGCAAGGTGTCCGTGAAGGTGATCGCGGGCGAGGCGCTGGGCGCGAAGGCCGCGATCGAGACGCGCACGCCCATCCTCTATCAGCACTTCACGCTCGCGCCCGGCGCGCGCTTCGAGCAGCCGGTGCCGCGCGAGTATCGCGTGTTCGCCTATGCCCTTTCGGGCATCGGCCTCTACGGCCCGCAGGCGCAGGCGGTCGAAGCCCAGCAGATGGTGACGTTCGCGAGCGACGGCGACACGGTCGCGATCGCCTCTCCCGCCGATGCGCATGCGCCGCTCGACGTGCTGCTGATCGGCGGCGTGCCGCTGAACGAACCGGTCGTGCGCTATGGCCCGTTCGTGATGAACACCGAACAGGAGATTCGCCAGGCCGTGCTCGACTATCAGGCCGGGCGCATGGGGCGCATCGCTCACTGATGAGGCAGGTCGCCGGGCGGGTTCCGAAGCGTCTCCGCAGGGCCGCCCGCTTTCCGTCACAATAAGGTTTCCCGGGCGCGCACTCCGGTGCGCGCCCGTCCCTCTTTAACCGTCCCGCCCGCGAGGAGCGCATGGCCGAACCCGTAGTCACCGCACACATTGGCTCGACGAACTACCAGGTCCAGTTCGACGACGGCACTCACACCTGGATCGCCGACGAACCCGCCTCGCTCGGCGGCGGCGACCGCGGACCGTCGCCCTTTTCGCTGCTGCTCTCGAGCCTCGGCGCCTGCACCTCCATCACGCTGAAGATGTACGCGCAGCGCAAAGCGTGGCCGCTCGAAGGCGTGCGCGTGACGCTCTCGATGGAAACCGGCAGCGAAGGTACGACGATCGATCGCCAGATCGCGCTCGAAGGCGCGCTCACCGGCGAGCAGCGCGAGCGCCTCCTGCAGATCGCCAATGCCTGCCCGGTCCACAAGATCCTCACGAACACGATCACGATCCGCTCGGGCCTCGTCGCCGCGTAAGCGCCGGCGGACGGACACAGACACAGGAAGGCGCCGCCTTGAATTTCGAACACCTCATCCAGATCAACGATCCGCTGAACCCGCTCGTCGAAGCCATGACGCGCGAGCAGCTCTGGGAAGGACTCGTGCTGCGCGCTGAGCAGCCGCAACTCTTCGTGATCGGGCTCGACAGCTGCACGATCCTCTCGCGCACCGATAGCACGATGGAGCGCGAGCTGCACTACGGCCACGCCACGGTACGCGACCGCGTCACGCTGACGACCAACGAAAGCGTGCGCTACGACATTCTCGCGACGGCCGAACACGTGGGCGGCTCGCTCATCATGACGATCGAGCAGCCCGATCCGCTGCAGCTCTTTCTGCGCTTCGAGTACCGCACGACCCTGCCGACCGCCGACACCGAGGACGATCGACAGACCTCGGAGATCGTGAAGTCGGCGTATCGCGAATCGGACATCGACACCGTGCGTCTGATCCGCCAGTTCGTGCAAGGCGACGGCAATCCGCCGAACGCGTTGCATTGAAGTCCCCTGCGTTCGGCGGCCACTTCCTCATGGGCCGCCGAACGCCACGGCGTTTCGGTTCAGGCTATCGACGGTGGATTCCGATGAATATCTCTCAGTTGAAAATAGGAACGATTATCATTTAGAATTCATCCATCGAATCGAGACAAGACGTCACGTTCATGACCGAACTCAACCGCACATCCACTCTCAGCTTGCGCCGCGCTGGCGGCTCGGCGCTGACCGCCGCGCGGCCGAAACCCGCTGCCGCACAGCCCAATCCGGGCAAGGGCGCCGCACCGGCGGGCGCCGCGGCAAGCGGCGAGCGGACGCTGGACAGCGCGGCGCTGCTGCAGGGGCGCAGCCACGTGAGCATCATGCACAACGGCGAAACGTATCAGTTGCGGGCCACACGGCTCGGCAAGCTGATCCTGACGAAATAGGTTTCAACCGGGTATTGTGGGGACCGCCTCCACCGGGAGGCGTTGGGCATTAGCCAGCAACGACGGCTTGCACGCGAGATCTAGACCCCTTCGTGCAGACATCCTTCAAGCCAGCCGTCGCAGCAAGCCACGCCATTTTTTTGTTCCCATCCTGTGATCGGGGCGGCGCGCGAAGCGTGAGCCGCCCGAGGCGAAAGCCGCGGCGTACGTCCGCGGCTTTCGTTTTTCCGGCGTAGCCGAAGTCGCCGCGGCGCTCCATCCGCTATTCGGCACCGAGCGCCGCAATGCCTGCCCGCGCAATGGCCGCATCCTGATCCGACTTCACGCCCGAGACGCCCAGCGCGCCGATCACGTCGCCATTCACGATCACGGGCACGCCGCCTTCGAGCATGCCCGTGAGCGGCGCGCTGAGAAATGCGGTCCGGCCCTGCTTGATGACGTCCTCGTAGAGCTTGCTCTCGCGGCGGCCCAGCGCGGCGGTGCGCGCCTTCGCCATGGCGATTTCGCTGGTGATGGGCGAAGCGCCGTCGAGCCGGCGCAGAAACAGCAGATGCGCGCCCTCGTCGACGATGGCGATCGTCACGTTCCACTGGCTGGCGCGCGCATGCGCCACGGCCGCTTCGGCCATCCTCAGGACGTCTTCGTCGGTTAATACCGCGCGAGTTCGCATGGGTCTCTCCTCCATCTGGCCGCGCCGGAATCGCCCGGCGCGGCGGCCTCGAATCGATGGTTGGAGATTAGAACGGATTGGGACGCGCGTGCGTCATGAAAGCCGGCGCGAAGCTCAGCGCGTCCAGCCCCAGAACATCAGCCACCAGGCGCTGTCCACCACGGCGAGCGCCACGGCAAAGCCCGCGAGCGCGAGCGCGCGCTGCCAGAAGCGCTTGCTGTAGCGCCCCGTTACGCGCCATGCGAGCCAGGCGCTCCAGAGGTTCGTGACGACGAGAATCGCGATCCGCACTTCCGCCGCCCAGTCGAGCGGTACATGCTCGGCGCGCAGCAGCGAAAGCGTCGTGGCCGAAAGGCCGAGGAATACGCCCGCGCCCGCCAGCGGAATCAGCGACTGCACGAAGTGATGCAGACGCCGCATCTCGAAACGCCCGAGCACGGCCGTCGAGCCCGCCAGGATTGCAAAGAGCGCCGTGCCGTACACGAGCCCCGTCGCGACGATGTAGCCGACGATCATCGCGCCGTCGAGCCACGAGAACACGTCGTTCTGCGCGGGGTAATGCGTGAGCAGGAACCACGGCGCGCTGGTGTCGAGCGGCCAGGTGATGTCGCGGTCGATGAGCCAGCCGGCGAGCCACTGCTTCATGCCGATGAACCACGGCGAGCCGGTCCAGTGAAACGCGCCGATCGCCACGCCGAGCAGGCCGTAGAGAATCAGCGCGGTGTCCCAGGCGCTCGCCTGGCTGTCGCCGAGTTCGACCACTTCTTGCGCCGGCGAGCGCCACGAAAGCGCGATCGCGTCGCGGTGGCCGCTGCAGCGTCCGCACATATGGCACTGCGCGGCGCCCTTCATGCTGCGCAGCGGCACGAGCGGCGCGCAGTTCACGGGTATCACGCGATGCCCGCCGTGCTCGCCATGCGTATAGGAGTTGCGCCAGGCGTCTTCGTCGACCTTGTAGTGAAACGGCGCGAGACGCGCCAGAAGCGCAAAAACCCCGTTCACGGGGCACAGATACTTGCACCAGACGCGCTTCTCGCGCCCGTACAGAAAGCCGATCACCATCGCGCCGGCCGTCGAGCCGCCCAGCACCAGCAGCACCGCCTTGGGATACTGGTAGACGCTCACCATCTGTCCGTAGATCGTGGTGAGGCCGAACGCCACGAAAGGCCAGCCGCCCCAGCGCATCCAGTGCGGAATCGCCTTGCCGCGCCCGAACCGGCTCGCGAACTCCGTGAGCGCGCCTTCGGGGCAGAGCACGCCGCACCATACGCGGCCGAGCATCACCATCGAAAGCAGCACGAACGGCCACCAGATGCCCCAGAACACGAACTGCGCCGCGAGCGTGAGGTTGTTCCAGAGGTGCGCGGCGTCGCCGGGCAGCGGCATGACGGCCGGCACGAGAATCAGGAAGGCATAGACGGCGACCACGACCCACTGCACGGCACGGATCACCGCGCCGTGGCGTTGCATCCACTGGCCCGCCTGGGCGAGCTTGCCGCGGCGCGCCGTTGCCTCAGTCGGGCGGGCGGAGGCACAACTCATGCTGCCTTCCTCTTCGCGACCGCCGCGGCGCGGCCGGTGGCGCGCCGCACGAGGAACCACACCACGAGCCAGTAAACGGCGTACGCGATCAGGTTCATGAGCGCGGGATGCGCGCGGTAGCCCGTGAGCGTCGCGACGAGCGAGCCGAAGGTGCTCGAGTCGTCGAGGATCGCCGAGGAGTTCCATACCTGATCGATCACCGTCGGCAGGATTTCCTTGTCGATCAGCTTGTCGACGCCGGTCTGGAACAGGCCCGCGCCGAGGAACAGCAGCATGATCTCGGTGATGCGGAAGAAGTGCCGCCACGAGAACACCTTGCCGCCGAGTTGCAGGATGTAGAACGTGAGAAACGCGAGCGCGAGGCCGATCAGCACGGCGACGTACTGGCTCGCGCCTACATGGCCCGACTGGCCGAAACCGAGGCCGTAGAGAAAGATCACCGTCTCGCTGCCTTCGCGCGCGATGGCGAGCGCGACGAGCACGAGCACGCCCCACCAGTTCGAATCGCGCGTGCTCACTTCGAGCGACTGCTCCATTTCGCGCTTGAGCGTGCGGCCGTGCCGCTTCATCCACAGCACCATCTGCACGATCAGCACGCACGCCACCAGCACCATCGCGGTCTGGAAGTAATCCTGTGCGTCGCCCGAAAGCACTTCGGTGAAGCCGACCAGCGCCGCGCCGAGCGCGATCGCGGCAAGAATGCCCAGCGCCACGCCGGCCCACAGATACGGCAAGCCGCGCCGCGCATCCGCGTCGCCGTTCTTCAGCCACGCATAGAGAATCCCGACGACGAGCAGCGCCTCGACGCTCTCCCGCCATACGATGAACACCACCTGACCCATTCCACACCTCCCGCCGCCGGCGCCACGCGCCGCCGGCCTACATCGCGACGCCTCACCTGGCGACGATCACACCCTGCGCCTGCTGGTGGAAATCGTCGAAGAACTTGTATTCGCCCGGATCGAGCGGCGCGATCACGACGAACGAGTCCGCGCCGGGTGCGAGCACCTTCTCCTTGCGCAGTTGAACGCTCTCGAACTCCACCGCGCCCTTGCCCGTGTTGCGCACCTCGATCTTGATGCGCTTGCCCGCCGGCACCTCGATGCGCGCGGGGTTGAGCTTGCCGTCGGCCATTTCGAGCTTGAACGTCGGCAGATCTTCGGCGCGCGCCGCCGTGGCCATGCCGGCCAGCGACACGGCAAAAGACGCGCTGAGCGCGAGCGCCGCAAACTTCCGGATTCCAGTCATTGGTCTTACCTGCTCCTTCCTGCTTTTCATGCAGCGGCGGCGCCTTCGCGCGCGCCGCTGCCGCCTCACCTGCGCAAATGGCTTAGTAGCCGCCCTTCTTGCCGATGCCCGCGAACGGGAAATCGTATTCGAGCGTGAACGGCTTGAACCACGGACCCACGCCCGTTTCCTTGTCGACGTGGCGGCCGAACGCCATGTGGCCCGTCTGCATCGGCGGTTCCACGATGAGCTTCAGGTGATACTTGCCCGGGCCGGCCAGCTTGACGTTGTCGCCGTAGTGCGGGCCGTCGTTCGCGACCATCGGCATCAGATCGCCCTTCTGCACATAGCTCGAACCCGGTTTGGTCAGCTCGTAATGCACCTGCAGATACGGCATCCAGTCGCCTTCGGCGAAACCGGTCGGGTTGTTCTTGACGGCATGGATGTCCGACTCGAGGTGAATGTCGGAATCCGATGCCTTGCGCATCATGCCTTCGGGCTCCATCGTGATCGGCTGCAGATAGACCGCGCCGATTTCCATGCCGCCCTGGATTTGCTGCTTGCCGATCGGGTATTCGGCCGCGTGCGCCGCGAACGCAGCCGTGGCGGCCGCGATGACGGCGGTGCCGCGCAAGAGAGTGTGGATCCGCATCGAAACTCCTGATTTTTATTTAGAGGGTTACATCCCACTGGGTCAGTCCGCATGCACCTAAAAACGTTAATGCGAACAATTCTCAATAATAGCGAAGTTTAACACCGATGCGGATGAGGGACAAATTCGGCGACACGAAAAGCCTTAACGGAACAGGGTTTTAGCTGCGTTTTGTTAACACCGCCTTACGGGTCTTCGCAGGCGGGTTTCAGGGCCGGAAATGCACGAAAGGCAATCGAAGGATTCAGCAGGGCCGCTGGCGCCCTGCCCGCCCGGAGCGTCAGGACGCTCAGGCCGGATGATCGCCCACGTTCGCCCCGAACACGCGCTGGCGCAGCACGGCGAGCTGGTCGCGCGCCTGCGCGGCCTTCTCGAATTCGAGGTTCTTCGCGTAGTCCATCATCTGCTTTTCGAGCTTCTTGATTTCCTTCGCGATCTGCTTCTCGGACATGTCCTCGAGCTTCGCGCGCTCCTGCTCCTCGCGCAGCTCGGCGCGCGCTTCGTCCACGTTGTAGACGCCGTCGATGATGTCCTTGATGCGCTTGACCACCCCGCGCGGCACGATGCCGTGCTCCTCGTTGAAGGCGATCTGCCTGGCGCGGCGGCGCTCGGTCTCGTCGATCGCGCGGCGCATCGAGTCGGTGATGCGGTCGCCATACAGAATCGCCTTGCCGTTCACGTTGCGCGCCGCACGGCCGATGGTCTGGATCAGCGAGCGCTCGGCGCGCAGGAAGCCTTCCTTGTCGGCGTCGAGAATCGCCACGAGCGAGACCTCGGGAATGTCGAGGCCCTCGCGCAGCAGGTTGATCCCGACGAGCACGTCGAAGGTGCCCAGACGCAGGTCGCGGATGATTTCCACGCGCTCGACCGTGTCGATGTCGCTGTGCAGATAGCGCACCTTCACGCCGTGGTCGGCGAGGAACTCGGTGAGCTGCTCGGCCATGCGCTTGGTGAGCGTGGTGACGAGCACGCGCTCGCCCGCGGCCACGCGCTCGTTGATCTCGCCGAGCACGTCGTCGACCTGCGTCGAGGCCGGGCGCACCTCGATCACTGGATCGACGAGACCCGTGGGCCGCACGACCTGCTCGGCGATCTGGCCCGTCACCTTCTTCTCGTAGTCGGCGGGCGTGGCCGAGACGAACACCACCTGGCGCATCTTGCGCTCGAACTCGTTGAACTTGAGCGGCCGGTTGTCGAGCGCCGAAGGCAACCGGAACCCGTAATCGACGAGATTCTCCTTGCGCGCGCGGTCGCCGTTGTACATGCCGTTGAACTGGCCGATCAGCACGTGCGATTCGTCGAGGAACATCATGGCGTCGGCCGGCAGGTAATCGACGAGCGTAGGCGGCGGCTCGCCGGGCAGCGCGCCCGAAAAGTGCCGCGAGTAGTTCTCGATGCCCTTGCAGAAGCCCAGTTCCTGGAGCATTTCCAGGTCGAAGCGCGTGCGCTGTTCGAGGCGCTGCGCCTCCACGAGCTTGCCCTCGGCGTGAAAGAATTCGAGCCGCTCGCGCAACTCGGCCTTGATCGTTTCGACGGCGCGCAGCACGGTTTCGCGCGGCGTCACGTAGTGCGACGACGGATAGACGGTAAAGCGCGGAATCTTCTGGCGCACGCGGCCCGTGAGCGGGTCGAAGAGTTGCAGCGTCTCCACCTCGTCGTCGAACAGTTCCACGCGCACGGCCATTTCGGCGTGCTCGGCCGGGAAGATGTCGATGGTGTCGCCGCGCACGCGGAACGTGCCGCGCTGGAAGTCCTGCTCGTTGCGCGTGTACTGCATGGCAATGAGACGCGCGATGATGTCGCGCTGGCCGAGCCTGTCGCCCTGACGCAG
The DNA here is from genome assembly GCF_900096975.1 of Paraburkholderia lycopersici. Classification (GTDB taxonomy): domain Bacteria; phylum Pseudomonadota; class Gammaproteobacteria; order Burkholderiales; family Burkholderiaceae; genus Paraburkholderia; species Paraburkholderia lycopersici. Next base: position 18,183 of record NZ_FMYQ01000043.1, read on the forward strand.
CGTGAGAATCATCTGGTGGTACTCGGACGGATTGCCGATACCGTAGATCGCCGAAACGGTCGCGACGATCACCACGTCGCGCCGCTCCATCAGGCTTTTCGTCGCGGAGAGGCGCATCTGCTCGATATGCTCGTTGATCGACGAGTCCTTCTCGATGAACAGGTCGCGCTGCGGCACGTAGGCCTCGGGCTGGTAATAGTCGTAGTACGAGACGAAGTACTCGACCGCGTTGCGCGGAAAAAACTCGCGGAACTCGGCGTAGAGCTGCGCGGCGAGCGTCTTGTTCGGCGCGAACACGATGGCCGGGCGGCCGAGCCGCGCAATGGTGTTCGCCATCGTATAGGTCTTGCCCGAACCCGTCACGCCCAGCAGCGTCTGGAACGAAAGGCCGTCCTCCACGCCCTCGACGAGCGTTTCGATCGCGGTCGGCTGGTCGCCGGCCGGCGAGTACGGCTGGTAGAGCTGGAACGGCGAGCCTTCGTACTGGACGAATTTCGACTCGTCGAGCGCGGGCGCGTCGGCGACGATGTGGTCGGACATGGGGGCATCCTGTGCGCGGAGCAAACAACTATTCTAGCGTCTCGCGCTTTGGCGAGACGGGGCGGGCCAAGGCGGCCTCCAGCGCAGATGGGGCGTGAAAGCCGGACTGCAAGGCCGGTGCGCCGCGACGCGAAAATCGTCCGTTCGTGCCGGAAAATCGCCCGCAAACCTGTGCGGCCGATGCCAATTCGGCGGAAACCCCGCTTGAGGATTCGTTACAATAGCGAGTTGCGTGGCCTGCGCAAGCGCGTCCACCGAGCTTCTTCCCTCACTTTTGCCGAACGATCATGTCCCTCTTTTCCGCTGTCGAACTCGCCCCTCGCGACCCGATCCTGGGTCTGAACGAAGCCTATAACGCCGATGCTCGCGCGACCAAGGTGAACCTCGGTGTGGGCGTGTACACCAACGAGGAAGGCAAGATTCCGCTGCTGCGCGCGGTGCGCGAAGCGGAAAAGGCCCGCGTGGAAGCCGGTCTGCCGCGCGGTTATCTGCCGATCGAAGGTCTCGCCGCCTACGACGTCGCCGTGCAGAAGCTGCTGCTCGGCGACGACTCGCCGCTGATCGCGGCGGGCCGGGTCGTCACGGCACAAGCGCTGGGCGGCACGGGCGCGTTGAAGATCGGCGCAGACTTTCTCAAGCGCGTGAACCCGAACGCCAAGGTCGCGATCAGCGACCCGAGCTGGGAAAACCACCGTGCGCTGTTCGAAAGCGCAGGCTTCGAGGTGATCGCGTACCCGTACTACGACGCGCTGACCAACGGCGTGAACTTCGAAGGCATGCTCGCCGCGCTGAACGGCTACGCGGCCGGCACCATCATCGTGCTGCACGCGTGCTGCCACAACCCGACCGGCGTCGACCTCACGATCGATCAGTGGAAGCAGGTCGTCGAAGTCGTGAAGGCGCGCGGCCTCGTGCCGTTCCTCGACATCGCCTACCAGGGCTTCGGCGACGGCATCGCCGAAGACGGCGAAGCCGTGCGCCTCTTCGCCGCTTCGGAACTCAACGTGTTCGTTTCGTCGTCGTTCTCGAAGTCGTTCTCGCTGTATGGCGAACGCGTGGGCGCGCTGTCGATCATCACGAACAGCAAGGAAGAGTCGGCGCGCGTGCTCTCGCAGCTCAAGCGCGTGATCCGCACGAACTACTCGAACCCGCCCACGCACGGCGGCTCGGTGGTCGCAGCCGTGCTCGGCTCGGCCGACCTGCGCGCGATGTGGGAAACGGAGCTCGGCGAAATGCGCAACCGCATCCGCGCGATGCGCACGGGCCTCGTCGAGCGCCTTGCGGCCGCCGGCGTGGACCGCGATTTCAACTTCATCAACCTGCAGCGCGGCATGTTCTCGTACTCCGGCCTGACCGCGGCACAAGTCGATCGCCTGCGCGAAGAGTTCGGGATCTACGCCGTGAGCACGGGCCGCATCTGCGTGGCCGCGTTGAACACGCGCAACCTCGACGTCGTCGCGAACGCAATCGCGCAAGTGCTGAAGTAAGGTCGTTCGCGAACCACGGGAAGCGCTGCGAAGCGGCGCACCGAAGCGCTAAAAAGGCGTCCGTTCTCGCGAATGGACGCCTTTTGCCTTGGCGGACGAGCCAGGAAACCCGGCGGAAACTCAGCCGCCGTGGCCGCGCATGTCGCGATGGATATCGTGCGTGACGAAACCCGAGTCGTTGTCGGGCTTGTCGAGCCAACCCGGCTGCACGAGCGAGGCACGGATGTCCTGCAAGCCGCTGGCCCAATGCTCGCGCATCGTCGAAATGCCGAACTGGTAGTCCTTGAAATGCCCCTCGTACTCCTTCTGCCGGTAGATGAGGTGGATGACGTTGTATTTCCTCGAGCACGAGAGCTCGTCCGCCAGCGCGATCCACGGGTCGTCGCGATGCTCGGGCGCGACGCGATCGAGCACTTCGCGCAACACGTGGCGAAACCGTTGCGAACGCTGCAGCATGTCGGTCACGAGACGCGTGCGGCTCGAATACTGAATATCCTTCACGCGGCCCTGCACGTCGATGATGTTGTCGGGCACCGGCCCGCGCGCACTCCACAAATCGACCTGGAACGCGAGCGTGTCGCGCCTCGGCGTGGTCTGTATCACCTCGTAGAGCGGCGTATTCGACATCAGACCGCCGTCCCAGTAATACTCGCCGTCGATCTCCACCGCCGCGAAGCCCGGCGGCAGCGCGCCCGAGGCGATGAAGTGCTCGGGCCGCAACGCAGTGGTCGTGGTGTCGAAATAGACGAAGTTGCCGCTACCCACGTTGACCGCGCCCACGGACACGCGCGTTTCGCCCGAGTTGATGCGATCGAAATCGCAGAGCCGCTCGAGCGTGGCCTTGAGGGGTTTCGTGTCGTAGTAGCTGGCTCTTTCCGGCGAGCCCGAGTCGGTAGGCAGCGGCGGCGGAAAGCGCGGCACGAAAAAGCCCTTCTGGCCTTCGACGACCGCACCCGCCGCCTGCAAGGCCGTGAAGGTCTTGCGCACGGAAGCGTTGGCATTGAAAAGCGCGTGCTCGATGAACGGCGGCAGCGGCGGGCTGTAGGCCGGCTGGCAGATCGTCTCCCAGAACTCGCGCAGCCTCGCCACGCGATGCTCGGGCGCATTGCCCGCGATGATCGCGGTATTGAGCGCGCCGATCGAAATACCCGCGATCCAGTTGGGCACGATGCCGGCCTCGAATAGCCCTTCGTACACGCCCGCCTGATACGCGCCGAGCGCGCCGCCGCCCTGCAGCGTGAGCGCGACGGTTTCCCACTGCTGCGTCTCCCCGCCGCACTGCGAAATACGCGGACGCGGCGCCGCAGCCGCGTGCATGCCGGCCTCTTCGCCGACCGCGCTCGACTGGACCTGTCCCTTCTTGCGTTGCGCCATGGCCGCGCCTCCTCCGCTCGATGCGTGCGTTATTGCATGAACCAGCCGTGGCTCACCACGAAGGACTGGCCCGTGAACGCAGCGCTCGGAAAGGCCGAGAGGAACAGCACCGTTTGCGCGACGTCCTCGACGGTCGTGAAGATGCCGTCAACGGTGCCGCCCAGCATCACGCGCTTGACGACTTCCTCCTCGGAAATGCCGAGTTCCTTCGCCTGCTCGGGAATCTGCTTTTCCACGAGCGGCGTGCGCACAAACCCCGGACACACGACGTGCGAGCGCACGTTGTGCTTGCCGCCTTCCTTCGCGAGCACGCGCGCGAGCCCCAGAAGCGCGTGCTTGGCCGCGACGTACGCCGACTTGAGCGGCGAGGCTTCGTGCGAATGCACCGAACCCATGTAGATCACGACGCCGCCGCGGTCGTCCTTGTACATGTGCTTGAGCACCGCTTTGGTCGTGAGGAAGGCGCCGTCCACGTGGATGGCCTGCATCTTCTTCCAGTCGGAGAACGCGTAGTTCTCGATCGGGTTCACGATCTGGATGCCGGCATTCGAAACGAGAATGTCGACCGGACCGAACTCAGCCGCGACTCGGTCGATGCCCTGATTCACCGCCTCCTCGCTCGTGACGTCCATGGCGACGCCGATGGCCTTGCCGCCTGCGCCCTTGATCTCTTCCGCCACGGCGTCCGCGCCGCTCTGGTTGAGGTCGGCAATGGCGACCGCTGCGCCCGCCTGCGCGAGCGTGAGCGCGATCTGCTTGCCGATGCCGCTGGCCGCGCCGGTAACGACTGCGACCTTGCCATCGAGTTTCGTGTTCAGAGAGAGAGACGACATCCGACACCTCCAGGTTAGTGAACCGCGACCACGTTGCATGGAACCAGGGCATGGCGCTCGAGCGCCGACTCTGGTTCGACAGGATGAGACCTCGGCACGCGCGCCGTCAAACCTGACGAATGGCTTATGCCATCCGGCCAGATGTTGCGTCGCGGCCAACGGCGCTATTGTGCATGAAGGCGCTTGCACGGAGCACCAAGCCGGACTGGCAAAGCGTTTTCCGCCGCACGGCGCGAGGCGCTGTCCCGTTCAGCGCCAACGACGAAGTCGTGCTAGTTTTGCGAACTCGACAGCAGACTTCTTTCATTGAACAGCAGGAAGCGCTATGAGACCGGAGTCGGTGCCAGGGCACCCACTTCGGCCAACGCGCTAACTGCGTCGACAGGAGGCGTTCATGAACTATCGGCGACTGGGCCGCTCAGGCTTGCAGGTAAGCGAACTGTCCATCGGCTCGTGGGTGACCTATGGCAATCAGGTCGACGCGAAGCTCGCGCGCGAATCTCTCGCGGCCGCGCGCGACGCCGGCGTCAACTTCTTCGACAACGCCGAGGTCTACGCCGCCGGCAAGTCGGAAGAACTCATGGGCCAGGCCCTCAAGGAACTGGCGTGGCCGCGCGTGAGCTACGTGATCTCGACCAAGTTCTTCTGGGGTTTGAACGAAGCGCCCAACCAGTACCACACGCTCAACCGCAAATACCTGATGAACGCCATCGACGGCTCGCTCAAGCGGCTGCAGCTCGATTACGTCGATCTCGTGTTCTGCCACCGCCCCGACCCGAACACGCCGGTCGAGGAAACCGTCTGGGCCATGAGCGACATGATTACGCGCGGCAAGGCGCTTTACTGGGGCACGTCGGAATGGAGCGCCGACGAAATCCGCGGCGCATGGGAAATTGCTGAGCGCCATCACCTTCACAAACCCGTCATGGAGCAGCCGCAATACAACCTGTTCCATCGCAAGCGTGTGGAAGACGAATACCGTCGACTCTACGAGGACATCGGGCTTGGCCTCACCACCTGGAGCCCGCTCGCCTCGGGACTCCTCACCGGCAAATACCGCAGCGGCGTGCCCTCCGGCAGTCGCGCTGAACTGCAGGGCTACGACTGGCTGCGCAAGAACGTCACGGACGTGGCCAAGAATGAGATCGTCGGGAGGCTCGCCGGGTTCGCGAAGCAGCTCGACTGCTCGGCGGGGCAACTGGCGCTCGCGTGGATCCTGAAAAATCCGCATGTGAGCACGGTCATCACGGGGGCGTCGCGCGTGGAGCAGATCGGCGAGAACATGAAGGCGCGCGAGGTGGCGGAAAAGATCACACCGGACATCAAGACGCAGATCGGGGCGATCGTCGGCGACGCTTACGACTGAGCATCCGGGCGCGCTACGCGGTAAGGCATCTGCAGTGGCGCACCGGTGGTGGCGTACCGGCGGTGGCGTACCGGTGGTGGCGTACCGGTGGTGGCGTACAATACGCGGCCTCGCCGCTCGATCCACGCTCTCGTCATTCGGTCGGCGCATGTCGCAGGCGGCGCGCCTAACGCGCCGCCACTACCGTATTCCCCGTTCTCACCGGACCCCGTGTCCCGCCCATCATGCTGAGCTACCGTCACGCCTTCCACGCCGGCAATCATGCCGACGTTCTCAAACACACCGTCGTCGTGCAACTGCTGCATTACCTCGGCAAGAAGGACAAGGCGTACTGGTATATCGACACGCATGCCGGCGCTGGCGCCTACGCGCTGCGCGAAGGCTACGCAACGAAGAACGCCGAATTCGACACGGGTATCGGCAAGCTGTGGGGCCGCGACGACCTGCCTGCGGCGCTCGCGGACTACGTCGACGAGGTGGCGGCACTAAACCCCGACGGCAACTTGCGCTTCTACCCAGGTTCGCCCTATCTGGCGTGGCGGCTCATGCGCGAACAAGACCGCATGCGGCTCTTCGAGCTGCACAGTACGGAAATCGAAGTTCTGCGCCACCGCTTTCACGACGCGGGGCGGCGCGTGATGATCTATGCCGGCGACGGGTTCGACGGCATCAAGGCGCTGCTGCCCCCGCCGCCGCGCCGGGCGCTCGTGCTGATCGACCCATCCTTCGAGGACAAGCGCGATTACGCGCGCACGCTCACTTGCGTGGAGGAAAGCCTCAAGCGCTTCGCGAACGGCACGTATGCGGTGTGGTATCCGCAGGTCGCGCGCCCCGAGGCGCAGCGCTTCCCCGAACAGCTCAAGCGCCTTCAGCAGAAAAACTGGCTGCATCTCACACTTTCGGTGAGCAAGGCGCCCGAAGACGGCTTCGGCCTTTACGGCAGCGGCATGTTCATCCTGAATCCGCCCTACACGCTCGAAGCGACCATGAAAGATGCGCTGCCGTGGCTCGTGAAAACGCTCGGTCAGGACGCCGGCGCGCAATTCGGGATCGAGTCGCGCGGCGACTGATCCGCGCGGTCCGAGTCGGCCCGCGCAAGCCGCATTACTGCGGCGCGGGTAGTGGCTGTGGACGCGGCGACGACGGACGGTGAGGAGAATGAGGCGGGCGCGGCGGATTCGGCCGCCCGCTGCTGCCGGGGACCTCCACATACGGCGCAACGATGTAAGGCTGGGACGAATCCGGCGCCAGTCCGGCCGGCTGTGCCGCATGGACCATCGGTTCGTGCGAAAGCGGCGCGTTCTGCAGCACCAGCCCCGATTGGCCATCGCTGATGCCCCTCTGCGTATCCAGCACAAGCGGCTGCCCCGCATGCGCGCTGGCGCTCGCCCACGCCATGGCAACGGCGATCAGACCGGCCCGTGCAACAGAACAACGACGCAACGCACGGTCAGGCAGACGAAAAACGCGGTGGGAAATACGGTCTTGCACCATGGACACCCCCGGATAGAAAGCGATGCCAATGCTATGACGGCTTGTCGCAAAAAGACTTTACCTTACCGCGGTGGGAAGGCTCAGACTCTGTTCGGTTGACGGTGCAGAAATGACAAAGCCCCGCCAATGCGGGGCTTGCGATAGTGCTTTTGAAACCAGCTTACAGCGAGTTATAGCCGTTCGTTTCGATCGAACGAATACGCTGTTCGAGTTGCACGATATCGGTCGACGAAGCGAGATACGCTTCGCGGCGGCGACGTTCGGCAGTTTCAAACCAGGTGCTCAGCTTTTCAAGAAGGTACGCAAACATGACGGTGTGCTCCAAGGATTCGGCGATCCCCGGTGAATTCGCATCAGGGATAACCCTAGTAAGGGATAACCCGCATTATAGCGCCTGCACCGGTCTTTGCCAGTGAATTGCCCGAATGCAGTGCATTCCGTTTTGGAATGGACACCGAACAAGAATTGGCAACATCATGTTTTATCGGCACATTTCTTAGCAAACTCGTAGACGCCACGGCCGCACCGCAAATAAACGCACCGAATTGGTGCGAGAAGCCAGAGGAGTTGCGTCAATTTGCCCGCAGCGGTTGCGCCTGTGCTCAGTGCGCACGGGTGCTCTGGTGACAGTCCGGCGTCGCACTGTCGGCGAGCCGCTCGATGATCGGGCAGTCGGGCCGATCATCGCCGTGGCAATGCGCGGCGAGGTGGGCGAGCGTGTCGCGCATCTGCGTCAGTTCGGCGATGCGCTGGTCGAGTTCCGAGACATGCTCGAGCGCAATCGACTTGACCTCGGCGCTAGTACGCGAGCGGTCGCGCCAGAGCGCCAGCAGGCGCCGGATGTCGTCAACGAGGAAGCCCAGTCGGCGCGCCTGGCGGATGAAGCGCAGCGAATGCACTTCCTCCGTGCCATACACGCGATACCCGGACTCCGTGCGCCCCTTGGGCGCCAGCAATCCGACGCTTTCGTAGTAGCGAATCATTTTTGCCGTGACGCCCGATGCGCGCGCCGCTTCGCCGATGTTCACGCCGTTCTCCTGCCGTTTGGTCAATTGCTCGATCGTACACGTTCCCATAATGGGAAGGTCCAGCGCGACAACAAGCCCCGGCTGGCATAATCCGGCGACGGCCTCATCCAGTGGTAACAAGTCTCAATTTCTGAAAAAGGAAGACACGATGATCCAGTTCAACGTCGAAGGCATGAGTTGCCAGCATTGCGTGGGTGCCGTCACGCGCGCGATTCACGAGCATGACGCGCAGGCCCTGGTCGAGGTCGATCTGGCCGCCGGCCGCGTAAAGGTCGAATCAAACCAGAGCGCCGACGTGCTGAAGTCCGCGATCGACGAAGCCGGCTATACCGTGGTCGGCACGTCCAGCGTCTAACGGCCGCGCCATGTTCAAGGTTGCCGTGATCGGTGCTTCGGGGCTGCTCGGGCGCGCCGTGGTCCGCGAACTCGCCGCGGAAACCGCCTGGCAGGTCGTGCCGACCGCGTTCCGTCACGGCGGTCCGCAGCAGGCCGTGCTCGACGTGCGCGATGCGCAGGCCGTGAGCGCGTTCGTCGAGCGCGAGGCGCCCGATGCGATCGTGCTGGCCGCCGCCGAACGCCGTCCCGACGTCTGCGAGCATGACCCGGCGGCAGCGCGTGCGCTCAATGTCGATGCAGTACGCAGCATCGCCGCGGCGGCGCGGCGGCGCGGCGCGTGGGTGCTCTCGATTTCCACCGATTACGTTTTCGACGGCACCCGGCCGCCCTACCGGATCGAGGACGCGCCGAACCCGCTCAACGCCTATGGCCATAGCAAGCTCGAAGGCGAGCGAGTGCTGCTCGAGACCAGCGACAACGCTCTCGTGCTGCGGCTGCCCTTGCTGTACGGGCCGATCGTCGGCTGGCACGAGTCGGCGGTGAGGAGCCTCGTGCCGGCCATCGTCGCCTCGGCACAGCCCGGGGCGCAGGCGGCGCCGATGGATGCGTGGGCCACGCGCTATCCCACGTTCACGCCCGACGTGGCGTTCGTGATCCGCGAACTGCTGCTGCGCTGCGCGGACGGCGAGCCCGTGCGCGGCATCGCGCAATGGTCCGGCGACGAGCCGATGACGAAGTCCGACATCGCCGGGCGGCTCGCGCAGGCGCTGGGCGTGGAGGCGCGGCTCCTCGCCCAGCCCACGCCGACGGACGCCACACCGCGTCCGCGCGACTGCCACCTCGATTCGAGCCGCCTCGAGGCGCTGGGCATGGGCCGCCGCACATCGTTCGACGCCGCGATTCGTGCGGTGCTCGACGCTTTCACGAACCGCGCCGCGCCGGGCAACGCGTAACGACAAGCGGCGTCGCTACATCAAATGGTCAGGCTGTTGCACGCTCGCCCCTCGGTGAAAATCTCAGTGGAAATTCCGGCTCTCCGTCGCGAGCCGCCCGAGCAGCCGGCTGTGATCCTCCAGCCGCTGCGCGACCAGATGCACGACCTCGCCTTCGCGCTGCACCACGCCCGCCACCGCCAGCAGCGACGCCCCTAACAGCTCCTTGCGCTGCGACTCGACGAGCGCCGCGTGCACGATCACGTTGACGCTGCCGGTCTCGTCTTCGAGCGACACGAAGATCGTGCCGTTCGCCGTGCCGGGCCGCTGCCGCACCGTCACGATCCCGCATACGCGCGCGAGCATGCCGTGCCGGCAGTGCGCCAGTTGCTCCGCTGTGCGAAAGCGCTGCTTCGCCAGACCGCGACGCAGCAGTTCGAGCGGATGACGATTCAGCGTGAGCCGCAGGCTCGCATAATCGGCGACGATCTCCGCGCCTTCGGAAGCGCGCGGCAGCGCGAGCGGCGCCTCGGCGACGGGGGCATCGCGCAGCAGCGCGGGAACCGCGTGCTGCGCGGTCACGGCCCACCACGCCTCGCGCCGGTGGCCCGCGATGCTCGCGAGCGCGTTCGCCGCCGCCAGCGCCTCCAGCTCGCGCCGCGTGAGCGCCGCGCGCCGCGCGAGGTCGTCGACATCGGTGAACGGTGCGCGCTCGCGTGCCTCCATCACACGCCGCGCGGCATCTTCGGAAAAGCCCTTGATGAGGCTGAAGCCGAGGCGCACGGCCGGGCCGCCGCGCCCATAACGCCGCGGTGCGATCGCAATGCGCGCGCGCACGACGCGCTTGAGGCCATCCATGAACCTGCGCCGCCGCCTGCCGCGCTTGAGCGTGCCCCTTTGCGCCAATGCGGCTGCGTCGAGCAGCGCGCGATAACGCCCCGCTTCGTCGCGGCGCGCGCGGACCGCCTCGGCGTCGAAGCGCTGACCGGGTACGCCGCGCCTTTCCAGCACCGACTCCCAGTCGCTCAGCGCGATATCGGGCGCGCGCACCTGCACGCCGTGACGTTTCGCATCCTGCACGAGCTGCGAAGGCGAATAAAACCCGAGCGGCTGGCTGTTCAGCAGCCCTGCCAGAAACGCCGCGGGCTCGTAGCGCTTGAGCCACGAGCTCGTGTAGACGAGCAGCGCGAAACTCGCCGCATGGCTTTCCGGAAAGCCGTAGTCGCCGAAACCCTCGATCTGCTTGCAGATGCGGTCGGCAAAATCCTGCGTGTAGCCGTTCTTGCACATGCGCTTCGTAAGATCGTCCTGATACGGACGCAAATCGCCGTCGCGCCGCCATGCGGCCATCGCGCGGCGCAGCTTGTCGGCTTCCTCGGCGGTGTAGTCGGCGGCGACCATCGCGAGATGCATCACCTGCTCCTGGAAGATCGGCACGCCGAGCGTGCGTTCGAGCACCGGACGCAATGCTTCCTTCGCGTACACCACCTCCTCGTCCCCGCGCCTGCGCTTCAGGTACGGATGCACCATGTTCCCCTGAATCGGCCCAGGGCGCACGATCGCCACCTGGATCACGAGGTCGTAATAGGTGCGCGGGCGCAAACGCGGCAACATGCTCTGCTGCGCGCGCGACTCGATCTGGAACACGCCGACCGTATCGGCCTTGGCGCACATGCGATACACCGCCGGGTCCTCCACCGGAATGTCCTGCACGCGCATTTCGGGCAGGCCGCGCCGCAGCGCCACGAATTCGAGCGAGCGCCGGATCGCCGAGAGCATGCCGAGCGCGAGCACGTCCATCTTCAGAAGGCGCAGCGCGTCGATATCGTCCTTGTCCCACTCGATCACGTAGCGGTCCTTCATCGCCGCGTTTTCGATCGGCACGAGACGCGAAAGCTTGTCGCGCGCGATCACGAAGCCGCCCACGTGCTGCGAAAGATGGCGCGGAAAACCGCGCAGTTCGCGCGTGAGCCGGATGAGTTGCTGCGTGACATGCGAATCCGGCGAGAAACCCGCCTCCTCCAGATGGCGCGCGATCGAATCGGGACCGTCCCACCACTGGTGCGCGCCCGACAGCTTTTCGACAAGCGCATTGTCGAGGCCGAGCGCCTTGCCGACGTCGCGCAGCGCGCTGCGCGAACGATAGGTGATGAGCGTCGCGGCCAGCGCGGCGCGGCGTGTGCCGTACTTGCGGTAGATGTACTGGATGACTTCCTCGCGACGCTGATGCTCGAAGTCCACGTCGATGTCGGGCGGCTCGTTGCGCGCGCGGGACAGAAAGCGCGCGACGAGCATGTTCATGCGCACCGGATCGATTTCCGTGATCTTCAGGCAGTAGCAGACCACCGAGTTCGCCGCCGAGCCGCGCCCCTGGCACAGGATCTTCTGCTCGCGAGCGTAGCGGACGATGTCGTGCACGGTCAGGAAGTACTTCTCGTATTTCAGCTCGGTGATGAGCTCGAGTTCCTGCTCGATCTGCTCGCGACGCTTCTCGTTCAGGCCGTCGGGCCAGCGCTCCAGCGCGCCCTTCATCACGAGCTCGCGCAGCCACGAAGCAGGCGTCTCGCCGGACGGCACCAGTTCCTCGGGATATTCGTAGGCCAGCTCGCCGAGCGAGAACGTGCAGCGGCGCGCGACGTCGAGCGTGGCGTCGAGGGCATCGCGCGGATAAATCGCGCCAAGCCGCACGCGCGAGCGCAGATGACGCTCCGCATTCGCCTCCAGCACGCGTCCGCACTTGGCGAGCGGCTTGCCGGCGCGGATCGCGCTCAGCGTGTCCTGCAGCGGCTTGCGCGAGCGCGCGTGCATGAGCACGCCACCCGCCGCGACGAGCGGCAGACCACTCTCCTGCGAGACGTGGCGCAACACTTCGATCTGCGTGTCGTCGCCGCCCGTTTGCCAGAGTTCGAGCGCGAGCCAGGCGCGCTCGGCCGCGAAGCCCGCTAGCCAGTGCGCGGCGCGCAAGGTTTGCGCAAGCGTGGCCGTTCGCTGCGGCACGAGCAGCAGCACGCAGTCGCGCAGATGCTTCAGATGCTCGAAGCCCGGCGCGGGTCCGGTGAAATCGGCGGGATGCACGCGATAGCTGCCTTTCTCCGCACGCGACCGCGCGAGCGTGATCAGTTCGCAAAGATTGCCGTAGCCTTCGCGGTTCATGGCGAGCGCAACGAGCGTGCAGAACGGCGAGCCATGTTCGTCGACGAGATTCAGCTCGCTGCCGATCAGCAGATGCAGCGACGGCTCGAACGGCGCTGGCGTCACTGCGGCCATTGCGGCCGCGTTGCCGCCGCGCGTGCGGACCTCGCGCATGGCCTCGTCGTGCGCTTTTTTGCGCGGCTCATCGTACTCGTTGAGCGCGCTGTAAGCACGCACGACGCCCGCGAACGAGCATTCGTCGGTGATCGCGAGCGCGCGGTAGCCGTGACGGATCGCCTGCTCGACCAGCTCGCCCGGGCGCGACGCGCCGCGCAGGAAGGTGAAGTTGGTGAGGCAGTGCAGCTCCGCGTAATCGGGTAGCTGCGTACTCGAAGAAAGTTGTGCCGGCACCGATGTGGCCGCCCCGCTGATCGACATGATTCCTGAAACGAACAAGCGCTAACCGAAAAGTCCCTGCAGATACCACTGACCGCCAATGCGCTCGCGATACAGCCAGAACATGCGGCCCCGGTCGTCGGCGGCGACATAGTAGTCGCGCCCGACGCCCTCGCCGTCCCACCAGCCGGACTCGATGCGCTCGGTGCGCGTGAGCGTCTTGAGCGGACGCCGATAGACGGGCCGGTCGCCTCGCATCGCGAGCTTGAGCGGCTTTTCGAGCAGCCACGCCGGGCGCGGCTGCGCCGGCAGCGGCACCTCGGGCAGATCGAAGGCGCTCTGCGCGCTCGCGCCGGCTTCCTGCTGCATATCGCGCTCCTTGCGCGGCTTGCGCGAGCGCTTCGCTTCGCTCTCGCGGTAAGGCCGCGCCGACATCGCCAGCTCGGGCCGATGATCGTCCTCGACGAAAAGCTGCAGCACGTTCTGCTCGCCGAGCCGCGCGCCGATGCGCTCGAAGAGCTGCCCGAGCGACGCCTCGGCAGCCTCGTGCATGGGAAAGAGCGCGTCGGTGGGCGCCTCGTACTCGCTCACCTGCGAGGCGACGAGCGCAAGACCGATCACGGGCGCGGCGAGTTCGGTCTGATTGAGGCGCTCGCGCAACAGCCACAGCAAATGATCGGCGTCGCGCGAGGGCGACGCCCAGGCGATCGTGAGGCTAGAAGTGCGCGGCGCGTGGCGCGAAGCCAGTTCGTGCTCCAGACGCAACTCGAAACCGCTCAGCGCCGTGTGTTGTGCGGCGAGCCAGCCGGCCAGCAGCATCACGAGACGGCGCGCGGCAAAGAGCAGCGCCTCGGCGCTCTCCACGCGCGCCTGCAATTCGAGCGACGCGTGAAACGACGGCGGCGCGGCGAACCAGACGCGCGGATCGGGCGCTTCGCCGCGCGCCTGCGCGAGCCAGCCGAGCACGCCGTCGCCGAAGCGCCGCACGATGCCGTCGCGCGGCAGCCGCCGCAGATCGCCGAGCGTCGCGCAACCGATTTGCGTGAGCGCATGATCGTGCTGCGCGGCGAACGGCGCGAGCGTGACCGGCAGCGCGTCGAGCACGCGCGAAAGCGTCGTGTTCTTGAGCGCATGCCAGCGACGCGAGGCATGCGTGGCGCGGGCCTGCGCGAGCGTCCACGCACCCCACGCGGTGGGCGCGCAGGCAATGCGCGCGACGTGCCCGCAGTTGGCCACCGTCGCCGCGACCTTGGCGAGCAGCGCGCGCACGCCGCCGAAAAGACGCAAGCCCGAGCCGACTTCGAGCAACAGCGTGTGCGACTGCGCGAGCGACACCCTGGGCGTATAGGCGAGCAACGCGAGCGCGAGCGCCTCGGACGCGCGGGTTTCGCGCGCCGGATCGGGTTCGAGCAGCACGAGCCCCGGCGCGAGCGCGAGCGCATGGGAGCGCGCGTTGCCGGGCTGGACGCCGAGGCGCAGCGCGTCGAGATCGGCGATCAGGATGCGCGTGTGGTCGGCGAGCGCGTAGCAGCGCGGCGCGCTCGCGCCACCGGAATCCGCATCGACGCCGGCGTCTTCAGACAGGGACGACGTTGACAGCACCAGCGGCCTCACGGCCTCCAGCGGCAACAGCGGCAAGGTGACGGCGATCCACAGCATGATTGGCCCCGGGCCACGGCATGACGGCGGAAGCTGCGTCCGGCTGGGGCAGCACCGCATCCTGCAGCGGCAATGTGATGACGAGTGGTTGAGCGGGCGGCGGCCCGCGGCGCTTGAAGATGTCCACGGAAAGCGCGGCGAGTTGCATCCATTGCCGCCGGTTCAGGTTCGCGTCGGCGGGCGGGGGCACCGGCGAGCAGGTCATGCGCAGCGGCGCCGGCGACGACTGGTTGCGCGCGGCGAGCGGCCGCACGAAAAACGCGAGCGCCTGCGAATCCTGGGCGGCGACCTGCAGGCGGCGCACCGCATCGGCGCGCGCCTTCGCCTGCCAGAGCAGCACGGCGCCGATGCCTTCCTGCTTGAGCGCCTGTTCGGCTACCCACGCGGCCTCGCCCTCGGCCGCGCGAACCCAGATCACGCGCTCCAGCGCGAGCCCCCATGCTTTGAGCGCGCAGGCGTACGGGCGCCAAGGCGGCGCGACGAGCAGCACGTGCCGGCCAGCCTGCGCGGTGAGCGCACGCAACGCCGGCGCGACGAGCCGCATCTCGCCAACGCCGCCCTGCTCGACGAGCAGTTCGGTCAGGCTGCCCGCGGGCCAGCCGGCGCCTGGGAGCTGGGCGTCCAGCGTGGCGTGACCGCTCGGCACCGTGCGCTCGCTTGCATGGGCGAGCTGATCGCCTTGCCAGACACGGCTTTGCAGCCTGGACGGCAAGTGCGCGGCGAGCTGCGCGGCGGATTGCGCAATGGACTGGAGTGCTGCTGCCATGATTCGTGCCTGGTTGATGGGAATACTTCGCCCTGCCCGACGGAAATGGGGCATGGTTGGGAAGCGATCAGATCTCCTCTTCCTGTATATTTATACAGTATTTTGTGGGGGAAAAGGAAGGCGGGAAATGGGGGGCGGAGACTTGGCGGCGATCTGCCGTGGGTGGTGGGGGCCCCAGGGTGGCGTGCTTGCTAACGGCTCCCGCGGATACCCCGACGGAAACCGTAGCTGGACATTATCGTCTTCGACGGAAAACCCAATGCGTGCGCAATGACCTCTTATTCGGACTTCTGGGAGATGACGCCGTACCAGCCAAGCCCCCGATAGGTCTCATAGCCCGGCGTCGCTGCGAACGACACGATCGACCCGTCAACGTCACGGTAGGATCCCGAAGATTTTCCGCTGGTCTGCAAGCGAAAGCGCTCGTCCAGAATACCCTTGCCGTCCGAAGCAGCGATGACCCGGAATGACGAATCCACGATCATGCAACGCGAACGCCGCCATTCTTCCTCGCTCAGGCGAACGCCTTTGACCACGGTCTCGGCTTGCGGAGCCCAGTCGAAGAAAATGACGAGTGCGCCAAGCACGCGCCCGTCGAGGGCACCGCCCTCGCGGATCGCCGTTGAATAGGTTGCGACCTGCGCATTGCGCAGCAGCGCGAGTGTCTCGACGTCCGACGCAACGTACTGCGAACCCGAAGCAGTCTTCATTGCGGACTTGTACCACTCGGCACCCGCCACGTTTTGCCCCCGCACCGCATAGGTCGAGTGACGACCGTTTGCGACGACCACGCCGTTCGCGTCGACGACCCAAAGGTCGCGGTAAACCGTATAGCTTTCCAGTATGACTTCAAGGCGGCTGCATGCGTGGCTGGCCGCCCCGGCGCTCCCATCCGCGAGACATTCGACCACTGCGGAATCCGTTGCCCACCAACGCACATCGCACGAGCGCTCATACAGGTTGCGATCGATGATATCGATCATATTCAGTGCAAGGTCCGTACAGCGCTGGCCATCCAGGGAACGCATTCTCTCGATCATGTTGTCACCAAGTTCTGTCAGCTTCGACAGCGAGCCGGCGAGTTCCTTGTTAAGCCCGGTAGTGATATCGGAGATACGCGTTGAGACATGCTTCACCTGGCTGGCCACGACCGCGAAGCCCTTGCCCGCGTCACCGGCCCTGGCAGCTTCGATCAGGGCGTTTAGTGCGAGGAAGGTGGTTTCCCGATTGATATCGTTGATGTCATTGATCTTCCCGGACGCGAGACGTTTGACCTCATGCGTCAGATCGACGATGGCTTGCGGATTGGACATGCGAAACTCCCCATCTGATGAACTTGTTCTGCGAGTGTCCTATGCAAGCTTCGCGCCTAATTACGCGACTACAGAACTGGATGGAGAAAACGTTTGCTAACCATTATGGGTGCGGATTTCGGCCACGATGCACGTTTGAAAGCACCAGCAATGAGCAAAGACGCACCGATTTGAGGATTGCATTTCTGAGGACACGAAGACCCTCTTAAAATAAAAAGAGGGTTTTCTGCCTATCAGCAAGCTTGGTCATTACGTGGAAAGTATCCCTTCAACCAGAACTTCGCACCCTCGGTTGCTCGATCCACAGGCCCAGGACATCACGCTGGCCATCCGCCTGGATACCTAGTGCCAGATAGACCGCCTTGTTGCTGACCACGCCGTCGTCGCGGACCCCGTAACATCCGGGGGGCTTCCTCATCGTCGACAGCATGGCAGGCATCGAGCACGTGCCCCGTCCGCCGCCGGCCGGACCCGACTCACAGCGGATCCCCAGCCAGGCGTCCGTCGCCCCTAAATCCTGAAAACCGCAACCCCCGCGTGCAGCTTCGTCGCCTGGTCGTCCAGCGACTGCGCCGCCGCGGCCGCCTGTTCCACGAGCGCCGCGTTCTGCTGGGTCACTTCGTCCATCTGCGTAACCGCCTGTCCCACCTGGTCGATTCCCTTGCTTTGTTCGTCGGTGGCCGCCGCGATCTCGCCCATGATGTCCGTCACGCGCTTGATGCTCGCCACAACCTCGCCCATCGTGCTGCCCGCCTGATCGACGAGCTTCGTCCCGGCCGCGATGTTGCTCACCGAGGTTTCGATCAGCGTCTTGATTTCCTTGGCCGCCGCGGCCGAGCGTTGCGCGAGCGTGCGCACCTCGGTGGCCACCACGGCGAAACCGCGGCCGTGCTCGCCCGCGCGCGCCGCTTCCACGGCGGCGTTCAGCGCGAGGATGTTGGTCTGGAACGCGATGCCGTCGATCACGCCGATGATGTCGGCAATCTTCTCCGAACTGCCGTTAATGGTCTCCATGGTCGAGACCACGTCGCCCACCACGTTGCCGCCCTTCACGGCGATGGCCGCCGACGCCTGAGCGAGCCCGTTGGCCTGGCGCGCGTTCTCCGCGTTCTGCCGCACCGTGCCGGTCAGTTGCTCCATGCTCGCCGCCGTCTCCTGAAGCGAGGCGGCCTGCT
Organism: Paraburkholderia lycopersici; assembly: GCF_900096975.1. Taxonomy (GTDB): domain Bacteria; phylum Pseudomonadota; class Gammaproteobacteria; order Burkholderiales; family Burkholderiaceae; genus Paraburkholderia; species Paraburkholderia lycopersici. Next base: position 36,014 of record NZ_FMYQ01000043.1, read on the forward strand.
CCTCGGTGCGGCTCGACAGGTCGACGTTGCCGGCGGCGATCTGCTTCGAGGCCGTACTCACCGCTTCCACCGAATCCCGCACGGCCGTCATCACGTCCGCGATGCGGGACATCAGATGGTTGAAGGCGTTGGCGGTCTGGCTGATTTCGTCGTTGCCCAGAGCGGGGGCGCGCTTCGTCAGGTCGAGCGATTCGCTCGCCTGCTGCAGGGTCCCCTGGATGCCGGCCAGCGCGCGCTGGATCGAGCGGGACAGGAACAGGTTCCAGCCGACCACCACCGCCATCGCCACCAGCAACACCGCAATCACGGTCCACACCGCGTTCGTGCTGGTGCGGCTGGCGAGTTCATCGGCTTTCGCGGCCCGATTGTCCGCTTCGCGGATGATCTCTTCGATCGAGACGCTCAGCGGCTGGAAGTCGGAGTGGTAGAGCGCGACGATCTGCGTGTTGGCCGCCTTGGGATCCTGGGCGGCCAGTTCGATCAGTTGCCGTGACTTCTGGTCGTATGCGTGCCACCGGGAGCGCACCGCGGCGAGCCGCGCCTGCTGATCCGGGGAATTGAACAGCGGCGCAATGATCTCGGCCCATTTGTCGATGTTGTGTTCCGCGTCGGTGAAGATATTTTTGGTGTCGTCGGAAGTCGGATCGAGTTCCACCGTGGAGAGCGCGCTCGCCTTGATTTCGGTCAGGCCGCGTATCTGCTTTTCCCGGCGGTGCGAGGACGCCTGCGCGTCGTTCACCGCATTGAATCCGAACGCCGTCACGACGATGCCGCCTCCGATGGCGATCAGTGTGACGAGCAGCATAATCCGGAGCTTTAACTTGATTGACATGATGAGCCGACGCGAAGCCTTGACAAATTGCAGACAAAAATACCCAAATGCAGGCTTTGTTAACGGCTTATGTAACACGCATCTTTAGCTGGAAATGGCCGAGGCTGTGTAAAAACGTCGAGGCCGACAGGTCAATAGCGCACCTGCGAGGGCGCGTCTTCCTGGCGCCACGTTTCCCGCAACCAGCCTTATGTCGTCATGCCAGCGGATGTGGAAGACGCGAGATCACGCGCCTGCCAATTTCATCGCCAGCATCGCCTTCGCGAATCCCATAATCCTGATGACATGCCGATCGCCGGGATTGCCGGTATAGGTGACGACGGGGTGATGCGTTTTCCCGCTCGTCGCGACGACTTCGGGATCGTTGATCTTCAGCATCGCGAGCGAGTAGCCAGGCATGGAGTCGGCGTGGCCGTCGAGCTTCCGGCCGAACGTTGCAAGTTGCACCCGTTCGAGCTGTAGCTGCCATAGGAAAACAGGTACTCGGAGAATGTCTGATCGGTATCGGACATGGTGAGTGTGGTAACGGATGCGGAGGTAGCCGGGTCTGCAATCGCGTATGCTCCGACTGAGGAGGCAGCCCGACTCGGACTACTCATGGAGTGCAGGGATGGCTCAGAAATCTTTGAATCGATGCTGAGAATGCGCGCGGGCTCTCGATCATCATGAGGTGACCGCAGCGATCAAGCTTCTCGTGACCGGCGCACTGTCTTAAGGCCCAGTCCGGAACATTCCACCCATCGCGGGAACGCTCTCCTGAAAGCAGATACACCGGTCGACTCTGGAAAACCTGGTTTAAAGCGGCGAGATAGTCCGCGCTGCCGGTTACCTCCACAACGGATCGCCCCATCGCGCGCAGAGTTGAAGCAGGTTGATGTTTCAGCCAGCGTGTCGCCACTTCCTCCATATCGGGTGTGGCATCGGCGATGGCGCCGCGCAGCCATCGAAGCGGGTCGGCCCTGAAACTTTCCAGCATCACATCTGCCTCGCCTGGTGTCATCCGTCCCACCGACGCAGACCAGAATGCATCATCCAGCGTGAAGTTTCCTTCGACATTGACAATTCGACGAACACGTTCGGGATAAGCGTGCGCGAATAGCATCGCGATTGCGCCTCCAACGGAATGCCCGACGAGATCAACGACCGTCGCACCGATGTGAGCGTCTATGAACGCCCGGATATGCTCAACCTGCGCAGGAAGAGAAATCTGGTCGAATGGAACGGATCGATGGCCGCCATACCCCAGCAAATCCGGAGCAGCGTATGCAGCTTCGAACGCGCTTACGTCAAGTGTGCCGATGAAGCCATGTACGAAGATAACGGGTGGACAGCGGCTCATGCGGTTCCCCTTTTTGTTGGCCCATACCTGGGAGCAACGTCAGTTCAGCGAAGCTCGTCAAGTTCGAGATTGCCACTCATTTTAAGAATGATGACTTTAATTATCCATGTAATATCTTAATAAAGTTGAGCCAGTCAACATCGCTCGTGTGGCACCCATTTCCCGCCAGGATGAGGTTGACCTGAGACGGATCGTGTAGCCAAACGGCAAGTGAGTTCCCTTATCCTGGCGGCAAGGAGAACTCGATGAAGAAGCGCCACACCGACGAACAGATCATCCGCATCCTGCGGGAAGGCACTTGCCACCGCGACCGTCTGCCAGCGTTCGCATCTCCGCCAGCCTTACGGCGCGGCGTTCCTGTTTCGAGCAGGCAGCACACCAGATGCCGTTGCGCACCCTCGCGGGGGACGTGACCCATTCGTGCCCCGCCGCGCAGCTTGCCTGTGATTTTGGCGTAACTGCTGGAAAGGCACTGCCCGCCATACCGCGCAGCCAGGGCCTGCATGTCGTCCATGGTCCGCCTGCGGCTGTCATGCCCACACGCCAGACACCACGAACCGCAAACGCGAATGCTGGCGGGCGCGGCCTCCCACATATGACTTTGCTCACATTGCCAGCGCAGTTTGCTGCGGCTGTTCACGTAGGTATCGGAGAAGCATCTGCCGCCGCGTTCACGGGCGAGTGCGCGCATTGCTGGGAGCCACGCCTCGCCATGCTTCTCGCGGGCGCAAGTCGCACACCACTTGCCCTGACCCACATTAAACGGCGTTGCCTCCCACTCGTGGCCTCGCGCGCACCGCCAGCGCAGCTTCGTGCGTGCGCTCGCATATTCCGCAGACAGGCAACACCCGTTATGTGCCTGCGCCATCACATGCATGTCCTCGATGCTCAGGCGCATTCCTTTCGCGCGCAAACCGGACACCTGCCATCAACAACTCCTTTCGATATTTCTGGAATCGCCCAGCCCGGGCAGGGCACTTGATGCTTGAGGTCGGCTGCCCCCCCAAGGGTGCCATGACAGCCTTGTCTCACAGTCAAAGGGAACACAAGCGCGCTAATCCCCAACGCTCGCCGGAACACTCGCGATCAACGTACAGCCGCATTCCGAATGATGTCCATGCAGCGCGACCTGTTTGCCCCCGATCGTGAACGTTGGATGGGCCTCGATGATTTTATTCACCCCATGCGGGCGGACGTCAGGATACTTTTCCAGGCAATCGACTAGATCATGGAGGCGAGCTGTTTTTCTTCCGTCAATCGTATGAAGCTCTGATCCCGTAATGACCTTGCCGCCATGCGAGGTCGAATCCTCAACAACGATGATCTGTAAACGCCACATTAGCAAATGTTTAGATTCGCCTTAATTTTAAATAACTACGCCACGAATGCCAGGTATGGTGTCACGCTGATCAATCGCCGTCTTGATCTGGCTCCTGCGCTGGATACGATGGATATGCGATCGATATCCGGCTCTTGATAAAGCGAATGCGCGAACTGTATGCATCGAATAGACATGCCCGCGTCTCGCATTTATTGCGCACGTTCTTTAGCCAGTCCAGTTGCCCCTTTCTCACAGAGTCCTCATAAGAAATCTCCTTGGAATCGGTGAGCAGCATGCCGACATAGCCGCGATTGACTGTCGCATCCAGCTTAACAAGTTCCGGGTTATTGCAAATCAGGTGTTCAACTTTCATGCTTGCCATTTTGCAATCAAAATTCTGCTCGGTATTCGCTGGAGCATGTGTTTGACGCTCAAACAGGTATGCCCAGGAGCCGTCGAGCAACACCATTTCGTCTGGCGACTTATAGACAGTGGCGTAGCGCAGCCCCAGGCAGAGCGGTTCGTCGGCGTCGGCGAGAAGGTAGGTATCGGTCAGCATACCGCCATTCGCATGGAACTTAGCACTCAGGAACGCATTGAATTTATCGCGCGAGCCAAACGAGTGCGAGATGATCGGATCGACATAAAAGCTTATTCGTTTGTTGACCTTCACGCTGCAACTGCTACCCGTCTCGTGATAAACGAATATGTTGCCATCGAATGTGAGGAATCCAGCCGTCACCGGATTAACTGGAAACGATAGGTGGTGAAAATCGCGTCCCTGCTCGAATTGCGCTGCGCCGGTCATTCGAAAAACATCTTCGGCTGCTGAGCAAGTTGGCAGCAAGAGCGCAGATATCAGAATAGCCAACCACGACTTGAGTAGTTTGATTGCGCGAATATACATATTTAGTTCAGTGATTCGAATTGTAAATATTTTGACAGAACATGTCGTGCTCCCGTTCACGACGGGTCTTGTTTTCAATATCCAAGAATTCAACGGGGGCCCCTGTGTAGTCACCGCTGTTCAGTTTGCGACATAGACTGGGAGCTTTGCCGAGACCGCCCATGTTATAGGCGAGCGATACCAGCGCATCGTATTCGTTCTGATAGAGAGGTACGCTGATCGCGTTCTTTACGCGGCCCTCGAACACTGCAACATCTTGGTCGAACAGCGCCCGCGCTTCCGTAACAGTGATCATGCTTGACATCGCGACGTAGCCGTTTGCCTTGCAACTGCTTTCGCCGATTAGATGACCCCAGCCGACGGTGCAATAGCCCTTGCTGTCGTCATAATAATAGGTGTGTATTTTACTGCCGTCATAATAGACTCCTTCCCAACCCTTGATAAACTCCTTGCCCGGCTCAGAGATATGCAATTGCGCAATAGGAATCCGCTGGCCAGTGGGCTGCAACGGGAGCGCGTCAAGGAAGGTCGCCCTGTACCCTTCCTGCAGAATCGATAGCGAATCAATCAGGTCCGCGCGTCGCTGAAATGGCGCAGCCATCGAGGATCCGTTCAGCCTCGAATGAACATCGAATCCGAGGGAGCCCGAATATGCATTCGAAATGCAGCATGGACACATTTTGACTCCCTACTACGTGTAGCGGCGTGCCGTTTGGCTTTAGCAGTGTGCCGCTTAGAGCAAGGATCTGCCCTTGGCTAACTGTGTCTCCAACTTTCACCGTGATCGACGATTGCTTAACTTCGCCATACAGGGCAATGAATTCACGACCGTCGAAGGTCTTGTGGTGGATGCTGATCTGCCACGTATCGCAGTAGAAAAATTCGCACTTTATGACAATACCAGGCGCAATTGAGACGATCGGCGTAGCGGCCTTCACATACAGGTCTCGCGCGGCATGTTTGCGGCCTCCCGCTCTGTTCGCACCGAATCTTGCCTGGTCGTGTCCTCCACTGTGCAGTTGCTTGGTCCACGTGTAATCGCACGACTGAGTGCCGTAGATGCCGCCTTCGTCATTGAGCGGCCGGGTCTGGATCGGGAAGAT
>NZ_FMYQ01000064.1 GCF_900096975.1 Paraburkholderia lycopersici
GACGAATGCCTCTTCACCGTGTCGCGCCTGACGGGCATCGAGAAACTCGGCAGGCTCTACGACTACACCGTCGAAATCGCGACGAAGGACGACATCGGCCTGACCGTGCATGAGGCGAGAGACAGGGTCAAGGTCGACGAGCTGGTCGGCAGGCAGGTGACGATAAAAATCGCCATCGAGGGTAGCGGCACTTACGAGACCGGGAAAACCGGAGTCGTCTCGTCAGTGAATGTCGGCGCGGACGTGCGCGAGATCACCGGCCTGATCGTGTCGGCGCAGTGCGTAGGCTCGGACACGCGGCGCGCGTTCTACCAGCTGAGGATTCGCCCCTGGCTGTGGCTCGCCACGCTCAACCAGGACTCCAGGATCTTCCAGGACAAGACCGTCGTGGAGATCTCCGAAACGATCCTGAAGAAGTACCCGTTTCACTACGAACTGCGTCTGGCCGGTCCCGGCTTCGGGCGCCAGTACCCGAAGCGCGATTACCAGCGCATGTTCTGGGAGTCGGACTGGGGATATCTCAACCGCCTGTGGCAGGAGTGGGGCATCGCGTTTTTCTTTCAGGGCCCCACGCTCGTGCTGTGCGATTCGACGGCAGCCTACAAGAAACACGGCCCGGCCTATGAGACGCTGCGCTACCAGGACCGCGACGGCCAGCGTATCGACGAGGAACACGTCCACCAGTTCGAGATCGCGCGCGCCCTGACCACGGGCAAGGTCAGCCTCACCGACTACGACTACACGCAGTCGCGGGCCAACCTCGCGACGAAGGATTCGGACTACCGCGAGCGCGCCAACGACAACATCGAGCATTACGCCTGGGGCGACTACTCGCAGCCGCTCGCGGGCGCGATGGGCACCGCTGCGGCGCCCAATGAGGTGGACTTCGAGGGCGAGCACATGGCGCGGGTGCGCCTGGAGGCGAAGCGGGCAAAGAGCCTGCGTGGCAAGGGGCGCGGCAACATGCGCGGGCTGATGGTGGGGCACACGTTCCACCTCGAAGGCTATCCGCTCGAGCCGGGCAATGGCGAATACCTCGTCGTGGCCACGAAGATCGAGATCGTCAACAACGACACGGTGACGAACCGTGGTGCACTGCAACGCCAGTACACCTGCGACACGCAGTTCACGGTCCAGCCTGCCAGCACGTATTTCCGCACGCCGCAGAAGGCGAAGAAGCCGCACTCGCACGGCGAGGTTGCCGTTGTGACGGGCTACCCGGATTCGAAAATCTGGACCGACAGGTATGGCCGCGCGAAGGTCTGGTTTCCCTGGGACCGCGAGGGCCAGCAGGACCAGGACTCAAGCTGCTGGGTGCGGGTGTCGTCGCCGTGGCAGGGCGCGAGCTACGGGGCGATCTACATTCCGCGCGTGGGCCATGAGGTTGTTATCGGGTACCACGACAACGACCCGGACAAGCCGTATATCGCCGGGCGGCACGTGAACCAGTTCCACGAGCCGCCGTGGCCGCTGCCGGCGAACCAGGCGCTCTCGGGGTGGATGAGCGAGGACCTGGAGGGGCCGACGACGAACAGTGTCGTGACCGACGACACGCCGGGCAAGCTCCAGGTACAGGTGGCGAGCGACCACGCGCAGTCGCGCCTGGTGCTGGGCAGCAACACGCGCATCGACCGGCGCAGGGGTCGCAGCGAGGCACGCGGCGAAGGGTTCGAACTGGCGACGGAGGCGCACGGCGTGGCGCGTGCCAACGGGGGCATGCTGGTGACGACCGAGTCGCGGGCGGGTGCAGGCGCGCCGGTGAAGGACATGGCCGAGACGGTGCAGCGCCTGACGCAGGCCCGCCAGCAGCATGAGGACCTGTCGGCGCTCGCGACAAAGCACAAGGCACAGACCCGCGATGCCAACCAGGCCGACGCCCACAGCACAATCAAGGTGCAGAACGACGCGATCCGGGGCGGCTCGAAAAATGCTGAGAACCCCTCGCCCGAGATGACACGGCCCGATGTGGTGGTCGCCAGTGCTGCTGGTATCGCGATGACCGCGACGGACAGCACGCACATGGCGAGCATGAACGACCACGCAGTGACAGCGGGACGTGACTACAGCCTCTCGGCTGGACGCTCATACCACGTCGCGACACGCGGCTCGGTGTCGATATTCGCGTACCAGGACGCGATGAAATTCTTCGCCGCGAAAGGACCAGTGATTCTGCAATCGCAGAGCAACGACATCGAGATCATCGCCGATCAGGTGCTAAAGCTGATCAGCGCGAAGAAGCGTATCGAAATTACAGCAGCGGAAGAAATCCTGTTGCAGGCTCGGGGCAGTTACATCCGGATCAATGGCGCGGGTATCGAGCACGGCACGCCTGCGAACTGGGTCGCTCATGCGGCCAGTCACGCATTGCCGGGCCCGAAGTCCCTGTCTGTCTCGTTGCCGGGTATGGACATGCCCAAAGCATTTAGCAACCGGCTCGACGCTTACGACGTCTATTGGCTCAGGGATTTTAACGAAGTTGAATATATGGCCCGCCGGACCAATGGTGATCTTATTGCGGCGGGCGTCCTCGACCAGGATGGCCGAACCTCGCGTATTTCAACTGACCAGGCCGAAACCGTTCAGGTGCTCGCGGGGACGCGGGGGGCATGGCTGGTTGAAGTTGAAGGAGATTCGAAGGCAGCGCAATCGAACGACCCGCTTCCTGATGATCCCTATCACTATGTCAACCTGAGCGAATAAAAAATCAGAGTTTGATTCGAGGAAAGAATGCAACGTTCAAGTAATGGCAATGATTACAGGTCCGCCGTAACGATCTTCCTGAAAGATCAATTTGGCGTGCCGATCAAAAACCTGAAGGTTGAAATCAGGGGGCTCGGTGACCAGGCTAAACATCTGTACCATGCAGCATCAACCGATGCTCGCGGTGCGGTACAGTTTGTGGCCCGCAAGGGAGATGACCTGTCCGTACATGTAAAGCGCTGGACCAGCGATAGCATGAAGGAGGTGGCACGACTGAACGCGGCGTTGTCGCAAATCAAGTTTCATCTCACGAGCCCGAAAACTCAGCACGACTTGCCGACCAAAACGGATAACTCGGCAGGCGGTGACTATTGGCGTGGGATCTACAAGGTCAAGGCACATGACAATCTGACGGTAATCGCCAGGAAATATCATACGAGCGTCGACCTGCTCAAGCATGTCAACCACCTCACCTCCGATGTGATCCTGGTTGATCAGGTGCTCAAGGTCCCACCTGTTCAGTCCAGGAAGTCCGGGCAACCTATGCCCAGAAAGCCTGCGCCAAGGGGAACGCCGCCGACGAACAATCACGACACGAATGATCATGGTGCGCCAACGACTACGCCTCCCAAGGGTGTTCCGCCGATTATCTTCCCGATCCAGACCCGGCCGCTCAATGACGAAGGCGGCATCTACGGCACTCAGTCGTGCGATTACACGTGGACCAAGCAACTGCACAGTGG
>NZ_FMYQ01000048.1 GCF_900096975.1 Paraburkholderia lycopersici
ATGTCGTCCTTCGTCGCGATTTCGACGGTGTAGTCGTAGAGCCTGCCGAGTTTCTCGATGCCCGTCAGGCGCGACACGGTGAAGAGGCATTCGTCGCGCCACTTCGGCAGGGCCGCGCCGGCAATCTCCAGCGTGCGGGGTTGGTCAAGCCAGGACATGGGTCACTCCGTGAAATGCCGGCGAAAGGGGATCAGGAAATGTCGCGCATACCGGCGCGCGGCGGCCACTGCGCGATCCGGCCGCGCTGCTTCGTGTGCACCACGGTCTTCGTGAACGAGTGCATCGAGACATGCCGTGCAACGTAGTGCTCCAGCACCAGCGCGAGCGTGTAGGGACTCACCCCGTCCAGCCCGCTTTCATCGAAGGTGAAGTCGCACCGGATGCCCCGTCCGAATACCGGGCCCCCGTTGCCTGGCGGCAGCATGTCGTTCACGGGCGTGGCCGTGGCGCTCACAAGGCTTTCGACCTGACGTGCGAGCGCGCCCGCGTCCGGGGTCACGTACAGGCGCAGGCGGCGGCGTACCCCTTCGCCCGGATGGGGCTCCCCCTCGCTGTCGTCGAACATCTGGTAGTCGAGCTTCAGTTGCCCCATCAGTTGCCAGGCCTGGTCACCGCGCGCAAGCGGCGGTTTCGGCGCAGACGGCGCGCGCACAAAGCCGACGCTGACCACCGGCTTCGATCCGGCGAGCGTGAGATCGTGGCGGCCGCCGCATTCGAGCAGCGATGGCAGATCCCGGTTGGTCAGCCATGCTTCGAGCGACAGGAAACGGATGCCGCCATCATGGGGCCGGTCCTGCCCGTCCACGAGCGAAATGAAGGTCTGCGTCTCGGTGAAGGGGCGACGCGTACCGTACTGCCGCCCGCCCCCCTGGACCAGATTCGCCCGGCGGCGCAGGCTGAAATAATTGCCCTCACTGGAGGCGCCTGCGCCGGACGGCCGTTCCCGTGGCGCGAACTTCACCTCGTCATTGCCTTCCTCGGCAACCTGGCCGTGCGCCATATCGACGGAGCGCAGGTCGAAGTCTGCCGGCGCGTCGGGAACCGGCACGAGCCGGTTCTCAGCTTCATCCGGGTCGATTTCGAGGTTCTTCGTGCGGAACGGAAACAGGTTGACGACCGGCGTGCAGAAGAGCGCAAAATGCGACGCATCCACCGTGTCGGCCAGCGCCCCTGGCGCCCTGCTGAGCAGGATGGCGATCTCGACCTCGTTGCCCTCGATGGTCTGCAGCCCCTGGCCAAGCCCCGTCAGCGCGAAAAACCAGAAGCGTGCCGGACATGCGAAATATTCCTGCACGAGGCCGTGTCCGTGCAGCCTGCGCGGGACATCGGGCAGCACCGCCTGATCCGGAGCAAGGCCTTCGTGGGCGACCGCGCCGCGCGTGACCCCGTATAGCGGCCCCTCCGCAAACCGGCCGGGCGCCGCCATGACGCTGGCTATACCGGCCGAGTGGATCAGCTCGAACAGATGCGAGGCAATCCGTTCGTCTCCGGCGAGATACAGGGGCAGCCGGTCCAACCCCTCCAGGCTCGCGATGGACGTACCGTTGGTCGTCTCAAGTGTGAGGCGCACAGCACCCTGCACGCGCTGCCCGTCCGGCACGTACTGGTCAAGGAAAGGAATGTCCGGCGGAATCAGCGTGACCCGCGCGAGCCTGATCCTCAGCGGATAGACGGTTACGTCCTGACTGCTGCGCAATACGCACGGTGTTTTCTCGCCTGCGGGCGTGCGCGAGGTGAAAGCGGTGCCGCGCGGGATGAGAAACCCCTGGCCAAGATGACCGCTTTCGTGCCCCGGGTACAGACGGGCCACCCCAATAGAAGGGGTCTGCCGGACGTAGTTCGGATAGACCGATTCCAGCATCGGCTGCATCAGTTCGGGAAACGCCGCATCGAGACGCATCTGCGTGCGCGCCGTCATGAAAGACGACCCCTGAACCAGCCGCTCGACATAGGGGTCGCCAATCTCGCCCGCCTGCATGCCCAGACGCGCCGCGATCTTCGGATGCTGCGCGGCGAACTCCTGCGCCAGCGCAGTCGTGTACAGCAACTCGCGCGTGTAGTAGTCGAGCAGTTCCGGGTCTGCGGGTGGTTGATGCGACTTCGTCATGTCGTTCGTTTCGTTCGTCTGCCGGGTCTTGTCCTGTCCTGCCAAACGACGTGCCATGTTGCGCGCACAACCTTTGGCCATCCCGGTTCCAGCATCTGCCACGGACGGGGGCAATTTTCAGGATGAGAATTTAACGGTACTTAACGGCCACCTGTCATTCGTCATCCCCGCCGTTTTCCCACTGGGCCAGCAGTTCGGCCGGGATCGCATTGACTACATCGACGTAGCGCTTGCCGACAAACTGTTCGGCACGCCTGAGCAGGACCGGAATGGGGCTGCTGGGTTCGTGCTGCTCAAACCACCGGCGCGCTTCGCGGATCAGGTTGAGTGCATCGTGACGATCGTTAGCCGTTGCGGCGATGCGGGTGCTGATGGGTTCTGGCAACGGCGTTTCCTCGTGCTCGCCGAATGCTTCCGGGGATGCTGCCTGGACAGCCGAAACCGGACTATCCTGCTGCGCCCCGCTCGTTTCTTCTGGCCGGTTATCTCTCGTGCGGCTGCCGGGAGGAACGGCAACATGACGCAAAAGCCGCCTGAGTGCGGTAAGGTCAGGTGCAAAAACGCTCAGATGCTCGCGGCACCAGTCTTCAATCGCAGTCAGGTTTTCAAGCGCCTCATCAAATCCCGAAAGAACGGAGGCCTGCCGCATGCGAAGTTCCTCGAGTTGCTGCATCACGGAATCAGGGGCCAGCGCATCGCTCGGCCTGGGATGGGCGAACGCACGCTCGACGTCGCGCATCTGCAGCCGTGTCGCCGTTGAGCGTGTCAACGCGAGGTCCCTCAGATCCGAGATGAGCCCATCGGTGTCGGTCAGGGACTGCAGGGCGTTCATGCGGATCTCGAGTGCCACCGTGCGATCCTCATCCACACCCGGTTGCGGGTGAACCAGATCCGGGAATGCGGCCAGCCACGCGGCCAGCAATCCCAACCCTTCGGCGAGACCCGCGGCTGCCGCAAGGCGCGTGCGACAGCGCGTGAAGAGCACAGCCAGACGCACGTCCTTGCTGCGCATCATCAGGCGCCGGCAGTCCCGGTCCACATCGCTCCAGTTCACGGGCTCCGGCGTACCCACGAAATCGCCGTACTGCGCATCGGCCCTGGCGGCAACGCTCGCGCTCAGGACGACGAACTCCGGGTCGTATTCGAGATCGACGCCACACGGCGCCTCTTCCGAAACAGGCGCCATCCAGTCGTGCGTGACGCCGCGGCCCTGGGGGAGGTTCTGCGTCTGCGGATCCTTCTTTCGTCTAGTGCTCATGGTTCGACCTGTTTCAGTTAGGCAGCGCGGGCTTCGGCGCCCCGTCTAAGCTGGGGCACGTAGCGCTCCGGCTCGAAGAGCATGCCTGTGACCGGCTCCGCCGAAGGCGACTGCCCAAGCCACCCCGACCAGCCCAGTTGCTGGTGGCCACCCATCACGGCCGGCGGCACGCTATGTGGACGGATCTTCAGTTCGAGTTCCCAGTGGATTTCCCTGCCGACGAACGCCCGCACCCATTCGACCAGGCGCAGCAGATCCGCGCCGCGGGGCGTGAACCGCTGGTAATCGTCGATATCCACCGGACCGATGACAATGCGAAAACGAAACTGGCGGTCGGGTATCTTCCCGCCGAGAATCGCGTTCACGGCCATGATCGAACCCGCGCCAGGTACACCCAGCCTGCTTTGCTCACCGGGATCCACATCGAGCCAGTGAAATACGTACTCCTCGACATGCACCGGCACGCTGAAATATTGGGAGAGCGTGGCGGCCAGTCCCCCCGGATTGCGGGATTCGCGCACGAGATGCGGAGCCGCGGACAGCCTCGCGTGGGCGGGCAGCGGCCCCGTGCTGATTTCCCCGACTTCGTGGCCGGCGAGGCCCGCAATGTAGAACGTGAAACGCTCATTGTCAGGGCGGTCGAGGCCTGCTGCCGATTGCGCCGATGCCCACGCCCGATAGAACTGCGTGAGATACCGGTGGTGAAAGACATCGAGAAAATTGCTCAGCGTCGGGTCACGCCGATGCTCCTCGCGCTCGCGCGCGATCTCGGTGATGTGGATGGGGAGCGGTCCATTGGGACCGAGCATGCCGAGCCCGAAGAGGCGGATCTTCAGTCGGTCGTGGGCCACGCCGGCACGCGCGATCTCGCGCGGCGCAAAGACCAGTCCCGGCTGCTGGCCAAGACGGAACGGTTCGGCCTGCGGAAGCCGGGCTGTACCGACAGGATCGATTGCCGGGTTGGCACCGATACGCCGCATCAGTGCAAGGAAACCATACCGCCAGGGCTCGGCCTGCAGATGGTCGAGCAGCGACCGCGACAGAGCGATATCCCGCACCAGCGCCTTGAACGGAGCACGCTTCATTGGGCCGCTCCGCGCGAGCCCATGCGCACCGGCCAGCGGGCAACCAGCCCCCGCTGCATCGAATGCAGTTCGGTCTGCGTGAACGAATTGATCGACACGTGCCGTGCCATGTAGTGCTCGATGACCAGACCAAACAGGTAAGGACTCACGCCGGAGAATCCCATCTCGTCGACCGTGAGGATGCACTCGATGCCGCGACCGAACACGAGCGGGCCATTGCCCGGCAGCACGCTGCTGACGGGTTGCGTCTTCACTCCGATCAGGGCATCGACCTGACGACGGCACCCGTTCTCGTCGCCCGACAGGAAAAGGCCGAGCAGATCGCGCAGGCCCTGGCCGCCTTCGCGGTGATCCATGTCGCTGAACGGCAGGTAGTTGAAGTTCAGCTGCCGGATCAGGCGCCAGGCCATTTCCCGCTCCGCGTAAGGCGGCCTCGGGGGACTGGGAGGACGGATCAGGCCGATCGACTCGATGGCCTCTTCGTCATTTCCGTTGAGGTCGTTCACGCCGTTGCGGGGTACAAGCAATGGCAGATCGCGGTTGGTCACCCATGCGTCGGCCGACAGATAGCGGATTTCCTCGCTGTAGGGCGCTTCCGTTTGATCGACCAGGGAGACGAACACCTCGGTGCCGACATAGGGCGTGCGGGTCCCGTAGAGCCGTCCGGCGTCCGACACGAGGCGACGTTCGCGGCGGCTCGAAAAGTACCGCCCATAGTTGCCGCCCCCATCATTGTTCAGTGTCTGAAACAGTGGCCTGAACTCCAGTTCGGCCGAGCTCGATGTCTTCTGTCCGCAGATCCTCTGGATGGCGAAAACCTCATAATCCAGCGGCTCCAGTTTCGACGGCACGAGGCGAATCTCCACTTCGTCCTGCGCAATTTCGATCTGGTCGGTCCGTTTCTCGAACAGGTTGATGACGGGGGTGCAGAAAAGCGCGAACCGCGACGCATCCACGAGATTCGCGAGCCGGTCGGTGGGCTGGTCCAGCAGCACGACCACCTCGGCTTCAGCCCCGGTGATACGGCTGAATCCTTCGGCAAGTCCCGTCAGCGCAAAAAAATGGAAGCGACCCGGGCACGCAAAATACTCGTGCAGAAGATTGTGCCCGTGGAATTTTGACCACGTGAGCGGCAACAACCCTTGGTCGGCACCGAGACCTTCATGGGCAACCGGGCTGGATGTGACCACCGAAAGCGGTTTGAACGCTGCGCCCGACTGGCCCGGCTCGCCGATAAGCGAGGCTACGTTGGCTACGTGCAGCAGTTCAAACAGGTGCGAAGCGACCTGCTCGTCGCCCGCAAGATAGACCGGAAGGCGGTCAAGGCCCTCAAGATCCGATATCCGGACCCCATTCGTGGTGCGCAACCGGACCCGCAGCGCGCCGCGCACCTGCCGGTCTTGTGCGACATAGCGGTCGAGCCCGACGACGTCTGACGGAACGGGGGTGAGCTTCGCCCCGGAAATACCCAGCGGATACAGCGTGACCTCCAGCCCGGTGCGGAACCGGCACGCGGTTTTCTCCCCGGCGGGCTTGCGCGCCTTGAGGATCGTGCCGCGCGGCAGATGGAACCCTTTCTTCAGGTTCCCTTCGGTCGGGCTGGGATAGATCCGGGCGACTGACATGGACGGCGTCGGCGCCACGTAGTTGGGGTAGACGACTTCGAGCAGCCGTTCCGCGAATTTTGGAAACTCCGCGTCCATCTTGATCTGCGCACGAGAGGCCATGAAACAAAACGACTCGAGCAGCCGCTCGACATAAGGGTCCGCCACCTCACCTGCCTGCGTGCACAGGCGCGCGGCGATACCGGGATGCTGCCGCCCGAACCCGGCCGCGAGTTCGCGCAGGTAGATCAATGCCTGACTGGAATAGTCGAGCAGCCGTGGATCCATTGTCTTGCCCCGTAATCGACGTGGTTCAGATGCCGCGCGCACCGCTGACGTTGAGCTGACTGGTCTCAAGGTCGAGCGAGCTCTGCACCATGAATTCCATCGGATAGGGGTCCATGCTGATCAGGCCGCGCACTTCGAACGCCAGGGCGTTGTACTGGACTTCGCCATCCCTGTCCGGTAACGGCGATACGCTGACACTGTCCGGCACGAGGCGGGGCTCGAAGTCCCGGATCGCGCGCTTGATGATGGTCTCGATATCCGTCCATTGGCGCGTCGCCATGAATTTGCCCGCAAGCGGCGGCACGCCATAGTTCACCGTCGAGGCCACGATGTGTGGGTAGCGCACCCGGTCAATCTGCTCCTCGATGTTGATGGTATTGAGCAGATACGCCAGATCGCGCTGAACGATGTCGCGCATCTGCGCGCGCGTCACGGCGTATTCGCCTGGGGCCTCGTGCTGCCGGTGCGGTGCGTCATCTCGCAGGCGGTCCAGCAGCGTGGGCATCAACCAGGCATTCGCTCGCCGGGGAGCCGCAGCCGGTGCTGCGTCAGTCTTGCGCTTACGCCGTTCCATCCATGCCTCCGTCACCCTGCGTTGCACTCCCGGCAATGCTGTCGGCCAGCACGCGGTTCGCGTCATCGGAAAACGCGCAGACATCCAGCTCGAACACGCCAACATCGCCGCTGCTGGTTGCCCATGTTTTGCGACCCTGTGCGATCACACCGGTACGGCCGGACTCCGTCCAGACCGTCGTGTTGCCCAGGCGCAATGCATCCAGCGCGGCGCAGTCGTGGACGGCCCCTGTGACCGCGGGAAATCGCGCGGGCATGAATCCCCGCGCCTTCGTCCCATCGACAAGTGTGAGCGAGCACGGAGCCCATACCAGGTCGACGAGCGTCGCCGGACGCCCGATTTCCCAACCCGCGATATCGGAGAAAGGCAGCCAGCGGTAGCGGCCTGCCGTGATGACTTCGCAGACCGGCCCGAGACGCGAATCGCTGTCGGCGATCCACTCAAACGACCGGGCTGCGCCACTGCCGCTCACCAATGGCGCCTGATCCAGCGCCGCCTCCCGCACGGTGTCTGCGACCCCCGCCTGGCCAGCCGCCGTCAGGCGCAGCGCCTCGGCGAGGCTCTCTATCCACGACGGGGGATCGACAACAAAGCCCGGTTGCGCGAGTCCACTCATGACCTTCGCGCGCCAACGTTCGGCCCGGATAAGTTCCCGGTATGCCTGCGCGGCCTGTGCCTGCTGCGGGTTCAGTTGCGCGAAGACCTGCAGTTGCTGGATCGCCCGTTCCCACTGCTCCGTTACACAGAGCAGCTGAAACAAGGCCCAACGGTGACCCGCAACGGCAGGCTCCCGGCGGATCATGCCCTGCATGTCATCGAGGCGTGTATCCAGCGACATCGTCATGGCGAATTCCCTGTCAAGGTCACTTCCGGCATGGGTAGCGGACTGTCGATACCGGGTGAATGATGCTCGCGGCGCGTGAGCGTGGGCGGCAGCGCCGCCACCGAACGGAAAGCCGAAGCCAGATATTCCGGCGGGGCAAAGACGCGCAGGATCTCTGGCACAGGCTCGGATTCGGGCAGGTTCCCGAGATCGCTCTCGCGCAGCGGGCCAAATGCGTGATCCAGCAGTTGCGCGCCGGACAGCAGCGCCTCGATC
Organism: Paraburkholderia lycopersici; assembly: GCF_900096975.1. GTDB lineage: Bacteria > Pseudomonadota > Gammaproteobacteria > Burkholderiales > Burkholderiaceae > Paraburkholderia > Paraburkholderia lycopersici. The sequence goes on from NZ_FMYQ01000048.1 coordinate 8,016, forward strand.
GAATCCTGACCAGCGTTGTGAAGATGCGGACAGGCAGGCAGGTCCGACTCGCCACCTGCGCGCCGGCCTGGCGACCCGGACGGGGACTCCCATTCGGGTCCGCCCACCGTTCCAGGAGGATTGTCCAGTGCCTGGCAGTACTGTCTATGTAGACTGGATAGCAGGTTGTCCGCGTCAACGCGCGCCGGCCTCGAAGAATCCTGCTCCAGCACCAGACGTGATCCAAGGAGAGCAAAGATGGCTTCACTGCCCCGAAGGTCTCCCTCCGGCTGATGCTCCGTAAACGTCGCCAGTGTGTCGTTGTCTGCGTTATCCGCGTCCGGCATGCCCGTGCCCGTATGCCCGACGATATCCTGAGCAGGGAGCGCTCCGGGTTCGGCACGTGTCACGGACGATTCACGACGGCGAAGAAGGCGGAAGAGATGCATGAGACAGTGACCTGAATATGCGTTGGGACGCGCATTTTAAACACGGCAAACTCCAATCCGTCCACTCCGATCTCGTTATCTTGATTTGATTTTCTAAAAACTCACGATCCTTAAATATTTGTCAACATCTCAAAACAAAATCCAATATCGAAAATGTAAATTTTTTATAAAATTAGAATTTATCCTATCTTCATTCGCGTAAGAAATTCTGTAAACATCGCCGCCATGTGCGCAATCAATTTTGATATATAGATATCTTATTTATTAGATATCGTTTTTATAAAACGCCAGCGAGCGTGGCATCCGGAATGAAAGTGGGACCTGTAAATTGATCAGCGCAGTAAGGTCTTCCGGCAGTGACGGCGGTGCATCGGGAATGATGAAGTTCGCGACAAGCCTGGAAAAGCCACATGACGATTTCCCGTCATTCACTATTCTCCAAGCCTGGCGGATAACACTCGCAACATGGCACGTGCTCTCGCCACGTTGTCCGCTGGTGCGAACTGCATCATGGACTTTTCGCACCACGTCGACAAGAAATTCGAGCGCGCGTCTGGGTCATCTCCGGGCATGAATGAACAGCGTACTCGCAGCGCCTGGCTACTGGTAGCTCTCGTGACGATGCCCGAATTGCGGCGTGTCCGGTTTTCCATATTGCCGCCTTCGCGAAAACACCTGTTGACGGGCCGACAGCACGAACAAATGCCTGTCAGCCATGCTGGCGGCCGGTTCCGGCTCGCTGCCACAATGGCTTCGCTCTCTATCCAAGGCCGCAAGGTTCGCTCAAAGATTTAATGATTGATTTTCGATCCGAATTTCTGGCGCCACCAATTTTGGCATGTTCCGTTTATTTACATCACGGACGCAAATAACAACCCACGAAAAAGCCGAGAAATTTTTATTTATATCGCCATCCTAAATATCTCGCCTACTACCGTTTATATTTTGAGTGGTGTTCTTTTTCGTCTCGCACCAGCGCCAGCCATGCACCCATCCTTGCAGAAGCACTCGTTACGGTTTGCCCTCACCTGAGGAAGCATCGCAGGCCTCCATGCAAGAGAAGGCCGAAACGAGCGGAACGTCCTGTATTCGTCGCCGCGTCGTACTTCTGCGGAGTTCACGAGCCTCCAGGCTCGATGATGACAATCGAATAGCTGTTCGGGAGACGCGCAAAAACATCGCCGTTCGAAGCGCCTCGAGGCGCCGGCTCTGCCGCAGCGGCCGTGGTCAGCGAAGAAACTCGTCGGCCGCACGGGAGGTCCGGTGAATTTCGTTGTGGAACGCTTATCGGGGGCATTCATCAGCCGGCGCAGCTCGCGAGTCACCACCAGCCCATATCGCGATATTTCACTGGGTTTTCGAGCGCACGACGGACTTGCCGAAAATCGCGGACTTCGTGGCCTGCCCCATAGCCCCCAAAAAATCTTTGACAAACACTCTTACGATATATATCTTACGACATGTTTTAAGTTACCCCAGCGACAAGGAGGCCCCATGCGCCACCATTCCCATTTTTCCCATTTCGATCGTTCCGGCCGCCACGGCGACACACCGCGAGATCCGCGCGACATCTTCGGCGGCCGCCATCCGGCCCTGCGCGCGCTTCACGCGCTGCGCCACGCCATGGGCCGCCACCGCGGCGGCGAAGGCCCCGGCGACTTCGGTGACCGCTTCGGCGGAGGTTTCGGCCGCGGCTTCGGCGGTTTTGGCGACAACGACGGTTTTGGCCGCGGCCGCAAGTTCACGTCCGAAGACCTGCAGCTCATGCTGCTCGTGCTGCTCGCCGAGCGCCCGAGCCACGGCTACGAACTCATCAAGGCGCTCGACGCGCGCTCGAACGGCTTCTACAGCCCGAGTCCCGGCATGGTCTACCCGGCCCTCACGTATCTGGAGGAACTCGGCTACGTCAGCGTGACGCTCGAAGGCAACCGCAAGCGCTATGAGCTTTCGCCCGAAGGCCGCGCATACCTCGAAGCCAACCGCGAACGCGCTGACCTGATTCTCGCAAAGCTCACGCACTTCGGCCGCAAGATGGAAGTCATGCGCCGCGCGATGGCCGGCGAAGATCCCGCCGAAGGCACCGGCTGGGTGCGCGAGCTGATCGAGGCGCGCCGCGCGCTCAAGCACGCGCTGCTGCGACGTACCGACGTCTCGCCCGAAGAACAGCGCCGCATCGCCGCGATCCTAGCGCGCGCGACAGAGGAAATCGAAAACGGCGGCATTTGACACGCCGCTTAGACACGCCGTTTCCCTTCGCCATGCGCCAGCGGCAGTCCACGCCGCGCCACCCCGACATCGGAGCCATACATGCAGAAACCGTCTCAACTCGAAATCGTCCGCGTGCGTCATCCGCTGAAATTCCGGCTGTTGCGCGTGGCGCGCGTGGAGGCGCTCTCGTCCGCGCTCGTGCGCGTGACGCTCACGGGCGACCTGAGCGACTTCGTCTCGGCGTCGTTCGACGATCACGTCAAGGTGTTCTTCCCCGCCTTGGGCGAGGAAAAGCCAGTACTGCCAAGTTTCGGCCCGGACGGCATCGTGTTCCCAGAGGGTGTCGAACGTCCCGCCGCGCGCGATTACACGCCGCGTCGCTTCGATGCGCACGCCAACGAGCTCGACCTCGAATTCGTGCTGCACGAGGCGGGCCCCGCCACGGCGTGGGCCGCGCAGGCCAGGCCCGGCCAGTATCTCGGCGTGGGCGGACCGCGCGGCTCGATGGTGATTCCCACAGGATTCGACTGGCACCTGCTGATCGGCGACGAAACGGCGCTGCCCGCCATCCAGCGGCGCCTCGCCGAGTTGCCGGCCAGCGCGCGCGTGGCCGTGGTCGTCGAAGTGGCGAACCGCGCGGCTCGCATCGAACTGCCCACCGAAGCCGATCTGTACGCCATCTGGTGCTATCGCGAAGAAAGCGGATCGGCGCAGCCGCTCGTGGACGCCATATCCGAAGTCTGGCTGCCGCCCGGCGACGGCTATGTCTGGGCCGCAGGCGAAGCTTCGGCGATCCGCGCGGTGCGCGCTCACTTGTGCAACGAGCGCGGCGTGGCCAGGACGCGCATCCGCGCATCCGCCTACTGGCGGCACGGCACGCAGGCGGCCCACGAAACGATCGACGACTGATCGACTTGCCGGCGCGGCGACACTGCCGCGCCTTCCCGATTTTGGCTCATTTTTTTGGCCGATTCCCGGCTAGTCCCTGCGTTGCGCCGACACATGCCCCCTCTCTCACGCCGCTGCGCGAACGCACCCTGTTCTGGCGGCTCGCGCTCACGCAGCTCGCCGTTATCATGGATTTCATGGTGATGATGCCGCTCGGCCCGCAGATCATGCGCGCGTTCGCGATCACGCCCTCTGCGTTGGCGACAGCCATATCGGCGTATTCGCTCTGCCCGGGTTTATCGGAACCCCTTGCCGCAACATATATCGACCGCATCGGCCGCCGCCTGCGGCAGGCCGCCCAAGCACTCTTCGCGCTCGCCACGAACGTTCATCTGCTGCTTGCGGCGCGCGCATTCGCGGGCCTCACCGGCGGCATGCCCGGCTCGATTGTGATGGCGCTCGTCAGCGACGGGATTCCCGCCGCGCGGCGCGCTCCTGAGCGCCGACAGCGCGGGGCAGGCGCTCGTCGGCATGTGCATTGCGTGGGGCTGGGCGGCCAGTGGCTCACGCGTGGCGCGAACGGCGCGATCGCGAGCTTCGGAGAAAACGGCTGGATTGCTGCGACGCTCACGTGCGCGACGGTGCCGCGGGTGAAGGGCACGTCGCACGAGCATGGCGCCGGTGCGCCGGCGACGGCGAAGTCCTGAGGGATGGACTGTCCGGACACGGACCGCAAAAGAAAAACCGGTTCGCAGGCATCGCGCGCCTCATGAGCGCGCGATGCCTGCGAACCGGTCGTGCTTCTTCGGATAGAAAGCGGATGAATACGCGGGTCTCGCCCGCGTGAAGCGCGTGATCCGACCGGCCGATCGGGTGCCCGCGCTTCGGTCGCTGCGCGAGGCAGCGACCGAAAGAAGCTTAGAAGCGGTGACGCATGCCCACCGTTGCGGCGACCTGGTTCTGCGAGGTCGACGGCGACAGCGTGTTGATCATCGCGACGTTCGCGCCGGCGTCGCCGAGCTCGCCCGAAGCGTGCTGGTACACGGCGCCAGCGTACACGTCGGTACGCTTCGACAGCGAGTAGTCAGCCGTCAGCGAGACGGTGTGCCACTTCGGATCGCCCGAGCCGTTCGAACCCGTGACCTTGCCGTCCGTATACGTGTACGACGCGTTCAGGACGAGGGCCGGCGTCAGCGCGTAGGCGCCGTTCAGCTCGAAGTTGTCGAGGCGCAGATTCGAGTTCGACGGGATCGAGAACGTGCTGCCGCCCTGGCCGCCGGCGATCAGGTTTTCGTACTGCGTGTGCGTCCACACGAAGGCGACCGTTGCCGGGCCGTAGTTGTAGTTCACGCCTGCGCCGAACGTGCGTTGCGTTTCAGCCGAGAGGTTGAAGTTGTTGCCGCTCGCAGCCGAGTTCGCGCCGTTGCTGTTGCCGCCGCGCGTGTTGTTCATCTGCAGGTAGGCCGCTGCAAAGTTCAGCGGGCCGTTGCCGTACGAAGCGCCTGCGCTCCATGCGCGGTTGTTCGCGAACTGGCCAGCGTCGTTGCTGAAGCCGTACAGGCCGCCGAACTTGAAGCCGGCGTAGTTGACGCTCTGGTACTTGACCGAGTTCTTGATCGAGAACGAGTGGTCGAGGTTGTCGTTGTCGAACGGGTGAGCGGCCAGGTTGTTGCCGTAGCCAGCGCCTGCTTCCGAGAGCGGGCCGAGGTAATCGACCATCGAGTCATACTGGCGGCCGAGCGTCAGCGTGCCGAAGCGGTCGCTTTGCAGACCGACGAACGCCTGACGGTTGAACATCGTGCCGCTTTCGGTGTCCTTGCCGTTATTCAGGTTGAAGCCGTTTTCCAACGTGAAAATCGCATGCAAACCGCCGCCCAGGTCTTCGCTGCCCTTCAGGCCGAAGTACGTGTCGCCGACGCTGCCGCTACCCTGGTTCCATGCGGCGTGGCCGCCTGCATTGTTCGCGTAGACGATACCCGCATCCAGTGCGCCGTAAAGAGTAACGCTGCTTTGTGCTTGAGCCGAGGCTGCGAATGCGCCGAGGACGCCCGCGATAATCAAAGTGTTCTTCATGACTTTCCTTATGACATTCAGACCGCGCTGAAGCGGCTCCGGGTATTGGAGCCGCCCCGGCAATCCCGGCCGAAGTCTACGTGGCAAAGACATTAAATCGCGGGCCCGAACGTTGTAAGAGATATTTGCGAAATCTGGAAATATCGGGCTTAAGTCTGATAAATAACTGTCGCATAAGGATTTTTTTAAATCCATCCAGCGCCTTGACGAAAGCCAGTGTGGCAACCACGCGACGGCCAAATCGCACGAAAATCGATTATTGTCAAAAGTGGATTAATTGATCGATGATTCCGCGCATTAATTTTTCTCGACCCGATGAAACTCAGGATCGCCGCCCTGGTCCAATTGCGGCTCGCCGCGCAAAATGGCCGGCACGCGGCTTTCACACGGCTTCATTAGCCACGCGATTATGTGCGCCTCGAATTACGATTATCGCCCGCACGACGAACGCGCCCGCGACCGCCTCACCGATTTCCGCTCGCGCGGCACGCGTACGGGCGCGAGCGCGCGCATCCGTTAAAATCCCGGAACGCGCGTTTTTACAGCGCCCGCATCACCCGCATCGACGCCACTTCTAGCGAACGGCCGCGTCGCCCTCACCCGTCCGGCGCGAGCCCCCGTCATGACAAACAAAGCCACTGCAACGCCCGCCACGCCCTTTAGCGATTTGCCGCTCGCTCCCGCCATGCTCGCCAATCTCACCCGCCTAGGCTACGTCGACATGACGCCGATCCAGGCGGCGAGCCTGCCCATCGCCTTCGCGGGCCACGACCTGATCGCGCAAGCCAAAACGGGCAGCGGCAAGACCGCCGCGTTCTCGCTCGCGCTGCTCTCGCGTCTCGACGCGCGCCGCCAGGACGTGCAGGCCATGATCCTCTGCCCCACGCGCGAGCTGGCCGACCAGGTCGCGCAGGAGATCCGGCGCCTCGCGCGCGCCGAGGAAAACATCAAGGTGCTCACGCTGTGCGGCGGCACGCCCATGCGTCCGCAGGCGGCAAGCCTCGAGCACGGCGCGCACATCGTGGTCGGCACGCCGGGCCGCATCATGGACCACCTGGAACGCGGCAATCTCGTGCTCGACGCGCTCAACACGCTCGTGCTCGACGAAGCCGACCGCATGCTCGACATGGGCTTCTTCGAGGACATCGCCACCGTCGCGCGCCAGTGCCCCAAGGAGCGTCAGACGCTGCTGTTTTCGGCGACCTACCCGGAAGGCATCGCCAAGCTGAGCCAGCAGTTCCTTCGTCATCCGAAAGAAGTCAAACTGCAGGAACATCACGACGACAGCAAGATCCGCCAGCGTTTTTACGAAGTCGCGGAAAACGAGCGCCTGCACGCCGTGGGCATGCTGCTCAACCACTATCGTCCCGTGAGCACGCTCGCGTTCTGCAACACGAAGCAGCAATGCCGCGACCTGCTCGACGTGCTGCGCGCGCAGGGCTTTCACGCGCTCGCGCTGCACGGCGAGCTCGACCAGCGCGAGCGCGACCAGGTGCTGATCCAGTTCGCCAACCGCAGTTGCTCGGTGCTGGTCGCGACCGACGTGGCCGCGCGCGGCCTCGACATCGCGCAACTCGAAGCCGTGATCAACGTCGATGTGACGCCCGATCCGGAGGTGTACGTGCACCGCATCGGCCGCACGGGCCGCGCCGACCAGGACGGCTGGGCACTCAGCCTCGCGAGCATGGACGAAATGGGCCGCGTGGGCGGCATCGAGCGGGCGCTCGATCGCGAAGTCGAATGGCGCCCGCTCGTGGAGCTCAAGCCCGCCAGCAGCGAGCCGCTGCTGCCGCCGATGGAAACGCTGCAGATCCTCGGCGGCCGCAAGGAAAAGATCCGCCCCGGCGACGTGCTGGGCGCGCTGACCGGCGAAGCGGGCTTCAGCGGCTCGCAGATCGGCAAGATCAACGTGACCGACTTCTCGACCTATGTGGCCGTGGAGCGCAGCATCGCGCGCGACGCGCTGCGCAAGCTCAACGCGGGCAAGGTCAAGGGCAAGAAGGTCAAGGCCCGCATGATGGACGAATAAGCGGACGGGCGCGCACGCGGCTTGCGCAGCCTCGGTGCATTGCGCCACCTGTCAACCGTCTCAGGAAAGCCATGAAACAACCGCTCAGAATCGATTTCGTCTCCGACATCGCGTGCCCATGGTGCGCGATCGGCCTTTCGTCGCTCACTCTCGCGCTCGAGCGTCTGCGCGACACCATCGACGCCCAGATCGTCGTGCATCCCTTCGAGCTCAATCCGCAGATGGGCCCGGGCGGCGAGTCCGCGGTCGAGTATCTCGGCAGGAAGTATGGCCGCACGCCCGAGCAGATCGGGCAGACGCAGGCCATGATCCGCGAGCGCGGCGCGAGCGTCGGCTTTGCGTTCGGCCCGCGCGAGCGCGTCTACAACACGTTCGACGCGCATCGCCTGCTGCACTGGGCCGGCATCGAGGGCAAGCAGCTGCCGCTCAAGCTCGCGCTGTTGCGCGCCTATCACGGCGAGGGCAAGGACACGAGCGACCACGCGGTGCTCGTCGAGGCGGCGCAGTCCGTGGGCCTCGACGCGGACAAGGCGCGCGAGGTGCTCGCGAGCGGCCAGTACGCCGACGACGTGCGCGCCGAAGAGCACGAATACCAGGCGGCGGGCATCCAGTCGGTGCCCGCGATCATCTTCAACGAGCGCTATCTCGTGAATGGCGGCCAGCCCGTCGACACCTTCGAGCAGGCCATCCAGCAAATCCTGGCCGAGGACGGCAAGGCCTGAGACCCGGGAAGCGCCGGCGCGCGGCGCGGACGATCGCGTGGGGAACGCCCGAATGTCCGGGCACGGCTTCCCCGCTTGCCTCGCGGCCTGCATTGCGGCGCGCTTCGCCTCCGTTTCGAAACCGGCGAAACGCAGATGTCTGCCGCTCCCTCGCGGGCGTGTAAACTAGCGGGTTTTTGCCCAGGTGGAAAAGTGCTAGCCCCGCAACGCCTCGCGTTGAGCGGCCCCACGCTCGTTCGCTTACTTGCCCGCCTCGGCGACGCCGAGGTGCAGGAATCCCGGCAGTCCATCGCGGATCGTCTGAGCCAATGGCTCGGCTGGACGGACGCCATCGCGCTCTCGACGGCGCTCAGCGTGCAAACGCCGGGCGGCGAGCCGGCGACGCGCGCGGGCGCGGGCGCCGCGCAAACTCACAGCGAGCGCGTGCGCGCCGCGCTGACGAGGGCCATTGCGGGCGAAGGCGCCCCCGCGCGGCGCGACGGACGACGCACGCAGGCCGTCGGGCCGCAAGCGCCGGTCGATGTGGAACCCGATTTCGCGGATTTCCGCCAGCGCTACCTCGCCCTGCAGCAGGCGATGGAGACGGACATCGGCACGCTGCGCGCCCGTTTGCGCGCCATGCTGGCCGCCCGGTCGCCCGCACTCGCGCGCCTCGCGACGGTCGACGCCGTCATGGAACAGGCACTCGGCGCACGCGAACGCAGCCTGCTCGCCGGCGTGCCCGCGCTGCTCGGCGCGCATTTCGAGCGTCAGCGCGCGGCAGCGGGCGCTGCCGGTGCGCAAACCCTCGCAGCCGCCGAAGAAAGCGCCGCGCCGCACGCATGGCTCGCCGGCTTTCGCAACGATATGCAGAGCGTTTTGCTCGCCGAACTTGAGATCCGGTTTCAACCGGTCGAAGGGCTGCTTGCCGCCCTTCGCACCAGCTAACCCAAACGCTATGTCCCGATTTCGTATTGAACCTGTTGTTTTCGTCGTGGGCCTCGCCGCCGTTTGCTGGACCGGCGTCGGCTACCTGGGCTCGAACGCGCTTGCGAGCGCCGTCACGCTGCTCATCGGCGCGTGCTATGTGACGGGCGCCTGGGAGCTTCTTCGCTTCCGCCAGGCCACCGTCACGCTCGCCAAGGCCGTCGCGCAGCTGAGCGCGCCGCCGGCGCGGCTTGCGGGCTGGCTCGATACACTGCATCCCGCCCTGCGCAATCCGGTGCGCGCGCGCATCGAGGGCGAGCGCATGGCGCTGCCCGGCCCGGCGCTCGCGCCCTACCTCACCGGCCTCCTCGTGCTGCTCGGCATGCTCGGCACGCTGCTCGGCATGGTCGTCACGCTCAGGGGCACCGGCGCGGCGCTGGAAAGCGCCACCGACCTCGACGCCATTCGCGCCTCGCTCGCCGCGCCCGTCAACGGCCTCGGCCTGGCCTTCGGCACCTCGATCGCGGGCGTGGCCACCTCCGCGATGCTGGGCCTGCTTTCCGCGCTCTGCCGCCGCGAGCGCATCGAAGCCGCGCAGCAGCTCGACGTGAAGATCGCCACGACGCTGCGCGGTTTCTCGCCCGTCCATCAGCGCGACGAATCGTTCAAGCTGCTGCAGCGCCAGGCCGACGCCATACCCGCGCTCGTCGACAAGCTTCAGACGCTGATGACGCTGATCGAGCGCCAGGGCGCCGCGCAGCACGAACGGCAGCTCGCGAGCCAGCAAGCCTTTGCCGCGACCGCCGAAGCCGCGTGGAGCCGCCTCGCGGCCTCCATGAGCCAGTCGCTCGAATCGGGCGCCGCCGAAAGCGCGCGCGCCGCGGGCGCGGCGCTGCAGCCGGTCGTGGAAGCGACCATGGCGGGCCTCGCGCGCGAATCGGCGTCGCTGCAAGGCACGCTCACGCAAGCCGTGCAGCGGCAGCTCGAAGGGCTCGCGAACGGCTTCGAAGCCTCGACCGCGAACGTCGCCGAGATCTGGAACCGCGCGCTGGCGCAGCACCGTCAAACCAGCGAGGCGCTCGCCGCCGACCTCGGCGGTGCGCTGGAGCGCTTCAACGCGAGCTTCGAGCAACGGTCCGCGGGCCTCCTCGAAGGCGTGTCGACGCGCTTCGAGGCCGCTTCGGAAACGATGTCGCTCGCATGGCGAGCGGCGCTCGAGCAACAGGAACGCTCGGGCGAAAAACTCGCGGCCGGCAACCAGCAGGCGCTCGCCGCGGCGTCGGCCGCGTTCGAGCAGCATTCGGCGTCGCTGCTGCGCGCGGTGGATGCGTCGCATGCGGACTTGCAGACGACGCTCGGCGCGCGCGACGAAGCGCGGCTCGCAAGCTGGGCGCAAGCGCTCGAGACCATGACCGCCGCGCTGCGCACGGAGTGGGAAGCCGCGAGCGCCGCGACGGCGCAGCGTCAGCAGGAAATCTGTGCGACGCTTGCCCGGACCGCGAACGACATCGCCGCACAATCGCAGCAACATGCAACGAGAACGATCGCCGAGATCGATCGCCTCGTTGAAGCGGCTTCCGAAGCGCCCAAGGCCGCCGCGAACCTGCATGCGGAAATCTCCGCGCGCGACGAACAGCGCCTCGAAACGTGGACCACCTCGCTCGCGACCATGACCGCCGCGCTGCGCACGGAGTGGGAAGCCGCGAGCGCCGCGACGGCGCAGCGTCAGCAGGAAATCTGTGCGACGCTTGCCCGGACCGCGAACGACATCGCCGCACAATCGCAGCAACATGCAACGAGAACGATCGCCGAGATCGATCGCCTCGTTGAAGCGGCTTCCGAAGCGCCCAAGGCCGCCGCGAACCTGCATGCGGAAATCTCCGCGCGCGACGAACAGCGTCTCGAAACGTGGACCACCTCGCTCGCGATCGTGGCCGCCGCGCTGCGCACGGAGTGGGAAGCCGCGAGCGCCGCGACGGCGCAGCGTCAGCAGGAAATCTGCGAAACCCTCGCCCGCACCGCCGGCGACATCACCACGCAGTCGCAGGCCCATAACGCCAGCACGATTGCCGAAATCGGGCGTCTCGTGCAGGCCGCGTCGGTCGCGCCGCAAGCCGCCGCCGAAGTCATCGCCGAGCTGCGCCAGAAACTCTCGGACAGCATGGTCCGCGACACGGCGATGGACGAGGAGCGCAACCGTCTGCTCGCCACGCTCGAAACGCTGCTCGACGCCGTGAACCGCGCCTCCACCGAGCAGCGTTCGGCCATCGACGCGCTCGTCTCCACGTCGGCGGACCTGCTCGAGCGCGTGGGCGGCCAGTTCACCGCGAACGTCGAGGCCGAAGCCGGCAGGCTCGGCGCGGTCGCCGCGCAGGTGAGCGGCAGCGCCGCGGAAGTGGCGAGCCTCGGCGACGCGTTCGGCGCGGCCGTCACCGTGTTCGGCGAATCGAACGACAAGCTCGTGGCGCATCTGGAGCGCATCGAGGCCGCGCTCGACAAGTCGCTTGCGCGCAGCGACGACCAGCTCGCCTACTACGTGGCACAGGCGCGTGAGGTCATCGACCTCAGCATGTTGTCGCAGAAGCAGATCGTCGAGAACCTGCAGCAGCTCGCGAGCCAGCGCGGCGCCGCCGGAGTCGACGCGGCATGAACGACGAAATCGACGGCGGCGCGGCCCCCGCCGCGCCGGTCTGGCCCGCGTTCGCCGACCTGATGTCGGTGCTGCTGGGCGCGTTCCTGCTGATCCTCGTGGGCGTGGTCGGCATGCAGCTCGAACTGTCGAGCCGTCTCGCAAACGAGGTCAGGCAGCGCCAGGCCGAAACGCAGCGCCGCAAGACGCTGGAACAGGCGCTCGCGGGTCCGCTCGCGGCGGGGCGCGTGACGCTCGTGAACGGGCGCATCGGCATTAGCGGCAGCGTGCTGTTCGCGCTGAACTCGGACCAGTTGACGCCGCAGGGCCGCGAACTGCTCAAAAGCCTCGCCGGGCCGCTCACGGCGTATCTGAAGAGCCGCGACGAAATCCTCATGGTCAGCGGTTTTGCCGACGACCAGCAGGTGCATGCGGGCAACCGCCGCTTCGCCGACAACTGGGAGCTTTCCGCCGAGCGCGCGCTCACGGTCACGCGGGCGTTCATCGACGAGGGCGTTCCCGCGTCGTCGGTGTTCGCGGCCGCGTTCGGCTCCGAACAGCCGGTCAGCGCGAATACCGACGAAGCCGGCCGCGCGAAGAACCGCCGCGTGGAAATCGCGCCGGTGCCGCGACACACTGTCGGCGAGGGCAAGCATGGTCAATGACGGCATGCGGCACGCTGCGTCCGACGCGCGCGCCCTGCTCGACGCCTGGCGCGCGCGCGGCGCCGACCGGCTCGACCCGGTGCGCTTTCACTTTATCGAAGCGCTGGAAAAACGCGCCGCCGCGCACGCGGGCGAAGCACGGCGCCTCCTGGACGCGCGGCTCGCGCAGTTGCTCAACGCCTTCGCCGACGATCTCGCGCGCGCGGCACCGAGGACCTCGCCCAAGCTCGACGACGACAGCGGCGCAAGCGGGCTCCGCCGCCTCGTCGATTCGCTCGCGCGTGCGCAGCCGGCACTCCCCGCGTCGCGGGCGCGGCACGAGCCGGACCCGGAACTGGTCGAATACTTCCGGCAAACGTGGTCGCGCGTGCGGGCCGAAAAGCAATTGCGGCAGTCGCTCGATCAGGTGCCCAGAAACGCCGGGCCGCTCAATTCGAGCAGCCTCGTGCATCGCGCGCTTTCGCTCATGCGCGAGATGTCGCCGGGGTATCTGCAGCACTTTCTGGCCTATGCCGATTCGCTTTCCTGGCTCGATCAGTTGACTGCGAGCGTGGCGGGAGCGGCGGCGCCGAAGGAAGCGCCAAAAAGCGCGTCGGCGAAGAAAGGGGCGCGGGGCAAGGGGCGGTAGCCGCAACGGACGCCCGCCCCCCGGTTCACCCCGCCTTCCGGCGCTCCCGCACGGCCTGCGCGAGCCCGTCGAGCACCGGCGCCGTCTGCGCCCAGCTAATGCACGCATCGGTGATCGACACGCCGCGCTTGAGCGGCACGCCCGGCTTGAGGTCCTGGCGGCCCGCTTCGAGATGGCTCTCGATCATCACGCCGATAATGCGCTTCTCTCCGCCGCCCAACTGCTCGCCGATATCGCGCGCCACCTCGATCTGCCGCTCGTGCGCCTTGTTCGAGTTCGCATGCGAGCAGTCGATCATGACCTGCTCGCGCAGCCCCGCCTTCGCGAGCGACGCGCAGCACGCCGCCACCGAGGCCGCGTCGTAGTTCGGCCCGCTCTTGCCGCCGCGCAGGATCACGTGGCAATCCTCGTTGCCGCGCGTTTCGAAAATCGCTGCCATGCCCATCTTCGTCATGCCCATGAACGCGTGGCTCGCGCGCGCCGCGACGATGGCGTCGGCGGCCACCTGCACGCCGCCGTCGGTGCCGTTCTTGAAACCGATCGGGCACGAAAGGCCCGAGGCCAGTTGCCGATGGCTCTGGCTTTCGGTCGTGCGCGCGCCGATCGCGCCCCACGCCACGAGGTCGGCGATGTACTGCGGGCTCAGCAGGTCGAGAAATTCCGTGCCTGTGGGCAGGCCGAGCGCGTTGATGTCGAGCAGCAACTGGCGCGCCGCGCGCAGGCCCTCGTTGATGCGGAAGCTGCCATCCAGACGCGGGTCGTTGATATACCCCTTCCAGCCCACCGTCGTGCGCGGCTTCTCGAAGTACACGCGCATCACGATCAGCAGCTCGTCCTTGAGCGCGTCGGCTTTCGTCTTGAGCAGCTTCGCGTACTCGATGGCCTGGTCGTGGTCGTGAATCGAGCACGGGCCCACCACCACGACGAGCCGGTCGTCGCGATGCGCGAGCACCCTGGCGATCTCGGCGCGGCTCTGTTCGACGAGCGTTTGCGACGCCCGCGGCACCGGCAGTTCGTCGAGCAGCAGCGCGGGCGAGATGAGCGGGCGCACGGCGCCGATGCGCACGTCGTCGATGCGGGTCGTGTCCTGGGTGGCGTCGGCAATGCCGACTTCCTGGTCGTGCTGAGGATTGTCGATACGGCTCAAGATGTTCTCCGTCTGCGCACCTTAAGCGCGCACCATGCATGTGGGGTGAATGCGCGATTATCGCATCCGGCGCGCCAGCGGGGCCCCAAACCAGATCCGAAGCGAAGTCCGAAGCGAGGTCCGATGCGAGGTCCGATGCGAGGTCCGAAGCGAGGTCCGAAGCGAAACGAGGCGGCCCGAAGACCGCCTCGCGCCGGGAACATCGCAACCGGCATCGAATCAGCGCGCCGCGTCCCCCATCGGATACCCCTTGCCCGCCAGCCGCCGCGCAATGCGCACGAGCGCGAACCACTGCTGCGCGAGCAGGCTTTCGCCATAGTTCACGCCATTGCCGTACGGTGCGGGCAACTGGTCGCGAATGCCGGTGGGCTCGTGCTGCCGGTTCCACGACGCCGTGCGGAACATCATGTCCCACCACGGAAACAGCACGCCGAAGTTGCAGCCATAACGCGTGCCTTCGTGGCCGTAGCCGATCGCATGATGACGGCGATGAAACGCCGGGCTCACCACGACGCGCTCGAGCAGCCGGCCGATATTGATACGCGCGTTCACGTGCTGCACGCTCTGCATGAAGTTGCTCACGGCCACGAGCACGACGAACTGCGCGGGTGGCACGCCGATGAAGAGCGAAATGCCCGCGAAGAACGCGGCCTGCACGATATCGTCGAGAAAATGGTTGCGGTCGTCGCACCACAGCGACATCTGCTGCTGGCTGTGGTGCACGGCGTGCAGCTCCCACCACACACCGAAGCGATGCTGCCAGCGGTGATACCAGTAGCCCGCGAAGTCGAGCACGACCAGATAGATCAGGAACGACACGAGCGGCCTGTCGGTCACGCCGGGCCAGAGGTTGTCCACCTCGATGTTCGGCACGTCGTGGATCGCCATCAGGCTCTGCCAGTGATTGAACAGCGGCGTGAGCAGGAAAAAGAACGCGATGTTGACGATGCCGAGCTTCGCGATCCACGTGTACCAGACGTCGGCGCGCAAGGCCTTGCGGTCGCCCCATTCCTCGGCGGGACGCAGCGCTTCGAGCGGACGCAGGATCGCGTACATCGCGACGATCTCGAGCACCCCCACGATCACCCAGTAGAGCGCGTCGTAGGTGTCCTCGTCGTAGCCCATCAGGCCGACCTTGTAGAAGACCGGCTGCACCACGTCCACATAGACGAGCGTCTGCAGCCACGAAACGAGGTTGTCGGCCTGCGAAATCAGCGTATCGAGCATCGGGACTCCTGCGTCAATCCGGGTTGGGCGCGTAGACGGGCGCGCTGTCCGCAAAATAAATGCCATGCGGCGAGCGGCCCACCGCGATGGTGTCGATCAGCCGGCGCGTGTTCAGATCGACGATGCCCACGTGCTTCGCGAAGCGGAACGTCACCCACAAGTAGCGCTTGTCGGCGGAAAGCTCCATGTCGTCGGGGCCGGGACGCAGGCCCGTGATGTCGCCGACCTTGGCGAGCGTGGTGTAGTCGAGAATGCTGATCGTGCTTTCCACGCGGTTCGACACGGCCACATGCTTGCCGTCGTCGAGATTGCGGAAGTTGTGCGCGCCGCGGCCGGTCTGGATCTTTTTCACGAGCGTGCGGTTGTGCCAGTCCACCACGGCCACGTCGTCCTCGCCCGTCATGCCGACGAGCAGGTACTTGTCGCCGGGCGTCATCCACAGGCCCGCGGGCGTGCTGCCCACCTGCAGTTTCCAGAGCACCGTTTGTGTCGGCAGGTCGATGGCCGCCACTTCGCCCGTGTCCTGCAGCGTCACGAACGCCGTCTTGTTGTCCGAGGCGAACGTGATGTGGCTCGGCGTTTTCGCGAGCGGAATGCGCCTTGCGATCGTGAGGTTCTGGCCGTCGTAGCGATAGACGTCCACGCGGTCGAGCCGCAGGCCGGCCGTCACGAACCATTTATGGTCGGGCGAAAAGCCGAGCTGATACGGATCTTCAATGCCTTCGAGACGACGCTGCACCTGGCCCGTATGCGGATCGAGGAACAGCAGATCGTTCGACACGGAATCGGCGACGATGAGCGATTTGCCGTCGGGCGTAATCATCAGGTGATGCGGTTCCTTGCCGGTGGGCTCGGTGGCGACCACGGTGCGGCTCGCTTCGTCGATGAGCGAAAGCTTCGCTTCGCCCGAATCGAGCACGATGACCTTGTCGTCGGCATGGGCGAACGCGCCCCATGCAAGGCCGCCCATCAGCAACGCGGCCGCGAGCGGTGTTTTCATGCGGGCCGGTGTAAACGAAAAGATCGGGAATTCAGGCATTTCGTAAGGGAGAATAAGCAGCGAAGACGCGCTGTGCCCGTTTGTGCTGAGATGGGAGCGAGAGGCGGTCGCGCGGATTGCCTGCTTAACGCATGAGGGCCCGGTTTCGATGACGCACATGCAACGCATTTGCTGCTGTCCGATGCGTGCCTCGCGGCGACGGGCCGCGCGTACAGACCCTAACTCGTACGAGAAGTTTCATGGACCGTCGCGCCCGCGAAGATCGCCCCGCTAGCGCCGCTCGCGCGCCCGACGGGCTGACGCGCAACACGACCGCCGCGGTCCGCGACGCGCTCGAAGGACGCCGCCGCGGCCTCGCCCTTCTGCTGCCGCTCGCGGGCCCGGCCGTGGTGGTTTCCGTCGCCTATATCGACCCCGGCAACTTCGCGACCAACATCCAGGCCGGCGCGCGCTACGGCTATGCGCTGCTGTGGGTCGTGCTGCTCGCCAACGTCATCGCGATGCTGTTTCAGGGCCTTTCCGCGAAACTCGGCATCGCGACGGGCCGCAATCTCGCCGAACTGTGCCGGGACTCGCTCCCCGCGCCGTTCGTGTGGCTCATGTGGAGCGTGAGCGAAGTCGCGGCGATGGCGACCGACCTGGCCGAGTTTCTCGGCGGCGCGATCGGCCTCGCGCTGCTCTTTCATCTCCCGCTGCTGGCGGGCATGGCGGTGACCGCCGTCGTGACGTATGCGCTGCTCTTCCTCGAACGCGCGGGCTTCCGGCCGCTCGAACTCGTGATCGGCGCGCTCGTCGGCGTGATCGGCATCTGTTACGTGCTCGAGCTTTTCATCACGCCAGTCGAATGGCCGAGCCTGTTGCGCCATCTGGCCACGCCGCGCCTGCCCGACGCGCAAGCCGTGACGATCGCGGTGGGCATTATCGGCGCAACGGTCATGCCGCACGCGCTCTTCCTGCACTCGGGACTCACCCAGGCGCGCGTGCTGGCTCGCGACGACACGGAGCGCGCGCGCCTCGTGAAGTTTTCCAACGTCGAGGTGGTGGTCGCGCTTTCGGTGGCCGGCCTCGTCAACATGGCGATGGTGGTCATGGCCTCGGGCGCGTTTCACGAGGGCTATGCGGACGTCGCCGGGATCGGGACCGCCTACCGCACGCTCGCGCCGCTGCTCGGAGCAGCGGCGGCCAGCATCTTCCTCGTCTCGCTGATCGCCTCGGGCATTTCCAGTTCGGTGGTCGGCACGCTCGCCGGGCAGATGATCATGCAGGGCTTCGTGAACTTTCGCATTCCGCTATGGCTGCGCCGCGCGCTGACGATGGTGCCGAGCTTCGTCGTGGTGGCGCTCGGCGTGAACGCCACCGTTGCGCTCGTCATGAGCCAGGTCGTGCTGAGCCTCGCCCTGCCGTTCCCGATGACCGCGCTCGTCTGGTTCACGTGCCGCCGCGACGTGATGGGGCCGCATCGCAACGGCGCGCTCACGGCCGCCGTGGCCGTGGCGGGCGCGGCCGTCGTGCTCGCGCTCAACGTCGTCCTGCTGCTGGGAACTTTCGGCGTGGCCGTGCCCGGGCTCGCATAACGATCCGTCGAATGCCGCGCGAACGCGTTTAGTGAACGGCCGGCCGGTTTCTTGCCGCACGAATCTCGCGCGCCGGGTCGTTCGCGCAGCGCGTGCAAACTCGCGCGAAACCATGCACCATTAGCGTTTCGCCGCGCCTGCCTTCGAAGGGCGCGGCTTTTGCAACCGCGCGCAAGCGGTCCTGCCGAGCAGGATGACCGAGCGCGCGCCACCTCCGACATGCCATGACGAATCAGCCTGCCCAAGCCTTGCCCGAACAGCCCGTCGACATGATCATTTTCGGCGGCGGAGGCGACCTGGCCGCGCGCAAACTGCTGCCCGCGCTCTACATGGCGCACCTGCACGGCAACCTGCCGCCCGAAACGCGCATCATCGCCGTGGGCCGCAAGAACTGGACGATCGACGACTATCGCAAGTTCATGGAGGAGCAGTCGCGTCCGTTCATCGACGCGAAAGCCTTCGACGCGCAAGCCTGGGACCGTTATCTGAACCTGTTCCAGTACGTAATCATCGACGTGAACGATCCCGCCGATTACGCGCACCTGAAGGCGGCGTCGCGCGAGCATGCGCTGCGCGTGTTCTATCTCTCCACGTCGCCGGAACTGTTCACGACGATCTGCGACAACCTCTCGGCAGGCGGCCTGCTCGACGGCAGTTCGCGCGTCGTGCTCGAAAAGCCGCTCGGTCACGATCTCGCGTCGGCGCAGGAGATCAACGAGTCGGTGGGCAAGCATTTCTCCGAGTCGCAGATCTACCGGATCGACCACTATCTGGGCAAGGAAACGGTGCAGAACCTCATGGTGCTGCGCTTCGGCAATCCGATCTTCGGGCCGCTCTGGCAGGCGCCGTACATCCGCAGCGTGCAGATCACGGTGGCGGAAACGGTAGGCGTGGGCAGCCGCGCGGGCTTTTACGATCACACGGGCGCACTGCGCGACATGGTGCAGAACCATCTGCTGCAACTGCTGTGCATCGTGGCGATGGAGCCGCCCGTCTCGCTCGACCCGGACGCCGTGCGCGACGAAAAGCTCAAAGTGCTGCGCTCGCTGCGCCCCATGTCGCTCGCCGACATCGCCCGCGACACCGTGCGCGGCCAGTACGCCGCGGGCGCCGTGGACGGCAAGCCAGTGAAGGGCTACCTGGAAGAGGACAACGTGCCGTCCGACAGCAAGGCGGAAACGTTCGTGGCGCTGCGCGCGCACATCAACAACTGGCGCTGGGCCAGCGTGCCGTTCTTCCTGCGCACGGGCAAGCGCCTGCAGAAGCGCCAGTCGGAAATCGTGATCGAATTCGCGGACCTGCCGTTCTCGATCTTCCCGAGCGGGCCGCGCAATTACGGCAACCGTCTCGTGATCCAGCTTCAGCCCGAAGAGTCGATCCAGTTGCAGATGCTCGCGAAGGAACCCGGCAGCGGCATGAACATGCTGCCCGTGAACCTGAATCTCGATCTGCAACAGGCGATTCCCGAGCGCCGCGCGGAAGCCTACGAGCGCCTGCTGATCGACGTGATCCGCGGACGTCTCACGCACTTCATGCGCCGCGACGAACTGGAAGCCGCATGGAAATGGGTCGAACCGATTCTCGACGGCTGGAAGGAACTGAACGACCGCCCGCGCACCTACACGGCGGGCACGTTCGGGCCGGCGGCATCGTCGGCGCTGCTCGCGCGCGAAAACCTGTCGTGGGCCGAAGAGATGTGATTCGACGGACCGAGCGCCGCGTTTCGTGCGTGGCGCTCGCCCCCCGCATTAGTGGTCGCCCGAACCGGGACGAAAGAGATCGAGCCCCGCGAACGCGATCACCCCGCTCACCGCCATCAACGGCACCGAATGGCGCCCGAGAAAAAGTACGGCGGCCGCAAGCCACGTCGAAATACAAAAAGCGCCGATGCGCCGCATGATGAAACTCCTACCTTTTGATGCCTTTTTGCGCGCGCGGCAATAGCGCGCTGCGATCGCTCAGCCTAACGTGGCGCGCGCCGTACGCAGGCGCGAAACGGTATTCCCGAACGCTTCGCCGCCCAGCGTGCGCTTGAGGCGGCTCGTCACGGCCGCGCTCGCGGCGTTGAGCGCCTCGCGAATCGCAAGCGCCTGTGCCGTCGGCACGATCGCCACTTCGCGCCCGTCGCCTTCGGTGCGCTGCCGCTCCACGTAACCGCGCGCTTCGAGACCGTCGAGCACGCGCGTAGCCGTCGGCCGGGCGATGAACAGCAGATCGGCCAGTTCGCGTTGCAGCGAACCGGGCCGCTCGAGCACGGCGCGCAGCATGAAGCCCTGCGGCGGCGTAAGCTCGAAGCACTCGAAGGCTTCCGCCCATTCGCGCTCCAGACGCCGCGCGAGCGCCGTGGTGTTGAAGTAAAGGCAATGATCGAACATGCCGAAAGCATAACCCGATATCGTTAGCTATGCAACGATTCATGCCGAAGCCGGATATGACTTTACCTAGAGCGTGTTAGGCACTATTGTTAAGGGCTGCAAAGTGGACAAGCATAAGCACGGCGAAAATGACGAAGTGCAGGCCGGCCAAGGTTTCGGGCA
>NZ_FMYQ01000035.1 GCF_900096975.1 Paraburkholderia lycopersici
CTCTTGATACTTTTGCTGCTCCCGGCCGCCCAGAAGGACTGCCGGGTCGCCGCCGCATCAAGCGCCCACACTTATCGGCTGTAAATTTTTAAAGATCGCTTCACTCAAAAACGGCGCTTTGTTTCGCTGTTTTTTCGTGCCCTGCAACAGAAGGGAGGCGAATTATGCAGGGCCGAAGAACACCTCGTCAAGAGAAATTGGAAAATATTTTCGGGGCTGCTAGCTGACGAGGTTAAGATCATTGGCCACCCGCTATTGCGTTGAATTGCGGCCAGTCGACGAAATCGTCCATATGCACGGGCTTGTCAGCGTCCAATGCACCAGCGCTGAATAGATCGCGCCATTTGACACCAGATTGACACCAGATCGGAGAACGGTTTCCGTACCCTTCCCGCCGCGTAATCCGATTCGAGCGCTGGAAACGAACCGACACCCAATCCCATCCCATCGACCACAGCCTGGCTGCATTGGCTCGCAAGCGAACGCTTCGAGTTGCCCGCAGGCCGGATCGGCGATCTTGTGGTGCTCGGCAGCGCCGCTGGCCAGAACGATCCCTTCGGCCTCAGCGTGACGCTACGTTCTCATGGCGGCATATCCGGGCGGAAAGTCCTGCTCCTTTCAACCGCAAACTCGCCGGCCTCTATAACACCCGGCGCTTGCGCAATTTCGATGCGTTCAATCTCGCGCTCAATCGTCTGGCCTACTCCCTTCAAGTCGCCCGATAACAGCAACATTGCCGGCCAGCGCGACATAGATCGCTCGCCGCAAAGCGACAGCAATGCCCGTCGATACGCCCGACGGGTGGTCCCGCATATCTGAATGACCGCGCGGCAAGCCGCCACCAGCCGGCACAAACGGGCGCGTTACGCCGCCACGCTCGCGCCAATCCCTTCGGGAAGCGGCTCGGGCAAACCAACGCAAAAGCCCTGCGCGTAATCGATGCCAATACCGCTCAAGCGGCCGATGATCGCCTCGCTTTCCACGAATTCAGCGATCGTGGCTTTGCCGGCAGCGTGGGCCACCTGATGAATCGACTGGACGATCGTCCGGTCGAGGTCGCTGCTGGCGATGCCGCGCACGAAGCTCCCATCGATTTTCAGGTAATCGACGGGGAGGCTCTTCAGGTAGGTGAACGAAGACATGCCGGCGCCAAAATCATCGAGCGCGAACCGGCAGCCAAGCGCTAGCAAACTCTCCATGAGCGCAATGGCTTTCGAGAGATTGGTGACGCGCACCCTGGAGTCGCTGGGCCGCAATCCCGATGCAGCGGTACAGCGGCACGAAATCATCCGGTTTGCGCAAGCGCCGGAAAACGGCGGCGGCGCCCGCTCGCTTTCGCAGGCAATCGATCTGTTACGCAAGGAGAATCCGCGCCTGCAGGAATTCCCGTTCGAATGCTTATGCGCGCGAATGATCCGGGAGGGCCTGCCGGTCTACCTTTGATCGGACTGCATAGCGTTTTGGATACGGGCGTCGTCCCGCATAAGCGTCCCGTCCACCTGACCGAACAGCACGTTCGCGATCGCATGCAAGTCACGCTTCGAAGTGATCGCAGGGCATGCGGCGCGCTGCACGCGTGGCAGGCGAAAAAACGCTAACCTGTTTGAGGCTTGTGCGAGCGGCGAAGGCGCCCTCCGGGCGCGCCCGAAGTCGACATCACTGTAAGGAGTGACCACGAAGGAGTGACCACGATGAAAATGCAGCCCAAGACTTCCTCGATCGCATCGACCCTGCTGACTGCCACGTTCGCGCTCGTCATCGCAGGCGGCGCAAGCGCACAAACGGCCGCGCCCACGGGCGCCATGCCGCCAACGGAGCAACAGGGCGATGTGTCGTTCGTGTCCGGCGGGGTTGGCAGCGACGAATCGACTGCGCTGCGGCAAGCGCGCAACCAGTGGCCGCTGTCGCTGCTGTTCACCGGCCCCGGATCGTCATACGTCTCCGACGTCCAGGTGCAAATCGCAAACGCCCGCGGCACGGGCGTGCTCGACACGCGTTCGCACGGGCCTTACATGCTCGTGCGGTTACCCGCGGGCAGCTATACGGTAAGCGCCACCTACAGCGGCGTGACGAGGAAGCAAACCGTAAACGTGCGCGGCAACGGCAGCGCGCGAGCGACGTTCGCGTTTCCGGGCGCCCGTTGAGATTGGCCTGCAGTTCCCGCCAGTAGAGAGCGTTTGGCGGGCAACACCCGCCGGGACGACGTATCGGCGTTTTCCCGCTCGCCTGGCCGACCCGGCACATGTATGCGGAAGCGGCGAAGCGGCGGGATCGGGACGATGCTTCCGTCGAAGGCATGATGCCCCTGCCGTCCATACGCATGCCCAACGGCCTCGACGCGGGCCCAATCCGACGTCAGACGCCGGCCGGTCGCCATCGACAGTCCCGTGGCGCGAATACCGCCGCTCAAGGAAAGTAAGCGATGCGAAGGAGACGTCGTCCTGTCGCCGCGGCCGGCGACACCGTCGTATTTTCTCAGGCCCGGCCTCGTTCGATGAGTCGCGCGCCCACGATTCCGGGCCTCGCCCTGGAACGCGTCATGCTTGCCAAACCCGATGCCCCTTCACCCTCGCACTCGGGAGATCTGACATGCAAACCGGACTCGCCACTGACTTTTCGCACGTCAAACCGCAGGACACGGCATTCACGGGCGGTGGACTGCGCGACTTCTTCGTCTATCGCGATCTGGGAATCGCCAAGGCCACGCAAGGCAAGGTGGTGGCGCAACTCGTCAGGGCAAATCTTGCGCCGGAGTTGGGCACGGGCTGGCACCGGCATGAGGCAGATTTTCATATCGTCATCATGCTCAAGGGCTGGGCGCGCTTCATGTACGGCGACAAGGAAACACTCGTGGAAGCGGGCGACTGCGTGCATCAGGCGCCAGGCATCGCCCATTACCTCTTCGATTATTCGCCCGACATGGAGTACCTCGAAATCGTGAGCCCCGCCGATTTCAAGTCGATCGACGTGGAAGCGCCGTGCGCCGTGCCGGCGCCGGCGTCCTGGCAAGCGACGAGCCCCGAAAAATGACGCACGCGCCTTATTTGGGCTGCGTTTCGGCCGCGCGCGTAATCGCCGTTGCGGCATGCGCTTCGGCGTCGAGCAGCGCGCGCAGGGTGACCTGATCGCCGCTTGCCGCCTGCGGCGCCGCGATGCGCCGCGCGCGCGGCTCGTGGTCGTGGATGGTCGCGCGCACTAGCGGATAGATCTGCGCGTCCCAGCGGCGGCCGTTGAAGACGCCGTAATGGCCCACGCCCGTCTGCACGTGATGCGTCTTCATATAGGGCCGCAGTCCCGAGCACAGATCCTGGGCGGCGACGGTCTGGCCAACCGCGCAGATATCGTCCTTCTCGCCTTCGATCGTGAGCAGCGCGGTATGGCGGATCGCGTGCGGCTCGACGAGGCGCGCCCCCACCTTGAGCTTGCCTAACGGCAGCTCGTATTGCTGGAACACCGAACTGACTGTTTCCAGATAGAACTCCGCGGTGAGATCGGACGTGGCGAAGTACTCGCGATAAAACACGTTGATCGCATCGGCCTTGGCCGGATCGCCCTTCGCCCGCTCGTGGCGCATCTCCGCGAACGAGGCGAGGTGACGCTCGAGGTTCATCGACATGAACGCGCCGAGCTGAACGAAGCCCGGATACACCCGACGCTGCGCGCCGGGAAAACCGCCCGGCACCGCGCTGATGAGATTGCGCTCGAACCAGTTGATCGGCTTGCTGTTGGCAAGCTCGTTGACCTTGGTGGGATTCACGCGGCAATCGATCGGCCCCGCCATCAGGGTCATGCTCGCGGGCTGCGCGGGATCGTTGTCGGCGGCCATCAGCGATACGGCCGCGAGCGCCGCGACTGTCGGCTGGCAGATCGCCACCAGATGCGCATCGGGGCCGATGCGCCGAATGAACGACATGACGTGCTCGACATATTCGTCGAAGCCGAAGCGGCCCGCCGACAAGGGCACGTCGCGCGGGTTGTGCCAGTCGGTGATGTAGACGTCGTGATCGGCGAGCATGGTGCGCACGGTGCCGCGCAGCAGCGTCGCGAAGTGTCCCGACATCGGCGCGACGAGCAGCACGCGCGGCTGCGGCGTCGCGACGTCCTTGCGAAAGTGGAGCAGCGAGGCGAAAGGCGTGCGCTTGACGACTTCCTCGGTCACCGGCGTGCGCACGCCGTCCACGTCCACGAAATCGATCCGGAACGGCGGCCGCGCGTGCGAGAGCCCGCCAAGCTCGATCTGCTCCCACCAGGCATCGAGATAGCGCGCGTCGAATCCGTAAGCGAGCGCGGGCCAAGCCGCGAGCGCCGCGCGCGAAAACGACGCGGCGGTACGCCAGAGCCCCGTCAGGTCCGCGAACGCCTGATAGGCGGGATAGGCAAGCAGGTTCATGGGCACAGCCCCCGATTCTCTTGAACGCGAGGTCAGGCAGGCAATACATATGCCAGAGCCGTCCACTGGCACAGTGCTTGCACCGCTTCGGCGGCGCGCCATGCGCGCGCGAGCGCTCGCCCCGGCAGTCGCGGCACGCCGCGCCAGCCTGGCGAGAGCGCTTTGCGCAACCTGGCTGCGCCTTCGCGCATGCCGCAATGTAGTGCGGCCAGCGGCGCGAGAGGTGCATGCGAGAGCAATGCGCGCATTCGGTGCACGCGCGGGCGCTGCGCACGGCTTCCCGAGCGTCGCGCCGCTTCGTTGCCGTATCCCTACTGCCCGGGAGCTTCCCATGAGTCAGACGAATGCGACCCTGACGATCAGCAGCCGAAACTATTCGTCGTGGTCCATGCGCGGCTGGCTGCTTGCCAGACTCGCTGGACTCGAATTCGACACGGTGACGGTGCCGCTCGACGACGCGGCCACGCGCGCCGAACTGCTGCTGCTCTCGCCTTCCATTCTCGTTCCCTGCCTGCGCCACGAAGGTATCGCGGTCTGGGACACGCTCGCGATCTGCGAGTACCTCAACGAGATCTGCCCACAGGCGCAACTGCTGCCCGCGGACCGCAAGGCGCGCGCGCACTGCCGCTCGGTCTGCGGGGAAATGCATTCGGGCTTCAGCGCATTGCGCTCCGCGCTGCCGATGAACCTGCGCGGCCACTTTCCGAACTTTCGCATCTGGTCGCGCGCGCAGGACGACATCGAGCGCATCGTCACCATCTGGCGCGAATGCCTGCAGAAGTATGGCGGCCCCTGGCTCTTCGGTGAGATCGGCGCGGCCGACGCGATGTACGCACCCGTCGTCACGCGCCTGCTCACCTACGACGTGCCGATCGACCCCGACATCGGCGACTACTGCATGCGCGTGCTCAAGCAGCCTTACGTCGCCGAATGGATCGCGGCGGCCCAGGCGGAAACCGAAGACATCGACGAACTCGACATGGAGTTCTGAGCGCCGTTGCGCACCAATGTCGAGCACGACATCTCGGCCGCTGTGCGCGGTTCGGCGCGGCCACGCATCGAAAGCGTGCGGCGCGGCGCAGGCACCCGGATTTCAAGGCGTCACGCCACGCACGGCGCATCGCCTGGCACGGCCAACGCCATAAAACGCGCCTTGGGCCGCACATCGGCATGGAAGTTGCGTTGCTCCATGTGGCCCGATCACCGGCGTGGCGGCAGTTGCCGCGCGGCGCGCGTGCCCGCACGGCCTTGCTCTTGTCGAAGGCGCGAGCGGCACATGTTTTCTTGATCAGGCACATGCGTCGATGCGGCAACCGGCTCGCTCTCGGGGAGCAAGCTGGCGCACGCGAAATCGGCAACAGGCGTCGTCGATCGAGAGCAGCGCGCTGCGGCACGAGAAGCCAACCGTCGATCCGGGCTGTGGGGGCGCAATCTGCCCGAAACAGCGCGAAGAAGCAGCGGACGGAAGAACGGATATGACGCAAACATTCTTCAATGAGATGTTCGAGCACGGGGAATTCGACGTTCGGGGCCTGGCCGCCACGGCGTTCGCGCAGGCCGGCGAGCCGCGCACCCACTACCGCGAATTCTTCGCGTGGATGCGCAGCCAGAGCGAGCAGCAGATGCTCAAGAAGCGCGCCGAAGCCGATGCGATCTTCCGGCGCGTGGGCATCACCTTCGCCGTGTATGGCGAAAAGGACGTCACGGGCGCGGGCACCGAACGCACGATTCCCTTCGACGTGATCCCGCGCATCTTCCAGCGGCAGGAGTGGAACGCCCTCGAGCGCGGCCTGCGCCAGCGCGTGAACGCGCTCAACCGCTTCATCCACGACATCTATCACGAGCAGGAGATCGTGAAGCGCGGCATCGTGCCCGCCGACCAGATCCTGTGCAACGCGCAGTACCGCCCCGAGATGCAGGGCGTAAACGTCGCGCACGACATCTATGCGCATATCGCCGGCATCGACATCGTGCGCGCCGGCGAGGGCGAATTCTACGTACTGGAGGACAACCTGCGCGTGCCCTCGGGCGTGTCGTACATGCTGGAAAACCGCAAGATGATGATGCGGCTCTTTCCCGACCTGTTCGTGCGCAATCGCATCGCGCCGGTCGCGCACTATCCCGACCTGCTGCTCGACACGCTGCGCGCCGCCGCGCCCGCCGGCGCCGACAACCCGACCGTCGTGCTGCTCACGCCGGGCATGTACAACTCGGCCTACTTCGAGCACGCGTTCCTCGCGCAGCAAATGGGCATCGAGCTCGTGGAAGGCCAGGATCTCTTCGTCGAGAACGACTACCTCTACATGCGCACCACGCAGGGCCCGCAGCGCGTGGACGTGATCTACCGGCGCGTGGACGACGACTTTCTCGATCCGCTCGTATTCCGCCCCGAGTCGACGCTCGGCGCGGCGGGTCTCATGAACGTCTACCGCAAGGGCAACGTGACGCTGTGCAACGCCGTGGGCACGGGCGTGGCCGACGACAAGTCGATCTACCCCTACGTGCCCGACATGGTGCGCTTCTATCTGGGCGAGGAACCGCTTCTCCGGAACGTCCCCACGTGGATGTGCCGCAAGCCCGACGACCTGCAATACGTGCTCGACCATCTGCCCGATCTGGTCGTGAAGGAAACGCACGGCGCTGGCGGCTACGGCATGCTGATCGGTCCCGCTTCCACGCGCGCCGAGATCGAGGCGTTTCGCGCGGCGCTCGTCGCGAACCCCGACAAGTACATCGCGCAGCCCACGCTGTCTCTCTCCACCTGCCCGACGTGGGTCGAGACGGGCATCGCGCCGCGCCACATCGACCTGCGCCCGTTCGTGCTCTCGGGCAAGGAAGTGCGCATGGTGCCGGGCGGGCTCACCCGGGTCGCGCTGCGCGAGGGCTCGCTCGTAGTCAATTCCTCGCAGGGCGGCGGCACGAAAGATACCTGGGTGCTGGAGCGCTGAGCCGCCCGCCTGCGAATTCAGGACGATCGATCAGGATCGCAAATCAACCCAGGACGCCCGGCCGCACGCCCGCGCCACGCCAAACCGGAGGCCTCATGCTGAGCCGCACCGCCGAACATCTGTTCTGGTTGACCCGCCACACCGCGCGGGCCGAGCATCTCGCCCGCCTGCTCGACGCGAACTATCAGCTCTCGCTGCTGCAGCCGGAATGCGAGGGCGCCGCCGCGCCATACGGCGACGAAGGCGCCAGCCGCGGCTGGCTCGCGGTCCTTTCGATCGCCGGCCTCGCCGACCACTACCGGCTCGCGCACGACGGCATCGCGAGCCGGGAAGTCATCGCCTATATGGCCACCGACCCGGCGAATCCGTCGTCGATCGCCAGCAGCCTGCGCTTTGCGCGCGAGAATGCGCGCGCGGTGCGAGGCTGGGCCAGCGCCGACCTCTGGGAGACGTTCAACGGCACGTGGCTCGAATTGCAGCGCCTGATCGCGGACGGCCTGCACGAGCGGGACCCTTACGCCTTCTTCGAGTGGATCAAGCAGCGCTCGCATCTCGCGCGAGGCGTGCAACTGGCGGCGCCGGTGCAGGACGAGGCGTTCGAATTCCTGTGCCTCGGAGGCTGTGTGGAGCGCGCGGACCACATGGCGCGCACCCTCGAAGCGCACTGCGATCTGCTCGACATGCGCGCAGGCGCGCCCGCCTTCGACTATCACCGCGCAAGCGCGCTGCTGCGCGCCGTCTCGGCCTTCGACGCCTACCGCCAGCTTTACCGCTCCGCCATCGCGCCCGCGAGCGTCGCGGCGCTGCTGCTGCAGCGCGCGGACTGGCCCGGCTCGCTGGCGGCGAATCTCGACGAGATGCGTCGCATCGTGGTGCGGCTGCGCAACGGGCAATCGACGCAAACCGAACGCCTCGCGCAGCAGCTCTGCGACGAAGTCCGCCGGGCGCCGCTCGACGAGTGGCTCGCGAGCGGCGCGCTGCGCGACTGGCTCGTCGCGCTGATCGGGCGCGTCAACGAGCTTGCGCGGCGCGTGGGCAACACGCTCGTGCGGCCCGCCCTCCCCGAGTCGGTGGCCGCGGCCGCCTGAGTCGCGCGCGCCTTCACGACCGCGAAGCCGAAGCCGAGATCACGCGATGTACGAACCGCAACTTGTCGATGACGGGCGAAGCCAGTGCGAACGGATAGCCGTCGGGCATGCCGAGGCTGCGGTTCAGGCTGTTGAGCACGTAGGTGAGCGGAAACCAGCGCGCCATCAAGCCTTCGAAGCTCGCTTCGTCCACCGGTGTCTGGTCGACCAGCAGGGGCTCGTCGGGGCTTTCGGGCAGGAGCGCAAGGCCGCAGGCCGTCGCCGTGTCGAGCGTATCGACGATATGCAGGTAATGCGCCCACGTCTCGGCCCAGTCCTCCCACGGATGCGCCGACGCATACGCGCTCACATGGCGCTCGGCCCAGTCGGGCGGGGAGCCGTCGGCGTAATGCGCGGCGAGCGCCTCGGCGTAGTCGGCGCGCTCGTCGCCGAAGCGGCGGCGAAACGGGTCGAGCCAGCGCGTGCCCGCTATGAGGCGGTCGAAATAGTAATGGCCGACCTCGTGGCGAAAATGCCCGAGCAACGTGCGATACGGCTCGTGCAGCGAAATGCGCGTGCGCTCGCGATGCGCGTCGTCGGCCTCCGCGATGTTCATCGTGATGAGGCCGTGATCGTGGCCCGTCATGATGCGCGGGCCATCGCCCGTTTCCTCGAGGAACTCGAACTGCAGGCCATGCCCGGGGTCTTCGGCGCGCGTGACGAGCGGCAGACCGAGCGCGCCCAGCGTGTACAGCAGGCGCCGCTTGGCCGTTTCGAGCCGATACCAGTAAAGGCGGTTCTCGGGCCGCGCAAGGTCGGGGATCGTGCGCGTGAACTGGCAGGCGCGGCACAGCGTATCGGCGCAATCGGCGGGGATCATGCCGTTGCAGACGTTTTCGGCCGCGTAGTTGTGGCACTGGCGAAAGAACGCGCCCTGCGCCTCGGCATTGAGGCTGCGCCAGCGGCCATCGCCTGCGTCCTCGAACGCGTGCATTTCGCCGGTTTGCGGGACGTAGCCCAAGCGCGCCTCGCAACGCTCGCAGCGCTCGTTTTCGAAAAACACCAGCTGATTGCAGCGATCGCAGTGAAAAGTCTTCATTGCCGTATTCCCGTGATGGCCGCGCGGGCCGCAAAACCTCGCCGAGCACGCGGCGTGCCTCGCTCGCGCGTGGCCGCTGTCGCCCCGGTTTTCGCCGCAGTTTTCGCCGCCGTTGTCATATCCGGCACGCTCACCG
The DNA here is from genome assembly GCF_900096975.1 of Paraburkholderia lycopersici. Taxonomy (GTDB): domain Bacteria; phylum Pseudomonadota; class Gammaproteobacteria; order Burkholderiales; family Burkholderiaceae; genus Paraburkholderia; species Paraburkholderia lycopersici. The sequence continues at coordinate 9,641 of NZ_FMYQ01000035.1, forward strand.
CCCGCATCATACGCACGCTGCGCCGTGCGCCTTTGCGTCCCTTCCATTCATGTCGATCGAGGAGTCGGGTGTGTCCATCCGTGTCGCGTTAAACCATGTCACGCAGTATCGCTATGACCGGCTCGTGCGCCTCGCGCCTCACGTGGTGCGCCTGCGCCCCGCGCCGCACTGCCGCACGCCCATCCTCTCGTACTCGATGCGCGTGGAGCCCGCCGATCATTTCGTCAACTGGCAGCAGGACCCGTTCGCCAACTACCAGGCGCGGCTTGCGTTTCCCGAGCCGACGCGCGAGTTCCGCGTCACGATCGACCTGGTCGCGGAAATGGCGGTCTACAACCCGTTCGACTTCTTTCTCGAGCCGAGCGCCGAGCACTTTCCGTTCGCCTACACGCCCGAGCTGGCTGCGGAGCTCGCGCCCTATCTCGTGCGCGGCGAGCCGACGCCGCGCTTCGCCGCGTTCGTCGAGACGATCGACCGCACGCCGCGGGTCACCATCGACTTCCTCGTCGATCTGAACCAGCGCCTGCAACGCGAAATCGGCTACCTGATCCGCATGGAGCCGGGCGTGCAGACGCCCGAGGAAACACTGGAAAAAGGCTCCGGCTCCTGTCGCGACACGGGCTGGCTGCTCGTGCAGACGCTGCGCCAGCTCGGCCTCGCGGCGCGTTTCGTCTCGGGCTACCTGCTGCAGCTCACGCCCGACGTCAAGGCGATCGACGGCCCGCGCGGCGCCGAGGCCGATTTCACGGACCTGCATGCCTGGTGCGAGGTCTACCTGCCGGGCGCGGGCTGGATCGGGCTCGATCCGACCTCGGGGCTGCTGGCGGGCGAAGGCCATATTCCGGTGGCCTGCACGCCGGAGCCCGGCAGCGCCGCGCCGATCTCCGGCGCGCTCGACGAATGCGAAGTCGAGTTCTCGCACTCGATGTCGATCTTGCGCGTGCTCGAAACGCCGCGCGTAACGAAGCCCTACACCGAAGCGCAGTGGGCCGACATGCATGCGATGGGCGCCCAGGTGGACGCCGCGCTCGCCAGCCAGGACGTGCGCCTCACGATGGGCGGCGAGCCGACCTTCGTGGCCGCGGGCGACCGCGACGCGCCCGAATGGAACACCGACGCGCTCGGTCCAACCAAGCGCCGCTACGCCATCGCGCTGATGGACAAGCTGCGCGCGCATTATGGCGCGCTGGGCTTTCTGCACATCGGCCAGGGCAAATGGTATCCGGGCGAGCAGTTGCCGCGCTGGGCGCTGTCGCTCTTCTGGCGCGCCGACGGCGAGCCGTGCTGGCGCGATCCCGCGCTGTTCGCCGACGAGCGCTCGCCCGCCCATCACACGGCGCAGGACGCGCGGCGCTTCATCGAACACCTCGCCGCGAAGCTCGCGGTCGACCCGCGGCATGTACAACCAGGCTATGAGGACACCTGGTATTACCTGTGGCGGGAACGCCGCCTGCCCGTGAACGTCGATCCGTTCGACTCGCGCCTCGACGACGAGCTCGAGCGCCTGCGGCTGCGCCGCGTGTTCGACGCGGGTCTCGACACCGTGACCGGCTACGTGCTGCCGCTCGCGCGCGAGCGCAGCGACACACCGGCGGCGCAGCCCGCCTTGCAGGGTCCGCGCTGGATGAGCGGCCCCTGGTTCTTCCGCGACGAGCGCATGTACCTCATTCCCGGCGACTCGCCGATGGGCTACCGGCTGCCGCTCGATTCGCTGCCGTGGGTCGCGGCGGGCGACTACCCATGGCAGCACACGCGCGATCCGTTCGCCGCGCCGGCGCCGCTGCGCAGCGCGGCCGAGCTGCGCATGCAGTACGAGCGCAGCGTCGACGCAGCCGCGCAAGCGCGGCACGGAGAAAGTGCGCGCCTCGCCGCCGACGTCGAAGGCGCCGCAAGCGCCGACGGGACCGAAGCCAACCGCCCCCCCGAGCGCGGCGAATCCGCGGACTGGCTCCACCGCACGGCGCTGTGCGTCGAAGCGCGCGATCCCGCGCGCGCGGCGGGCCCGAAAGCCGAGGCCGCATCCGTCGGCTGCGGGCAAGGCCAGTTGCACGTGTTCATGCCGCCGCTCGCCGAGCTCGACGACTACCTGGACCTGCTCGCCGCCGTCGAAAGCACCGCCGCCGAACTCGCGCTTCCCGTCGTGATCGAGGGCTACCCGCCGCCGCGCGACCCGCGTCTGAAACTGCTCCAGGTCACGCCCGACCCCGGCGTGATCGAAGTGAACATTCACCCATCGTCGAACTGGGACGAACTGGTCGAACGCACCGGATTCCTCTACCAGGCCGCGCACGAAACGGCGCTCTCCACGGAAAAGTTCATGCTCGACGGCCGGCACACCGGCACCGGCGGCGGCAATCATTTCGTGCTCGGCGGCGCCACGCCCGCCGACAGCCCGTTCCTGCGCCGCCCCGACCTGCTCGCGAGCCTCCTCGCCTACTGGCACAACCATCCGTCGCTTTCGTACCTGTTCTCGGGGCTTTTCATCGGGCCGACGAGCCAGGCGCCGCGCGTGGACGAGGCGCGCAACGATCAGGTCTACGAACTCGAGATCGCGCTCGCCAGCGTCCAGCGCCAGGTCGATCTGCTGCATGGATTCGCCGAAGCCGCCGGCGGCGGCGAGCGCGTGCCGCCCTGGCTCGTCGACCGCGCGTTGCGCAACATCCTCATCGACGTGACCGGCAACACGCACCGCGCCGAGTTCTGCATCGACAAGCTCTACTCGCCCGACGGCCCGGCGGGCCGCCTCGGCCTGCTCGAACTGCGCGGCTTCGAAATGCCGCCGCACGCGCGCATGAGCCTCGCGCAGCAACTGCTGCTGCGCGCGCTCGTCGCGCGTTTCTGGAAGACGCCGTACACGCGCCGCCTCACGCGTTGGGGCACAGAGCTGCACGACCGCTTCATGCTCTCGACCTTCGTGCGGATGGATTTCGACGACGTGCTCGCCGAAACCGCCGCGGCGGGTTTCGCGCTCGACCCCGCCTGGTTCGCGCCGCACTTCGAGTTCCGCTTCCCGCTGGTGGGCGAGCTGCAGACGAGCGGCATCGCCCTCACCGTGCGCCATGCGCTAGAACCGTGGCATGTGATGGGCGAGGAAGGCGCGCCCGCCGGCACGGTGCGGTACGTCGATTCGTCGGTGGAGCGGCTCGAAGTGCTCGCGCTCGGCATCAACGAGAGCCGTCACGTCGTCACCGTGAACGGCCGCGCACTGCCGCTGCAGCCCACCGGGCGCGTGAGCGAGAGCGTGGCCGGCGTGCGCTTTCGCGCCTGGCAGCAGACGGCCGCGCTGCACCCCGCCATCGGCGTGCACGCGCCGCTCACGATCGATATCGTCGACACCTGGAACGCTCGCGCGATCGGCGGATGCCAGTATCATGTTGCGCACCCGGGCGGCCGCAATTATCAGACGTTTCCCGTCAACGCCTACGAGGCCGAAAGCCGGCGCCGCGCGCGCTTCTTCACGACCGGACACACGCCGGGTTCCGTGGAAGTCGCGCCGCCCGAGCGCAGCCTCGAATTTCCGTTCACACTGGATCTGCGCCGCGGCTGATCGCGGCCGATAACACGTCAAGCGCCCTAACCGAAGGTGCGCCTCGCAAACGAGGCGCACCGCCACGACTCACGATCTTGCCGACCCAATCCACCTTGCCGTTCGATTCCTCCGCCAGCGACGCGCCGGCGCTCGCGCCGCTGCGCACGCTGCCGGTGCGCACCGGACACTGGAACGAACTGCGCACGGCGGATGGCGAGCTGCGCGAGCCCTGGCAGCAGTTTTTCGGGCTGCTCGGCAAGCGTGGCGTAGCGGGCTTCGACGGCGCGGCGGCATCGGTCGCGCGCCAGGTGCGGGAAAACGACATCACCTATAACGTCTACGCGGACCCGGGTGGACCGCGGCCGTGGGCGCTCGACGTGCTGCCGCTCATCATCGACGAGGGAGAATGGGCGCAGATCGAGCGCGGCGTCGCGCAGCGCGCGCGCCTGCTCAACGAGATCGTCGCCGACATCTACGGACCGCAAACGCTGCTCGCGCGCGGCCTGCTGCCGCCCGCGCTGGTGTTCGGCCACCCCGGCTATCTGCGCGCCGTGAAAGGCTTCGCGCCGCCGGGCCGCCAGTATCTGCAGATCGTCGCCCTCGACCTCGCGCGCTCGCCCGAAGGCCAGTGGACCGTCGTTTCGCACCGCGCGGAAGCGCCCTCGGGGCTCGGCTATCTGCTGGAAAACCGGCTCATCGTATCGAGTCTCTTCGCCGAACCGTTTCGCACCATGCGGGTGCGTCGCCTCGCGCCCTCCTATTCGCAGCTCATCGCGACGCTCGCCGCAGCCGCGCGCGCGATCATGAACGCCGATGCGCGCAGCGCGAATGGCGCGTCTCCGCATATCGTGCTGCTCACGCCGGGGCCGTTCAGCGAGACATATTTCGAGCACGTGTTCCTCGCGCGCTATCTCGGCCTCACGCTGGTCGAGGGCAAGGACCTCACGGTACGCGACGACATGCTGTACCTCAAGACGCTCGACGGCCTGGAGCGCGTGCACGCGGTGCTGCGCCGTCTCGACGATAGCTTCTGCGACCCTGTGGAGCTGCGCGCCGACTCGACTATCGGCGTGCCGGGCCTGCTGCAGGTCATGCGCGCCGGCAACGTGATGGTCTCGAACGTGCCCGGCGCGGGCTTCGTCGAATCACCCGCGCTGCACGGTTTCATGCCCGGAATCGCGCAGGCCCTGCTCGGCGAGACGCTCACGCTGCCGGGCGTCGCGACGTGGTGGTGCGGCGAAGACGCAGCGTGGCGCGACGCGCTCGCTCAGGCGCCCGAGGCGCTGCTCGTGCCGACCTGGCCCGGCAGCTCGCGCGCGCCGTCCGCGCCGCCGGGGCTCGCCGCCGGGCCGCAAACGCTCGCCGACTGGCGCGAGCGCATCGAGCAGTTGCCCGACGCCTTCACGGTCCAGCAACCGCTGCGCTACAGCTATACGCCCCGCTACGAGAACGGCGCGGGCATGCTCGGCTCGCGGCCCGCCGTGCTGCGCGTCTATGCGATCGCCGACCAGGCGTGCGGCTGGCGCGTGCTGCCCGGCGGCTTCACGCGCCTCGCGGCGGAACATCAGGAATCGGTATCGATGCAGGTGGGCGGCAGCAGCGTGGATACCTGGGTGCTGTCGAGCCAGCCCGGTTCGGCTTTCACGCTCCTGCCGAGCCCGATGAAACCCGGCGACCTGCGTCGCGAGCGTCGGCGTGTGCCGAGCCGCTCGGCAGAAAACCTGTTCTGGGCCGGCCGCTACGGCGAACGCGCCGAAAACGGCGTACGGCTGTGCCGGCTGATTCTCGGCTCGCTCGAAGGCAGCGACGCGCAAGCGCTGTTCGGCACCTTCGTCGAACTCGCGGCCGCAAACGGCCTCGTGCCGTCCACCGGGGGCGAAGCGCGGCGCGGCCTCGACAACTTCGAGCGCGCGCTCGTGGCCAATCTGCACGAGAATGCGGGCGCAACGGGAATCGGCCGGACGCTCGCCAGCCAGGCGTACGCATGCGGCGAAATTCGCGGGCGGCTTTCGAGCGACCATTGGCGCACCGTGCTCGCCTCGCGCAACGACTTCCGCGACGCGCTCGAGGCGCTTTCACTCGCGCCGGCGCGTCACGGCGCGGCCATCGAACTCAGGCGCCCCACGCCTTACGACCGCATGGCGCTGATGGACGCGCTCGAGGCGCTCGCCACGCAGCTAAGCGCGATCAGCGGCTGCCAGGGCGACCGCATGACGCGCGACGAAGCGTGGCGGCTGCTGTTCGCGGGCCGCCACATCGAACGCGTGGCCGCGCTGGCCACGATGCTACGCATTGCCGCACACGAACGCACACTGGCCACGCCCGCGGGCTTCGACGTGCTGCTGCAACTGTTCGACAGCACGCTCACGTATCGCTCGCTGTATCCGGGGCGCCTCGAAGTGCCCGCCCTGCTCGACGTGATCGTGACCGATCCGACCAATCCGCGCGGCCTCTACGGCGTCTACGTGCGGCTGCGCGCGCGGCTCGACGAGATCGCCCAGGCAGCGGGAGGACCGCCGCGCGAGCCGTTCGCTTCGCAGCTCGCGCCCATCGAGGCGCTGCCCACGCTGGAGACGCTTTGCGAGCCCGGCGACGACGGCCGGTATCCCGCGCTCACGGCGCTGTGCGACAGTCTCGCCGGGCGCATGGCCGCGACGTCGAACGAGATCAGCGCGCGCTGGTTCAGTCACGCCGTGCCGCTCGCCGCGCAGGTATGGTCATGAACGGCACGCGCCTCGCGGTCACGCACCGCACGACCTACCGTTATTCGACGCTCGTCGAGACCGCGCAGCATCTCGCGACGATCCGCCCGCTCGACCTTCCCTGGCAGCGCGTGCTGGCGCACCGCGAACGCATCGAGCCCTCGCCGTCGTATCAGACGAGCCGCCGCGACGCGTTCGGCAACGAGGTCCTGTACTTCTCGTTCGACGCGCCGCACGACTACCTGCGGATGACGAGCGAGACGAGCGTGCTGCTCACGCCGCGCTATGCTTCGCTCGACGCTCGCGGCACGCCGGTCTGGGAAGACGTCGCGCGCATGCTTCGTTACACGGCGGGCGGCGCCTTCCATGCGGAGTCGGAGTTCTGCTTCGCCTCGCCGAATATCGCCTTGCTTCCCGAACTGCGCGCCTACGCGCTGGAGAGTTTCCCTCCCGGCATGCCCGTGCTGGCCGGCGCGATCGAACTGATGCATCGCATCCACGCCGATTTCACGTACCGCCCCTCGGCAACGGCGTTCGATACGCCTGCCGCGCGCGCATTCGAACTGCGCCACGGCGTGTGCCAGGACTTCGCCCAGGTGATGATCGGCTGCCTGCGGTCGATCGGGCTCGCGGCGCGCTACGTGAGCGGCTATCTGCGCAACGACCCGCCCGAAGACGCGCCGCCGATGATCGGCGCGGACGCCTCGCATGCGTGGGTGTCGCTCTACGTGCCCTCGGCGCCTTCCGCCGGCTGGATCGATCTCGATCCCACCAACGACGTGCTCGCCGATCAGGGCCACGTGACGCTCGCGATCGGCCGCGATTACACCGACGTGTCGCTCCTGCGGGGCGTCATACTTGGCGGCGGCGCGCATCAGGTGGATGTGGCGGTCGACGTAAAGGCGGATTGAGACGGATTGAGACGGATTGACACTACGGAGCGCGCACCGCCGCGCGGCGCGGATCTCCGGCCTGTGCGGAACGGCGCCCCGGGGGATCGGACCAACTGGCCGAATTCCTTCCCGATCCATATCGGCCACGCGACCGGTCCCGCCATGCCAGCGCCCCTCATCGCGTTGAGGCGGTTTTCGCATGGTGCAACGTCTATCCGATGCATGGAAAATCGGTCCATTCACGAGGGCCGGTGAATTGCGCATCAAAAAACACGCTCCCTCATCGTGAAAACATCCTCCCAAGCCATTGAATACAAAGGAACAATCAATACGCCCATGCAGGAAGACAGCCGGACTTCCCGTGAGATACATTAAATGAAACGAATCTTTCACTCACTGGAGCTACACGATGGACGTATTTATCGAGCCTTTGCCCAGAGGTCAATGGGGACCTATCGACGGTTATTCGCTGGAATTCGTCGATGGCAGCAAGTTCACCAACGACATATTCCGTTCGGAAGCACTCGCGGCCAGCGAAGCCATTCTGCGCGGTTACACACCGTTGCTGCCAACGGTACGCATCACGGACAAACTGGCTGTCGAACACTGGAAGCGGCCTGAAGCCTTGAAGCGATATTCGCCATAACCAGCGCCTTGCGCGCCCGCATGCACACGGCCAGATGCGAGACCGCGTGAACATACGGGCGCATCGCGCATATCAATCGACCGACGGACTGCATTCGCATTCGAGCGCCGCGACGCTCGCCGGCCGCTCCATCGCCGCGAGCCGCTGCAGCGTCACGAGTCCGGACACCGCCAGCGCGCAGCCAAGCACCAGGTCGGCGCGCACGCCAGCATGGTCTACGATCGCGCCGCCCACCGACGAGCCCAGCGCGATCGCCACCTGAATCACGCTCACGAACATCGCCGAGCCCGCTTCGGGCAGATCGGCGGTGCCGCGCTGGATCCAGACGGAGAAGCACAGCGGAATCGCGCCGAACGCGACGCCCCACATCAGCATCGCGGCGATTTCGCCAATGCGCGCGTGGTCGAGCAGGAGCATCGCCGCGAGCGCACACAGCAGGAGCGCGGTCATCGTCGCCACGGAAGTCTTGAGGCGCTTCGCGACCGCCACGGAGGTCAGCGCGTTGGAAAAGAAGCCTATTACGCCGAATGCGAGCAGCAGCAGCGTCATCGCGCTCATCGAAAAGTCCTGCTGCAAAAGCGGTGCGATGAAGGTGTAAGTAGAAAAATGCGCGCCGAACACGAGCGCCACCATCAGCATGCTCAAGCGCACGTGCGGGCGGCGCAGCAGCCTGGCGAAATCGGCGATACGCAATGCGGCGGCCGAAGGCAGCGACGGCACCAGCAACGCCTGCGCAATGAGCGCGAGCGCGACGAGACCACCCGTCACGAAAAACGACATGCGCCACGAAGCAAGGCCCGCGATAAAGGTGCCCAGCGGCACGCCGATCACGGTCGCAAAAGTCACGCCGGTGAGGATGATGGCCGTGGCGCGCGCGGCGTCGCTCATATGCACGAGGCGGCCCGCTGCGGCGGTCGCGAGCGTCCAGAAGCCGCCTAGCGCCGCGCCGAGCATCGCGCGGCCGATCAACATGGTGGCGAAATTCGTCGAGAGCGCGGAGACGATATTCGATGCGAGCAGCATCGACGTGAGCAGCAAAAACACGGACCGGCGGTCCATGCGCCCCGCGAAGATCATGAGGCCAGGCGCAAAAATCGCCGCCATCACGCCCGGCGTGGTCACCATCAACCCGGCGGTGCCCGGCGTCACATGAAGGTCGCGTGCGATCCCGGTGAGCAGGCCGACCGGCAGGAACTCGGAGGTCACGAACGCAAAGGCGCTGATCGCCACGGCGAACACGGACAGCCATTGGCGCAGCGTCGTCTCGTCCTGCCGTGAAAGCGCGCGATCTGGAATACGGTTGTTCATGATTCGATGACTGTTGGGTAACTGGCGAATAATAAAGACGATTGTTCGGCCAATACGCGCTAAAAAAACCGCGTAAATCGCCGTTAAATCGAAAATGCGGGAATGATGTTTAAATTAACATCAAAGAAAGAATCGCGTGCGACCTCGCAATTGGCGGGGTCGGCGAAAGGGTGATGAACGGAACATGACGCGGCGCGCGCTTCGCGCTAGCGCCGGCGAGCGCAACGATGTCGTTTCAGCGGGCGAAAATAAATGAAATCTTTTGCGTCGGGAAAATCGCGCATCTGATTCCAGCCGACCGGCCGGCAGTCGTCATGCGGTTCTTTCGGCCGGAGCAGCGGGTATGCCAATCGTTTTTTGGCGCTTGACCGCATACATCGCGAGATCGGCGCGGCGCAATGCCATTTCGATATCCAGGTCGTCCGCCGCGACCATCGTGAAGCCGACGCTCGCGCCGACGCTCACCAGCAAGCCCGGCGCCAGTTCGAACGGCCGCTCGATCGCTTCGGTCACGAAGGCGGCCCATTCATGGGGCGCCCGTTCCACGCGGGGCTCGATGATGACGAATTCGTCGCCGCCTATGCGCGCGACCCACGCGCCCGGGCTCGCAAGCGTGCGCAGGCGGCTGGCTACCTGCGCGAGCAGCACGTCGCCCGACTTGTGGCCGTGCGCGTCGTTGACCGACTTGAAGCCGTCCAGATCGACGAAGAAAACCGTCATGCCCGCCTTGATGAGAGACGCGCCCGAGCGACCCGCCGCGCTGAACAGGCCGTCACGGTTCAGGAGCCCGGTCAGCGCGTCGTGCCGCGCGCGATGACTGTTTTCCCGTTCGGCCTTCATCGTCGAGATGAGCATGGCGTTCAGGTGACGCGCCGCGACGCTCATCGCAAACACATAAAAGGGAATTTGCAGCAGCGTGAGCAACAGGACCGGCTCGCCGCCGAACAGCGCTCCAATGCAGCACGGGCCGAGCGAGAGGCAGATCATGACCGCCACGAGGCGCGGCGCCGCGAAATTGCGAAAGCAGATCCCGCCCACCATCGCGGCGGCCGAAAGAAAGGCCAGCGTGGCGGCGACCCAGTCCCGGCTCATCGCGCTGACCAGCGCGCCGTAACCGACTGTTGCTCCCCACAAGGGCGCAAGCAGGACATAGAAGTCGGTGGGCGTCGTCTTGCCTTCCGACGCGCGGCGCCGGGAAAGCGCGAGCGTGCCGAGGCGCATCGCGCATACGACAATCTCGGCGAGGACCCACAACTTGAACGGCAGCGTAGGATGCCGGCGCGCCAGCACCCATGCCACAGCCACGGTGTTCGATACGCCGCCGAAGAAGATCGGCAGGGTCCCGAACAAGGTGCCGACAAGCGCGACGCGAATGTCGTGGGGCGTATCCTGTCCGGGCGCGGTCAGCCATCGGGCCAGCCTGCCGCGCGGCAAAGAATAGATTTCGTTTCGGGCGCTCACATGCGTTACCGTTGGTCTCTTGCCGCGCACCAGACGGTCAGTCTGTCGCGCTCTCGAATTGCCGCTGCACCACGCCAGGATTCATGACCGGCGACTGTCAAGCCTTGACCCCGCGGCCGTGCCGTAGCAATACGGACCGCTACGCTAATGCCATAACGGCAGGCGGCGTCTCAAACTTTAGGAGCGCGGCGGGAAGCCGGTGCCGCGACCGGGTGGGGGAACTGTCGCACGGTGGCGCCGTCGGGTACGTAGCGCGCGAAAAGGAAATCTGCGAATACCGACGAAGGCATCGTCGGCGAATTCGAGCGATGCGAAACAGGCCCGCCCATTGACCCGAAGCCGCTTCGAAGTGCCATTGGCCGGCGCCTCGGTCCCGGTTGCGATCGATGGTCGCGACGAATAGATCGCGCATAAAAATCGCGCATAACATCCGCACCGGTTTTCGCGCGCAACGGCGTCAGCCTTTCTCAGGTATTTGCATTTTCGCGGGCAGGCACGATCACGCTACCCGGGCTGCCCGGTTGGGTACCCAGGCACCAGCAGGTTGCGCCGGTTGAGCGAACGGCCGCTTCGGTCGAGGAAATAACCGCGGTGCCCGCATATCGACGCTGATATACGCTACCGCTCGCGGACTAGCGATAGTTCACGAAGTTGATGATGTCGTTGAGAAACCACGGAAGAATCAACTGCGTATCGGGATCGCTGACGCCGACCGTGAGCCTCGGCGGCTTTGACGTCGAAGTGCCCGGCGTCGCGCGGTAGGGCGCGTGCAGCATGTAGGTATCGGTATGCGCGTCGGGCGGCGGCGACGCGCACCCGACGGTAAGCACGATGAGGAACGCTGCGCAGCACAAGCGCTTCATGATGGAAAACCCCAGCCACGTGACCTTGAGGTGCAAGCGTACCATTGGCCCCGCCGCTGCCGCGTGGACGTGCGCAGGCGAGTTGCCGGCCTTGCGTGCGCCTCAGTTCGCCCCGCGCTTGCGGATCAGCAGGTCGCTGTGTCCGTCCTGCACGGTCTCGCCGCGCTGGTTGAGCAGCACGAAGCGGCGGCCCAGCCGCCCCACACGCTCGCTCTTGCCGGCATCCAGTCCCGTGATCTCGAGGCGCAGCCGCAACGTGTCGCCGACGAAGATCGGCGCGATGAATTTCCATTCGTTCAACGACATCATCGCCACCGCGCTGTCATGGAAGATGCCGAGTTGATGCAGCATGCCCGTCGCGATTGCGATGCCGAGCGTGCCGTGCACGACACGCTGTTCATAGCGCGTCGTGCGCGCGAATTCCGCGTCGGCGTGAATGGGGTTCCAGTCTCCCGAGAGCATGGAGAAGAACGTCAGGTCGCTTTCTGTGATCGTGCGGCCGCCGCTCTCGAACGACTGGCCCAGTTGAAAATCTTCGAAGAAAAGGGAGTTCAACATCGTCAGGATTCCTTTGTTGTGATACGCCGCCTATCAACGCAAACCCGAACGCAAACCCGAATGCAAGTCCGAATGCAAGTCCGAATGCAAGCCTGCTTCGGCCTGCACGCGCTGAACCGCCATTTCACGCAGCCTCGCGCGCTGGATCTTCACGCCGTTCGAACTCTGCGTGACGGGGAACGCATCGACGAACCACACGCGCGCCGGCACCTTGAAAGCGGCAACGCGTGCCCTGAGCGCGCCCTGCACGACCGCGGCCGCCGGCGCATTCGACGGATTCGCGATCACGAACGCGACCGGGCGCGGCTGACCGTCGAGTTCGACGCTCACCACCTGCGCATCTTCCACGCCGTCCACCGCCTTGATTTCGTCCTCGATTTCGACCGGATTGACGAGAAAACCCGCAAGACGGATCGCGTCGCCCTTGCGCGTCTGGTACACGAAACTGCCGTCGTCGCGCAGGAAACCGATGTCGCCAGTGCGAAAGAAGCCGTCCGGCGTGAGCGCCTCGGCGGTGGCCTCGGGATTGTCGAGGTAATGCGCAAAGTTGCCCGGCGACGCAATCTCGATCTCCCCGCTCATGCCCGGCGGCAGCAGTTCGCCGCTTTCCAGATCGCGGATGCGGATGCGCGCCGCCTCGCCCGCCGCCGGGTAGCCGCCGCCTTCGATGCGCGCTTCGAACGGCGCTTCGCGCTTTTGCAGCGAGAAGAGCGCCTGCACCTCGCTCGACCCGTACAGTCCGATTAACTGCACGCCGCGCGTCTGCGCATGCGCCGCGAACGTGCCGAGCCCCGGCTGAAAAGCCGCGAAGCCGAAAAAGCGCGCTGAGGGAAACGGCCGCTCGCCTTCGGCGGATTCGAGCAGACGCCGGTACATCTCGTCGCTGCCGAACGTGTGCGTCACGCCATGCTTCTGCACGAGCCGCGCCGCCTGCGGACCGTCGAAGGTATCGATCAGCACGACCGGCGCACCGCCCGCATACGCGGCGAGTGCGCCATTCAGGCCGAACACGCCGCAGAACGGCAGCGCGGCGAGCATCACCGCGCCGGGCTCGGCAAAGCCGTATGCGCGCGCCGCGCGCTGGCTGTGACCGGCGACGGTGTGCTGTGGATGCACGACCAGTTTCGGCGCCTTCGTGGTGCCGGAGGTGGTGAAGAGCACCAGCGGCGCTTCGGCCGATTCGCCGGGCCGCCGCTCGCGCGCCGGATCGAGCGCATCGAGTGTATCCAGACCCGCGCAACGCACTACCGGCTTGCCCAGCAGCGTGGCGGGCGCCGCGTCGTCGGCATCGAGCACGGCGATCTTCCGCAGCGATGCAATCGCCCCCGGCGCGATACCCTGAAGCTCGGCCGCGAAGTCGATCTTGCGAAAGTTCAGCTGCAGCACCAGCATCTTCGCGCGCGACTTGCCGAGAATATGCTCGAGTTCCGCGCGCCGGTAGCGCGTATTGACCGCCACCACGCTCGCACCGATCCGCGCGGCGCCGAACAGCAAGGCAAGCCATTCGATGCGGTTCACGAGCCACACGGCCACGCGCTCGCCCGCGCCGATGCCCTCGGCTTCGAGCCAGCGCGCGGCGCGCTCCGCTAGCGCGTCGAACTGCGCGTGGCTGATCGTGCGATCGCCATCGATGAAAGCCGTGTCCGACGCGCCCGCGGCGAGCCTCGCTTCGATGAGCGCGTTGAGGATTGCGTGTTGCGGCATCAATAGAGCTCCATCAGTTTCGCGTTCGTATCGAGCTCGGCGGGCAGCGCCTCGCGTATTAGCGAGCCGGACTTCATCACGGCTACGCGGTCGCACACCTTGAGCGCCTCGCGCACGTTTTGCTCGACGAGCAAAATCGACATGCGCGTATCCCGCTGCAACTGGCGAATCGGGCCGAGCAGGTCCTGAAACAGCTTCGGCGCGAGGCCAATGGACGGCTCGTCCATCAGCAGGCAGCGCGGCCGCGAGAGCAGCGCACGGCCAACGGACACCATTTGCTGCTGGCCGCCCGAAAGCGAGCCGGCGCGCTGGCGATAGAAACGCTTGATGTCGGGCAGCACCTGCATGACCCAGTCGAGGCGCGCCGCATGCCCGGCCGCTGGCACGTCCGCCGACCACAGACCGAGGCGCAGCACCTCTTCTACCGTGAGGCTCGGAAACACGCCGCGCCCTTCGGGCACCAGCGCGATGCCGGCGGCCGTGGAGGCTCGCACACTCTGGCGATCGCGCCTTACGCCGTCCACCAGCACTTCGCCGCTGGTCGGCGCCATGAGGCCGAACAGCGTCTTCACGAGCGTCGACTTGCCCGCGCCGTTGTGGCCGAGCAGGCACAGCACCTCGTTTTCGCGCAGTTCGAGGTCGATGCCGTTGAGCACCGCGCGGCCGCCATAGCCGGCCGTCACGGCGCGCGTTTTCAGAATGGGTGCGCTCATGCGGTCTCCCCGAAATAGATCGATGCGAGGCGCGCATCGTCGAGCACTTCGCGCGGCGTGCCCTCCGCGAGCAGCCGGCCCTGATCGAGAAACGCCACGCGGTCCGACACGTTCGCCACCACGTCCAGGTTGTGTTCGATGATGCAGACGGTCACGCCGCCTTGCACCTGGCCGCGCAGCAGCGCGACGAAATCTTCATACGAACGCGGGTCGAGCCCCGAAGCAGGCTCGTCGAGCAGCCAGATCTTCGCTTCGCTGGCGATGAGGCGCGCGATGCTCAGGAACTTTCGCTCCGCATAGGCGAGGTCGATGGCGCGCGAGCCCGCCACGTGCGCCAGATGGGTGGCCGCAAGAATCTCGCGCACCTTCGCGACGCGCGCGCGCCGCGTCGCGCCGCCGCCCGGCTGCCAGAGCCAGGCGCTTTGCTCCATCGCCGTCAGCACGTTTTCTTCGACGCTCATGTGCGTGAAAAGACGCAAGTCCTGGAACGTGCGGCCGACGCCCGCGCGCGCAATGCGCCACGGCTCCATGCCGATGAGCGAGCGGCCCTGGAACAGCACGTCGCCGGTGCTGGGTCTCAGGTGGCCGGTAATGAGGTTGAAGAGCGTCGTCTTGCCCGCGCCGTTGGGTCCGATCAGCGTCGTCACGATGCCCGCGCGCAGCGAAAGCGACACGTCGGAGACGGCCTGCAAGCCGCCGAAGCGCTTGCCGAGCTGGCGCACTTCGAGCAGCACGGGCTGGGTGGCGCTTGCCGGTGCGTTTGCATGAGCGCTTGCCGCGCTTGTCACAGGTGCGTTCATCGCGCGCCTCCTTCGCCGAGCTGCGCGCTCGTCTGCGCGGCTTGCTGCGCCTGCGCCACCGCGTTGCGCCTGCGTTTGCCCGCGCCCACGATGCCGCCCGGACGGTAGATCATCAGCAGCACCATCACGAGGCCGTAAACCGCCTGCTGCACGAGCCCGACCTCCGCTTGCGGCAGGCCGGGCACGAAGCTCAACGCGGCGGGCAGCAACACGAGCAGCGCCGCGCCGATCAGCGGCCCGAACAGCGACCCCGTGCCGCCGATGATGACCATCGCCATCAACAGCACCGAAAGGTCGAGCGTGAAGCCCTCCACGTTGATGAAGCTGAGGTAGAACGTGTAGACCACGCCTGCGGTTCCCGCCAGCGCGGCCGCCGCCACCACCGAAAGCGTCTTGATCGCCTTCACGTTCTTGCCGAGCGCCTGCGCGGCCGATTCGCTGTCGCGAATCGCCTGCAGGTTGCGCCCGAAGCTCGAGCGCACGAGCAGCCACAGCACGAGCGCCACCGCGATCAGATACCCGAGCGCGAGCAGGAAAAAGCCGTTCGACGTCTCGACCGGCACGCCGAACACGACGGGCGACGGAATATTGGTGATGCCGCCGAGCCCGCCCGTGACCGAGCGCCATTCGGAGAACACCGTCACCGCGAGCATCTGCAAGCCGAGCGACGCGGCCACGAAGTATTCGCCGCGCACGCGCAGCGCGGGCAGCGCAAGCGCGAGCGAGAGCGCGCCGCAAAGCGCCATCGACGCGATCGTGCACACGAAGATCGACGAGCTCACGTGCATCGACACGAGCGCCGCCGCGTAGGCGCCCACGCCGAAAAACACCGCATGCGCGAGCGAAAAAATCCCCGCGTAGCCCATCAGGAAATTGAGCGTCATTGCGAGAATCGCGTTCACGCAAATCAGCACGGCCAGGTTCTGTAGATAAGCGAGCATGTAAGTCCCTTTGAGCCTGAAGCCATCAATGAGCCAGCGCGCGGCCGAAGAAGCCGGACGGCCGGAACAGGATGAACAGGAACAGCACGATGAACACCACCGCTTCGCTCCACTGCGAACTGAACCACGCGAGCGAAAGACTTTCGGCGAGGCCGAGCAGCAGTCCCGCGCAGGCCGCGCCGCGCAGGCTGCCCACGCCGCCCACGATGGTCGCCGCGAGGCTGATCAGCATCACGTGGCTGCCCACGGACGGATTGAGGCCCGCGCTCGCGCCGGACAGGATGGCCGCCGGCACCACCGCCAGCGAGCCGAGCGCGAACGCTACCTGCGAGAGCCGCTGCGGCGACATGCCGAAGGCGCGTACGAGTTCGGGGCTGTCGGCGAGCGCGCGCAGCGCGATGCCGGTCTGGCTGCGCGAGAGAAACGCGTTGAGCGCGCCGAATGCGACCAGTGTCGTGACCACGGCAATGCCCGCGAGCGGCGACACGTACACGCCGTTCAGCACTTCCACGCCTTTCGAAAGCGGCGTGGGAATGGCGACGAAACCGCGCCCGAAGCAGAACGCAATGAGGTTCTGCACGATGATGCCCACGCCGAACGCGCCCGCGAACAGCGTGAAGAACGAGTTTTCGTGACGCTTGATCGGCGTGTACACCAGGCGGTCGAGCAGCACGCCAAAGGCCACGGTCACGACCGCCGCGATCACGAGCGCGACGTACCATGGCCAGTGCAGCTTCGCGTAGATCTCATAGAAGCCATAGCCCGCGATCATGAAAGCCGCGCCGTGCGCGAAGTGGAAAATGCGCGTCGCGCCGAAGATCAGCGAGAATCCGCCCGCGGTGAGCGCATAAAGCGCGCCGAGCTGAATGCCGTTGAGAAGCAACTGGATGAAGAGCATGGGCGCGTTCCTCATTGCGTGGTCGAGACGACGGTGCCGCCGGCACCATCGATCTGGTTGATCTGGATGGGTGCGCGCACGGCGCCGTTCGCATCGAACGACACGCTGCCGCCCACCAGATCGAACTGCCGTGACCGTTCGCGCTCGGCGAGCAGATTCTCGCCCGTCACCGGCTTGCCTTCGTGCTCCAGCTTCGCGGCAAGGATCGCGAAAAGGCGCACGGCGTTGTAGTAGTTGGCGGCGTACGCGGTGGGCTTGTGGCCGTATTTCGCCTGGTAGTCGGCCACGAAACGCCGTGTGAGCCGGTCCGGCGCGTTCCAGTCGAAGCGCTGCGTGGTGTAGAGCGCGCCCTTCGCTTCGGGCAGCGCGTTGATGGCCGGAATGCTGAACGCGGAATAGCTCGCGATCTGCTGGTTCACGCCGTTGTCGCGCAACTGCTTGACGATCTGCGATTGCTGCGCGCCGTACGACGCGATGAAGATGAGATCGGGGTTCGCGTCGCGCACGCGCGCCACCACGCCGCCGAACTGCTGCGCGCCCGCCGGCACCGCAAACGACGCCAGCAACTGGCCGCCCGCCGGCGACAGGTCCCTGGCAAGCTCTTCGTTGATCGACTGGCCGAGCGGGTCGTCCACGTAGATCAGCACGAAGCGCTTCAATTGCTTTTGCGTGACGAGATAGGGAACGATGGCCCGCACCTCCGCGTTCGCGAGCGGGATCACGTTCCAGAAATACGCACCCAGTTGCGCGAGATCCGGGCCGACGCCGCCGCCGTTCACGGCCACCGTGCGGCTGCGGCGCGCGAGCGGCGCGATCGCCTTCGAAACCCCGGTGAAACCGGTCAGCACGAACGGCGTGCCGTACACGTTGACGAGCTTGTTCATGCCGAGCACGCCTTGCATGGGCAGCGCCTGACTGTCCTCGTAGGTGAGCACGAGGTTTTCGGCGAGCAGATGGTCGGCGTTGACGTGCGCCACGGAAAGGTCCGCGCCCGAGCCGAAGGTCTGGCCGTATTCGGCGTTCGGGCCGCTCATCGGCAAGAGCGCGCCGATCTTCAGCTCCGGGGGCCCGGCGAGCGCTTCGCGCCCTCCCCCGGCTAACCACGCCATTGCGGCCGCGCATAGCGCGGCCGAAAGCCTCCGCCTCCTGGGTGACATGATCTGGTGTCTCCTTGTTCTGTTTTTTCTGGCCGCTAGCGGACCATCTCCGACGCTTTGCGATGCGGGTTCGAGTATCACGCGCCGCAAAAGGCCGCGTCTCTGCTTCTCGCGAAACCCGGCTTAAGCAAATCGGAAGAACAAGGTGCGGGAAGACGTGGCCGCTGCGAGCCGACCGTCAAGTCGCCATTCGGGAATCATCGGTACACCGGAGGAACACGCTCATTCGCTGCGCGCATGCGTGGTGATCTGCACGAAATCGGCGACGATGTGCCCCGCGCCGTAACGCGTCTGCATCTGCTTCAGTTGCTCGTCGACGGCGGCGAGATAGGCGGCCCGAGACTCGGCGGGCGGCCGCAGCCCGTCGAACAGCGGCGCGGGCGTAATCAGCAGCACGACCATCTCGGTGCCGAACGGTTTGTCCACGACCCAGTCGCCCGTGCCGCCGACCGTGGCCGAAAAGCCCGGCGGCGCCTGGTTGTCGCGTTCGTGATTGCTCGGCACGAGATGCACGACGCTGCCGTCGAGCGCGAAATAATCGACGTTGACATACGAGTCGTAATGCGGCGTGGTGATATCCACGACGAGCGGCGTGCCCTGCGCGAGTTGCGCGTCCGGCGGCCGCGTGCGGATCGTCGCCCCGCCCCCTGCCTGATGATTGGCGCGCCAGTAAGGCGCGAACGCGCTGACGACCTCGCAGTTATGGCTGTCGACGGGAATCACTTCGAGTTTCGCCCCCTGCGCCCCGGGCGTTTGCGCAAGCGCGTCGCGAACGTGAGCCATGCTGTCGCCCGGATTGGCGAACCCGCGAACCTGGAGCACCTGCGCCGGCAGCGACGCTGCCAGCGCCGAGCACGGGATGCGCGCGAGCGTCGAGTTCAGCGCGGCCAGCGCCGTTGCGCCCGGCACGGCGGCCTCCGCCATGGGCGCGGACACGGGCGCGGAAACGGACGCGCTCGCGGCAGCCCCATGCGCAACGGCAACGGCGGGCATTGCGGTGAGGAGCGTCCCGGCCGGGGCTGCCGGGACGCTCGCCGGGCCATCTGTCTGCGCGACCGTGTTCGCCGCGCTGGCGGAAGGCGCGACGGCCACGGAAGCGCTCGCACGCGGCTCTTCATGCCAGGACAGCGCGCGGTAGCCGACCCACAGCCCGCCGGCCACCACGATGGCCCCCGCGCCAATCGCCCCGAGGCGCGCGCCGGAGAACGCCGATGCATGGGGCAGCACGCCCATGCCCTCGAGGAACTGGTTGACGCTGGCGGTGCGCGACGCACGGTCAAACGAAAGCGACGTGCTCAACGTGCGCCATTGCGTGCGGTCGAGCCCCGGCGGACGCTCGGCGCGCATCTTCTCGCTGCGCGCCTGGGTGGCCGACTTGCGGCTGAACGGATGTTTGCCGGTCAACAGTTCGTAAGTCACGCATGCAAGCGCGTAGACATCGTCGCGCGGGTCCGGCTCGCGGTGCTCGAACATCTCGGGGCTCGCATAGGCGGGCGTGATTCCGCCCAATGTCGCGGGATCGAAAACGGTGACGTCGGGATCTTCTTCCGGTCGCTGAAACACGCGGGCAATGCCGAAGTCGATCACCTTGACGTCGCCGCCGTCGGTGAGGAACACATTGGCGGGCTTGAAATCGCAATGCACGAAGCCGCGCTCGTGCGCATAAGCCAATGCCTGTCCCATGCCTGCAATGACCGGCCGGGCCTGATCGAACGGCATGCCCGCGAAACCCGGTTTGCGCAGCAGTTTGCTGAGCGGCTTGCCCGACAGATACTCCATCGTGAGGTAGACGAGCGGCCCGTCGCGATCGAAGTCGTACACCGTGACGATATTGCGGTGCGCGAGCGTTTGCGCCTTGCGGGCCTCGCGCTGGAGCGCGATCAACGAAGTCGGCTGGCCGCGAAACTGCACGTTCAGCACCTTGATCGCGATATAAGGTTTGCGGTCGGAAGCTTCGAGCTTGCGCAGATCGAGCGCCTTGTAGACGGTGCCCATGCCGCCCACGCCCAGACATTCTTCGAGCACGAAGCGTCCGTTGAGCGTATCGCCGATGCCCTTCACGTGCTCGGCTTCCTCGGATGCGGCTGAACTCGCGGCCGCGAGACTCTCCTGGACGCGGGTTTCGTCGCCCGTGGCCGCCGTGCTGTCCAGGCGGTGCTCGATGCGGCGCAGAACTTCCGCGTAGTCGGCATCCGGCAGCGGATGAAGCGTCTGCGTCGCGTCCACCGCTTCGCGCAGGCGCGCGCAATTCGCCGAATCGACCGCAAGCACGCGGTCGACCTCGGCGAAGAACGCCTCACGTGAAAGCGTTCCGCTCTGAAACGTCTGGATCAGCTGCGTGAGGCTCATCATTCCCAGCCCTTCTACTCAGCTCCAGCCGGGCCGACGCGATCGCGGCGCAAGATTGCGGCACAACAGCGCGCTGCAATGGGCGGCATTGGCTGCAAGGCGCGATCCCCGTCGAGTCCGCTGCAATGTGGTCTCGTCGTCCTCTACAGGATACAGACTCGCCGCGCGCCCTGCGCCCGCCATGGCCTGCGCCAACGCACGCAAAACACCTTGCGGCAAGGTCTGAAGAAAGATTAGTCCGCCGCAACGTCTAGCGCAATCGGTGCCCGAACTAGCGGCCCGCTCGCCGGTGTTGCCATGAAACCAACGACGCTCAGACGCACTGTTGGGCGCACGCCACCAGCGTCGTTGCGCGCAGACCGCGCCATAGGCCGCGCACGCGCGCATCACCTCGGCTCAATGCTCCGCCGCACAAGGCGGCGCGCTCTTCGACCCATGCGCGCCGCGTTGCTGGCACGTCCTGTGCATTAAGGGAAGCGAGCCCGCAACACACTGCAGCTCAATCGCCAACTACCCTGTATTACCCTTCTGGAGAACTGTCATGAGCAAGCTGATGATCGCAGACCTGAGCGTCGCCCAGGAACTCGGCCGCCGCGAAATGGGCGCCGTACGCGGCGGCAACCTGGCCCTGTGGCCCGTCTACCCGACGCCGAGCGTGAAGTACGACACCACCAACTTCACCGCCGAACAGGTGATCGGCCAGACCAACAGCATCGTGGCCAACGTGGGCAACGACGTCGCATTCGCGTCGAACATCCACGCGTCGGTCAACCCGGTGCAGACGGCCCACAACACGATCAACTTCTGATCGCCCCGACGGCGGCGCGAACGCACCCCGGTTCATCGGTGCGTCGCGTCCGCCGGCATTCATCCGCTTCTGGAGGTGCATCATGTGTTCCCTCGTCATTCGCGAGCTGGCTCCCGGCACGGAGCTCGACCGCCGCGCCATGACCGCCGTGCGCGGCGGCAACAACGGCTCATCCTATGGTTACGGTTCGATCGCCAACATCAACGTGTCGCCGAACATCGTGCAGAACATCTCGCAGGTTCAGGTGGTCGACGTCGCCGCGCTCAACAACATCGGCTATATCGGCGCCGGCTTCGGGCCGCTGAACCTCAAGGTCAATCCCTCGCAATACGCGAGCACGGGCGCGATGTTTTAGCCGCCGCGCTGCTCCGGCCCCTCGCAGACGGCGCCGCAAGGCGCCGCCTGCCTGTTCGCGTGCGCCTCGCGCCGCCTATACTGGGGAACACGGGGTGAACGCCCCGCAAACCTACCGCAACGCCGCGGCGGCACGGCGCGCTGCTTCGCGCCTCGCATCCGCTCTCGTGGAGCAGGCCATGGGCATTCTGGTCATCAAGGATCTTCCGGAAAGCGTGGATCTGGACAAGCAGGCAATGGCCGCGTTCAGCGGCGGCGCCCGAGTCGCGTCGCGCGAAACGCTGCTCGCGCCGCGTCCGTTCATCGCAATACGCATCGGCGCGGCGACATCCCGTGCGCCGGTCGCGGAAACCTCGAAGCCGCCGCGACCCACGCTGCTGCGCTGAATTCGCATCTGTGCCGCAACACGGATCAGGCGGCGCGGGCCGTCATGGCCGGACGGGCGGCCGCCGGCGGAAACACGCACCATGAGCCATCGCCGTGACGAAAGAAGAAGATCGCAATCGTGCGAGCCGGATGAACCGCCTCGACGCAAACAAAACGCAGCCGGTGTTCCTGTGTGCGGCTAAAGCGCACCACGCGGGCCGGCACGCATGCATTGGGCGCGAGCCATTTGTCGACGAGGGTGCGCAGCGGCGATCCGGTGGGGTTCATGATGGTCTCCTAAGCATGTGGGGGCAGCATCGTCTGAAGCACTGGCGCTCACGCCGCCTGCATGGCGTACGCGCTGCGCCGCGCATGAACCAGCGCGCGGACGACGCGCAACCCGGCAAGCGGATGGGCAACGCAGGCGCGAACCTGTTCGCTGCGGCCTTTGCCGTCCACGCACCAGGTACAGAAATGCTCGCAGTTGTTGCTGAGCAGCCGATAGCGGTCTTCGCCGAGACGCGAGCGCGCCCGCGCCACGGCCGCGCGGCCCGCATACGCCGCCAGCGGATGCGCGACGACGGCGACTTCGTGCCCGGCCGCAAAGCGCTCGAGCGTGACTTCTTCGACCGGCCCGCGATGCAGCGACTTGCACAGCCCTGCGTAATGAACGACACGGCCCGCGCCGACATAGATCCCGTGATGGCTGTAGCCCGTGCGCAGCGAGACGAGATGCGCGCCCAGCGGCGGTTCTTCCGCGGCCGGCGTCGCCGGTCGAGCGACCGAGCGGACGTCGGCGCAGGACGCTGCGTCTGCGCTGCGGTTCATCAGTTGAAGATCGAGGCTCATGGCGAGGTCCGTCTGGCTGGTTGCCGGCGCCCCGGAATGCCGAGGGGTTTGCCGGTTGCCAACTATCCTGCATCAGCCATGCCAGGCAGGCCGACGACGGCTGCGCAAGGCTCCGGGCGAAGACAGGCTCTACGGTGGCGCCGGCGTGTCGGTGACGGGCCAACGAAGCCGCCGGGCAGGTGTTCGTGGCAAACCACCAGTTCGCAGCCGATTCCGCGGGCGAATGGCCCGTTTCAAATGTGTCGGACTGCTGACGACAATGGGCCTCGCGGTGTTGGCCTGCTCACGACCATTGCGCAGCCAGCCCGTGGGGCGCCAGGATGCGGAGAATGCGGACTCTCGCCGGAGCGTCTCGATGGACAAGGCTCGCGACGATGGGGCGAGGATCGGCCCGTCGTCGCCCCGGAATGGCATGGTGCTTGCAAGAGATGGACGGCAAGCCGCGTCCGCGGCCATCATCTGGAATCTGGACGGAGACTCATCATGACCTCGCTCGCGATCACCGACCTTCACCTGCAACGCGACATCGACCGCAAGGCGATGTCGTTCATTCGCGGCGCCGGCGCGCCGTGGGTATTCGGCTGGATCCAGCCGTACGAACCCGCGCAGCCCGCCATGCTCGGCCCGGTCATCAATCTCTACCAGACCAGCAACACGTTCTATGCGAACCAGGTCATCAACCAGTACCAGACGCTCGACGTGACCAACTCCGCGGCCAATTCGAACGTGACGGTGGGCGTGGGCCAGAACGGCAGGAACAACGGTCTCGCGTAGCCTATGGAGGCCCGATCGTGACGAGCGGATTGCAGTGGACCTCGGCGTCTCGCACCGATGTCGGCCGCGTGCGCGCGCTCAACGAGGACGCGTGTCTCGATCTGCCGCGAGCGGGTTTGTGGGCGGTCGCCGACGGTATGGGCGGCCATACGGCGGGCGATCTGGCCAGTGCGATGATCGTGCGCGCGCTCGGCGCACTCGCCGCTCCGGACTCGCTTACCGGCTTTTCAGGCGCCGCACGTGGCGCGCTGCAAACGGTGAACCGCCAGTTGCGCGACGAAGCGGCGCGGCGCGGCGTGCGCATGATCGGCAGCACGGTCGCCGTGCTGATGGCGCGCGGGCGCGAATTCGGCTGGCTGTGGGCGGGCGACAGCCGCATCTATCTGTATCGCGACGCGCGCCTCGAAGCGCTCACGACCGATCACAGCTATGTCGCGGAACTCCAGGCGCAGGGCCACCTGAGCGCCGAGGCCGCGCGCCACCATCCGTCACAGCATCTGATTACGCGGGCCGTCGGTGCGGCGGACTGGCTCGACCTCGACGAAGGCCGCATCGTCGTGCGCGACGGAGACCTCTTTCTGGTTTGCAGCGACGGCCTCAGCAACGAAGTGCAGGCGCCCGAGATGGCGCACGCGCTCGACGACGGAGACTGCCAGCTCGCAACGGACATGCTCGTCGACATGGCCTTGCGGGCCGGCGGGCGCGACAACATCACGGCCGTGGTCGTGCGCGTCGACGACCCCGGCGGCGCCGACCATACGCTCGTCAATCCGGCCGTGGAGCGCTGAGCGCATACCGGCCTCACGAGTCCTTCTCGTGACTGGCCTTGTCCGCGTGACGAAAATCCTTCGAGCGAATGCCGTGTTTCTTGAGCAGCATCTGCAGATGCGAGCGGTTCATCTCGCAGCGACGCGCAAGCTCGGCGACCGTGCCGCCCGTTTCCTGCAGGCCGCGTTCGAGAAATGCGCGCTCGGCTTCGTCGCTCGCGGCGCGCTTCGCGTCGCTGAGCGAGAGCGACGCGCCCGGCGACTCCGTCTCCACGGCGCGCAGCACCGGCACTGTGGGCTTCGGACGGATGTCGTCGGGCAGATGCTCGATGTCGGCGGTATCGCCGGCGAGGCAGGACAGCCGGTAGACGAGGTTGCGCAACTCGCGGATGTTGCCCGGGTACGCATACGTGAGCAGGAAATCGCGCAACTTCGGCGTGAGCTTCACCGGGCGGCGCTTGAGCTGGCCGGCGGCCTCGTCGCCGAACCAGGCGATGAGCAAGGGGATTTCGTCGCTGCGTTCGCGCAGCGCGGGCAACGTGACGTGGATGACGCTCAGCCGGTAGAAGAGATCCTCGCGGAACTGCCCCTGCGCGGCAAGCTCGCGCAGGTTCCGGTTGGTCGCGGCAACGATGCGCGTGTCCACCGCAATCGGTTCGTCGGAGCCCACGCGCTGGATTTCGTGCGATTCGAGCACGCGCAGCAGCTTGACCTGGCCTTGCAGCGGCAACTCGCCGATCTCGTCGAGAAAGATCGTGCCGGTATGAGCGCTTTCGAACTTGCCTTTGCGGTCGCTCGACGCGCCCGTGAACGCGCCCCGGCGGTGGCCGAACAGTTCCGATTCGAGCAGGTTGTCGGGAATCGCGCCGCAGTTCACCGAAATGTAGGGCCGGTCGGCGCGCGCGCCGTTGGCGTGAATCACTTTCGCCATCAGTTCCTTGCCGGTACCGCTTTCGCCGTCGATCAGCACGGGCAGATCGGTCGGCGCCGCCTTTTCAGCAATTTCCAGCGCCGCGAGCAGCTTCGGGTTGTCGCCGAATATCCCCTCGAAAATGAAGCTGCGTGCGATCAGCGCCTCGCGCCGCCGGTGCGCCGAAGGCGCGAGCGCCTCCGGCTTTCCGGGCGCGTCGAGCGCGTCGAGCGCATCGAGCGCATCGAGCGTGTCGGGCACTTCGGCTGCCGCTTCGATGAAGCGCTCCTTGCGCGAAAGCTGCATGACTTCGTCGCGCAGCGCATTCGACTGGTTCAGCAGCTTCTCGATCTCGGCGCGTTCGAGCCGCGGCGCCCAGCGCAGCGTGGAGCGCAGGATCTCGATCTTTTCGAGCAGCCCCGCATAAGAAACCACGGAACTGCCAAACCCGTGCGGATCGAAAAGTTTCATGATGTACCCAGCTGTTTCTGGACGAGCTGGTAATACATCCCCCTGCGTTCGACGAGTTCCTCGTGCCGCCCCTGCTCGACGATGGCGCCTTCATAGAGCACGAGGATCTTGTCCGCCTGCATGATGGTGCTGAGCCGGTGCGCGATGATGAGCGCCGTGCGGCCCTGGAGGATGTCGTGCATGTTCGCGAGTATGTTGCTCTCGGACTGCGTGTCGAGCGACGACGTGGCTTCATCGAACACGAGCAGACGCGGATCGTGATAGAGCGCGCGCGCGATGCAAAGACGCTGGATCTGCCCACCTGAAAGGCCCATGCCGCGCTCGCCCACCACCTGCTCGTAGCCGAGCGGCATCTTGCCGATGAACGCGTGCGCGTCGGCCATGCGCGCGACTTCCTCCATCCTGCGCCAGTCGGGACTCGCATCGCCGCATGCGATGTTCTCGGCGATGGTGCCCGAAAACACGAGGTTCGTCTGCATCACATAGCCGATCTGGCCGCGAAAACAGGCGTGGTCGATCGCGCTCATGTCGTAGCCGTCCACGCTGATCTTGCCTTCCGTGGGCGCGTAGAAGCCCACCAGCAGCTTGGCGAGCGTCGTCTTGCCCGAGCCGCTGCGCCCCACGATCGCCACCATCTGGCCACGGCCCACGGAAAAGCTGATGTTCTCCAGCACGTAAGGCGTTTCGTTGCCGCCGTAGCGGAAATACACGCCGTCGAACGCGATGTCGCCCTGCAGATCGGGCAACAGCACGCGCGAGCCCAGGTCGGCGGGCTTTTGCTCGGGCTCGATGTCGAGAACGTCGCCAAGCCGCTCCATGGCGACCGCGGCGTCGTTCATGAGGCTCCAGAGACCGACGAGGCCCATGAGCGGGGCGAGCACGCTGCCCATGAACGCGTTGAACGCGATGAGTTGCCCGATGCTCAACTCCTGGTCGAGCACGAGCGTGGCGCCCACCCAAAGAATCACGATCGTGGTGGCGGCATTGAGCAACTGACTGCCCAGCCCGACGAGAATGTTGAACGCCTGCGCGCGATACTGCACTTCGAGCGACTTCGCGTACTTGCGCTCCCACTTGAGCCGCACCGCCCTTTCTATGCCCATGCCCTTCACGGTTTCCACGCCGCCCAGCGTTTCCATCAGCATGGAACGCGCGTCCGTCGACACGGAAAACACTTCGCGCGCGTAGCGCTTGATTCTCGGCGTCGCAATTGCCGTGAGCGCCATGATCGGAATGACGAAAGCGATGAGCAGCAGCGTGAGCTTCACGTTGTAGAGAAACATGATCGTGAAGTAAATGAAGATCATCAGCAGATTGAGCGCCGTGGTGACCGTCGACTCGGTCAGGAACGCGCGAATCGTCTGGTTTTCCTGGAAGCGCGCGAAAATATCGCCCGTTTTGCGGCGCGCGAAGAACGAGAACGGCAGCGACATGGTGTGCTTGAAGAACTGCGACATCATCGCGAAGTCGAGACTGCGCACCATGAAGTTCGACAGATGTGCGCGTATCGTCGTCATCAACTGCGTGAACACGTGCGAGATGACGAGGCCGACGATCAGGAGGTGCAGCAGGCTCACGTTCTGATGCACGATCACGCTGTCGAGAATGTTCTGGATGATGAGCGGCGGCACGACGCCCAGCAGCTGGATCACGAAGGTCGCGAGGAACAGGTGGGCGAGTATTTTCCGGTACGGCAGCAAATAGCCGATGAAGCGCACCCACGGCGAGCGCGCCGCCGCCTGCGCGCCGGTCGTCTCGCCCGCCGTGAACAGCAGGCACGTGCCGCTCCAGCCGCGCTCGAACGCTTCCACGCTCAACTTGCGAAACCCGAGCGCCGGGTCGGCCACCCTCACCCACTGCTTCGAAACGCCATACACGACGATATAGTGGTATCCCTCCCAATGCGCGATGAAGGGCAACTCGAAACCTTGCAGGGCCTCATATGTACACTGCACGCCGCGTGTCGTGAAGCCTAGCGCCTCGCCGGTGCGCGCAAGGCTCTCGAGCGTCGCGCCCTGCGTCGTCACGTTCGCGAGATCGCGCAGCTTGCCAAGCGTCATCGCAACGCCGTAATGCCGGCAGATCATGGCAAGGCAGGCTGCGCCGCAATCCATTTCCTCGGCCTGCTCGATCAGCACGAAGCGCTTGACGACACGCTCGCTGAATTTCGCATCCGCACCGCTATCCACCGCGACGGGCCGGCTGCGGCGCTCGGCGAGCTTCTTCTGGCGTTGCAGTTCGCGCTCGGTGAAGCGCACGCGCTCTTCGAGCACCTCGCGCAGCTTCGGGTTGCGCTCCAGCATGAAGTGCACGGTCTTTTCGGGAATGACGAGAAGCCGCACATCGGTGAGCGCCGTGACGGTCGCGACCTGGTCTTGCCGCAGCAGGCACGCGCGTTCGCCGAATATCTCGCCCGCACCGAGCTTCGCGAGTTGATAGACGCCGCCGTCTTCCTCGCGTGCGATGCCGACCTCGCCCTGGCGCACGACATAAAGCCGCATGTCGCCGCCCGCGCCCTGGCGGACGATCTCCTTGCCGGCGCCCACGCGCTTCACGCCCACGCTCGACACGTATTCCTCGAGCTCGGCGCGGGAGAGCTTGCCGCGCAAATCGAAAAGCCGCGTGACGAAACCGCCGGCGGAGCTGATCGCCACGTAGCTCGTCACGAACGACCGCGCAGCGGGATTCGCGGCCAGCAGCGGTTCGAGCGCCGCGCGCGGGACGCAAAGCACCTCGGTTTTCGCCGACGCGCGCACCGAAACTTCATGCCAGTAGTCGCGCAGCATCGCGATCTCGCCGAACACCTCGCGCTCCTTGCGCACGCCGAGACTCATTTCCTTGCCGCGCTCTTCGGCGATCAGGCGCACGGAGCCCGACCGGATCACGTAGAGCCCGGCGGCCGGTTCGCCGGGCTTGCAGATCGTGTCGCCGAATGCGTAGCTGCGCTTCTCCGCCTGCGCGGCGAGACGGTCGAGCTCTTCGCGCGCAAACAGCGACAGCGGTTCGACCGATGCGAGAAAGTCGGCCAGCGAGGGAACGCTGGCTGGTGCGGGCGCCTGGGTGTCCATCTGCGTGGGCCTGCGCGCTCAGTGCGCGTCGATGATGTGTTCTTGAGCGCGCTCCGCAAGCCATTCCTCGCGCAGGAGCCGGCGCACCTCCGAGGAGACATCGGCTTCGAGCGCCGCCGGATGTTTCGCGGTCACGCAGAAAATTTCGAAGAACGAACCATCCGGCGCGGGAAACGGACCGAGCAGGTCGCCGACGTGCGCATTGAACACCTTCGCTTCGATGTCCGTCTTGAGCGAGCCTCGCAGCACTTTGCCGATCACGCCGCCGCGCTCCCGCGTATCGGCGATCGAGTGCTCGCGAGCCATCTCGCCGAACGCCTGCGGCTCGTCCTCGAGGATGGACATGACCTCTCTCGCCTTGCCTTCCGAGTCCACGACGATATGGCTTACCTCGATGCTGTCGAATTTCGGCGAATTGAGCTTGAAGTAGCTCTCGACCGCCTCGTCGTTGCAAACCTGGTCGAAGGTCTTCTCCTGATAGAGCGTGTCGGTAATGAAGCGCTCGAAGTCCTCCAGACTGACGCCGAACACGTCCAGATAGCGATTCATGTCGGCCGCGCGGTGCAACCCCCGCACGCGGCGGAACTGGTCGGCGCGCTGCTGGATTTCATCGGGACTCACGTGCACGCCCATTTTTTTTGCCGCGATGACCGTGAGCCGGTCGCGCACCTGTTGCTCGACGAGGCTTTCGAACTGCCCCGTGAGCTTCAGCACCCGGATGAAATCCTCCGTGCCGATCACCTCGTCGTCGATACGTACGATTGCCGTCATTTCGTTCCCCTGGGTTCTCATTCCCGAATTTCGATGCCTGATTGCCGATGCATGGCTGCGGCCTTCACCCCGCGACCTGCCGGAACGGGTCCAGCGCGAAATCGATGAGCCGTCGCTCGCGCACGACGATCTCGGCCGTCGCCGTCATGCCGTAACGCAGCGGATACGTCGCGCCGGCAATCGAGAAATGATCGCGCGCGAGACGCACACGCCCCTCGTAGACCGGCTCCCTGGTCTGCGCCTGCGGCTTGGTGGTCGGCGAAATATATTCGAGCGTGCCGTCCACCACGCCGTAGCGCTGATAGGGAAACGCGTTGAACTTGAGCTTGACGGGCAGGCCCTCATGCAAAAACGCGCGGTCCTGCTCGGCAATCGCGACCTTCACGACCGGGCGCGCATTGGCGGGCGCAATGTCGCCTAGCGGGGTATTCGCCTGGATCTTGTCGCCTGGCTGAGTCGTCGTCACCTCCGTTATCACGCCGGACACCGGCGCGAGCACGAGCAGGAAATTGTCCTTGTCGATGTTCTCGAAGCGAATGCGCGCGGCCGCGTCGGCGGCGAGGCGCGCCGTCTGCACCTGCAGACGCAGCTTGTCTTCCGTGTTGGCGATTTCCCGCTCGGTCGCGTCGTATTCGATGCGCAGGCTCGTGAGCTGCCCGGCGCTGCCTTCGAGCTGCGCCTTCGCCTGTGCGAATTCGTGGCTCGTCTGCGCCTGCAGTTCCGCTAGCCGTGCTTGGGCGATCCGGTAGTTGTTGTCAGCCTGCACGAACGCACTGCGCTTTTCTTCCACCTGGCTTTGCGAGACCCCGCCGCCGCCGGGCAGCGCGAAAAGCCGCTCGTACTTGGCCTCTTCGTCCCGCGCGAGGTCGCGCACATGGCGTGCGTTGTCGATGTTGCCGCGCGCTTCGTCGAGCTGGGCATTCTCGGCCTGCTGCAACTTGCTCGTGCCCTCCGCGATGCGGGTTTCGTGCATATGCGCTTCGACGTCCATCTGGGCCTTGAGCGCCTCCGCCTTGCGCTCCATGAGCGCCTTTTTCTCCGGGAATTCCTTCCATTCGCGCTCGGCGTCGTCGAGCTTCAAATGCGCGTCGAGCGCATTGGTCGCGGCCTGAATCGCGCCGCGCGCGTTGATGCGGCCAATCACGTCGTTCTGCTCCACGGGCTGGCCTTCGGCGATATAGATGTCGACGAGCTCGCCGTCCACCGGCGCGTAGATGCGACGCACTTCGGACTCCGGAGCAAGTGCGCCTTGCGCGCTCACGATCACATCGGCGCGGCCGACGAGCGACCAGATGAGCGCGCACACCACAAGCGCGGCGAGCGCGATGATCGTCGCCTCGATGAGTCGCCAGGGGCGAGCGGTGAGAATCGCGACGCCTTCCTCGGTGTGATCGCCGAGCGCCTCGCCAAGCGGCCGCGGCGGCTCGGGCGGCGAATGCGCGCGGCGTGCGCGCTCAATGAGCCGGAGCAGCTTCACCGTGACCTCCTGCCGAAGCGATTTTCTCCAGCCCCGGCGCATGCGCTTCGAATTGCGGCGTGGCGAAGCGCGCGGCGGCAAGGCGCTCGCGCACCGCCTGTACGTGGCCTGCATGGGCTTCGCCATCGATCTGCTGATATTGGTCGAGGTCCGCGCGCACCGCGTCGAGCCCGGCAAGCCGAGGATAGCGCTGGCCGTAGTCGCTCAACATCGGGCCCAACGCGTCGAGGCTGTCGCTATCCAGCGCCTTGCCGATTGCCTGCCTGATGCGCCCGAGCGCCGCCACATAGACGGAGTCGTCGGTCTGCAGCTTGCGCAAATGGCTTAGCGCATCCGCATAGACGGCCGCAAACGCGGGCACGTAGCCCGAAATCCTGTCGAGCGCGCGCTGATGCTCGCCGGGGTCGTCGTTCCAGCGGCTCGTCAGCGCCTTGATCGGCGCTTCGTCGCGATAGATCCGGATGGGCGCTTCCGGACCGCCGCGCCTTTGCACGAAAGACTGCAGCGCGCCGATCCAGTCGATGTTCTGCACGAGAGGCGCGGCGTCCGCATTGTGGCTCGCCAGCGCGCGCATCTCGCGCACGACGGCCTGCGCGCGGTCGAACGCGCCGGCGTTGATGGCGGCGATCCACTCCGGCGCTTTCGCCTTGATGAGCGCTTCCGTCCCCATCGCGCGCCACGCGCCGTCGCCGGGATGCCGCGCGAGGTACTGATCGGCCATCCGCGCCGCGGCCTCGAACCGGCCGCTCGCCATCAAGGCCTGCATGTCGCGCTGCGGCGCGCCCTGGAAGTATGTGAAGGCCACAAGCGCGACGAGCGCGGCGAGCGCGCCGCCGCCCCATCGCCACAGGCGGCCCATGTCGATTTTCCCGCTGCCGCCCAGCGCTTCGCTCAGTTCGCAGAGAAAGACTTCGAGCTTGCCGCGGCGGCGCCTCGCGTCATGGCCGGATTCGGGCGCCTGCTGTGGCGCGTCGGGGTTGATCTCGTCTTCCTGCGCGGGAGCGGGCGGCGTGCAGAAGATGTCGAGGAACGAGTGCGCCGTACCCACGAAGGTCGTGCGGTCGGCGTCGTCGGAGGCTTCCGTCGCGCCGGGCTGGCGCGTCGCGGTCACGGTGGCGTCGGTCCCCGGCGCGCTCTCGAGGCTTACGCGATAGACGAAGTGCTCGCCGCCGAAGGCGAGCCGCTGGCCGTCTGCGAGCCTCACCGCGTGCTCGTCCAGACGCTGTCCGTCGACGAACGTGCCATTGGTGCTGCCGAGGTCCTCGACGTAGATGGCGTCGTCCTCCGCGTAGATGTGCGCGTGACGGCGCGACAGGTAGTTCACCTGATGCGGCCAGGCATCGCGATACTGCGCGAACGTTTCGTCGGTCTTGCTGACGAGAAACGGAAAACCCGTGACGACGATCAGTTGCAGCCCCAGATCGCCGCGCTCGGGCGTGAGCGTCACGACGGCCGGCCGCGCGGCCTCGCGCGCCGCGCGCGCCACGAAGCTCACGCGAAACGCGAGCGCGCCCGCAAAGCACAGTTCGTCGCCGTCTTTCAGGACATGCGGCTTTTGCGTGACTTCCACACCGTTGACCGCGGTGCCGTTCTTGCTGCCCAGGTCGGCGACGTACGCCGCCGTTCCTTCGCGGAAGATGCGCGCGTGACGGCGCGACACGTCGACGACGACCTCGGGCTGCGCCGCGGCAAAGGGCGGTTGCGTCCGCCCCACCGCGAACAGGTCCTTGTCGATGCGAATCTCGCCCAGCTCCGGATGGGATATCGGCCGAAGCACGATATCGAACGTCCAGTCGAGCGTAGTCTGCCTATCGGCAATCGAAGCGGCGTCAGGCACCATGATTCCGCCAACGATCAGCATGGTTGAGCCAGGCTGTGCGCGACGCAAGCGCCGCGCACGCACTGGCGATCCGTGTGAAGCCGCGCGCCTTGCACATGGCGATCGGAGTGTGAGAAAAGTGTAGGCGACACAGAGCGGTAGTCAAAAGGCCGCCGTGGCCGGCGCGAACGCGCGGGCTCATCGGGCACTCGCCGCAGCCGCCGCGGAACTGGAGGCTACGTTGGTGATTTCGACGTCGGTCCAGCCGCCGCCGATCGCCTTGTAGAGCGTCACGGTGTCGCCGAGGATCTGCTGGTGATTGGCGAGCAGCGAGAGCTCCGCGGAAGCGAGCGAACGTTCGGACTCCAGTACTTCGAGCTGCGAAACGAGCCCTTCCTTCAACTGCGCCTCGACCTGGGCGGCCACGGTGCGCAGGCGCTCGTTCTGCTCCAGCAGTTCGGCACGCTCCTTCTTGTGCGCATCGAGGTTCACGAGCGCGTTTTCGACCTCTTCGAAGGCCGTGAACACCGTCTGCCGATACTGCTCTTCGACAACCTTGCTTTGCGCCTCGGTCGTCTTGATGTGGGCGTGCACGCCGGGGTCGAACATCGGCAGGTCGATGCTCGGCATGAAGCTGAGCGTGAACACCTTGAAGAGATCGGAGAGCGAGAACGCCGCCGTGCCGGCGCGGCCCGTGAGGCTGATCGTCGGCAATTGCGCGAGCCGCGCGGACCCGACTTCATCATACGATTCGAGAATACGGAACTGCGCGGCCACCACATCGGGCCGGCGCGCGAGCAGTTGCGCAGGCAGACCCATGGGCACGTCGGGCAGCTTGACGCGCTCGCGCAGATGGCCCGCCGGCATCCGGAACTCGCCGGCCGGCACGCCGATCAGCGTGGCCAGCGAGTTTTCGGCGGTATCGCGCGAGCGGTGCAGCTCGAGCAGTTCGTTAGCAATCCCATTGATCTCCGCACGCTGGCGCAGGACCTCGGTCTTCGGCGCCACGCCGTTTGCGTACATCTGTTCGTAGATCGTGAGAATCTGCCTGTTCCTGTCGAGCGTGTGCTGTTCCTCGCGGATCTGGTCGTCGAACTGAAGGATCTGGAAATAAGTGGTCGCCACATTCGCCACGAGCGTCAGATAACCTGCGCGCCAGTCGGCCTCGCTCGCGTGGTATTCGGCCTTCTGCGCCTGCACGCTCTTTTCGACCTTGCCCCAGATATCGATGTCCCAATTCACCTGCGTGGCGACGTTGTAGGTCTTCGTGAGCGTTTGCCCGGTGCTCTTTTCATAGTCGATGCCGGCACCCGCATCGAGCGCAGGCAACTGACCGGCCTGCACTTCTCCGATCTGCGCTCCGGCCACGCCAATGCGCGCCGCCAGAACCTTGATGTCGACATTGGCCGAGATCGCCTTGTCGATCAACGTATTCAGATACGGATCGTCGAACTCCTTCCACCATTGCGGATTCACGGTATCCGCCGCCGAAACGGCGCCGCGCGCGTGCGCCCACGTTTCCTTGGCCGGCATGTCGGGGCGCCGGTAGGCCGGCGTGCTCAGGTCCGTGCAACCGCACAGCACCGCCAGACACAGCCCCGCCGGGGCGACGCAGCGGGCCAGCCGGCGCATCGTTCCGCAGCGAAGGTCCGCAGCGAATGGCGAAAGAAGTGTGTTCACGATCGACTCCTTGAGCGGAACGCGACGAAGAGCGTGGGCGGGGACGAAAAAACCAGGAAGGTGCCGTGGAGACGCGAGTGCCTCCACGGCTTGCCGCGCGATCAGAAGTTGATCGTGTTGTGGGCCGACTGCTTCGGGCTCGACGACGAGGCAATACCCGACACGAAGGCCACGTCGTTGCCCGTGTTGTTCACGATGCTGTTGGTCTGGCCGATCACCTGCTCGGCGGTGAAGTTCGTGCTGTCGACCTTCACGCTCGGCATCGTCGGGTAGTACACGGGCCACAGGCCGCCCATGCCCAGGTTGCCGCCGCGCACGGCGCTCATTTCACGGCGGTCGAGTTCCTGGGCGACACTCAGGTCTGCGATCATCAGCTTGCTCATGACAGTTCTCCAGAAAGGTAATGCCAGAATGTTGGCGTTTGAGCTGCAGTGTTGCGGGCTCGGCTGCAACAACGCATGAGCCGTGCCAGTTGCGCGTCCGCGCACGCGCGATGCGACGGATCGGCCGCTGCATAAGGACTTTTCTGGCATTCGCACAGGTGGCGCGCGCTCCGGTCGTGGTACCTCGCGCATGCGTGCTGATGGGTGGGCTCCAACTCATCGCCCAGGTTGTGTCGGCTTGCTGCCGACACTTCGACTCTGGATGCCGTGCCAAGGGGTTTCCACGCGCAAACCGGCCGTCCCGACTTTGTTATGGATCACTTAACGTATATGGTGATCTTTTTCGAGTAGACGGGTGGCGAGTGCGGCACGTGGTGCGCGTCTCCCATCAGTAGCTGAAGCGTGTGCTTGCCCGGCGGAAGCTGGAGCATGGTCTCGGTTTGGCCTGCACCGAAGTGGAGATGATTGCGGTCGGAAGGTATGGGCTGATCCATCGGAGGCAGGTCGGTGTCGACGAGCAGATGATGGTGCCCGGTGTTTGGAAACTCCACCTCCGAAGGCGCCACGCCCATGTTGCGCAGACCGAACCAGACGCGAAAAGGACGTCCCGCGGGCATGACCTGACCGTCGTTTGGCCAGCCGATATAGACGATGGCCCTGGGGTCGGCCGGCGTCGTGCCCGCCTGCGCTGCACCGCCCGCGAGCAGCGCGAACGCGGCCGCAACAACGAGGATCTTGTTCATGGCATGCACTCCCGCTTCGTTCCCGCTCGTCTCCGGCTACCCGGCAAAGGCGGACGGACTTCGCTACTTGACCGTGATCGTGATCTTCTTCGAGTACACCGGTGGATCGTGCGGCACGTGGTTGTAATCGCCCATCAGCAACTGCAGCGTGTGCTTGCCCGGCGGAAGTTCGATGCGGGCCTCCGTTTCGCCCGCACCGAAGTGAAGATGATTGCGATCCGACGGGATGGGCTGGTCGAGCGGCGGAAGATCCGTGTCGATGAGCACGTGATGATGGCCCACGTTCGGCCGGTTGATGCCCTTCGGGCAAATCCCCATGTTGCGCAGGCCCATACGCACCCAGAACTTGCCGGTGGGAATCGTCGCCCCGTCGGGCGGCCAGATGATGTATACCTCCGCGCCGGGCGGCGACGGCGTGCGCCCGGCAAACGCGAGGCGCGGCACGAGCATGGTCGCTGCCACGGCCAACAGGATCTCTCTTCGTTGCATCTTGACGCTCCTTGTTCGGCAGACGGCACGCGGCCCCGGATTCGTCGTTCGGTGCGTGTTCTACAGCTTAGGTCGGATTCACGCGGATGGACACAAATCGCCGCGCGCCAACGTGTTACTGCATCGTGCGATGCGCGTGCTATTTTGTAGTTGTGCGCGAACCGTACTTGCGTCGGTAGCGCCGACCGCGCCCCCGTCTTGAGACCGCGGCGGGGGCAGCGCATCATCGGCATGCAACGCCGATGGTGCCCCGATGGCGCCTGACAGGGAGAACGAACATGTGGCGGCTATGGGTGCCTGTGTGTCTGTTGATCTCGCTAGGCCTGACTTCCACGAACCGCGCCGCCGCGCAAGAGACGCGCGCCGCGACGGTCAACGCGGCCCGGATGGCCGGGCAACACGATGGCGTTGCGATCATGCGTGTTGGCCTGATGCCCAAAGACACTTCCGAAGAGTACGAAATCACGTTCTGGAATTCGATCAAGGACAGCCAGTATCCAGGCGATTACGAGGCTTATTTGAAGGCCTATCCGAACGGGCGCTTCGCGCCGCTCGCTCAGACCCGCCTTGCGCGCTTGCGCGCGGAAGCTCCGAAGACGATCACCGCACCGTCGGCGCACGCGGCAAGCAACGCCGCCACTACGCCACCGCCGCAACCCGCGCCACCGAAGACCGCGCCGGCACAAGCCGCGCCGCCGGCCTCGCAGACGAAGACGGCCCCTGCCGCCGCAGCGCCGATTCAGACGCCGGCCCAGGCGGCAGCGCCTGCGAAAGCCAACATGGTCGCCGCCGCGAAGCCGGGTCCCCACGACATTCAGGACTGCCCAGCGTGCCCGCTGCTGATACAGGTCACACCGGGAAACTTCACGATGGGCATCGATACCGACGATGCATCCGAACGGCCCGCACACCACGTGACGATCAACCATGGCTACGCCCTCTCGAAATATGCCGTGACCGTGGCGCAATGGAACGCATGCGTCGGCGCGGGCGCATGCCCGCGCTTGTCGAACGAAAACAACGCTGCACCGAACGCGCCCGTTCGCGACCTGAGCTGGGACGACGCACAGCAATACGTGAAATGGCTCTCGAAAATCAGCGGCAAGCCGTACCGCCTGCCGACCGAGGCGGAATGGGAATATGCGGCGCGCGGCGGCACCGAAACGCGTTACTGGTGGGGCAACGAGATGCGCAAGGGCACGGCGAACTGCAAGGACTGCGGCCCCCCGTGGCGCATCGAAGCGCCCGACGACGTGGGCTCGTTTCCGGCCAATCCGTTCGGGTTCTATGACATGGCGGGCGGCGTCTGGGAATGGGTCAGCGACTGCTGGCACAACTCGTACAAGAACGCGCCTGGCGACGGCCACTCGTGGGACGAGCCCAACTGCCAGACACGCGTGATCCGCGGCGGATCGTGGCGCGACGGCGCAGGCTACATGCTCACGGCAACCCGCTTCAAGTACGACAGCAGCGTTCGTTACGACGCCAACGGATTTCGCGTGGCGCGCGACATGAAATAGCCAGGCGCGCCATGGCGCGACATTGATCCATTGCATCAGCCATTCGCGCGTAATTGCCGGACAAGCTGGAGACGCAATATGGCTTGCGATCGCCCCATCACCCGACGGACATTCCTCAAGGCCGTGGGGAGCGGCGCGTTCACCGTCTCGGTGAGTTCCATCACCGCGTTGACGGCCTCCTGTTCCTCGCAGAGAGCATCGGTCCGCTCTGATGAGCGTGCCGCCGCCACGCATGCCGCGCCGGAGTTCGCAACCGGCGCGCCTGACTGGGCGCCGGAGCCGGGCAAGGCGCGTTGGCGCATAGAGGGCGTACGCAAGGTAACGGGAGCAAAAATTTATGCGCGCGACTACAAGGCACGCGACTTCGACGGTTGGCCGAAAGAGGAAAACTGGTTGTACGCACTCCGATGTAATTGCGTCGACAAGACAGTGGAGGGATTCGACCTGAGCGTATTGCCGCGCCACCTTCGGCCCATTTCAGTGGTATCCAACCAGACGTTAAACGACAATCGCGTCTATCTCGCGACGAAGCAGGACCCGCTGAAAAACAAGGATATCTATCTTTTTGCGCAGGAAGGCAATCCGGCGGATTGCTATGGACAACCTGTTGCCTTGCTGATCTTCGAAGACTTCGATACCTATCGACGCGCGAAGACGTTGCTCGACTTCAACGAGACGACGATTCGCTATGGCGCAACCGTGTCGAGGGACAAAAATCCGCCAACCTTGTTTTCCGCGCCCAAACTCTATGTACGAGACGACGACAAGTCGTTCTCGAACATCCACATGGAAACGGACAAATCCGGCAACCCGACCGATGCATTCAAAAGCCGGTGCAGGGCGCTGGGCGACGAGATTCGCGCACTCGCTGCGCAACGGGTAACGAGCCACGCCTGGCACGCGTTCAATGGCACTTTTCAGACGCCCGCAATCGATCCCATGTTCATGGAGCCGGAAGCAGGACTGGCCTGGTACCAGGCGGAATCGGGCGTGCTGCAAATGGTGCTCGGCACGCAATCGCCACGCGACGATGCCTCCTCCGCTGGCAGCCTGTTCACCAACAGCAAGATCAGGATAACCCACGTTCACGTGCAAGGATGCTACCCCGGAGGAGGATTCGGCGGCCGCGACAAATCGTATTTTCCGCTCTACCTCGCCTTGGCGGCGCCCTTCGCGAAGGGTGCGCTGCGTTGGCAGCAGTCACGTTACGAGCAGTTTCAGGTGGGGCTGAAACGCTCCGAAACCGCCTTCACGGAGTCCATCTGGCTCGACGACGACGGCAAACTCCAGGCATTGGATAGCACGTTCAGGCTCAATGGCGGCGGTAAAGCCAATCTCACCGGCGCCGTCGGCGACCTAGCCGCCATGAGCGCGATGAGTTGCTACGACATTCCGCGCGCGATTGCACAAAGCTCGGTCACTTATACGCCCGAGGTGTTCGGAGGTTCGCAGCGAGGCTTCGGCGGCCCTCAAGCCTTCCTCGCCATCGAAACGCTGATGGACGAGGCCGCGCAATCGCTGCACAGAAGTCCATTCGATATCCGTCGCGGCAATCTGCTCGTCAAAGGCCGCGGCAAGACCGTGACTGGCGCACCCATTCTGTTCGACCTGCAACTGGAAGAACTGCTTGGCCGGCTGGAAACGCACGCGTTATGGCGGGACAGGGAGAGGACGCGCGCGCAACGCCACCGGCATGGCCTGCGATACGGCGTCGGGCTCGCGATGTCGAATCAGGCGTACGGAACCGGGAAAGACGCCGTCTTCGCAATGGTTCAGATCCAGCCAGACGCCAGTCTGCGCGTGCTGACCCATTACGCCGACATGGGCAATGGCGCGGCCACCACGCTGGGCCTCGCGCCCGCCACCTGGCTCGGGCAAAACGCCCGGGAAATCGTCATGAGCGAAGTCGAGGCTTTCACCTCGATCACGGATTTCGACTATCGGTTGCTGGGCAAATGGCCGGACGACGACCGAAGCTATTCCATTTCGGGTCCGTTCGGTTCGTCGAGCGCCTGCCTCGGCGCATTCCACCATTTTCAGGCCGTGGATCGCGCGGCCATGGCGTTGATGCTGCAGAGCGCGCTGCCCGCGGCGCGGGAAATATGGGGCAACCCGCGTATCGAACTGCACGATCTCAAGTGGACCAATGGGAAACTGACTGCCGCTGGCCGCTCGCCAATTATCTGGACTGCGTTGCTCGACAGGATCAATCGCATGCAGTTGCCCGTTGTGGCAGCCGTACACGTAACCTATGCGGGCGGCTTCTGGAGGAGCAAGTACACGTTCAAATCGGGGCCCGCCGACATGGACTGCGACTTCGTCGCGGTGGGCCCCGACACGAACACGCTCAAAAGCTTGCCGCACGGCGAACTGATCTCGCCGCACGACGCCGTCGGCTATGGACGAACCAACTATGCTCCAGCCGCCGCGCTTGTCGCCGTCGCCGTCAACCCCGATAGCGGCCGCGTGAAGGTCGAACATGTCGTCACGACGCTCAGCGCCGGCCGGATCATCTGCCGCGAGATCGTCGAGGGGCAATCGCAAGGGGCGGTCGCCATGGCGATCGGCAACGTGCTGAGCGAAAGTTGTCCGCTCGGCGATCGGGGCCCCGGAAACGGCAAATGGAATCTCGACCAGTACCTCATCACGCAAATGACGGATGTTCCGTCCCAGGAGCTCGTTACGTTGCCGCCGCCCGCAGAAAAGGAGCGCCATAGCGCGCGCGGAATCGGCGAGGCGGTGATGTGCCCGATCGCACCGGCACTGCTCAATGCGCTCGCCATGGCCACGGGGCACCGCTTCAGGCAAACGCCCGTCACGCCCGACCAGATCCGCGAGGCCCTCAAATGAGCACAGCCGAGGTGAAGATTCACGTGAACGGACGGCCGGTCACGGTCGTTGCCGCCGATACCGACATGAGCCTCGCCGAATTCCTTCACGAGCGCCTCGACCTGACGGGCACGAAGGTTTGCTGCGGCATCGGCGTGTGCCGCGCGTGCACGGTCGGCGTGCGCAGCCGCCACGATGCGCTAATGGAAAAAACCCTGGCATGTGTCACGCCGGTCAGCGCTGCGGCGAATCAGTACATCTATACGGTCGAAAGCCTGGCGGACGGCGCACGGCTCTCGCCGTTGCAGCAAACCTTCCTCGAATCTTTCGCATTTCAATGCGGTTATTGCACCCCAGGTTTCCTGATGGCGGCCACGGCCATGCTCGAGCATCTGAAGACGTACCGCATGAGCGCCGATCAACTCGAAACGGAAATCGATGCATGGGTCGGCGAAAACCTGTGCCGCTGCACGGGTTACGTGAAGTACCGGGAAGCGATCCGCAAAGTCGCGCAAATGCAAATGAAACGCGGAGCGTGAAGATGCGTGTCTTCATTCGCCTGGCCGCCTTGTGCTGTATCGCCGCGATACCGCTTGCGGCAATCGCGCGCGAGCAGTCATTGCTCGAATATGGCGAGCAATGCGCGAGGGAAATTGGCGAAATCCCGCCATTCGATTGCAACGACGGAACGGACATTCCCATTACGGTGGACGGCAAGCCGCCCGCGCAAGGAGACGCCCCGAAACTGTGCGATAAACCCTCGCTGCTTCACCCGACCGCTGACGCTGCCGGGCAATGCCTGCCCTACTCCAAGATTCTGAATCTCTCGCGGGGCAATACGCAGATCTCCGCATACTGCCGCCGAAACGCGCTGCGCGCCGACAAGGATCCACTGTATGACGAAGTGGTCGTCGTGGCGCATCACTCGGGCAACGGCAAGACCTGCTGGTTTCAATCGCGCGCGCGCGCAAACGGAATCGACGCTTCGCGCGTGCCGCCGCCCAGCGAGAAAACGCCGCCGTCCGGCCATCCCTCGGCCGTCGAATTCTGGACGACGCCGGCAAGAATCGCCGCGGCAAAGCCCACCTGCATCGCCTGCCACGATGCGGGACCGTTCATATTCAGCCCGTATATCGGGCAAGTCTGGGACAAGATTCCCACCGATCCCTTGGGACGATATTCGAACATCGGCGCGGCGTTTTCGGCGTATCGCCCCACGACGATCACGACGCCGGGAAACGCTTGCATTGGTTGCCACCGGATTGGAAGCGACCAGAGCTGTCGGGTATATATCGGCCTCTCGGCGGGCCGGCTATCGGCACCCGGAAACGACGCGCACGCCAACCGCTATCCGCTTAGCCACTGGATGCCGACCGACAACACCATGAGCGAGGCACAGTGGAACGAGGCCAACGTCAGATCGGTCGACGCGCTCCTCGCATGCTGCAAGGACAAAACGCATAGAAGTCCAAACTGTACGTTTACCCCTGTTCCCGCGAGTTCGAATACGAGGTAGCGGCGCTCGGCGCCGCCCGGACCCTTCATTGCCACGCGAGGAGAGCACGCCATGTCATCGAGCATCAGCAAGAGCAAGAGTAAAAGCAACGTCATAGACGACGTTACGCAAACCCTGCAGACATTCGACCTGACCGAACTGCAGCAATACACGCGCGAGAAAAGCTACTCGAGCACGGCGAGCAAGGACTTTCACCTGTTCTACGTCGGACGCGACGACGTTCACGAGATCCTGAAGTATGTCCTGTCTCGCGCAAGCGTTTCGCTGTATATGAACATGTTCGGCTTCGACGACGAGGAACTCAACGATATCCTCATGCAGCAAGCCCTCGACCCGAGCATCACCATGATGATTACGCTCGACAAAAGCCAGGCGGGCGGCGTTCACGAAAAGAAGCTTCTCGATTCCGATATCGCGCAGAATCCTGCCAGATTCAACACGTACTTTGTGATCGGACAATCGGCGACCCACCAGATCAGCCACACGAAAGGATTCGTGGCCGACGGCCGCGTCGGCGGCGAAGGCTCGACGAACTGGTCGGCGGCTGGCGAGGGGACGTTCGTCATCAAGGGTATGCCCGGCGGTAAGGGGTACAAGGCGCAAAACAATACGCAAACCATCTTTACGGACCCCGACACGATCAACCGGTTTCAAACGGAACTGATCGCAGAACACATGACAGCGAAGGCGCAAAGCACGGCCGCCACCGCCGCCACGGCCGGAACGCGAACAACAGGCGCCGGAAAAGCGAGCGCGGCCGCCAGTGGCAGATAATGCCGGCCGTCATCGGCCGGTCTATCCGCCTGACCATTCTCGACATGCCGATATTCGCGAAGCTCCTCGCCGAGCGCGAGATGATGATTCGCAGCCTGCCGAGGGACATCCTGCTTTCGGCTCTATCGCGTATGGCCGGGCAGGCACCGTTTTATATCTATACCGCTTTCGTTTTCACCTATGGTGTGACGACGTTGCACGTTTCGCGCGAACTCAGGCACGCCGCGGTGCTGGCTACCGCCGCGCGGCAATTCGCGAACATTCCGCTATTCGGACATATTTCCGGTCGGCTTCTTTGCCGCGTGGCGCCTGGGCGATTTCACGAACAAGGACATTTCGCGCGAATACGACGACGTGCGCCCGTTGGGCGATGACGGACAAGCTTCCCACCCCGCCTGACAAGCGAACAAAAAAAGGAGCGCGCCCCGGCTTTTTTTAGCCGCGCAAGGGCGCACTCCCTTCATGCCTGCACAGGCAGTCGCGCGCGTCAGATCTTCGGGGCCTTGTCGAGCGCGACGCCGGTGGCCGGATCGAGGAACAGCTTGCGGTCGTTGTGGCCTTTGCCGCGGCGATCGAAGTCGAACATGCCCGTGATGCTGCCCGCCGACGCGTCGAACGAACCGCCGCCGATACGCTTGCCGTCAAGCCAGTTGTCTTCGATGAAGCGCACCACCGAAGCCTGGTCGATCTGCGTATGGTCGACGTAATTCTCCTTCGCCCACGGCGAGATCACGACAAACGGGATGCGCGTGCCCGGACCGCAGCGGCCGTTCACGGGCTTGCCGTTCAGGCCGTCGCGCGCCGAACCCGTGCCGCAGATGCCGGGCGCGGTAAGCTGGTCGGCGACCGCATCGTATGAGGCGCTCGTCGGCAACGCGTAAGCATGGTCGTACCAGCCATCGGAGTCATCCCATGCCACGATCACGGCGGTGTCGTCCCAGTCCCTTTGCTCCTGCAGGAAGTTGACCACCTTCGCGACGAAAGCCTGCTCGTCCAGCGGATCCGAATATCCGGCGTGACCATCCTGGTACGCCGGGGCCTTGAGAAAACTCACTGCCGGGAAATTGCCCGCCTTCACGGCGTTGAAGAAGTCGTCGCTGTCGTACTGGTGATTGGCCGGGTCCGGATTGCCATCTCGGCCCACGCTATGCCCGATCGCCGCGAGCGAGCTGGGGCGCAAATGCTTGGGATTGGACGTGGACGCGTAGTACTGGAACCAGTTGTGGTGCGGAATATAGTCGGCCGTGGCGGCGCCGACGACGGTCGAGAGCGTGCTGCGCTTGCAGCCGGTCGTGCCGTTGCCGTTCACCGTCGTGAGGTTGAAACCGCCCATGAAGCCGCCCCACGAAATGTTGCGCGCGTTCAGCAGGTCGCCGATATTCTTG
Source organism: Paraburkholderia lycopersici (assembly GCF_900096975.1). Lineage (GTDB taxonomy): Bacteria > Pseudomonadota > Gammaproteobacteria > Burkholderiales > Burkholderiaceae > Paraburkholderia > Paraburkholderia lycopersici. The sequence continues at coordinate 53,916 of NZ_FMYQ01000035.1, forward strand.
CCGGACATCATCGCGGTATCGGTCGTGCTCGAACAGGAGTCGTAGGCCGGGTCGACGTCGTTGATCATCGTGAACCCGCCCTGGCCGTCGTTCACATAGTACGACCCGGCAGTCGAAGGCTGCCTGGTTGTCAGCACAACCTTCATACCGTTGGTTTGCCCCGAGACGACTTCGAGCGCGCCCGGCGTGGACGGCCCATAAGTCGACGTATAGGCGTTGTCGCTCATCGCGAAGCGCTGCGCGTAATTCCACAGTGCCGTGACCGTGTTGCCGTCGTAATAGCCCATCACCTGGCCGGTCGTGCCGAAGGCGCCGGCTCCGCCGCTCGTGCCATTACCCGTGTACTTCGGGAAAAGATCGGCCGCGCCGTTGTCGTATGCCTGCTCTTCCGCTGTGTATGCGTGATTCTGGTCGGCGGTGGCCGCTTGCGTACGGTCGAGGCGGAACGGATTGGCCGCGCCCGCGCCATTGGCCGCATTCGTGAAATTCGGGTTCTTCGTCAGCAGTGCACCCGAAAGGCCATTCACCTCGGGCGTGCCCGGCTGCGCATGGAATGCCGGCTCGCCGGACGGATTGCCCGCGTGCGGATAAGTCGCGAAATAGTGATCGAACGAGACGTTCTCGCCGTAAATCACGACCAGATGCTTGATCGGAGTGGCCGTGCGAATTTCATGCGGCCCGCTCTTGTCATGATCGTCACCGGCACTCCACGCAACTGTCGATGCGAATGCTGCGGCTGCGAGCGAACCCGCTGCTATATGACGCCATTGCATATTCGGCTCCAGGTTGGTTTCGTATTGTCGGGATCACCGCGGAGCCGATGCACAGGGCGGATCCGGTCCGCATTGCGGCGTCTTGCCGGCGGAATGCGGGGGGCTACACGGCTGTAGCATTAGAGCATCGAGGTATGAATGCCTGGCGTCAGACTCCTTACGAAATATTTTCGATTGCCTCGTCAGGCGTCGATACGAGTGCAACGAGCAGAAAATCAAGTACGACGAATTAACCGGCGCCCATGCGCCGGTTAGCAAACAAGCCGGACTTTAAATGAAATTCACGCCGCCGTTCACGGCGATCGTCTGCCCCGTGACGAAAGCATTGCCCGTCACCATCAGCACGGCTTGCGCGACCTCGTCTGCTTCGCCCAGGCGCCCGACGGGCAGCCGCTCCGCCACGTTCGACGCCTTCAGCGGCGCGGCCATTTCGGTGTCGATGGGCCCCGGCGCCACGGCGTTCACCGTGATTCCGTCGCGGGCCACGCGGGCCGCATAGCCGCGCGTCAACCCTTCGACGCCTGCTTTCGACGCGTTGTAGTGAACGCCGACGAGCCCGCCGCCACGCGCCGCCGCCGACGAAAGATTGACGATGCGTCCCCAGCGGCGCGCGCGCATGCCGGGCAGCACCGCTTGCGTACAGAGAAACGCCGACTTGAGGTTGACGGCGAGCGTACGGTCGAATTCGGCTTCCGTAAGCGCGTCGATGTCGCACACCGTGCCCGTTCCCGCATTGTTCACGAGCACGTCGATCACGCCCAGGCGCTTCTCCACTTCGTCGATCATGTGCGCGACCTCGTCTGCAGCCGATACGTCGGCGCGTACCGCGATCGCGCGGCCCCCGGCGCTTTCGATCTGCGCGACGACATGGGCGGCTTCCGCCTCGCGTTGCCGGTAGTTCACGGCGAGCGCCGCACCGGCCCCTGCAAGCGCGAGCGCAATGGCGCGACCGATGCCTCGCGACGCGCCGGTCACCAGCGCAATGCGATCGTTCAGATGAGGGATACCAGCAGGCATGACGCACTCCTTTCTCGTGGGGGACAAGTCGCGAGGAGCGGCGGCGAACGTCATTTACCGACCGGATACGGAACCGGCCGGCGCTCGGCCGCGCGCATGGCGAGCGCGTCGATGGCGCGCGCCGTATCGAACCACGCGTTGCCGTCGAACTGATCGGGGGCGTCGCGTGCGTGCATTGGCGGTGCAGCTCCTTCTACGGTCGATAGATTACGCCAACGAAGCGTTCGAGGCGCGCTTCGCCGGGGCGCTCGCGCAGTGTGTCGTGCAAGCCGCGCACCAGACAGACGTTGCCGCTCGTCCGTCTGTCTGTTCATGCGCGCGCGTGAAAATTGCAGGCTAGTCCGGCTGGGCCGGTGAAATTAGCCATTCGCGTTCGGGTGTGCGTCATTGCGTTCCGATTCCACGACCTCCTCCCGCGCAAGACACTTGCTGCGCGCTCATGGCGCGGAGCCGATGCCCCCGCCTGGCCCGGCCAGTTCGCCCTCCTCGCTTTGACGAGGCTCGCTGGCAGCGTTACGCGCGCCGCCGAATCCATGACGGCGCGAAAGCGCGCTTGCGCGCAATCCCGCCCGCCGACGCGATCCCGAAACGGGGTCCAGATAGAACATGACGAGCGTGCCCGCCACTGCGGCCGCCGCAAATTGAATCAAAGCTCTCATGGATGCCTCTCGACGAATGCGGCGCACACCGCGCGCCGACATCGGCACATCCGGCGTTCCCTCGATGCGCGCAAAGCTTGTGCCGACACGGGCACACTAACCTGGCCGAATGTATTGCTGCATTTCATTCAGTCGCCCCCAAGGACGCAACCGGCTCGACGCCGCGCCGCGCTCAGAAGGCGCCCTCGTCCCATCGCGAATCTCGCACCTGCACGACGCCAGCCTCCACGCGCACCGCGAATGTCGCAACGTCCTCGTATGCCGGCGGCGCGAGGACCTTCCCAGTCTTGATGCAAAAGCGCGCGCCATGTCGCGGACAAACCACCACGTCGCCCTCCACGGCGCCGCCGGTAAGAACGCCGCCGTCGTGCGGGCACGTATCTTCGATCGCGTAGCAGGTTCCGTCGAGATTGAACACCGCGACCTGCGCGCCGTCCACCTCGACGCTGCGAACCGAGCCCGGCGGGAAATCGCCATATGGCGCGACATTCACCCAATCGGCCATGTCAAAGCATCCCCAGTTGCAGGAGCGCCGCCTCGGACATGCGCGCGCGTGTCCACGGCGGGTCCCAGACCAGTTCGACGCGCGCCTCGCTCACGCCCTCCACGGCATCCACACATTGCTCGACCGTCGCCGGGAAGGTTTGCGCAACCGGGCATCCCGGCGCGGTCAACGTCATGTGGATCGACACGGAACCCGTTTGCGCATCGACATCCAGTTCATAGACGAGCCCCAGATCGTAGATATTGACGGGTATCTCGGGATCGAACACCGTGCGCAATGCGTCGATCACGCGCTCGCGTAACGCGCCTGCGGCGAATTCCGGCCCGCCGCGCTTTTCAAGCGATTCTCTGGTATCCATCGTCCTGTCGCTCCCTGGTCGCTCGCCCTCATTCGGTGGACACGGTACCGCTCCCGTTACGCAACGCGGCGTGCAGCGTGTGCCACGCGAGTGTCGCGCACTTGATGCGGGCGGGAAACCCGCGCACGCCCGCCAGCACCGACAGCTTGCCAAGCCCCTCCTGCGCTGCCGGCTGGTCTGCGGGCGCCGTCGCCATGGCGTGAAAGCGTTCGAACAGCGCCTCGACTTCAGCCTCGGTGCGCCCCTTGAGCGCCTCCGTCATCAAGGAGGCCGAAGCCGTTGCGATTGCGCATCCCACACCCTCGAAGCCGACGTCCTTGACGATACCGTCCTCGATGCGCAGGTACAGCGTGACGCGGTCGCCGCACAGCGGGTTGTACCCCCCGGCGTACCGGTTCGCACCGGGCACGGCGTGGCAGTTCCGCGGGTGCCGGTAGTGGTCGAAAATGGTCTCTTGATACAGGTCTCGCAGATCGCTCATAGCCGGAACACCTCCCGCACGCGTGCGAGGCCGTCCAGCAGCGCGTCGATGTCGGCGCGCGTGTTATAGAGCGCAAGCGACGCGCGCACAGTGGCCGGCACGCCATAGCGCGCCATGACCGGCATCGCGCAGTGATGCCCCGTGCGCACGGCCACGCCGCACTGGTCGAGTATCGTGCCGATGTCGTGTGCGTGCGCGTTCTCCATGACGAACGACAAGATTCCGAGCTTTTCCTTTGCAGTCCCTATCATCTGCACATGCGGCAGCGAGCGCAATGCGTCGTCCGCGTAGGCGAGCAGGTCGGCCTCATGCCGCTGCGCCACTTCCACGCCGATCACGCTCACATAGTCGAGCGCCGCAGCCAGCCCGATCGCGCCGGCAATGTTCGGCGTGCCCGCTTCGAAGCGCCACGGTATTGCGTTGTACTCGGTCTTTTCGAACGTCACGGCGCGGATCATGTCGCCGCCGCCTTGCCATGGAGGCATGGCTTCCAGCAGCGCCGCCCTCGCATAGAGGACGCCGATGCCGGTCGGGCCATAAATCTTGTGCCCCGAGAACGCATAGAAGTCGCAATCGAGCGTGGCCACGTCCACAGGCAAATGCGCAATTGCCTGTGCGCCGTCGAGCAGCACCGGTACGCCGCGCGCGTGGGCAAGCCCGATGAGCCGCGCTACGGGATTGACCGTTCCCAGCGCATTCGACGCATGCGCGATCGCCACCATGCGCGTGCGCGCACCTAGCATGCGTTCGTACGCGTCGATGTCCAGCGTGCCGTCGTCGCGGATCGGCGCGACCTTGAGCAGCGCGCCTGTCTGCTCGCAGACGAGTTGCCACGGCACGATATTCGAATGGTGCTCCATGGCGCTGATGAGGATTTCATCGCCGGGTGCAAGACGTGGCCGCGCGTAACTTTGCGCCACCAGGTTGATCGCTTCGGTGGTGCCACGCGTGTACACGATCTCCTGCTCGCGCGCCGCGCGCACGAAGCGCGCAATCCGCGAGCGGGCGCCTTCGTAAGCGTCGGTGGCGCGCTGCGAGAGCAGGTGCACGCCGCGATGCACGTTGGCGTTGTCATGCTCGTAATAGGCCTGTTCGGCGGCGATCACGCTCGTGGGCTTTTGCGTGGTCGCGGCATTGTCGAGGTAGACGAGCGGCTTGCCGTGCACGCTTTCGCGCAGAATCGGGAAGTCGCCGCGCCAGCGTGCCACCGTTTCAGTCTCGGGACTGCCCACCGGTTCGAGCAGGTTCATGACAGTCCTCGCAGGTATTCGCCGCCAGGCAGTCGCGCGAGCAGTTGCTGCGTGAGCCTGCCACGCAGCGCGGCGCTTTCCACGCGCTCCACGCTCTCGCGCGCGAACGCCCACACGAGCAGCGCGCGTGCGATGCGTTCGTCGATTCCTCGCGAACGAAGGTAGAAAAGCGGACGCTCGTCGAGTTGGCCGACGGTCGCGCCGTGCGTGCATTTCACGTCGTCGGCGTGAATCTCCAGTTGCGGCTTCGTATCGACCTCGGCGTGGCGCGAAAGAAGCAGATTGTCGTTGCCCTGATGCGCGTTGGTCTGCTGCGCATCCTGGCGGACGATCACGCGGCCGTCGAACACGCCATGCGAGGCGCCGTCGAGCACGCCCCGATAATATTCTCGGCTCGTACCGCGCGGCTTTTCGTGATCGATGCGCGTGTGGTGATCGACGTGCTGCTTCGCGCTGACGAAATACAGGCCGTTCAGTTCGGCCAGCGCGTCCTCCGCGTCGAGCCGCGTGTCGATTTCGGTGCGCGACAACGCGCCGCCGAACGCGAACGAATGCGAGCGCAGGTGGCTCGCACGGCGCTGCGAAACGCCCACACGGGCGATATGAAACGCACTGCGGGCTTCCTGCTGGATACGGCAATGCTGAACGTCGGCCTCCTCGTCGGCGACGATCTCCGTGGCCGTGTTGACGAGATAGGCTTCGTCCGTGATGCCGACGAACTGCTCGACGATCGAGCACCGCGCGCCCCGTTCCGCCAGCACCGCGTTGAACGGATGCATGGCGAGCGCCGCCTCGCTGCTGAAGAAAAGCACGTGCAACGGCCAGTCGATCTCGCAGCCCGGCGGCAGCGCGACCACATAGCCGTCGTTGAGGAATGCGCCGTTCAGCGCGGCAAAGCCGTCTTCCGGCACGCGCTGCGTCATGATGGCTTCGAGTCGTTCCGGAATCCTTCGCATTGCCTGCGTCAGCGTGCCAATGAAGGCCCCTTCCGGCAACGACGGAACCGAAGACAGCTTTGGTGCATGACGGCCGTTCACGAACACGATGCGCGCCGCGGCGTCCCCGGGCACGAGCTCATCGGCGAGGCGGGCGAGATCCGTGTCCGCGCCGTCAGCGGGGGCAAAATGCCAATGCGGTTTCGCTATGGGCATCACGTTCGTGTATTTCCATTGCTCGAGTTGCGTACCGGGAAAGCCTAGCGTCTCGAAGCGGTCGAACGCGTGCCGCCGTGCCTTGCGCAGCCACGGCAGCTCCACGCCCGCCAGCGTGCCCGCCATCGTGCGAAATGCCTCGCGGTAATGCTCTCGCATTGATTCAGTCATCGTTGATCCTTGCCGTAGCGTGCATCGCGTCGCCGCGTTAGCGCGTGGCGCGCGGGCCCGCGTCGGGCGCGGCAGTGGCCCCGGTAGCCGCACCCACCTTGTCCTCGTCGCCGAGCCAGCCATAGCCTTTGCGCTCCAGTTCCTGCGCAAGCTCGTGTGTGCCTGAGCGCACGATGCGCCCCTGCGCGAGCACATGCACGTGGTCCGGTACGATGTAATCGAGCAGCCGCTGGTAGTGCGTCACCAGCACAATCGCGCGGTCTTTACTGCGCATCTGGTTCACACCACGCGCGACCACCTGAAGCGCGTCGATATCGAGGCCGGAGTCGGTTTCGTCGAGAATGGACAGACGCGGCGCGAGCACGCTCATCTGCAGCACTTCGTTGCGCTTTTTCTCGCCGCCCGAAAACCCTTCGTTCACGCCGCGGTACAACATGTCTTCGCGCATCTCCATATCCGCCATTTTCTCTTTGACGAGCGCGAGAAAATCCATGGCGTCGAGTTCTGCTTCGCCTCGCTGCTTGCGCTGCGCATTGAGCGCCGCCTTCAGCAAATAGATGTTGCTGACGCCCGGTATTTCCACCGGATACTGAAAGGCGAGAAAGATCCCCCGGCGTGCCCGTTCGTCGGGCGCGAGCGCGAGCAGGTCGCAGCCGTCGTACTGCACGCTGCCCCCCGTGACCACGTAATGCTCGCGCCCGGCCAGCACATGGGCAAGCGTGCTCTTGCCGGAGCCGTTCGGCCCCATGATCGCGTGAACCTCCCCCGCGTTCACACGCAGATCGAGACCGCGCAGGATCGGCTTCTCTTCGACCTCGACACTCAGATTGCGAATTTCCAGCATGCATCTCTCCCTCTCAACCTACGCTGCCTTCCAGGCTCACGCCCAGCAGCTTCTGCGCTTCGACGGCGAATTCCATTGGCAGCGCCTTGAGCACGTCCTTGCAAAAGCCGTTGACGATCATCGACACCGCGTCCTCCTCCGAAATGCCGCGTTGCCGGCAATAGAACAACTGGTCTTCGCCGATACGCGACGTCGAGGCTTCGTGCTCGACCTTTGCGCTCGGGTTCTTCACCTCGATATAGGGAAACGTGAACGCGCTGCACCGGTCGCCTAGCAGCAGCGAATCGCACTGGGTATAGTTGCGCGCATAGTCCGCCGGGCGCGCCATTTTCACGAGTCCGCGATAAGCATTCCTGCCGCGGCCCGCCGAAATGCCTTTCGAAATGATCGTGCTGCGCGTATTGCGCCCGATGTGAACCATCTTCGTGCCGGTGTCGGCCTGCTGACGATGGTTGGTGAGCGCCGCCGAATAAAACTCGCCAATCGAGTTGTCGCCCTGCAAGATCACGCTCGGGTATTTCCACGTGATGGCGGAGCCGGTTTCGACCTGCGTCCACGAGATCTTCGAGTCGGCTTCGCGGCAGTCGCCGCGCTTCGTCACGAAGTTGTAGATGCCGCCGCGCCCCTGCGCGTCGCCCGGATACCAGTTCTGCACCGTCGAATAGCGGATCTGCGCGCCCTCCAGCGCGACGAGTTCCACCACGGCCGCATGCAACTGGTTTTCGTCGCGCACCGGGGCCGTGCACCCCTCCAGATAGCTGACGTAAGCGCCCTTGTCGGCCACGATGAGCGTGCGTTCGAACTGGCCCGTGTTGCGCGCGTTGATGCGGAAATACGTGGACAGTTCCATCGGGCAGCGCACGCCAGGCGGGATATAGCAGAACGAGCCGTCGCTGAATACGGCCGAATTCAAGGTCGCGAAGAAGTTGTCGGTGTAGGGCACGACCGAGCCGAGATACTGGCGCACGAGGTCCGGATAATCGCGCACTGCTTCCGAAAACGAGCAGAACACAATGCCCAGCTCGCCAAGCTGCCGGCGGAACGTCGTCGCCACCGATACGCTGTCGAACACCGCATCCACCGCCACGCCTGCGAGCACTTCGCGCTCCCGCAGCGGCACGCCGAGCTTCTCGTAGGTGCGGAGCAGTTCGGGATCGACTTCCGCGAGGCTTTTCGGTCGCGTGGCCTGCGTGTGCGGCGCGGAATAGTAAGCAATGTCCTGATAGTCGATAGGGGCATGCTCGACGCTCGCCCAACGCGGTTCGCTCATCGTGAGCCAATGCCGGTACGCAGCGAGCCGCCATTCGAGCATGAACGCGGGTTCCTGCTTGCGTTCGGAGATGAGCCGTATGACCTCTTCGGACAGCCCGCGCGGCAACGTGTCGGACTGCACGTCCGAAACGAAGCCGTGCCGGTATTCCCGTCGAAGCAATTCTTCGATCCTGGTCGCGTGTGTATCCATGACTTTATTACGGTCTCCTTTGCACTCACGATCTCATTCTAAGACCAGTGCGAAAACCCTGGCATGCCCAAGGTTTAAGCGAAACGTGGCAAGCGGGCACGCGCGATGCGAAAGACCCTGCCGACGAAAGAGATTTAGAACGCGTGCGAATGAAGCCGATCATTTCGCTACTGCGCCGCTGCGCTACTGATAGCCCGTTTCTTCGCTGCGCAACTACGCCGGCATCGATTTGTCGGCGTTGTTTGACCGCATGGCGCACGGGCACGATCACGCTTGCGGGCATGCGGTTCGCGAATGCCCGCACTGAAGCACGACCCATCGAAAAGACACGGGAGAAGCCATGAAGTCTCGTCCCGCCCTGGCTTGGGGTGCGATCGCGTTGTTGCCGCTGTCCGCCGCGTGCGTCGTCGCGAGTGCGCTGGCGGGGAGCCCCGCGCCACCTCCGGCTGCGCCCATGGCGAAACCGCCCGTCGCGGCTTCGGGCGCCACGAGCGCATCCAACCCCGACAACATGCCGATGAAAAAAACCAAAGGTCCCGCGACGGACGATCAAATGATGCGCAGCGACCCCGCGAGCGCAGCAAAGGCGAAATAGAAATAGCACGCCCTGAACCCAGGAGCGCGGCCTGCTGCCGCCCGCTTGTCAATGCCCTTAAAGCGGAGGACCGAGATGAGAATCGAATTTACAGGCCGCCGTCACGCCGTGGCGGCGGCGCGCGTCGCGTTCGAAGCCCAGGTCGACGACCAGCCGGTATGGTGCAGCGTATCGCTCGATGCGCTGAACGATCGCTTCGGCAACACCGGCACCTCGGCGCATGCGCTGTTGAGCGCATTCGAGGCAAACCGCCCCGGCATCGAGCAGGCGGCGCGGCGCGCGCTGCAGAAAAACGGAGGCCGGTCGGTAGAGCTCGAGACGCGCGATCTCGAGTGATCGAGATGCGTCGTGGTGTCCGGTTCGCTGGAATCGCTCGAATCGCTGCGCGACTCGGTCGCGGCTTTGCTCAGGGCGCAACGATATGCCACGGACGTGGCCGGCACGCTCGACGAGTCGCACCGCGCACGCCGCGCCCCGGCTACCCGGCGGGTTGCAGCCTGCGGCCGGGCCGCTGCCTGTCCTGTTCTTCCCGATTGCGCAGGCGGCACAACCTGGTCGCGCGGCACGACCTCAACGAGACCATGGAGTGCTTCACGAACGACTCGATCGCGCCATAAACGTCGCGTAAGTCATCGTCATGACAGCCCCGGTATCCATAACCACGGGCATCCGTACGGACTCGCGCCGTTCAATTCGGGTACGCTGTCGGCTAATCTCTTTTGCGTCCGCGTCCAGCGCCACCCTTCGTGCGCGTCGCTTTTCCCTTGAAGCGCTGGCGCGGAACGCACGCTACGAACAGCCCAGCCGTGACGGAGAGGAACATGGACATGTTGCAACTGGGAACCGCTGCCGGCGTTATGGTCCTGATCGTCGCGGCCATGGCCGTGATCGCGCACTATCGCCGCGAACGGCGGCGCGCAAACCTGCTGCGCAACCTCGACCACCACGACTGGTGCAGGTGGACGCGTATCCGATAGCCGTGCGTGCCGTCCGGTGCGGCGTTCCGGCCCGCATTGCGAAAGCCCGCTCGGCCTCCTGAACGTCGGCTTCCTGGCCAAAGCCCCTCCGCGCGACGCCGATCACCTGCTCGCGCCGGGCGCGGCGCAGCCTGCCGATGAACCCGAGCCTGTCCGGGCCCGGCATGCCCAGACCGGAGAGCACGAGATCCGGCGCCGGGCCATCGAGCAACGACGGCGCCTCGTTGCCGCTCGTCGCGGTCCGCACGTTTGCGCCTTCTAAATCCGCTGGTACAAGGGCCGCCCTCGCTCACCGGGCAATGGAACTACGAGGACAAGGGCAAGGACTTTCACGGCGGCTATTGCTATAGGCTCCCGAACCTCTGGATCTGTGACGGCTCCGTGTTTCCGACCGTGGGCAGCGTGGATCCGTCGCTTACCGTTCAGGCCATCGCCTGCCGCACCGCCGCATCATGGCAAAGGCCGCGCGCGGTGAATTGTGAGCGCGCGGGCACGCGTCGTGCGTTCGAAAGGACGACTTTTGAAAGGAGGTCGTCATGCCGCTCAGCAAGGGAAAAACGCGCGAATCGATATCGAAGAACATCAAGACGGAAGTGAAGCAGGGCAAGTCGCAGAAGCAGGCCGTCGCCATCGCGCTCAATCAGGCGCGCAAGTCCGGCGCGAAGATTCCGAAGAAGAACCACAAGTGACGGCCGCGCGCCGCACTGGCGGCGCGCGGTATTGCGCACTGCGTTCGTTAGCCATCCTCGCCAACTTCGGCCGGTTCCGGCAGGTCCGGCAGTTCGTGCGGGTCCGCTTGCGGAGCGCCGGGCTGGCGTTCGTCGGGCTCCGCGTCCCGGCCGGGATCGTGCTTGGGCGGCTGCGTGGCGGGCACCGCCACGGCGCGTGAAAAGCGGGGGACGTCGTGGAAGCATTGCATGGCGTATCTCCGTGAACGAGGTAGAGGACCACGAGGTGGCGCAGTGCTCATGCCCGCCTGCAGTGCGATACGGGGGAGATGGGCATGCGGAGTGCGCACGCGCAGCGCAAGCCCGTGAGGCGCAGTCGAGGAGTAAACCGATGTCCCGTGCCATGTCCGCCACTGCAACGCGCCGTGCGCAAATCCTCCGGATGCCGATGCTGCCGCCGCGGCCATGACCCCGCTCGCGTATTTCCTGCACAGCGCGGGGCCCGCGGCGGCTCCGGTGCGGGTGCTCGACTGGGCTCTCGCCGCGCTGTGCATCGCCGTATGCATCGTGATCGCGCTGCTGCTGTTCATGGCGCTGCGCCGACGCCGCGACGCCGTCCCGCAGGACGAAGCCATGCCGCAGGCGAACGTCGCCGACGAGGAAGGCGAGCGCACCGCGAATCGCATCGTCGCCGTCGGCACGGCGATTTCGTCGGTGCTGCTCCTCGGCGCGCTCGTGGGCATGCTGCGCGTGCTGGCCGCGGTCGCCGAGCCGCCGCGCGCGCCCTCGCTTACCGTGACCGTGACGGCTTACGACTGGTGGTGGAGAGTGACCTATCGAACGCCCGGGGGCACGACCTTGGAAACGGCCAACGAGATCCACATACCCACGGGCGAACCCGTGCGCGTCGATCTGAAGAGCGCCGACGTCGTGCATGCGTTCTGGGTGCCCGCGCTCGCGGGCAAAACGCAAGCCATTCCCGGCCAGGTCAATCACCAATGGCTTCAGGCCGACCATCCCGGGGTATGGCGCGGGCAGTGCACGCAGTTCTGTGGACCGCAGCACGCGCACATGGCGATGGAAGTGGTGGCGCAAGCGCCCGCCGACTTCGCGCGCTGGCTCGCGGCCCAGCAAAAACCCGCGGCGAGCGCGCAAAGCGGCGCGGCGCAGCGCGGCGAGCAACGCTTCGCGGCGCGCTGCGCGGGCTGCCACACGGTGCGCGGCACGCAGGCCGCAGGCGAACAGGCGCCTGATCTCACCCATCTCGCTTCGCGTCGTCTGATCGCGGCGGGCACGCTCGCCAACACGCCGGCCAACCGGCTCGACTGGGTCGCGCATGCCCAGCAGATCAAGCCCGAATCGTTAATGCCCGACATCGCCCTCACCCCCGCCGAGGCCAGCGATCTCGGCGCATGGCTCGACACACTCCAGTGACATGAACGACATCCCGGCCTCCCCCTCCGCCCATGGCGCGCCCGAACGCCCCGCCAGCGCCGCCGTGCCGCAACGCCCCCGCGCGGGCCGTCTCTCGCGCGTGCCGGAAACGGGAATCGCCCCGCTCGACGAGGAGACGCTGCGCCGCCTCGAAAAGACCTGGGAAACGCGCCCCGGCTGGCGCGG
>NZ_FMYQ01000039.1 GCF_900096975.1 Paraburkholderia lycopersici
CCACCCCTTCCCATCCCGAACAGGACCGTGAAACGACTCCACGCCGATGATAGTGCGGATTGCCCGTGTGAAAGTAGGTAATCGTCAGGCTCCTCATGCCGTAACGTCCAGAACCCCGGTCTCTCCGAAAGAGAACCGGGGTTCTGACGTTTGTGCCGCAGGAAATGCAAAAGCCGGGGAAAGCGTGTACGGCGTCAGAGGGCGCGCACGATGCCGCCGTCGACCCGAATGTTTTGCCCCGTGATGTAGCCCGCAGCGTCCGACAACAGGAACGCGACCGTCTTCGCAATCTCTTGTGCTTTACCGAAGCGGCCAACAGGAATACGGGCAACGATCTCCGGTGTTTCGGGCCAACTATCGATGAAGCCCGGCAGCACGGAATTGATGCGAATATTGTCTTTCGCGTAGCGCTCGGCATAGAGGCGCGTAAACGAACTCAACGCAGCGCGAAGCGCCGAAGAGACAGGCATGACCTGCTCGGGCGCATCGGCGGCAAAGCTCGAAATATTCACGACCGCGCCGCCTCCTTGTTCGAGAAACGCCGGCGTTACGCGTCGCAGCACTCGAGCGACGTTGAGCACAATGAGATCGAGCCCGAGGTGCCATTTTTCGTCTTCGATAGCGAGAAGGTCTCCTTTTGGCGGATGCCCGGTATTGTTCACCACGGCGTCGATACGGCCGTATTTTTCGAGCGTTTCGCGAACAAATCTGTCGATATCGGCCGACTCGGTTACCGAACCCTCAAATCCAAGTCCGCCAAGCTCTTTTGCCAGCCCGGTCGCGCTGCCCGAGGGAGACATCAGAGCCAGACGGTAGCCGCCAGCTGCCAGCTCGCGCGCGATGGCAGCGCCCATACCTTTTCCGGCGGCCGTGACGAGCGCTACTTTTTCTACTGCCATTTTTGCTTTCTCCTGGAGATGGATTCAACGCGCCGTACGAGCGCCTCATGGATTCTGCACGGAAACTGTATGGCATTATGATCGCGTAGTCGAATGATGCTTTTTATTGTCTGACCATAATTTTTCTGCTGGCTAACTGGCAAATGCACTCATTGAAGTCACGTCGCCTGCCGCCACTCAACGCCCTCAGGGCGTTCGATGCATCCGCAAGACACCTCAATTTTCGCGTTGCATCCGAAGAATTGGGCGTGACGCAGGGTGCCGTTGCACAACAGGTGCGGCTCCTGGAGGACGCCCTGAATCTGGCGCTTTTTGACAGGCTGCCGCGGGGACTCGCTCTCACCGCAGAGGGACACACATACTTCGTCGCTGTTCAACGAGCGCTTACGCTTCTCGCCGATGCAACGGAAGCGCTGAATCGGCGCTCGGCTTCGCTCACGATCAGCACGACACCGTCATTTGCTTCGAAATGGCTGATACCCAGGCTCGCGGAATTTGCCGAGAGACATCCTGAAATCGATGTCCGGATTATCGCGGATGCCGCGCTATGCAATTTCAGATCCGATGGCGTGGATATCGCGGTTCGGCTTGGCAAGCCCCCCTTTGCCAGGGGTCTCGCGAGCGATCTGCTATTTCCGCTGGACGTATTCGCCGTTGCCAGTCCGCAGTTCCTGAAGGCTAATGTACCGGTCCGCACGATAACAGAGCTGAAAAATTACGTGCTGCTTCACGATTCGCACGACCTGTGGCCGGAATTTTTTAACGCCCTGGGCGACACGCAGAGCATCGATATGTTGAAAGGCCCGAGGTTCAGTCAATCGTCGCTTGCCATCGACGCTGCAATCGCAGGACACGGTGTTGCGCTCACAAGCGAGCATCTCGTCGCAAGCGATATTGCGGCGGGAAGGCTGCAACGCTTGTTCGACTTCTCCCTTTCCCTGTCTCTCGGCTATTACGTGGTCTTCCCGCAGGCTGGCGTTCGATCGGAGACAAGCCAGAAGATGCGCGATTGGCTTCTGGCCCAGTTCAAATCATCTGCCAATGCAAATTCCCCGTTCATTGAAAATGATGCCCGCTGAGCAAGTTCTGCGCCAACATATGTAGCTTTTGCTTGAGCATGTACGGTCTCGCCGCGCATCGCGGCGTGTCCTGCGCACGCATTCATCGTTCGATCACCTTGCCGGTGCATAATGGCCGAAGCGCCGATGCAGTCGATGGCTATCCGTCGAGGAGTCCGTCATGCTAGCGAGAAACGAGGAATTCGTAGCCCATCTGCTCTCCGATGTTGTGGAATTCGCTCGGGCGCGCTTGCCTGAGTCGACCTTCCGGATCGTCGAGATTTTCCTGCGGCACTACTACGATTTCGCTGATGCAGAAGATCTGCGCAGCCGCAGCATCGCCGACCTCTACGGCGCTGCAATGGCCCATTGGCGCACCGCGCAACGCTTCGTGGCGGGCAGCGAGCGCATGCTGGTCTACAACCCTGTCATCGAGCAGCACGGCTGGCACTCGGACCACACGGTCATCGAGATCGTCAACGACGACATGCCGTTTCTCGTCGATTCAGTCTCCATGGCCGTCAACCGGCTCGGGCTCGCGTTGCATTCCGTATTGCATCCGGTGTTCCGCATCTGGCGAGGCAAGGATGGTGCGATCGGGCGCATGGACGAGGGGGGCGCCAGTACCGATGACGGGAAATCGCAACTCGCATCGTTCATCCATTTTGAAGTGGACCGCTGCGGCGATGCAGCAAAACTCGAGGTATTGCGTCGCGACATTGCCAAGGTGCTCGGCGACGTGCGGGCATCCGTCGAAGACTGGCCGAAGATACTCGACGTCGCGCGTACCACCATCAAAATCATGAAAGCGCGCGAAACCAGCGCCGAGGACATCGAGGCGCGCGCGTTTCTCGAATGGATGGTGGCCGACCATTTCACGTTCCTCGGCCAGCGCGATTACGCGCTGGTTTCCCATGATGGAGGTTACGCGCTGCGTGGCGTAGAGGGCTCGGGCCTCGGCATTCTGCGCGAAGCGCTGCGCGCCCCCGACACGCCAGACATCACACCATTGCCGCCCGCAGCCGAAGACATCATTGGCGGCGCGTGGCCTATTTTCCTCACGAAGGCCAATTCGCGCGCCACGGTGCACCGGCCAGCCTACCTCGACTACGTGGGCGTGAAACTCGTCGGGGCGGACGGCAAAGTATGCGGCGAGCGCCGCTTCGTCGGACTTTACACCTCGACGGCATATATGGTGTCCACCGCCGAAATTCCGATCGTGCGGCGTAAATGCGCGAATATCGTGCGCCGCGCGGGCTTTTTACCGAAAGGGCATCTCGGCAAATCGCTGGTGACGATACTTGAAACCTATCCGCGCGACGAACTGCTCCAGGCCAGTGAAGTCGAACTCTACGATGTCGCGCTAGGCGTGCTGCGCTTGCAGGAACATCAGCGCACGCGGCTATTCGTGCGGCGCGACCGCTTCAGCCGTTTCGTCTCGTGCCTCGTGTACGTCTCGCGCGACAAGTACAACACCGATCTGCGCCGGCGCATCGCGAATCTGCTCGTGGAGGCCTTCAACGGCATTTCTGTCGAATTCACGCCGCTGCTTTCCGAGTCGGCCATCGCGCGGATTCATTTCGTCGTGCATGCCGAGCCTGGCTCGATGCCCGATGTCGACACCCGTGAACTGGAGGCGCGGCTCGTGCAGGTCACGCGCCGCTGGCAAGACGATCTGGCCGACGCGTTGCTCGACGCATTCGGCGAAGAGCAGGGCACGCGGCTGCTGCATCGCTACGCCGATTCGTTTCCGGCTGGTTATCGCGACGATTATGCGGCGCGCACCGCCGTACGCGATATCGAGTTGATAGAGCGCGTGCAGGGAACGCAGCGTATCGCGATGAATCTATACCGGCCCATCGAAGCGGGGCCGCGCACGTTCCGCTTCAAGGTCTATTGCGCCGGCGAAGCCATCGCGCTCTCGCGCAGTCTGCCCATGCTCGAGCATCTCGGCGTGCGCGTCGATGAAGAGCGTCCCTACGTGATCGAAGCACCCGCCCGCACGCCCGCGTGGGTCCACGATTTCGGGCTCGAACTCGCCGACGACTCCGAATTCGATATCGAGCGCGTCAAGGGACTTTTCGAAGACGCATTCGAAAGCGTCTGGAACGCACGCATCGAAAACGATGACTTCAACCGGCTCGTGCTGCGCGCGTATTTGAGCGCGCGCGAAGTCACGGTCCTGCGTGCCTACGCCAAATACCTGCGCCAGGTGGGTTCGACGTTCAGCGACGCCTATATCGAGCGTGCGCTGACTGGCAATCCTGTGATCGCACGCCAACTCGTCGAGCTTTTCGCACTCCGGTTCGATCCGCGCGATAACGAGGCACGCGAAGAGCGCACGGCGCTCATGCTCAAGGCCATTGAAAGCGCGCTGGACGAGGTGCCCAACCTCGACGAGGACCGCATACTCAGGCAATTCCTCGGCGTAATCAAGGCGACGGTGCGCACGAACTATTTCCGCCGCGATGCCAATGGCGCAGAGCGGCCCGCGCTCTCGTTCAAGTTCGATCCGTCGAAAGTGCCTGGCTTGCCCGAGCCCAAGCCGATGTTCGAGATCTGGGTCTACTCGCCGCGCGTGGAGGGCGTACATTTGCGCGGCGGCCGCGTCGCGCGCGGCGGCCTGCGTTGGTCGGACCGTCGCGAGGACTTCCGGACCGAAGTGCTCGGGCTCATGAAGGCGCAGATGGTGAAGAACGTCGTAATCGTGCCGGTGGGATCGAAGGGCGGCTTTGTCGTGAAGAATCCGCCGCCGGCCAGCGACCGCGAGGCATGGATGCGCGAAGGCGTGGCGTGCTACCAGACCTTCCTGCGTGGCCTGCTCGATCTCACCGACAATCTCGTGAACAACGCAGTCGTCCCGCCGCCGGACGTGGTGCGCCATGACTCTGACGACCCCTATCTCGTCGTGGCCGCCGACAAGGGCACGGCCACGTTTTCCGACTATGCGAACGCGATTTCTGCCGAATACGGCTTCTGGCTCGACGACGCGTTCGCCTCGGGCGGCTCGGTAGGCTACGATCACAAGAAGATGGCGATCACGGCGCGCGGCGCATGGGAATCGGTCAAGCGGCACTTTCGCGAAATGGGCGTCGATACGCAGGCAACCGATTTCACCGTGGTCGGCATCGGCGACATGTCTGGCGACGTGTTCGGCAACGGCATGCTGCTTTCGCCGCATATCAAGCTCGTCGCGGCATTCGATCATCGCCACATCTTTCTCGATCCCACGCCCGACGCGGCGGCGAGCCTCGCGGAGCGCAAGCGGCTATTCGCGCTCGAACGTTCCAGTTGGGCCGACTACGACGCTGCCGCGATTTCGGCCGGCGGCGGCGTGTTCGCGCGTACCGTGAAGACGATTCCTCTTTCCGCGGCGGTGCAAACGGCGCTCGGCATCGAAGCGGCGGCGCTCGCGCCGACTGAGCTGATTCGCGCGATCCTGCAGGCGCCCGTCGATCTGCTCTACAACGGCGGCATCGGCACCTATGTCAAAGCCGCGCACGAGACCAACGCGCAGGTCGGCGACCGCGCCAACGACGCCGTGCGCGTGAACGGCTCAGACCTGCGTTGCAAGGTCGTGGGCGAGGGCGGCAATCTGGGCGTCACGCAGCTCGGCCGCATCGAGTTCGCGCAACGCGGTGGCCACATCAATACCGACGCGATCGACAACTCAGCTGGTGTCGATTGTTCGGATCACGAAGTGAATATCAAGATCTTGCTCGGCCTCGTGGTGGCCGACGGCGAGATGACGACGAAGCAGCGCAACAGCCTGCTCGCTGAAATGACAGACGAAGTCGGACTGCTGGTGCTGAGCGACAACTACTACCAGACCCAGGCGCTCTCGATAGCGGGCCGCTACGCAGTGGATCTGCTCGGCGCAGAAGCGCGCTTGATGCGCTGGCTGGAACGCACGGGACGGCTCAACCGCCACATCGAATTCCTGCCGGCCGACGAGGAAATCTCCGTGCGCCAGAGTGCGAAACTCGGCCTCACGTCGCCGGAGCGCGCGGCGCTGCTCGCATATAGCAAGATGTGGCTCTACGATGCGTTGCTCGATTCGGCCTTGCCCGAAGACCCGATCGTTGCGGATTTCCTGATCGACTATTTTCCGCAACCGCTGCAGCAACGCTTCAAGGAGCCGATGCGCCGGCACCCGTTGCGTCGCGAGATTCTGGCGACCCATTTGACTAATGCGCTTGTGAACCGCGTGGGCTGCGCATTCGTGCATCGTTTGATGGAGGAAACCGATGCGCAACCGGGTGAGATCGTGCGCGCCTGCATGATGGCGCGCGACGTGTTCGACCTCGACGACATCTGGCGTGCCATCGACGCACTCGACAATCGCGTACCCGACGACATACAGGCGCGCATGTTCGTCGATATTGCAAGGCTGCTCGAACGCGCGGCGCTATGGTTCCTGCGGCACCTGCAGTCGGGCGCGGTGGACGACCACGGCGTGAGTTCGCTGCTCGCGCGTTGCCGCGACGCCGTGCAGCGTCTCGCACCGCAATTGCCGGCGCTGTTGTCTCAAACGGATCTGGAATCGCTTTCCGCTTGTCAGGGCGAACTCGTGAACTCGGGCGTGGAAAGCGCACTTGCGGTGCGCGTGGCGAGCGGCGACATTTCGGTTGCCCTGCTCGACATCGCCGATGTAGCGGCCGCGTGCGATTGTCCGCTGGAGCGCGTTGCGACGGTGTACTTAGCGCTGGGCACGCGGCTCAATTACGGCTGGATTGGCGAGCGCGCGGCGAAGTTGCCGACGCCAACGCACTGGGACACCATGGCGCGTGCGGCTGCGCTTGCGGAAGTGGCGCGCCTCAAGTGCGCGCTCACGACGAGCGTGCTGGCGCATGTATCGCAGGTCACGGAGACTGCGGACGCAGAAACGCTCGTGGACGCCTGGTGCGGGCAGCACGAAGCCGCGCTGGAACGTTATGGGCAGTTGCTTGCGGAACTGAGCGCATCGAGCGGCGTGAGCCTTTCCGTGCTGCTCGTCATCGTAAGGGCGATGGCGGCGCTCGAAAGGGTTTGAGCGCGGCGAGTTCGCGGAGCCAGAAAATCTGTCTGGGATTTTAGGCATTCGAGCGAATGTCGTCATTCCGAAATTATTAAGGAATACGAAAGCGCCAAACTTATTCATGTTACTCCATTGGAATTGTGCCTGTATTGTAGGAATCGCGAAGAAAGGGATTGATGGGAAAATATCTGTTGGTCCGGCCGTTTATTGATTGTGCGGGCACTTACAGGGAGTGCTGCCGCCATCCCGCAAGCCCTATCTTTCCGCCGTTTGCAGGCAGCTGGGTGTCAGGGTTCCACGATTTCACCTGCCGAGGCGGGAAAGCCCGAGCCCGGTGGCTGACCAGTCCCTGGCGACCATCCGGCGCGTCCTTGCCGCGCGTGCCGCGCTGACGGTCACGAGCCCAGATCGTTTCTGGCCAACGATAGCCGACCTGGTTGGTGGGATCGGCTCGGGACGATGCGTCGCCCGGTCGCGCGCTGTCCCGCGGTCCGGCCACCATTCCCTCTCCATTGTGTACGCAAGGCTATTGCGCTTTGACGAACTTGAGCGTCATACGATCCGATTCGCCGATCGCCGCGTAGCGTGCCCTATCGACGTCGCCGCCCGTGTATGTCGACGGAAGCGACCAGACACCGTGCGGATAGTCTTTGGTATCTCGGGTGTCCGCGTTGATTTCACTCCGTCCGGACAGTGTGAAGCCAGCCGCTTTCGCATGTTCGATCACATAGTCCTTCGTTACGTAACCGGTGTCGATCATTTGCTGCAGGGCTGTCCCCGGTCGCGCGCGATGTTCCTCGACACCCAGTATTCCGCCGGGCCTGAGTGCTCGATATAAGGCCCGGAGATTCGCGTCGATCTGACCGTCCTTCATCCAGTTAAGGACTGGAGTGAAGTACGCCTGGATGGCACGGCAGCGTGGTGCCTGGCCGACGCGGGCCCTGTGCCGCTTGCTCGGGGTCTCGCATAGCGGCTTCCACGAATGGCTCGGCCGGGCGACGGGCAAGCGTTCGCAGGAAAATGTGCGCCTCACGCGACTGGTCCGGGAAAGCTTCGAGTCAAGCGACAGGACCTACGGCAGCGCACGCCTCTGCCACGACCTGCGTGCGGCGGGCGAGATCTGTGGTGTGAATCGTGTCGCCCGATTGATGCAACAGGCTCTACTCACGCAGCACGGTACTACCTGCAGCATGAGCCGTCGTGGCGACTGCTGGGACAATACCGCGATGGACAGCTTCTTCAGCACTCTGAAGACCGGGCGTGTGAGCAGAAGCATCTATCGCACGAGGGATGCGGCGCGGGCCGACGTGTTCGACTACATCGAGCGCTTTGACAATCCCTTTGACAACCTGCATCGCCGACATTCAACACTGAACTTTCTTGGCCCGGTTCAGTTCGAACAGTGCATTGCGGGCTAATGAACCCGTCCGGGAGAACGGGGGAAGGCCAGTTCTGCTTCACTGTGCGCGGTGCCGTTTTGCCTTCTCGCAGCAAGTTCTATTTATCTGAATCCTGCCCGTTCTCATGGACACAAAGACGCCCTTCGATCGCCCTATGCGATCGCACAGAGAGTCGGAGTATCATTCAACCTGGAACGATGGTTCATTACAACCTGTTAAGTCCTTCATGTCAAGAGGTGGTATTGCCACTATTTAGGTTGTATTCGTCGAAGGAGTCCATCATGAAAAAAAACCGGAGCACTGCAGCTCTCAATATCGGAAAGGCTATCGCACGCCGGCGAACGATAGTAGGCTTAACCCAGGAACAGGTGGCCGAACGTTTGGGGGTCGGGCAGGAAGCAATTTCGAGGATGGAACGGGGCGTGGCAAATCTCACCGTGGCCCGTCTTGCCACGCTCGCCGAGATATATCAATGCAACATCGCGCAACTAGTCACAGAGACCTCGGACAGGGAAGACGACCAGGCGTTGGCACTCTCGTCGGTATTGGGGCGTCTGCATCAGGCAGACCGTGAGCTACTGATCCAGTGGATGAATGTCTTTGCGGCGCGGATACAGCGACTACCGCGATCGGAAATGGGCGAGTGCGCAAACCGCCGATAACTTAGCGCCGATTCCGGACCGGCTGTCGCAGATTACGTGAATCTCCTTTCCGCGCGGCTGGGCCGATACTACCTCGGTGAGGAGCGCAACAAACTGGGCGCTGGTATGGCGCGGCGCGGTTTTGCCCAGCACTTCACCGGTGGCGCCATTCAATGCGCCGAACAGGCTCAGGGTTCCGTTGCGTTTGTATTCGAAGCCATGACTCCGCGCGCGCCCGGGCGACAGCGGCAACATCCGGTCCTTGCGATCCAGCGCCTGAATGGCCGTTTTCTCGTCCACGCAGAACACCACCGCGTGCAACGGCGGATTGAGGGTAAGCGATCAGTGAGGGACGCCTCCCGGATTCAGGGTGTTCGCGGTGCAGGCATGAGCCACGGCATGAGTGTGGCGTGGTCGTCAGCGGTTGCAGCAAGCGGCAACTTCGCGAGCAGCCAGACGAGATAGCGGTATGGATCGATGCTATTCGCCTTGCAGGTTTCGACGAGCGAGTAAAGATTGGCGCTGGCCTGTGTACTGGCAACGGTATCTGCGAACAGCCAGCCTTTGCGGTCCACAACGAATGGCCTGATCGCGTTTTCGCAGAGCTCGTTGGATATGGGCCAGTTTCCGTTCCCGACGTAGCGGACCAGTTTGTGCCACTGCCCGCGCATGTATTGCAGCGCCTTGCCCAGTAGACTCGACGGTACGACGATCTGCGGATGCTCGACCATCATGCGTTCGATGACAGCAAGACGTGGGCGCTGTATCGAGCGCGCAACCGCTGCCGACATTCAGGTTTCCACTTTGCGCTGCGTGCTTCGGCGGCAAACAGCTTGCCGAACAGTACGACGAACCGCGCGACGAACCGCGTGGCCGGCAGGTCCGGTGTGCGCGCCGCCTTTGGAACGTTGTCTTCGGCCTTGATGAAGCCGCGACGCACGTGCGCCCAGCAACCGGGATGCACGAGTTGGTGATCGTGCGCGATGCCGTTGTACAGTTAGTAGCCGTCGGTCATCAACACGGCGCCGTGCTTCGCACCCGTATAGAGACGCTGCGCGTGCTGCGCACCGCGTCCCGGCGAATACGAGAACATTCGAACGGGCGGTTCCGGGCCGTTGACCTGCGCCCACAGATAACTCTTCGATTACGGTCGTCGTCCGGGCTCCTTCAGAACCTGGAAGGTTGTCTCGTTGCCGTAGATGAGTTTCGACTCGAGCAGCACATCGCGCATCAGGCTGATCACTGGGGGTACGGTCAACCCGACTCGTACAACGCTTGCGGCCAGCGTATCTGATGAGATGTCGCCCCGAAGCGCCGCAACAGCGTCGCCTGCCGGTACAGCGGCATGCCGTACTGATACTTGCCGGTAGTGATCCACGCGAGCGCCGATTCTGTGAGCGGCCCACGCGGGATGATCCGCGCCGGTGCCGGCGTGACCTTTATACCGAGGTCACAGCAGGGACATGCGTATTTCACGCGTTGATGCTGGGTGATGCGTACCTGTTCGGGAATCACATCCCGTTGCTCGCTGGCCTCGACGCCGATCTCAACCAGCGCATCGCCGTCGTGTATCTTGATTCGATCGCGGCGTCGGTTGCCGAATACGAATAGAGCCGATCATCCACCCGAAAATCGCCGCGTTCCACAACGTTTCATCGAACGTTACGTTACACCACGTTCAATTCCGCATCGAGTGATAAGTCAACGCGACTTGTTGACGGCGTGCAAGATTACGAATCGAACAGGGGAAAACCAAATAAATCAAGATATTCGAGCAGTCTCACTATCCGTCGATAGGCCAATCGTTAGACCGGGTTGCGAAGCTGGTACGTGAATTGCTTTATCTATAGAGCGACGGGCTTGGTACTGACGCTTGATAGACGCCGAAAGCTTTCAGGTGAGAACCTGTTCATCCGGAAGTTGCGGAGATATTTATCTCCATCGGTCGTCGCATTTCGGACTCTTCCTTACCTCTTATGACCGATACTTCGCCAGTTATTTCTATCGAGCCTGTTGCGCGCAGATACCGGCTAGATATGCTATCGAGTCCAATAGACGCGGCGTGCACGAGTTCGCGTCGCCACGTGCTCATAGCGACACGCGAGGACTTCGTCTGCCGGGAACTTACCCATAACGTCGAGCCATCGTGGAGCAACGTTAAATTCGTTGCGTCTTCGTTCAAAACCAGAGCATCGAGCGTTTTCTTATTGGACGCCGGCGCTATTGCTGCTCTGCTCGATGCAGCAGTGGAGATCGTATCTCGTGACCCCGGTGCGGGGGGCATAGATGATTATCTGTCTACGCTCGCTACGCACGTTCCTGCATACAGCACGTGCCTCGATCATGCTCGTCCGTTCGTGATGGTTCACAGTATTGAAGATCCGATTGTGATGGGAGCACTGCTTGGCCAAGATGCAGTCGTCGCGATCGAAAGCATGGGCGAAACGTTGATCGGATTTGATGCTCGGTTGGGCGGGACACTCATCGAGCGGCGCCCCGCAAGAGTATTGCCTGAACTAAGGTGGGGGGATTTCGCGCGCACGCGACGCAAGGAGACGCGCGAATCAATTGGTCTGAGTAGAAATGCCGTACCGACGACGGCTGAAGATGATCTCTTGCTCTATGAGCGAGACACGGCGTCGCCTGCATTTCTCATGCGTCTTGCTGAGCTTCCTGCGGCGTACGTCGCGCTGACGATGGAGCTTGGTAGGCTACGCCATCCGCAGTTGAGTGGCCTTTTGACAAGATTTGGTATCCGGCTCGCGCCCACGGAAGCAGATCAGTTCGATGACTTGATTGTCGCTTCTGATTTACCTATGTTCCGGTCTGGACAATTACCCCATGCAGTGCTGAAGAGCGATGTGGCCGAGATCACAAAAAATAATAGTGCGCGTGGCACTCGTGTAGAAGCGTTTGGCAGCGTGTCCGATCGCCATGCAAGAGAACTTACTTTATGCCTTGTCATCGCGATATTGACAAAGTGGAACGTCGGAAAATTGATTCGATATTCGGCTTCCATGCTTTGAACGATCCTGGACAGGGGAAGCGTCGTGAAATGGGAAAGGACATCGTGCGCGCGATCGCCACACGCGGATTGGCTATGCATACCCGGACTCGCATTGGTTGTCATGTGGTCATTTATGGAACTGCCTGCGGAGAGTGCCTCTGCACAGGGGACAGGCGAACTTGTGGCGTTATGGTGTGCGAAGCTCATCGGAACCTTACTGGCGTTGCTGGCCGGACTGCGGGTGCGTTGGGCCGAAAATATTTTCGCGCTTATTTGTGGCCTCAGTGTGCTGGCGATCCTCCCTTCCCTTTACACGGAGTTAAGCGTGTCGCCCATTGCGTTCTTCTGCTCACTTGTTGAATGCATTGTTAAAGCCATCGCGTTCGTGTCACTCGTGCTCCGGCGCCGACGAATCCTTCAGCCAAACCGAAGTGAGTGACCATATAGCGACGAACCCGAGGATGTCGATGCTGAATGAAACGTCAAGGAGTGAATAAATGGAACAACTTGCGAACGGTGAAGCCTGGCGGTATACGGTTGGCCTGCTCGAGCGTGTTTCATCGCCGGGATATTGTGCAAAAAGCAGCAAGCAGGACGTTCCGAGGCGCGACCGCCTGTTGCACTCGTCGCCCACGGAGAAATCCGGGTCGAATCTTGCTTCGCGGATCGAAATTCTTGAGCGCTGTTCCCGCTCCGACATTGTCATGTACTGGATAGACCCCGCCTCAGGACGGATTGAAGGCCTCGTCGACGTGACGGAGTTGCACGATGCCGAGCGCCAGCGCGAGCACGCGCTGCGCCTGCTATCGCACGACATGCGCTCGCCGCAGGCCTCGATCGTTGCGCTCGTGGAGACGGAGCGCGAGCGTGGCACGCTGGACTTGAAACCGGTGCGCGACGTAATGGAGCGCATCGAACGCTACGCGCGCCGTTCGCTCACGCTCGCTGACGACTTCGTCCAGCTCGCGCGCGCTGAGTCGCAGGTCTATACGTTCGAATCCACGAGCCTCGCGGAGCTCGCGATCGCCGCAAGCGACGAAGTCTGGCCGCAGGCGCACGCGAAGCGCATCCAGATCGATACGACGTTCGAAGGCGACCAGATGGGCTGGATCAACGCCAACCGCTCGCTCATGATGCGCGCGCTGGTGAATGTGCTGAACAACGCCGTTAAATATAGCCCCCCCGATACGCGCATTGTCTGTGCCATTGCGCTGGACGAAGCGACGCCACCGCGCGTGATTTGTTCGATCCGCGACGAGGGCGACGGCATAACACACGAGGATCAGGTGAACCTGTTCGAGCCGTTCCGGCGCTTCCATGCGAGCGAGCGGCCCGAGGTGGGCGGCGTAGGGCTTGGTATGGCATTCGTGAAAACGGTCGTGATGCGCCACGGCGGCGATATCCATGTCGAGAGTGAACCCGGCAAGGGCACCACGCTGAAGATGTCGCTGCCTGCGCGCGACGCGCCGGTCTGATCCTTGTGTACGCATGTAACCCGAATGTCGTTGGCCGGGCGCCAACGGCGACTTCATGGAATGTTTCGTGAAGACCTGGCTGCCGATCTATCTCCTGCTGGAAAGTCGTTGCACAGCTTGACATGGTCGACTTAAAAGGTTGTAATGAGTCAACGTTTTGAGTTGCATCAAATCCTTGGTGCTTTTCCTCTGCGGGTGCCTGGTGGTCCACAAGCATCGACCGGACGCCGATGGAAGAGATTAATGCTCCAAGACGAGACGGCACTGCAGACGACGAAGTAGAAACCCGCGACGGCGCGCGCCAACACCTTCTGATTAGCGGCGTGTGTGCCACTAAGGCAGCGAACCGATCGATGAGGGCGAATGAAAGCTAGCGTAGAGATTTTTGGATGTCTTTCTAGTGTAGGAGCCGACGGCCAGATAGGCGATGAGCCAGAGTTCCACCGCACTTCCGGGACAGTCAATCTTTCACAGCTAAGCGCCCTACCGGAGCGCAATGCAGGAGCCATGGCATTCGATTCATTACGAGACCGAGCACATGCAGTGTCCTAACCAGTCAATCAGAGCGCGAACGTCCTGAACGTGAATAGATCCAGCATTTTCGAACGCTTGCAAGTCTCGGCGCGACTGTGGCCTATCTTCGATCGAGCGCGCCGAATGCCAATAGATGTACGTAGGCCTTAGATTGAATTGAGAATATCTGCTTAGACGGGGAAGCCACCTATGGGCTTCGATTCAGAGCTTCACCGATTCAGGAACTTATCGAGACGCGCTCGACGTATCGAGTTGGCGCGTGATCTTTCCTGGGGAGGTCCGCCAAAGTCCTGGCATTGAAGCCTGGTTGGCCTATTCCGGATGAACGCGAGTTAAAGGAGTTTGTCGATGACACAGCTCGGTCTTGGTCTCAATCTTTTAACGAAACGCACGCGCAAGCGGGAGCATATCGATGAGATGAGGCGCGTTGCGCCGTGGTTGAAATGTCGCGCAGGGCCTTAATCAAAGCTTGAAATACCCGGAAGTTCGGGTCTTGAGTCTCGGCAAACGAAGGTCGTCATGCTTGAAAAACCAGACGAACAATCTGCGAGCAAACGCCTACGGCTGATATGCCCAGCGTGGACAAGCATCAGTGCTCTGAAGGCGTGTTGTTCAGACCTTCCCTGGCAGATAGATTATCGGCGGAGTGCGCATGAGGTGCGGCAGGAACTCTGCTTCGTGTAACGCAACTCGCACGGAACGTAAGTAATTATGCAGAGGGTATTCTTTGCGTTGCTGAAACATTTTGGTTACCTGAGGATATGAGGTTGGAGGCAGTATAGAAGCCAGCGACGACGCCACTCAGTAATTTGCGAGAAACCTGAGATATCGCGAATTGATAACGGGATATTTCCTGAAGTTCAGATAATTGCGGCTGTATGACGGCGTGGGTTTGACAGACTTGACCAATTTCTACGATCGTAAAATATGGAGAGAAAGATAGTGAATGCGCTCATCAAGAAATTCATCAAATCGGAAGAAGGTGTGACTGCGCTCGAATATGGGTTGATTGCTGGGCTTATTGCAATTGCAATCGTTTCCGGAGCGACAATGTTGGGGGACACTCTGAACAGCACATTCCAGCAGATTGGTAACACTATCTCTGCCTCTGTCAAACCTGCTGGTACATAACAAATTAACCCCGTTTGACATCATCGCCTCCGCGTACTCGCTACACGCCACTGGCTCCGCAGTATTGTTCAGTTTGCCACGCGAGTACGCCTGGATTACTGCGTACGCTATTAGTAATGACCCTCCATATACTTTGTTGCCTGCTGTTCAGCGCTTGGGCGATAGCGCTTGCGGTCGGCGATTGTCGCTCGCGACGCGTACCTAACAGACTTGTCTTGTTCGGCCTTGGCGCCGCGCTCGGCGCGGCGCTGCTGCATGCGGGGCCGGCCCGTATTGATGTGTCTCAATCGCTGAGGGCGTGCGTAGTGGGGTGCGCAATGCTGATGCCGTTCTTTTTGCTCGGCGTAATGGGTGCGGGCGATGTAAAGGCGTTTGCAGTGCTCGGTGCGTGGTGTGGGCTTCCATCGTTGTTTGGAGTGTGGATCGCCGCAAATATTGCAGCCGGCGTCCATGCAGTTGCGCTGCTGATCGTTTGGCGTAAACGCAATATCGGTCCGCGCTTGCATGGAATGCAGTTCGTCTCTGCGGGGGGAATGCGGAGTACGCCCTACGCTGCATGCCTTGCTGTCTCTTCCCTCATATGGGTCATTTGCCAGTTTTGGTGGGGGGGCGCGAGATGAGGTGTCGTGCAAAAGGAATTGCACGGAGTGCGCTTCAGCGCGGCAGTGCAGCGATCGAATTTGTGGTTGTTTTCCCGCTGTTCTTTTTTCTGCTGTACGCCATTGTCGCGTACAGCATGGTTTTCGTAGTGCAGCAAAGCCTTGTTGCTGCGGCGGAAGAAGGCGCGCGATCTGCATTGGTCTGGCAGTATGCGAGCAGCGAGGGAGATGCGCTCGTCGCGCGGGGGCAGCAAGCATGCAATCGTGCAACGAGTGCTGCAGTGTGGTTGCCTGTTGCGCCGACGTGCACAAATGCTATTAGTACGGCGCCCGCAGGCTGCGAGGACAATCAGTCGATGGATTGCATTGAGGTCACGCTCAGGTATGACTATGCATCTCATCCGCTCGTGCCGTTGCTGCCGCTTCTGGACTTTGCCGTTCCTCAGTCGCTTGCCAGTAAGGCAACCGTGGAGATAGATCCTGTGAGTCTTCTATGATGGGTACGCGCATCGTTCTTATGCCCGTGCCGTTCAACTCGAATCGAAACCGGCAGCTTGTGGCGAAACAGATAAATTCCGTCCTCGATGCCGATAGCTACGGCTTGGGCGGACAGTACGCGAGTGTGGACCGTTGTCTTGCGCTTGTGAACGATATCTATCGCTGACGGCTATCAAGGGGATGCTATATGGCGAACCTGACCAAAGTTACCGCGGGACTTTTCATTGCCGCGGCACTGGTGCTCGGGGTATTCGCGTGGATTCTCGCGCGACGCCCGCCACCTGCGGCAGTCGTAAACCCAGTGCCGGGCAATGCGCAGATGCTTATGCCGGTCGTCGTCGCTGCGCGTACGCTGCCGGCCGGGCAGCCGATTCCCGAGGATGCGCTGCGCGTGCAGTCACTGTCGGCGCATCCCTCTGGGGCGTTTAGCGATGCGGCGCTGATCGCAGGCCGCATGCCCATTTCGGAGATCGCCGCCAATTCACCGATACTCGCCCCGAATCTTTCATCGAGCCTTGCAGCCAGCATCGCTCCGGGCGAGCGCGCGGTTGCGGTTCGCATCGATGAGATCAGCGCGGTGGGTTATCAGATCCGGCCAGGTAATTTTGTCGACGTGTTTTTTACGCTACGTCGCGATGGAGCGGCAGGAGGTGGTGAAGTGGGTAACACACAAACCAGGTTGCTGATATCGAAGGCACGCGTACTGGTCTTTGGCAATCCTGGCGAAGCCGCACCATTGGGTGGCAATGCGCAACGCATGAGCGGCTTTAACACCCAGAACACGGTGCCACGTACCACAGTACTCGCGGTGCCAGTTACGGAAATTGATGCGCTGGAGCTCGCACAGAGCCAAGGACAACTGACTTTGGCGCTACGCAATCCGACTGATAACGACGTCATCGATCCGTCAGCGTTCGGTCCTTATCCGGGCTTGATCAAGATCTCTCGCGACACGCCGCAGGCGTCGACGCGAGCGGCCCAAGGCGTGGCGCTTGAGCAATTCGCCGGAGCAAGAGCGCCGAGCGCGACCGTGACACGAAGGGAATATCGGGGCGCTGCGTTGGCTGGCGCGGGCAGAATCGAAGTGATCCGCGGGGGGCGGGTCGAGACGGTTGTCCGCTGAAGCGCAGTATCCGCGCTGCAAGTACGGGGTGAAGAAAATTAAATGACCACAATGAAAATAACCGCTGCGGTTCTTTCCGCGGGGCTGTGTG
The DNA here is from genome assembly GCF_900096975.1 of Paraburkholderia lycopersici. GTDB lineage: Bacteria > Pseudomonadota > Gammaproteobacteria > Burkholderiales > Burkholderiaceae > Paraburkholderia > Paraburkholderia lycopersici. The sequence continues at coordinate 17,474 of NZ_FMYQ01000039.1, forward strand.
CAGGATATTTCACGCTTGCGGTGCTGCCGGCGCGCGCTGCGCCCCCGTCCTTGAAGGGCGCGGCGCAGGGCTTGTTGCAGTCCGTCGATCTTGCCGTGGGCGAACAGCGCACGCTGCCCACGACTGCCGTCCTGAAGCGCGTCGCGGTAGGCGATCCCTCAGTCGCGGACGTAATGATTGTTCGCGACACCCAGCAGGGTGGCGTGCTGCTGATCGGCAAGGCTGCTGGGACGACGAACGTGATGCTGTGGGAAGGTAGGGGCGCTGCGCACACGATCACGGTTAACGTGGCGACGAAAGCAGCGCGCGAACTGCTCGGTCACGACACGCCATCGGTGAAAGTGCTGGACGGCATCGCGATCATTAGCGGTACTGCTGCAACAATGGAGCAGCATCAGCGAGCTGTTGCGGTGGCGCAAGAGTCGATCGGTAAAGATGCAAAGGATGCAAGCATACTCGACACGTCAAGCATAGCGACGCGGGCGATTGTCCAGGTGGACGTGCGTGTCGTAGAGTTTGGCAGGGCAGCGATAAAACAGATCGGCTTCAATTTCTTTCGACAGAGCTCTGGCTTTTCCTTCGGCTCGTTTGGGCCCTCGTCGCTCTCGACAGGCATGAATAACACGTCGGCGAACAATGCGCTCTCAGCCGTTACGCCGATTTCCACTGCATTCAATCTCGTGTTTGCATCATCCATGCACGGCTTGGCAGCCGATCTAAGCCTGCTGGAGACGAACAATCTGGCACGCGTACTCGCAGAGCCTACTCTCGTCGCGCTCTCCGGACAGAACGCCAGCTTTCTCGCGGGTGGCGAAATTCCGGTGCCGGTGCCTCAGGCACTAGGCGCAACGTCGATTGAGTACAAGCCGTATGGCATCGGCCTCACGCTCACTCCCACTGTCCTGTCGCCGCAGCGCATCGCACTTAGGGTCGCGCCGGAAGCGAGCCAGCTCGACTTTACGAATGCCGTGACAGTGAGCGGAGTGTCGCTGCCCGCAATCACGACGCGGCGCACGGAGACTACGATTGAACTCGGCGATGGAGAGAGCTTTGTGATTGGCGGCCTGATCGATCGCGAGACGTCATCCAATGTGAACAAAGTGCCCCTGCTCGGCGACCTGCCCGTTATTGGCACGTTCTTCAAGCAATTGAACTATCAGCAGATCGACAAGGAGTTAATGATCATTGTGACGCCTCATTTGGTGTCACCGCTTGCACGGGGTGCGACGCTGCCCGCGACACCAGGTGAGCAGGCTGAGCAGCACAACGGCCCTGTGTGGGGAGCGTTGTTGGGCGGCATGGCGTCGCGCGATCCGGTGCCAGGATTTTCGCAGTGATTGCGCGAGTCTTGCTGATGCGGAGTCAGCAGGGGCTACATAGGCATTGATGAACCAGAGTGCACTTTTGCAAACTTACCATACAGACGATACGGCAACGGACTTTTTCGTGCTTGCCTCCACAAGCGAGATAAATGTTCGCTGGATCGTGGAGACGATTGGTGCGAGCGCAACGGTCGAGGTGGTCGCGCTCGATGCGTCGCGTGTGACCCAGCGAATCGCGGAAAGCAGACCGACGCTCCTTTTCGTCGATTTCTCCGAGGGGCGAGGCGTGGCAGCGAGCGCCGTGACCTCCGCCGCCCGTGCGGCGTTTCCTGGTCTGCAGGTCATCGCGCTCGGTCGGCTCTCTGAGCCGCAATGCGCTCTGGCAGCGTTGCGTTCCGGTGCATGCGAATTCGTCGATGTCGCTGGCGATGCTGGCGACGCGTTGCGCATTGTGCGTGAAGTTCTTGGTAGTCGCGCTCAGCCACCGAGCCGTCACGGGCGCCTCACAGTACTGCTAGGCGCACGCATAGGAGTGGGCGTGACGACGCTTGCGGCGAACCTTGGCGTGCTTTTTGCAAATGACGGACGTGCGCACGGCCGGCATACGGCGCTGCTTGATCTTGGATTGCCGGCGGGCGAAGGCGCGGTGCTCTTGAGCGCGGGCGACGATTTTAGTTTCGTCGACGCGGTGCGGAATCTGCACCGCGTCGATGAGACATTCGTGCACACGGCGTTCGCACATCACACGAGTGGGCTCGCACTCATTACGTTGCCCACCGAGCTTGGTGCGTTGCGCGAGATTTCGTCTCAGTCGGCGGTCGCGCTGCTCACCCGGCTACGTGCATTCTTCGACCACCAGATCGTGGATCTCGGCGGTTTCACCAACACCGACTTTATTGCACAGGTCGCCCAGGCTGCCGACAACGTCTGGATGATCTGTGATCAGAGCGTTGCGTCGATTGTTTCCGCCGCGCGCCAACTCGAAGTGCTGCGCGACGTTGGGGTGGATTCGGCCAACATGCGGCTCGTGTTGAATCGGTATGAGGCAGAGCTCGATTTGACGGCGGCGAATGTGGCTACACAGCTTGGAATCGAACTCACGGCTGTGTTGCCAGCCCGCCATGTAGCGCTGTGTCAGGCCGCAAACCGGGGCGAACTGGTCGTCAATGCCGCGCCGCGCGACCCGTATGTGCGCGCGCTCGAGGCGCTTCGCGCGCAACTCGATAGCGTACAGCCTCACTCGCCCAAGAAGCGTGAGGCATTCTGGCGCTTTCTCTCAAACTCACTGAAGCGATCGTAGAACATGGCGGATAACATCGAATTTGCGGACGACGCTCCCTTGTTCGCACAGAGCCAGGAGTTCCATGACGTCAAGGCCGCAGCGCATGAGCATCTGCTTACGCGCATCGAGGAGCTGGCAGCCGAGTTCGGACGTTGGTCGCGCCAGGCGATTAACGAGTTCGTCGCTCTGGAAATGGACAGTTTCGCGCGGCTTCGCCGCATTCCACTCAACGAGAGTGAGGTTCGCACGATCGCTGAGGCGTTGACGAAGGAGCTCGCTGGCTACGGACCGATCGAGGACCTGCTGAGCGATCCCGGCGTCGAAGATATCCTTGTCAACGGCTATAGAGACGTGTATGTGTCGCGTCACGGAAGGCTTTCGAAGATTCCGGTGCGTTTCTCAGACAATGCACATCTGCTGCGTATTGTGCGGCGCATCCTCGCGCCGATCGGTCGTCGGCTCGATGAGTCGAACCCGATGGTGGACGCGCGCTTGCCGAATGGTGGGCGGATCAACGTCATCATAGAGCCGCTTTCGCTCGAGGGTCCCATCGTCTCGATCCGCAAGTTTCGCAAGGATCCCCTGCGTCCTGATGAGCTGCTCAGTAACGGCACATTTATCCCGGAGATCGGTAGCCTCCTGGAGGCGGCAGTAACGGTGCGCTGCAATATTCTGATCTCAGGCGGTACGAGTTCCGGCAAGACATCGCTGCTTAACGCGCTTGCTTTCCACATCGCAGAAGCGGAGCGCGTGGTGACGATCGAGGACACCGCCGAGCTTTCGCTGAATCATCCTCACGTGGTGCGCCTCGAGAGCCGCCCGGGAGGTTTCGACGGAGCCGGCACCGTTACTATCCGCGACCTGATGCGAAACACGCTACGGATGCGTCCGGATCGCATTATCGTAGGCGAAGTGCGCGGCGGCGAGGTGCTGGAGATGTTACAGGCGATGAACACTGGCCACGATGGCTCCATGGCCACTGTTCACGCCAGTTCGCCGCGCGAATGCCTTTATCGGCTTGAAATGCTTGCCGGGTTCGCCGGGTTTCAGGGCACGGAATCGAGCCTGCGTCGCCAGATCGCGAACGCTATCGATTTCATCGTGCAGATCGGGCGACTCTCGAATGGACGGCGGAGAATTCTTTCGGTTACCGAAGTGACTGGACTTTCCGACGACATCATCTCGACCCAGGAGCTATATCGCTACGAGCCGGTCACGACGCCGGAGGGCGAGGAGCTTGACCGTTGGGATACCTTGGGTATTCATCCGCACTCTCCGAAGCTCGCGCGGTTCCGCCAGTCGATCAGCGCATCGTCAGGTTTTGGAATGGGTGGCAGCCGCGATGGGGGGCTCTATGTCTAGTGCGATGTTGCTTGCGTTTGCGCTGCTATTCGCTGCAGCGGGACTCGTGCTCTTGAAAAGCGCGCAGGCGCTTGCGGCGCGCGCGCAAGCGACGCGTTACGTCGAGCGGCGGATGGCGGGAGTGGGCAATGGCCTGGGAGCATCCGCAACTGGCGCGGTTGGACAGGGGAAGAGCGCGGTCGCAACGCAGACAGGCAGCCGCGGTTCAACTGCCTCAGGGGGTTGGCAGACGCGCGTATCCACGTTCTTCGATCAAGCAATGACCCGGGCAGGGATTTCCAACGTGCGAACTTCCGCTGCGCCCATCGGCTTCGCGATGCTCGCGGGGTGCCTGTGGGCATGGTTCGCAGGCGGTGCGGCAGCGATGGGCGCGGTGTTTGTTATGTCAGGCGCGCTGGTGGCGCTCGTGGTGACATCGCGTATAAAGCGGCGCCGCGCAAAGCTCATCGCTCAGTTGCCAGCCTTTCTCGATGGTATTGTCCGTCTCGTCGTCATCGGCAACAGCGTGCCTTCCGCGTTCCAGGGAGCGTTGCAAAGCACCGAAACTCCGCTGCGGGAATGTTTGGATCACGTATCGTCGATGCTGCGCACTGGCGTAGAGATTGACCGTGCCATGCAGCATGTCGCTCAGATCCATCACGCCCGGGAACTTGAGGTTGTGGGCGCGGTGCTACGGCTTTCGGTGCGCTTCGGCGGACGTGCTGACGTGATGCTTGAGCGCATGGCGTCTTTCATGCGCGACCTTGAGCAGGCTCAGCGCGAACTCGTGGCGTTGTCAGCGGAGACGCGCCTTTCGGCCACAGTGCTCGCCGCGCTGCCGGTCGGAATCGCCACTTTTCTCGCGATCACGAATCCGCGGTATATCGCGTCGATGTGGGGTGATGACCGCGGGCGTCATCTCCTTTACTGCGCGTTCACTTTACACACAGTCGGTGCGTATCTACTGTACAGACTCACGTGCTTGAGGGGCGCGTTATGAACGCAGAACGCATTGCGGTGCTCGCACTGTTGCTGGCTGCGCTTGGCTTCACGTTGTTCGCGGTGCTTGCCTGCATGCACATCGTCGCGGCGCGTCGCACCGAGCGTACGCTCAAGGCTCGTTTCGGAGCGCCTCGCACACCTCCCGCAGCTGGCGCTCGTGATGCTGTGGGTGCGCCGCCGGCAACACCTGCGAAGGGCAGTACGGCGGTCGCATCCAACGATTCCGCAGAGCGCGCGACGGGATTCCCGGGCTTCGTCGACGCGCTCGCCGCAACGGGTGCGCGCTGGCTTGATACGTCTGCAGGGCGCCTCATTGTTGCCGACGAGGATCGCCGGGTCATCGACCAGTGCGGCTTTGTCGGCTCACGTGCGCGCGGTTTTTTCCTGATGGCTCGGCTCGGTTGTGCGATTGCGTTTAGCGTCGTTTTCGCCTGGTTGGTCGTCGCGCATGGTTCGGGCCGCTATGGGGCGGCATATGTCTGCGGCGGCGCGCTTGCCGGCTTCATGGTGCCGAAAATCTGCTTGCGCCGAAAAGCAAGAGGGAGGATCGAGGCCGTCGCGAGTGAGTTGCCGATGCTCGTCGATTTGCTGCGTCTTTTACAGGGCGTTGGTCTCTCTCTCGATCAGAGCCTGCAGGTCATGATCAACGAATTTCGACGCGTGCTGCCGGTACTCGCGGGCGAGATGGAGATTGCGCAGCAGCAATTCGTTGCGGGCCGTACGCGAGAGCAGTCACTGCAGCGCATGGCATCAATATTCGATAACGAAGATCTACGTACTGTGATCCGTCTGCTCGTTCAGGTCGACCGACACGGCGGTGCGGTCCAGGAGCCGCTCAAGCAGTTCGGTGAGCGTCTGCGCGAAGTGCGTCGGGCAGCGCTGCGAGAACACATTGGTCGGCTCACCGTCAAGATGACCGGTGTGATGATCGTTACGCTGCTGCCAGCGCTGCTGATCGTCACGGCGGGGCCAGGTATGATTGCGGTGATGCATTCGCTTTTGTCGCTTCATCACGAACCCGGCATGAACAGGGGATACGGGGGGGCATTATGAGCGACTTCATCACGCGGCAAGTGTCAGTCTTGGGCCGAATGCTCGTGGTTGCGGTGCTCGGAGTGTTCGGCGCTTGCGCGTCGAAGGAGCAGGGCTATGCCATGGGAGCGCACGCGCGGACCGAAATCCAGGTGCGAGAGGCAATTCGTGATCCTGCACCGGATATGCCAGGCATATATCTGAGCCTCATCGAGCGCATGCAGGGCGATGGCCTTTATTACGCTTCGCTCGCACACATCGACGCCTATGAGCACGAGTACGGTGTGAGTCCCGAGTCTATTCTGCTGCGTGCCGACGCGCTTCGCGCTACGGGCCAGCGCACCGCCAGCGCAGCAACCTATTCCCAGCTTCTTGCGACTCGACTCGCGGCGCGTGCCCATCGTGGGCTTGGACTGCTTGCGGGTGCAGCGAATGATTTCCCCGGGGCGGCGAGGGAACTGGGCGAAGCGTCGCGGCTTGCGCCGACGGACGCACTCACGCTGTCCGATCTTGGCTATGCACTGCTTCGCGAGGGCAACGCGGAGGGCGCGCGAGTACCGCTCCTGAAAGCAATTGAACTCGACTCGCATGACCCAAAGATCGCCGCAAACGTCGCACTGTACTTCGCATCGAGCGGTGACTCGGCGCGCGCGCAAACGCTGATCGAACAACAGGGATTTTCACCTGAGGTGCGTGCAGCCGTCGAGCGCGACGCACAGAACGTCGCTGACGCCCTTCATCGGCACGAGATCTCGCGGACGGGCAAGTTGACGGAATGCGCCACGGTGTCGGCGCCCCCATATGCCGTAACAAGCACACAAGTGCTCTGGCCGTGCGGATCGGGCCAGCCGCGCATAATCCAACATGCCGGGCAGTGACGAGCACGCTTCGCAGAACACACAGGAACGATATGAATACAAAGCCCAGCCAGATCGACTCTCTGCAAGCGAGCATCATGGCGGCTACGTGCTGTTTCGCGCGCGTGATGCTTCGCCTTGCGCTTTTCATGCCGCTGCTGCAATTCGCGCACGCGGAGGTAAGCGACACCACTTCGAAAAGCGATGTCGGGCAAGCCACGCGTACCTGGCTCAATCTTCAGCGGGGCAATATGCAGGCTGCGCCTGGGCTGCCGACGCTTGGCGCCGAGGCTGGCTATGCGTACCGGCGTTACCTGAAGTCATTCCAGACCACGGTACCTGACTCGTTCGGTTCGTCTCTCAAGACTAGCGGCGCGTCAAACCAGGCGAATGGCTTGCCAGCCGGCGTTGGGGGCACAAACTGACATGGTTGCACACAGGCCCCTGCATGGGAGTGTCAGAACGTACGAACCGCACGCGCGGTCGCACAAGCGCGGCTCGATTGCATTCGTCGCAGCGATCGCAATCGTTGTAGCGGTCGCCGTGCTTCGTGTGATCAACGTTGCGTGCGTCTTTCGCTCATGGCGTGATCTCCAGACCATCGTGGACCTCGCGGCGCGCGCCGCAGCGTCGCAGATCGGGGGCACGTTATATCCGCTCCTCGCTCCAGCGACAGCGTATGCATTGGGCGACTCGAGCGATAGAGGCGGAGCGACGGTTACCGAGGCGAATGGTGCGATCCCGCTCAACGACGCGATTGTCCCGGTGACAAAACTGGCGCCAGACTATTTCGGGCGAAGCGCGCGAAGGCTGCAGCCGAGTACAGCCGTGAAGGCGACGGTCATCGGTTCGTTCTCGCTCGCTGGGATCGACCTGCTCGACGGGATGCTGGAATCGTCGCTCGGCACCGAAGTGAGTCCGGATGCTGTGTCCTCGAACTGGCCCATTCTCAAGGCCGGTGTGTTGGGTATTAATCTCGGCGCGCGTACGAGCTTGGTGACCAACGCCATTGTCAGTCCGCGCGTCTGCGTCCTTCAATTGCTACTTGCGACGCTCGGGGCGGTAATCGCCGGCTCGATGCGGGAGCTACCCGGCTTCCGGCAGGGCGTTGCATACGTCACGGGATATTCCATGAACTGTGGCGTCGCGCCGCTCGTCCGCTAGAGTCATACGATGCGAATTACGACCCCCATTGACGAATTGGACCTTTACATCTGGGAAGGAAAAACAGATATCGTCGAGCGCGCGGCACGCTGCATGGCGAGCCTCGATGTTGATGTGATCCGTGCCGATGACATTGCGATTTCGCCGCAGCGCATTGCCGCGCGCGCCTCCATCGCGGTTGTAAGCGTAAGTGTGATCGACACCGGTGCATTAGTATTGCGTGAATGGCAGGCGACCTATGGCATGCCCGTGATCTGGGTTGGTGCCGTGACACGCGACAACGATCCGGCCACATATCCTGCGGAATATTCGTACATCCTGCCTCTCGACTTCACCTGTGCTGAGCTGCGCGGACTTGTCTCGAAGCTCATGATTCAGGTGCGCGCGCATTCGGCACAGACTCCGAGTGCCGATGTGCTCATAGCGGAATCGGAGTCCATGCGTGCGCTGCTTGGCGAGATTGATACCTTCGCCGACTGTGAGACGAGCGTGCTCGTGCATGGCGAAACTGGCACAGGCAAGGAGCGGGTAGCTGAACTGTTGCACCGCAAGCACAGCCGCTATAGCCAAGGGCCGTTCGTCGCGGTCAACTGTGGCGCCATTCCAGATGGCCTTTTCGAATCGCTATTTTTCGGCTATGCGAAGGGCGCATTCACTGGTGCAGTAGTCGCGCACAAGGGCTACTTTGAGCAAGCGGACGGCGGCACACTGTTCCTCGACGAAATAGGTGATCTACCGCTCTATCAACAGGTGAAGTTGCTGCGGGTGCTTGAGGACGGCGCTGTCACGCGCATTGGCTCGATCACTCCAGTGAAGGTCGACTTCCGGCTCGTCGCTGCGACCAACCGGAGACTGCCGCAGCTCGTGAAGGACGGCACATTCCGTGCCGATCTGTATTACCGTCTCGCGGTCGTCGAACTTATCGTGCCATCTTTGGAAGACCGAGGAGTTGTCGACAAAATCGTGCTCTTTAAGACTTTCGTCGAGATTGCTGTGGGCGAGCAGCGTCTTGCTGCGCTGCCGGAGATGCCGTACTGGCTCGCTGAGTCTGTGGCTGCCATGCGCTTTCCGGGCAACGTGCGCGAGTTGCGCAATCTGGCAGAGCGCATCGGCGTCACGGTTCGACAGACGGGAAACTGGGATGCGCGCCGCCTACGCCTGCTCCTCGCGGGTGCCGGTGCGGTGCGGACCGCGCAGGAGACATCGGCTCCGCCGATTGTCGATCGCAGCAAATGGGACATGGCAGAGCGTAGTCGATTAATTGCCGCTCTCGACCAGAATGGCTGGCGCCGCAAGGATACCGCACAGCAGTTGGGCATCAGTCGCAAGGTATTGTGGGAGAAGTTGCGTAAATATCAAATAGTCGAAGAGGAATCGGAAATGCTGGATAAAGATTAGTAGCTGGATCCCAAGAGACGGAATAAGAGAGACCTTGGTGCGGGCCGCTAACCTTTTCAGCAAGCTGTTGACCTTGGCTGAATGAGCAACTGAAACCAGGGATAGGCGCGATGATTATTGATGACGAACTGTGGGCACTGATCGAACCATTGTTGCCGAAGCCAAAACCACGGCGCAAGAAGTATCCAGGCAGATTGCAAATTGCGAGCCGATCGGCACGGAATGGCATCCTGTTCGTACTCGAGACTGGTATTCGCTGGCGCGACCTGTCGACAAAATTGGGAATCGGCCCGGTTCAACCCTCAGGAGATGGTGGCGCGACTGGCACAAGGCTGGCGTGAAGCGAGTGCACGAGCTACTGCTGGCGAAGTTACGCGAGGCAGGCGAACTGGTTTTCTCACGAGCAGCCGCCGACTCTTCACCTGTGCGTGCCGTTGGGGCGGGCGAAAAGCTCGTCCGAACCCCGCGGATCGCGTGCGGCCAGGTTCCGCGCCACATCCTCGTCGATGCCACCGGTGCTCCTGTAAGCGCGATCCTGACAGGCGCGAATCGCAACTACGTCACTCAACTGCTGCCGCTTGTTGGCACCATTCCACCGATTCGCGGCGTACGTGGCCAGCCGCACAGCTTCCGCCGTCTTCGCATTTGCGTTGAATGTCGCCTCGAAGCGATCCGCGTTGAACTGGCGTTGCGATTGCTGGGAGACCATCTCCCACGCCGGGAAGTTAGTCGGCAGTTTGTGCCACCACGCACCGGCGCTCGCCATCCAGCTCAGCGCATTGAACATTTCACACAGTTCGTCTCGGTGCTGCGGTTCATTTCCGTTCACCAAGACCAGGTATGGGGCGGCGAGGTTCCATTCTTCGTCCGAGACGTCCGCGGGGTATGGCTTGCATTTTTTCATGCCGCTAGTCCGCTAGGTTACCAGGCTTGACCGAAAGTGCCTAACACACTCCATGCAGTGGGCAAAAATCTGCTTAAAGCAATGAGTGTATTTCGTTGAACGCTAAATCATATGAAGTCTTTCCTTCGCCAAGAGATTATTCGCAAATAAATCATGGCACGCGAAAAAAATGGGAATTCCGACGAAACCTGAATTTCGGACTACCTGTATATGCAGGGTCTCGGCGGCAACGAGGATCATTTGCTGTCTTGGGGGCTATTTTCCTGGCGCTGGTAGCCATCGTGGCGCTGGGCGCAATCGACTTAGGTCATTTCTTTGCGGAGAAACGGCATATGCAATCGCTTGCAGACTTAGCCGCGCTGAGTGCCTCTCAAGAAGTCAGCACGGAAGCAAACTGCGAGGCGGCTAAGCTTGCTGCCACTACGGTCGCCTCTCCGTCCGGTAACCGGCTTCCGCGAGGCGGTACGGTATCCGTAACCTGTGGTGTATGGGTGCCCCAAAGCGGCGGGGCCAAACCGCTATTTACACCGACCGCTGGCGACCCGACCAATGGTCAATGCGATGATTTATCGTCGGGGACCGCAGCAGGGCAGTCCGCCAATGGCGTTTGCGTCACCGTGTCAGAACCTGTACAGGGATATTTCAGGGCTGGAATGCAGATTAGTGCTTCCGCCATTGCGAAATCCACACCAGTCGACACATTCACACTAACCACGTCTTTGGCCACCTTGAATGGCGGTTTGGTAAATCAGTTGCTAAGTACGCTCCTCGGAGGCGGAAATAGTTTGTCCCTCTCAGCCCTCGACTATCAGGGTTTATCTCAGGTTAATTTAAGTCTGGCCGGAATTCTGGCAAATTTATCGGTCGGATCTACGACAACCGTAATGAACGGAAGTGTGACAATTGGGCAACTGGCCAACGCTGAATTGCTGGCCGCAGGCCAGCAAGGATTGGCCGATGTCAATCTGAATGTGCTCAAAGCAATCGTCGCCGCTGTGGGCCTCAATGGCGGCCCGACGATTTCGCCAGGAAGCTTGATTTCCGCCGTAACGGCCACTGGTAGTTCGGCGGTCGATGTCAGCGTTAACGCGCTCGCCTTTTTGTCGACGGCATTGCAGGTTGCCAATGGCACCAATACGGTATCCATTCCGAGTTTAACGGTGCAAACTCCAACGGCCTTGGCACCGCTCCTCAATGCCACCGTTACAGGCTCAGTGTCGCTCGCAGGCACTCCACCCGCTATCGTCAGCGGACCGCCCGGGCCGATTGGGTGTAGTACGACGAATTGCACGACGAACACATCTACCGCGCAGGGTCAAGTCTTTCTCGATGTCAAGCTCTCGCTTTTATCGACATGCGCCGACGGATCGCTGGTGTACTCGGGAAACGCTTGCGCCAATGGCAGCGAGTCGAGATCGCTTGCGGCTGTCAATCTCCCGGTTACGGTGTATCTTGCGCCTGCAACGGCCGGCTTGTCGTCCGTCGAGTGCAATAGGGGTACGAAATCGGCGACGGTGAACGTGCAGACCGGGGTGCTCGCAGCCTATATCGGTGGGTCCTCCTCCGCGCCCGCATCGATCAACCTTAATGCGCCATCGGGATTCACGCCCGACGGAAATTCAATACCACTGGCCTCAGTTAACCTGCAAGGTCTGTTAAGTTTTCTCAACTTGGGAGGTTTGGCCACTGATTTGACGTCGATCCTCAATATCTTGACGTTGGGACTTCTCAACTTAAGCAACATTTCTGTCAACATCAGTCTAAAAACCGGGCAAATGACAGTTCCCGTGGCCAATCAAACACCAACCGCCCTAACGTTTACTTATCCTGTGTCGGCGTCGTCAACCCCGCCGAACCCCACTGCGCCCTACGCGTTGGGCGTTGGAACGGATCAGTTTCTGGCGCCCGTCGTGCAGGGTATCGTCAATAGCGGATTGACCATTTCTTTATCGGCGAGTGGGGGCTTAGCTTCGGTCTTGTCGGGGGTGCAGAATTCGATATTGGAGGCATTGACCGGGCCTCTCTTGACTGCGTTAGGGCAAACGCTCGTTCCGCTTCTCTTGCAGCCGGTCGACTCCCTGCTGACGTCCATAACGGGACTGCTAGGACTAAGTTTAGGCAATGCCTACGTCATCAATACGCCCGATTCGATTAAATGCGGTAATCCCATGCTCGTCCAATAGCTTGACCTCCCCGGCTTAAGTGTCGGCGGGGGTGGATGCGTTGCCAGGCTAGCTACTACAGGGAAGCTCTTCGGAAGAAGAGTAAGCGTGGCGCCATGACCGTCTTGTATTTGCATGTTGGCATTCCGGGTTCGGAACACGTCAGTAGACCGAGCGCCGTGATTCAACAGAGGAAACGAGACGATATCACCCACGTGCAATTCAAAGAGGAGAGAAATTTAGAATTGTTCACAAACGAAGATCGAGGACATGTCATCATCGCATCGTGGGCTGAAACATATGTGGACGACTTATCGCCGCTAAACTCAGGTGGTCGACGAAGTGTGAATAGATAACGGAAGCGAGGAGGAGTAGCGCGACATGAATGTCAAAATGATTGCCAAAGTGGTTGCGCAGGTTGCCAAAGCCGGAAAACCAGGCATGTATGCGATTTCCCGTTCAGCGGTGCCGTCCCACCCGTTCTTTGTTTTCTCCGCTGCGTCGGGTAATACGCGGCGTACGCCTTCTGTTTTTTGGTTTCTGCCGTCGTCGCGCGAAGTTGTGGCCGTTCTTCTTATGCGCTTTATTCGGACGCTTGCGGAGCTGGTCATTCAGGCCCGTCACTGCAAGTGCCGGATCAACCATGCGCGCGTATGTCATCGAATCATGCCGGTTGGCGCTTGTGACCGCTTTCGTCGACGGAAGGCCTCGGACATCTATGGCGGGTTCCGTTTCGTCCCGGGGCTGCCAAGTTCTGTTGAGCTGAAGTCAGTTTCCTGCCCCCATGGGCGGTCTGCTGATGCTGGCTCTTGCGCCAGGTATGCGCAAGGAATGCCCGCGTGCAGGACATACAGGAGGCGTTCAACGCAGTTCGGTCGCTAACCGTACGGTGACAAGCCGATTTTTTTGCGACGATTCGCATACCGAAATTAAATGTTTCGCCATCGCCATGAATTCATTGAAATATCTATTTGCCGTGTTGTCATGGATATTTCGTCAATATAAAGATTGCGTTGATGGTCCGTAATGGCGTTAATTAATTTGGCATGAGATGGAATTGAATAATGGAGACCTGAGATCGCCGGTATCGGTGTTCAAGGAAAATTAATGTCATCAGGGCGACAAGGGGTTGCCCTCGAGCCGACGAAAGTTGGAGGGGTATGCGTATTCTCGTACTCGAAGACGACGAGGCTCAAGCGGAATTGATAAAGATGACGCTTGATCTCGCGGGACACGCTGTAATAATTGCGCGGGAAGGTGTCGAAGCAATTCGGATTTTTGAGCATTCCGCGGTTGATCTCGTGATACTTGACTGGATGGTGCCGGATATCTCAGGTATCGAGATTCTTGAATGGGTTCGCGAGAGGATGGGGCGCGTTTTACCCGTATTGTTCCTGTCAGCCCGTATACGCGAGGATGAAATTGTCACCGCGCTACAAGCCGGCGCAGACGACTATCTCGTGAAGCCAATTCGACGGCGAGAACTTGTTGCGAGAGTCGAGGCGCTTTGGCGTCGTGCCTATCCTGAAGAAGGTCGGAACGTCTCGCGATTGGTGGTAGGGCGGTACGTTGTCGATTTTCGACAGCGAATCGTGAGCTTCGATGACAGAGAGATCGAGTTGACGCCAAAGGAATTTGACATTGCATCGGTTCTTTTTCGTAACGTCGGACGGATCATTTCGAGGGAGTCGCTATTCCGCCTGATATGGGGGCGTGGACAGGATGGCGTCTCGCGAAGTTTGGACACGCATATATACCGGCTAAGAAACAAGCTGAGATTTTGTGACGGGACTGGAATTCGGCTTCGATCAGTGTATACACATGGATATCGGCTGGAGGCGGTCGAAGACTATTCAATCGACGGTAATTTATGATTGCCCTGGTGGTGCGGGCAGAGATGACGGGGGTGGGGCGTGGATATTCATACGACCCTGGACCATTCGGGGCTTGTCCCGGAGGTGCCGGCCAGTGCGTCGAGCGGACTCGTTCTTGTGGTTGTGCAAGAGCATTTTTCCTCCGACCGCCTGGAGAATGAGTGCGGGACCGGGTGGTGTTTCGAGCAAGCAACGTCTGCCAGCGAAATGGTCGATCTGATGCGCTGCGTAAGATTTGATGCGATTGTGCTCTATCCGGACCTGCCCGGGGGGCTCTGCTTCGAATGTCTGATGTCGCTGTCGCGGGTCGGTGGGCAAGTGCGAGTTTGGCTGGTTGGCGACGCTACGTCACCTCTCGTCAAGTGTGCTGCTATCGTCGCCGCTTCTAGTGGGCTGTCGGTTAGTTTGCGTGGTAACGAGAACGGCGGCGTCGCGAAAGGAGCTTCAGTCATTGACATTGGACGGACGACTGCCAAGAAAAGCCGGAATAGCACACAAGTACTAGAAGAGCATACTGTCCGTAAGGCGATTGCGCAGGGACGAATCGTTCCGTACTTCCAGCCGATTGTGAACTGCCGTAGCAGAAGCGCTCATAGTCTGGAGTTACTCGCGCGATGGTCCGGTGCGCTAGATACTATTGGCCCAGATCGGTTCATGCCGGTAATTACGCATCTGAATCTCGATAGGAGTCTTCTTGAGGCGTTACTCCGGGGAGCGCAGGCCGGTATCGTATCTGCATTTGTCGAGGCGGGCGCGTCGCTGTCCATCAACGTCTCTGCCAGATTGATGCTGTCTGAGGATCTGCCAGTTTGCCTCGCGAATGCGCTTGGTCGCTATAGGCCAGAGAGCATCGTGATTGAAATTACCGAGTCAGATTCGATAAACGATTACGAATTCACAGAACTCATATCGCGAACTGCAATTCTTCGTTCGAAAGGCTATCGATTTTCTATAGATGATTTCGGGCAAGGTCATTCGAACCTCTTGCGACTCGCGTCTTTGCCTGTGAGCGAGGTGAAGATAGACAGGTTCCTTGTGGCACAAGCACGTGAGTTTGAGGATGCGCGGCACATCATCGGACTCTGTGTCGATCTCGCTAAACGGCTGGGCATGTGCTCTGTTCTTGAGGGTGTCGAGACGGCGCGTGATTTCGCATTCGCGCAGACGGTAGGGGTGGATGCCGTGCAGGGCTGGTTCATTGGTTGTCCCGTCCCGGCAGACCAGCTCGCCAACGTGAACTGTGGGTTACCAGTACAGGAATTGCGATAGCGGCGGTTGCAGATCCATTTACGTTGTGGGCCTCAGGCGAGGGTTTTGGGGGGATCACCTCTCGTATGTCGCTGGTCAATATGCGATGAGCCGGCCGCGCGGCATCCGGGTGCATGCCAACGTCGCTGTTCGCCACGGCGATCTCGCGGTATCGAGGACGGGTGAGTTCGCGTTCGTGATGATGTCTGTACTCCGAAAGATGATCGGAGCGTGCGACGTGTCATCTGTTCCACGTTGTGTCGCACATTCGAAGTGTGGGGATCGTAACTGTACCGGTCGGCTTGCCGGTGGGAACAGATTTATGCGACAACGTCGTTTCGACACCTAATCGGAGCGGCGGGGCGGATATTTAGAGGTCCGTCGATATCCGACAATTGATAAGTAGTACATAGCATATAACTATATAAAAATAGATCTCTCTATCACTATTAGAAGTAGCATTAGCTGATGAGGTAATGAAAAAATGAATAGGTCATATCGCACTATTTGGAACGACGCCTTGGGAGCCTGGGTTGCAGCATCGGAGCTAGTTTGTGCGAAAGGAAAGCGCTCTCTGCGTGGCCAGGGTATTGATGGGGAGCGTGCACGTCATTTTGCGTTGAAGCCGATTGTCTTATGCTTTGCGGGAATTTTCACCACGCTTCCGTTTGGAAATTCGGCTTGGGCAATACAATTTGCCACAAATTGTTTGTCAACTAGCGTTGGAATCGTCAATACCGGTAATGCGGTCATTCAAACGAATCAGGTCGGTACCGCAAACAGTACGTGCTCAGTTTATGGAGGTTCCTCTGCCGGTGATGTCGTTTCACAAATCGTTTCGGGGGGGGTGACGACCAACAATACTGTTATCGTTAGCGATAATACGAAGGGCTCGATATTTATTGCGCCGGGTGGTTCGTCCCTTAGCTTTGCCACATTCACGGCGGGAACGGATTCCGTTACCGGCGCGGCGGGCGTGACCCTTTCTGGTTTGGCTGCCCAACCACTGTCCGCAACCAGCACGTACGCTGTGAACGGCGGTCAACTTTACTCCGTGTCGACGAGCGTATCGACGGCGATTTCGGCTACTGCCAGCTCGCTGTCGACGGGCCTGAGTACGACCAACAGCAATGTCGCTTCGCTGTCGAGCTCGACGTCAACGACTGCCAGCGCGCTGTCGACGGGGCTGAGCACGACGAACAGCAATGTGGCTTCGCTGTCGACCGGCGTAAGTTCACTCTCGACAGGCCTGAGCACGACGAACAGCAATGTGACTTCGTTGTCGAGTTCGACCTCGACAACGGCCAGTTCGCTGTCGACGGGCCTGAGCACGACCAACAGCAATGTGGCTTCGCTGTCGAGCTCGACCTCGACGACGGCCAGTTCGCTGTCGGCAGGCCTGAGCACGACGAACAGCAGCGTGGCTTCGCTGTCGAGCTCGACGTCAACGACTGCCAGTTCGCTGTCGATGGGGCTGAGCACGACCAACAGCAATGTCGCTTCGCTGTCGACGGGCCTGAGCACGACCAACAGCAATGTGGCTTCGCTGTCGAGCTCGACGTCAACGACTGCCAGTTCGCTGTCGACGGGGCTGAGCACGACGAACAGCAATGTCGCTTCGCTGTCGACCGGCCTGAGCACGACGAACAGCAGCGTGGCTTCGCTGTCGAGCTCGACGTCAACGACTGCCAGTTCGCTGTCGACGGGGCTGAGCACGACGAACAGCAATGTCGCTTCGCTGTCGACAGGCCTGAGCACGACGAACAGCAGTGTGGCTTCGCTGTCGAGCTCGACGTCAACGACTGCCAGTTCGCTGTCGACGGGGCTGAGCACGACGAACAGCAATGTCGCTTCGCTGTCGACAGGGCTGAGCACGACGACCAGCAATGTCGCTTCGCTGTCGACGTCGACTTCGACGGCGATTGCCGCTGCGAAGACGCACTACTTCAGCGTCAATGACAACGGTACGCAGCAAGGCAACTACAACAACGACGGTGCGAGCGGCGTCAACGCGCTTGCCGTCGGAGCCAACGCATCGGCGTCCGGTACCAGCGGCGTCGCAGTTGGCGATGGCGCCACCGTCAGCGCGGACAGTGCTGTCGCCATGGGCCAGAACGCCAGCGCCAGCGCGACCAGTGCGCTGGCGCTGGGCGACGGCTCCACGGCGAACGTGGCTGGCTCCGTCGCACTCGGGTCGGGTGCCGTTACGACCGGCGTTGCCAACTCGGCGACCGGTGGCACCGGCACGGTTAGCAGCACCACCATTGGCAGTACCACGTTCGGCACCTATGCTGGCACGAGTTCGACGGCGGGTGTCGTCAGCGTCGGTATGCCGGGCAATGAGCGCCGAATCCAGAACGTAGCGGCCGGCCTTGTTAGCGCGACCAGCACTGACGCGATCAACGGCAGCCAGCTCTACGCCGCCGCCAGCACGACTTTATCGGGTATCGCCAGCCTGTCGACGTCGGCCTCGACGGGCATTAGCTCACTCTCGACAGGCCTGAGCACGACGAACAGCAGTGTGGCTTCGCTGTCGAGCTCAACCTCGACGGCGGAGAGCTCGCTGTCGATGGGTGTAAATTCTCTGTCGACAGGGTTGAGCACGACCATTAGCAATGTCGTTTCGCTGTCGACGTCGACCTCGACGTTGGAAAGTTCGCTATCGACGGGGCTTAGCACGACGAATAGTAATGTTTCGTCACTGTCGGCGGCCGTGTCGGCAACGCGTACGCATTACTACAGCGTCAATGACAACGGCGTTCAGGGCGGCAATTACGATAATGATGGCGCGACTGGCGCGAATGCGCTGGCTGTAGGCGTTGCTGCCACGGCTGGTGGTGCGGGTGCGACAGCTTTGGGCAATGCCGCCAACGCGGCAGGCAAGCAGAGTGTAGCTATCGGCAATCAGTCGACTGCCGCGGCGGCTTCAACGGTCGCAATTGGCGACGGCAACACCGTAAGCGCGGCTGCCGGTTCCGGTTCGATTGCTGGTGGCCATAACTCGACTGTGGCGTCTGGCACGGGTGCGATCGCATTGGGTGAAAGTCAAACTGCCGTTGGTGACGGGGCGATTGCGCTGGGTGATCCGAACACCGCAGTCGGAACGGGCGCTGTTGCGTTGGGCGCGAACAACACGGCAAGCGGTAATGGTGCCCTGGCAATCGGCAACACGAATGCTGCACAGGGACCGGGGTCGGTCGCGCTCGGTCAGAATGCGGTCGCTGGCACTTCGACGTCCACGACAGGGAGTGTCGCGATCGGCAATGGCGCGACGGCAACGGCGAACTCGGGTGATGTAGCGCTCGGCTCGGGATCGATTACCGATGCTCCTCATCCGACATCCAGCGGGGCGGTGGGGGGGACGACGTATGCATACGCTGGCGTTAATCCAACCAGTGTTGTGAGTGTCGGGACGTCGGGCGCGGAGCGTCAGATCACTAACGTGGCCGCTGGACAAGTGACCGCCACAAGTACCGATGCGGTCAACGGGTCTCAACTGTACGCGACCAATCTGGCTGTCGATAGTCTGTCGACGTCGGTGTCTGGTACGGCCAGCAGTATCGCTTCGCTGTCGACGGGGCTGAGCACGACGAACAGCAACGTCGCTTCGCTGTCGACGTCGACATCGACGGTGGAAAGCTCACTGTCAACGGGGCTGAGCACGACGAACAGCAACGTCGCTTCGCTGTCGACGTCGACCTCAACGGTGGAAAGCTCGCTGTCGACGGGGCTGAGCACGACGAACAGCAATGTCGCTTCGCTGTCGACGTCGGCTTCCACGGTGGAAAGCTCGCTGTCGACGGGGCTGACCACGACAAACAGCAACGTCGCTTCGCTGTCGACGTCGGCTTCCACGGTGGAAAGCTCGCTGTCGACGGGGCTGAGCACGACAAACAGCAACGTCGCTTCGCTGTCGACGTCGACCTCGACGGCGGAAAGTTCGCTGTCAACAGGGCTGAGCACGACGAACAGCAACGTCGCTTCGCTGTCGACGTCGACATCGACGGTGGAAAGCTCACTGTCAACGGGCCTGAGCACGACGAACAGCAATATCGCTTCGCTGTCGACGTCGACGTCGACGGTGGAAAGCTCACTGTCAACGGGGCTGAGCACGACGAACAGCAACATCGCTTCGCTGTCGACGTCGACGTCGACGGTGGAAAGCTCACTGTCGACGGGCCTGAGCACGACGAACAGCAACGTCGCTTCGCTGTCGACGTCGACCTCGACGGCGGAAAGTTCGCTGTCAACGGGGCTGAGCACGACGAACAGCAATGTCGCTTCGCTGTCGACGTCGACCTCAACGGTGGAAAGCTCGCTGTCAACGGGCCTGAGCACGACGAACAGCAACATCGCTTCGCTGTCGACGTCGACGTCGACGGTGGAAAGCTCACTGTCGACGGGGCTGAGCACGACGAACAGCAATATCGCTTCGCTGTCGACGTCGGCGTCGACGGTGGAAAGTTCGCTGTCAACGGGGCTGAGCACGACGAACAGCAATATCGCTTCGCTGTCGACGGGCCTGAGCACGACGAACAGCAATATCGCCTCGCTGTCGACGTCGACGTCGACGGTGGAAAGCTCACTGTCGACGGGGCTGTCAACGACGAACAGCAACATCGCTTCGCTGTCGACGTCGACGTCGACGGTGGAAAGCTCGCTGTCAACGGGCCTGAGCACGACGAACAGCAATGTTGCTTCGCTGTCGACGTCGACGTCGACGGTGGAAAGTTCGCTGTCAACGGGGCTGAGCACGACGAACAGCAATGTCGCTTCGCTGTCGACGGGCCTGAGCACGACGAACAGCAATGTCGCTTCGCTGTCGACGGGCCTGAGCACGATGAACAGCAATATCGCTTCGCTGTCGACGTCGACCTCGACGGCGGAAAGTTCGCTGTCAACGGGGCTGAGCACGACGAACAGCAATGTCGCTTCGCTGTCGACGGGCCTGAGCACGACGAACAGCAATATCGCTTCGCTGTCGACGTCGACGTCGACGGTGGAAAGCTCGCTGTCAACGGGCCTGAGCACGACGAACAGCAACGTCGCTTCGCTGTCGACGTCGACCTCAACGGCGGAAAGTTCGCTGTCGACGGGGCTGAGCACGACGAACAGCAATGTCGCTTCGCTGTCGACGGGCCTGAGCACTACGAACAGCAATATCGCTTCGCTGTCGACGTCGACGTCGACGGTGGAAAGCTCGCTGTCAACGGGGCTGAGCACGACGAACAGCAACGTCGCTTCGCTGTCGACGTCGACCTCAACGGTGGAGCGCTCGCTGTCAACAGGGCTGTCGACGACGAACAGCAACGTCGCTTCGCTGTCGACGTCGACTTCCACGGTGGAGCGCTCGCTGTCAACGGGGCTGAGCACGACGAACAGCAACGTCGCTTCGCTGTCGACGTCGACTTCTGCGGTGGAGAGCTCGCTGTCAACAGGGCTGTCGACGACGAACAGCAACGTCGCTTCGCTGTCGACGTCGACCTCGACGGCGGAAAGCTCGCTGTCAACGGGCCTGAGCACGACGAACAGCAACGTCGCTTCGCTGTCGACGGTCGTATCGGCTACGCGCACGCACTACTACAGCGTGAACGACAACGGTACGCCGCAAGGCAACTACAACAACGACGGTGCGACCGGCCTCAATTCGATGGCAGCGGGCGTCAATTCGGCGGCATCCGGTGCGAACGGCGTTGCTCTCGGATATGGGGCCAACGCATCGGAGGACGGTGCTACGGTGATCGGTGCGAATGCACTGGGAAGTGCCAGGAACAGCGTGGCATTGGGTACCAATGCAACTGCCACCGCGACGAACTCGGTCGCGCTCGGCGCAGGCTCGATCGCCAGCGAGGCCAACACGGTATCGGTCGGTGCACCGGGCAACGAGCGACGGATCACCAATGTCGCGCCGGGGATCAATCCAACCGATGCGGTGAATGTGTCCCAGCTCAATGCCGTCCAGGGCTCCGTGTCCGCCGTCGCGCGAACCGCTTATGCGGGCGTAGCTGCCGCGACGGCACTGACGATGATTCCGGAAGTGGATCTTGGCAAGACGATTGCAGTCGGCATCGGCGCAGGCACCTACCAGGGTTACGGTGCGGTCGCCTTGGGATTCACCGCACGACTGTCCGAAAACCTGAAGCTCAAGGGTGGTGTTGGGGCGAGCAGCGCGGGGCATACGTACGGCGTCGGGTTGGGCTACCAGTGGTAATGCGCCAGACAGGCGACGGGCGTTTCGCCCGCCGCCTGTCGGTTGAACAAGACACCAGAGATTGAAGATAAACGACATGAAACGGGAGGTCTGCACGCGTACCGCGATGTTGTGCGTAGTGGCAGCGCCTGTGCTGGTCGGCTGCTCGCCCGCGACTGGGCCGACGTTCAGTGCCAGGTCGGTTGGCAGTCGGGAGGGTGTCGTCCGTTGAGGTCCTCGTGCAGATACCGAAGTTACCTGAGGTTTCAAGATTGTCCTCCCCACATTCGATCCTCCTTTTTATTCAAGGACGCGACGAGGGTGCCGTTTCTGGGGTGCCACCGATAGGCGTGGCGTCCTGTCCGACTCGCCGGGCGGAAAATTAGACGTATCGACACATATCAAGAAAAGAACATGAGAACCGCCACGAAATGGTAGGAGAAGCGACCATGCGAATTGGAATATCACTGGCCACTCGGGCAGGCCAGACTATATGGGACAATGGACTGGGGCAGAACGTGTTCTTCCTTGTGAAGTTGTTGCGTGCATTGCCCGCAGTCCGGGACGTCGTGCTACTGAATTGCGGAACCGAATCCCAGTTGTCCGACGATATCCTGGCATTACTCCCAGACCTGAAGCTGCTGTCGCCCAAAGAGGCGACCGAACTGATCGACATCGCAATCGAAATGGGGGGTGGGCTCGAAGTCGAATGGCTCGACTATTTCCGCGCGCGCGGCAAACGCGTCGTCTACTTCTGCTGTGGGCAGCCGTATGTTGGTTTGATTGAGCCTAGCGTGTTCAAGCGCGAAGGCTACTTCTCGCGCACGGACCGATGTGACGAGATCTGGATCTTGCCAAAGGACCGCGCATTCAGCCCAATGCTCGAAACCCTGCATCGATGCCCGGTATTCGAAGTTCCGTATCTATGGGATCCGATGTTCGTCGATCAGCGCGTTGGCGTATTGAACAACGCGGGGCGGCACTTTGGATTCGAGCCGACGAACGGTTCTCACGATACTCCGCGCGCGCTGCGCGTCGCGATTTTCGAGCCGAACATCTCCGTCGTGAAGTGCTGCATGGTTCCCATGTTGCTTTGCGACACGGCGTTTCGTTCTGCGCCCAATACGATTACCGATGTGTCGGTGCTCAATAGCGCTCAGTTGGAGCAGCATCCGACGTTTTTGTTCACGCGCAATGCGCTCGAATTGAATCGGGCGGACCGCGTGCACCTCGACCGCCGGCACGATTTCGCCGAATTCATGAGCCGGGCCGCCGATGCGGTTGTCGCCCATCAATGGCAGAACGACCAGAACAACCTGCATCTGGACGCACTGTACGGAGCGTATCCGCTTGTCCACAATTCAGCGTGGTTGTCCGAATACGGATACTACTACCCGGATTTCGACGTGCAAGCCGGCGCGCAGGCACTCATGCGCGCGGCACGACAGCACGACGCGGGTTTTGCGGACTACAAGCGACGCGCACTCTCATTCCTCGTCCGATTGTCTCCGCTCGCGCGAGAGAACGGCGAGCGATATTTCCAGCAATTACTTCACGTTACCGCTCGCGCTTATCACGGAGGGAAATCATGCTGAGGCCCAAACGAGTCAAGGTCGGCATCACGATCTTCCTGCGTGCCGGCCAGCAATCGATATGGGAGAACGGCATCTTCCAGAACTGCTACTTCCTGGCAATGCTGCTTAGGCAGTCGCCGATCATCGAGGCGGCTTATCTCGTCAACGGCGGCGACGGGAATCCGTCCGATGCGAAGTCGTTTCTCGAACATTCGCCGGTGCCTGTCATCGATCTCGACACCGCACGGGAAAAGCTGGATGTCGTAATCGAGTTGAGTGCCCAGTTGAATCCGGATTGGGCACGCAGCTTTCACGAGCGCGGCGGCCGCATAATCGGCATGCGCGTCGCGAATGACTACGTAATCGACATCGAGAGGATGATGTTCGGCCTGCCGCACGGGCTGCTGTTCTCCGGAACGCCGTACAGCGCGATCTGGACGCTCCCGGCATTCGAGAAGACGTGCGCCGGCTACTATGAGGCCGGCTCTCGCGCACCCGTGAAGATCATGCAACACCTGTGGAATCCGGTGCTTCTGGAGCGATCATTGAAGGTGGCCAAAGCTGACAGTACGTTTCGCTATGTGCCGGGACGATCATGTTGGCGTCTCGCGATTCTCGAGCCGAACATCTGCATGGTCAAGACGGCCCACATAGCAATGCTGATTGCGGATCTCGCGTACAGGCAGGACCCGAAATGCGTCGATTTTCTGCGTGTGTTCAATGCGATGCCGCTCAAAGAGGATGCCGTCTTTGTCGGTTTCGCGCGCAGTCTCGATCTGACGCTGCACGGGCGAGCGACCTACGAGCCGCGATTGCCAATCTACGACATCCTGACCGTGCAAGCCGATGCAGTGATCTCGCATCAATGGGAAAACGCACAGAACTATTTGTATTACGAGGCGTTGTATGGGGGGTATCCGTTGATTCACAACTCGGCGCTGATCGGCGGTTGCGGCTATCGCTACGACGGATTCGACTGCCAGGACGGCGCGCTAGCATTGCGACGCGCGTTCTCGGAGCACGACTTGAGACTGGACGACTACCGTCGCTCGGCTCGGGATTTCCTTTCATCGCTTGATCCGGAGCTGCCCGCCAACGTCGAGCAGTATAGCGCGGCAATCGCAGCGGCCTTCGAGGGCAGGTGATGCTCATGACGAGGACAATCCCGCTTCGAACTGTTGTTGCCGCGGTTCTGGTGGTCGCATTGGCATGGTCCGCCGTGTCGCCGGCAGGCAGTGTGCAGGCTCAGCCGGTGCCAGGTACGGGTTCCGGGGAGGTGCCCGCCGCACCGGCTACCGTGCTTGCGCATGCGGCCCATCAAATCGGCATTCGCCGCTGCTACGACGCTGTCGCGCAAGTCTCGGCGCGTGTGTTCGATCGCTCCACTCGTGCGGATATCTTGTTGGACTGGCAGCGTGCGAATCCCGACATCGGACCATTTTTCTCGCTGTCTGGAATCGAATTTCCTCAATCGTCGGCCTTGTTGTCACTCGTCACGGTACCTGGCATTGCCGGTGGCTGCTCGGTCGTGGCCGAGCGCATTTCCGGCGCGCCGTTGTCTTGCTCCCAAGTGGCGCGCAGCGAACTAACCGGCTATCGCGCCACCCAACTTGTCAGGTCTGTCATGGTCTATACCGAATCGAGCCGTCCGCGCGAGGCAGTCGTGCTAGTCGACACGCCGCCGTCCTGTCTGATCCTGCGCCGCCAGGTGCAATTCCAATGGGGCGCAGCACAATGACGATCGTACATTCCGACGGGCGAGGGCGGCGTGGCCCGCGTTCGCTCCGGATAGGCATCACAATCGGCCTGCATCGTGAAGACGAAAGCCTATGGGTCAACGGCATAAAACAGAATGCTCTGTACCTGATGCGGGTGTTCCAGCATTCGCCACTCCGTCATCAGGTCGTGCTGGTCAATACGACTTCCGTCGCGATTACCCGGAAGCTGCCGTGGGATCTGGAACGCTACCCGGTGCGGTGCTTCGACGATGTCAAGGACGGACTCGATATCCTGATCGAGCTCGGCGGTCAGATCAATGCCTCTCAAACCGACTACATCAAGTCATGCGGCACGAAGCTCGTCAGCTATTGCTGCGGGCCGGAGTTCGTGCAGTTGTCGGAGGCGATGATCTTCAACCGCCGGATGTCCGACTCCATCTTCATCAATCAGCGATATGACGAAGTCTGGGTCATTCCTCAAGTGGTGGAGACGAGCCTGCATTTCTTCAAGACACTGCGTCGTAGTCCGGCGCGAGAAGTGCCGTTTGTGTGGGATCCGATGTGTATCGAGGCACGCACGCGTGATTTGCCCAATCACGGCGAATATCGACCGACGGCTGCGCCGCGGCGAATATCCGTCATGGAAGCGAACATCGATGTGCTTAAGTTTTGCCTTTATCCGACGTTGATTGTTGAAAATGCATATCGGATCGTCGGCGACGAGATTTCCCATCTTCACGTCACCAATGCGGAGCATCTCGCGAAGCATAGTCCTGAATTCATCGGTATTGCGCGTTATCTGGATATCGTGCGCGACCGTAAGGTAAGCTTTGTCGGCCATTTCGAGACGCCACAGTTTTTGTCGGAACACACGGACATCGTCGTGTCCCACCAGTGGGGCCTTGCACTAAACTACTTCTACTTCGACGTGTGCTGGAACGGCTATCCGTTCGTGCACAACGCGCATCTGTGCCGCGATCTCGGCTACTACTACGCCAATAATGACGTCGACGAAGGCGCGCGGCAGCTCGTGCATGCGATTCGGAACCACGATGCCGACCTGGAGGAGTATCGAAACCGCCAGCGACGGGTCATCGCAAGCTATCTATCAACGAATACCGAGGTTGTGGCGCGCTATGACGAACTAGTGCTGCAACTGGATGCCAAGTGAATGGCTTGTACGGATGGCTTTGAAGGCAGGAGGGACGAGATGAGTCGCTGTCGGACACTGTCTGAGCAGTAGATCAAATGCGATGCGGTCTGAAGCTCGAAGATGATCGCGGGGCGATCTGGGTCCATCCAGATCGTCCGGCCTTGCGAGTCACGGCCAGGGCCCCAATCGATCCGCCATGCGTCACAGTATTCGCGAGGACGCGTCATTGGATTCGTAGAGTAATTTGGATTCCTTTGATATTTTACATAACATAAATTATCAACCGAAAATCTGTAGTAGCTTTATAGAAATGTCGTGTTCTAGCCAGACAGGGTGTGTCAGGTTTCCATGTGCAGCAGCGTCTGGATCGTTAACGTGTGAGGCAGGATTTCTCGATGCACGGCACGTCGGCATGGACGCCCTGCTGCCTCGACGTGACATGGGGACTCAAGCTGCGCGTTTCGCGGCCAAACGCGCCCATCGTTTCGCATGTTTGCTCGAGGACGCCGAGACACCGGTGGCCGACGTTTCAAAATCAAAGCGGACGGAACGGCGTGCGCGCGCGGTCTTCGAGCCGTTCATTTAACCGGTTCAATACCGTGACCAACTGCGCCTGTTCCGTGGCGTTCAGTACCGACATCAGCATTTCGTATGCGGAATCTAGACAAGGTTCGACACGATCGAGCAGCACGTTGCCTTCCGCAGTCAGTTCCATCGAAACGCCCCGGCGGCTGTCGGCGGGCGATCTCGTCAGCAGTCCGCGCGCTTCGAGCGCCCGCACGAGATGCGAAGTCGTGACCTTGTCGAGGCCAATGGCGCGCGAGAGCGTAGCCTGATCGAGTCGTGGGCACGCATTGAGCACTGTCAGTACCGAAAGCTGGCCCGGCGTGATGCCCACGCCGCAGCACGCACCTTCGAAAATCGCCGCCGAGATTTGGTGAGCACGCCGCAACAGAAAGCCGGGGCGCGCGTAAAGCAAGGCGAGGCGCTCCCTGGGCGACTTCTGCTTCGCCTGCGCAGGCGCTGCCGACGCGCGCGCGGCGACAAACGGGTTGTTCACGCTAACGTTGGCTATCGCCACATCATGCAGCCGTGCCGAATAGAGCGTCGCGCAGCCCGCCTCCGCAGCCGCCGCAACGAGCAACGCGGCTGCGAAATCAAGGCCGCTCTGCCGCGCAATCGTCCGCGCGGCGTCGAGCGTAGTGTTAGTGACACTGTGTGTCGAAGCGTACATTCGAATCGATTCGACGCATTCGTCGATCTCGTCCCAGCGCATGCCGAGCACGCTTTGCAGCACCTGTATCGTCTCCGCCATCACCTGCGCTGTGACGATGACGCCCTCGCGCACAATGCGTTCGGCGAGATCGGCTTTCGCGGCATCGCCGTCGAGCAAAAGCAGCAACACGCTGCTGTCCACGAATGCCTTAGTCACGATGCGCGCCCCCCAGATCGTCCGCGAAATAATCGGCAGGCAGGCGGCCGCGAAAGCGTCGTAGACGTTCAAGCGCATCCGAGGCGGACGTGAGCCGCACGACCTCGAAGCTCGCCGCGTCGCGCAGGCGGATCTCGACTTCTTCGCCGTCGCGAAGACCGAGCGCTTGCGCGGTCTTCGCGGGCAGGTCGAGCGTCAACGTGTTCGCGCGGCGCACGACGCGCGCGCGCCCAATAGCCTTGGTAGAGGACATGGTGAAGCGATGCGGTTAATGAAGGACGGAGGAATTATAGGGAAACGCGTCGCCGGTACGCAGCGATCGCGCTTGGTTCAGCGGCCCGCCGCCTGCCCGCTTAATTCGGCTCCGGCCCGCGCGCTCAAGCGCAAGCAGAACGGCACGCTCGACATCGCTACGCAACCGATCAACGCGAACGCGTGCGCGAAGTCGATCGCGCTCGGCTGTGCGCGCATGCCGGTCTGCGCGGAAAGGTCGACGATCACCGTCGCGACCGAAATGCCGAGCATCACCGCGAGCTGCTGCGCGGCCGTGTTCAGGGTGGTCGCGGGCGAAACCTTGCTGGCCGGCAGATCCGCATAGGCGATGGCGGCGAGCGCATTGAACTGGACCGAGCGAGAGAAACCGCCTGCGGAAACGATCACCGCTATCAGCGTAAAACCCCAGTCGGCGCGAAATGCCGCGCAGGCGATGAGCGCGGCGGAGCACAGGACACCGTTGACGATCAGCACGTTGCGAAAGCCGAAGCGGCGCAGCAAACCGGTCGTCTGCGTCTTGGTGACGAACGCGATCGCACCGCTCGCCAGCAGCACCGCACCGCTTTCGACGGCCGAATATCCGAGACCGATCTGAAGCATGAGCGGCAGCAGGAATGGCACCGCGCCATACCCCACGCGCACGAGACTGCCGGCCCAGAACGACGTGCTGAATGTCCGCGAACGCAGCAGCCCGAAGTCGAG
Organism: Paraburkholderia lycopersici; assembly: GCF_900096975.1. GTDB lineage: Bacteria > Pseudomonadota > Gammaproteobacteria > Burkholderiales > Burkholderiaceae > Paraburkholderia > Paraburkholderia lycopersici. The sequence continues at coordinate 46,102 of NZ_FMYQ01000039.1, forward strand.
GAGCGGACTGGCACTGCGGCGCGCGAATACGACATGGGCCGCCGTCGAGAGCGCGAACGCGGCGCCGAGCGCCAGGTAAGCCACGGCCGGAAGTTCGCGATGGCGCACCATCTCCAGCATGGCGACGAGCGCCGCGAGCGCCACGCTCAGGGTCGCCCATTCGCGTGGATTGAAGGGCATATCGTCCTCGTCGACGATCTGCGGCACGAAGCGTTTCGCGAGCAGACAGCCCGCAAGGCCCACCGGAATGTTGAGCCAGAAGATCCAGCGCCACGAAGCATACGTCGCGATGAGGCCGCCGAGCGGCGGCCCGAACAGCGGCCCAAGCATGGCTGGCGTGATCATCCATGCAAGCGCCGCGACGAGCGCCGCGCGCGGCGCGGTTCGAACGATGGCGATGCGCCCGACCGGCACCATCAGCGCACCGCTGAATCCCTGCACCGCGCGCGCGGCGATCAGTGTCGGCAGGTTGTCCGCCACGCCGCAGACCGCGGAACTCAGCACGAACATGAGCAGCGAAAACCGGAAGATCGATCGCGTCCCCCACTTGCCGGCCAGCACGCCGCTCAGCGGAATGAAGATCACGCTGCACAGCAGATAGACCGTCATGCTCAGATCGAGGCTCAGCGCGTCCACGCCAAGCGCACGCGCGATTTGCGGCACGGCCGGCGCGATGATTGTCGAATCGAGTTGCTCCATGAAAAACGCACTGCCGACCAGCAGCGAAAGCGGACGAAAGTCTGTTTTAACGTCGGCCATATCCGGCTATTGAGGTTTGCATGCTAACAATTATAAGCGGAGTCCTGCGGCAACCATCCATACGATGGCCGACTCTGCCGCGCCTCGTGATTTTGACGCCTGTTTTGATGGCCTCAAATGTGAATTTACGCTTTGCTTCAGATCAATCGATATAACTGGCGCGAGGTTTTTCCCATAGCATCCCCCCTATTCGCCAAGCAGGTTTTTCTCGCCATATGGTTAGTGTACGTACGACGAGAGGAGACACGCGACGCGCCAACATCCGACCACCCCACTGCCATGCCCCAACTTTCGTTGATCGAACCGTCGTCACTGTCCCGGCTGAGCGCCGACGCCATCGCCGTGGACCTGCGCCCGCAAGAAAAGTACTGGCAAGGCCACTTGCCGAACGCAAGGCACGTCGACGCGCTCCTCTTCGCCTTGCCGAAAACCGATGCCGCGTCGGTGCAGCAGTATGAAACGCGCCTGCGCTGGCTGCTCTCGACGCTCGGTGTGGGCCCCGATGCACAGGTGGTCGTCTACGGCGAGAGCCTCGACGGCAGCGTTGCGCGCGCCGCCTGGGGGCTGGCCTTTGCGGGCGTCGAACGCGTCGCCGTGCTGGCCGGCCCGCTCGCCGACGCCGGCGACGTCCCGCTCACACGCGACGCACCGGTTTTTGCGGCCCTGCCGTTCGCATTCGAGGCACGGCGCGCGTTGCTCGCGACGGCCGACGACATCGCCGCGACGCTTGGCAGCGCGGCCACACACATCGTCGATGCACGTGAGCTCGACGACTATCGCGGCACGCGCCCCGGCGCGGTGCGCTCCGGCCACATCCCCGGCGCGCTGCACTGGGATAACCGTCAGGAGCTCGGCGCGCACGGCGTTCTCGAAACCTCCGCAGCACTTGCAGAACGCTTCGGCGCGCTCGGCATCGCGAAGAACGAGCCGGTCGTCGTGTATTGCGGCGGCGGCCCCCGAGCATCGCGCACCTGGCTCGCGCTCAAGCACGCGGGCTATACGCAGGCAAGCGTCTATCAGGCTTCCTGGGGCGAATGGGGCGCCCGCGCGGATCTGCCCATCGAAACGTCCGCGAGCTAAGGCATTCCCGGAACCACAACACACATCCAATCCAACAGGAGTCATCCATGGCAACCCTTCTCGACGACGATTTCGAGTCGTTGCAGCAACGCTTGCTGCCGGAAAGCACCTACCGCGTGCATGGCGAGGCGCGCGCCGGCATCACGCTCGAACCGTACTCGCCGGTCGTGGGCGCGAAAGTGCGCGGGCTGCGCATCAACGGCACGGACGTCGTGCCCGGCGAAGTTCGCCAGTTCCTCAACGAGAGCTTGAGCCGTCACGGCTTCCTCGCTTTCGAGCCTGGCACGGTATCGGCCGCCGATTTCGCGCATCTTGTGCAGTTGTTTGGACACTCCGAATACATGGGCACGCCTTATACGCCTGTGGCCGAGGAAAGTTCGAACGTGAACACGATCGATTCCGAGGTCAAGAAGACGCGCATGAACTTCATCTGGCACATCGACCAGGCGTTCCGCCCCGAGCCGCCGCGCTTTACTGTGCTGTTCGGCAAGAAGGTTCCGTCGTTCGGCGGCGATACGCTGTTCTGTAATGCGCAAGCCGCTTACGACCTGCTCGATCCGCTATTCGCCCAGTACCTCGAAACGCTGTACGTCGCGCAGGACGTGGAAACGATGGGGTTTCTCACGCTCGCTTACCGCGAAGAAAAGGAACTTGCGCGGCAAAAAGCCCGCTTCCCGTGGATACGCACGCCGCTGATCCGCGTGCATCCGGAAACGGGCAAGAAGCAAATCTATGTGAACGAGCTCTATACGCAGCGCATTCTCGGGCTTTCGCGCGTGGCGAGCCAGAACATTCTCGGCATCCTGTTCGACCTGATCAAGTCGCCCGAAGTACTGACTCGCTTCCAGTGGGAAGAAGGCTCGGTCCTCGTTTGGGACAACCGCGTCGTGCAGCATCGCGGCGTCGGCGATTACGGCTCCGGCCACCGCGTGCTGCTGCGCGCCGTGGTCGAGTGACGGCACGGCACAACCATCATCCTCACGCTAAGGAAATTATTGATGAATCGCCGTGAAGCACTCAAAAGCCTCGCCGCGCTTGGACTCGGCACCGCAGCGGGCCGCGCCGCGGCGGCCAGCGGCACCGCCGCATCCAGCAGGCCCGTGCGCATCACGCTGCCTTCGGCGGGCAGCGCCGGCTCGGTCTGGCGTCCGCTGATCGACCAGAATCATTTCGACCAGGGCCTCGACCTGCACTGGGTAACCGCCGATCCGGGCAGCATGCAGGTGCAGCTCACGGCCGGTTCTCTCGACGTGGGCGTGTTCGGCGCAGTCGGGTTGGCGACGCTCGCCAGCAAAGGCAGCGATATCGTGCTGTTCGGACCCGCACTGAACAATCACGGACGCTGGCTCGTGAAGGCCAACAGCCCTTATCGGACGCCGCGCGATCTGATCGGCAAGGCAATCGCGTCGACGGCAGAAACCAGCGAAACCTGGCAGCAGGCGCTGATTGCCGCACACCTCGACGGCCTGGACCTGCACAAGGATTTCAAGGTCATCCATGGCTCGCCCACGGCGAATCTCGCGTTGTTCCAGCGCGGCGACGTCGAAGCGATCGTCACGCTCGAGCCCACGGCAAGCCGGCTCGTCGGGCAAGGTGCGCGTGAGATCGCCCGCGTCGCCGATATCTGGAAGCACGCGACGGGCGAGCGCAATTCGCCACCCCTCGTCGGCCTCGCGGCGAGCCGGCGTTGGCTCGATGCGAATCGCGATACCGCGCAACGCATCGTGACGATGTTCGTCGAAGTCAACCGCTTCGTGCACCAGCATCCGCAGTCGCTCACGCAGATCGCGACGCAAATCGGGCTCAAATCCGACGAAACCGCTGCTGCGGCGTTGCTGCCGCAACGCCTGGCCGACGCGTATGCAACGACTTGGGATGCCGAGACGTTCGCCACGATCGACCGGCAGATCGACACGGCCGCGTCAATCGGCATCCTGGCCAGAAAGCCGGACCGGAAAATCTACACGCAACTATCATGAGCGATGCCGTCAAGTCTTCCCTGGCACGTCCCGCCGCGCCGCTGCGGCGGGCGGTATTCCTGCGCCCGCTCGCGGAGCGCGTACTGCCTTCGCTGCTGTACTTCGTCGTGCTGCTCGCCGCGTGGGAAGCGATGGCGCGCAGTCTTCATTCGCCGCTCGTGCCCGATGTGCGCGCCATCTACGCCCAGTTCGTCGAGATCGTTGCGAACGGCAGTGCCTTCGTGCAGATCTGGCTCACGTTCGCGCGTATGGCGCTCGGCTTCGTACTTGCGCTTTTGGTCGCCCTGCCCGTTGGCATCGTCACGGCGCGCTCGAAAGTGCTCGCGCGTTTCGTCGAGCCCGGCATCACGCTCGGCCTTACGGTGCCGGGTCTCGTATGGGCGCTGCTGTGCGTCATCTGGTTCGGTACGAGTCTGCTGTCGCCCGTCATTTCCGTGGCGCTCGGCGTGCTGCCTTCGCTTGTCATCTCCGTCAAGGAAGGCATTCACTCATTGAGTGGCGAACTCATGGAGATGGCGCACGTCTTTCGCCTCAAGCGCATCACTGTGTTGCGAAGGATCTGGCTGCCGCTGCTCTACGCGTTCATCGTGCCAGGCACTCGCGTGGGCTTTTCGATTGCCTGGAAAGTAATCGTGCTCGTCGAAATCTTTGGCATGTCCGATGGCGTGGGCTATCAGCTCAACGCGCAATTCAGCACGCAAAACGTGGAAGGCGTGATCGCGTGGACGATCGCGTTCTGGGCGACGATGCTCGTCGTCGAGCATCTGATCTTCGCGCCAATCGAACATCACGCCAATCGCTGGAAGAAAAGGACCGTCGCATGAGCAGAAGCATCACCATCGAATGCGTGCGCAAGACGTTTCGCCGCTCCGCGCACGGCAACGGACTGACGGTTTTCGAAGGCATCGATCTGCATATTCCTGCCGGGCAGCTCGTGGCGCTCGTCGGACCTTCGGGCTGTGGGAAATCCACGCTGCTCAACATGATCGCGGGCCTCGACACGCCAACGGCGGGCGCGATCCGCTTCGGTGATGGCCGCTCGCGCGCCGTGCCGGAACTGAGCGTGGTGTTCCAGCAGCCGCGCTTGATCGACTGGCTGCGCGTGGAAGAGAACATTTCGATTGCGTTCGACCGTGTGCGCGAGGTGTCGCGTGAAGAGCCGGATCCGGCTACGCGCGAAGCCACCACGCACGATTTGCTCGCAAAGGTGGGCCTGCTCGGCCACCGGCGCTCGTATCCGCAATTTCTTTCTGGCGGACAGAAGCAGCGGGTCGCAATTGCGCGCGCCTTTGCCGTGCATCCCGACGTGCTGTTGCTCGACGAACCGTTCAGTGCGCTCGACGAACTCACCGCGCGCAAGCTGCGTGAACTGCTTCAGGAGATGTGGGTCGGCGAGGAAGAACGTCGTCCGACTGGCGTGCTCGTCACGCACAACATGCTGGAAGCCGCGTTTCTTTGCGATCGCATCTACGTGATCGGCAGGCAGTCGGGGGGCATTGTCGCAACGATCGACGTGGACGTGCCGCGTCCACGCAATCCCGACGACCCCGCGCTGTTCGAAGTGCATCGCGCGATCATGCAAGCGCTCGAATAAGCGCTTCGCGCCGGGGACGCTGGTCCGCCGGCCAATACCCTGCCGTGCGCGAGGCGGATTCGACAATCCGTTTCTTCCTTGGCGTCGTATCGCCAGGGTGCGTGTCGGCTATTCACGACAACATCGATTCCCCCGCACGCCGGGTTCCTACGACATGAAAACTCTTACCGTCCGCGAGCGCGCGCTGCGTCTCGCCGCCATCGCTCTCTTCGTGCTTGCCGCCGACGCGCACGCGCAAAGCAGTGTCAGCCTCTACGGCATCGTCGAAGACGGCCTCATCTATACGAACAACCAGAAAGGCGGCGCGACGCTTCAGGCGACCACCGGCGCGACGAACACGAGTCGTTTCGGCTTGCGGGGCACGGAAGACCTCGGCGGCGGATATCGTGCGATTTTCACGCTCGAAAACGGCTTCGACACGTCTACAGGGAAGCTCGGTCAAGGCGGTTTGCTGTTTGGCCGGACCGCTATGGTTGGTATCGCCTCGCCTTACGGAACAATCACTGCGGGGCGCCAGTACGAACCGGTCAGCGAATATGTCGGTTTGCTGAGCAGCGCGCTGCAATGGGCGGGCTGGACCGGCGCGCATCCGGGCGACATCGACAACATGCAGTCGACGATTCGCTTCAATAATTCCCTGGCCTATACGAGCCCAACGTGGGACGGATTCTCCTTCAAGGCGATGTTCGCGCCGGGCGGCGTGGCCGGCGCGTTCGAGCGCCAACGCGCGTTAAGTTTCGGCGCGGGCTGGCAAGGCGCGTTCGGCGGTGTGGCCGCCGCGTATCTCAACATGAACGATCCGTCCGTGTCGGCATATGGCGGCACGGTGCTGCCTGGGCAGCCGGGCTATACGAGCCCCGTGACTAGCCCGATCTACAGCGGTTACGCATCCGCCGGCACATTGCAAATCGTTGGCGTGGGCGCGAACGCGACGCTCGCGGGCGTGCGTCTCGACGCGATCTATACGAACACACGCTATCAAGACGTGCTGCCCACGGGAACCACGCCGTTCCGCGGCGGCACCGCGCAGTTCAATACGGTCGAAGTCAACGGAAGCTATCGATTCACACCGCAACTGCTGATGGGCTCTGCGTTCATTTACACGAAGGGCGAGACGGCGAAATACACACAGGTGAATCTCGGCGCGGATTACTCGCTTTCGAGACGAACCGATATTGGGCTCGTCGGCGTTTGGCAGCACGCGATGGGTACCGACTCGACGGGCAAATCCGCCGTAGCGAATATCGCGAGTCTCAGCGCGTCGAGTACACCCAATCAGGTGGCGGTTCGGCTGAATCTGCGTCATCGTTTTTGACCTCGGACGCCGTTCAAACGTCCGCGAAATCTCCACCCGAAGCGTGTGGGTAATTCGGCCTGGACTGCGGTCGCTACGGTTGCTACGGTCGTATAAGGCTCCGCGAGCAGGCAATGACCGACTTTCCGGTGATCCTCTGCTTTCATGCCGCGAACGCCTTGCCGTCAGCGAAGAAGTCACTGTATGATTGAGCAATCACTCAATCATACAGTCCGCTGCCTTTCCCATGGCCCGCCCGAAAAGCGAAGACAAGCGCAACGCCATTCTTGCCGCCGCCGTCCACGTGATGGCGGAACAGGGGCTGGGCGCGCCCACGGCCAGGATAGCGAAGATGGCGGGCGTCGCCGAAGGCACGCTCTTCACTTATTTCGACAACAAGGACGAACTACTCAACGCGATCTATCTCGCCATCAAGGCCGAACTGGGCGAGGCGCTCGTGCCCGACTTCCCGCGCGACGCCGGCATGCGCGAACGGACGCACCATCTGTGGCGGCGCTACGTCGACTGGGGCGTCGCGAATCCGGACAAGCGCAAGGTCATGCTGGTCCTGAGCACATCCGAACGCATCACCGAGCACGCTCGCACAACCGGCATGCGGGCCTTCGCGGAGGCAGGCGCGCTCATCGAGAACTGCATCGCCCAAGGGCATTTGCACGACCACTCCCCGGCTTTCGCCTCGGCGATCATGGGCGCGCTCGCCGAAACGACGATGGACTTCATCGTGCGCGAACCCGCGCAGCGCGAGTATTACTGCGAGGCCGGTTTCAACGCTTTCTGGAACGCCGTCGCGCATCCCTGAGTGCTTTTTTTGGCTCATTAATGAGTGTGTACGCACTCATATACGTAAGTAAGGAGCTCATCATGTCGAAAGTCTGGTTGGTCACCGGCAGTGCACGCGGCCTCGGCCGCCATATCGTAGAAACCGCGCTGGACGCGGGGGAGCGCGTGCTAGCCACCGCACGCGATCCGCAGCGGCTCGACGACCTCGCGGCGCGCCATGGCGACCGCGTGAAGACCGCGGCGCTCGACGTCGCCGATCCGGCGGCGGCGCGCGCCGCCGTACAGACCGCACTCGACGCGTTCGGGCGCATCGACGTGCTCGTCAACAACGCGGGGTTCGGCCACATCTCGCCCTTCGAGCAAAGTCCCGAAGACGACTTCCGCGCGCAGATCGACACGAACTTCTATGGCGTCGTCAACGTCACGCGGGCGGTACTGCCTGTCATGCGCGCGCAGAAGTCCGGGCATATCCTCCACGTATCGTCTGTCGGCGGCCGGCTGGGCACCGCCGGGCTTGCCGCTTACCAGTCGGCCAAATGGGCGGTCGGCGGATTTACCGAAGTGCTGCGCCAGGAACTCGCGCCCATCGGTATCCATATGACGGCGCTCGAACCCGGCGGCATGGCGACGGACTGGGGCACCGAAGCCGGTGCCCACATCCCCCCGCTGCTGCCCGAGTACGAGCCGTCGATCGGTGCGCTGCTGAAGCTCTTCGCCGACCACGTGGGCAAGGAACGCAGCGATCCGGCGCGCGTCGCGCAAGTGGTGCTGCAACTGACGCGCCACGACGATCCGCCCGCCCACCTGCTGCTCGGCAGCGACGCGCTGCAGTTCTCGAACGCCGCCGACGCCGCGCGCGCCGCCGAGAGTGAACGCTGGCGCGACGTCACGCTGTCCACCGATTTCGGCGCTGCGGGCGTGCTCGCCGCCATGCCGCGCAACTGAGCAAACGAGACGCGTCCTGTGCGCTCGTCGACGACAAACGTGATTCGGGAAACTTATGAAAGTGCTGATCTACGGCGCGACCGGCATGGTCGGCCAGGGCGTGCTGCGCGAATGCCTGCGTGCGGATGATGTCGAACTCGTGCGCGCGGTCGGACGTCGCGAAACGGGCGTTCGTCACGCGAAGCTGTGCGAAACGCTGTTGCCCGATCTGGCCGACAGCCGCGCGGCCGAATCCGAACTGACGGGCTTCGATGCGTGCTTTTTCTGTCTCGGCGTGTCGTCGGTCGGCATGTCGGAGGCCGATTATTCGCGCGTGACGTATGACCTCACGATGGCGATCGCCGGCACATTGGCGCGCCTGAATCCGGAGATGACGTTCGTCTACGTCTCGGGCGCGGGCACCGACAGCGGCGGCCGCGGCCGCAGTATGTGGGCGCGCGTGAAAGGACGAACCGAGAACGCGTTGCGGCAGTCGGGATTTCGCGCGGTGTACCTGTTCCGGCCCGGCGCGATCGAACCGCTCGAAGGCATACGCTCGAAGACGCGCCTCTATCACGTGCTATATGTGCTGATGAAGCCGGCCTGGCCGCTGTTGCGAGCGGCACTCGGCGACCGGCTGGTGACGACCGCCGACGTGGGACAGGCGATGCTCGCCGTTGCGAGACGCGGCGCGGCCACGGCGGTGCTGGAAGCGCGGGAATTACACGCGCTCGCCAGGGCCGAGGCGCCGAACGCCGGCAAGCGCAACGCCGCATGAAGCGGCGCTTGCCGGAACCACTGGGCGTGTTCCCCGCGGCTGGCAAGCACGCGTTACATCAGCGTGAGCCGTTGCCTGTCGGTCAGCCGTTTGCTGTTGAGCGGCGCCTTGGAGAAGATCATGGCGAGCGGCACCAGCGTGAGCATGATGCACCAGAACAACCGGTCTGCCGGAGCCGGGTCTTCGCCTTCGGCCAGATCGCGCGTGCAGGTCGCCGACACGGCATAGCCCACCGCGTCCATGTGCGCCGCAAGGAACACGGCCATTGCGATCAGGAAGAACGCCATCACGAGACGGCCTGCCGGCAACTGGCCGAGCAGCATGCCGATCGCCACTTCGCCGCCCTGCTGGTTCAGCACGCCCGGCACGTTGACGATGCCGGTGATGAAATGGTGCAGGCTGTAGTTTTCCAGCACGCCGAACACGAACCACGCGCCGACACAGCCGCCCAGCATCAAGGCCACGATGACTTCGCGAATGGTGCGTCCGCGCGAGACGCGCGTCACGAAAAGCGCGACACCCGGTGCATACGAAATCCACCACAACCAATAGAACACGGTCCACTCGCGGGTGAATTTGCCGTCGCCCATCGGGTCGGTGAACAAGCTCATGTCGACGAAGTTGGTCAACATGAGGCCCATGCTGGACAGCGAATTGCTCGTAATGAACTGGGTCGGCCCGACCAGGTAGATGTAGACGGTCAATGCCAGCACGCCCCAGCACACCATGTGGCTAAGGCGCTTCATGCCGCCGTCCATGCCGACCCACGAGCTCAGCGTGAACAGCACCGATACCGCGACGATGACGATCACCGGAAATTAGCGCTCGCGGCGTTGAGGCATTGAACACGAGACGTGAACAATCGTCTGCGAGGCGCGGCGTGCCGCAGCCGTGAGAGTCGCCGCGCCAGTGTTTTCTTCGAGACGATGAGCTTCGGTGCACCACCCGCCACTCGCCCCCCGCCACCAGCTACCCGCGGATGCGGACGCGCTCCCTGCGCTTTACTCTGTCATGCGTCGCCCAGCGTATTGGGCAAGATGAGCCGGTCCGGTACGCGAGACTGCACAAAATGCGTGGCCGCGTAGTACAGCACAGCGGGCACGACGATGCCGACGATCCATGAGATATCGACTCCGCCGAGCGCGTCGACCCAGCGTCCCGTATAAAACCCCGTGGCGACGAACGGCATCTGCACCAGCACTCCGACCACATAAACGGCGATGCCGACCAGATTCCAGCGTCCATAGCGGCCATTCGCATCGAAGAGAGCCGGTACGTCGTAGCGCTCGCGTGTAACCCAGTAGTAATCGACGAGGTTGATCGCGCTCCACGGCGTAAAGAACACCAGAAGGAACAGCAGGAAGGACGAGAACGTCTTCAGGAACGAATGCTGTCCGGCAAGTGCGAGCGCACTCGATACGCCTACCGAGAGGATCACGAAAGCAAGTCGCGCACCGCGGGAAATCTCACGGCGCTGACCCAGCCCGGTGACGATCGTGGCCACCGACATGACGCTGCCATATGCATTGAGCGTCGTGATGGTGAGCTTGCCGAGCGCGATCGTGAAATAGAGGATCGTGGCGATGATTCCCGTTGCGCCGAGGCCAACGATGAACGCCACCTCGTGTCCATCGAAACGGCTGCCTGCGAGTGCGGCGGCCAGCACGCCGAACGTCATCGACACCTGCGCGCCCGTCACCGTGCCGCAAAAAACGGCCAGAAAAGTCCTGAGCGCCGAGACGGACTTCGGCAGATAGCGCGAATAATCGGCAACGTAGGGACCGTAAGCGATTTGCCACGATGCCGACAGCGAAACGGCGAGCAGGAACGAGGCTACCGTGAAGTGCCGGTTGGCGAGCAGCGTGCTCCAGGCGTGACCATTCAACAGGTTCGAAAAGAGATACAGAAAGGCAAGCGTACCGATGACGCTCGAAACGCGGCCCATGGCGTGAATGATTCGATAGCCGAGTCCCGTGAGGAGGATCACGACCGCGGCAAAGATGAGGATCGCCACGGTATTGTTCACGCCCAGCAATTCGCCTATCGCCTGACCGGCAAGCACCGTGCCGCCCGCAGAGAAACCCACGTACATCACGCAGACCAGCGCAAGCGGAATGATGGCGCCATAGACGCCGAACTGCACGCGGCTCGAAATCATTTGCGGCAAGCCGAGTTTCGGGCCCTGAGCGCCGTGCAGCGCCATCACGGCGCCGCCCAGTATCTGACCGACGAGCAGCCCCACCAGCGACCAGAACACGTCGCCGCCCAGCACGACGGCGAGTGCGCCGACCACGACGGCTGTGATCTGGAGGTTCGCACCGAACCAGAGGGTGAACTGGCTGAACAGATTGCCGTGACGCTCGGCTTCGGGAATGTAGTCGATCGAACGCCGCTCGATCAGCGTGGCTCTTTCACTACGTGATGCGGTGCAGTCCATGTTTGCGCTCCTCTTCGTAAGGGAACTGCTGCAGGGTCGTGCCTGCGCGCCATACTGCCGGGACGGTGCGCGAGGCGTTGGTCAGACGGTCAATGTGGTTCAGATATGCGCGGCGAGCGTCGGCGCGATGACGTTCAGGTCGCCGACGAGGCCATAGTCGGCCACGCTGAAGATCGGCGCCTCTTCGTCCTTGTTGATCGCGACGATCACCTTCGAGTCCTTCATGCCGG
>NZ_FMYQ01000036.1 GCF_900096975.1 Paraburkholderia lycopersici
ACGACCTGAAGACCGTCGATATCCTCGTCGAGCTCGGCAGGCGCCGCATGGTAGGCGGCCAGGAAGACATGATCGTCGATGTGGCGCTTGATCTGAAAAAGCGCCAGGAAGCACTGCAGTCCTGAGCAAGCGCGCCGCGCGTCGCTTTCACGCGATGCGCGGCGTAGCCACAGATAGCCGCCGGAAAGAGCGGCTCGCATATCGATATTGGAGACTTTGATGACGTCGCGAAACGGGAGTGCCGGAGGAAACGGAACGAGCAGCAAGGCAACGATCGCCCTGTGCCTGGCGATTGCGCTGCTCGAAGGGCTGGACCTGCAATCGGCGGGCGTAGCCGGACCGCGCATGGCGAAGGAGTTTCATCTCGCCGTGGCGCAAATGGGCTGGGCGTTCAGCGCGGGCGCCATCGGCTTGTTGCCGGGCGCGGCGCTGGGCGGGCGGCTGGCCGACCGCCTGGGCCGCAAGCGCGTGCTCATGTGGTCGGTGACGCTGTTCGGGCTGTTCTCGCTCGCCACGACGATGGTGTGGAACTTCGAGAGCCTGCTCGTCGCGCGTCTGCTCACCGGTCTCGGTCTCGGCGCCGCCATGCCGAACCTGATCGCTCTGTGCTCGGAAGCGGCGGGGCCGCAGCAGCGCAGTACGGCGGTGGGTGCGATGTACTGCGGCATGCCTTTCGGCGCGGCCATTGCGGCCGTGATCGGCATGCTCGGCACGGGCGACGCGAGCTGGCGCCACGTGTTTTATGTCGGCGGTCTCGGCCCGATCGTGATGGTGCCGCTGCTGGGCCTGTTCCTGCGAGAGTCGCAGCAGTTCGTGGCGGCGAGGGCATCGAAGGCGGCGAAAGAAGGCACGCCGGGCGTGGCCGAAGCGCTCTGGCGTAACGGCCGCGCGCGTACGACCATTGCGCTGTGGATCAGCTACCTCGGTACGCTGATCGTGCTGTATTTCCTGATGAACTGGCTGCCCTCCATGGTGCTGGCGCGCGGCCTCTCGCGCGTGCAGTCGAACCTCGTGCTGATGATGTTCAACATCGGCGGCGGCATCGGTGCCGTTGCGATCGCAACGATCATGGATCGCTTCGGACGCCGCGGCACGGTGATCGGTATGTATGTGGGCATCGTGATCGCCCTCACGGTGCTCGCGGGCGCGGGCGGCGCAAGCTCGACGGCCGTGGGCGGTCTGCTGTGCGGCTTCTTCATCGTGGGCGGCCAGTCGGTGCTCTACGCCCTCGCCGGCCATGCTTACCCCACGGAAGTGCGCGGCACGGGCGTGGGCGCGGCCGTGGCCGTGGGGCGCCTCGGCTCGATTCTCGGGCCGCTCGTGGCGGGCCAGTTGTTCGCGCTTGGCCAGAGCCCGTCGATGCTGGTGGGGTCGAGCATTCCGCTCGTCGTGGTCGCGGCGCTCGCTGCGCTTAGCGTGGTGGGCGCGTCCCGGCGGCGCGGCGCGCTCGGCGCGCAAGGCGCATGAAATCGAGGAGGAGAGGGCGCACGCCTTCTCCGGCATGAGTTATTACGTTTTAGAGGATGGTCAACATGACTGTTACGGCACAGGCAATCACGGAAGCCTCGACGAGCAAGTTCGCCCGCGTGAAAGACGGCGAAGTCGAATTCCAGATTCACTACAACGATGCGGGCGAAGGCGCTGAAACGATCGTGATGCTGCACGGCTCGGGTCCGGGCGCGAGCGGCTGGGCCAACTTCAACCGCAACGTGGAGCCGCTCGTCGCGGCCGGCTACCGCGTGATCCTGATGGACTGTCCGGGCTGGAGCAAGAGCGATCCTGTCGTCTGCACGAGCTCGCGCTCCGACCTGAACGGCCGTGTGCTGAAGGGCTTGCTGGACGTGCTCGGCATCGAGCGCGTGCATATTCTCGGCAATTCGATGGGCGGCCACAGCGCGGTGGCGTTCGCGCTCGCCAACCCGCGGCACGTGGGCAAGCTCGTGCTGATGGGCGGCGGCACCGGCGGCCCGAGCAGCTTCGTGCCCATGCCGACCGAAGGCATCAAGCTGCTGCAAGGCCTCTATCGCGACCCGACGATCGAGAACCTCAAGCGCATGATGAACGTGTTCGTCTACGACGCGAGCGCGCTCACCGACGAGCTGATGCAGACTCGCCTCGAAAACATGCTCGCGCGCCGCGATCACCTCGAAAACTTCGTGAAGAGCCTTGCCGCATTTCCGAAGCAGTTCAGCGACTACGGCCCGCGCCTTGGCGAAATCGCCGCGCCCACGCTCGTGATCTGGGGCCGCGACGACCGTTTCGTGCCGATGGATGTCGGCCTGCGTCTGCTGGCAGGCATGCAGAACGCGCAACTGCACGTGTTCAACCGTTGCGGTCACTGGGCGCAATGGGAGCATGCGGAAGCATTCAACCGCATGGTGATCGATTTCCTGAAGCACTAAGGCGCGAACGCCAGGGAAGCGGCCGCGCGCTGCTTCACTGCGTGCGCGACGATACGGCGTGCATCACGGTACGCCTTTTTTTGAGCCCACGGATTGAGCGTCTGCTGAACGGTCGCAATGGCGTCGTTCGTGCCGGTCGATGGTCGACCGGTCGCGAGAGGGATGGCGCGTGCGGTTGCTACGATTTCGGCATCGCTCGCCGCGACTGCGGAGATCGAACCGGATCGGCAAGCTCCTGCAGCAGCCAGTCCCGAAACGCGACGAGCACGGGATGGCGCTGCGCGCGCTCCGGATAGACCAGATAGTACGAACGCGAGCTGGCCACGGCTTCGAAAGGACTATGGAGCCTGCCTTCCTTCAGTTCGTCCTCCACCAGCATGCGCGGGACCAGGCCCACGCCGATGCCGGCCACGACCGCCTGAATCAGGTGCGAGGTCAGCTCGAAACTCGGCCCCGGCAGCAGCGCATCGTGCGGCAAGCCAAAATGCGCGCACCATTCGCGCCAAGCGTCGGGAAAGCTGCGCACGCGCAGCAGCGTGAGGCCTTCGAGGCCAGCGATCGTCGGCGCAACGGGCCGCCGCCGTGACTTTCGCACGACCGGCAACGTTGCGGCATTGCCGACCAGCACCAGTTCTTCCGCGTAGAGCCTGTGCGCCGTCACGCCCGGCCAGCGCCCGTCGCCCACCACGATGGCGGCGTCGAGGTCCGGAGTCGAAAAATCGGCGGCTTCGATGCGTGAATCGAGATCGATCTGCAAGTCCGGGTGCGCCTGATAGAAGCGGTGCAGGCGTGGCAGCAGCCACTTGGCGCCGAACGTCGGCAAGGTTGCGACGCGTAACTGCGTTTTCGGCGCGTTGGCGGTGAGGGCCCGCAGCGTCGCGCTGCGGATCGACGTGAGCGCTTGGGAAATTTCGGCCATATAGGCGCGGCCAATGTCGGTCGGCACGATGCGCTTGCCCTCGCGCGCGAAGAGCGCCAGGTCGAGCATGGCTTCGAGCGCCTGTACCTGGCGGCTCACCGCGCTTTGCGTGAGCGAAAGCTCTTCGGCCGCACGTGTGAAGCTCTCATGGCGCGCCGACGCCTCGAACGCGAGCAGCAGCGACATCGAAGGCGTGAGCTTGCGGTAATTCATTCATAAACCTCATGATCTACCCAACTAACATACGTTTGCCTGGCGCGGGTCCAGGCACGACAATGCCTTGCAAGAACGGGGCACATTATGCCTCGCCGGGAGACCAGGAGAGTCGACATGGCCATTGCCAGGCTTGCCGTAGGCGAATACGGCAACCCGCTGATCCGTCAATTTTTGCATGAATTGCGGGTATCGGGTTTCGATGGCGACGTGGACACGAGCCATGCCACGCGCACGGTGCTCGCCACGGATAATTCCATCTATCAGCGTTATCCTCGCGCCGTCGTGTTTCCGCGGCATGCGAAAGACGTCCAGCGTATTGCGAGCCTGCTGGGGCGCGAGGCGTTCCGCGGCGTGGCCGTGGCCGCGCGCGGCGGCGGTACGGGGACGAACGGGCAATCGCTGACCGAAGGCATCGTGGTCGATATGTCGAGGCATATGAACAGGATTCTCGAAATCGATCCTGTCGCGCGTACGGCCAGGGTGGAAGCCGGCGTCGTCAAAGACCAGCTCAATGCCGAATTGCGGCGGCATGGACTTTTTTTCGCGCCGGAACTTTCGACTTCGAATCGCGCGACCATTGGCGGCATGATCAGCACGGACGCGAGCGGGCAGGGCAGCTGCACGTACGGGAAAACGCGCGACCACGTGCTGGCGCTCGAAACGATACTGGCAGGCGGGGAGTCTTTGTCGAGCGCGCCCGTCGATCGCGCCGCGCTCGCGGCGCTATGCGCGCGCGAGGACAAGGTCGGTGAAATCTTTCGAACCGCGCGCGATATCAGCGAACGCGAAGCGGACTTGATACGCGAGCGCTTTCCCGATTTGAACCGCTGCTTGACGGGTTACGATCTGGCGCACCTGCGGGATTCCGCGGGACGCTTCGACATCAACAGCGTGTTGTGCGGCTCGGAAGGCACGCTCGGCTTCATTGTCGAAGCGACGCTGAACGTGCTGCCGGTTCCGAAGCATGCGGCGTTGGTCAACATCCGCTACGAGGGCTTCATGGACGCGCTGCGCGACGCGCGCGCATTGATGGCGCATCGTCCGCTCTCGATCGAAACCGTCGATTCGACGGTGCTGCGGCTTGCGCGGGAAGACATGGTCTGGCAAAGCGTGGCCGCGTATTTTCCCGACGACGACATTGATGGCGGCGCGAACGGCATCAACCTGGTCGAATTCAGCGGCGACGACGCAAACGCGTTGCGCGCGCGTATCGCGGCGTTCGTCGAGCACCTGCGCGCGGACGCGAGCGTGAAGCGCCTCGGCCACACGATCGCGGACGGCGAGGCGGCGATCAAGCGCGTCTATGCCATGCGCAAGCGCGCCGTGGGCTTGCTCGGCAACGCGCGCGGAGCGAGCCGCCCGCAGCCTTTTGTGGAAGATACGGTGGTGCCGCCCGAGAATCTCGCCGACTACATCGCCGAGTTTCGCGCGTTGCTCGACGGGTTCGGCCTGCGCTACGGCATGTTCGGCCACGTGGATGCGGGGGTGCTGCATGTGCGTCCCGCGCTCGACATGCGCAATTCTGACGAGGCCGCGCTCGTGCGTCCGATCTCGGACGCGGTGACCGCGTTGACGCTGAAGTACGGCGGGCTGCTGTGGGGCGAACATGGCAAGGGCGTGCGCTCCGAATACGTGCCTGCGTATTTCGGGCCCTTGTATCCGGCGCTTCAGCGGCTGAAGGCGGCCTTCGATCCGTACAACCAGCTCAATCCCGGCAAGATCGCCACGCCGGCTGGGATTGGCGCGACGCTGCTGAAGATCGACGCAACGCCGCTGCGCGGCGAACTGGACCGTCGCATCGACGAGCGCGTCTGGCAGGCGAACGCCGACGCGGTTCACTGCAACGGCAACGGCGCCTGCTACAACTTCGACCCGGACGATGCCATGTGCCCTTCGTGGAAGGCGACGCGCTCGCGCGTGCATTCGCCGAAGGGTCGCGCCTCCCTGATGCGCGAATGGTTGCGGATGCAACAGGGCGCGGGGGCGGATCTCGCCGCGCCGGCGGTCGCGGAGGCGCTGCCGGTGCGTATCGTCAACAGCATGCGCAAACTGGCAGGCGACCACGACTTTTCGCACGAGGTCTATGACGCGATGGCGGGGTGCCTCGCGTGCAAGTCGTGCGCGGGACAGTGTCCAGTCAAGGTCAGTGTGCCCGAGTTTCGCGCGCGCTTTCTGGAGCTTTATCACACGCGCTATTTGCGGCCGTTGCGGGACTATCTGATCGGCGGCCTCGAATTCGCCGTGCCGCGCGTCGCGGCGGTGCCTGGCGCCCGGAGCATATACAACGCGCTGATGAACGCGCGTCCCGTCAAATCGCTGCTCGCGCGCGGCCTTGGGATTGTCGATAGCCCGTTGCTGAGTACGGGGCCGTGGCGCGATGTGCTGCGCAGATCGGGCGCGGAGCCGGCGACGCCGGGGCGGATCGCCATGCTCGGCAGCGCCGAGCGTCGGCGCAGCGTGATCGTGGTTCAGGACGCCTTCACGCGCTACTTCGAGATGCCGGTTGCGGCGGCGTTTCTGGAGCTTGCCGCGCGTCTTGACTTCAAGGTGTTCGTTGCGCCCTATCTGCCGAACGGCAAGCCGCTGCACGTGCAGGGTTTTCTGCCGCAGTTTCGTCGCGCCGCGCGCCACAACGCGGCGCAACTGGTCGCGCTCGCTCAGACTGGCGTGCCTTTGGTCGGCGTGGACCCGGCCATGACGCTCGTGTATCGGCAGGAGTACCGGAAGGTTGCGGGAATCGACGGCACGCCCGATGTCCAGTTGCCGCAGGAATGGCTGCTCGGCGCGCTGCACGCGCGAGGGGCCGCTGCGGGACGTGCCGCGTCGTTTCGCCTGCTGCCGCATTGCACCGAGCGCAGCAACGCCGGCGTTGCCGCTGGCTTATGGAAGGACGTATTCGCAGCGGCAGGTCTTGCGCTCGCCATGCCCGCTAGCGGCTGTTGCGGCATGTCGGGCACGTATGGTCACGAGGCGCGCAATCGCGAGACGTCTGCGAAGATCTTCGGCCAGTCCTGGGCACGGCATGTCGACGCGGCATGCACGGGCGCGCATCCCCAAGCCGAATTGCTCGCCACGGGTTATTCGTGCCGTTGCCAGGTGAAGCGGTTGCGCGGGCGGCAGTTGCGGCATCCGGTTCAGGTGTTGCTGGAGATGTATCGATGATCCGGATGCCTGACGATGTTCAGACGATCCCGGTCGAGTAATAGACGGCGATGACGAAGAACACGGCCAGCGTCTTGATCACCGTGACCGCAAAGATATCCCGATACGATTCGCGGTGCGTGAGCCCCGTCACGGCGAGCAGGGTGATGACCGCGCCGTTGTGCGGCAGCGTATCCATGCCGCCGCTCGCCATCGCGACCACGCGGTGCAGCACCTCCAGCGGGATATTCGCGGCCTGAGCGCTCTTGATGAAGAGATCGGACATTGCCGCGAGCGCAATGCTCATGCCGCCCGAAGCCGACCCGGTAATGCCGGCGAGCGCGCTCACCGAAACCGCGGCGTTCACGAGCGGATTCGGAATGCTCTTGAGCGCGTCGCTCACGACGATGAAGCCCGGCAGCGCCGCGATCACGCCGCCGAAGCCGTATTCCGAAGCGGTGTTCATCGAGGCGAGCAGCGCGCCTGCCACCGCCGCTTTCGTGCCGTTCGCGAAACGCTCCTTCACGCGGCCAAAGGCCGTCACGATCACGAGTACGATGCCGGCGAGCAGCGCGCCCTGAACCGCCCAGATCGCCACGACCTGCTTGACGGTGGCCGTGACCGGCGCATGGATGCCGGGCAGCACTTCGGGCGGAACCGTTACGGTATCGCCGTACCAGACCGGAATCCAGTGCGTGAGCAGGAAGTTCGCCACGCCGACCAGCACGAGCGGCGCGACGGCGAGGACCGGGTTCGGCAGATGCTCGGTCTTCACGTGCTCCGGTTCGTTCACGAGCGAGGTGCCGTAGCCTTCGCCTTTCGCCATCGCGCTGCGGCGGCGCCATTCGAGGTACGTGAGCCCCACCACGATGATGAAGAGCGAGCCGATCACGCCGAGCGCGGGCGCGGCCCACGCCGTGGTCTTGAAGAAGGTGGTCGGAATGATGTTCTGGATTTGGGGCGTGCCGGGCAGCGAATCCATGGTGAACGAGAACGCGCCAAGCGCGATGGCGCCGGGCATGAGGCGCTTGGGAATGCCGCTCTGGCGATAGAGTTCGGCGGCGAACGGATAGACCGCGAAGACCACCACGAAGAGCGAAACGCCGCCGTAGGTGAGCAGCGCGCATACGGCCACGATCACGGCATTCGCACGCGAGCGGCCGATATAGCGGATCGCGGCGGCCACGATGGCTTCGGAGAAGCCCGATAGTTCGATCACCTTACCGAATACCGCGCCGAGCAGGAATACGGGGAAGTAGAGCTTCACGAATCCGACCATCTTTTCCATGAAGATGCCGGAAAAGACCGGCGCGACAGCCGTGGGATCGGTAAAGAGGACCGCGGCGAGCGCGGCGACGGGCGCGAAGAGAATCACGCTGTAACCGCGGTACGCGGCGAGCATGAGGAACGCGAGAGCGGCGAGAACGATAACAAACGACATGAGGTCTCCTGCGGATCGATCGTGTTGCGCGGTATGGCTGCTTGCGGGATCCAGGCTTTTGATGCGGCCTTTCGTGCGGCCTTCGTGCGGCGTTTGATGCGGCGTGGCCGTGGTGCGTCGCAGCGATTGTAGCGAAACGATGTGTCTCGTTATTGCGAGCGTGGCCGCGCGCTCCTATCGTTGCGAGAGGGAAAGCGGGTATCGGACGGCGAGGAAACAGTCAATGAGCGTAGTCGGTACGGACGGGCGCGGCGTGCGGCACGCGCGGGCGGCGCGGCTGGCGTCCGTTTGCGTCAGCGTATTGATGGCCTTCGCGGCGCGCGGCGCGGTGGCCGAAGCGCCGGACGCCGGGCGCAAGAACTGGTACAACGATCCGTTCTTCGCGCTTTCGGACGCGATAACCGCCTGTCCGCAGCCGCTCGGTCCGTTGATGACGAAAGCCGAAGCCGACGACGACGCCCACTATCGCGTGGAGCGCGGCACGACCTGCTGGCTCGCGCACAAGTGCTCGAAGCCGAATTCGTATCTTTACGACGCCGACATTGCAGCGGCAATTCGCCGACACCTGCAAGGCGACGCCATGTTCGCGGGCACGAGCATCTGGATCACGGTACAGCGCCGCTTCGTCTATGCGGAAGGCTGCGTGGGCGCGGGTTTCGACGAGGCCGAGCTGGAGCGCAGGCTTTCCGCGGTTGCCGACGTGGAGCAGGTCTTCGTGCGGCTGACTTCGGATCCGCACGGCACGCTGCCTTACAAAGCCCTCGCGCCGGCGCCCTGAGCGGGCAGGCGCGGCGCTCGCTGCGATGGCGCGCAGGCGGCTCGCGGCGTGGCACAATCGCATCGTCGAAAAACTAGAAAGCCCGTCGGGGTGCTCCAATGACTCGTCCTGGTTCGTCGTTGTTCCGTTTGCGCAAACTGCCGTTCGCCGCGTGCGCTTTGATCCTGATCGGGGCGCTTGCCGCGTGCAGCAGCGGGCCGCCGCTGTTTCTTTCGGACGGCCGCCCGACGGTCCAGGTGCAATGCCCGGCCTCGGGCGATCGCGATTCGTGCGCGCAGCAGGCCCGCGCCCGCTGCGACGGCGCGGGCTACGACACCGTCGCCCAGTCCACCGAGGGCGCCAACTACACGTTCGTGTTCGCCTGCCGCAAGGCGCAATGAGCGCGTGGCGCGCTACTGACCTCGACGCTCAGTTTTCGGCGGCGGCGCTTGCGCCGCGCGCCGGCAGATTCAGCAAGAGGCGCAGCAGATCGGGTTGACGCCGCGTTGCCGTCTTCTGAAAGATCGATTGCAACTGTTTGCGCACGGTGTCGTGCTGCACGCCCACATGTGCGGCGATTTCCTTTTGCGTGAGACCTTCCGCGAGCAGCAGCGCGATCCGGCATTCGGCCGGCGAGAGATCGAACGCCGTGGCGAGCACCTGCTCGTCGACGAGCGGCGCGGACCGCGGATGATAAAACGTGAGCGCCGCGAAGGCGCGCAATTCGGCGGCCGAGGCGTCTTCGGCCGTGACCACGTTGTAGAACGCGTAGAGCACTTCCTGCTGGCCCGCCGCGAGCTTCGTTGACGCTCGCTCGCCGAGCGGCGCCGGCTGCCCGGCGCCGGTTTCGCCGTGCGGCCGCGTTGCAAAAGCGGCGTTGGCGGCATCGGGCGCGATGGAGCCGATATCGCGGCCGACGATGCGCAGCGCCCGGAAGCGCGCCGCCGCCGCGCGCGCGCCGGTCGCCCGGCTGCGCAGCCGGGCCTCGCTCACGGCGATATCCTCGAGCAGGCGCGCGTGGTGAGGCGGAGCGAGCGTGAGCCGCCGCCCGCGCATCCGTACGAGCGTGGTCGCCTTCAGGAGCCGCTGCGCGGGCTCGTTGCTGTGGAGCACCTCGCCCAGCGCGCTGACGAGCATGGCCGGGGGGCGTGAGCGGTTGGCGAGCGTGTCGGCGTTCAACGTGAAGCGGCGCGCATAGAGCCGCACCGCGCGGATGAGATGCGGCGTGATCCGTTCGAGCATTTCGCGGTGCTCGCCTGGGAGCGGTCCTGCTTCGGCGCGGGCGCTGCATGCGAGCATGACCGCGAGCTCGTGTTGCTCGACGAGCTTGCACAGCGCCACGCAGCGATGGCCGTTGTCGGGCGGGCAGAGCTCGAAGCCGATGGTGGCGCCATCGGCGTCCGCACGGTCCGGCCCGACGCCGCAGTGCAGCCACTTGCCCGCCGGAAAAGCGCGCAGCCACGCAAAACGCGCGTCGTCGCGGTAGAGCGGGCGAATGCGTTCAAGCGGTTCCGCGCTCGCGAGCGCGAAACCGTCGCTCCAGGAAAACAGATCGCGCTGCCTGTCGAAGGCGAACAGATGAATCGACGCCACGCCCATCGTTTCGCGCAATTGCGCGCAAAAATCCTTCCAGGCGCAAGGATTCTCGATCGTTTCGTAAATAGCATGCAGCAGGCGATCGTATTGTGTTTCGTTTGTTTTCACGCCGTTCTCATTGTTCATATTGCGGACGCGTAATCCGGCGCATAATGCACCCCGCATAGCGTTCCACAATTGAGGAATATACAGACGCAATAGCCCCCGTTAATCTGCGTTCCGGTATGGATGCGGATTTAACGTCAGCGTGGATGAGCGGCATCCGGAATTCCGTGCGGTATCCAACGGATAGGCGGGAGCGCAAGTCTTATTCTGATCTGACGTTACCAGTGAGACGCAAAATTTGCCGCAACGCGCATTGCGCGCGGTAAATCCGGCAGCAGGAAACCGTCGATTATCCGCTGCGTGCGGAAAAGCGGCGACGTGACGAAAGTGAGCGCGCGCTATTTTGTGCCGCTCGATAAAACTTGTCATTACCGGGGGCAGCGATGAATCACCATCAACTCGAAAAGGATATTGAGCACCTCGAACACATCATCGGGCGGCTTTCAGGTCGCGATCGTATTCCGCTTTCTTATTGGCGCGGCCGTCTCGATTCGGTATCGACCGCGAATCTGGTTCCATCGCAGATGTTGCGCGTAAAGCGGCTCAACGAAGCGTTGCGTGCGCTCGAAAGCCGTCTGGAACACGATTCGCTGCGCCAACCCGATCGCTAGCGCCAACGCTTGGCGCGGGTTGAAAAAAAGCGCGCTGCCCGGGACGCTCGGACTCCAAACCGGTCACAATGGCACTCTCGTGACTGAACTGGAGATGATGTTTCATGCCGAGCTACAAGCAATTGACCGCCCAACTGGAGAAGCTCCATAAGGAAGTCGCTGCGGCGCGTGAAAAGGAGATTGCCGAGGCGATCGCCGAGATCAAGGAAAAGATCGCGGAGTACGACATCACCGCTGAAGAACTGGGTTTCGCGAGCCGCCGTGCGGGGCCGGCACGCAAGAAGGCGCTGCCTGCCCGCTACATGAACCCGAAAACCGGCGAGACATGGAGCGGCCGCGGCCGTACCCCGGGCTGGCTGGCGGGCAAGAACCGCGAACGCTTCCTCATCAAGGAATAACCCGCCCGATCCGGCCGCGCGCCCCGTCGGGGGTGCGCAGGCTGTTTGCTGCCGGCATTCGTTTGTCCCGAAAAAGCTCACCTCAGAGGCCGCGCTTCGCGGGCCAGCAAGGGGCGGCGCGGACGAGCAGGGCAGCCGCCTGGCGTACAACTGTCTGGCGCGAAAGGGAATTTTCGTGAAGGTGGGGTGCGCTCCGTGAATCCGGATGCGGGCCGCCGGGGCGCGCGTCGCCTCGTCCTGTAAAAGCTCACCGTTCGGCAGCTAGCGCGAGCCGCGGCCGGCCGCCCCTGAGCCGGCTTGCCCATGCACGCATCAAACCTTTAGTCGACGGCTCGAATGCCGTGTATCATTCGGTCCCGGCGCCGTTCCGCGCGGGCATCCCAGGATTTTTCCGATCGCTCGTGCTATTTTCCGCGCCTGGCGCGGTCCGCGCACTTGCCGCATATGCACCCGCATTTGCCGCAGTTGCCACAGAAACCCGCTCGCAAGCGCCGCCGCGCTCGCCGCAACCCCCGCCGCGCGGCGCGGTTGCCCGAATTCATCAGTGATACCCGCCCTATCCATGTCAGTAGCCGAACTCAGACGCCGCCGCACGTTCGCGGTCATTTCTCACCCGGACGCGGGCAAGACCACGCTCACCGAAAAGCTGCTGCTGTTTTCGGGCGCGATCCAGATCGCCGGCACCGTGAAGGGCAAGAAGAGCGGCCGCTTCGCGACCTCCGACTGGATGGAGATCGAAAAGCAGCGCGGCATTTCGGTCGCGAGTTCGGTCATGCAGTTCGAGTACGGCGACGCCGTCATCAACCTGCTCGACACGCCGGGCCACGAGGACTTCTCGGAAGACACCTACCGCGTGCTGACAGCCGTCGACGCGGCCGTGATGGTGATCGACGGCGCGAACGGCGTGGAAGCGCAAACGCTCAAGCTGCTCGAAGTCTGCCGCAGCCGCAAGACGCCGATTCTCACGTTCATCAACAAGCTCGACCGCGAGGTGCGCGAGCCGCTCGACCTGCTCGACGAAATCGAGCAGCACCTCGGCGTGGCCGCCGTGCCGTTCACCTGGCCCATCGGCATGGGCAAGGAGTTTCAGGGTGTCTACGACATCCAGCGCGACCAGGTGCGCGTGTTTCGCGCGGGACAGGAAACGCTCGGCGGCGCGGTGGAAACGCTGCAGGGCATTAGCGACGAAGAAGGCGAAGCGCGCTTTGGCTATCACTGGAAGCGCACGAAGGAAGAAGTCGAGCTGATTACCGGCGCGACGCCCGCATTCGACCGCGACGCGTTCCTGGCCGGCGAGCAGTCGCCGGTGCTGTTCGGCTCGGCGATCAACAACTTCGGCGTGAAGGAAATTCTCGACGCGCTCGTCGATCTCGCGCCGCCGCCCTCGCCCCGCATGACCGTGCAGCGTCCGGTGTCGCCCGACGAGCCCAGGTTCACGGGCGTCGTGTTCAAGGTGCAGGCCAACATGGACCTCGCGCACCGCGACCGCGTGGCGTTCATCCGCGTGTGTTCGGGCCGCTTCGAGCGCGGCATGCAGCTCAAGGTCACGCGCAACAACAAGACCTTCCGCGCGAACAACGTGGTGAGCTTTCTTTCGCAGCGCCGCGAGACCGTGGCCGAGGCCTATCCTGGCGATATCATCGGTATTCCTAACCATGGCACGCTGAGCCTCGGCGATACGCTCACCGAAGGCGAAGACCTCCAGTTCACGGGCCTGCCGTTCTTCGCGCCGGAAATCTTCCAGACCATCGAAGTGGTCGACCCCATGCGCGCCAAGCAGCTTGGCGAAGCGCTCAAGCAGCTTGGCGAGGAAGGCGCGATCCAGGTGTTCCGTCCGCTGCACGGCGGTTCGACGATCCTCGGCGCCGTGGGCCAGCTCCAGTTCGAAGTGGTTTCGCACCGTCTCTCGGCCGAGTACAAGGTGGACGTGCGCATCATGCCGGCGCGCTATCGTCTTTCGCGCTGGGTCACCTGCGACGATCCCGCCGAGCTGCGCCGCTTCACCGACTCGTACGCCGCCCGCATGGCTTACGACGCGTCGAACGCGCCGACGTATCTCGCTTCGCACGTATCGGAAATCGAGGTCGCGCAAAAGGCCTGGCCGAAGATCGTCTTCAACGAACTGCGCGAGCACTCGGGCGCGCCGTTCCGCAAGTCGATGTAAAACATGCGGCGCGCTCGCGCCGCATTCTCGAACCGCCTTTCTTCTCGCACACGGCGGTGAATGCGCGGTCGACGCGGCGTGCGACCTCATGCCGCCGCGACTGCGCGCACTCGCGCCGGGCGAAAAACGCGCATCGCCTGCGCGCTTGCCCTATCCTCTCCTCGTAGCGGTAAAACCCGAAAAACCGGCGTCCGCCCTCTGTGCGCGCGCCTGGCAGACAACGAGGAGTCCCTGTGACCGTACGCAATCTCGACGCGGTGTTCCAGCCGAAATCCGTGGCCGTGATCGGCGCCTCGCGGCGTCCCGGCAGCATCGGCAACATGGTGTGGCAGCGGCTGATCGAAGGCGGCTTCACGAGCCCGCTGTGGGCCGTGAATCCGCGCCATGCGGGCGACGTCGAGGCGTTCGACGGCCGTCCCGTTCTGGCCGACGCGGGCGACCTGCCCGAAGCCCCCGGCATCGCGATCATCTGCACGCGGCCCGCCACGTGGCCCGCGCTCGTACACCGGCTGGGCGGCATGGGCACGCGCGCGGCCATCATCGTGGGCGAGGCGCGCGACGAGGCCGATCACGCCGACTTGCGCCACGCGCTGGCGGCGGCGCGCCCGCACCTGCTGCGCATCGTGGGGCCGGGCAGTCTCGGCGCGCTCACGCCCGCGCTCAACGCGCAACTGGGCGCGGCGGCTTCGATTGCGCGCAAGGGCGGCGTGGCCTGGGTCTCGCAGTCCAACGCGCTCACCAATGCCGTGCTGCGCTGGGCCGCCCCGCGCGGCCTCGGCTTTTCGCACGTGATCGCGCTCGGCGACGAAGCCGACGTCGACGTGGGCGACGTGCTCGACTACCTCGCGAGCGACCCGGGCACGCGCGCCATCCTGCTCGAAGTGGACACGATCCGCGCGGCGCGCAAGTTCATGTCGGCGGCGCGCGCGGCGGCGCGCAACAAGCCCGTGCTCGCGCTGAGGAGCGGCCGCGACGACAAGGGCGACGCCCTCTACACGGCGGCGTTCCGGCGCGCGGGACTCGTGCGCGTCGATACGCTCGACGACCTGCTCGATGAAATCGAAACGCTCGGCGTGGGCCGCGTGGCCGCGAGCGACACGGCCACGCTCATCACGAGCGACCGCGGCGTGGCGACGCTCGCGCGCGACGCCTTCACGAAAGCCGGCGACACGCTCGCGCGCTGGGACGACTCGGCGCTCGCGGCCATCCATGCCGCGCTGCCGCACGCGCAGTCGGACAATCCGCTCGTGCTCGGCGAAACGGCGAAGCCCGAGCACTTCGGCCTCGCGCTGCAAACGCTCGCCACGCAACGCTCTAGCGGCACGGCGTTCATCGTGCACGCGCCCACGCACAGCGCGCCGGTGGACGACGTGGCGCGCACGCTGATCGAGCATCAGCGCTTCGCGTATCGCGGCATGCTGGCGTGCTTCTTCGGCGGCGTGGAGGAGAAAACGCGCGACGAGCTGCACGCGCACGGCATTCCCGTGCACACCACGCCGCGGCGGCTCGCGCGCGCGTTCGCGCGTCTCGTCGATTACCGGCTGGGCCGCGAGCTGTTGATGCAGACGCCCGAAACGATGCCCGCGCAAGGCCCGGCCGCGATCGAGGCCGCGCAGGGCGAGGCGCGCGCGGCGCTGGCGACCGGGCGCACGGAGCTCGAAGGCGAGGAGGCCGCGAGGCTGCTGGCGCGATTCGGGCTCGTCACGCAGGCGCAGGACGAGCCGGGCGTCAAGCCCGTGGTCGACGTGACGGTGGAATTCCGCGACGACGAGAACTTCGGCCCGGTGTTCCGCTTCGTCGCGCCGTCGCCGGACGAGATTTCGCCGCCGCTGCGCGTCTACAGCCTGCCGCCGCTCAATCCCGTGCTGTCGCGCGATATCGTGGCGCGCTCGCCCTATGTGCGCTACGTGGCGCCCGAGCCGACGCTGGCCGCGCTCACCGAGCTTTCGCAAGTGGTGTGCGAGGTGAGGGAGATCGTGGGCTTGAATTTGACGTTGCGCGTCCTGCACGGGGCGACCGTGGTCGTGGCGCCGCGCCTGAAGCTCGCGGAAAATCGCAGCCGCTTTGCGATCATGCCGTATCCGCGCCGCCTCGAAGAAACGCTCGACTGGCACGGCGAACGCCTCACGATCCGGCCGATCCGCCCCGAGGACGAAGCGATGCACCGCACGTTCGTCGAATCGATGACGCCCGACGATTTGCGCATGCGTTTCTTTTCGGCGGTGCGCAGCTTCGACCATACGCAGCTCGCGCGCATGACGCAGATCGACTACGACCGCGAAATGGCGCTTCTCGCGATCGTCGAGGGCGAGGACGGCCAGCCGCGCACGCTGGGCGTGGCGCGCGCCGTGGCCGACCCGGACAACGAGACCGCCGAGTTCGCGGTCGCTATTCTTTCGAATCTCAAGGGGCGCGGCCTCGGGCACCTGCTGATGTCGCGCATCATCGAGTACGCGCGCTCGCGCGGCACGCACTGGCTGCTCGGCGAAGCGCTGCGCGAAAACGCGCCGATGATCGGCCTCGCGCGCGCCTGCGGCTTCACCGTCACGCCGACGGAAGATCCGGGCGTGGTCGGTTTTCGCATGCCGCTCGACTGAGTCGAAGCCGGCGTTTGCCGCTTACGCCGCGAGCTTCGCGAGCGCGTCGTCGATCTGGCCGCGCGTGAGCGACAGCTCTTCGAGCCAGGCGTCGCCATACTGCGCGCCGGTTTCCTTTTCGAGGCGCGCGATCGTCGCGGCGCAGCGCGCGGCGTCCTTCGGCGTGGCGATGAACGCCTTGATCGACTGGCCGCCCTGGAACGCCTCGAACAGCGGCGTGCGGATTTCCTCGGGCAGCGCGCGCGTGGTCCACTGATGCGTCTTGCCGTTGAAGGTCAGCGAAGGCGGCAGCACGCGCTCCTTGCGCGTGGCCGGAATCAGGCCGAAGTTGCGCGCGGCCTCGGCGATCTGCCCGGCCGTGAAAAGCTCCTCGGGAGCGATCTCGAACCGGGCGATGGCGGTTTCGACGGTCTTCATCGCATCGGCGCGGTCATCGCGCTTTTTCTGCGCGCGCGCGACGATGTCGCGCAGCTCGTCGGCTTCATCGGCTGTGATCGTGAAGCTCGCCTGTTTCTGCTGAAGCTCGGAAAAGCGCTGGAATTCTTGATCGGTCAGAAGTTTCGCCATGGATTTCGAATGCGCGGCCGCCGCGCGCCCGCTGTTTGCGAGCAAGGGCGACGGGCCGGTTTTTTGGGAGGGCCGCCATTCTAACCGTTTTGCGCGCGGTTTCCACCTCGCGCGAGGGCGCTCGCAAGGGGACGCATGTGCGTCCCGCGCACTGGGGTGCGATCCGGCCTGTCCGCGCGAGCGGCGTCGATCGCAGGCGTCGGAGCGGGAGGCGCCCGTCGCGCCGAAGCCGGCCTGCCCGGGTTGCTCGTATCGCGCCCTACGCCGCGCCTTGCTCCCGGAACATCGACAAGCTCTGCACGCTCGCGCGCAGCATATGCGTCGCTTCGTCGAGCGAGGGCGCGATGTATTGGTCGATGCGCTTGAGAAACGGACAGGTGAGCGCGGCGATCGCCTGTCCCGAAGGCCCGAGCACCGGAAACGTCACGTCGGTCACGCCGAAGATCTGCTGGCTGTCCTTGCGCGAGTAGCCCGCCTCGCGCACCTGCGCGCACGCGGCCTCCAGCGCCGCGCGGTCGATCGTTACCTCGCCCTTCACCTTCGTATGCTCCGCGAGCATGTGGGCGCGCTGCTCCGGCGTTTGCCAGGCGAGGAGCGTGCGGCCCGAGCTCGTATCGACGAGACCGACGCGCGAACCCGGCCGCACGGCGATGCCCCACGTACCGGGACCGTCCACTTGTGCGATCACGAGCAGGTTGCCGCGGTCGTACACCGTGAGATGGCAGGACTGCTCGGCATCGTCGGCGAAGCGCTGCATGAGCGGCAGCGCTTCGCCGATCAGGCGCTCTATCGGCGGATGGCGGTGCGCGAGCGCGAAGAGCTTCAGGCTCAGGGCGTAACGGTCGCCGGCTTCCGAGCGCACGGCGTACTGCCGCGCCACGAGCCGCTCGAGCATGCGGTAGATCTCGCTCGCGTTGCGCCCGAGCGCCTTCGTGATTTCGGCGCGCGTGAGACCGCCGCGCTGCTCCGCGAGCAGTTCGAGGATGTCGAGCCCCTTGTCGAGCGCGGGCGCGCGATAGCGGTCGCCGTCGTCTTTCTCATCGGCTTCTTCGGGCACGTTGTCCATCTGGCCTTTTTTCGCGTTGTTTTCCATTCGATCGTCCCCAGGGAAATCACGGACCCATGCTGCACCGCACATTCCTTGACCCACGGCCGTGCGTATATGAATAATGCGTTCATTGGTGAACGTGTGCCAGCGTCATCTGACCGGATGGACACCCGGTAGAAGTCCTGACGATTCAGGAAGCGGGCGGCACGCGCAGCACGATCCCGTCCGGTTTCGAGACGGGGCGAACCGCGCATCGGCTTTCCCGTTATCCGCGACAATGCCGGTGGTGCGAGCTCGAAGCCGGAAGCGCGCGGGCACCAGGTGTTTATCTTCACGTACAAGATCTTCTGGGCGGCCGTCCGGCGTGCCGGGCCGCGCCTGCGCGTGCCGATTCTCGAAGCCGCGCACCAAAACGCAATCGTTGTGGAGACAGCCATCCCAAGGAGATTGCAGGCTATGCCGCAGGAACATCCCCCCAAGGTGGCGCGCAGGCGCCGGATCGGACGCACCGCGCTCGAGGTGACTGCGCTGGGTCTCGGCACCGCGCCGCTCGGCGGCCTGTATCGCGATCTGTCCGACGAGGAGGCGCTGGCCACGGTCGATGCCGCGTGGCAAGCCGGCATCCGTTTTTTCGACACGGCTCCCCACTATGGTCACACCAAGGCCGAGCACAGGCTGGGCGCCGCGTTGCGGCGCTACCCGCGCGAGGCGTACGTGCTTTCCACCAAAGTGGGCCGCCATTTCGTGCCGCGCACGCACACCTATGACGGTAGCGAGGGCTGGCAAAACCCGCTGCCTTTCGAGGCGATCTACGACTACACGCGCGACGGCATCCTGCGCTCGTTCGAGGATAGCCAGCAGCGGCTCGGCGTTGTCGATATCGACATCCTGCTCGTGCACGACATCGGCCGCTACACGCACGGAGACCGCAACGCCCATTACTGGCGGCAACTGGGCGAAAGCGGCTTCAAGGCGCTCGACGAACTGCGCAAGGCGGGCGCGATCAAAGCGGTCGGTTTTGGCGTGAACGAGCGCGAGGCGATACTCGAGGCGATGCGCGAATTCGACATCGACTGCGCCTTGCTCGCAGGTCGCTACACGCTGCTCGAACAGGCGCCGCTCGACGACCTGCTGCCCGAATGCGAAAGGAAGGGCGTGAGCATTCTGCTTGGCGGCGCGTTCAATTCGGGGATCCTCGCGCGCGGGTTGCTCGGCGATCTCAAGTTCAACTATGGCGATGCGCCGCGCGACGTGGTCGAGCGCGTGGCGCGGCTCGATGCGATCTGCCGGACCTGCGACGCGCCGCTCGCCGCGGCGGCGCTGCAGTTTCCCTATGCGCACCCGGCCGTGGCGACGGTGCTCAACGGCGCGCGCAGCGCGAACGAGGTGCGCGAGAACGTCGCTTCGTTCGAGACGCCGTTGCCGCGCGAACTGTGGCTCGCGTTGCGCGACAAGGGGCTTGTCGATCCGCGTGCGCCGCTTCCTCTGGACTGAGCCATGTCTACGCCCGGGACCGTCGATGCGCACCAGCACTACTGGGATCCCGCGCGCGGCGACTACGGCTGGCTCAGGCCAGACATGACCGTGCTGTATCGCGCATACGGTCCCGCCGATCTCGCGCCGTTGCGTGCGTCGTGCGGCGTCGCGCGCACGGTGGTCGTGCAGGCCGCGCCGAGCGTCGAGGAAACGCGCTGGCTGCTCGATCTCGCGCGCCACGCGCCTTCGATTGCGGGCGTGGTGGGCTGGGTGCCGCTCGACGATCCGGCCGCCGGCACGCTGATCGCCGAACTCGCGCGCGAGCCGAAGCTGCGCGGCGTGCGGCCCATGCTCCAGGACCTGCCCGACGACGACTGGATCGCGAACGCCGACACCGCAAGCGCCGTCGACGCGCTCATCGCGCATGACCTCGCGTTCGATGCGCTCGTCTTCACGCGCCACGCGAATGCGCTCGCCACATTTCTCGCGCGCCATCCCATGTTGCGCGTGGTGATCGACCACGGCGCGAAGCCGCCCATCGCCGCCGGCGGTGAAAGCGGCTTTGCCGCGTGGTCGCGGGCCATCGGGCGTTTTGCGCAGTTTCCGCAAGTGCATTGCAAGCTTTCGGGCCTCGCGACCGAATCGGCGCCGGGCTGGGACGACGCCACGCTGGCGCCGTGGGTTGCGCGTCTGCTGGCGGCGTTCGGCGCGAAACGCCTCATGTGGGGCAGCGACTGGCCGGTATTGAACCTGAACGGCGACTACCGGCGCTGGCACGCCAGCGCGCAACGGCTGCTCGCCGGGCTTTCCGAAGACGAACGCGCCGCCGTGTTCGGCGGCAACGCGGCCGCCTTTTATCGGCTGCGGCCCGATTCCGCCGGTTAGAAAGCGTCCGCTGAACGCCGCGAGGCGCACGGGCGTCGCCATAATGGCCGTTTGCGTCGTCCCGACTTCTTTCCGCGATTTCATCGCTCGAACGCGGCATGGGGCGCTTACTGCAATACCGGGTATCGCCGTGCCGCGCTTCCAACCGGAGTGGCAGATGGTACAAAGACTGGCCGGCAAGACGGCCTTGATCACCGCGGCGGGTCAGGGCATCGGCTACGCGGCCGCCGAACGGTTCGCGCGCGAAGGCGCGCGCGTGATCGCCACGGACATCCGCATCGACGCGCTCTCGGCGTTGCCGGTCGAGGCGCGCAAGCTCGACGTGCTCGACGGCGCGGCAATCGCCGCGCTGGCGAAGGAACTCGGCGCGATCGACGTGCTGTTCAACTGCGCGGGTTTCGTGCACGCGGGCTCGATACTCGAAGCGAGCGAGGAAGATTGGGACTTCGCATTCGATCTGAACGCGAAAGCGATGTACCGGACCATCCGCGCCTTTCTGCCGGGCATGCTGGCGGCGGGCGGCGGGTCGATCATCAACATGTCGTCGGCGGCGTCGAGCGTGAAGGGCGTGCCCAACCGTTTCGTGTACGGTGCGTCGAAGGCGGCTGTGATAGGGTTGACGAAGGCGGTGGCCGCCGATTTCGTGACGCGCGGCATTCGCTGCAATGCGATCTGCCCGGGCACGGTGGCGTCGCCCTCGCTCGAAGAGCGCATCGCGGCACAGGCGGCGGCGCAAGGCACGAGCGTCGACGCGGCGCGCGCCGCGTTCGTCGCGCGCCAGCCGATGGGGCGCGTGGGCAAACCCGAGGAAATCGCGGCGCTCGCGCTTTACCTCGCCTCGGACGAATCGGGATTCACCACCGGCCAGGCGCATGTGATCGACGGAGGGTGGTCTAACTAGTTCGCCCCACGCCGCACTGACCGGCAGGAAGCAACACGACGCATTCTCGCGCACCTTTCGCACAGACACACAAGGAACACAGACGATGAAACTGCTTCGCTATGGCCCGAAGGGTCACGAAAAACCGGGCCTGCTCGATGCCGAAGGCCGCATTCGCGCGCTCTCGGGCAACGTGACCGACATCGCCGGCGACGTGCTCTCGGACGCCGGTCTCGCGCAGCTACGCGCGATCGATCCCGAAACGCTGCCGCTCGTCGAAGGCAATCCGCGCATCGGGCCATGCGTGGGCCACATCGGCAAGATGGTGTGCATCGGCCTGAACTATGCCGACCACGCCGCCGAGTCGGGCATGCCGGTGCCGGTCGAGCCGGTGGTCTTCAACAAGTGGACGAGCGCGATCGTCGGTCCGAACGACGACATCGAAATTCCGCGCGGCTCGAAGAAGACCGACTGGGAAGTCGAGCTTGGCGTGGTGATCGGCAAGCACGCGAAGAACGTGAGCGAGGCCGATGCGCTCGATTACGTCGCGGGCTATTGCGTGGTCAACGACGTGTCCGAGCGCGAATGGCAGATCGAGCGCGGCGGCCAGTGGGACAAGGGCAAGGGCTTCGACACGTTCGGCCCGACCGGCCCGTGGCTCGTCACGCGCGACGAGGTGGCCGATCCGCAGAACCTCGGCATGTGGCTCGAAGTGGACGGACATCGCTACCAGAACGGCAGCACGCGCACGATGATCTTTACGGTCGCGAAGCTCGTTTCGTATCTTTCGCAATGCATGAGCCTGCAGCCCGGCGACGTGATCTCGACGGGCACGCCACCGGGCGTGGGCATGGGCGTGAAGCCGAACCCGGTGTTCCTGAAGCCGGGCCAGACGGTGCGCCTTGGCATCGAGGGCCTGGGCGAACAGCAGCAGAAGACGCGCGCGGCCGAATAACGCCGCTCGGCCGGCGCACGAAAACGCGCGAGGCGCGGCGGGGACCCCCGCTTCGCCTCGCGCGCCTCGTTTGTGGGCTGGACGGTTCAGTCCGCCTGGATTTTCTCTTCCGGCGGCCCGCCCTCCGACATCCGGCTGACCGTTCCCTGCGCCAGCGCCACGAGCCGTTCGTCGCCGTTCTCCATTACGTAGACGCTGCACTGGCAGGTGGCCTGATGGCGCGCCGCGTGCACCACGCGCGCCCGCGCTACCAGCGTGCCCTTGAGCGCCGGCCGCAAATAGTTGATCTTGTATTCCGCCGTCACCACCCGCGGCCCGAGCGCGAGCGCGCCAGCGAAGGTGAGCGCGTTGTCGGCGAGGTAGCCGATCACGCCGCCGTGGACGAACCCATGCTGCTGCCTGAGCTCGTCGCGTACCGGCAGGCGCAGGGTCAATTCGTCGGTACCCACATGCATCAGCTCGGTGCCGAGCAGCACGCTGAAGGGCTGGGCGTGCAACGCGCCGCGCGCGCGATCCACCAGATCTGTCATCGTCGCATTCCCTGGGTCTATCCCCGTGTGGTTTCCTAACCACTGTAGGAAGCGCGTTCGGGCCGCGTCAAGGTGAATCGGGTTGCGGGCGCGCTTCATTGTTGCGGGGAATGTATGCAATAACCAATAAATCATTTCGGAAATGATCCATTGCGCATTCCATGGTGCTTTTTCACGGTTTATTCACGCGCCGAGCCTCAAAAACAACGTTTACGCGGCCGTAAACGCAGTGCGGGTACGAGCGATCACATGCTCTTGCCTCACTCTTTCACTGCTACCCCAGGTGTTCCGATGTTCAGCAAGATCAAGGTCGCATCCGGCCTGTTGTGCGTCCTCGCCGCGTTCTGCGTACTGCAGCTCGTGACCGCAGGACTTGGCTACTGGTCGCTCACGCGCACGCATGACGACGTAGCCGACCTTTCGAAGGTGGCGCTGCGCCAGGCGAGCGCCGCCAACGTCATCACCCAGCAGTTGATGGATGCCCGCATCAATCTCTCGCGCGCGGGCACGCGCATGGTGCGCGGCGGCTCCGTTCCCACCGACATAGTCAATCACGCGCGCGACCAGCTCGCGGCCGCCGACACCACGTTCGCGGCGCTCATGGAAGTGCCGCCGATCAACGACGACGACCGCGCGCGCGTCGCCGCGCTCGCGCAGCGCTACCAGGTTTATCGAAAGGCGCTCGGCGAACTGATCGACGATCTCAACGGCAATAATCTGCAGGCCTTCCTCGACCAGCCAACGCAGTCGTACCAGGACGCCTATCTCGCCGAACTGCACGGCTTCGCGCAGTTCAGCGCCGCGGCGAGCCGTGCGTCGCTGGATTCGATCGACTCGCGCCTCGCGCTGTTCCGGGGCGTCGGTATTTTCATTCTGGTCGTGCTGATCGCGCTTGCGACCGGCGTGCACTTCGCGTTGCGGCGCGGCGTGGTGGAGCCGCTAGAAGAAGCCGGCCGCCATTTCGACCGCATTGCGCGCGGACATTTGAACGAGCGCGTGGCCGCGCGCGGCGACAACGAGATCGGCCGGCTCTTTCGCGACCTCGCGATGATGCAGTCGAGTCTCGCGCGCACGGTTCACACCGTGCGCGAAACGGCGGGCTCGATCCACGTGGGCGCGGACGAGATCGCCACCGGCAACGCCGACCTTTCGGCGCGCACCGAATCGCAGGCGGCGTCGCTGGAACAAACGGCTGCCAGCATGGAGGAGCTCACGGGCACCGTGCGCAACACGGCCGAGAACGCGCGCGAGGCGAACGCGCTCGCCGAGGCGGCGCTCGACGCGACCGCGCGCGGCAGCGCCGTGGTGGGCGAGGTGGTGGAGCGCATGCACGGCATTGCGCAAAGCTCGGACAAGATCGCGGAGATCATCGGCGTGATCGACGGCATCGCGTTCCAGACCAACATTCTCGCGCTCAACGCGGCCGTGGAAGCGGCGCGCGCGGGCGAGCAGGGCCGCGGCTTCGCGGTCGTGGCGGGCGAGGTGCGCGGTCTCGCGCAGCGCAGCGCGCAGTCGGCCAAGGAGATCAAGACGCTCATCAGCGAGTCGGTTTCGCAGATTCGCGGCGGTTCGGAACTCGTGGAGCGCGCGGGCGACGCGATGCGCGAGGTGTCGAACTCGATCTCGCGCGTCACGCAGATGATGGCGGGGATCAGCGCGTCGTCGCTCGAGCAGAGCACGGGCATTGACCAGGTGAATCAGGCCGTCTCGCAGATGGACCAGATGACCCAGCAGAACGCGGCGCTCGTCGAGGAGGCCGCTGCGGCGTCGTCGTCGCTGCACCGGCAGACGCGCCAGCTTTCCGAGGCCGTTGCCGCGTTCGAGATTTCGCCGGCCGTGCTGGCGGCGTAAGCGTCCGAGGCCGCCGAAACGTCGCGGCGGCCGGGCTTCTGCGCCTTGGGGCGCCTTATATGCCCATGCCCTTGTAGGCGGTCAAGAGATGATAGGGCGTGGTCGACGGCATGTCGGCACGCGTCACTTCGCCGTTGGCGCCGCGGCATTCCACCCAGCCTTGCGGCGTGAGAAAGCGCGGCGCGAAGCGGCCGATCTGCGGCTCCAGCGCCGCGCGCACCGCCGCGTCGCCGTGCGTGGCGAGCGCGCGCAAGTACTCCGTTTGCGCCCAGATGCGCTGCGTCGCATCGATCACACGGCCGTGCTCGTCGAGCGCGGCCGCCACGCCTCCATTCTCCGGGTCCACGCCGTGCTTCACCGCAAAGGTGAAGGCGCGAGCGAGCGCCGCGTCGAGGCCCGATCCGCCGAGCCGCGCTCCCGCGCGCGACGCCAGCCAGAACCATTCGAACTGATGTCCGGGCTCGAGGCGGTTATCCGCCGCGCCGATCGGCAGTTCGGCGATGCAGCCCGTCGGCTCGTGCAGGAAGCCGCGTGCGAGCGCTTCGACGAGGCGGGTGATGGCCGTGTCGAATGCGCTGTCGCCGGTCGCCTCGCTTGCGGCGAGCCAGGCTTCGGTGAGGTGCATGAGCGGATTCTGCAGCGGCCCGGCGGTGACGCTTGCGAAGGGGGCGTCGAGCGCCGCGTTGAACAGGCCGTCGCGGGCCGCGAAACGCTCGACGATCAGCGAAGACGTTGCGCGCGCGAGCTCGAGCGCCTCGGTCGCGCCGAAGCGCTGGCCGTAGGCCGCGCTCGCGAATACCACGAAGGCATGGGTGTAGAGGTCCTTGGTGGTGTCGAGCGGCGCGCCCGTGGCGTCGACGCTGTAGAACCATCCGCCGTGGGCCCGGTCCTGATAAGTGTGGCGCAGCGTTTCGAACAGCGTGTGGGCGTGGGCGGCGTCGCCGGCCTCGGAGAATACGAAGAGCTGGCGCGCGCACGCCATCGCGCGGTAGCGCGTGACGGGCAGCGGCTTTGCACCGGCCGCGTCGAGCGCCTCGTAGGGCAGGCGCAGTTCGGCGTTGAAGCCTGGGCCGCGCCACAAGGGCAGGACGATGCGGTCGAAATGCTCGCGCAGGCTGGCTGCGCTCGTAAGGCTGTTCATGGATGAGAGGGCGCGGCGGGCCGCGTCGCGTCGAAGGAGCAGGTTCGGCGATTGTACGCATTCGCAAACTGCGCGGCCCAGTCAGGCTGGCTTCGTAGCGGGTTTGTCGCAGCCGGCTGCGCCGCTTTCGATATGTCGATGACAGGCGTCCCGCGCGGCGGGGCATGCCGATGACAACAAGGAGGCTGACGGCCATGATCGGAAACTGGGAACTCATTTCGCGGCTGGTGCTCGCCGCGGTCCTTGGCAGCGTGATCGGTTTCGAGCGCGAGCGTCTTTCGTGGGCGGCGG
This sequence comes from Paraburkholderia lycopersici, assembly GCF_900096975.1. Classification (GTDB taxonomy): domain Bacteria; phylum Pseudomonadota; class Gammaproteobacteria; order Burkholderiales; family Burkholderiaceae; genus Paraburkholderia; species Paraburkholderia lycopersici. The sequence continues at coordinate 25,972 of NZ_FMYQ01000036.1, forward strand.
GGCTGCGTACCCATATGCTCGTCTCCGTGGGCTCGGCGCTCATCATGCTCGTCTCGGCGTACGGTTTCGCCGAAGTGCTCAAGGACGACCATGTCGTGCTCGACCCTTCGCGGATGGCCGCGCAGGTCGTCTCGGGCATCGGCTTTCTCGGCGCGGGCTCGATCCTTTTGCGCGGCGAGATCGTGCGCGGACTCACGACGGCGGCGAGCCTCTGGTCGGTCGCGGCCGTGGGCCTCGCGGTGGGCGGCGGGCTCTACACGGGCGCGATCGCGGCGACGGCCATCATTCTCATCATCCTCGCGGGCATCAAGCCGCTGGAACGGCGCTTCATCACGTTCCGGCAGCGCCGCCAGCTCACGCTGCTCGTCACGCGCGGCGCGCTCACGTTTCATTCGCTGCACGACGCGCTCGGCACGTCGAGCCCGCGTGTGAAGCAGTTCATCGTGCAGCAGAACGACGACTCGCCCGACCTGGACGAGGTGATGATTACGCTGCACCGCGTGTCGTCGATGGAATACGAGGCGATCTGCGCGACGTTGCGCCGCCTGGCCTGCGTGAAGGAGTTTCGCGAGGACGGCCCGCAGCGTTGATCGGCGCGGCGTGTTCGCGCGATGCCTGTTGGTTAAGTCAGACGAGAGTGCCTGGCGGGGCGTTCGAGCATGCGACAATGGCCGCTCGAACCAGAACACCAGGACGTCGCGCAGTGGCCGTGACCGGCCGGCGCGCGACGCGAACCGCACGCTGACCCATGGCTGATTACGCAGATACCGCATTTTCCGGCGCGCCGTCGAAGCACAGCGCATCGTCTCCTTCGTTCGACGCTTCCGAATCCCCCGTCGCACTCGACTCCCCTGGTCCGCACGCGCCCGAGGGCGAACCTGCGCGCGAACCGGGCTTGCCCGCGGATGGCGGCTTGCGCCAAGGCACGCTGAGCGGCTTCGAAACGCCCGAGCCTGCCCAGACGAGCGCAACGCCCGGCGACGAGGGGAGCGTCGCGAGCCCGGTTGCGGGGGCAACGGCCGCGCGCCGCGCAACGCGGGCGAAACGGCCGGCTGCTCCCGCCGTGGACGAAGCGGGGCCGCCGGCCGTCGAGGCTGCTCAGGATGCGCCGGCAGCGCCTGGCGCCGCGATCGCCTCCGAGCCATCGTTCGCCGCGGACAATCCCGAACGCGTCGAAGCCGTTCAGCCCGACGCGCTGACGCAGCGTCTCGACGCACTACACGGTGCGCTCCAGGGGGCGCTCGCCGGGCAGCGCGTCATGGCCGCCGCGTCGTCGCGGCAGCTCAAGTGGGTGCTCGCCGCAGCGTCGGCGGCTGTGCTTGCTTCGGTGGGTTTTGGCATCGCGCAATCGGTGCGGCTCGATAGCATGGCGAACGAGGCCCGCGCGGAGCAGGCGCGCCTCGAACAGTTCATCCTGAAGCAGCAGTCCACGCTCGACCAGCTAACGCAGCGGCTCGCCACGCCGGTTGCGGCAGTGGCGCCGTCCGCCGCCGCTGCGCCGCCGGCACCCGGGAGCGCACCGGCACCCGCGCATCGCGCGTTGGCGCATCCGGCGCACGGGGCCGCGCACGCGCATCACGCACAGAGACCGGGCCAAAAAGCGGCCCGCTAACCGGCCCGCTAAGCGCGGCTTCGTTCCGCGATCCATCCCCATACCGGAAAACCTCGATGCGTTGCTTTGCTGCAACGCATCGTTAATGCACGCCACCGTGCGGCCGCGCGTCGCGCATTTTTTGCTGCGATGCACTAGCGTCGACTAAGGGAAAACCCTATAATCGCTTCTGTCCTAGGGAAAACCCTTAATCGCAGCTTAACTGGGAGTCGCCATGAGCTTTATCCTCGCACTGTTCGAAAGGGTGAGCGACCTCTTCGCGTCGCCGTATCTGCCGATGGATTCGGAGTACTCGTACGAAGCGCGTCACCGCGAAGCCGAGCGCGTTCGCCGCTCGCACTACATGCCGTTCGGCATGCCGCGTGACTGATCGAAGCGTTTCTCCGGTCGGACCGCCTGGTCTTTTTAGCGAGGCCGGCTCTCTTTCGGGAGCCGGCCTCGTTGCGTCTGGGGCAGTTTGAGGCAGCGCCGCTTCGCTGCGCGCGACGGCAGCCACGCGCGGCACGTGTCATAGTGGTGCCGCTTCAAGGCGCTCATGGCGTCGTGCGGCGAACCCGCGCCGCCCGATCCGCAACCCGGCAACGCTATGCCTCACACCATGCCCGATACCTATTTCTACGACCCCGCCCGCGGCCACGGCCTGCCGCACGACCCATTCAAGGCGATCGTCGCGCCGCGCGTGATCGGCTGGATCTCCAGCCGCGCGAAGAGCGGCGTGCTCAACCTCGCGCCCTACAGCTTCTTTGGCGCGTTCGCCACGTTTCCGCCGATTATCGGGTTCTGCAGCGAAGGCCGTAAGGACAGCATCAGCAACGTCGAAGAAACCGGCGAGTTCGTCTGGAACCTCACGTCGAAGGCGCTGGCCGCACAGATGAACCGAACCTCCGCGCCGGTCGCGGCCGACGTGGATGAATTCGCTCTCGCGGGCCTCACGGCCGCACCGGGCCGCAGCGTTGCCGTGCCGCACGTAGCCGAGTCGCCGGCTGCGCTCGAATGCAAGCTGCTGCAGATCGTGCAGCTCAAATCGCTCGACGGCGCGCCGATGGACAACTGGCTCGCGCTCGGCCAGGTGGTGGGCGTGCACATTCGCGAGGAATATCTGAAGGACGGCCTCTTCGACACGCACGCCGCCCAGCCCGTGATGCGGGCGGGCTATCGCGCCGACTACGCGCAGATCGGCGAGATGTTCCAGATGGTGCGGCCGGGCGCGTAAGCCTCGTCTGGCGCGGGCGGCCCGCGGCGTTGCCGCGCCCCGTGCGCACGCCGATAATGGCCCGACAGCGCGAGGCGCGCAGGGAGGCAACCCATGCAATCTCCGACGGGATCGGTGGTGGCGCTCAGTTCGGCCGCCTCGACGATGTTTTCGATCGGCATGATCGCCCTCGGTTACTGGGGGCTGCACGAGCCTTCGGCCTGGCGCATCGGCGACCGCGTGGTCGTCGGCATCGCGCTCGCGGGCTTCGCGTGCCTCGGCAGCGTGCCCTGGCTCGCGACGTCGCCCGCGCAGCCCAACGACGAATCGCGCTTCTTGCTGGCGCGCCGCGCGTTTCTTTGCGGCGCGGCGGCGGTGTGGTTGTCGATCGCGTTATCGCTGGTGCTCTGACACGTGTCTCGGAAGCCGGGCGCGCATCGCCACCATGCTTGCCATCTGATTCGCCGTCGAGGTCGGCGCGCTTCGACAGGCGATCCACGACCTGCGCGTCCGCCCGATGCCGCATCGGGTCCGCGCCGTCGGTCATCGTGTCGCTCACGTGAGCGCCGATGAGGCGCGGGCGGGACCGGGGCTTGGCGCCGGGCTCATCCGATATTTGCCGTTCGCTTCGTGACCAGCTTCCGGCGATGCGGGGTTGGGCTCGCCGGGAAGAAGGAAGCCGTCCGCGAGTTTGGTACGATGCACGCTTTGCCAGCCGACCCTACCTGCCCGCGTGAAGCGTTACGTGCCGTTGATCCGCGATCGAATCGCGATGCTCTTTTCCCGCCTGAAGCCCGCCGCCATGCGGCTCGGCGCCGTTGCCCGCCCGTTGGGCGCGCGTGCGCTCCGTCATCTGCGGCATCCCACGCGGCGCGGCGTATTCATTGCCATCGGCGCGCTGCCGGCGCTCGTCTTGCTCTACGTGCTCGTGCTGATTCCGTTCACGCCCAGCATCGGCGACATCCGCAAGGCGCGCGTGGACGAGCCGGCGCAGATCCTTTCCGCCGACGGCAAGCTGCTCGCCGAATTCAAGCCCTCGAACCGCGAATGGGTGCCGCTCTCGCAGATATCGCCGCATATGGTCGACGCGCTGATCTCGACCGAGGACCACCGCTTCTACGAGCACCACGGGATCGACTTCAAGCGCACGGCGGGCGCCGCGCTGCATACGTTCTCGGGCGGCCGCCAGGGCGGCTCGACCATCACGCAGCAGCTCGCGCGCAATCTCTATCCCGACGAGATCGGCCGCGCGCCCACGCTCACGCGCAAGATCAAGGAAGCGATCACGGCGTTCAAGATCGAGGCCGTATATAGCAAGCAGCAGATTCTCGAGACCTATCTGAACACGGTGCCGTTTCTCTACAACGCCTACGGCATCGAGATGGCGGCGCGCACTTACTTCGGCGTTTCGGCCGATCAGCTCGACATCCTGCAGGCCGCGACGCTCACGGGCATGCTCAAGGGCAACGCCTACTACAACCCCGTGATCAACCCCGAGCGCGCGCTCGCGCGGCGCAACACCGTGCTCGGCCAGATGGTGAAATACGGCAAGCTGAGCCCCGCGCAGTACGCGGCGCTCTCGAAGAAGCCGCTGCGTCTGGACTTCGAGCGCCAGACCGAGCCGCCGGGTCCCGCGCCGCACTTCGCGCTGCAACTGCGCAAGTGGCTGATCGCATGGGCCGATCGTAACGACTACAACATCTACTCCGATGGCCTCGTGGTGCGCACCACGATCGACTCGCGCCTCCAGCAGATGGCGACCACCGCGCTGCGCCAGCACGCGAACCAGCTCCAGGGCATCGCGAACAGCACATGGAGCGGCCGCAACGGCTGCACGGCGAGCAACGACCTGTTCGCGACGTTCATGCGCGAAACACCGGACTACAAGAGCGCGCGCGACGCGGGCGCGAGCGACGCCGACGCGCTCAAGCATCTCGCCGCCGACCGGGACTTCATGCGCAACCTTTGCAAGGACAAGACCGAGGTGCAGGCGGGCTTCCTCGCCATCGACCCGCGCAATGGTCAGATCAGGGCGTGGGTGGGCAGCCGCGATTTCACCGACGAACCGTTCGACCACGTGCAGCAGGCGCGCCGGCAACCGGGCTCGACCTTCAAACCGTTCGTGTACGGCGCGGCTTATGCGGCGGGCGCGAAGCCGGGCGATACGTTCATCGACCAGCCGGTGGAGATTCCGCTGGCGGGCGGCGAGATCTGGAAACCGACCGACGACGTGCCGCCGAGCAACCGCCCGATGACCTTGCGCGACGCGATCGCGTTCTCGCGCAACCGCATCACGGCGCAACTGATGCAGACGGTGGGGCCGGACAAGGTCGCGCGCCTCGCGCGCGCGATGGGCGTGCGCGACAGCCAGCTCGATCCGGTGCCGTCGCTCGCGCTCGGCACGAGCCCGGTCACGCTCAAGGAGATGGTCTCCGCGTACAGCACCATCGCCAACGACGGCGTGTATCTCGAACCGCGCATGGTCACGAGCATCGAGGACCGCAAGGGCAACGTGCTGGCGCAGTTCGCGAACGCCTCGCCCGAGCGCGCGCTTTCCGCCGAAGCGGACCGCACGCTGCTCGACACGATGCGCGACGTCGTGAACCGCGGCACGGGCGCGGCGATCCGCTCGCGCTTCGGCATTCGCGGCGACGTGGCGGGCAAGACCGGCACGACCCAGGGCAATACGGACGGCTGGTTCATCCTGATGTCCCCGCAGCTCGTCGGCGGCGCATGGGTGGGTTTCGACGACGGCCGCGTGACGCTCGACGACTACTGGGGACAGGGGGCGCACAGCGCGCTGCCGATCGTCGGCGACGTCTTCCAGCGGGCATTTCGTTCGCGCCTCGTCGATCCGCGCGCGCGCTTCGATACCGAGGTGACGCCGGGCGCCTTCGAGACCTTCCGCGAGAAACTGCGCGCGTGGATGGACAAGCTGTTCGGCGCGCGCGAGGCGCCGCCGCCGCAAAACGCGCCGGTGCGGCATGCGCCGCCGCCGCGCGTGAGCGCGCCGGCGCCTGCATCGGCGGCGTCGGCGGCATCGGAGGCGGGTGGAGCGTCGGCGCCTGCCGAAGCATCCGCGGCGTCCGCGGCGTCGGGCACGCGAGAACTCGGCGAGCCGCCGATCATCGGCCCGTCGGGCGCGCCGCCGCAAGCGCCGCAGCCCTCTTACCCCGCGCAGGAGCCCGCGCTCGCGCCGACGCCGACGCCCGACGTCGCCGAACCCGACACTTCGGGCGCGAGCGCCAGCTACACGCCGCCCGTGGCGCAGCCGCAGGGGCAATGAAGGCCGTTCGCCTCGGGTTGCACGCGAGGGCTTGCGGGCGGCGCTCGCGGAACCCGCGCGGGTTCGCCCACGAGCGCCGCGTTCCGCTGCCTCGCCGCGTCAATTTCGCCGACGATCGAGTGCACCTCGTCCATGCGCGCGACGATACTGCTGATCTTGCGCCACGGCCGGTGAGATAGTTGGGGTTCCAAAAGAAGAAAAAGGGCGCGAAACGCGCCCTTCCGGCGGGTTTTGCCAGCTGACTCGCGAGCCGCCCGGCGTTTCTAGCGCCGCGCCCGCCAGGTTCCGAGCAGCAGCGCGTTGGTCACGACGCTTACGCTGGAAAACGCCATTGCCGCGCCCGCGAGCATGGGATTGAGCAAACCGAACGCCGCGAGCGGAATCCCGATCAGGTTGTAGACGAACGCCCAGAACAGGTTCTGCTGGATCTTGCGCCAGGTGCGCCGCGAGATATCGATTGCGGACGCAACGAGCGCCGGGTCGCCACGCATCAGCGTGATGCCGGCGGCATGCATGGCGACGTCGGTGCCGGTTGCCATGGCGATGCCGATGTCGGCGGCGGCGAGCGCGGGGGCGTCGTTGATGCCGTCGCCCGCCATCGCGACGATGCCGCCGCTGCGCATCTTGAGGTCGCGGATCGTGCGCGCCTTGTCGTCGGGAAGCACTTGCGCGTGGACTTCGTCGATTCCGAGCTGCGCGGCCACGGCCGCCGCGCTTCCCGCATTGTCGCCGGTCACGAGCACGCTGCGTATGCCCATCGACTTGAGGCTCGCGACCGCCTCGCGGGCCGTGGGCTTCACCGTGTCGCCGAACGCGAGCAACGCCAGCACGCCATCGTGCGATTCACCGCGCGATGCTCCGTACATATCGCTGCCCAGCGCGAAGAGCCACGACACCGTGTTGCCGGCTTCTTCGAGCGAACGCGCGCGCGCCGCGAGCGCGGGCGGCACGGTCAGCGCCAGTTCGTCGAGCCAGCGGCCGCTGCCGATCGCGAGGCGCCGGCCGTTCACCTCGGCCTCGACGCCGCGCCCCGGCACCGCGCGCGCATGGGCAGCGGCGGGTCGTGGCGTGCCGGGCGCCTGAGCGTCGCAGGCCTGCACGACGGCCTTCGCGAGCGGGTGATCGCTTTGGCGCTGCACGGCGGCCGCGAGCGCGAGTGCTTCGTCGCGCGCGAGGCCCTCGGCCGCTTCGAACGCCGTCAGCGACGGCTGGCCGAGCGTGAGCGTGCCGGTCTTGTCGAAGGCGACCACGCTCACGTTGTGGGCGGTCTCCAACGCTTCGGCATCCTTGATGAGTACGCCTTGGCGCGCTGCCACGCCCGTGCCGGCCATGATCGCGGCCGGCGTGGCGAGCCCGAGCGCGCACGGGCAGGCGATCACGAGCACGGCGACGGCATTGAGGATCGCCGTTTCGGCGCTCGCGCCCGCGAACAGCCAGCCTGCCAGCGCAATGGCCGCGATCACGAGGATCGCGGGCACGAATACGGCGCTCACGCGGTCGACGAGGCGCTGGATCGGCGCTTTTTCGGCCTGCGCGCTCTCCACGAGGCGGATGATGCGCGCGAGCGTGGTTTCCGCGCCGATGGCCGTGGTGCGCACGGCCATCGCGCCTTCGCCGTTGATCGAGCCGCCCGTGACGGAGTCGCCGGGCGCTTTCGGCACCGGCAGGCTTTCGCCCGTGATGAGCGATTCGTCCACGTGGCTGCGCCCTTCCAGCACGACGCCGTCCACGGGCAGCCGCTCGCCGGGGCGCACGAGCACGACGGTGCCCACGCGCACCTGGGAGAGCGGGACTTCGCGTTCGCCGGCGGCTGCGTCGCCTGTTCCGTTTGCGGCGGCGTCCACGCGAATACGCGCGCGTTCGGGCCGCAATGCGTTGAGGGCGCGGATCGCGTCGGTGGTCTGGCGTTTCGCGCGGGCTTCGAGCCACTTCCCGAAGCGCACGAGCGTGATGACGACCGCCGACGCTTCGAAGTACAGATGCGCGACGTCGCCGGGATGCGCGAGCATCGCGTAGACGCTCACGCCATACGCCGCCGAGGTGCCGAGCGCGACCAGCAGGTCCATGTTGCCCGCGCCCGCGCGCACGGCCCGCCAGGCGGCGCGGTAAAAGCGCGCGCCGAACACGAACTGCACGGCGGTCGCGAGCGCGAGTTGCACTGCGGCGGGGAGCATCCAGCCGAGGCCGATCCAGTGGCCGAACATTGGCAGCACGAGCGGTGCGGTCAGCACGGCCGAAATCAGCACGGCGCGCCATTCGCGGCGCGCTTCGTCGCTGGCGGCGGCGTTTTTTGCGGACGCCGAGGCGTCTTCGTCTGCGGCGAGGGGCGTCGCTTCGTAGCCGGCCTTCTTCACCGCGGCGACGAGCCGGTCCTGCAGCTCGCCCGTGAGCGGCGCGCGCAGGTTGACGGTGGCTTGCCCGGTGGCGAGGTTCACGCTCGCGCCGGCCACGCCGGGCACGCGCGCAAGCGCTTTCTCGACGCGATTCGCGCACGACGCGCAGGTCATCCCGCCGATGGCGAACGTGGCGGTTTCGGTCGCGACGGGCACGGCTTCGTAACCGGCCTTTTCGACGGCGGCGACGAGCGTGGCGGGCACAACGCCGTCATTGGCCTCGACGGTGGCTTTTTCCGTGGCGAGGTTGACCGAGGCGCGCGCGACGCCCGGCACCCTGGCGAGCGCCTTCTCCACGCGCGTGGCGCACGAGGCGCACGTCATGCCGTGGATCTCGAGTTCGGTCACGGCGGCTTCGGTGCGGTCTGCCACGAGGGGTTCGTTCATGATGGGGGTGCGAACACTGGCTGTCATCGATGTTCGCAGTATCTACGTTGCCATCATGGGAAGGTCAAGGGGTGCGACATTGTGGCCTTCTCGTGAGAGCCTGGAGTCCTGCGAGCAAACGATGCAGGCGTAAGGCAATATTTATTGCGCACCGCAGTCTTCTCAGGCCCAGGCGCGAGCGATACGATACCATCCGGCGGCATTGGCGCCATGCTGTGCGCAGTTCATCACGGCCCTGGGGGGGCCCGCGCGCGGCGTCGGTGGCCGGTCGACGTCACTTCATGGACCGCCTGCATCGCACACAATCAACAAATGACAACAATACATCGAGAGTTCTCTTTGTACCGTAGCTGTTCCGCGCTTGCATGCCTCGCACTGATCGCCGGATGCGCCTCGGCGCCCGAGGGCGCGGCGCCGAAGAGCAACGGCTGGATGAAGGACGAAGTCTCCGACTCTTACGTTTTCGGCTATCCGCTCGTGCTCATGGACGTGTCGCGCGAGGCCGCCACCGGCAACGGGCCCGGCCAGGCCGCGACGAACACGCTGCGCCACGCGCAGTCGCTGCCGCCCGTCGGGGCATCGAGTCCGCCCGAACCCAATCTCGACGCGCTTGCTTCGAGCGGCTGGCTCGACGTTTCACGCGAGCCGGTGCTCGTCACGCTGCCCGACACGCATGGGCGCTACATGGACGCGCGCGCGCTCGACATGTGGACGAACGTCGTCTGGTCAACGGGCGCTGCGCAAACCGGCGAGCGTGTCGGCGGCATGAAGACGCAAACGATTGCATTCGTCCCGGTCGGCTGGAAGGGCGCGCTGCCTGCGCGCGTGAAGAGCGTGGAGGTGACGACGCGCTACGTGTGGTTCCTCGCGCGCATCCAGACGCGCGGCGGCGGCGACCTCGCGGCCGTGCGCCGGCTGCAGCACGGCCTGCAGGTCACGCCGCTCTCCGCCTGGGACGATCGCGCCGCACACGGCAAAGGCGGCGCCCGCGGCGCGCGCGGCGACGAGCCGGGCGGCGCCACGCAGAGCGGCGACCCAGCCGCGCCGGGCACGCCGGCGGCGCAAGTCGCGACGCTCGACGCGAACGGCTTTTTCGATCGTCTCGCGCAGGCGCTGGAAGACAACCCGCCCACGCCCGACGACCCGCACGCGCTCAAGATTCTCGGCGACATCGGCGTGCGCGCGGGCGACCCGGCACAACTGCCCTCGGGGGCGAAGGACGCCGCGGTCGTGAAGGCGGGCCTCGCTGACGGCCGCGCGCGCATCGCGACGCCGCCGCCCAACCTGCTGGCCGGCAACGGCTGGCTCTGGGTGGGCGACGACGCGGGCAACTACGGTCCCGACTACGCGCTGCGCGCCTACGCGGCTTATACCTCGCCGGGGTTGCCGACGAGCCGCGACGAAGTGCGCGCGCGCGTGAGACAGGACAGCGACGGCCACCAACTGAACGGTGCGAACCGCTACACGATCCACTTCACCGCGAAGCAGTTGCCGCCGGTGCGCGGTTTCTGGTCGATCACGGCCTATACGAGCGACGGCGCGCTCGACGCCGACGCGCCCGTGCGCGTGGCGTTCGGCGAGCGCAGCGGTGCGCGGCGCAACCGCGACGGCTCGCTCGACGTGCACGTGAGCGCGCAGCGGCCGCGCGGCGGTGCGAACTGGGTACCCGCGCCGCATGGCGACTTCCGCCTCGTGATGCGGCTCTATGCGCCGAAGCCGCAGGCGACCGACGGCAGCTGGCAGCCGCCCGCCGTCGAGCGGCAGTAAGAACGAAGCGGCGCGCACGCATTCCGCGTCGCGCCGCCGTTTTACTGCTCCGGAAAGCGCGTCCCACACGGGGGGCGCCCGGCAAGCGACCGCAGGGCGAGTTTTCATGCACGGCGCAACGTCCATGACGCATGCCCCGCCGCGGTTTCCGATCGTTACCAATTTCTGTGCCCGAACAGGCGTTTTCGCGCCGTCCCTCCTTCTATCGGGCCTATACTTTCGCGTGTCGGCATCCCCGGATCCCCGACTCCAGACCCACATTCCGCGGCGGGCCTGTTGCCGCGTCATCCGCAAGCAAGCATGGCAAGCCTCAACAAAACGTCGCTCAACTCCTCCTTGCAATCGGTGCGCGCCGTCGCGCGTGCGCCCCGCACCCGGCGCATCCTCACGGGCGTCCTCATCTTTCTCGTCGTGTTCGGCCTGCTGGGCTTCTTCGCCGCGCCGCCCGTCATTCGCCACGTGGCCGAGCAGCAGTTGAGCAAGCAGCTCGACCGGCCTGTCACGATCGGCCGCATCGCGCTCAATCCGTATACGCTGCGCCTCGAAGCGGATCGCCTGCATATCGGCGAGCGCGGCGGCAAGGGGGAATTCCTCGACGTTTCGCGCGCCGTCGTGCAGGCTTCGTGGTCGTCGATCTTTCGCGCCGCGCCCATCGTCGACGAACTGCGGCTCGACTCGCCGCGCGCCACGATCGTGCGGCTCGACGCGCAGCACTTCAACTTCTCCGACCTCGTCGAGAAGTTCTCGACGCCCTCCAGGCCGAACAGCAAGCCCACGCCGTTCTCGGTCTCGAACATCCGCGTCGAAAACGGCCAGATCACTTTCGACGATCGCCTGCTCAACGAAAAGCACGTGATCGACCGCTGGTCGCTCGGCATTCCGTTCATCGCCACGCTGCCTTCGAAGACAGAAATTTTCGTCCAGCCAATGCTGCGCGCGCGCATCGACGGCGCGAGCACGCTGGCGATCGACGGCAAGACGAAGCCGTTCTCCGCGTCGCGCGAGTCGGAAGTCGAGTTGCGTCTGACCGATCTCGACGTGCCGAGGCTCCTCACCTACGCGCCCACGAAGCTGCCGGTCACGGTGAAGAGCGGCAAGCTCTCGACCAACCTCAAGCTCGACTTCGTGATGTCGGGCGAGAAGCCGGCACTGCGCGTTTCGGGCACGACCGACCTGAACGATCTCGACACCACCGACAACGCCGCCGCGCCGTTGTTCGGCGCGCGCAGCCTGCATGTGGCGGCGGCTTCGCTCGAACCGTTCGGCAACGTGTATCGCTTCGACGACATTCGCCTCGACGCGCCTGCGCTGTGGATCGCGCGCGACAAGCAAGGCGTGCTGAGCATCGAGAAGCTGATGGGCGCGCCGGCCGCGAACCCGGCCGCGAGCGCCACGCCGGCTTCGGGCGCTTCGGTCGCCGCAACGGCCCAGGCGGCACCGGCCGTTGCGAAGCACGCGCCGTTCGATCTCTCGATCCGCCAGTTCGCGCTCACGAACGGCACGGTGCACGTGGACGACGCGGTGCCGGCGCGACCGGTGAGCGTCCAATTGAGTCAGCTTTCCACCACGCTCGCGAACTTCTCGACCACGGCGAAGGCGGGCGCGCCTTTCACGTTCGCGACCAGCGCGAGCGACGGCGGCGCGATCAAGGCGTCGGGCACGTTCAGCCTTGCGGGCAAGAATGCGCAGGTCAACATCGCGCTTCAGTCCGTGGCGCTGCCGCAGGTGCAACCGTATATCGACAATCTCACCGGCGCGCAGATCGTCGACGGCAAGCTGAACCTCACGTCCACGCTCACGGCCGACTGGGCCCGGCAGCCCGCCGCCGTGCAGGTCGGCCAGAGCACGCTCGGGCTCGAGTCGCTCAAGATCGCGACGCGCGGCACGAAGGCGCCCGCCATCTCGCTCGCCCAGGGCACGGTGCAGGTGAGCGGCGTGGATGTCGCGGCGCGCAAGGCGCAGATCGCCTCGGTGGACGTGACCGGCCTCGTGGTGAACGCCGGGCGCCAGAAGGACGGCAAGATCGACCTCGCGCAGCTCGCCTCCACGCATCGTGCGGCGCCTGAGCGCACGGCGATTCACGCGGCGCAGAAGTCGGTGCAGGAAGGGCCTGCCTGGCGCTACACGATCGACGCGCTGACGTTGAGCAACGGCGCGATCAACGTCACGGACAATTCGACGCCGCGCCCGGTGAAGCTCGCCATCGCGCCGCTCGACCTGAAGATCCAGCAGATCAGCGACGATCTGGGTCACCCGCTGCCGATCGACCTGAAGGCGACCGTCAATCGCAAGGGCACGTTGGCGCTGAGCGGCAAGGTGAAGCCCACGCCGCTCGCGGCGCAACTGAAGATCGACGCGAACCGCCTCGACGCGGCCGCTTTCGAGCCTTACTTCGGCAACCAGCTCAACGCGGTGGTGGCGAGCGCGCTGCTCAACATGAACGGGCAGCTCGCGGTGGAGCAGGGCAAGGCGCTCAAGGCGAACTATCGCGGCAACGCGGCGCTCGTGGACGTGCGCATGCTCGACAAGGCGACCTCGGGCCCGTTCGCGGGCTGGCGCTCGCTCGCGCTCACGAACCTGAAGGCGACCTACGACGAAACGCGTGGCACCGACGTGGATGCGAGCCGTGTGACCTTCGCCGGCTTCTATGGTCGCGTGCTGCTCGACGCGCAAGGCAAGCTCAATCTCAAGGACGTGGTCGCGCATCAAAGCGGCGAGGCGCAGTCGCTCACGCAGGACACGAGCGCGGCGCGCCGCGGCGGCCTCGAGCCCGTGCCGCTCTCGCCCCAGGCCGCGAGCGCGCCGCAGCAAGCCGTGGCCGCTTCCGCGCCCGCGGCGGCTTCCGCGCCGCCGACGGTGGAGGCCGCGCAGGCGCCGAAGCATCCCGTGCGCCTGCATTTCGGCGAACTGGTGCTGCAAGGCGGCCGCGTGAACTACACCGACAACTTCATCAAGCCGAACTACACGGCCGATCTCGTGCAGATCCAGGGCACGGTGGGCGCGTTCGGCACGGAATCGACCACGCCGGCGCCGGTGGACGTCACCGCGAAGCTCGCCGCGAACGGGCCCATCACGATCAAGGGCTCGGTCAATCCGCTCATCGAGAAGCCTTCGCTCGACCTCACAGCGAGCGCGCATGACATCGAGCTCACGAACCTCACGCCGTACTCGGCGAAGTACGCGGGCTACCCGATCACGAAGGGCAAGCTCAACGTCGACCTGCACTATCAGCTCGCGAACGACCAGCTCACGGCGAACAACCACATATTCATCGACCAGCTCACGTTCGGCGACCACGTCGACAACGACACGGCCACGAAGCTGCCGGTGCGTCTCGCGATCTCGCTGCTCAAGAACCGGCGCGGCGAAATCGATGTGAACATTCCCGTGTCGGGCTCGCTCTCGAATCCCGAGTTCAGCCTGGGCGGCCTGATCTGGAAGGCTGTGCTCAACCTCATCGCGAAGGCGGTGACGGCGCCGTTTTCCCTGCTCGCCAACGCGTTCGGCGGCGGCGGCGAGGAGCTGGGCTACGTCGAGTTCGCGCCGGGCACCGCCACGCTCACCGACGCGGACCAGAAGAAGCTCGACACCATCGCGAAGGCGCTCGACGACAAGCCCTCCGTCAAGATCGACCTGATCGGCCGCGTCGATCCGGCCGTGGACACGCCCGCGCTGCGCGAGCAGTACGTGGACCAGCTCGTGCGTCTCGAGAAGGTGAAGGACACGGTGGGCAACGGCGAGAGCGTCGATACCTCGCAGGTCAAGGTGGACGGCAAGGAGTATGAGAAGTACCTCACCAAGGTCTACAAGTCCGCGGACTTCAAGAAGCCGCGCAACATGATCGGCTTCACGAAGGCGCTGCCCGTGGACGACATGAAGCAGGCGCTCGCCGACCATGCGAGCGTGGACGACGCGACCTTGCGCGACCTCGCGCAGCGGCGTGCGCAGGCGGTGCAGCAGTATTTCGAGGGCAAGGTCGATCCGGACCGCGTATTCGTCGTCGCGCCGAAGCTGGACGCGAAGGGCATCGACGACAAGGGCGCCACCACGCGCGTGGATTTCGGGCTGAAGTAGAGGCGCGCTGCACCGTGGCGGCGCGTTCGGGTTTATCCGGCGCGCCGTTGTTTTTGCGGTTTGGCGAACGCGTGCGTTTCTATCACCTGGGCGAGCGTCGCGAACGCCGGCTCGATTTCTTCGTGCGGCACGCACGCATAACCCGTTAGCAATCCTTTGAGCTCCTGGCGCACGCTGTAATAAGCGGCGAGCGGACGCACGATCACACCTGCGTCGTAGGCGGCCGCGGCGATGGCGCGATCGTCGGCGTGGTCGGGCAGGCCCAGTACGAAATGGAGGCCCGCCTCGTCGCCCATGACCGGCAGCGCGTCGCCGAAATGACTCGTCACCGCGTCGATCAGCAACTGGCGCCGCTCGCCGTAAAGCATGCGCATGCGGCGCACGTGCGAGGTGAGATAGCCGTCCATGATGAACTCCGCGAGCACGGCCTGCTGCATGAGCTGCCCTTCGCGGTAAAGTTCCGCCACGCCGGTGCGAAACATGGCCGCGAGCCGTTCGGGCACGACCATGTAGCCAATGCGCAGGCCCGGAAACAGAAGCTTGCCGAGGCTGCCCACGTAAATCACGCGGCCCGAGTCGTCGAGCCCCTGGAGCGACGCGAGCGGCCGGCTGCCATAGCGGAACTCGCTGTCGTAGTCGTCCTCGATGATCCACACCTTGTGCTGGCGCGCGTATTCGAGCAGCGTGCGGCGGCGGGCGAGGCTCATCACCATGCCGAGCGGATACTGATGCGAGGGCGTGACGAGCGCGATGCGCGGCGGTTCGCGCAGGTCCTGTTCGCGCGGGTTGAGGCCTTCGGCATCGACGGGAACGGGCGCGAGCTTCAGCCCCGACGCTCGCAACACACTGCGCGCGCCCCAGTAGCACGGCTCCTCCACCCACGCGATGTCGCCGTAGTCGGCGAGCAGACGCACGGCCAGATCGATCGACTGGTGGATGCCGGTCGTGATGATGATCTGGTCCGGCGTGCAGCGCACCGAGCGCGCCACGCGCAAATAGTCGGAAAGCGCGCGCCGCAGCGGCCGGTAGCCGCCGCCCGGCGCGTAGGTAAGCAAACCATGGTTCGCCGACTTCCATAGCCGCGCCTGCAGGCGGCTCCACGTGCGCGCCGGAAACTCGGCCACGTCGGGCACGCCCGGCATGAACGCGCCCCACTGCTTCGCCGAAACGCCCGCTTCGTCGATGAGCCGTTGGCCGCGAATCGACATGTCGCCGCGCGGGAAGGCGGCGCCTGCGCCGTTTTCGTCGCCGGCGGAATCGTCGGCGGCCGCGGGCGTGCTCACGGCGGCGCAGTCGGGGCGCGTGTCCGCCACGTAGGTGCCGCTGCCCGTGGTCGAGAGCACGTAGCCTTCGGCGCTCAACTGATCGTAGACGTGCAGCACGGTGTTGCGCGCCACGCCGAGGTCGCCCGCGAGCGTGCGCGAGCTGGGTAGTTTCGAGCCAGGCGCGAGCCGCCCCGTCAGGATGGCCTGCTGCATGAGCTGCAGCAACTGGCGGTAGGCGGGTTCGGCGCTTTCCTTGTCGAGTTGCGCCGCGAGCCATTCGGACAGGATGACCATGGCCAAAGTGGTTCCATCAAGAATAATGAAATGGCTCCATGGGATAGAGCCGTGACCATCTATAGTAATTCGCACGTCAGTTCCGGTTAATGCCTCGGTCAGAATTTATTTGATCGAGACGGAACCGGCAGGCGGCACGCTGGCGGTTTCCGCCATGAACGGGCCGCCGCACAAACCCGATGGGGAAAGGTAAGGAGACAGGGCGATGAAGACCTCGGACGTGATCGTCAGCTTTCGCGGCGTGCGCAAGACCTATGACGGCGAAACGCTGGTCGTCAAACAACTTGACCTCGATATTTATCAGGGGGAATTCCTGACACTGCTCGGCCCGTCCGGTTCGGGCAAGACCACCTGCCTGATGATGCTCGCCGGCTTCGAGTTTCCCACCGGCGGCGAGATTCGCCTGGAAGGCAAGCTGCTCAACAACGTGCCGCCGCACAAGCGCGACATCGGCATGGTGTTTCAGAACTACGCGCTATTTCCGCATCTCACGGTCGAACAGAACGTGGCGTATCCGCTCGGCGTGCGCAAGGTGCCCACGGCCGAGCGCGCGCAGCGCGTGAACGACGCGCTCAAGATGGTGCGCATGGAAGGCTTTGCGAAGCGCTATCCCGCGCAGCTTTCGGGTGGCCAGCAGCAGCGCATCGCGCTCGCCCGCGCGCTCGTTTTCCAGCCGAAACTCGTGCTGATGGACGAGCCGCTCGGCGCGCTCGACAAGCAGTTGCGCGAACATATGCAGTACGAACTGAAATCGCTGCACGAAAAGCTTGGCGTGACGTTCGTCTACGTCACGCACGACCAGGGCGAGGCGCTCACGATGTCGGACCGCGTGGCCGTGTTCGACAAGGGCATCGTGCAGCAGCTCGATAGCGTCGATCGTCTCTACGAGTCTCCGTGCAACGAGTTCGTGGCGAACTTCATCGGCGACAGCAACCGGCTGCGCGGCACCATCGCCGCCGTGGACGGCGAGTACTGCGAAATTCATCTCGCCGACGGCACGCGTCTCAAGGGTCGCAACGTGGCGGGCGCGCAGGCGGGCTCGAGCGCCATCGCCTGCATTCGCCCCGAGCGCATGAAGCTGGCGGCGAACGGCGCGGCGCGCAACGGCGCGAATGCGCTGGCGGGCGAGGCGCGCGGCCTCATCTATTTCGGCGACCACGTGCGCATGCGCTGCGGTCTGCCCCAGCAGGACGAGTGCTTCGTGAAAGTGCCGCTCGGCACCGAGGTGCTCCAAGGCTTCGCGCCCGGTCAGCCGGTCGCACTCGAGTTCGCGCCGGAGCATCTGCGCGTGTTCGCATGAGGCGCGCGGGCGCGGCGCACGGCACGCGCGCGCCGCGCCCGGCAAGGCGTCTCGACGATCGGGCCACGTCTCTCGTATCGAAGGGCCCGGCAAGACAAACCACCAAGGAGAAGGGACTACCATGAAGCAGATCGGCAACATGCGCGTTGTAGCGGCCGCGGCCGCGCTCGCACTCTCGTTCGGCGTGGCGCATGCCGCGGAGCTGACCGTCGTGAACTTCGGCGGCGCCAACGGCAACGCGCAGAAGGCGGCCTTCAACGAGCCGTTCCAGACGCAAACGGGCAACAAGATCACCGCTGTCGAATACAACGGCGAGCAGGCCAAGGTGAAAGCCATGGTCGACGCGAAGCACGTGGACTGGGACGTGGTCGAAGTGGAAACCGGCGACATCGCGCGCGGCTGCGACGAAGGCCTCTACGAGAAGCTCGACTGGGCCAAGCTCGGCAACAAGGGCGACTTCATGAAGGCGGCGCAGCAGCCCTGCGGCGCGGGCTTCTTCGTCTGGTCCACGGCGCTCGCCTATAACGCCGACAAGCTCAAGACCGCGCCCACGAGCTGGGCCGACTTCTGGGACGTGAAGAAATTCCCGGGCAAGCGCGGCATGCGCAAGGGTGCTCAGTACAACCTGGAGTTCGCGCTGATGGCCGACGGCGTGCCGCCGCAGGACGTCTACAAGGTCCTCTCGACGAAAGCCGGCCAGGATCGCGCGTTCAAGAAGCTCGACGAACTGAAGCCGAACATCCAGTGGTGGGAGGCAGGCGCGCAGCCGCCGCAATTCCTCGTGGCCGGCGACGTGGTGATGTCCACGGCGTACAACGGCCGTATCGACGCCGCGCAGCGCGAGGGCAAGAACCTCAAGGTGGTGTGGAACGGCAGCATTTATGACCTCGACTACTGGGCGATCCCGAAGGGCGCGCCGAACAAGGCGCTGGCCGAGCAGTACATCGCCTACACGCTTTCGCCGAAGCCGCAGCAGGAATACGCGCAACGCATCGCCTACGGCCCGGTGAACGCGAACGCGATCAAGGCGCTCGACGCGAAGACGCTCTCCAATCTGCCGAACTCGCCGGCGAACGGCAAGAACGCGGTGCAGCAGAACCTCACGTTCTGGACCGACCACGGCGACGAGCTGGAGCAGCGCTTCGCTTCTTGGGCCGCGAAGTAAGCATGACGCAGACGCTCCGGCGCACGCGCCGGAGCGTTTCGCAGCATGGTGGAGATGATGCGGCATGGGACCAGGGTAAGCGCCGGAGCGCTAACGCTGGTCGACAGGAGACTGGTGTGACCACGATGACAACCGTGACCAACGTAGGCGGCGCAGCACGCGAAGAAACCGCGCGCCTGAAGCGCGAACTGCGCGTGGCGCAGGCGAAGAAGCGCACGATGGCGCTCATGCTGATCGCGCCGCTCGCGATATTTCTATTGCTGATTTTTGTCGTGCCGATCGCGGCGCTGCTTACGCGCGCGGTACAGAACCCCGAAGTGGCGACGGCGCTGCCGCACACGATCGCCGCGCTGCGCGGCTGGGACCGCAAGAGCGCGCCGCCCGACGCGGCCTACGCGGCGCTCGCGCAGGACCTCACCGCGGTCCAGGACGGCGATGCCATGGGCGCCCTGGCGCGCCGCCTGAACGTCGAGATCGCGGGCTTTCGCTCGCTCGTCGCGAAGACCGCGCGCGCCATGCCGCTCGCCGACGACGAGGGCAAGCCGCTCACGCTCACGCCCGCGCAAACGCGCGCCAAAATCGTCGATCTCGACGATCGCTGGAACGACGTCGCCTACTGGCAGGCCATCGCGAAGAACAGCTCGCGCTACTCGCCGTTCTATCTGCTCGCGTCGCTCGATCATCGTCAGGACGCGTTCGGCCGCATCGTGGCCGCCGATCCGGATCAGCAGATCTACCTGGAAGTGTTCGCGCGCACGTTCGTCATCAGCGTGTTCGTGACGGTGTTCGCCCTGTTGCTCGGCTATCCGCTCGCGTACTGGATCTCGACGCTCTCCGAGCGCCGCGCGAATCTCGCGATGATTCTCGTGCTGATTCCGTTCTGGACGTCGATTCTCGTGCGCGTGGCCGCGTGGATCGTGATCTTGCAGGGCGAGGGCCTCGTCAACAGGGCGCTGCTCGGCACGGGTCTCATCTCGCACCCGCTCGCGCTGCTGTTCAACCGCGTGGGTGTCTATATCTCCATGACGCACATTCTGCTGCCGTTCATGGTGTTGCCGCTCTATAGCGTGATGAAGTCGATTCCGCCCACTTATCAGCGCGCGGCGGTGTCGCTCGGCAGCCATCCGTTCGCGGCCTTCTGGCGCGTGTACGTGCCGCAAACCTACCCGGGCGTGGGCGCGGGTGTGCTGCTCGTGTTCATTCTCTCGATTGGCTACTACATTACGCCGGCGCTGCTCGGCGGCCCGAGCGACCAGATGGTCAGCTACTACGTGGCGTACTTCACGAACGTGTCGATCAACTGGGGCATGGCCTGCGCGCTCGGCGCGCTGCTGCTCGCGGCGACCACGGTGCTGTATTTCGTCTACGGGCGCTTCACGCGCACACAATTGAGCCTCGGCTGAGGGAGGCGCGATCATGAAATTCGCCAAGCCGCTTTTTGCGCCGCATACGTCGGCCGCCGAACGCGTGTGGTACTTCGCGCTGCGCGCGCTCGTCGTACTCACGCTGCTGTATCTGATCCTGCCCGTGCTCGCGATCGTGCCGCTCTCGTTTTCGTCGAGCACGTTCCTCGTTTATCCGATTCCGGGCTGGTCGTTGCGCTGGTATCAGAATCTCGTGATGTCCGACGAATGGCGCATGGCCGCGAAGAACAGCTTTATCGTGGGGCCGGCCGCGACGTTCGTGGCGACCGTGCTCGGCACGCTCGCGGCCATCGGCATCACGAAGGCCGATTTTCGCGGCAAGGCGCTGCTCATGGCCGTGCTCATCTCGCCGATGATCGTGCCCGTGGTCGTGGTGGGCGTGGGCATGTATCTGTTCTTTGCGCCGCTCGGTCTCGCCAATACGTATCTCGGGCTGATCCTCGCGCACGCGGCGCTTGGCGTGCCGTTCGTCGTGACCACGGTCGCCGCCACGCTGCAAGGCTTCAATCACAACCTCGTGCGTGCGAGCCTTTCGCTCGGCGCGAATCCGGTGACGACATTCTTCCGCATCACGTTGCCCGTGATCGCGCCCGGCGTGATTTCGGGCGCACTGTTCGCGTTCGCTACGTCGTTCGACGAAGTGGTCGTGACGCTCTTCCTCGCGGGCGCCGATCAGACCACGTTGCCGCGCCAGATGTTCACGGGCATACGCGAGAACATCAGCCCGACCATCGCTGCGCTCGCAACGATCCTGATCGTCTTCTCCACCGGCTTGCTGCTGGCCCTCGAATGGCTGCGCGGCAGAAATGCGGCGCGCGCGGTAAAGGCGTGACGATACCGATGTGAAAAAGGCAGCGCTGTGGCGCTGCCTTTCTTTTTGTGCGCGGCGGGGCGCGGCTTACTTGCCGAGCGCCGCCGGCAAACGGCGCTTGACCCATTGCGTCGCCTGATCGTACGCGTGCGCGAGTTGCAGCACGGAAAGATCCGCGTGCGGCTTGCCGATCACCTGCAGACCCATAGGCAGGCCCTGCGCATTGAAGCCAGCGGGCACGCTCATCACGGGCAAGCCCGCGAGACTGCCGCCGATCACGACTTCCATCCAGCGGTGATAGGTATCCATCGTGCGGCCCGCGATCGATTTCGGCCAGTGCTCGCTCGCGTCGAACGGGAAGATCTGCGCGCTCGGCAGCGCGAGGTAGTCGTAATGCTCGAAAAGCGCGAGCAGCGCGTTGTACCACTGGCTGCGCGCGACCGTGGCGTTCCAGACATCTTCGCCCGAAAGCTTCAGACCGCCTTCCACTTCCCATTGCGCCTCGGGCTTGAGCCGCGCGCGCTTTTCCGGGTCGCGGTAGAGCGCGCCGAGCGTGCCTGCGCACGAGAAGTGGCGCAGCGTGAGCCAGGTCTGCCACAGCCGTTCCATTGCGAAGCCGGGGCGCGCGGCCTCGACCCTGCAGCCAATCGACTCGAGGTCATCGAGCGCCGTTTCGCAGAGCGCGAGCACGCCGTCTTCCATCGGCAGATAGCCGTCGTAGTCGCCGAGCCAACCGATGCGCGCGCAACCCAAGTCGCGTTCGAGCGAACCCGCGAACCGTGATGGGCCTTCGGCGATGGAGAGCGGCGCCCGCGCGTCGTAGCCGGCCTGTGTGGAAAGCAGCATCGCGAGGTCGGGCACGTTGCGGCCCATGGGCCCCGCATAGCCGAGCTGATGAAAGAACAGATCGTGTGCGGGCACCGAGGGTACTCGCCCTTGCGAGGGACGAAAGCCGAACACGTTGTTCCAGCCAGCGGGATTGCGCAGCGAGCCCATCATGTCGCTGCCGTCGGCGACGGGCAGCATACGCAGCGCGAGCGCGACGGCGGTGCCGCCGCTGCTGCCGCCTGCACTGCGCGTGGGGTCGTAAGCGTTGAGTGTCGTGCCGAAAACCGTGTTGTAGGTGTTCGAGCCGAGGCCGAACTCCGGCGTGTTGGTCTTGCCGATGAAGATTGCGCCTTGCGCGCGCATGCGTGCGGCCATCAGCGAGTCGGCTTGCGGCACTTCGTTGCGGAACAGCGGCGAGCCTTGCGTGAACGGAATACCGGCCGTGGCAGCGAGGTCCTTCGGCGCTTGCGGCATGCCGTGCATCCAGCCAAGGTACTCGCCGCGCGCGAGCCGGGCGTCGCGCTCGTCGGCCTCGGCGAGCAGCGTGGCGCGCTCGCGCAGCGAGACGATTGCGTTGGCAGGGGTGTTCACGCGCTCGATATGGTCGAGAAACGCGGTCATCACTTCGCGGCAGGACACCTTGCGCAGCCGTATCCATTGCGAAAGCTGGAGCGCGTCGGCGCCCACGAGATCGTCGGGGAACAGTTGTGCGGGGGACAGCGATGCCTGGTTCATACGTGTCTCTCGTTTGCCGGTAAAGCAAGGGAGAGTCATTGTCGCGCAGCCGCGGCGCAAGCGGAAGGAAACGAATGGTTGCCGCCATCGCCTCGTGGTTGCCGCGTCGCCGCGCGGCACCGTGGGCTATGGCGCGGGCGGGGCAGCGCCGCCGAGCGCCTGATAGAGCGCGGCCGTGTCGGCGAGCCGGTCGGCGTGCGCGCGCGTGCGGTCCAGCATCGTCTGGAGTGCCTGGCGTTGCGTGTCGATCAGTGCGAATTCGCTCACGCCGCCGGCTTCGTGGCGCGTTTGCGCAATCGTTGCATTGGCTTGTGCCTCGCGAGCAGCGTCGTCGCGCGCCTGCAATTCGGTCGCGTCGTTCTGAAGCGCGCGCAGCGCGTCGGCGACCTGCTGCAACGCTTGCAGCACCGTTTGCCGATAGTCCGCGAAGGCCGCTTCGTAGGCCGCTTCCGAAGCGCGTTTCTTCGCGCGCAATTCGCCGCCATGAAACAGCGGTTGTGTCAGCCCGAGCCCCACGTTCCAGATGTTCAGCCCGTTGACCACGTCTTCGATGTGCGTACGCTCCGACCCCATGCTCGCCGAAATCGAAATCTGTGGATAGAGATTGGCCGTCGCCACGCCCACGTTCGCGCTCGCCTGGTGCAGCAGCGCCTCGGCGGCGCGTATGTCGGGCCGCTCTCGCGCGAGTGCGGAAGGCAGGGTGAGCGTGACGGTGTCGGGCAGGCGCAGCGTGTTGAGCGAAAGTGCGTCGAGCTGCGCGGTGAATCGCGTGCTGGAGGGCGCCACGCCCAGCAAAATAGCGAGCTGATGCTCTGCGGCGTCGCGCTGCGTTTCGAGCGGCGGCAGCGACGCGCGCGTTTGCGCGAGCAGCGTGCGCTGGCTGCGCACGTCGGTTTGCGCCACGCCGCCGGCGGCAAGGCGCGCTTCCACGATCTCGAGCTGGCGTGCCTGCGCATCGGCAAGGTTGCGCGTGAGCTCGACTTGCCGTTGCAGCGACGCGCGGCGTATCGCCGTGGACACCACGTTGGCCGCGACGGACAGCCGCGCGGCCTCCAGTTCGTAGGTCGCGTAGTCGACCTGGGCGAGCGTGGCTTCGAGCGCGCGGCGGTTCGCGCCAAATACGTCGAAAACGTAAGACACGCTGACCGATGCGTTATAGAGCGTGAACGGCGGCGGATTCGCCACCTGGGTGATGCCGAAGGCGGCAAGATCGACCTTCTGGCGCGTGCCGGACAGCTTGAGATCGACGGACGGAAAATTCGCCGCGCCCGCTTGCGCGTTGTAGTTCTCGCGCGCTTCGAGAAGCTTCGCGCGCGCCGAGTCGAGCGTGGGGCTCGCGCGCAACGCCTGATCGACGAGTTCGTCCAGTTCCGCGCTGCCGAACTGCGTCCACCACGCGCGCGGTGCGTGTCCGGCCGTCGCGAAGGTTTGCGCGCCGCCGCCGGGCCCCGCTGCGCCGGCGGTTGCCGCAGGTGTGCCCGCGCGCGTCCAGCCTGTGGCCGCGGGCGCTTCGGGCGTGCGGAAATCGGGGCCTACGGTGCAGCCCGCGAGCGTGAGCAGCGTGGCGAAGGCGGAAAGTGCGAAGCGCTTCATCGTCGTGGTGCCTTGCGCTAGTCGAGCGTGCGCCGGTAGAAGCGCACGGCGATCGCCATGACCGCGACGGTGAACGCCGCGAGCGGCCACACGGCGGGCCACAGGTCGGTCCAGCCGTTGCCCTTGAGCAGGATGCCGCGCACGAGCCGGTTGAAGTACGTGAGCGGCAGCACGTTGCCGATCCATTGCGCCCAGCGCGGCATGCCGCCGAACGGGAACATGAAGCCCGAGAGCAGGAGGCTTGGCAGGAAGTAGAACATCGTCAGTTGCATGGCCTGCAACTGGTTCTGCGCGAGCGACGAGAGCGTGATGCCCACCGTAAGGTTCGCGGCGATGAAAAGCAGCGCCGACAGATAAAGCGCAACGAGCCCGCCTGCGAACGGCACATGGAACACGTAGCGCGCGGCGAGCACGATGATGGTTGCCTGGATCAGCCCGATCGCCACATAGGGGACGATCTTGCCGGTCATTACCTCGATGGGCAGCACGGGCGTCGCCAGCAGGTTCTCCATCGTGCCGCGTTCGCGCTCGCGCGTGATGGCGAGGCCCGTCATCATCACCATCGTCATCGTGAGAATCACGCCCATCAGGCCCGGCACGACGTTGTACTGCGTGATGCCCTCCGGGTTGTAGAGCCTGTGCACCTGCACGTCGAACGCGGCGGGCGTGCCGTTCAGGTGCGCGAGCGGGCCGGTGAGATCCTTTGCCGCCACGGGCGCGACGAGTCCCGGCAGCGCCGCGAGCGCGGTGGTAATGGCGGTGGGGTCGCTCGCGTCGGCTTCGAGGAGCAGTGACGGTCTTTCGCCACGTAGCAGGCGGCGAGAAAAATCGACAGGAATGCTCAACACGAACTGCACCGTGCCGCGAGCGAGTGCGTGGCGCGCCGAGGCTTCGTCGGGCATCGTCTCGATCACGTCGAAGTAGGCCGAATTGCGCATGCCGGCGACGAAGCTGCGCGCGAACACGCTGTCCTCGCGCACGACGATGGCCGTGGGCAAGTGCTTCGGGTCGGTATTGATCGCATAGCCGAAAAGCGTAAGCTGGATGATCGGCAGGCCGACGATCATCGCAAACGTGATGCGGTCGCGCTTGAGCTGCAGGAACTCCTTGAGCACGATGCTCCACCAGCGCGCCATGGAAAACGGAAACGCCGCGCTCACGGCTTCACCCCGTCGGCATTACCGTAGTTATCCTTAACATAGCTCATCAGGTAGATGAAGACATCTTCGAGGCCGGTGTCGATGCGTTCGGCACGCAATGGCTGGCCTTCCACGGCGCGCGCGACGGCGGCGGCGAGCGCCGCGTGGTCGCGGCCGCTTGCATGCAGCGCGGAGCCGAACACCACGGTCTGCTCGACGCCGGGGGCGCTGCGCAGTTGCGCGGCGAGCGCGGAGAGCCGCTCGCCGTGAATGGCCCACGTTTCGAGGTTCTGTTCGGCGATCACCTCGCTGGCCGTGCCCTGCGTGAGCAGCTTGCCATAGGCGATATAAGC
Source organism: Paraburkholderia lycopersici (assembly GCF_900096975.1). GTDB lineage: Bacteria > Pseudomonadota > Gammaproteobacteria > Burkholderiales > Burkholderiaceae > Paraburkholderia > Paraburkholderia lycopersici. The sequence continues at coordinate 51,590 of NZ_FMYQ01000036.1, forward strand.
GAGCTTGTGACAGCGCTCCGCTTCGTCCATGTAGTGCGTGCTCACGAGCACCGAGATGCCGCGCGCGGCGAGCCGGTGCAACTCCTCCCAGAAGTCGCGGCGGGCGGTGGGGTCGACGCCCGCGGTCGGCTCGTCGAGCAGCAGCAGCTCGGGCTCGTGCAGCATGCAGGCCGCGAGCGCGAGGCGCTGCTTCCAGCCGCCCGAGAGTGCGCCCGTGAGCTGGTTTGCGCGGCTCGCGAGGCCGAGCGATTCGAGCGCGTGGTCAACGGCTTCGCGGCGATTCGGCATCTGGTAAATACGCGCGACGAAGTCGAGATTTTCGCGGATCGTCAGGTCTTCCCAGTACGAGAAGCGCTGCGTCATGTAGCCCACGTGACGCTTGATCTGCGCGCTCTCGCGCAGGATGTCGAAGCCGAGGCAGGTGCCCGAGCCGGAATCGGGTGTGAGCAGGCCGCACATGAGCCGGATCGACGTGGTCTTGCCGCTGCCGTTCGGCCCGAGAAAGCCGAAGATCTCGCCGCGCGCCACGCGTAGCGAAACGTCGTTCACGACGTGCTTGCTGCCGAAATGCTTGTTGAGATTGCGCACGTCGATGGCGTAGTCGCCGCTGCGCTCGGAAGCCGTGCTCATTGCAGCGTCACCTCGACCGGCTGGCCCGGATGAAGCTTCACGGCGTCTTGCGCGGAAGGCCGCGCCTCGATCATGAAGACGAGCTTCGCGCGGTTCTCGTTGCTGTAGATGACGGGCGGCGTGTATTCGGCGGCATTCGAGATCCACGTGATGGTGGCCGGGACCTGCGCGGCACAGCCGTCGCAGCGCACGTTCACCTTGCGGCCGGGCGCGAGCGAGCCGACTATCGTTTCGGGCACGAAGAAGCGCACTTTCACGTTCTGCGGCGGCAGCATCTGCACGACGGGACTGCCCGCCTGCACCCATTCGCCGACGCGAAAGAGCGTGTCGTAGACGAGGCCCGCGCCCGGCACGTTCACGCGCTTCTGGTCGAGCCGCCACTGCGCTTGCGCGAGCGAGGCGCGCGAGGCTTCGACTTCGGCGGCCTGTGCGGCGATTTGCGCAGCGCGGCCCGGCAGGTTCGCCACGCGCACCTGATTTTGCAGTTCGCGCACCTGTGCGGCGGTGGAGGCGGCCTGCGCGCGCGAGTCGTCGAGCTGCGCCTGCGCGATGCCGCCCGCGCGCAATTGCGCTTCGTCGCGCGTGAGCTGGAGCGCGGCCTTGTGCGCGTTCGCCTCGGCCTGCGCGAGCTGCGCTTCGGTTACGCGAACCTCGGGCGGACGCTTGCCCGTTTGCAGGTCGGCAAGCTGCTGTTGCGCCGCGGCGAGCCGATGCTGCGCCTCGTCGCGTGCGGCGGTTTCTTCGACGGAATCGAGCGCGAAGGCGGGCGCATTCGCGGCCACGGTTTGCCCGCGCTGGACGTCGAGGCGCGTGAGCGTGCCCGCCTGCGATGACGCGAGATAGACATATTCGCCTTCGGCATAACCCTGCCATCCTGGCGGCCCGTGCTTCGAACACGCGGCGAGAACGAACGCGGCGGCGCACATGCAGGCGGTCGTGCGCTTCATGACGCGTCGCCCTTGCTGCTCGCTGCGCGCTTTTCCTGCGGCGCGGGCCGCAGTGCGGCGCGCAGCAGCGCGCTCACATGACGCTGCAGCGCCTCGCGCTCGATCTTTGGAAAGCCGCGCGTGCTTTGCCAGAGCTTCGAAGTCGCAAGCGGCAGCATGACGAGCGCGAGGATCGAGATGAAGAGCAGCGGCGCTTCGAGTTCGGCATTGACGGCGCCGTTGCGCTGCGCCTCGCCGACGCGTGCGGCAAAGCGCTGCAACTGCTCGACGGGCAGCCGTTTGAGCATGCGCTCGCGCAGCAAGCCGCCTTCGTTGACGATTTCGCGCAGCCAGAGCGGCGGCAGCCAGGGCATGCGCGACGTGACGTCGAAAAGCCGCGCGATCAGTTCTTCGACGAGCGCGTGCGCGTCTTGCGCGACGTCGCTCTCCACGCTTTCCCATACGAACGCGATCGAGCGCGCGATGCGCTCCTCGACCACCGCGTCGAGCAGCTTTTCGCGGTTCGTGAAGTAGTAATGCACCATCGCCGATGTCACGCCGGCGGCCTCGGCAATCTGCGCCATCGTGGTGGCCGCGATGCCTTGCTCGCCGAACAATTGCGTGGCGCTGGCGAGCAGCCGCTCGCGCATGTCGAGGTCGGCGTCGGCGCGGCGCCGGCCGCGCTGGCGGGGCGTGGAAGAAGAGGGGCGGGAACGGGTTGCCATCGCTCTACTTTAATTCACGCGTTAGTTAAATTCAAACATCGTCCGATGCGGGTTAACCCTTGATCGAGTATCGGAGGATGAAAGGCGTTTCAGACCTTTCCTATACAAAAAGGATGGCGTGTCGTTCAGTCTGTGAGATTCCCGCTGAAGGGACCTCCATACTCACTCCGCCATGGAACAAAAAATGAAACGCATCGTGGTAATCGACGATCACCCGATCGTGCTCAAGATGCTCGCCAACGTGCTGCATTCGGAGTACGAGCTGGTGGGCGAGTGCGGCGACGGCGAAGAGGGTCTGCGCCTCGTACAGGAACTACAGCCGGACCTGGTGATCCTCGACCTCGAGTTGCCCGGGCTCGACGGCCTTTCCGTCATCCGGGGAATTCGCGCGAAGCAGCCCGAAGCGCGCATTCTCGTGCTCTCGGCCAAGCCCGAGCTCGTCATGGCCAATCACACGCGCGTTGCGGGTGCGAGCGCCTACGTCAACAAGAATCGCGGTGTCGAGGAGTTGTGCGGCGTCGTCAAGGCGGTGCTGCTCGGCTACAACTGCTTCCCGGCGGCCAGTTGCGGCGGCGGCCGCGACGTGGCGCTCAACGGGCTTTCGCCGCGCGAAGTCGAGGTGCTGCAATATCTCGCGCGCGGTATGAGCAACAAGGGTATTGCGGCGCGTCTTGGTCTGTCTGACAAGACTGTGAGCACCTACAAGACGCGGGTGCTCGACAAGCTCGGCGTGTCGTCGCTCGCCGCGCTGATCGAGTTCGCGTCGCTCAACAAGCTGATCGAATGACCCGCCAAAAATACAGCCGAAAAAAAAGCCCGACTTGCGTCGGGCTTCAAGTGTGACCGCACCCGTTGCCGGGCGCGGCACCTGCAAAAACGGCTTGCGTCGCGAGGCTTAAGCAGCCAGCAGCGAGCGCAGCACGAACGGCAGAATACCGCCGTGCTTGTAGTAGTCGACTTCGATCGGCGTGTCGATGCGCAGCAGCACCTGAATACGCTGCTCCTTGCCATCCTTGCGGCGGATGACGAGCGTCAGGTCCTGTTGTGGCTTGAAGTCGTCCGTCAGGCCTTCGATGTCGTACGTTTCTTCGCCGGTCAGGCCGAGCGACTGAACGCTGTCCGAACCCTTGAACTGCAGCGGCAGAACGCCCATGCCGACCAGGTTCGAGCGGTGAATGCGCTCGAAGCTGCGTGCGACCACGGCCTTCACGCCCAGCAACTGCGTGCCCTTGGCTGCCCAGTCGCGCGACGAACCCGTGCCGTACTCTTCGCCGGCGAACACCATGGTCGGCGTGCCGGCGTCGATGTACTTCATGGCGGCGTCGTAAATCGACATCTGTTCGCCGCTCGGCTGGTGGATCGTCAGGCCGCCTTCCACGCGCGTGCCGTCGGCCTTCGCCGGGATCATCAGGTTCTTGATCCGGACGTTCGCGAAGGTGCCGCGCATCATCACGTCGTGGTTGCCGCGGCGCGAGCCGTAGCTGTTGAAGTCGGCCTTCTGCACGCCGTTCGCCTTCAGCCACTTGCCTGCGGGCGAATCTTCCTTGATCGAGCCCGCCGGGCTGATGTGGTCGGTCGTGACCGAGTCGCCGAAGATGCCCAGTGCGCGCGCGCCCTTGATCTCGGCAACTTCCGACGACGGCGTCATCGAGAATTCCTTGCCGAAGAACGGCGGCTCGGCGATGTACGTCGACTTCGGCCAGTCGTAGACCTGCCCTTCCTCGCCCTCGATCTTGCTCCACAGGTCGCCCTTCTTCGTGAGCTGGCTGTAGTTCTTCTGGTAAACGTCAGCATCGAGCGCAAACTTGAGCAGCGCGTTGACTTCCTCGCTCGTCGGCCAGATGTCGCCGAGGTAGATGTCCTTGCCGCCCTTGCCCTGGCCGACCGGTTCCGTCATCAGGTCGCGCGTGATGTTGCCCGCGATCGCGTAGGCGACGACGAGCGGCGGCGAGGCCAGGAAGTTCGCGCGGATGTTCGGGTGGATGCGCGCTTCGAAGTTGCGGTTGCCCGACAGCACGGCGGCCGCGACGACGTCGTTCTTCGTGATGGCTTCGTTCAGTTCCGGCGTGAGGTCGCCGGCATTGCCGATGCAGGTCGTGCAGCCGTAGGCCGCGAGTTCGAAGCCGAGCTTCGAGAGATACGGCAGGAGGCCCGTCTTCGTCAGGTATTCCGTGACGATGCGCGACCCCGGGGCGAGCGAGGTCTTGATGTGCGGCGCGACCGTGAGGCCCGCTTCCACGGCCTTTTTCGCCAGCAGGCCGGCGGCCAGCAGCACGCTCGGGTTCGACGTGTTCGTGCACGACGTGATCGCGGCGATCAGCACGTCGCCGTTGTGCAGCTTGACGCCGTCGGTCGTCTTGTACTCGGCCGCGAGGTCGTCGGCCTTCTTGTTGAAGCCGTTTTCGCCGACCGGCTTCGAGAACAGGTCGGTGAAGGTCGACTTCACGTTGCCGATTTCGATGCGGTCCTGCGGGCGCTTCGGGCCGGCCAGCGACGGCGTGACCGTGCCGAGGTCGAGCGTCAGCGTCTTCGTGTAGTCGATGTCGCCGGCCTTCGGAATGCCGAACAGCTCCTGCGCCTTGAAGTAGTTCTCGAACGCGGCGATTTCGGCTTCCGTGCGGCCCGTGCCCTTGAAGTAGCCGATCGTCTTTTCGTCGACGGGGAAGAAGCCCATGGTCGCGCCGTATTCCGGCGCCATGTTGCCGATCGTCGCGCGGTCCGGCAGCGACAGCGAGGCCGTGCCTTCGCCGAAGAACTCGACGAACTTGCCGACGACCTTCTCCTTGCGCAGCATTTCGGTGATTGTCAGCACGAGGTCGGTGGCCGTGCAGCCTTCGCGCAGCTTGCCCTTTAGCTCGACGCCGACGACGTCCGGCGTGAGGAAGTACACCGGCTGGCCGAGCATGCCCGCTTCCGCTTCGATGCCGCCCACGCCCCAGCCCACCACGCCGATGCCGTTGATCATCGTCGTGTGCGAATCCGTGCCGACGAGCGTGTCCGGATAGTAGACGGTGTCGCCGCCTTCAGCCTTCTTGTGCACGCCGCGCGCGAGATATTCGAGGTTGACCTGGTGGACGATGCCGATGCCCGGCGGCACGACCTTGAACGTGTCGAACGCCTGCATCCCCCACTTCATGAACTGGTAGCGCTCGTTGTTGCGCTGGAACTCCAGCTTCATGTTCAGGTCGAGCGCGTCCTTCTGGCGGAAGTAGTCGATCTGGACCGAGTGGTCGACGACGAGATCCACCGGCACGAGCGGCTCGATGACCTTCGGGTCCTTGCCGACGTGCTGGGCGACGCCGCGCATCGCGGCGATGTCGGCGAGCAGCGGCACGCCCGTGAAGTCCTGCAGCACGACGCGCGAAACGACGAACGGAATTTCGTCGACGCGCGCGGCGGTCGGCTTCCAGTTCGCGAGTTGCTCGATGTGCTCTTCCGCGATCTTCTTGCCGTCATAGTTACGCAGCACGGACTCGAGCACGATACGGATCGAGACCGGCAGGCGATTGATCTTCACGCCGAGCTGCTTGCCGAGTTGCGGCAGCGAGTAGAACTTGCCTTTGCCGGAACCGCTGTCGAATTCCTTTAGCGTTTTGTGGAGATTGTGGGCCATGGTGTTTTCCTTCGTTTAATCGCGGAAATAACGCTTTACTGCACGTTTGCTGCTTGCCTGATTGCTCAGATTACGTACAAGTCGACGTACTCGTTGACGGGCAGGGCGCAAAGCCGCGCTTCGTCTAGCGAGACATCGAGAATCGCCTGCTGCTGCTTCGCGGGGAAGCGGCGCGCGAGGTTGGTGCGGAATTTTTCGATCAGCAGCGGGATGCCTTCGGCGCGGCGCCGCTGGTGGCCGATCGGGTATTCCACTACGACCTCGTCGAGCGTCGTGCCGTCGTACAGCTCGACGGTGAGCGCATTCGCGATCGAACGCTTGTTCGGGTCGTGATAATCCTTCGTGAACTGCGGGTCTTCCACGCACGCCGTTTTCGCACGCAGCGCGTCGATGCGCGCGTCGCTCGCGACTTCGTCTTCGTAATCGGCGGCAGTAAGGCGCCCGAAGATGAGCGGCACGGCGACCATGTACTGGATGCAGTGGTCGCGGTCGGCCGGATTCGCGAGCGGGCCGCTCTTGTCGATGATGCGGATCGCCGCTTCGTGCGTGCGTATGATGATGCGCTTGATGTCCCCAACCGTCTTGCCCTTTTGCGCGAGCACGCCGTGCAGCGTCATGGCGGCTTCGGCGGCGGTCTGCGCGTGGAATTCGGCGGGGAACGAAATCTTGAACAGCACGTTTTCCATCACGTACGTGCCATAAGGGCGCTGGAACCTGAACGGCTGCCCCTTGAACGAGACGTCGTAAAAGCCCCACGTTTTCGCCGTGAGCGCCGAGGGGTAGCCCATCTCGCCCGTCTTCGCCATGAGCGCGAGGCGCACGGCGCGCGAGGTAGCGTCGCCGGCGGCCCACGACTTGCGCGACCCCGTGTTGGGCGCGTGGCGATAGGTGCGCAGCGACTGGCCGTCGACCATCGCGAGCGAGACGGCGTTGATCAGTTCGTCGCGCGTGAGCCCGAGCATCTGCCCGACCACGGCGGTCGAGGCGAGCTTCACGAGCAACACGTGGTCGAGACCGACCTTGTTGAACGAGTTCTCCAGCGCGATGCAGCCCTGGATCTCATGCGCCTTCACCATGCCTTCGAGCACGTGCCTCATGGTGAGCGGCGGCTTGCCCTGAGCGATGGCCGTGCGCGAGAGCCAGTCGGCGGTCGCGAGAATGCCGCCCAGGTTGTCCGACGGATGGCCCCACTCGGCGGCGAGCCACGTGTCGTTGAAGTCGAGCCAGCGGATCATCGCGCCGATATTGAACGCGGCCTGAACCGGGTCGAGCTGGAATTGCGTGCCCGGCACCTTCGCGCCATGCGGGACGATCGTGCCGGGCACGATCGGGCCCAGCAGCTTGGTGCAGGCGGGGTAGGAGAGCGCCTCGAGTCCGCAGCCGAGCGTATCGATCAGGCAATGCCGGGCCGTAGACAGCGCGAGCGCGCTGTCGACCCGGAAGTTCAGGATGTAGTCGACGATATCGACCAGGACTTGATCCGGCTGCGGCCTGAGGTTGGGGGTCGGTGTGGACATCGAGGCGCTCCCTCGGCCCTGGCTTACTGGCCCGCTGCGCCGCTGGCCGGTGCGCCGCGGTTAGCCGGGTTCAGTGCCTGAGCCTGTGTCGGCGCCATGGCGCCTTGTTGCATTGCAATCGTCTTGCACTCGTCGGCCAGACGCGAGCTGTCCTTGTCCGAGAACAGCATGGCCTTCGTCGGGATCACGACGAGGTCGAGACCGGTGGCGGCGTCGTGGAAGCGGTCGGCGCCCGTGGTCGTGACCTGGCGCGGCAGGTTGTAGTTCTTGTTCGCCCAGTGAACCGTGACGATCTGGTCACGCGCCATGTCGCCCTTCAGGTCGAATTGGGCGCCTTCCGCGCAGCTCCAGTGCTCCGAGCCGTCCGGGATCGGATCGACCTTCGCTTCCTTGGCCGGGTTGGGCTTGCGCTTGATGATGCGATGCTTCGGCGCCGGCTTTTTGGCGGTGGTCGACGGGCCTTGTGCGGCGGCGTCGGTGGCGGCCAGCATCATCGTCGAGGACAGCGTGCCGATGACAGCGGCGATCAGCAGTTTCTTCATGGGAGTCAAACCTTTATCTATCCAAATCAGTTGATCAGTGCGCGGCCGCGGGGGTGCGACCGCCGTTTGCACTGCGCGCGCCCCGAAAGCGCACAGCGGACGCTATTTTCACCTATTTATCGCCATGAGCTTCAATTTCTCCCGGCCGGTGTCGCTTGCCTGGGTTCACTTGCGCCTGCCGTCGCCGCGCCGTGCGGCGGCAGGCTCCATGCGCTGCGGCGGCGGGTTGCGCTGAAAACGTTTTCGACACCGGGTTCCTCGCGCACATCAGGCCGGCTCCTGCGCCAGTTTGCCCGATGCGAAGAGCGGCGCCGTTTCGGCCGGCACGGCGCGGCCCGTAGACCGCGCGCGGCGCAGCACCGACCAGTAGTAACGGTAGCTCGCGCGGTCGTGCAGCGTGTCGCCGTGGCGCGTCGGACCCCATTGCGCATGCTGCGCGGCGAGCAGGATTTCGGCGGCCAGCGCAATTTCTTCATCGCGCGGCGCGAACGCGGCGACGATTGCCGGAATTTGCGCCGGGTGAATGCTCCACATGCGCGTGTAGCCGAACTCGTTGCGCGCGCGGCGCGCGTCGTTCGCGACGACCTCCATGTCACGCACTTCCGTGCTCACATTATGCGAGGGCACGCGGCCGAAGGCGTGGCAGGCCGCCGCGATTTCGAGCTTCGCGCGGCGCACGAGCGGGTGATCGAACTGGCCCGGCGAGCGCATCGCCGAATCGGGAATCGCGCCGTCGTGCGCGGAAACGAAGTCCATCAGCCCGAAGCTCAACGCCTCGACGCCGCGCAGCGCCGAGAGGTCGAACACGCGCGCGAGCGCGCCGTGCGTTTCGACGAGCAATTGCACGGGGATCGGCTTGTCGATGCCCATTTCGACGCGCGTGGCTTCGATAAACGCCGTCATTTCGGCGGCGTCGCCCACAGCGCGGATTTTCGGCAGTGTGATGAAGGCCGGCGCGCGCTTTGCGGCGCGCAGGATCAGGCGCACGTCGTCGCGCCAATGCGGGTGATGGAAGTCGTGAACGCGCACACCCACGCGTCCGAAGCGGTCGTGCTCGCCGCCGATCAACGACGCCACGAGTTCCGCGTGCTCGGCCTCGCGGCCAACCTGGGCGCCATCTTCGCAATCGAGCGTGATGTCGAACACCGGGCCGAGCTGCTGCTGCAGCGCGAGCGATTTCAGCATCAGCTTCTCGCTGCCCGCGTAGTGATCGCATGCGGGCAGAATGGCGGGCGGCGCTTCGCCGTCAAACAGCACTTCGGCGGGGAGGATGGCGCGCATCTTCGGCGTCGGGAGTCGAGTGTTGTAGGAGATACCGGATTCGGATGCGTCCTGCCGGCAAGGCGCATGCGGATCGGGCGGTCCGCGGGAAGCTGGCGGCGCGCGGTCCGCCGAGGGGCCGCGCGTGCAGGAAGCAGAACGGAACGGCGCTGGATAGCGCAGAAGGCGGCGCGTAGCCAGCGCGTTCCGTTCGTGCGCCTGGCTTACTTGCCGAGCAGGTGCGCCACGCCGTCGCGCTCTTCGAGCAGCTCATTCAGCGTGCCGTCCATCTTCTCGCGCGAGAACGCGTCGATTTCGAGGCCTTCCACGCGCTTGTATTCGCCGTTCTCGGTGGTCACCGGCACGCCGTAGATGATGTCTTCGGGGATGCCGTACGAGCCGTCCGACGGGATGCCCATCGTGACCCACTTGCCGTTCGTGCCCAGGACCCAGTCACGCACGTGGTCGATTGCCGCATTGGCCGCCGAAGCCGCCGACGAGAGGCCGCGCGCTTCGATGATCGCCGCGCCGCGCTTGCCGACCGTCGGGATGAACGTGTTGCGGTTCCATTCGTCGTCGTTGATCAGCTTCGTGAGCGACTGGCCTTCGACCGTGGCGAAACGGAAGTCGGGGTACATCGTCGGCGAGTGGTTGCCCCACACGGCGAGCTTCTCGATCGAGGCGACCGGCTTGCCCGACCTGGCCGCCAGTTGCGACAGCGCGCGGTTGTGGTCCAGGCGCAGCATGGCCGTGAAGTTCTTCTTCGGCAGGTCCGGCGCCGACTTCATGGCGATGTAAGCATTCGTGTTGGCCGGGTTGCCGACCACGAGCACCTTCACGTCGCGGCTCGCGACGTCGTTCAGGGCCTTGCCCTGAACCGTGAAGATTTCGGCGTTGGCCGAGAGCAGGTCCTTGCGCTCCATGCCCTTCGAGCGCGGACGGGCGCCCACGAGCAGTGCGACGTCGGCGTCCTTGAACGCAACCTTCGGATCGTCAGTGACCACGACGCCCGCGAGCAGCGGGAATGCGCAGTCTTCCAGTTCCATCACGACGCCTTTGACGGCGGCTTGCGCTTGCGGCAGGTCAAGCAATTGCAGGATGACGGGCTGGTCTTTGCCGAGCAGGTCGCCGTTCGCAATGCGGAACAGCAGGGAGTAACCGATCTGACCTGCGGCGCCGGTGACGGCAACGCGCTTTGCGGGCTTAGCCATTGAAAATCTCCAGGAAGATGCGTTAGACGCCAGGGTAAAACGCCATTCTATATGCGTGATACACGAAGCGTAGGTGAAACAGGCGGTCTTTCCCGCCGGCATGCGCGCTTCACTGGATCTTCACCAACTGCCAGGCCGTGACGCGCGCCGCCGGCGCGGGCCGCCGTGCCGGGAACCATGTGCAACATGGCAAGAGATGAACGGGCGTTCTTCGAGGGACGCCGGACGCTTCGCGTGTGCCGATTCCTGCAACAGCTCGCTCGGGCTCTCCCACAGATGCGCGGCGCGCATGGGCTTACGCGTGCCGGCCGGCGCGGAACCTCTACTGCGTTTACTGCGAGAGGGAACAGCATGGCGCAAGGCGGCTCGCGGCGCATTCGCCACGAGATGGATGCAGCCGGCGGCTCCTGTGCCCACTGTTTTTAGCGCTGAAAACAACCGCCGAAACCGGTCGGCAACCCGCCCGCAAACCCTTGCTCGATCGGCAGTGTAGGAGTCGTCAGGGTCAAAGTCAACAGTATCTTATGTCTTATATAAGACATAACTATTGAAGCCAAAAATGCTTGATACGCGGGGGGCATTTATGTTGAAATGCGCGCCATGAGTGCGAACCCGGCCAGCAACGCGAATTCTACCGCTCCCGAGAGCGGGGCCCATGCGTCCGCGCCTGCGGTTTCGCCGTCCCCGACCTTCAGTCCGCTGTATCAGCAAATCAAGGGGCTCATTACACAGAGCCTCGAGTCCGGCGAATGGAAGCCCGGCGAAATCATCCCCAGCGAAGTCGAACTGGCCGCCCGTTACAAGGTGAGCCAGGGGACCGTGCGCAAGGCGATCGACGAACTGGCCGCCGACAATCTGCTGGTGCGCCGTCAAGGCAAGGGCACCTTTGTTGCGACGCACAACGAAGAGCGCGCCCAGTTTCGCTTCCTGAGATTACTCGCCGATGATGGCGCCGAGCACCCGCACGTGAGCAAGCTGCTCGAGTGCCGCCGCCTGCGCGCCTCGGCGGAGATCGCGCGCCAGCTCGAACTCAAGCCCGCGGACCCAGTGGTGCTGATCCGGCGCCTGCTGCAGTTCGACGGCGAAAGCACCGTGCTCGACGAGATCTGGCTGCCCGGCGGCGTGTTCCGCGGGCTCACGAGCGAGCGCCTCGCCGAATACAAGGGGCCGCTCTATGCGATGTTCGAAACGGAGTTCGGCACGCGCATGATCCGCGCGACGGAGAAGATTCGCGCGGTGGCCGCCGAGCCCACCGTGGCCGATCTTCTCAAGGTGCCCGCCGGTTTTCCTTTGCTGTCGGTCGAGCGGGTGTCCTATACCTATGGAGACCGGCCAGTCGAGGTGCGCCGTGGATGGTATGTCACAACCGGGTACTACTATCAGAATGATTTGAGTTGACGGGCGGCCGCGCGAGGCGCGGCGCCTTTCCCCACGTGCCTTTGCTTGCGCGCCCCACCAGCTGCTCCCGAGGTGGATTTCGCTGCAGCGCGATATGAAAAGGCGCTAAAATCGCGAATTAGTGTTAACACATAGTAGGGGTCTAGCATGGCAGAAGCCGCAAAAAAACCGAGGCCGGAATACCGGAACATCGGGCTTGGGCAGATATTGTTCGCATACCGCCTGCCTCTGGCC
>NZ_FMYQ01000050.1 GCF_900096975.1 Paraburkholderia lycopersici
ATGCCTGTTACCCTGCGCTGAGCACACGCACGCCTCTCAGTGAATCATGGCGCTCGACCCGTCGCTCAGAGCGACGTCGACAATGGATCGCTTACGAACGAGACGATCGCGGGTGCTCCCCGAATCGTGCAGCGCGCATGATGGGCAACGGTGGTGCTCATGGTGTCGGCTCCTCTACGCAGGCGGATTGTGACGAACGTTGCAGCGCGATGCGTGGTTCCGGCCAAATCGCATGCCCCGTGCCCGCAGCGCGAGCACGACGGGTATTGGAGTTGCGCTTGCGCTCACATGAGGCTCCTCGCGGGCCGAGACAGGTGCATGCGCAACCCACGCTTAACCCACAACGGCTCGAGGATCTCCATGATCGGCATCGTGATACCCGCGCACGACGAAGAATGCCTCCTTGAGTCCTGCCTGCGAGCAGCCATGACAGCGGCACGTCACCCCGTGCTTTTGCGCGAGCCCGTGCGCGTGCTGGTGGTGCTGGACGCGTGCACAGACGGCTCGGCTGCCATCGTGCAGCGAACGGGCGCGGAAAGTCTGGTTGTCGATGCCTGTAACGTGGGTGTTGCCCGTGCGGCCGGCGCATGCTGGATGCTGGAGCGGGGGGCTCGCTGGCTTGCTTTCTCCGACGCTGATAGCAGGGTTGCACCAGATTGGCTCTCCGCGCAACTGGCGCTCGGAGTCGACGCCGTGTGCGGGCCGGTGACAGTCGACGACTGGAGCCACCACCCCGCGCGCGCACTCGACGCGTGGCGAGCGCGCTACCGCGACGCCGATGGTCATCGCCACGTGCATGGCGCGAACCTCGGCGTGTCAGCGCTGGCGTATCGGCGCGCAGGCGGCTTCACCCAGCTCGCTTGCGGCGAAGACGTGGCGCTGGTCGAAATGCTGGATGCGACAGGTGCGAAGATCGCATGGAGCGCCGCGCCGCGCGTGGTCACGAGCGCGAGGCTCGATGCACGCGTGCGCGGTGGCTTTGGCGACACGCTCGCCGCGTGGGCGCAGAGCGAGATGCAAAACGAAGAGCAGGATGGCGATGCAACCGCCATCGCCGCGGCCGGCTGAGATCTGTTAGGAACAGCGGAATGGGGCTTGCATGGTGCTTTTCGGGCGCCGTTTGCTGCGACACATGGAAATGCGGATCCAACATTTCTTCCTTGTTCGCGGTGGTCGTGGCAACAGCAGCGCCACGCCTACGTAAGAAGTGCTAATCGATACACGGACGACTGCGATGCACAAAGATTGCCTGCGTCCCGAAACGGCGAGCACTGCGTGCCCGCTTTTCGTGGTCTCGCCCCATCTCGACGATGCGGCGTTCGGATGCGCTGCGCTACTCGCCGCGTGCCCGGGGGCATGCGTCTGCACGGTGTTCGCAGGATTGCCTGCACATCCCCAGAGTACGCAGTGGGATCGCGCCGCGGGCTTCGACGATTCGACGCAAGCGATGCGCGAGCGCAGGCGCGAAGACGATCGCGCCCTTGCGCACTTCGGCGCACGCGCAATCCGGTTGCCCTTTCTCGACGGCCAATATGGCGCGTTACCTGATGTCGGCAGGCTTGCGGATGAAATTGCGAAAGCGTACGAGTGTGCTTGCACGGTCGACGCATCGCTCGTCGTGCCGCTGGGCGTGCGTCACCCGGACCATATGCGAGTGGGCGAGGCGTGGGCTCGCCTGCTGCGCACGGGCCGGGTGGGGTCCTGCATCGTCTATGAAGATGCGATTCATCGCGCGGCGCGCGGCGCCGTGGAAAAGCGTCTGGCTGAACTCGAGGCGGGTGGGTTGCATGCTGCGCCACTCGACGAGTCCTGGCGCCCGGAACGCCTCGGCGCGCGCGCGCTTTCGATCAGGCGGCGCGCCATCCTCGAATACGCAAGTCAGCTACGCGCCTTCGACTCGGCCTTTCCCGCCGATCTCGCGAGGCCCGAGCGCTACTGGTGCGTGAGGCGGGCATAACGACATGGGCATAGCGACGGCACGCAGATCAAGGCGGATGCTCGCCGTGCTCACGCAGCTCAGGCTCGAAGAAGACCCACCGCACAGCCGGAAAAGCATCCTGCAAGGCGTTCTCGATACGGTCGATGACGCGCACGAGTTCTTCTGCATCGCAGTGTTCGGAGAGTTCTGCCTGGATGGCGACAAGCAGGCTGTCCGACCAGCGTAGCACCACGAGGCTTACGATATGGCCGATTTCGGGCCGCGCGTCGAGCCAGGCGCGCATCGCCTTGCGCACGCCTGGACGCGCCGCCTCGCCAACGATCAATGACTTGATTTCCCGTAGCGAAAGTACCGCCGTCGCCATCATTACGAGGCCAACGCCAATGCTGCCAAGCGCGTCGAATCCCGGCCGGCCTGTGAGGGTCGCGAGCCCGGTGCCGGTGAGCGAGACGAGCACCCCCGCAAGTGCTGCGGCGTCCTCGCCAATCGAAAGCATCGTTTCCAGTTCGCCGGTTTCGCGAAACCAGCGCCAAAGACCACCCGCACGGCGCTTCCTGTCGATCGAGAGGATCGATGCGCGTAACGAAGCGCCCTCGACCACCGCGGAGACGAAGACCACGGCCACTGCGACCTCCGGGCGATCGAGGCCAGTGCGATGCCAGACACGCCACACGCCGATCACCATCGAAGCGAGACCACCGACCAGAAAGAACTGCAGCGCGACCAGCATGGCGTAGAAGTGCGTTTCACGGCCAAAGCCTAAAGGGTGCTCCTCGTCGGGACCGCTGTGCGCCGCGCGCCGTCCTGCAATAAGCAGCACCTGGTTCAGACAATCAGCGCTGGAATGCACCGCTTCGGACAGCGTTGCGCCGGAGTTCGTGTACGCGGCCGCCGCGAATTTGCAGAGCGCCACCACAACATTCGAGGCGAGGGCGTAGTACACGGCGCGGGGGACAGTGGCCGGCATCTTTGGTGCTCAGCACGCGCGTTCACGGCGGGCCACGCTGAGCGGATCCGCGCTCCATACGTCGAGCAGAAAGTCAGCATCTTCCGCATGCACGACGCGATGCAGCGAGGCGCGCAGTGCCTGGTGCGCGAAGATGTCGTGCACGCGCGTGCTATCGACCATCCAGGCTTCGCCGCCGTGCCGCCAGTGGCAGCAGAGGAGCGTGCCGTCCGCCTCAAGCGCCGTTGCGGCGAGCGTTGCCATTTCCGCGCAGCCCGCTTCTCCCAGGTAATAGGCAATCTCGCTCACCACGATCAGGTCGAAACGGGCGGCGGGCCAGTCGGCGGGCATGGCGCGCCGCTCCACCTGCACATGAGCGAACGACGCGAGGCGCGAGCGGGCGATCTCCACAGCGCGCGGGGCAAAGTCTGCGCATAGCAACTGTCCACAGCGCGGCGCGAGTGCCGCGGAAAGCTCCCCACTCGCACAGCCTGGCTCAAAGGCGCGGCGGTAAAGTGCGCGCGGCAGTGCGGCGAGCGTGAGCGCGCGTTTGCGTGCCTCGTACCAGCTTGTGTGGTAGCGCCATGGGTCGGTGCCACGCGCGAACTGTGCATCGAAGTGGGCGGCGCGCGAGGTGAGTTGTTCCATGGTGTGGCCGCAGGCTCAGAGCGACCAGTCCTCGTGCGCTGCGGTACGCTTCGCGAGCGCGGCGAGATCGTGCTCGGCGTGGCTCTGGCGCACGAACACGGGTAAATCCGCCGCCATCCGGGCGAACCAGCGGTTGCGGCATAGCGGCGCCGCGCCCAGGCCTCGCGCGCAGGCGTGCAACGTGGCATCCACCGCGCTTTCGACTGCGGCCCGCACACGCAGCGCGAGCGCCATGGAGTCGGCCTCTGGCGCGGAGTCGATTGTCCGCGCCGCCTCGCGCAGCAATGCGCGTGCGGCACTCAACGCCACATCGGCCGCTCCCAGGTGCGCACTCAGGTGAGGATCGTCGCGTTGACGGGCCGCGTCGCGCAGGCGCACGGCTAGCGCCGCCGCCGCGCCGTACCAGCAGGCGGCGATGCCGGCGCCCCCGTGCCAGAAGCCAGGGCGTCGCAAGTACCCGCCGCTTGGACCAACGAGCGTGGCCTGCGCGTTGAGCACGTCGATCTCGACGCTTTGCGTCGCCGCCATGCCAACTGCTTCCCAGCCGCGCGCCGTGACTGTCACGCCCGGCTGGCCAACGGGCAGCGCAGCGAGCCAGTCGCGATCGTCGCTGTCGACGCAGGTCACAAGCGCGTGCGTGACGAATGCCGCGCCCGAGCACCACGGCTTGACGCCGGAAAGCAATACCTGCCCGCTGCGACTGGACGTGTAACGCAGTTCGTTGCATGGCGAGCGCGCGGCCCATACGCCCCATATCGCGGGGTCGGCGCTGCTTGCCGCACCGCAGCGCGGCATGCCTGGCGCAGCGAATTCGGCCTGAATGGCGAGCGCGTCGGCATGCGCCTCGTAAATCTTGATGAGAGAGAGATCGTGGCCGGCGAGCCCTGCGAGAAATTGCCAGCGCGCGAGCGTGTGGCCGCCGCCCGGCTGTGGCAGCGTCGGGCACGCTGCGACCAGCTGGCGTGCAGCATCGGCGAGCGACTGTGCGTCGAGCGGCAGCGTGCAGCCTTTCAGCAGCGCCGCGAAGTCGAAGTGGCCGTGCTTGCTGTCACCGGCTGGCGCGCGGACAGAGACAGATGGGCTGTGTTCCATCACAGCCCCAGAATCCCGCGTGCTTCGTCGGTAGACAAACGCTCGCGCATCCGCTCGCTGAGTAGCGCCATCTCACGCTCGTAGCCGCAGGCCAGCGCGGCCTGGAGACGACCCAGCTGCAAATAGAGAATTGCGAAGCGTTCATCACCGGGACGCCCGGATATCACAATATCGTCCCAGCTACCGGCGTGGCCGAGGTAGTCGAGGCGCTTGTCATAATGCTCGGTCCAGAAGAAAGGCACTCCCTCGTAGCGCACGTTTTCGCCAAGCATGTTCAGCGCGGCGATACGCGCCTGTTGCTGCGCCACACGCCAATGCTCGATGCGGGTCGTCTGCGCAGAGCCTGGAGTGCCTGCCATGCTGCCCAGCGGGAAGCGCGCGATGTCGCCGACGGCGTAGACATCCGGGGCCGCACGCATGGTGGCGTCCACCGACACGTCGCCATCTTCGCCAAGTTCGATACCGCTCAGAAACTGCGTGGCGGGGCGCACGCCGATGCCGACGATCACCGCTTTCGCGCGAACAGTTCGGCCGTCGTCGAATTCGACGCTTTCGACGGTACGGACTCCCTCGAAGCGTGTGGCCTTTGCCCGGTGGAACACCGCGCCATTTGCTTCGTGCCACTCGCGCATCAAGCCGCCGACGCGCGCGCCGAGCACCCGCTGCAGCGGCAGACCGCTGGGCGCGACGATGGTGACCTTCACACCGCGTTTTCTTAAGGCCGAGGCCGTTTCGAGGCCGATGAAGCTGTCGCCCAGAATGATGACGGGGTCGCCTGGCGATAACGCTTCGAGGATGCCGCCCGCGTCACCGAGCGTTCGCAAGGTGAAGACATGGCCGAGTTCCGCCCCGGGAATGCCGGGCCGCAACGGCGCTGAGCCGCTCGCGATCAGCACGGCGTCGAACGAGGGCTGCTGGCCGTCCGCGAGCGTCATCTGTCGCGTTGGCACGTCGAAGCGCGTCACTTCGATGTGCTCAATTCGCAGGCGCGGGTCGCAGGTCAAGGCTTCGGGAAGAATAGCCGGGACCTCGCCGGGCTTCATCTCGCCAGCCGGCACGAACTTGCTCAGGCAGGTGCGGTCGTAGGGCGCTTGCGGCTCTGCGGCGAACATCGTCACATTGCCTGCGAAGCTGCCTTCGAGCAGCGTGGCGGCCGCCGCTGCCGCTGCGGCACCGCCGCCGATGATCGCGATGTGGCGCTGCGACTCGCGCCTGGCTTGTTTTTGGTCTTGCGGCACGGCGCGACCCGATTCGAGGTCGATGAACACGGCGTCCGAATCGACGCGCACCGGGTATATTTTCAGGCCCTCGAGTGCAGGTGGTTCCAGCCAGTGACCGTTCTCGACGGCGAAAGCCGCCTTGTGCCAGGGACACACGACACGCTCCCCGTACAGCGCACCCTGTTCGAGCGGTGCGCCCGCATGCGGGCAATTCGCCGAAAATGCGCGTACTCGCGCATGTGACCCCGTTCCAGCGTTCACAAGCAATACCGCGACGCCTTCGAGTTCCACGCGCTGCATGCTTTGCGCAGGCAGCGCCGCAATCTCCATTGCCTTGATCCACCTCGCCATCGCACGCTCCCGATCAGCCGATTCGACCTGGGCGAGCGCAAACAACGTGCCGGGATGCATGGACTGTCGCTGCATCGAAAGTCTGCAGTGGCACATCACTTGCGGTGGGTTAATTGCCTATGCAGCCGGAGCACCACAGGGCAGCACAGGCAAGCGCTCAGCAGTGGGAGGGGCACATGGACAAGGTGGATACAAGACAAGGCAGTGGGCGTAAGGACGCGCAATCGCAGTTCTCGCGCCACGCGAAGCCGTTGATCGACGAAGCGCTCGCGCGAGCCGGGAGTCCGGGCTCCGATCCTGAGAAACTGCACAAGCTACGCGTCGCGTTGCGACGGCTGCGCACACTGTTGTGGGCGTGGCGGCCACTGCTCGGGCGCAAACTCGCCGAGCCGCAGCGTGCGTTTCTCAAGCGCGCAGCGTCAGCGGCAGGCGAGGCGCGTGACTGGGACATCGCCATGGCATTGCTCGACGGGAAGACCGGCACGAAAGGCGACCTGGCGTTTTCGGCCGAGCGCGTCGAGGCCGCGCGGCGCGAGGCCCGCGAGGACGCGTGGCAGACGCTCGAAGCCACCGACCTCAAGCACGCGTTGCGCGACATGTTGCACGAAATGAATCGCGAACTGAACACTTGCGCGCACCGTACGCCGATGAAGCGCCTCGCACATGAACGCGTACGGCTGGCGCGGAGCGCGTTGCGCAAGCGCATGCGCCGCGCACGACATGCGAAACGTAGCGACTACGCCGCATGGCATGAGGTTCGAAAAGGAGCGAAACGGTTGCGCTACGTGCTGGAATTCTTCGAATCGACGTTGCCGCGGCGCGAGTTGCGGCACGTCAAGGCGCTCAGGAAGCTTTAGGACCGGTTTGGATCGCTCAATGACGCCGTGAGCAGCGAACGCCTGCTTGCCCAGCACCGCGAGGTTTTCGCCGATGCAGCGAGCGCCGACGTCGCGCTTGCGGACCTCAAGCGCGAGCGCAAGCGCCGCCGTCGCGCGGCGGGCAAGATGCTCGGCTAGGGCGTCATCGCGCTGGGAACTGACGAAGACGTTGCGAGGGGCGTAGCATTTTCCCAGCCTCCGCCCAGCGCCTTGTACAGCGAAACGAGGTCGGTGCAGACTTGCAGTTCGCCTTGCTGGGCGTTCTGCTCGGCGCTGCTCAATTGTCGCTCTGCATCGAGGACGTCGATAAAGGAGACGAGGCCCTTGCGATAACTCTCGCGCGCGAGATCAAATGCACGCCGCTGGGCGCCGGCGCTCTCGTTAAGCGAGACGAGCCGGGCCTGATCGGTACGATAGACGTCCAGCGCGTTATTCACGTCGCGCAGCGCGCCGAGCACGGTCTTGCGATAGTCGAGCGCCGCCTCGACCTGCTGGAGTTTCGAAAGATGCAGATTGGCCACGAGCGCGCCGCCCTGGAATACCGGCAGTGAAACGCTCGGCCCCCACGACCAGAAGAGGCTCGCCCAGTGGGCGAGATCGTGCGGCGACGTCGCACGTGTGCCGACCTGCCCGGTGAGCGAGATGTCGGGGTAGAACTGCGCGACGGCCACGCCCACGTTGGCCGTGGCCGCGTGCAGCGAGGCTTCGGCGCGGCGAATGTCGGGACGGCGGCGCGCGAGCGTAGCGGGCAGCCCGACTGGCACCGTGGGCGGCATGCCGGGCAGCACACCGGGCGGCGTGAGTTCCGCGTCCAGCGCGCCGGGCGTTTCGTTCACCAGCACCGCGAGCGCGTTGAGCGCCTGCGCGATCTGCTGGTCGTACTGGGGCAGCAGGGCCTCGGTTTGCGCACGCTGGGCCTGCGCGCGCTCCACGTCCAGTTCGCTTTCCAGCCCGTGCCTTGCGGCACTGCTCGCGAGTTCCACGGTCTCGCGCTGTTCGGCGATCAGGTTGACGGCCGTGGCATGCAGCATTTGCGCGCCACGCAACTGCAAATAGGTCTGCGCGACTTCGGCTTCGAGCGAAACCTGGGCGTCGCGCTGCGATTCGATCGCGACCTCGGCCTGTGCGTTCGCCGCTTCGACCGAGCGCCGCACGCGCCCGAACAGGTCCAGCTCCCACGAGGCGTCGAACCCCAACTGCCACAGGTTCACGGGCGCGGTGAGCTGGTTGAGAGCGCTTTGCGCGCCGCGCTCCACGCTCGCCCCAGCGCCCGGCGCGATCTGGTTGATGGGCGAGTTGGGTTCGCCGAGCGCGTCGACCTTGTTGTACACGCCCGCCGACTCGAGGATGCCTTTCGCGCCGAGTTGTTCGCGCTTGTAGCTCCCACTTGCGCGCACGTTCGGTAGACCTTGCGCTGCAGCCTGCTGGGTTTGCTCGCGCGCCTCGGCAATGCGCACGACCGCTATGCGCAGGTCGGGATTGTCTTTCAGCGCGCGCTCGATCAGGGAGTCCATCGTCGAATCGCCGAAGCTGCGCCACCAGAGCGGGTCGGGGTCGGCTTCGACGGTTGGCGTGGAGGAGGCCCGCGGCTGCGGCTCTTGCCGCGCCTCACTGGCGCCGCGCTGTATGGCGCGCCAGTCGGCGGGCGCCTCCGCCTGCGGTGGCTTGAAATCGGGGCCGACAGTGCAGGCGCAGAGCGCAGTGACGGCGAGCATGAGCGGGAGTGCGCGCATCTCAATGGCCTCCCGAACCCGAAGCCTTGACCGGCGAGAAGAGCAGCGCGAGCGGCGTGAACAGCACGCAGAAAATAGCCAGAATGCCGAACACATCGATATAGGCAAGGATCGTTGCCTGCGAAACGAACGTTTCGTAGAGGTGACCGTTGGCAGTCTGCATGGCTTGCGCGAGCGGCGCGCCGGTGCTTTGCATGACGGTTTGCGCCTCTCGCGTGAGCGTGTCATGGTAGTTCTGCGAAAACGGCGACATATGCGCGGAGAGATGCGCCATCCACGCCTGGGAACGCTCGCGGATCAGCGCCGTGGAGACCGAAATGCCGATCGAGCCGGCCACGTTGCGGAACATCGTGAAGAGCGCGGAAGCGTCGTTATTCAGTTCCTTCGGCACGGTGAGGTAGGCAAGCGTCGTGACGGGCACGAACAGAAAGCCGATGGCGATCGATTGCGCGCTGCGCAGCTTGACGAGCGTGATGTAGTCGATGTCGGGTGTTAGCGTGCGCGCATAGATGAGCGCGATGGCGAGCAGGATAAAGCCGGTGAAGACGAGCATGCGCGTCTGGATATGCGGCATCAGGCGGCTGATGATGGGTATCTCCAGCGTGATGAGCAGCGCGCCCGGCGAAAGCACGAGGCCCGCGAGCGTGGCCGTGTAGCCAAGCTGCTGCTGCGCGAGTTGCGGCACGATCACCGCGCTGCCGTAGAGCACCGCGGCGAATGCGGCGATCATGCAGCAGCCCAGCGCGAAATTGCGGTCGCGCAGGCAGCGCAGGTCCACCACCGGGTGCTTCGCATAGAGCAGGCGGAAGATCGCGCCCACAATGCCGAGCGCCGCGAGCACCGTGAACGTGACGATGAAGGGCGAGGACCACCAGTCGTCGTCCTCGCCGCGATCGAGCATCACCTGGAGGCAACCCAGGCCCACGGCAATGAGCCCGATGCCCCAAAAGTCCACATTGCGCCAGTCCATGCGCTGCTGCGATTCGCGCTTCACCCACGGCGGATCTTCAACGAGCTGGAGGACAGCAAGCGTGGTGAGCACGCCCACGGGCACGTTGAGCAGGAAGACCCAGCGCCAGGAGAAGTTATCCGTGATCCAGCCGCCGAGCGTTGGGCCGAGCACCGGCGCGACGACGATAGCCACGGCGGAAATGGAAAACGCGCGCCCCCGCTGGCTGGCCGGGAACGTGTCGAGAATGATCGACTGCTGGTTAGGCTGCAACCCGCCGCCGAAAAAGCCCTGTGCCACGCGAAAGATTACGAGCTGACCGAGATTCGTCGCCACGCCGCAAAGGAACGAACACACCGTGAATGCGACGATGCAAACCATGAAATAGCGCTTGCGTCCGAGCACGCGGCCAAAGAACGCCGAAATGGGTAGCACGATGCCATTGGCGACGAGATACGAGGTCAGCACCCAGGTGGCTTCGTCGTAGCTCGCCGACATCGTGCCCGCGATATGCGGCAGTGCGACGTTCACGATGGTCGTGTCCAGCACTTCCATGAACGCGGCCAGCGTCACGGCAATCGCGATCAGCCAGGGGTTGCCGGCGGGGTGCCAGTTGCTTTGCGCATTGCTCATAACGGGCTCATAACGGACTCATGGCGGCGCGCTCAATCGGTCAGATAAACCGTGGGCACGACGGAAAGGCCCAGCGGCAGCGGGCGGTTGCCGGGCAAGCCGTCGTCGATCACGATTTTCACCGGCACGCGCTGCACGATCTTCACGAAGTTGCCCGTGGCGTTCTCGGCGGGAAACGCGGAGAAGCGAGAGCCGCTGCCAAGCTGGATGCTGTCCACGTGGCCGTGCAGTTCCAGGTTCGGATAGGCGTCCACGCTGATCTTGACCTTGTCGCCCGGGCGCATGCGTGTGAGCTGGGACTCCTTGAAATTGGCGGTTATCCACTCCTGCGGCGTGACGATCGTGAAAAGCGACGTACCCGCCTGAAGGAAGCTGCCGAACTGCACGTTCCGGCGCGTGACCCAACCGTCGGAAGGCGCGTGCAGATCGCACCATGCGAGATTAAGTTGTGCCGTATCGAGCTGCGCCTCGGCCTGCGCGACCTGTTCGCGATGCACGTCCACGGAAGCCACCGCCTGGCGGATTTGCTGGGGCACGAGGCTGGCCGTTTTCAACTGCGCCTGCGCGCTCATGACGTCGGCATGCATCACGCGCTGCTGGTCGGTGGCGGTGTCGATGTTCTGCTGGGTCGTGGCGCGGGGGTCGACGCCATGCTGGCGATCGTAATCGGCCTGCGCGCGGGCGAAGTTCGCGTTCGCCGTTTCGATCTGCGCACGCGCCTGCTGGTATTGCGCCGGGTACTGCACCCGCGCGATATCGAGCTGCGCCTGGGCTGAGAGCAGTTGCGCCTTGGCAAGCCCCAACTGTGCGCGCGCCTGATCGACCTGGGCCGCATAATCGCGCGGGTCGATCTGCACCATCAGGTCGCCCTTGTGTACGAACACGTTGTCGTTGATGTTGAGCTGCGTGACGTAGCCCGACACCTTGGGCGCGATCGTGACGGCGTCGCCATCGGTATAGGCGTCGTCGGTGCTCACTTCGTTGCGTGTCATGAACCACCACACGAACGCGACGATCGCAAGAAGCACCAGCACGATGCCGAGCACGATGAGCGGTTTTTTGCCGGGCTTTTTGCCGCTGCGCCTGGCGTTCTTGCCAGCGTCCTTTTTCGACGCGTCGTTTCCGGACTTCGCCCCGCCAGTGCGGCGCGGCTTGCCGCGATGTGCCCGAGTCCATGCGCCGATGCCGTGCGACGCTTTCTGCTCAGGCATGCGCGGCTCCCTGCCCGTAGGCGAATTCGGTTGAAAGTGACAAAGAACTCATGCGGCGCTCGCGGGAATGTGAGGTCCTCAGAAAGGGGGCGGAAGTCGATTCGGGAACGGTTGGCGCTTCGCGCTCAGGACGCCGGCCGCTCGCAGTCGCGTATAGCAATCGCTGTGCCCATTCGCGCTTCGTTCACGTGAATCGACCCGTGTGCGTAAGCGTTCTGCCGGGTTCGACGTTTGCGCTGGGGAGCCGTGAAGACGATTCAGGGACCACCCGCGAGGAGAACGGCAAATGGCGACGACAACGGTAAGCGACTTCATCGTCGAGCGGCTGTATGAATGGGGCGTGCGGCGCATCTTCGGCTACCCCGGCGACGGCATCAACGGCATGTTCGGGGCGCTTCAGCGCGCTGAGGGAAAAATCGAATTCGTGCAGGCACGCCATGAGGAAATGGCGGCCTTCATGGCGAGCGCGCATGCCAAGTTCACGGGCGAACTGGGCGTGTGCATCGCCACCTCCGGCCCCGGCGCCACCCATCTGCTCACCGGGCTCTATGACGCACGCCTGGACCACATGCCGGTGCTTGCCATCGCGGGTCAGCAAGCGCGCGCCGCGATCGGCGCGCACTATCAGCAGGAACTCGATCTCGTCTCCATGTACAAGGACGTGGCGGGCGCATACGTGCAGCAACCGAGCGTGCCTGCGCAGGTGCGCCACGTCGTTGACCGCGCGGTGCGCATTGCGCTTTCTCGGCGCACGGTCACGGCCATGGTGCTGCCCAACGACTTGCAGGAACTCGAATACGAGCCGCCTGCGCGCAAGCACGGCACGGCGCACTCTGGTGTAGGGTACGCCGCGCCCGAGGTCGTGCCGCGCGAAACCGACCTCAAGCGCGCCGCCGAGGTGCTCAATGCGGGGCACCGTGTGGCGATACTCGTGGGTGCGGGCGCGATGCACGCTACCGACGAAGTCATCGCCGTTGCCGAACGGCTGCAGGCCGGTGTGGCGAAGGCGCTGCTCGGCAAGGCCGCGGTGCCGGACGATATCCCCTGGGTAACGGGCAGCATTGGCCTGCTCGGCACCAAGCCTACCGACGAAATGATGTCGGCATGCGACACCTTGCTGATGGTCGGATCAGGCTTTCCGTACTCCGAATTTTTGCCGAAAGAGGGCGAAGCGCGCGCGGTGCAGATCGATATCGACGCGGGCATGCTGAGTCTGCGCTACCCGATGGAAGTGAGCCTCGTGGGCGACAGCGCGGCGACCCTGCGCGCGCTCTTGCCCTTGCTCGAACAGAAGAATTCCACGAGCTGGCGCAACCGCATCGTGCATGCGGGCGAGCGCTGGCAGAGGGTGCTGGAGGAGCGCGCGCAAGCGCCGGCGACCGGTCGCAAGGTGAACCCGCAACGTGTGGTGACCGAGCTTTCGCCGCGCTTGCCCGAAGGCGCGATCGTCACGAGCGATTCGGGCTCGTGCGCCAACTGGTACGCGCGCGACCTGAAGATCCGGCGCGGCATGATGTGCTCGCTTTCGGGCGGCCTAGCCTCCATGGGCGCCGCGGTGCCCTACGCCATAGCGGCCAAGTTCGCGTATTCGAACCGGCCCGTGATCGCACTCGTGGGCGACGGCGCGATGCAGATGAACAATATGGCCGAGCTTGTGACAGTCGCCAAGTATTGGCGGCAATGGGATAGCCCGCACTGGATCTGCTGCGTGTTCAACAACGAAGACCTCAACCAGGTGACGTGGGAGCAGCGCGTCATGCAGGGCAACCCCAAATTCGAGGCCTCGCAGGACATTCCCGACGTGCCGTATCACCGCTTCGCGGAGCTGGTCGGGCTCACGGGCATCTATGTGGACAACGCAGAACGGCTTGGCGAAGCCTGGGACCAGGCGCTCGCCGCGTCGCGTCCTGTGGTGATCGAGGTGAAGACCGATCCTGAGGTGCCGCCGCTACCGCCGCACGTGACGATCGAACAGGCGCGCCATTTCGCGCGCGCGCTGATGGAGGGCGACCCCGGCGAAGGCGGCGTCATTTCAAACACCGCGCGTCAGGTGATGGCGAGCGTGCTTCCGGGCAAGAAGCCTTGAGTGTGCCTGCGTACTCGTTAAACACAGCAACCGGAGCCAGGTGCGGTGAAGGTGGAGGTCGTGCAGCGCTTCGCCTTCGACGAGATGCCCAGGGGCTTCGAGCATCTTGCACACACCCACTCGCACGGCAAGCTCGTGGTGATGCGCCAGTGGCACGATGCGCTTTGAGAAGCGCGCGCCCTTGCAAGCGTTACCTGTAATCGATGCGAGCGTCGAATGCATGCCCGGTTCCGGGAGCCAAACGGCACCGCCTTTTTTTGCGGTGAACCATTCGGGAAACCGAAGTGCTGGGCTCTGACTGATTACGCGCGATCGTGCGCCGACGGCGCTGGTGCCTATGACCACGACCCGTTCTATAGAAGACTACGCCTTGCTTGCGGACGGCCGCAGTGCCGCGCTGCTGAGTCGCGACGGCTCGATCGACTGGCTGTGCTGGCCGCGTTTCGACAGCGCGCCCTGCTTTGCCGCACTGCTGGGCGGCGAACGGGACGGCTGCTGGCATCTCGCGCCCGTCGATGCGCCGCGCCGCGTGAACCGTAGTTACCAGCCCGACACGCTCGTTGTCGAGACCGAGCACGAATGCGAACCCGGCAGCGTGCGCGTGACCGACTTCATGGCGGCGGCAACGGGCGAGCCGTGCCTTGTGCGTATTGTGGAAGGCCTGCACGGCAGCGTGGCCGTGCGCACCGCCTTGCAGTTGCGGGGCGCGGTCGCTGCGAAGACAACGGTCGGCAACAACGGCGTGGCCACCGTGTGCTCGTCGTGCGGTGCCGTGACCCTGCGCACAGATGTGCCACTGGAGGCTCGCGCCCACTCACTCCAGGCCATTTTCACCGTACGCGCCGGCCAGCGCGTTGCCTTCACGCTATGCCCGGACGAGTGCGCAGGCCTCGATACCAGCACCGCCGTACCGGCACTGCACGACACGCAACGTCACTGGCGGCGCTGGATCAATGATTTCGACGATAGCCGCACGCTCTGGCCGCAAGCCGTGCGCCGCTCGCTGCTCACGCTCAAGGCGCTGATCGACCGCTCCAGCGGCGCGATGGTCGCCGCGCCCACCACCTCGCTTCCGGAAACGCCGGGCGGCGATCTCAACTGGGACTATCGTTACTGCTGGGTGCGCGACGCGAGCTTCGCACTGGAGGCGCTGCTGGAAGCCGGTTTTCACGACGAAGCGCGCGCCTGGCGCGATTGGCTGCTGCGCACGCTCGGCACGTCGCACGGACGCATTCACGTAGCGTATTGCGTGGACGGCAGCCGCGTGCCGCGCGAGCGCTGCGTGGAGAGCCTGGCTGGCTGGCAGGGCGCGAGGCCGGTGCGATTCGGCAACGCAGCCGCGACGCAATATCAACCCGACGTGTTCGGCGAAGGGCTCGATTGTCTCTATCTCGCCCGCCGGGCCGGCATCGATCCGACGGCGGACGAGGTTGATCTCGAGGCTCGCATCGTGGGCTGGCTGCTCGAACACAGCGACAAGCCCGGCTCGGGCATCTGGGAAACACGCGGCGCGGCGCGCCAATATACGGTTTCGCGAGTCATGGCATGGGTGGCGCTCGACCGCTTCATCAAGCACTGGTGCAAGGACGGGCCCGGGGCAGGCGACCCTTTCGTGCAGCGTGCGATTGAACAGCGCGACAAGTTCCATGAGGAAGTCGGCACGCACGCGTGGGACGCGCAGCAAGGCGCGTTCGTGCGCTGCTATGGCGAGACGGGGCTCGACGCAAGCGTGCTCCTCATGCCGCTGGTGGGCTTCATGCGCGCCGACGAGCCACGCATGTCAGCAACCATCGACGTGATCCGCAGGGAACTGGGCGATGGCGGGCTGATTGGCCGCTGGCGCCGCGGCGATGATCTCGCGCCAAACGAGGGCACATTTCTGGCCTGCTCATGCTGGATGGCCGATTGCCTTTACCTGCGCGGCGACGAGGACGCCGCACGCGAGCAGTTTGAACGCGTGCTTGCGGTGGCGAATGACGTGGGGTTGCTAGCCGAAGAATACGACGTGCGCACAGGCACGCTGGCGGGCAATTTTCCGCAGGCGCTCAGTCATCTCGCTGTCGTCAAGACGGCGCTGCTTTTGAGCGGCTCGGCGAAGGGCCACCGCAGAGGCAGCTGAGCTTCATCGTTCGTTAGACCACGAGGCTTCTTCGTGCATGCACGCAACGAGCGCGGAAAGCGCCGCTTCCATGGCGTCGTCGTCGGGGCGGGCACGCCAGCGCACTTCGAACAACGCGTCGAGCCGCTGGTGCGAGGCCGTTTCGGCCGTGTGATGTGTCACGCCGCGCAGCACGACGCGGCAACGGCGGCCGCTTAGTGCATCGTCGAGCAGTTTGCGGGCGTCGTCTCCCGCATCATGGCCGAGCGTCACATAGGCGCGCCGCCCGCGCGGCAGGAAATCTTCGAGGTGGTCCAGTGTTTGCAGCACGACGAGCCCCAACAGAGTGCCTGCAATCGCGAGCACGTACTGGCCGCCGCCTGCGCAAAGCCCTACTACCGTCACGTACCACATCGTGGCCGCCGTCGTGACGCCTTGCACGAGCCCATCCTTTCTCAGGATCGACCCCGCGCCGATAAAGCCCACACCCGAGAGAATGCCGAGCGGTAGCCGCATGAGGTCGAGCGTGATGAAGGAATCCTGAGCTTTGCCGTGCTGTAGCAATAACACGTTCACCTGAAGCATGGCGAGGCAGACAAGCATCGTCGTGCGCAGCCCGGCCGCGTTGCCCGTCTCGCCGCGATTCAGGCCGATCAGCGCACCGGCCACGATCGCGACGGCCAGGCGCGCCGCGAAATCGGGCCAGCTAACGATGAGGGCATCGGGTTCATGGGGCGGGTAAATGAGAATCGGAGTTGCCTCGCAATACGTGACCGCAATACGCATGCCGTGCGACGAAAATGCAACGATGATTCACGGCACGGCACTTGCGAAAGAGGGGATGCGCGCGAGTGGTTCCAGACTAGACACCCGCATTTCTTTCGCCACGATGATGAGGAAAGCCAATCATGAAACCACGTCACTCTTTCATTCCTGCACTCGTTAGTCTCACGCTGGCTGCATCTTCGGGTCTCGCGCTCGCGCAGGGCTCGGGCGGCGGGGCGGGCAGCACCGGCACGAGCCCGGGCGGGGCGACCGGCGGCGCCAGCGACGCCTACCCGGCACAAAGTGCTGAACAGAATCCATCTGGCACGGGCACCACGCATAAGTCGACCACGCATCACACGAAGCACGTGAACAAGCAAAAGCAGATGAACGATACGACCAACACCCCGGGTGCGGACGCGAGCAGCGATACCAAGGGACAATAAGCGCCAACAAGCGCTAACAGGCGCACACGAACGCGGCGTGCGGCGTTGAACCGCCACGCGCCGCGCATTTTTCGATTGAAGCGTCCTTTCAGCGATGAATCGCTGCGCGCAGCCGCGTGACTTCAGGAGGCGCCACGGGCGCGGCGTTATTCCCCCATGCGCCCCGCACGAAACTCGCGACCTGCGCGACCTCGCTGTCGGTGAACTGCGTGCGGAATGCCGGCATTTTGCGCGGTTCGCCGCCGCTGCCCGTCTGCGGGCTCTGGCTGCCTTCCACGATGAGACGCAGCATGCTCGTCGGGTCCGACGAGAGCGCGAGCGAACTGCCCGCGAGCGGCGGCGCTTTGTCGGGTTTGCCCACGCCATCCGCGCCGTGGCACTTCGCGCAGTACGAAAGATAGAGGCCCGCGCCGGGCCGCTCCGGCGTGCCGCCGTGCAGTACCGCCATGGTCGAGGCGCGCGCGGCGGCGGAATCGGCATACTGGCCGCTCTCCTCGCGTGCGGGCAGCGACTTCAGATACGTGGCGATGGCATGCAGATCGTCGTCGCCCAGGTATTGCGTGCTCGCGCTCACCACGGGCGCCATGGCGCCGAACGCATACGCGCGGTCGTTGTGGCCGTCGCGCAGGAACGCGGCGATGTCGTCGGCGCTCCAGCGGCCAAGACCGCTGCCGGGGTCGCCCGTGAGATTCGGCGCGTACCAGTGGTCGGTCACGCCGCCCGTGAGGTAGAGCGGGCTACTTTGCGTGTAGCCCATTTCGTTGTAGGCAGGCCCGCGCGGCGTGTGGCACGCGCCGCAGTGGCCAAGTCCCTGCACGAGCCACGCGCCGCGATTCCACTGCGCGGAGTGCGCAGGGTCCGGTTCGAAGGGGCCATGCTGAGCAAACGCGAGACGCCAGATCAGCATCACCCAGCGCTGGTTGAACGGAAACGGCAGATGCGTTTGCGGCGCGGCGTTCGGCACCGGCTTTACGCCATACATGACGTACTGGTAGAGCGCGTTGACGTCGCTTGCGTGGAGCGCCGCAAACGACGGATAAGGCATCGCCGGATAGAGCCGCTTACCGTCACGCGCCACGCCGCGCTGCAAGGCCGCGGCGAACTGCGCGGGCGTGTAGTCGCCGATGCCGTGCACGGGGTCGGGCGTGATGTTGCTCGCGTAGATGGGACCGAACGGCGAATTGACGGCGAGACCGCCGGCGAAGGGTTCGCGTTTGGCGGAATCGTGGCACGAGGCGCAATCGCCCGCTTTCGCGAGCTTCTCGCCGAGCGCGATCTGGGCGGCATCAGGCGGCGGTTTCGTCGTCGCGAACGGCTCGTTGCGGTGACAGCCGGCGAGCAGCACGAGGGCGGCGAGCAAAGCGCTCGAACAGGCGCGTGCATTCATCGCAACGCCCCGCATAGATGTTCGAGCGGCAGCGCGAACAGCACCGTTGTCGTGAACACGAGCGCGATCGTGAACGCCACGGCAACGGCCGTGCTGCTCCACGCGAGAAAGCCGAATGTGTCGCGCTGTGGCGTGTTGACGGCGGCGCTGGCGCGCCACGTGCGCTCCGCCAGCAGCGCGCCGGTGAGCGCCAGCGCGAATGCGGCGGCGGAGACGAGCGCAAGCGTCCAGTGCACGACCTGCCAGGGCTCGCCATTGCGTTGCGGGACGCCGCCCGCGCATGCCGTGGCCGCGAGCGTTTGGCAGAACAGCACGTGGGCCGCCCAGATGGCCGGTACACCAAAAATGCCGTACCACACGGCAATATGCTGCCGCAGCGTGGGCCGGATGCGTGCGGGCACGGGTGCTGGAGGAACCGGAGACGCGGCGGATTGCATCATCGTCCTCGCATCCAGTAAGGCGAGAGATAGAGCACGGAGAAGATGAAGAGCCACACCACATCGACGAAGTGCCAATACAGGCCGCCGATGGTGAGCGCCGCATCGCGTCGGCCGTCGAAATAGCCGCGCGCGATCCAGAACGCGAGCGCGGCGAGCATCAGCACGCCTGCCATCACGTGAGCCATGTGAAAGCCCGTAATCGTGAAGTAGAGCGAACCATACAGATTCGTCGCGAGCCCGTAGGGCCGGTCGTGCCACTCGAAGAACTGGATCGTGACGAAGGCGACGCCGAGCGCAATGCCGACGATCATCGACCAGAACGCGGGCCAGGAGCGCGTGCGCCGCACGAACGCGCCCGCGAGCCACACGAACACGCTGCTCGTGAGCAGCAGCACCGTGTTCAGTCCGCTCATGCCGAGCTTGGGCAGGCCTTCGGGCGGCCAGGGCTGTGCGCTTTGCGAAGCGAGATAGAGGTACGAGAAGATCAGATAGCCGAACAGCGCGGTTTCCGTCACGACGAGCGTGAGCACGCCCCACCAGCCGCCCGCATGTTCGCCGGCACTGCCGACGGGCAGGGCGAGGGTTTCGTCTTCGCTTCGGATCGTGATCGACTCGGCCGCCGTCTCGGCGACTTTGCCGGCGGGCGTGGTGCCTTGCGGCGCGAACGGTTCGCGCTGTCCGAGCGAGCGCCGCGGCCACAGCCACGAGAGCAGCGCGAGTCCGCACGCGAGCCCGGCGAGCGCGGTGAACTGAGTCGAATGGAACAGCAACCCGACGAACACGAGCGTCGAGGCCACGCCCAGCACGAAGGGCGCGTAGCTGTCCTCGGGCATCTTGAGGATGACGTCGGGTTCGCCCGCGAGCGGCGTGACGCCCAGCGCTTCGCGCCCGCGATGGAGCAGGTAGCCCGTGCGCGGCACGTTCGCGTCGGGCTGCCAGAGCGGATCGCGCGAGCGCACGCTCGGCAGGATCGCGAAGTTGTACGGCGGCGG
>NZ_FMYQ01000040.1 GCF_900096975.1 Paraburkholderia lycopersici
TGGTCAATGTGGCGGCGCCGACATCAGTACCGCGCCCAGCAGTGTCATTACCGACGACGCGGTGGCGTGCCTCCGCCATATCTACGGCTGTAGTATTTTCCGCAATTTCTCGCGCAACGAAAAGCCGAGGGTGGAAACGAGGCGTGGCTAGGCCCGCTTTCCGCTGCATTGCCTGCCGCGATTTACCAATGGGCAAAATCCGCGCTGGAAGACAATGCGGAAAACTGGCTCGAGGACCTCGCCTGCCTGAATACGGTAAAAGGAGCGATCCTTCCCGATACGGCAACGCCCGGTGAAATTGCGAAGTTGAAGCGAGCCGGCTGCACCGTCGAACTCGTCGCCAATACCGGGCACATGATGGCCTACGATAATCCCGATGGTTTGGCATTGGCGATTAACCGCATCCTGAACCGGGGCTCATGACAGGCTCGGCGTCCACGCGCAGCCCGGCACGGGCTGCGCTTCTTTCCTCGGTCGCGTGAAGTCGAGTCCGCGCATCAAGCATGTGGCCGCTGCGCGACATATCCATGCCTTTGACATATTCGTCCGTTCGTGCTTTCGGGAGTGCAAACGTTTGCGGTCTTGGGGGTGGTCAAAACCTTGATGTATATCAAGTGGCGGCCGCGCGCCCGCTGCTAGTTTCGCGTTATCTCACAAAGACATAAGCAGTGCGGTTCGGGGCGCAACATGCAACACCATACGCTGGACCTGGAAATCGGGCAGCTACTCTCAGGGCCGCCGCTCGCCTGCGGGCCCGACGTACCGATTCGCGACGCGGCGCGCATGATGGCCGAGCGGCGCTACAGCGCCATCGTCGTTACCGAAATGGGGCGGCCCGTCGGCATCTGGACCGAGCACGACGCGCTCGCGCTGGGCGACGACAGCGCCGCGCTCGCGCGACCCATCCGCTGCGCCATGAGCCAGCCCGTACGCGCGCTGCCCGCGAGCACGCGCCTGCGCGACGCCGCGCTGCGCTTCAAGCGCGAGGGCATACGCCATTGTCTCGTCGTGGACGAGGCGGGCCGCTCGCTCGGCATCGTCACGCAAACCGACCTGGTCATGAACCAGGGGCTCGAGTGCTTCCTGCGTCTGAAGACGGTCGGCTCGGTGAATACCGCGATGCCGCTCGTGGTCGACGCGCACGCGTCCATGCACGAGGCCATGCAGCGCATGCGCTCGCGGCGCCTGAGCGCGCTCGTCGTGAGCTATCCGGAAGGCGACTACGGCATCGTGACCGAGCGCGACGTGGTGCGCCTCGCGGCGGCCAGCATGCTGGACGGCACGGTCGGCGCGCGCGCGAGCCGGCCGCTGCGCTCGCTTACGCAGTCGCAAAGCCTCTTTGCGGCGCGTCAGTATCTCGTCGAGCATCGCATGCGTCACGTGGGCGTGATCGGCGAGGACGGTCGCCTCACGGGCCTGCTCGACCTGTCCCACATCCTGCACGACATCGAAGACGAATTCGTGCGCGAATTGCAGCTCGCGCTGCGCGAGCGCGACGACGCGCTGCTCGCCTCGCGCGCGAACCTGCGCCTTGCCGACCAGGTGGTGGAGTCGACGCTCGACGGCGTGATGATCACCGACCTCGACGGCACCATCGAGCGAGTGAATCCCGCCTTCACGCGGCTTACGGGCTATACCGAGCGCGAGGCGATCGGGCGAAACGCGAGCCTGCTCAACTCCGGCCGCCAGGGGCCCGCGTTCTACAGCGCGCTCTGGCGCAGTCTCCAGCAAAACGGCTACTGGAAGGGCGAAATCTGGAACCGCCGCAAGGACGGCGCGCTTTACCTGGAATACCTGACTATTTCCAGCATCTGCGATCCGAGCGGCCGCTGCACTCACTACGCCGCGATTTTCGCCGACATCACGCAGCGCCGCGAGACCGAAGAGCGCCTGAGCTACCTCGCGACGCACGACGCCTTGACCGGCCTGCCCAACCGCACGCTCTTCACGGAGCGCCTCACGCTCTCGCTCGCCCGCGCGCGCCGCTCGGGCAAGCGCGTGGCCGTCATGTTTCTCGACCTCGACCGCTTCAAGCTCATCAACGACACGATGGGCCACGGCGTGGGCGACGAGGCGCTCACCGTCATCGCGGCGCGCCTGCGCGAGTCGGTGCGCGAAACCGACACGGTGGCGCGGCTCGGCGGCGACGAGTTCACGCTGCTGATCGAGGATATCGAAGATATTCGCCATGTCGGGCAGATCGCGCAGGGGCTGCTTGCGCGCGTGGGCGCCGCGATGCACATCGGCGAGCAGTTGCTGTTCGTCACGCCGAGCATTGGCATCAGCATGTATCCGGACGACGCGAGCGACCCGCGGCATCTGCTCATGCAGGCCGACCGCGCGATGTACGAGGCCAAGGACGCGGGCAAGAACAACTTCCGCTTCTTCGCCGCGCCGATGACTTCCTCGGCAATGGAGCGCATCGTGCTCGAAAGCGAGCTCCATCATGCGCTGGAAGCCGACGAGCTCGTGCTCTACTATCAGCCCGAATTCGACGTGGCGACCGGTGCGCTCGTGAACATCGAGGCGCTCGTGCGGTGGCAGCATCCGCGCCGAGGCCTCGTGCCGCCCGATCAGTTCATTCCGATCGCCGAGGAATCCTCATTGATCGTGCCGCTCGGCGCATGGGTGCTGCGCAAAGCCTGCCGCCAGGCGCGCGAATGGCTTGACGAGGGCTTCGACTTCGGGCGCATCAGCGTCAATCTTTCGGCGCGGCAATGCCTGCACGACGGCTTCCTGCATCAGCTCACGAACATTCTCAGCGAAACGGGCTTGCCGTCCACGCGGCTGCAGCTCGAACTCGTGGAGAGCATGGCGATGATGTCGGCGGGCGGCAACATCGAGGCGCTGCTTCAGGAACTCGCCGCGCGCGGCATCAGCCTCGCGATCGACGACTTCGGCACGGGCTATTCGTCGTTCAAGTATCTGCAGTCCTTGCCTGTCGATACGCTCAAGGTGGACCGCTCGTTCCTCGCCGAGATGGCCGTGCCGGGTCCGGGCGTGCCGCCGCACGTGAAGAAGAGCGCCGCGCGCGACCGTTCGATCGTGCGCGCGATCGTGGCGATGGCGCGCTCGCTCGGCGTGACGGTCGTGGCCGAAGGCGTCGAGACGCCGCGGCAACTGGCGTTCCTGCGCGAGATCGGCTGCGATCGCGCGCAAGGCTATTTGCTTGCGCGTCCCGCACCGGCCGAATTCATGCCGCGCGCACTCGACGTGTGCGAGGCCGGCTGAAGGCCGCTTTTTACTTTCCCCGTTGAGCCCGACGTACCTGGAGAATTCCGTGAGCACCAACGACGAGATGCTGCTGCACTCGATGACCGCGCTAGTGAGCGCGCATGGCAAGGCCATCTCGCGCTTTGGCGCGAACGTGGTCGTGATGACGAAGTTCGTCGAAGCGGTGCTGCCGCAATTGTCCGCAGCGCAGATCGAGCGCACGATCCAGGCGTTTCGCGCGCAGCTCGGCGAGGCGATGGCCGTGGCCGACGACGTCATGCTGCCCGGCGATTACCGCACCACGCTGATCGAGCAGGCGAACGTGCTGCTGGCGAGGCTGGGCGCCGATGCCGCTCCAACACATCAAGGTTCTGAGGCAGGAACAAGGCAATGCGCAATCTGACGATTAGAAAGGGGCTGCTGCTCGTGCTGTGCACGTTCGCGGCGATGCTGGTGGTGGGAGCCGTGGTCGGGGTCCTGATGATCGGCCGCGCCGACGACGCGGCGCGTTTCATTCACGAAGTCGCGCGCCAGGATGCGCTCGCGCTCGCCTTGCGCGAGGACGCGGCGCTCGCGCAAACCGCCTTGGCGCGCGCGTACCAGGCCGCGAAGGAAAACGGCGACGCCGCCGCGCGCGAGGAGGCGCAAAAGCGCGCGCAGCAGGACGCGCGCGACCTCTTCGACCAGGCCGCGAAGCACGGCGCCGCACTGCGCGCGAGCACGCCGTTCGACGGCGCGGCGGCCAGGCAGCGCGACGCCCTGCTCGGCGCGTGGAGCACGCTTGCGGATTCGCTGCAACGCTCGGCCACGGCGCTCGAAGCGAACGATACGGCGGCCTACGCCGCGCTCGCGACCGGCGACGTGGCGGCTGCGAACGCGCAGTTCTCGTCGGCCGTGGCCGCATTGCGAACGAATGCCGACGCCGCCACGCGCGCGGCGCTCGACGAGGGCGAGCGCGAACACGACTGGGTGATGGCGATGGTGGCGGTGGGGCTGCTGGGCGCGCTGGCGCTCGTCGTCGCGACCCATCTGGCGCTGCGCCGCCTTGTGAGTGCGCCGCTCGCCAAGGCCGTCGAGGTGCTCAACCAGATCGCCGCGAACGACCTTTCCGTGCGTATCGAAGGGGGCGGACGCAACGAAATCGGCCAGCTGCTCAGCGCGATGCGGCGCATGCAGAGCGGTCTGAGCCACACGGTGCGCAGCGTGCGCACGAGCTGCGACGCGATCAACACGGGGGCGCGCGAAATCGCGGCGGGCAATCTCGACCTGTCGAGCCGCACCGAGCAGCAGTCGGCCTCGCTGGAGCAGACGGCGTCGAGCATGGAGCAGCTCACGTCGAGCGTGCGCCAGAACGCCCAGCATGCGAACGACGCGAGCTCGCTCGC
Organism: Paraburkholderia lycopersici; assembly: GCF_900096975.1. Taxonomy (GTDB): domain Bacteria; phylum Pseudomonadota; class Gammaproteobacteria; order Burkholderiales; family Burkholderiaceae; genus Paraburkholderia; species Paraburkholderia lycopersici. Next base: position 4,599 of record NZ_FMYQ01000040.1, read on the forward strand.
CACGGGCGCGGCCGAAGTCGCGCAGCGCGGCGGGCGCGTGGTCGAGCAGGTGATCGAGACGATGGAGGAGATCAGCCGCAGTTCGGGCAAGATCGCGGACATCACGGGCATCATCGACGGCATCGCGTTCCAGACCAATATCCTCGCGCTCAACGCTTCGGTCGAGGCCGCGCGCGCGGGCGAGCAGGGGCGCGGCTTCGCGGTCGTCGCGGGCGAGGTGCGCATGCTCGCGCAGCGCAGCGCGGCGGCGGCGCGCGAGATCAAGACGCTGATCGACGCCTCGGTGCACGACGTGCGCAACGGCCGCTCGCTCGTGGGCGAAGCGGGCGCGACGATGGCCGAGATCGTCGCCTCGGTGGACAAGGTGTCGGGGCTCATGAAGGAGATCGCCTCGGCTACCGTGCAGCAGAGCGCGGGCATCGAGCAGGTCGAGACGGCGGTGAGCCAGATGGATCAGGTGACGCAGCAGAACGCCGCGCTCGTGGAGGAGGCGGCCGCGGCGGCCGAGTCGCTCGAACAGCAGGCGAGCCAGATGGCCGAGGCCGTGGCGACGTTCCGCGTGGGCGAGGAGAAGGACGCGCCGGCCGCGGCGCCGGTCATCACGGATGCAGTGCGCAACGAGGGCGCGCTGCCCGTGCACGCGCTGCCTGCGGCCGCGTGAGCGCGCGCGATCGCGCGTAAGGCCGGGTCGCCGCAAGGCCCCGGTCCGTCGTGCGCTGCCGCTGGCGCGACAGGCGCGCCTCGGTTCGTCTTCGCCGCGGCGGCCGGTTTGTTCGCGGCTTCCCGCGGCGTTTCGTTCGCGTGGGACCGGAGCTTGCCGATCACGTCGTAGAACACGCCTTCCACCGCGGGCGTGACGAGCATGTCGTGCGCCCCCGAAGGCACGAGCGCGCTCGCCGGACCCGCTGCCTCGAAGTCCGCCGAGGACTTCTTCGCGCAGTCGTCGAATTTCGCGAGGTCGAGGTTCTGGCGCACCGGAATGGAGCCCTTGTTGAGATGAAGGTCTCTGGAACTGCGGGCTCATCAGCGGGCTCGCCATGTCCTTTTTCCCCTTTTCCACGCCGGGCGTCTTCACCTTGAAGAAGGCGAAGCTGTCCACGTTGAACGTGAACGCCTTGCCTGAACCGGACGCCGCCACGCACAGGTAATCCTTGCCCGGGACCTTGCCCCATCACGACGAATTCGCCCTTCGCCTCTGGCGGGGGTGACGCCCGATCCTGCTGAAGTCGGTCGCGGCCCTGGTGGAACCGACCCCTTTGTCGGCCGCGGCGGACGCTCTTCACGCGCTCGCCGGCGAGTTCTGGCACGTTACGTGCGCGAGAGGGATATCTATCGGGATATCTATCGCCATGGGAGGTCGACACGATGAGCAACGAACCGCCCGAAGGCGCGCCGCCGCGCGCCACCGATTTGCCCAAGCCGGTGGGGGACGCCGTGCCCGCGCCGACGGAACCTGGCCTCGACCGGCCGCTACCGCCTAAAACGCAGCCCGAACCGCCTGCGGAGGAGACGAACGGAGGCCCCGGCGAGCCTGCGCAAACACCGTCCGAAGATGAGTCCAGGCCGCTTGGCGATGCCCTGCCGACGCCGCGCGAGCCGGGCCTCGACCGGCCGCTGCCGCCGAAGAAGGCCTCGTGACCGGCCTCATGACCGTTCCGTTTGGGCGCGGGGATGGCCATGCCTTGCGCCGCCTCTCCCATGCTCGATTGCAATGCGAACGATGGAGCAGCACCCATGGCAACCGCATGAGGCTTTTTGACGTCCGCCGGGGCGGGCTCGCCCCGCGTGCGATTCGCGCGCAATCAGTGGTACGCCGCCGTCGAAGACTGCAGCTTCGTCAGCGCACCGTTCTTGAGGTGGAACCAGCCTTCCGCCGCATGGGCCGTCCGGCCTGTTCCTGCCGCTTCCGCTGACGTCCCACACAATTTCCCCACGAAGTATGGGTAGCGATGTGGGTTTGTGAGCAGGGAGGGCGACAGTTGCATCGACTCAGCGCTCTACGGGTCGCAAAGGAAGTGGCGCCGGGTCCGGACGAGCCCTGCAACGGCATTGCGCTGTGGGACTGGCAGCAGGTCGCGCGGGCGATGCGCGTGGCGACCGCCGGCGCGTTTTCGGATGCATTGGCGACGGCAGAGCAAGCCGGTTGTCTCGTGCTGATCGAGGCCGGGTTGCCGGTGCTTGATGTGCCGCCGCTTCCGCCGCTTCCGCCGCTTCTATTGGCGATCGCTGCGGCCATCGCCCAAAGAAACGCGGCGTAGCCTTAACGTGCTGATGATCGTGGGCGCTGATGCGGTTGGCGGTGCACTGATGAAGTCAGGTGCGGAGACTCAACAGTCCTCCACCACGCCGATCAGCTTTAGCCGCGAAACACCGCCGTCCGGGAATATGTTGAAACGCACGTGCGTGATCACGGGCGTTGCGTTCAGATCGAACGTATGCGCGTGATCCATCCGCAATCGCTGTTCGGGCAGCAGCGTCGGCCAGAACATGGCTTGCGTGATGAGGGATTCGTCCGTGCCGCCTTCGACGAACGCACCCTGCAACGAACAGCGCTCCGCGAAATTGCCCTTGAAATGCGCGGTATTGACGACCGCGCCAGTCAACTGTCCCGGCTTCGCCAGTTCGATGATGCACCAGTCGTTGCCCGGCTCGCGCCGCCGCCGCGTCTCCCATCCTTCGCCGATATTCGCGGCTTCTGTCGGCAGCAGCATGTTCGACGCAAGCCCGAAGTGCTGGTTGTTGGCGGCGACCACGCGAGCCCCGTTCATCGCCGATGCAAGGTCGATGGGTGTGCCCGTCTTCAGCTCGGGCTGCGGCCGTCCATACACACGAAGGCGCGCCACGCCGCCATCCGGATAGATGTTGAGGCGCACGTGCGTGAACGCGGCGCCGCGCGTATCGATCGCGTGATAGTGATGCGCGTTGCCTTGCAACGCGACGGACGGCAGCACCTCGGTCCACGCCGTGTTTTCCGGTGGAATGGACCCGGACGATACGCACGCCTGCAGCGAAGCCGCAGGCGGATAGTTGCCGGTGAAGTGACTCGTGTCGATATCGACGCCCGCGAGCACGGCCGGCACGCCGAGTTTCACGATGCAGAAATCGTAGCCGCTCACACGCTTGCGGCGCGACTCCCAGCCGTCCATCCACTTGCCGTTGTCGTCATACTTGCCGGGGATGAAAACGGCAGGCTCGGGATTCAGCATGCGCGCCATGGGCGCGAAGAAATCGTCGCTCGTTTGCACGGCCGCTGCGCCCAGACGCGGATCGGCCAGGTTGATGCCGCGTCGCACGAAGGCGGGTGCATCGGCAGCGATAGTCGGGATGGCCATGGTGTTATGCCTGCGGCACCCACGTTTGCGTGCCCGGGAGATCGGAATGGAAGTCGTCGAGCACGACGATATTGACGGGCTTCGGCGTGTTGTCGGCCTGTCCCTGAATGTTGACGATATCCTGCGGGCACGCGGAAAACGCGACGAAGCAGTCCATCTCCGCACGCAGCGTGATGTACTCGCCGGGCCGCGTCACCGTCGGCAGCGTATGCAGCGTGATGCCGTCCGGCTGCACGCGAATGTTCATGAAGATATTGAACGATGCGAGATTCGCGCGCGGCGGCGTGACGCCCAGTTCGAACATGCCTTCGAACATGTTGTCGCAGCAGTTGCGGTGATAGCCGCGCACGCCGAGCAGTTGATAACGCTTGCGGTCGCAGGCGGCCATGAAGGTATCGTGCACGCCGGGCGTCGTGTCTTCCACAACGGTCAGGATCGGATGGCGCTGGTTGGTCACGAAGCTGTCGCCGAGGAGGGGATTCAGCCGCTGGTTCCAGACGCGCGTCGTTTCCATGCACATGTATTCGGCCAGATCATAGGCGTTCCAGGCCCAGCAATCGACGACCTGGGTGCCGTGCGTGTTGACCACGCGCACGGCCTGGCCTGCGTTGAGTCGGACGGCCTTGCCATGCCCGGCGGGCACGGTGACGGGAGAGCGGGAAGCATTCATGAGCGGGACTCTGGCGATGAGAAGCGGTGAAGAAACTGGCGCAGACGTGCGGACGAAGGATGATCGATGATCTGCTCGGGCGGCCCCATCTCGACGATCTTGCCGCCGTCCATGAATACGACGCGGTCGGCCACGTCGCACGCAAAGCCGATTTCATGCGTGACGACGATCATCGTCGTCTGCGAAGCGGCGAGGCCGCGCATCACCGCGAGCACTTCGCCGACGAGTTCGGGATCGAGCGCGCTCGTGGGTTCGTCGAAGAGAATGACTTCGGGCGCCATCGCGAGCGTGCGGGCGATGCCCACGCGCTGCTGCTGGCCGCCCGATAGCCGTGCCGGCATCTCGGTGTGCTTGCCGGACAGGCCGACCTGCCGCAGCGCTTCCACGGCGATGTCGCTCGCTTTCAGCCGTGGCATGCGCTTGACGGAGAGCAGACCTTCCATCACGTTCTCCAGCACGCTCATATGCGGCCAGAGATTGAAGCTCTGAAACACCATGCCGATGCGGCTGCGTTGTGCGCGAATCTCGCGTTCCGGGCGTGGCGTGGACGTATTGCGCATGCCGACGCGTTCGTCGCCGATCCATACTTCGCCCGCATCGGGCGGCGAGAGCCAGTTCAGGCAGCGCAGCAGCGTGGATTTTCCCGAACCGGACGGCCCGAGAATACAGACGACTTCGCCTCGCGCGATATCGAGGCTCACGCCGTCGAGAATGCGTTGCGTGCCGAACGACTTGACGATGTCACTGGCGCGTAGAGCGGGAGCTGTGTTGATATCCATGAGCATTTACCTTCCGGACGCGACGCCTTGAGCATGAGTACGCGCGATCCGGTGTTCCCATGTCCGGGTTGCGTGATTGAGCGCGGCCGTCGCCGCCCAATAGACAAGCGCCACGACGAAATAGACTTCGAGCGGCGCATACGTATCCGAGACGACGCTTTTCGCGGCGAACATGAACTCGTGCACGGAGATGACCGACAGGAGCGCCGAATCCTTGAGGAGGCCGATCATGAGGCCGGTCATCGTCGGCAGCAGCAGCGGCAGCGCTTGCGGTGCGACGATGCGGCGTGCAATAGCGGCCGGCGACATGCCGATGGCGATGCCCGCTTCGACGGTGCCCTTGGGCACGGCATCGATAGCGGCCTGGATCACTTGCGCGACATAGGGCGCGTAGTAGATCGCAAGCGTCAGCACGCCGACCACGGCCGCGGGAAGCAGCACTCCGAAGTCGGGCAGTACGTAAAACGACACGTACAGCAGCACGAGCAAGGGCAGCCCGAGCGTGAGCGTGACGTAGGCGTCGATTAGCACGACAAGAGGGCGCGCGCCGCGACGCCTGCCAATCGTCAGCAAAATGCCGAGTGCGCAAGCCAGCAGGCTGCTCGACGCGCATAGCCAGATCGTGTCGATAAAGCCGTGCAACAAACTGGGCACGTAGGCGGCGAGCACACCGAGATCGAACGTCATCTCATGTGCCTCGCGTGGTCGAATGGGAGCGTTGCAGGCGTCGGCCGAGCCATATTACCGGCAGCACGACCGCGAGATAGCCGATGCTCAACAGCAGCATGATTTGCGTCGACGTGTAGATGCGCGCGATCACCATCTGTCCGGCGTACGTCAGCTCCGTGACCGCGACCACCGAGGCGAGCGGCGTCGTCTTCAGCAAAATGGTGAATTCGTTGACGAGCGCGGGCACGCTTGCCTTCAGCATCTGCGGCAACGCAATCCTCAAGGCGATGCGCCACGGCGCCATGCCGATTGCCGTGGCCGCTTCGATTTGCCCGCGCGTCACCACGCGCATGTTGCCGCGCAGAATCTCAGCCGTATATGCGCCGCTGTTGAGGCCGAGCGCGAGCGCGGCGGCGAGCATCGGGCGCCCGCCCAGTCCGATCAGCGGCAACGCGAAGAACACCATGAACAACTGCACGAGCGACGGCGTGCCGCGCATGAAGCTGATGTACAGGCGCGCGAGCCATCGCAGAGGCGCGATGCGCGTCAGTTGCATCGCGAGCGCGAGGTGTCCGCACGCCAGGCTGCCCGCCGCGCCGAGCAGCGTCAGCTCCACGGTCAGCAGCCAGCCGTCCAGCAGCGAGGGCATGCTTTGAATGACCTGAGGGTCGAGCCACATGCAGTCGTTCCCAGCCTTACAGCTCGGTCAGTTCTTCGGCGGCGGCGAGCGCCAGCGTGCCGGGCGTATCGTTGCCCGCGATGCCAGTGCAACACGCCGACACGACGAAGGTCAGGTCCGCCACCACGCGGCACGCGACAAAGTCGCCTGCACGCGTGGCATTGCGCTGCGGTTCGATCCTGCCGTCCTGATGCAGCTCGACGTGCATGAAGAGGTTGATCGGATCGGGTAGCTTGGGCGGCATCAAGCCTTCTTCCTCGATGAGCTTCGCCACCGATTCCACGCAGCCGGTCTGGCCTGCGTAGCCGTTTTCTTCGAGGAACGCCGTCGTCGATGCGGGCAGCAACAGGTCATGACGTCCTATGCTGTCCTTGCCGAGCACCATCAGCGCACGACGCCGGTTGCTGACGATACGCATGCCGGTCTGCAAGACGTACGAGTTGCTGAACACGCGCGTGTGATGCACGGACATATAGATATCCGGATTCGAACGGCTGAACGCGAACATCGAAGCCGTCGCGCCCGCTTCCTTTGCTTCGATGCGCAGAATCTGACCGGCTTTCACGTCGATGGCACGGCTTTCGCCTGCCGGCACGACGATGTGCGTCGGCGGCAGTGGCTCGCGAAGGGGGGTGTCCTTGAGTAGCAGCATGCTTATACCGAGGAAGAGGTGGACGGATCGGCGGCATGAACCGCGATATCGATGTCGGTCACGCGCAGGCCGTTGCCGGGAATGATGTCCTGCGGACACGACGACACCGCGCACAGCAGATCGTCCAGCACTTCAAATGTGATGTGGTCGCCGGGCTTGCTGGTCGGGTCCGTGACCTGCATATGGCGGTCGGGCGTAACGGGACCGTTCTGGAACAGATTGAACGGCTCGGGCACATCGAATGGAGACAGGCCATGCAGCGCGAGTCCCGAATGCATGTTGTCGAGGCAGTTGCGATGCCCGATCACGTTGAAATCGACGGTGAAGCGCGTGTCGTCGCAGGCGGGCACATTGGCGTCGTGCACGCCGACCGTGTCTTCGACCACGCGCAGCAGCGGACGCCCGCGCGACGAATACAGCGCATCGCCCACCTTGAAGAAGAGCGAGCGCAACTGACGGCGCGTGTGTGTCGGCGAGAGCTTTTCGCTCTTGTCGGAGGCGGCGACCGCCACGAAGTCGGCGGCTTGCTGGCCTTCGACATCGGTGATGGTCAGGAATTGGCCGGCCTTCACTTCGAAAGCGCGGCCGTGACCGGCCTTCACGATCAGCGTGAGAAGGGGTTCCATGCTCATGTTTCTGCGTTCACTGTGCGGGGATGAAATCGGCCGACGGCGTATCGAAGGTCACGCCGAGATGCTGCTTCTGCAGGCGCGCGAGCTCGCCGCTTTGCTTCATTGAGAGAATCTCGTCGCTAATGGCCTTGTTCAGACGCGAGTCTTCGGGGCGCGTGGCGAGCGAAATCCACTGCGACGGTCCGAGTTCACCCGTCAGCTTCATCTTGCCAGGGTTTTGCTTGATGACGCCCGCGAGCACCGTGAGGTCGTCGAACACGAAATCGGCGCGGTGCGTCATGACGGCAGCGACGGTCTGGTCCACGCTATCCACGCTGAGAATGTCGATGGGAGCGAGGCCCTTGCTCTTCAGCGTTTCGTTGAACTGCTTGAGGATGGTCTCCGGCGCGCTGCCGGACTTGACGGCGCCCGTCAGCCCTGCGAGCGACTCGGGCGTCGGCTTCGACGGAATCTTTGTGAAGTCCGATCGGACCAATGCACCGTTCACGGTCTTGCTGGTCGGCACCGTATACGCGATGCGTTTCGCCCGTTCCGCCGTCACGTTCAGCGCGGAGCCCTCCAGATCGAACGAATGCGACAGCAAACCGGGAATGATGCCGCTGAATGCCATGCGCTGATACTCGATCTTCACGCCGAGATGTTTCGCCACGGCATCGAGTATGGCCGGGTCGTAGCCGACGATGGCGTTCTTCGCGTCGGTGTATTCGTACGGCGCGAACGTCGGGTCGATGGCGACGATCATCTTGCCGCGGCTCTTGATGTCGTCGAGCGTATCGGCGTGCGACATGGCGGCATGCAGCAGCGCGGCCGCCGGAAGAAGGGCGGTCAGCGCGAAACGGGAAAGACGCGGCAGTGACATTGGGCGAGACTCCGTGGAGAGGTTGGGTTCGGTCGCTAACGCTGTTTATAAGGCATGATCCGTACCAACTTGCTCTGAGAAACGATGGTTTCTATTGTGTATTTACGGAAACATGTGATTCTTAAAGAAAAAATAAGAAACATCAGTTCCAGATATCGATTTCCCTGTGGCAGAATGAAACTTCAGCCAGCACGACGACTGCACGGCATGCGTGCAAGGTAGACGAAACGCACCGGCGTGGTGCCGGAGCTGCACCGTCGCTGGACTTTTCCTCATTCCCGCGTCCATCGCAATTCATGGCTTCATCACAGGCGAAGAAAAACAGACGTCCGGTGTCGATCGAAAGCCGTATCGCGGAGTGCTATGACCGGTTGTCGGAGATCGATCAGCGGCTGGCGGACGTGATCCTCGGCGCGCCGGGGCAACTCGCCATGCAGACGGCGACCGAGCTTGCGGCGAGCGCGCAGGTCTCGAAAGCCACGGCCACGCGCTTCTTCCAGAAGCTCGGCTACGCGTCCTATGACGACGTGCGCGAAACCGCCAAAAGCGCGCTGATGGGCGGCTCGCCGCTCTATTTGCAGGAGCGCGGCAGGACGGAATCGGGCGGTGGTCTCGATGAAGTCATCGAAGCGCATTTGAACCACGAGGTCTCCAATCTCGCCAACACGTATCGCTCGCTCGACCGGCAGATGCTGGCCGAAGTGGTGAGCGGCATTGCGGGCGCGCGACGCGTGGTCATCGTCGGCTACCGGCACAGTCACACGATCGCGACGATGATCCGCCGCGAACTCGTGCAGGTGCGCGGCGACGTGACCGTGCTGCCCGCGCCAGGCGATACGCTCGCGGAATACATCGGCGATCTCGGGGCGAAAGATCTCGCCATCGTCGTCGGATTACGCCGGCGTGTGCCTGCCGTCGAACTCGCTATGGCGGTGCTGGCCGAGGCGGGAACCAGCACGCTTTACGTGTCCGATGTGATCGCGGGTAAGCCGGCGCGCCTCGCGCGTTGGGTGATCCGCTGCCACACCGACGGCATGATGATGTTCGACAGTGTGGCGGGTGTCGCATCGCTCGTGAATCTGATCTGTTCGCTGGTGGCGGAGCGTCTACGCGAACGTGGGAATGCACATTTGCAGCGGGTGGAAGTGCTGCATCAGCAGTTGCAGGAGCTGGAGTAACGCGGGCAGGCTTCATGGTTTTGTTTTTGTGCCGATGCGATGACCGCTCGTAAGTGATGGGCCAGGAGCTATCAGAGAACGCTGCCTGGTCAGGTCGAGTTCTATATACGATCAGTGCTGACCGGAATCTTTCAACCCCCGGGGGGCGTTGCATGGAAGTGGGGGTACGTGACGGTTCGTCGAGGTGGGAGTCGAACCTGGCGGCCCTTTCCGGACAGTAGTTGTAGTCGGCTGCCTTCCGGGCTTTGCATCACGACTTCTTCGGGTTGCCAGTACACGCGCGTGACCGTCATGCGCACGTTCGGGCGTTGCACGAGCGGCGGACGCCGGCGAAAGTCGTAAATCACGGGGCCGTAAACGGTTTGCACGGGCATGCGCGTGATCGTGCTGTCGTCGCGTTCGACTTCATCGAAGTGCGCGAGTGTCTTCGCGTCGAAGCGATCGAAGATGTCCTTGTCGAGAACAGCCACGAAATCGCGGTCGTCACGCACGAATTGCAGCGTGCCCGAAGGCGTGTTGAGCGTAGCGGACGCATTGCCTTGCGCATGCGCGCACGTCGCGATCGAGGCGGCCGCGAGCGCAGCGAGTAACCGTCATTTCATGTCGTTTTCCAGATCGAGCGGCCGCCTCGACGAGGGAGCGCGACGCGCAAATGTTCGGTTGGCGCATTTTCGCCAACTCTGATCGCGACGTCGAACGTCCCGGCCGGCCGGTCATGTCCCGATGTCCCCGGCCATTGCCGCCGCGCCGCGCTCCCCCGTCTTCGCGAGCGGTTCGCCGAACTGCAGCGCCGCAAGCTGGGCATATAGCGGCGAATGATCGAGCAGTTCGGCATGACGCCCTTGCGCCACAATGCGGCCGTGTTCGAGGACGACAATGCGGTCGGCTTGTTGCACCGTGGCGAGACGGTGCGCGATGACGAGCGTGGTGCGGTTGTGCGTGGCGTTGTCCAGCGCCGTCTGCACGAGCCGTTCGCTCGCGGCGTCGAGCGCGCTGGTCGCCTCGTCGAGGAGCAGGATGGGCGGATTCTTGAGGATCGCGCGCGCGATGGCAATGCGCTGACGCTGTCCGCCGGACAGCCGCACGCCGCGCTCGCCGAGGAACGTGTCGTAGCCTTGCGGCAGTTCAGCGATAAATCCGGCGGCGGCCGCCATTTCGGCGGCGCGTTGCACCTGCGCAAGCGTGGCGTCGGGCGTGCCGTAGCGGATGTTGTCGAGCACGCTGCCCGAAAAGATCACCGATTCCTGCAGTACCACGCCGATTGCCTGGCGCAACGCGGCGAGCGACACCTGCCGCGTCGGCACGCCGTTGATCGCGATGCTTCCGGACTGCGGGTCGTAAAAGCGCAGCAGCAGTTGAAACAGCGTGGTTTTGCCCGCCCCGGACGGTCCGACGAGCGCGACATGCTCGCCCGGACGCACATCGAGCGAGAACCCCGAGAGCGCGGCGACGCAGGGGCGCGACGGATAGGAGAAACCGACATTGTCGAAGCGGATGCCTTCGCCGCGATCCGGCAGCGGCACCGTCGCCGCCGCCTCCACCACGGGCGAGCGCGATGCCAGCAACTGCAATAGCCGCTCGGTGGCGCCGGCGGCCCGCTGCAGATCGCCCCACACCTCGGCGACCGCGCCCACGGCGCCGGCCGTGAACACCGCGTAGAGGATGAACTGCGACAGTTGGCCCGCCGTCATGTGTCCCGCGAGCACGGCCTGTGCGCCGAGCCAGAGCACGAACACGATGGCGGCGAACACGAAGACGATCACCACGGCCGTCAAGGCGGCACGCGCCCGGATTCGCGTGAGCGCGGTATCGAAGGCCGTTTCCACCGCGCCGCCAAAGCGCCGCGCTTCAAAGGTCTCCTGCGAATACGACTGCACGGTCGGCATGGCATTGAGCACTTCGCCCGCGAGCGCGCTGGCGTTTGCGACCTTGTCCTGGCTGGCGCGCGAGAGCCGCCGCACGCGCCGTCCGAAGATGACGATGGGCGCGACCACGACGACCAGTGTCGCGATGATGTAGCCGGAGAGCACGGGGCTCGTCGCGACGAGCATGGCCACGCCGCCGGTCGTCAGCAGAATGTTGCGCAGCCCGAGCGACAGGCTCGTGCCGACGACTGTCTGGATCAAGGTCGTGTCGGTGGTGAGCCGCGACAGCACCTCGCCCGTTTGCGTGGTCTCGAAGAACTGCGGACTCATCCGCATCACGTGGTCGTAGACCGCGCGCCGCAAGTCGGCCGTCACGCGCTCGCCCAGCCACGACACCCAGTAGAAGCGCAGCGCCGTGGCGCCGGCGAGGATCAGCGAGACGACGAAGAGCGCGGCGAAATAGCGGTCGATATGCGTCCGGTCGCCGCTGGCGAAGCCGCGATCGATCAGATATTTGAACGCCACCGGCAGCGCCAGTGTGGCGCCGGCGGACGTCAGGAGTGCGAGGAACGCCAGCGCCCAGCGTCCCGCATATGGGCGCAGGAAGGGCAAGAGCGCAAAGAGCGGGGCGACACGTCGCGAGGGAGAAACGGCATCGGGCATGGAGATTTCTGGCGGACCGGGAATGGGTGCATTGTGACAGTTCGCGCAAGGGATGGCCTTCCGCCGCTACAGCGGATCATCGCATTCCGCCGGTGCGCCATGGCAGGATCGTCTTTTCTTCCCGCCGGCACGCTGGCTGGCATCGGCATCGGGCGGTGCCATGGCGGGACAGCGCGGGGCGCGAGCGAGCACGTTCGCGGAGCGCGTAGCCGGCGGTGAGCCGGGCTGGCGCAGGGAGGGCGTCGCGGTGCGCTCCGGCGCGTGGGAGTGCACGTTCGCGGATTTGCGGATTTGCGCAGGGGCGGCCGGGTTGCGCTCACCCGTGCACGCCGTAGCGCGGTGGAGGCGCCGCGTTCCGGCCCTTCGGCGTTGGACCGCGCAAAAAACGGATGCGCGGCGTTCAGTAGCCGCCGCCCGAGGAACTGCCCGAAGTGCTCGACGCGCTGTCGCTGCTGCGATTCATGTCGCCGCTTGCCACTGCGGATCCTGAGATCGCTGTCAACGTGAGGCAGACGAGACACGCAAGAACAATTCGAATGCGCTTCATGGTTATCTCCTGTAGGAGGGGGACTCGGGATTCGCCGGAACCCGTGGAGGAATGTCCCGCATTCACTACTGTGCAACGGCTGCGGGCGCCGCGGCGGACGGTGCATTGCGCACGCGTGCCCGAGCCCATCCCGGACGCAGACGCCGGCATAGTCCTAAACGCAGCGCGCAGGCGCCTTATTCCACACGCACAACGATGATGCCCGCTCGCCCGGAGAGCCGCACGAACGAGCTTCACACCCCGAGCCGCGTCGAGATATGAAGGTAGTCTTTGCAGTTTACCTTCGTATCTCCTAGAATGCCTCCATGACTGACCGAGCCAGCACCCCACCGTCCGACCTTGCCGCAGCGCTCGCCGCCGACCTGCGCGCGCTGGTCGCGCGATTGCGCCGGCGTTTTCGCGAGCAGGCGATTCTCGGCGACTTCACGCCATCGCAACTGGCGGTGTTGCTGCGGCTCGAACGGGAAGGCGCGTCCACGGTGTCGAGCCTTGCGCGTGCGGAAGGCGTGCGTCCGCAGTCCATGGGTACGCTCATCGCGTCGCTCGAAGCCGCGGGCCATATCAGCGGCGCGCCGGACCCCGACGACGGGCGTCAAACGCTCTGGTCGCTCACCCCGGCCTTTCGCGAGTGGCTCAAGGAAGGGCGCGCGGCGCGCCAGGACTGGCTTTCGCGCATGATCGAAGCGCGTCTCACGGGCGGGGAGCAACAGCAGCTCGCCGCCGCGGTCGAGCTGCTCAAGCGGCTCGTGGCCGACTGACGCCAGGCGGGCCTATGAGCGTTTCGGCTTCCGGGTTCTTCCGTTCGCTTAGGAGTTACAACTATCGCGTGTGGTCGGCGGGCGCGCTCGTCTCGAACGTCGGCACGTGGATGCAGCGCACGGCGCAGGACTGGCTCGTTCTCACCGGCCTCACGCATCACAGCGCGGCGGCGGTGGGTATCGTGATGGGTTTGCAGTTCGGCCCGCAAATGCTGTTCATGCCCTGGTCGGGCTTCGCCGCCGACCACTTCGATCAGCGCAAGCTGCTGATGTTCACACAGGCCACGCTCGGCGCGCTCGCCATTGCATTAGGCGTGCTCACGGCAACAGGGCTCGTGCAGCTCTGGCATGTGTACGTCTTCGCGTTCCTGTTCGGCTGCACGACGGCATTCGATTCGCCGGTCCGGCAAACTTTCGTTTCGGAGCTGGTGGGCGACGTCGATCTCTCCAACGCAGTCGCGCTCAATTCCACTTCGTTCAACGCCGCGCGCATGATCGGCCCGGCTGTGGCGGGGCTCGTCATCGCTTCGGTGGGGGTGGGCTGGGCCTTTCTGCTCAACGGCCTTTCGTTCGTTGCCGTGCTGATCTCGCTCACGCGCCTGCGCGTGGACGAGTTGCGGGCTGCGAGGCGCGCGCAGCCCGCCAAGGGCGGTTTCGCGGCCGGTTTCCGCTATGTGTGGTCGCGCCCGGACCTGCGGGCCATCCTCGTCATGCTGTTCCTGATCGGTACGTTCGGACTGAATTTCCCGATCTTCATCTCTACGATGGCGGTGAACGTCTTTCATGCCGACGCGGGACGCTACGGACTCCTTTCTTCGATGATGGCGCTCGGCACCATGAGCGGCGCCTTCTTCGGCGCGGGCCGCAGCCATCCGCGTTTCATTTCGCTGCTGTTCGCGGCGGCGGCGTTCGGTGTGGGGTGCGTGCTGGCGGCAATCGCGCCGGGTTACTGGTGGTTCGGCGGCGCGCTCGTGCTGATCGGCATCGCGGCGCTCACATTCACCACCGAAACCAACAGCCTCATGCAGCTTTCCACGGAGCCCGGCATGCGTGGGCGCGTGCTGGCGATCCGGCTCGCCGTGGCGCTGGGCGGCACGCCTGTTGGCGCGCCCGTCGTGGGGTGGGTGGCCGACCATTGGGGGCCGCGCTGGGCCTTGCTGGTGGGCGCGGCTTCGGGCCTTGCGGCGGCTGTCGTCGCGGCGCGCACGCTCGCGCGGCGGGCACACGAGGCGCCGTTGTGACCGGGCCGCTTTCCGCGACGTCACCCTTGCGCGATTGCCTTGTCATCGATCTGGTCATCGGGCGAGCTGGATACCGGTTATGAACCCGGGACTCTGTACGAGCGGCGGCACGCCATGGCCTTTTGGCATCTGTTCACGGCCCTGCCGGGAAGCGCCTGATGCGCCAGATGATTTGGCGGGCCGAGTAACGGCCTTGGCCGCATCATGCTTGCGAGTTCGTCCCGTATCCGATTCCGGTGTTATGCGTTGCCGGTTGCAATTCCCCGAATCCCGTTCAGCCGCCGGGATATCGCCCAGCCGCCCGGCGCGGCCCGTGCGGCGCATTTCCCTCGATCAGCGCAGCGTTGATCGCGCCGATCAAACGCCGATGGAAGCGCCGATCGCACTCCACGTGTATGCTGGCTTCGTCCAGCGCCTCGCAAGCGGAAATTACCGGGGAGCGTGGTGGCGCTCCGCGCGGCGTTTGCGGCACTTGCTAACAAGCGCGTACCGCCAGCAGGTGAACGAAGCATGGCGGCGGAACGCACGCCGCTTTTTATCCGGCTGACGCGATCGGCCCTTCGAACATCACACGGTTTCGGCCGCTGCGCTTCGCCTTGTACAAGGCGGAATCCGCAAGGCTGTATGCCGTGTCGAAGTCCGTGCCGGCCGGATTGTCGCTGACGCCGAAGCTTGCGGTGATCGTGCGGCACACGGGCGCTGCGAATACATGGCCGGCGATCGCCGCCCGCATGCGCTCGGCCAGTTGCAGCGCATTGGCGATGTCGAAGCCCGGCAGGACGACCGTGAACTCCTCGCCGCCTACGCGTCCGATGATGCCCGCGTCCCCGAGAATCTGCTGAAGACAGTTCACGATGCCGAGAATCACGGTGTCGCCGGCAGGGTGGCCGAAGTCGTCGTTGACCTTCTTGAAGTCGTCGATGTCGAGCAGGATCATGACAGCCCGATCTGCGCGCAGCGCTTTCACGGTGCGCTCGATCACGGCGCTTCGATTGAACACGCTCGTCAGCGCGTCATGGGTGGCGCGATACTGCAGTTGCTGGGTGAGCGCCTGCATTTCGCGCTCGGCCCGGTCGCTGCGACCGATCAGGCGGCGCGTCTCGCGCATCAGCCGCTCGTAATGGCGGATGAGTTCGCTTAGCGCCTCGAGATAACGCTGCGCGTGCGAGTCCGGATCCGCGGCGATCGCGCGAGCCCGTTCGAGCGCCTCGCTCTCGTTGCGGAACAGGTCAACAAGGGAATGATCCTTCAATGTGTCCCGCAAGGCAGTCGTTTCCACGCGCGTATTCCTCAAGTTGCAACCGGGCAATCGTTGAACCGGATTGCCGTGAAGTCGGTTTGCAGTTCCTCGCCGAATTCGAGGATCGTCTCGTCTTCTTCATCGCGATACCAGTTCACCTGCACCTGATTGCCCGACGAGGCGGCGCGATCCAGCGCGTCGAACACGCTGAACAGCATTTTCGTGCTTGAACTGTTGAAGTACGTCAGTGTGACTTCGACCGTGATCGCGGCATTCACGCAACCGCCGAGCCAGACGTTGAGTCGCTCGATGACGGGCGCGTAAAACGCAGCGGCGTTCTCGGGATACGACTCGCCTTGCAGCGAGAGCACGTTCTTGTCGAAGCGGAAGTCGATTTCAGGCGACGTTGCCGTGGCGGCGATAAAAAGGTTTTCCATTTTGTACGCGTGCCCTGGTCAGATGATGGTCTTGAGGCAAAACAGTGTGGTGTTCGCGTCGTCTTCGCGTGGATGAAATGCGAAGTCGAGCGGAGCACTCGCGTCGCGCGCCATCGTCAGAAAGCCCAGCCCCGCGCCTTTGCTGTCGGCAGGCGTCTCGGCGCGCAACGACGTCTTGTACGCCTGCTTGATCTCTTCGATCGACATGTTGCGCAGCGGTTCGAGCTTCTCGCGCAATTCGTTCACGGCGGCCGTGGCGATGGGATTCATGCACACCATGAGGTGACGCTCGCCCTCGGTGGAAATGCACATGGCGCCTTCGCGAATTGCACCGCCATGGGCCTGGTCTGCGGTCAGCGCGTCGGACGAGTAGTGCACGATATTTTGCGAAAGCTCGACGAACGACGAGAAAATCTTTCTGCGCGTCGCTGTGCTCAGGCCCGACACTTCCAGTTGCAGTTTCACGACTTCGCTCATCGCCGCGACGATGCTGTGCGAAAAATAGCCTTTGTGATAGAAGAGCAAATTGCGCTTCTGTGCAATTTCGAAGAAGCAGCAGTTCTGATCCAGAATTCCAGACATTTTGGTGGACTACCTTAAACTCGTGCGAAGAAAAGCGTGACATCGTCGCGGCGCGTTTGCGAGCCTTGCCATTCGGCAAAGGCTTCGAGCAGGCGCGCGCACATGAAGGAAGAAGCGTTCTCGCGCTGGGCGAGAATCAGATCGAGCGCGCGGCGTTTTCCGAACGCAATTTTTCGCGGACCGCCGATCTGGTCGGTCAGTCCATCCGTCGAGACGAACATCAGGCTGCCGGCCGTTACCTCGACGGCGTGCTGGGTCCACACGTACTCCGCGAGGCTGTCTACATAGCCCACGCCCATGCGGTCGCCCGCAATGCTTTCGAACTGTGAGGCGTCGGGCCGCAGCACGTGCAGCGCCACGCGCGCGCCGGCAAACTGCAGCGTCTGGCGGCCGGCATCGAACCAGAAGAACGCGGCATCCAGCCCATCATTGGACTGCGAGGTGTCGCCTACGCCGTTGATCTGGCCGAGCAGCCCCTTCACGTTGCGATTGACCGCCGCAAGCAGCGCAGAAGGATTGCGCGGGCCGATCTGTTCGAGCGCCTGCGAGAGCGAAGCCGAGGCGAGCAAGGTCATGAACGCACCCGGCACGCCGTGCCCCGTGCAATCGGCCACGGCGCCGAACCAGCCGTCGGCAAACGCGGCGAAATGGTAGAAGTCGCCGCCGACCACGTCGCGGGGTTCCCAGACGAGCGCGGCATCGGGCAGCATGTTCGAGAGCGTTTCGCGCGAGGCGCGCAGCATGGCTTGCTGGATCACGCTCGCGTATTCGATGCTCTGCATGATCTGGCGATTCTTCTCCGCCTGCAGTTCCGCCACGATGGAGAGCAGCCGCAGGCCGTTGCCCAAGCCGGCGAAGCGGCCTTCGCGAGTCACGATGAAGCCGTCGACGAGCGCCTTCTCGCCCACTTCGACCGTCCTGAACGTGAGCGCTTCGATGCTCATGTCCGCATCGACGATCAGCGGCTCCTTGTCCATGAACGCGATGCAGCTCTTCTTGTCGTAAAGCTCGCGATGAAACGGCTTGCTCATCTGCGAGAGGAAAATGTCGCGATTGATGAGGCCGATGGGACGATCGTTCTCGATCACCGCGAGGCTGGCCATGTCGCGCCGAGAATAGAAAATCTCCATGACGAGAGAATTCGAATCCGAAGCGTCGATGGCCGGCACTTCCTGTGCCAGATCTCCGGCGCTGCGCGGCCCTGTGGAAAGTCCCGGACGACGAAACTGCGCAAGCGCGGGATGCATGATTATCCATTCCGGTTAAATATGGAGAATCAGCACGCTAATGACTATTTATGTCATTTACGTTACACGAGCCGCAGAGAGGGCCCAAGTTGGCCTCTTTAATACAGTGTCTTGATCTGCGTATCCCGCGCTAACGTTTGCGGGATTTTTTTCGCATCCGTGACACAAGATTGCATCGAATTACACTTCGATCAGAATCCGTCCGCCTTCGACCCGGGCCGGATATGTCGCGAGCTTCTCGCATACCGGCGCACACAGCGGCCGGCCATCGCGCACGTCGAAGCGGCCATTGTGCTTCGGGCATTCGATTACGTGCCCCATGACGAGCCCGTCGGCCAGATGCACGTGCTCGTGCGTGCAGAGCCCGTCGCTTGCGTAGACCTGGTTTTCCACGCGGTAAATCGCGTAGGTTCGCTCGCCGTGGTCGAATCGCATGACGTCTTCGTCTTCGATATCGTCGAATGCGGCCGCGTCGATCCATTGGGGCATGGTTGTCTCCGGTTGGGTGTCAGACGGTTGCGCGAGCAACCAGTCATGCTTCGGCGTGGCCCGGAACCGGGCGCACCACGTGATACGACGGATCGCGCGTTTGCCGCACGAGCGCGGGAATGATTTCGGCGTAAGCCGCGAGGCTGCTGCGATAGGCTGGCGGCATATCGGCTTTCACGACTTCGTGCAGGCGCGGCAGCGCGTGAAAAGGGATCATCGGAAACATGTGATGCTCGACGTGATAGTTCATGTTCCAGTAGAGAAAGCGGAACACCGGGTTCATCATCACCGTGCGGCAGTTGCGCCGGTGGTCGAGCACGTTCTCGGGCATGCCCGCGTGCTGCGTGAGGCCGAAGTAGAGATAAAGCCACGCACCGTACAGGCTCGGCAGGCCGATGTAGAGCAGCGGCAGGATCGTGCGAAAGCCGATGCACGAGCCGATCACAACCGCATACGCGAAGAGGCTGAGGCGCGCCTCGCGAATCGCCTTCGGCCATTCGGAAGCGGGCACGAAGCTCTGCTCTTGCACGCCGAGGCGCCCGCATGCGGCGCCGAACATACGCGGCAGCTCGCGCGATACGTGCTTGAGCGCGAACACGTTGAGCGCGAGCGAGAGCCAGTCGGTGGGGCGCGGCGCGGCAATTTCGGGATCGCGGCCCACCACGAGCGTATCGGTGTGATGGCGCGCGTGGCTCCAGCGCCAGATCGTCGCGCAGCGAAACACCTGGAACGAGGCGATCTGATAGAGCACATCGTTCATCCAGCGTGTCCTGAATGCCGTGCCGTGGCCTGCCTCGTGCCAGCGCGAATCGGCAGGGCTGCAATAGAGCGTGCCGTAGAGCAGGAACGCGGGAATGGCCCACCATGAATGCGCGTGCCACAGTAAGCCGGCAAGCACGCCGCTCGCGACGATCGCCGCGTACCAGATGGCGGTATCCCGTATGGCGCGCGCGTCGCTGCGCTGCATCAACTGCTTCATCATGGGGCGCGGCACGGCGCACCGGTACCAGTCGGCGTTGACGAGGCCCGCGGCGCGCGCGCGTTCGCCGGCGCCGCCCACGAGCCGGTAGTCGGCATGATGCGGCGCGTAAGCGTGGGTCTGCTGGTCGGCCACGGTGTCTCCTTGATGTGCTGGCAGCGCGCAGCGTGCGATGCGCTGCGCGTGTCAACACTAAAATAGGTGACGCGGGGCCGGGGCTCAACCGGAAGATCGACGAAATTTCGTCGGCGGCCGTTGGCCCGCTCAGGCGGCTGCTACGCGCTCGCCGTGGGCTTGCGCGGCGGGCGCCGGGTCCGCAGCATCGGCCACGACGACCGGGACGCGCCGCGCAAGCGCGCACATCAGTTCATAGCCGATCGTGCCCGACGCCTCGGCCACTTCGTCCACGCGCACCTGGTCGCCCCACAGTTCTACGCTCGAACCGATGCCGGCTTGCGGGCACGGCGTGAGATCGACGGTGAGCATGTCCATCGAAACCCGGCCGACAATGCGCGTGCGCACGCCATCGACGGCAATCGGCGTGCCGGTGCGCGCGTGGCGCGGATAGCCGTCCGCATAGCCGCACGCCACCACGCCAACGCGCATGGGCCGGTCCACCTCGAACGTGCGGCCATAGCCGATGGTTTCCTGCGGCGCGAGCGTCTGCACGCCGATGATGCGGCTCGTGAGGGTCATCGCCGCGCGCAGCCCGAAGCCTTCCACGTGACGCGCCACGCCCGTGGGCGACGCGCCATACAGGATCGTGCCGGGCCGTACCCAGTCCCGATGCGCGCGCGGATGCCAGAGCACGCCCGCCGAGTTCGATACCGACTGCTCGCCGGGCAGGCCCTGCACGGCGGCATCGAACGTATCGAGCTGCCAGTCGATCTGACCGTCGTCGGCGTTGGCGAAGTGCGTCATGAGGCCGATCGCGCCGATCGAGCGGATGCCGCGCGCGCGCTCCCACGCGGCGCGAAACGCATGCGGGCGAAAACCGAGGCGGTTCATCCCCGAGTTCATCTTCAGCTGAATGTCGACGGGGCGCTGCGACTTTGCGGCTGCGAGCATGTCGAGCTGCTCGTCGCAGTGAACGGCCACGGTCAGCCGATGCGCGACGGCCAGCTCCACATCGGCCGGCTCGAAGATCCCTTCGAGCAGAAGCAGCGGTTTGGTCCAGCCCAGCTCGCGCACGCGCACAGCTTCGTCCAGGTCGAGCAGCGCGATGCCTTCCGCGCCAGCCAGCGCCGGATAAATGCGTTCGATGCCGTGGCCATACGCGTTGGCCTTGATGACGGCGAAGGCGCGCGCGCCGGAGGCGATCTGCCTCGCGAGCTGCAGATTATGGCGGACGGCGTCGGGCTGGATGCGGGCGGCGATGGGGCGCGGCATGGGTGTTCCTGTAGGTTGAGTCGGTTGAGTCGGTTGAGTCGGTTGAGTCGGTTCGGTCGATTCGTCTGCAGCGGGGCGGCCGCGCGCGTGCGAACAACGTGCGATCTAGTAGTTTGTGCAATCGTATTGACTTTTATCCGGTTATTTTTAATGTATTTGCGGATAAATTTGGTTGAATCGACTAACCGTCAGACGGCCCACATGCGGTTCTCCCCGGATGCCGGGGGCGTTCACGGGGCCGCGCCAGCCCCTTGCTGGCGGGCGAGCGATTCGATCAGCTGGATCAGCAGGCGGGCGGGTTCGCTCAGCGCGCCCGGGGCGCGATGCACGAGGCCGATGTCGCGGTGAAACGTATGCTGCCCGAGGTCGATCACGCGCACCCCGGCGGGCCAGCGCCGCCGCCACGCCGATGTCTGCGGCACGAGCGCCGCGCCTACGCCCTTCGCGACGAGCCCGACGATGGCTTCCAGTTCGTCGAGCTCGCTCGTTTCCCGCACGGCGCAATGCATGCGGCGCAAGAACCGGTCCACCTGGCGACCGCCGAACGACGCGCGATCGTAGCGGATGAAGGGCAAGCTCGCGAGCAACTGCGTCCAGTCGTCGCCTTTTACGCGGCGCGGCACGATCAGCCGGAATGGCTCGCGTGCGAGCGCGGTCCAGCGTAAATCGCTTTGCAGTGCGAAGGGAGGGCGAATGATCGCCGCCAGATCGAGTTCGCCCGCGTCCACGAGGTTGTGGAGCTCCATCGACACGCCGGGAACGACGCGTGTGCGGCAACCCGAACAACGTCGATGGAACCCGGCCAGCGCCTCAGGCAACAGCGAGCGCTGCACCGAGGCAATGGCGCCCAGCATGACATGCCCCGTTGCCGCAGGGCCGGCAGCGTTCGAACTCATGTTCTCGTACAGCCGGATGACCTCTTGCGCCTGTGCGAGTACCTGCTGGCCCGCCGCGTTCAGGCGTGCCGCGCGCCCCTCGCGGTCGAATAGCGCGAAGCCCAGTTCCGCCTCGAGGCGCTGCATCTGCGCGCTTACGGCGGCCTGGGTCAGGCCGATCTTCTGACCAGCCGCGGCGAACGTGCCTTCGCGCGCCACTGCGACGAGGGTTCTGAGCTCGCGTATCACATTCATCAAAATAATTTGTGGATTGGAAAATTATATATTGATTTTGTTTTTGTTTGACCCTGCCTATCATTACGCCATTCCTGGTTATTGCCGAACTGGAGACACACATGGCGCTTTCGCCTTTTCATCTCGCGATACCCGTTTATGACCTGCAGGCGGCGCGCGACTTCTACGGTCGCGTGTTCGGTCTTGCGGAAGGGCGCTCCAGCGCGCAGTGGGTCGATTTCGATTTTTTCGGCCATCAGCTCGTGATTCACGAGCATCCGAAGACGGCCTCGCAGGAGAGCGCCCACACGAACCCGGTGGACGGCCACGACGTCCCCGTGCCGCACTTCGGCGTCGTGCTGGGCTGGAGCGACTGGGAGGCGCTGGCCGGGCGCCTCAAGACCTTTGGCGTGGCGTTCGTGATCGAACCGTACGTGCGTTTCAAGGGCCAGGTGGGCGAGCAGGCCACGATGTTCTTCCTCGACCCGTGCGGCAACGCGCTCGAATTCAAGGCGTTCAAGGATATCGGCCAGCTCTTCGCGAAGTGAGCGGGGGCCGCCCGCAAAGCGCCTGCCGTTGCGCCCATCGGCATAGGGCCGCCGTGAACGCGTAAGCGCATAGTGGCGCGAGTTCCGGACCGCCGGTAGATTCCGGCAGCCGGTCAAAACAAATCAGGAAGCCTGATGAAATGCGCTCGCTGGCGCGGGGCACGACCGCTACGGCTGCCGCCAGTGAAAGCGATCGCCGCGCAGCGGAGTGCCTGGCGTGTCGAGCATGTCGTCCTCGCGCGATGGGGCCTCGAAATACGAGGCGCCTTCCTTGCGCGGCCCCGTGTGCAGCGCGGCGCGCGAAATGCCCGACGCAACGGACGCAGGCGACGCCGGCCACATCAGCGAGGAAGGATGCCAATGTGGTGCGGGAGGCACAGCGCTCGCGGGGGCGGGGAGTGCGGCGTTGTCGTTGGCCGGGGCGACGCCAATGGCCCACGCGGCCGGCACCGCCGTCAGAACGATCAGCAGGGAGAACGTAGCGTGTTTCATGCGGACTCACCACGGGAACTGGACTAACGCGGGCTGTATTTTATGTCACGCATTGAGGTATTTCCAGGCGCCGGAATCGCTGCCGCGCAGACGTCATTTGCCGGCTGTGCGCATGTCCATGCTGAACGCTCTGCCTCGATATTTCTATAAATTGGAATAATGAGGCGAGAAATGGCAGGTCTGTAGCATGATCCTATCGGAATTGCGTCAGATCGGACGAAGTCGCCGTAATCCGCTAGGAAATGTCGTAAGGGTTTGTTAATATCGCCGGCCAGATAGAAATGAGAATGACTCTCATTAAATATTCTTGCACCGGCGAAACGACCTACCCAAAACGACATGAACAATCGAGCACATGCGCGTGGCGCGCTGCCCCGTCCGTTGCATATCGCGGCCTGGCTCACTTTCGCGGTTGCTCACGCCGCCGCCGCCCAAACCGCGGCGCGGGACGCGGGCAACGGCACGGCGAGCGCGGAGCAGGCCCTCCCCGCCGTGAAGGTGAGCGCCGGCACGGCAGCCGATTCGCCGCTGCATCTGGGCGCGCCGGTGTCGAGCGGGGCGCTCGGCACGCGCTCGCAGCTCGATACGCCGTTCTCGACCACGGTCGTGACCGGCGACGATCTAGCCGACCGCCAGGTCTACAAGCTCGGCGGTGTCTTCGCCGGCGACGCCTCGGTCAGCGACAACAGCAACGCCTATAGCGCGTGGGCCACCTACATCACGATTCGCGGCCTGCCCGTGGACTGGCAGAACGGCTTTCGCATCGACGGCAATCCGTTCATTTCGTACGGCATCACCATGCCCTATGAGCAACTGGAGCGCGTGGAACTGCTCAAGGGCCTGGGCGGCTTCATGTACGGCTTCGCGCAACCGGGCGGTCTCGTCAACTACGTCACGAAACGGCCGGACAAGGACCCGGTGACGAGCCTCGACGTGGGCTATCGCATGGACGGCGTGCTGAGCACGCACGTCGATCTCAGCCGCCGTTTCGGACCGGACGGCATGTTCGGCGCGCGACTGAACTACACGAAGGAAGCGGGCAAGACCTATAACGCCGGCGATATCAACCGCAACTCGGTCTCGCTCGCGCTCGACGGCCAGCTCACGCGCGACCTGCAGGTCTGGTTCAACGCGCTCTATCAGACGATCCGCTCAAGCGGCCAGATGCCCGCCATCTACACGGGCAGCTATACGGCGTCGAGCTTGCCCGCCGTGATCAGCGGCGGCACCAACCTGCTGGCCGGCATCGACCAGCATCTGAACACGAATCTGCAGCTCTATACGGCGGGCGTGCGTTACCAGATCGCGCCTGGCTGGTCGTTCACGACTTCGGGGAGCTACAGCAAGTCGGCGCGCGACCGCAACGAGAGCACGCTCACGCTGCTCAATCAGGCGGGCGACTATACCGATGCGCGCTGGAACGGCGACGAAGGTCATCAGGACATCTACTGGCAGGGCATGTTCGAGGGCAAGGTGAAGACCGGGCCCTTCACGCATGAACTCGTGATTGGCGGCGCGTATCAGCATCAGACCAACAACTACGCGTCGAACCCGATTTATAACGTGCTTGGCAACGGCAATCTGTACCAGCCCAACCCGTGGCGCTTCTATTCGGGCAGCGGGCTCGAAACCTATCGCGCGAGCGATATCACGCAGGCCTCGGCTTTCGTGAGCGACACCGTCGCGATCACGAGCCGCTGGTCGGTGCTCGCCGGCGTGCGTTACACGAACTATAGTCAGAACAACTACGCAACCACGGGCGAGAAAACGTCCGCGTACAGCCAGAACGGCGTGCTCACGCCGACCTTCGCGCTCATGTACAAGCTCGAGCCGGACACGACGCTGTATGCGAGCTACGTCGAGGCGCTGGAGCAGGGTGCGATCGTGGACAGCATCTATGCGAACGGCGGCGCAATGCTGCGTCCGCTGCGCTCGCGCCAGTACGAGCTTGGCATCAAGAGCGAGCACGAGCGCTGGAGCGCGACCGCGGCGCTGTTCCGCATCGAACGCGGGGCGGCCTATGCGAACAGCGACAACGTCTACGTGCAGGACGGCAATTCGATCTACGAAGGAATCGAGGCGGGCGGCAGCGTGCGCCTTGGCCGAAGCTGGCAGGTGGCGGGCAATGTCATGCTGCTCGATACGTGGTACGCGAAGGGGCAGTCCTTCAACGGCAATCGCGTGGCCGGTGCGCCGAAGTTCGTCGCGGCAGGCCGCGTGAGCTACGACGTGCCGTACGTGCAGGGCCTGCAGCTCGCCGCCGATGCGAAGTTCACAGGTAACACGCAGGTGCGTCCGGCAAACGATCTGCAGACGGGCGGCTATCTGCTCGTGAACGTGGGCGCGAACTACCTCACCCGCATTGGCGGCCACGACGTAACGCTGCGCGCGGCGATCGACAACGTCACGAATCGCCGCTACTGGATGTTCCAGTACGCCGATTACATCGCGCCGGGCGATCCGCGCACGGTCAGCCTCAACGCGAAGATCGACTTCTGAGCGGTTTTGGGCGCGTTCGGTCGGCGGAGTGCCGCCCGCGCGCGCCGTTTGGTCTACGAAATCGGCTGCGAACCCGGAGCCGGGTTGCCGAGGTCGTCGGTCGGCAGATATTGCTGGTCGAACGCCGCAACGTACAGCGCCCATTCGGGCTCGCCGAGATCCACGAGTAGCGCGCCGTCCTGCCAGATGTCGTTGTGGTCGTTCACGTCGTTGCCCGCGCGATGGATGAACTCGCCCTTGGAGCCCTGATTCATGTGGACGTCGTGCATGCCGTCGCCTTCGCTGTAAAAGCGGCCGAAAACGTACACGTCGAGCGACGACTGTTGCGCGCGCAACAGAAGGCGCTGCAGCGAGGCAACGGGCTCCACCTGGTCCGAGCCGTCCATCACGTTGCTGTTGCGCCATGTGCCGGTATTGGCGAGGAAGTCGCTGCGCTGGAAGTCGATCGCGGGCAGCGCGTCCGTGCCCGTGAGGCCGGTCGATCCGGCTTGCGCGCTCTGTAGCGAGGCGAGCACGTTGTGGCGGAAGTCGAACGCGAGCTTGTACTTGAGCAGGTCGTCGGCGTCGGTGGTGCCCACGTTGACGGCGATATCCCATTGCGCGCCGTTCACCGTGACGCCGAAGTGCAGATGATATTGAACTTCGTGAGGCCGCCTCGTCGACTTCAGCCGCGGTGCAGAAACGATCTTCGCTTTGACGAAGCCGTAAGGAAGGGCCATCGCTCGCTCCTTGCCGGTCGGGTGGATTGCGTCATTGTGCAACGCGAACGTGAATTTGCGCTTACAGAGTGCGCGCACGGCGCGGCGACGAAAGCTGTCGGCGCGCTTTCACACCGCCGCCGACAGCCGCGCGCTGCGCTTACCCCAGCGCCACTACTGCGATTTCCACGAGCAGTTGCGGCGAAGCCAGTTGCGCCTGCACTGTCGCGCGCGCGGGTGCGCAACCCTCGGGCACCCATGCGTCCCACACTTCGTTCATGCCCGCGAAGTCTCGCGCGATGTCGGCGAGCCACACCTGCGCGGAGACGAGCCGTGTCTTGTCGATGCCGGCCCTGGCGAGAAAACCGTCGATCTTCGCGAGCACGGCGGCGGTCTGGATCTTCACGTCGGGCGACTGATCGACCGAGGTCTGGCCGCCCACGAACACGAGCCCTGCGGCCTTCACGACGCGGCTCATGCGCTGACTGGTTTCCATGCGAACGATATCGTTCATGTGTCTGCAAGCTCCTTTCGGGGTTGGGAGAATCGTGGATCAATGCGCGGCCGCGCCTGCCAGGGGCGCGCGAGCCGATGCGCGCTCGAAGCGGTCGATCGCAAATGCATCGAGCGACAGGGAGGGCGCGCCGTCGAGCACCAGCTCGGAAACGAGCCGTCCGCACGCAGGCCCGAGCTGAAAGCCGCTCCCGCAATAGCCGAACGAATAGTAGAGGTTCGCGGCGCGGCGGCTCGCGCAAATGATGGGCAGCGAGTCGGCCGTGAACGCTTCGACGCCGGCCCACGCGCGGTTCACGCCCAGATGGCGCAAATGCGGAAACAGATCGACGACGGTCCGCGCGCTCTTCACGAGCCGCATGAAATCCACTTCGCCGTGCCGTCCCGGCAAATCCGCGATGCCGATCAGTTTGCCGCCGATCACCACGGTGCCGTTGTCGAACTGCTTGAACGAAAGTGGCCGGCCCGTGGCGCCGAGCGTCGCGCGGCAGAAGGGCGCCACGCGATGCGTGACCATGAGCATGAGCCCTTCCGGATGCACGGGCACGGGCTCGCCTGCCTGGCGCGCCAGTTCGCCCGACCACGCGCCGGCCGTCACGAGCAGCTTGCGGGCCGCGAATGCGCCGCGTGGCGTTTGCGCGATCCAGCGCTCGCCGCGCGCCTCGATGTGCGTCGCCGCGGCGTCCTCGTAAAAGCGCGCGCCGTGCTTCTGCGCGGCGAGGCGAAATGCCGTGGTCGTGCGAAACGGCAACGCATAGCCGTCGCGCTCGACCCAGATGCCGCCGGTTACGTGCCGTGCGAGCGCGGGTTCGAGTTCGAGCACCGTCTCGCGGTCGATCAGCTTTTCGTGGGTGTAGCCGTGGGATTCGAGCAGTGCGACGCGCGCGCGGCATTCTTCCAGTTCGGCCTCGGTTTCCGTAATCTTCAGTTGTCCGGATGGAACGAAGCCGCCGTCGTCGCCGATCGTTTCGGGCAGCGCGTGCCAGATTTCACGCGACATCAGCGCAAGCGGAATTTCGGGCAGCGGCCGACCGAGCGTGCGCACGCCGCCCGCGTTGACACCCGACGAATGGCGTCCCACGTAGTCGGCTTCGAGCACGATCACGCTCGCACCGCGCCGCGCCATGTGAAAGGCGCTGCTCGACCCATGCAGGCCGCCGCCGATCACGAGCACGTCCGCCTCCTGCGCGGCGCCCGCATGGGGATTTCGGGCGTCATTCACCGGCGAGTTCTCCGAGAGTGAGCGGCTTGATGGGCGGCCGGATGCGGTAGTAGCCGACGACACCCGGCGCGACATTGCGCGCATCGGCGATGACTTCGGTAACCGTGAGCCCGCACAGGCGGCCCTGGCATGGGCCCATGCCGCAGCGGCCGAACGATTTCGCCTGGTTCGGGCCGAGGCAGCCAAGCCCGACGAATCCGCGCAGTTCACCTGCGGTCACCTCCTCGCAGCGGCAGACAATGGTGCTGTCGGCGGGGATGCGGTTCGCGTCGCGCGGGCGGTAGAGGCTGTCGAGGAACGGCCGGATGCGCATCACGCGTTCGAGTTCGGCGCGGTGGGGCGCGGCTTCGCTGTCGCGCGTGGATCGATCGATGGCGCCCAGTTGCACCGCCACGGCCAGCGCGGCGAGCGCGCCCTGTTCGGCAGCGGCCTGTGCGCCGCCGATGCCCGCGCCGTCGCCCGCCACGAAGATGCCGGGCACGTCGAGTTCGCCCCAGGCGTCGGTTTGCGGCCTGAAGCATAACTGCCCGTTGTCCCATCGGTGCGTGGCGCGTAGCGCCTGCGTGAACTGCGTGTTGGGGACCACGCCCTGGTGCAGCAGGATCACGTCCGCTTCGATCCGTTGTGCGCGGCCCTGCGACGTGAACGTGAGCGCGGTGGCGCGCTGCACGCCGTCGCTGCCGAGGCGCCCTTCCACGGCGAGGTCGTCGGCGGCTTCGAAAACGGGCACCCTGGCTTCGCGCAGCGTGCGGATCAGATTCAGGCCCTTGCTGAGGAGCGGCCACGCGCGCAGCGCCGAAAGCAGATGGCGTTTCGCGCGCCAGCGATCTTCGTGGCGCGTGGTATCGACGAGCGCACGAACCGGCACGCCCGCGCGCACATACTGCCAGCCGAGCAGATAGAGCAGCGGCCCGCAGCCCACGAGCACCGGCGCAGAGGCGGGCACTTCGCCCGCGCTTTTCAGCAGGATCTGCGCGGCGCCCGCCGTGAGCACGCCAGGCAGTGTCCAGCCCGGAATCGGAAACGGCCGCTCCAGTGCACCGCTCGCGAGGATGACGCGCCTCGCCTGGAAGCTGCCTACCTTGCCGTCCTTGAGATACTGGACCGCATGCTCGCGCGTGACCTGCCATACGGAGGCCCGCGCGACGTGGCGCGCGCCGCTGCGGGCGAACGCTTCGGCAATGGCTTCGCCCGCCGCGTAGTCGGGCCCGAGTATTTCCTTGCGCCGCGCGTCGGCGCGGCCTATCGCACGGTATATCTGGCCGCCGACGGCGTCCTGCTCATCGATCAGGACGACTGAGAGTCCCGCGCGCGCCAGACGCGTCGCCGCGCTCATGCCGGCTGGGCCGGCGCCTACGACGGCGACATCGACGGCTTGCGCATCGAAATCGGCGATTTGTTCGTCTTTGTGTTCAGCGGGCATGAGCGTTCTCCAGCGTGTCGAGGTCGGCCCCGGGTTCGGGCGGCAGGTCGCGCGCGCCTTCCTGCGAGCGGATATGCATGCCCGCGCGCACGGGCACCATGCAGCTCTGGCGGCTCGGCACGCCGTCTATCTCGACGAGGCATTCGAAGCATGCGCCCATCATGCAGAACGGCGCGCGCGCGGCACCCGAAACGGGCGTCGAGCGAAAGCGCGAGACGCCAGCGGCGAGCAATGCGGCCGCGACCGAGCGATCGCCAGGCACGGCGAGCGGCTGGCCGTTGAACCAGATGTCCACGCGCGTTGGCGTGTCGGAGAGCGTCTTGAACAACGGTGCCTGGGCTTGGGTAGTTTGGGCTGTCATGGCAGGTTCAATGAGCGAGGATCGGTACGGCGGTTGCGTCGGCGGCGAAGCGGCGCGCGGAAAAGGCGGGCAGTTCGGCGGGCATCGGCGCGCCGGCAATCCATGGCGCGATGCGCAGCGCGTGGGCCGCCGCGAGCGTCACGCCGCTGTGGCAGGTCACGACGAACGCACCCGGATGCGCCTGCGACTGATCGTAGATCGGAAAGCCGTCGGGGCTATACACGCGCAGCGCCGCCCACATGCGCACGAGCCGCACGTGCGCGAGCATCGGAAACGCGCGCACGCCGCGCGCCGCGATCTGGCGCAGGATGGGCGTGGTGGTGAAGTCGTCGAAGCCGGCTTCTTCCATCGAGTCGCCGAACTGCACCGTGCCTTCGTCGGTCTGGCGCACGTTGATGGTCGGGTAGCGCAGAAACGGCTCGACGCGCTCGCTCACGAGCACCTGGCCGCGATTGGGCGCAACAGGCGCATCGAGGCCCACGTGCGGCGCGAGCGCGCGATTGCCGAGGCCCGCTGCGAGCACGACGCGCGCCGCGTGGTACGCGCCGCGGCGGCCTTGCACGCTGAATCCGCCATGCCCCGCAACGATACGCTCGGCACGCTCGCCCGAGACGAGCCGCACGCCGCGCCGCTGCATGGCGCCATGCAGTGCGCGCAGCAGCTTGAGCGGATTGACGTGGCCGTCCATCGGCGTATAGCTCGCGCCGGCCACGGCCGGCCCGATGCCGGGCAGCCTTTCGCGCAGCTCGCGATGATTTAGCAGTTCGAACGGATAATCGCCGATCTCGGCTTGCAGCGTCGAGAGCCGTTTATGGCGATCGGCCATTTCCTCGTCGGAGAAGCAGATGTGAAAGCCGCCGGGCTGGCGCAGCGCGACATCGACGCGAGCTTCGTCGGCGAGGCTTTGTGCGAGCAGCGGCCAGCGCTGCGCGGAACTGCGCGACCAGCGCGCGTATGGCGAGAGGCCATAGCCCTTGCCCTGGATCCAGACGAGGCCGAAGTTGCCGCGCGAGGCGCGCAAGCCGCCGTCGTCCTCGTCGAGCACGGTCACGCGCGCGCCTTCGCGGGCGAGGCCGTAAGCCACGGCGGCGCCGACGAGGCCGCCGCCGATCACGAGCACGTCGGGACTTGCGCAGGAGTTCTGTGTCATCGGGATTCTCCGATCAGGAT
This sequence comes from Paraburkholderia lycopersici, assembly GCF_900096975.1. Classification (GTDB taxonomy): domain Bacteria; phylum Pseudomonadota; class Gammaproteobacteria; order Burkholderiales; family Burkholderiaceae; genus Paraburkholderia; species Paraburkholderia lycopersici. The sequence continues at coordinate 35,521 of NZ_FMYQ01000040.1, forward strand.
GCGGTCGAGCCCGACCATGCGGTCGAGCAGCAGCATCAGCAAGATCGTGCCGACGATCAGCACCGCCGACACCGAAGTGACGAGCGGGTCGATCGTCTGCGCGATCTGGTTGTACATGGCGACGGGCAGCGTGGTCGTGCCGGGCGTCGCGACGAAGATGGTCATCGTGAGTTCGTCGAAGCTCTGGATGAACGAGAGCACCCAGCCGCCCGCCACGCCCGTGCGGATCATCGGCAGCACCACGCGGCGAAATGCCGTGAATCGGCTCGCGCCGCACGAGAGGGCCGCGCGTTCGGCGTCGCGGTCGAGGCCGACCGCCGAGGAGAGCGCGAGGCGTAGCGCGTAGGGCAGCACGATCACGACATGCGCGGCGACGAGCGCCCAGAACGAACCGTTCAGGTTCAGCAGCGAGAGAAAGCGCAGGAACGCGATGCCGAGCACGACGGCGGGAATCATCATTGGCGAGAGGAAGAAGCTCATCAGCGCGCCGCGTCCCGCAAAGCGATAGCGCGCGATGGCGAGCGCGGCGGGAACCGCGAGCGCCACGCCGATGGTGGCGGCCGCGAACGCGAGGCGCACCGAGAGCCAGAACGCCGAGATAATGTCGCCGTTCTGGAGGATCGCGCGAAACCAGCGCAGCGAGGCGCCGTCGAACGGCATCGAGATATAGCCCTTGTCCGTGAACGCCACGAGCATGACCACCACGAGCGGCGCGAGCATGAAGGCGAGAAAGCACGCGTTGAACGCGAGCCCGGGCAATCCGTTGCGTTTCATGGCGAGGCCCTCAGTCGAAGATGTGCTTGTAGCGGCGTTCGGCGAGGCGGCTGCAGCCCATCACGATCGCCACGTTGGCGATCAGCAGCAGCACGGCGATGCTCGCGCCGAGCGGCCAGTTCAGTGTGCCGAGGAACTCGTCGTAGGCGGCCGTGGCCACCACTTTCAGGCGCCGTCCGCCGATCAGCGCGGGCGTGGCGAACGCGGAGGCCGAAAGCGCGAACACGATGATCGAGCCCGAGAGCACACCCGGCATGATCTGCGGCAGGAGCACGCGGCGGAACACGCGCAGCGGCGGCGCGCCCAGCGAGCGGCCTGCCCATTCCACCTGCGGATCGAGCTTTTGCAGCGTGGCCCACACCGACATCACCATGAACGGCACGAGCACGTGCGTGAGCGCGATGATCGTGCCCGTCATGGTGAAAACGAGGCGGATGGGCTCGTCGGTGATGTGCAGCGACTGCAGTGCGTTGTTGAGCACGCCGTTGTTGCCGAGCAGGATCTGCCAGCCGAGCGTGCGCACGACCACGGAGATGAGCAGCGGGCCCAGCACGATCAACAGGCAGACGGATTGCCAGGGGCGGCGCATGCGCGCGAGCACGAGCGTCTCGGGCACGCCGAGCGCGATGGACAGGATCGTGACGGCGAATGCGAGCCCGGCGGTGCGCAGGAAGATCTGGCCATAGTAGGGATCGCTCAGGACACCAAGGTAATTGGCGATGGTCCAGCCGCGCTGCACGCCCGCGATGTCGCTGAACACATGGAACGAGAGCATGAACGTGAGCAGCAGGGGCACCAGCAGCAGCGCGAGAAAGAGCAGCAGCGCCGGCGCGGAGAGCAGCCAGGGCGCCGCGCCCGCGCGCGAGTCGTCAAGCGTTGCCATGGGTGCCCTCCCGCGTGAGGACGCGCAGATCGTCGTCGGTCCATGCGAGCCCCACCTCGCTGCCTTCCTCGGGCGGCGGCGCGCCGTGGTTCGGCTGCGCGACATGCAGCTTGCCCAACTCGGTCTCCACGGCGAGCAGCCACTGGTTGCCGACGAACACGCGCGTCGTCACGCGGCCCGTGAGGCGCGCGTCGCCGTTGGCGAGCCGCACTTTCTCGGGGCGGATGTAGACGTTCACGGCGCCCGCCACCTCGCGGCCCTCGTGCGGCACCTGCAGCATCGTCCCGGCAACCTCGACCTCGGCGCAGCGCGGATTGCGGCGCAACACCTCGCCCTCCAGCGTGTTGGTGCGGCCGAGGAAGGTCGAAGCGAACGGCGTGGCAGGGCGTTCGTAGGCATCGAACGGCGTGCTCAACTGGGCGATCGTGCCGCGATGCATCACGGCGATGCGATCGCTCATCGTCATCGCCTCGACCTGGTCGTGGGTCACGAGAATCGTCGTGATGCCGAGGCGCTTCTGGATCGCGCGCAGTTCGATATGCATCTCCTCGCGCAGCTTGGCGTCGAGGTTCGACATCGGCTCGTCGAGCAGCAATAGTTCGGGCTGCATCGCAAGCGCCCGGGCGATCGCCACGCGCTGACGCTGCCCGCCCGACAGCTCCTTCGGGTAGCGCGCGTCGAGGCCTCGCAGGCGCACGAGGTCCAACGCCTCGGCAATGCGTTCGGCGCGCTGCGCACGCTTCATTTTTCGCATCTCGAGGCCGAAGCCCACGTTGCCGGCCACGGTCATGTGCGGGAAAAGGGCGTAGCTCTGGAACACCACGCCTATGCCGCGCTTCTCGGGCCGCTCGTGGGTGATGTCGCGGCCGTCGAGCGTGATGCGGCCCGTGGTCGGCGTGACGAAACCCGCGATCATCTGCAGCGTGGTGGTCTTGCCGCAGCCCGAAGGACCGAGCAGCGACAGAAACTCGCCGCGCGCGACCGTGAGGTCGAGCTGCTCGATCGCCGTGAAGTCGCCGTAGCGCTTCGATATGCCTTGCAGAGTGAGGAAGCTCATGAGCGTCGGCCCTCGCTTGTCAGGTGCGTTGCACGAGGCGCGTGCATCAGCGCTCGACCGAACGGTTCCAGCGCTCCGTCCACTCGGTGCGATGCGCGTTGATGGTGGTCCAGTCCATTGCCGTGAGCTTCGAGATCTGGTCGGGACCGTAGGGCACGCGCGCGGCGACTTCCGGCGTGAGCTTGACCGTCTTGTTGACAGGGCCAAGGCCGATGTCCGCCGCTTGCTGCACCTGCACATCGGGGCTCAGGAGGAACTGGATGAACTGCTGCGAAAGCTGCGGCTGCGCGTTCTGCGCCACGGCGCACGCGGCCACCTGGAGCGCCACGCCGCCTTCCTTCGGGTAAATGAACTTGAGCGGAAAGCCCGTGTTTTGCAGCGCCACCGCCCGGCCGCTGCCGTAAGGCGCGAGGATCACGTCGCCGGACTGCATGAGGCCGTCCATTTCGCCGGGCGTGGGGGCCCACGAAAGCACGTTGGGCGCGACCTGCTTCGTCATGGCCGTAAAGCCGGGGTCGATGTTCTTCTCGCCGCCGCCGTTCAGGCGCGCAAGCATCACGAGCGTATGCAGGCCGTAGGTGTTGGTGATCGGCGGCACGCCGAGCTTGCCCTTCACGTGCGTGTCCTCGAGCGATTTCCACGAATCCGGCGCAGGCAGACCAAGTTTTCTGAACGCCTGTTCGTTATAGCCGATGCCGGTCGCCACCATGCCCACGCCCACCGCGGTCGGGCCGATTCGCGCGAGCGGGTAGAGGTCCTTCATGACCGGCGCGTCGTCGATCTTTCCGCACAGGCCGAGCTGCATGGCCTGGTACATCGGGCCGTCGTCCATCACGGCGACGTTGATCTGTTCGTGGCCCTTCTGCGCCTGGAGCTTCGCGAGCGTGTCGCTGGAATTGCCCGCCACGTACACGACCTTTATGTCATGGGCCTTTTCGAACGCCGGAATGATCTTCTGACGATAGAGCTGCTCGTTGGAGCCGCCGACATTGGCGACGTACAGCGTGGTTTCGGCCTGCGCGAGCGCCGATGCGGCGAGGGTGGCGACGGCGGCGAGCGCCGTGAGTGCGGATTTGGATGGGGAAGTTGAACGACGACACAACGCAGCTTTCATGACGACGATCTCCATTCGATTATGGGGAACGGCGAACCGGGCAGTGCGCCGATGCATCGCAGTCTGTGCCCTGGCCGGCCATATCGTCCAATACGAATAAAATGTCAACCTATGCGGGAATGATATGGACCAGGGTTACGCCCTGGCGCGCAAATCAGGGTTAAGCCCAGGAGATCCCCCTTGAATCTGAAGCACGTCGAGGCGTTTCGGGCCGTGATGGTGTCGGGGTCGATGACAGCCGCCGCGAAAGCGCTCTATACATCGCAGCCCAACGTGAGCCGCCTGATCGGGCAGCTCGAGCGCGAAACCGGGCTCACGCTGTTTCAGCGCGTGGGCATCCGGCTCATCCCCACGAGCGAAGGCAATGCATTCTTTCGCGAGGTCGAGCGCGCCTATGTGGGCCTGCAAGGACTCACGAACGCCGCCGCGCAGATTCGCAATCTGGGTAGCGGGCGCCTGCGCATTGCCGCGATGCCTTCGGCGGGGCTTACGCTCGTGCCGCATGCCATCGGCAGGTTCCGCCACCTCTTTCCCGGCGTGACGGTTTCGCTGCACGTGAATACCTCGGGCACCGTGAACCACTGGACCGGCTCGCAGTTCTGCGACCTGGGCGTGGCCGTCTATATCAGCGAGGCGTCGAACTGCGAAGTCGAACTGCTTTCGAAGGTCGCGGCCGTTTGCGTGATGCCGGCCGCGCACCGGCTCGCGAAAAAGGCGGTGATCCGGCCGGCCGATCTGGAGGGCGAGTCGTTCATATCGCTGTGCCACGGCGACGGCACGCGCACGCAGATGGACGAAGTGTTCCAGCGCGCGGGCGTAGAGCGCGTGCTCGCCATCGAGGGGCAATACACGGCGATTTGCTGCGAGATGGTCCGTTGCGGGATGGGCGTGACGCTCGCGCACCCCATCGTCGCGCGCGATTTCGCGGGGCCCGATATCGCGATCCGGCCGTTTTCGCCGGCGGTGCTGTTTCCCACGTATCTGCTGTTTCCGCCGAATCGTCCGCGCGAGCGTCTGGTGGCCGAGTTCGTGGAGGTGCTGCGTGCGCATCACGAGGATCTGATCGCGCAGATGAAGGCGCCCGATCGCGAGCCTGCACGCCGACGCGCGAGGAAAGCGGCGGCTTGATGCGCGCGATCGGGCTTTGCGCTTCGCGGCGCGCACGAATGGTGTGCGGCTCGAAGCGCTTTCGGGCTTGGGGGAAGCAGGAAAGCGGCCAGCGCGGCGACTTCGATGCGAAGCGGCGGACCGGCACGCGCGATATCGCCGCGCTCAGGCGGGGCTCGTGTGGCGCTCATGTGGCGCTCGGTCGGTAGTCAGGCGGCATTCTGGCCGCCGTCACCCCGCTGCGATGACGTCGATGCGCAGCGTAGCGCCGCCCCCTGCGATCTCGAGCAGGCGGTCGACGTTCGGGTGCGCGCCCGGGCGGTTGCGTGCATCGGCAGTGTGCTCGGCGAACACGGCGAGGCCGTGCTCGGCGGCGTGGGTGTCGAGTGTGCCGAATACCTCGCGCAGATAGTGGTAAACCGCGAGCGAGCCCTGCTTGCCGGGCTGGTTCTCGATGCTCGCGACCACGGCGCCCTGGCCGTCCACGAGATCGATGCGCTCGATGCCGCCGATGCCCGGCAGCAATGCGAGATTGTTCTTGAAGACGGCGCCCGGTTGAATTGCCTGCATCACTGAAACACTCCGTTGGTTCGATAACTGGTTTTGGCGGAGCCGTATCTTAGCCTGGCGGGGTGTCTCGCGTTGAGGCGCACATGGCCGGCAGGCGACATCGCCTCACTCGTCGTCAACCGCCGAAAGCGGCGCGGCGACATGCTCGAGCGACTTGCGTTCCGCGTCCACGCCCCAGATCGCGGCGACCAGGGCCGCGCCGAGCATGAGCGCCGACCCTACCAGGTAGCCCGTGAACACTTCGCTGCGCTGGTGAGTATCGATTAGCCGTCCGAAGAAGGCTGGCCCGATGATTCCGCCCAGCGCCGTTCCGAACGCATAGAACACGGCGATGGCGAGCGCGCGGATCTCCAGCGGGAACGATTCGCTTACGGTCAGATAGGCGGAACTCGCCGCGGCGGACGCAAAAAAGAAAATCACCATCCAGGCGCCGGTTTGCATCGTCACCGTGAGCGTGCCCTGCTCGAACATCCGGCCACTCACCGTGAGCAGCACGCCCGAAAGCGCGTAGGTCGCCGCAATCATGGTGCGCCGGCCGATCACGTCGAAAAGCCGCCCGAGCAGGATCGGCCCGAGAAAGTTGCCGAGCGCGAACGGCAGCAGGTAAAGGCCCACGTCGCCACCCGGCACGTGATAGAACTCCGTGAGCACGAGCGCATAAGTAAAGAAAATCGCATTGTAGAAGAAGGCCTGCGCCGTCATGAGCGAGAGACCCACCAGCGCGCGCCGCCGGTGCCGCACGAAGATGGCGTGGAACACCGCGCGCAGCGGCGTGTGACCGCGCGCGTGCAGGCGCAGCGGATCGTCGGGCGGTGCGTCGAGCGTATGGCCCGCGTCGCGAAAGCGTGCTTCGATATCCTGAACAATATGCTTCGCTTCGTCGTGCTCGCCGTGCGTGAGGAGCCAGCGCGGGCTTTCGGGAATCCAGCGGCGCATGGGCAGGATGACGAGCGCGAGCGCGGCGCCGATGAAAAAGCACACGCGCCAGCCCCAGTCGCCAGGCAGCAGATGCGGGTCGAGCAGCACGAGCGAGCCCGCCGCGCCAATGCCCGCGCCCACCCAGAACGTGCCGTTGATGCTGAGGTCGGTCCAGCCGCGCACGCGCGCGGGCGTGAACTCCTGGATCGTCGAATTGATGGCGGCATATTCGCCGCCTATGCCCGCGCCCGTGAGCGCGCGAAACGCCACGAAGCTCGCGAAATTCCATGAGAACGCCGTTGCCGCGGTGGCGAGCAGATACACGGCGAGCGTGACGAAGAAGAGCTTGCGGCGGCCGAGCCGGTCCGTGAGCCAGCCGAAGCCTAGCGCGCCGCACACCGCGCCCGCGATATACGCGCTGCCGGCCAGCCCCACCTGCGCGTTGTCGAGGCGCAGGGCCGGGCTCGTTTTTAGCGCGCTCGCCACGGCGCCGGCCAGCGTGACTTCAAGGCCGTCGAGCAGCCACGTGACGCCCAGCGCCACGACGATGAGCACGTGAAATCGGCCCCACGGCAAGCGGTCGAGGCGCGCGGGCAGCGTGGTTTCGATGACAGCGGGCTTGTCGCTCGTATGCGTCGCGCTGGTATGCGTCGTATCGGATGGATTCATCGGCAGGGCTGGGTTCGGCTCGCGTTGAGCTGTAGCACGCGCCGTTCCCGGGCGCGATAGGCGCACGTAAATATCTGCGTAGAGAGAACGCCTCGCGTAACGTATGATCGCTCATCATACAAAAGCGGCGGCGCTCAGGGAGCCCATGTCCGGATCGTGTCCGGCGACGAGCGCGACAGCCGTGTCCAGGACGAGCCTATGCCACGACAAGCTTATCGTTCTCCGGTTCGCAAACGGCGCCTGTCCGGCCTGATACCCACGCTTGGCCTGATCGTCACGTTCGTTTGCGCTGCAAGCCTGTTGCTGTTCGCGATCGCGGCCGGCATAAGGGAAGGCGACAGGTCGATCCGCAGGCGCGAAGCCCTGATCGCACACGATATGGTCTCGGCGATCGAACACATACTCGACAGCGTGCGCGGCGCCCAGGGCGCGGCGCTCGCGGCATTGGCGGGGCAGCCCTGCGAGCGCGTGGCGCGCCGGTTCGCGGAGCTGAGAACGCACGTCAACTACGTGCGCGGCATCAATCTCGTGGCGAACGGGCGGCTCTACTGCTCGTCGGCGTTTGGCCCCTATGAGCTGCCGCTCGCGCCTTTCTTCCCGCATGTGCCCGCAGGCATCGCGATCAATTTGATCGGCGGCTCGCCCTGGCAGCCGCACGTGCCGGTCATGCCGCTTTACGTGCCGGCCGGCGAAAACCTCGGCTTGCTTTACGTGATCGAGTCGGCGTACCTGACCGATGCGCTCGCCCATGGCGTGCGCTACGGCGCGGGCCGCGTGACGCTCTCCGTGCCGGGCGCGGCGGCGCTGGACGACCGCGGCGCGTTGCTCGCCGCAGACGGCCCGGCCAGTCGCGCGGGTGCGCGCGCGACGTCTTCGCGCTGGGGCTTTTCCGTCGACGTGGTGTTCGCGCCGCCCGCGTATCAGGCCGCGCGCTGGAAGTCCGGCTTGCGATTCGGCGCGGCGGCGCTGCTCGTCGATCTGCTGGTCGGCGCGGCCTGGCTCATCGCGTTCGCGCCGCGCCGGCTGCTGCTTTCGGCGGTGCGCCGCGGCCTCAGGCACGGTCAGTTCCACGTGGTCTATCAGCCCGTGGTCGAACTGGCCACGGGCCGCGTCGGCGGCGTGGAGGCGCTCGTGCGCTGGACTCATCCGAAGTTCGGCGAGGTGAGTCCGGACGTGTTCATGGCCGACGTGGAAGGCAGCGGGCTCCTTGGGCCGCTCACGCGCTTCGTGCTCGAACGCGCGACTACGGAGATGGTGCGCGCGACGACGGTGCGCCCGTTTCATCTCGCGGTGAACGTCGCGCCGATGGACCTCGACCGCAAGGACTTCGTTGCCGACGTGCTCCGCGCGGTCGACCGGCTGCCTCCCGGCGTGAACCTGATACTCGAAGTGACCGAGCGCTTCCTGCTCGAAAAGCGCGCGCGCACCGACGCGATCTTCGAGGCGCTGAAGGCGCGTGGCGTGAAGTTCGCCATCGATGACTTCGGCACGCATCACAGCAACCTCGATCTGCTCGGGCAATTTCCGTTCGATTACGTGAAGATCGACGGGCAGTTCGTGCGTCAACTCGACAAACGCGGCGATCAGCTCGTCAAGGGCATCGTTGCCATGGCGAGCCACTTCGAAATGGCGATCATCGCGGAAGGCGTCGAGACCGAGGCGCAGCACGAAATGTTGTGCCGCCTCGGCATCCCCTACGCACAGGGCTATTTCTACCGGCGGCCGGGAACGGCCGGGAGCATCGCCGACATGCAGCGCGACGCCAGCCTCGTGCGTTATGCATTGTCCTCGCCGATACGTTAGCGAGAAAGCCGTTCAGCCGGCCGGAATTGCGAGGCGGAAAAACGCGGTGCTAGAAGCCGCGGCGAACGGTAATCGTCGCACCCGTGCTATGCGAATGGAGAAGGGCGACACGCGCGGTGGCGGAGAACACCCACTGGTCGACGGTCAGCGAGAGCCTGCGCTGGGGCTGTGCGCCGATCGTCAGCGTGCTGTCGGGCACCTGCAGCAGCGAGATTTGCGGCGCGGTGGAAGGGCCCATGCGCAGATAGCCGGAACCCGGCTGCGCGGCCTGCCGCGTACCGGCACTGCCGCCGGGTGCGGACTTCACGAAGTCGTAACGATATTGGTCCCGAGCCACGGGCGCGCTATAAAAATTTTCCAGTTGCGCAAAAAGCGGCCTTTGCTGATCCGGCTGATATTCCAGTTCGTACCGGTGCAGATACGCCTGGGGTTCGGGCAGCGAGGGAACGACTTCCATGGGCATGGGCGCGATATTCGCAAGCGTCATGGTTTCGGAGTCGTTCGCGACAGTGCTCTGAGCGAAGGCATAACCGCTCAGCGTCAGAAAGACTGCACCGACAATCTCTTTGTTCAGGCACGCCATGACATGCCTCCAGTAACGGACTAGAAACGTCAAACCGCCGAACGTTCTTGCTGAACAGACTGCCTTTGCTTCACTTGCACTCATGCATTCTAGTACCTCGTTGGCTTCCCGCTAGCCCAATATGCGCAGGCGCCATCCGATCGATGCGAAGTCCACGAGCCCGGTGATTGTCTGCGCAATCGAAACGCAAGCAAACGCGCGCGCGTCCACGCATCTCGTTGCCTAACATGCCAGTCGATATGACCGATTGCGTTGGGTCGCGGCGGTTCGGGGCCGCCCGGCGGAGGAAGAAATTGCAGACCGCGTGCGGACCGCGGCCAGGCTTGCGCAAGTTCCGGACCGCCAGGCGCGGTTGGCGTATCGGGGAAAATCCCCGGGAAAATCCGGGGCGCTCGTGGATCGGGCCGGGCAGCGCACAGGAACCGCACGCATCGTCCCCGGCGCTTGCGCTGCCGGCCAGGAACGCTGGCGCGCCAGGTTTTCAGCGCGCGAGGAGCAGTTCGATCAGCGTGCGGAAATCGACGGGCTTCGTGAGATGCGAATCGATGCCGCTCATGCGCGAGCGCAGTCGGTCGGCGTGCTGGCCCCAGCCCGTCAGCGCGATGATCCGCAGGCCGGCGTAGCGCGGACGTTGACGGATCTGCCGCGCGATCTCGTAGCCGTCCATGCCGGGCATGCCGATGTCGAGCACGATGGCATCCGGCGCCGCCTGCTCCAGCGCGGCGAGCGCTGCGGCGCCGTCGTAAGTCACGCGCACGTGCGCGCCTTCGCTCGAGAGCACCATCGCGAGCGAGTCGGCGGCGTCGTGGTTGTCGTCCACCACGAGAATGCGTTTGCCCGCGAGCGGTTTCGCGGCGCGGGCCGTTGCCGGGGTTTCGCGCGCTTCGGCGGGCGCCTGCTGCGAGAGCGGCAGACGCACCGTGAACTCGCTGCCCGTTCCCGGCCCCGCGCTCGTTGCCTCGACGGTGCCGCCGTGCATGCGCACGAGATGGCGCACCATGGTGAGTCCGATCCCCAGCCCGCCCTGGTTGCGGTCGGCGAGACGGTGCACCTGCGTGAACATTTCGAAGACCTGAGCAATCTGTTCGGGCGACATGCCGATGCCGGTGTCGCGCAGCGTGACGACGGCCCATTCTCCTTCGCGCCGCGCGTCGAGCCGGATCTGGCCACCGCTGTCGGTATAGCGCGCCGCGTTGTTGAGCATGTTCGCGAACACCTGCGTGAGGCGCACGCGGTCGGCGTCGAGAACGAGCGGCGCGCCGGCGAGCGTGACGCTCAGCTGGTGGTGCGCCTGATCGATGGCGGGGCGGCTCGTTTCGACCGCGCTTTCGATGATCTCCGCGAGCGCGACCGGCGCCTTGACGAGGCCGATCTTGCCGCGCGTGATGCGCGACACTTCCATCAGGTCGTCGATGAGCCGGACCATGTGATGCACCTGGCGGTCGAGCATGTCGAGTATCGGCTCCGAGCCTGCGGGAAATTCGCCGTGCCGGAGGAGATGCAGCGCGTTGGCGATGGGCGCAAGCGGATTGCGCAGCTCGTGCGCGAGCGTCGCGAGGAATTCGTCCTTGCGGCGGTCGGCTTCCTTGAGCGCGTCTTCGGCGCGCACGGCTTCGGTGACGTCGATCGACACGCTCACGTGGCCGCGAAGCTCGCCGCTCGCCGAGAACCAAGGCGCGCAACAGGTTTCGAACCAGTGCCAGCTCCCGTCCTCGACCTTCACGCGCAGCCGGCTCTGGAACGCGCTTTGATCGCGCTGGGCGGCCTGAACACGCGTCAGGAATCCGGGCAGGTCCAGCGGGTGCACGATCGCGTGCCAGCCGGGGGCGAGCAGCTCGTCCGGCGTGGCGCCGATCGCCGCGAGGTAGCGCTGGTTCAGGTAGACCGTGCCGCCTTGCGTGTCGATTTGCCAGATCAGCGCGGGCGAGGCATCGGCGAGCGCGCGAAAGCGCGCCTCGCTCTCGCGCAGCGCTTCCTGGGCGCTGCGGCGGTCGTCCACGTCGATGTTGATGCCCACCCATTTGCGCAGCGTGCCGTCCGGATTCCAGATGGGCGCGGCGCGCACGTTGGTCCATCGCCAGCCGCCCGTGACCCCACGCAGGCGAAATTCCGCGTTCACCACGCGTTGCGCCGCCACCGCGTCCTTCCACTGACGCAGCGCATGGTCGCGGTCGTCGGGGTGGACCGCGTCGGCCCAGCCGTCGCCGAGCCATTCGTCGGCCGGCTGGCCCGTATACGCAGACCAGCTCGGCGAAACGGTTTCGCCGCGGCCCAGCGCGTCGGCTTCCCAAACCGCCAGGGCAAAGCCTTCGACGAGCGCGCGAAAGCGCTCCTCGCTGTCCGCGCATTCGGTTTCCGCGCGCTTGCGTTCGGTGATGTCGAGCGCGAATTCGGCGCATTTCGAGGTCATGCCCGCGCCGGAGAGCCGCGTGGGCGCGAAAAGACCCCACCAGCGCGTGCCGTCCTTGCGGATCAGTTGCCGCTCGTAGGGCGGCGTGCGCCCCGCGGTGGCGAGATCGTTCACCGCGCGCGTCGTGACGCCGAGAAATTCGAGCGGCACGAGCCGGTCCCAATGCCCGGTGGCGCGCAGGTCTTCGCGGCTGTAGCCGCTCATGTGCTCGAAGGCGCCGTTGGCGTCGACCATGCTGCCGTCGAGGTCGAAGAACAGGACACCTACGGTTTCGATCGAAATCGCCGCCTGCAGGCGCGCCTCGCTCTCTCGCAGCGCGTCTTCGATCTGCTTGCGCTGCGCAGCTTCGTCATGGAGCTTCGTGTTGATGTCCTGCAGCGCGCGGGTGCGTTCGGCGACTTGATGCGCGAGGTTGCGCCCGGCGTCCTGGGCGTCGTTCAGCGCGCCCGCGAACTGGTATGCGGCGCTCGCGCAGGTGGCGAGACTTTGAAGCAGGCGCGCGTCTTCGGCGTCGAACTGCCTGGCGGGGCCGTGCGTCGCAACCCATACCGTGCCGACGACGCTGCCGTTCGCGCGCCACGGCACGTGCAGCGCTTCGCCAATGGGTGGATCGATGGCGCGGTAGGCGGCGAAGCAGCGCGCCGGCCGGTCGAACAGGAGCATCGTGTTGCGCGCTTGCGCGGCGCCGCAAGGGCAGTCGTCGTCGGGAAAACGCTGGTCGAGGCAGCCGGCCAGTTCTCCGGCCACGGCGCGCCAGCGGAACGCGGTCGTGGCGCCGTCGCGTTCGGGCACGCTCACGCCAGCCGAGCCGGCGCGGCAAAGCGCAAGGGCGAGTTCGGCGAGCATCTGCAGCACACCCGCTGGATTGCGGGCCATTTCCTGCGTCAGCGCGGCAAGCGCCCGGCTCTCGCCCTGGTAGTCGGGCAGGCGGTTCGGCCGGCTCACCAGCGCCTCGGTAATGAGCGTTTCCTCGGCCTTGGGCGCAGGTGCGCCGTCGTGTTGCATGCTGCCTCCGCTTCAGTCGTGCGGGCCTGCGCCGCTCGCGTCGGCGGCGCCATCGCGCGGACGGCGCACATGCCCGCAAATGCCCGTTCATTCCCGAGCCAGCATTGCGTATTCCCGTTGAGGAGATCACCATGTGGCAAGCGCATTGTCGGGCTCTTTGCGTGGCACGCGAGGCCGCTTTGGGCGGCGCAGGCGCCAGGCATTGCGTTTGCTTGAAAGCCGCACGATGAGCAAGGCGAGGAGGATGCAATCATGCCGCGCGCGATATGGAAGGGCGCCATCACTTTCGGGCTCGTATATGTGCCGGTCGAGGTGTTCCCGGCCACGCAGAGCGAGCGCACCGGCTTTAACCTGCTCGACCGGCGCACGCTCGACCCGGTCGGCTACCAGCAGATCAACAAGCGAACGGGCAAACCTATTCGGCGCGACGACGTCGTGCGCGGCTACGAATACGAAAAAGACGCATACGTGGTGATCTCCGACGAGGAGATCAAGGCCGCCAGCCCCGAATCCACGCAGACGGTCGAACTGCTCGCGTTCGTCGAAGCGGCGCAGGTTTCGTTTCTCTATCTCGACACGCCCTACTGGCTCGCCCCCGACAAACGCGCGGGCAAGACCTATGCGTTGCTGCGCGACGCGCTCGCGGCGAGCGGCAAGATCGGCATTGCGAGCGTCGTGCTGCACAGCCGCCAGCATCTCGCGGCGCTCGTGGCCACGGGTCCCGCGCTCGCGCTGCAAACGCTGCGCTGGTCCACCGAGGTGCGCGAGTTCGGCGCCGTGCAGAGCGTGCCCAGGAGCGCGAAGGCGGCGGGCGTGAGCGCGCATGAGCTTCAGATGGCGCGCAAGCTCATCGACGACATGAGTACGGACTGGGCGCCCGAGACGTATCGGGACACCTACCGCGACGCGATTCTCGAACTCGCAGAGCGCAAGGCGCGCGAAGGCAAGGCGCATGAAGTCACGCATGTCGAGACGCCGGCGCCCGAGCGCCGCAGCGCCGATATCGTCGACCTTTCGGAACTGCTGAAGCGCAGTCTCGGCAAGCGCGGCGGTTCGCGCGGCGAGAGCGGGCAGCCCGAAAAGCCCGCGCCCAGGCGCGGGCGGCGCGCGGCGTGACGCCGCGCGCCGATGCGTATGCATTGCATGAACGTGCACGTCATTCACGAGGGGACGACCGATGAAGCACAAGCTCGAAGTCTATGAACAGAAGCGGCGCTTCGACGAAACACCCGAGCCGCGCGGACGCGCTACACGGCGCAGCGTGCGTCCGCGCGACGGCGAAGGGTCGTTCGTGATCCAGCGGCATGACGCACGGCGGCTGCACTACGACTTTCGCCTCGAACTGGACGGCACGCTCAAGTCGTGGGCAATCCCGAAAGGGCCGAGCCTCGATCCCTCGGTCAAGCGGCTCGCCGTGCATGTGGAGGACCATCCGATCGAATACGGCACGTTTGAAGGGCGCATCCCCGAAGGCAGCTATGGCGCGGGGACTGTTGCGATCTGGGACCACGGCGTCTGGCGTCCCGAGGGTGGGCTGCGCGGCGCGCGCGAAGGCTACGCGCAGGGCAAGCTCAAGTTCACGCTGGAGGGCGAGCGGCTGCATGGCGGCTGGACACTCGTTCGCAGTCCGATGCATGACGGCAAGCAGGAAAGCTGGCTGCTCATCAAGCAACGCGACGACGAGGCCGCGGCCGAAGACGAATTCCGCGTCGTCGAGGACGAACCCGGCGCGCCGAAGAAGCGCGCCCGCGCGGCTAACGGCGCCGCGAAGCGTGAGGGCGGCACGATGGCTGGGCGCGCGGTGCCGCAGCCCGACGCCGGAGCGAAGCGGGAAAAGGCGGCGCCGTCCGCGCGCTCGGCGAGCTCCGCGAACGCTGGGCGCACCGGGACGCGCAAGACGACGGCATCGGCGCTGGAGGGCGCGGTGCGCGCCCCGCTGCCGGAAACGCTCGCCCCTGAACTCGCCACGCCGGCCGATGCACCGCCGCATGGCGATAATTGGCTCTACGAACTGAAATTCGACGGCTACCGCGTGCTCGCCCGCATCGACCGCGGCGCGCGCGGCAAGAACGACGTGCGCATCTTCACACGCACGGGCAACGACTGGACCGCGAAGTTTCCGCGCCAGGTGGAAGCGCTGCGCGCGCTTGAAGTCGAATCGGCGTGGCTGGACGGCGAGGCCGTCGTGCTCGACGAAGCCGGCGTTCCCGACTTCCAGACGCTGCAGAACGCCTTCGATGCCGGTCGCGCCGACGCCATCACTTTCTGGCTCTTCGATCTGCCGTGGCTGGACGGCATGGACTTGCGCGAGGTGCCGCTCGAAGCGCGGCGCGAAAAGCTCTCGGCGTTGCTCGCCGGGAAGCCGCAAGACGCGCTGCGCTTTTCCGAGGCGTTCGAGGGGGAGCCGCAGGCGCTGCTCGAAGCCGCCTGCGAGGCGAATCTCGAAGGCCTCGTCGCCAAGCGGCGCGACAGCCGCTACACGTCCACGCGCAGCGCCGCGTGGCTCAAGCTGCGCTGCGCGCGGCGCCAGGAATTCGTGATCGGCGGCTACACGGAGCCTCAGGGCAGACGCGAGGGCTTCGGCGCGCTGCTAATCGGGGTGTACGACGAGCATGGCGCGCTGCAATACGCGGGCAAGGTGGGAACGGGTTTCGACGCCATGCGGCTCGAAGCGGTTGGCGCCGAGCTGCGCTCGCGCGAGTGCGAGCGGCCGCCGTTCGCGGCCGTGCCTGCGGGCGAGCGTCGCGCGCCTGTGCACTGGGTGCGGCCGGAACTGGTGGCCGAAGTGCGCTTCAAGACCTGGACGAGCGCGGGCGTGGTGCGCCAGGCTTCGTTCGCCGGCCTGCGCAGGGACAAGTCCGCGAAGGACGTCGTGCGCGAAGCGCAGTCGCCGCCGGTGCGCAAGCCGGCGAGCGAGCGTGCCGCGCATACCGCGCAGAGCGCGACCAAAACGGCGCGCAACACGCGTCGCGCCCCGCGCGGCGAAGCCGAGGTCGCCGGCATTCGCATCACGCACCCCGAGCGCGTGATCGATGCGCAAAGCGGCCTGCGCAAGATCGATCTCGTCGAATATTTCGAAGCGGTTTCCCCATGGCTGCTGCCGCACGTGCAGCAGCGGCCGGTTGCCCTCGTGCGCGCGCCCAAGGGCGTGGGCGGCGAGCTGTTCTTCCAGAAGCACGCGAGCAGGCTGGCGGTTCCGCATGCCACGCAACATGCGGGTCTCGATCCGGGCCACGCGCCGCTGCTCACGCTGGACTCCGCGGCGGCGCTCGTCGGCGCGGCGCAGATGGACACCATCGAGCTGCACACCTGGAATGCGCTGGCGACGGACATCGAGAAGCCCGACCGCATCGTCTTCGATCTCGACCCCGATCCGTCGCTGGCCTGGGAGCGCATGCTGGAAGCGGCGCAACTCACGCGCGAGTTACTTGATGCGCTGGGCCTGCGCGCCTGGTGCAAGACGAGCGGCGGCAAGGGCTTGCACCTGGTCGTGCCGCTCGCGCGCCACGCCGGCTGGGTCGAGGCAAAGGACTTCGCGCGCGCGGTGGCGAGCCACATGGCGGCGACGCTCCCCGATCGCTTCAGCGCGAAGATGGGCGCGCAAAACCGCAAGGGCCGGATTTTCGTGGACTATCTGCGCAACAATCGCGGCGCGAGCACGGCTGCCGCGTATGCGCCGCGAGCGCGGCCCGGTCTCGGCGTTTCCGTGCCGGTGGCGTGGGACGAACTGCACACGCTTACGGGCGGCGACCAGTGGAACGTGGTCAACGTGCGCGAGCGGCTCGAGGCGCTGCGTACCGACCCCTGGCGCGAGTATGGCAAGGCGCGGCAGCGCATCACGGCCGCGATGTGGAAGCAGCTTGAAACAAAGTGAAGGCGCATTGTCGGCTTCGGGGTTGCTTTCTTCGACACCATCGGGCAGATCCGTCGCGCCGCGACGCGGATGAACGAGCCCGCCCAGGAGAGCGCGGCGCTCGCGGGGAGCGCCGCGGCGGCCGGTTCGCGCGGAGGCGAGGCGCACGGCTCTTGCCGCGCCGGTCTTCCGGCTCCAGCCGTCACTTTTTACGCGCAATTGTCATGGGACAATTATTTTCCGCCCTGTTTTTGAGCGACCATGAACGCTCACGGAGGAGCGGATCGAGATGGCGCGGGTAACGGTTTCGGGCGAATGGCGTGACGCGGTAGGAGCCGCGCACGGCGCGGAGTCCAAATACAAACGGCTGGTCAAGGCGATTGCGCAGGACATCGAGCGCGGCGCGCTCGTTTCCGGCGTGCGCCTCGCGCCGCAACGCGAGGTGGCGGCGGAGCTGGGCGTCAGCGTGCAGACGGTGACCAATGCATACAAGGAACTCGAAAGACAGGGCCTGATCCGCTGCGAGGTCGGGCGCGGCAGCTTCGTGGCGGCGCGCGTGACCGAATCGATGTCGAACTACATTCTCGACACGGCCGAGCGCGAGATCGTCGACTTCTCGATCGCGCGCATCGTGCACACGCCCGAGCACGACGCCGCATGGCGCGAGGTCTGCGCCACGCTCGCCACGCTCGACGATCAGCCGTGGATCCGCTCGTTCCGGCCCATTGCGGGCTTCGAGCATCACCGCCAGGCAGGCGCGGCGTGGCTCGCCTCGCTGAACATGCCCGCGACACCCGAGTCGCTGCTCATCACCAACGGCGCGGCGCACGGCATTTTTCTCGCGCTCGCGTCCACCGTCGGCCCCGGCGACACCGTGCTCTGCGAAAGCCTCACGGACCACGGCGTGATCGGCTCGGCAAACGTGCTGGGCTTCACGCTCAAGGGCCTCGAAATCGACGAATACGGCATACGTCCCGAGCATTTCGAGGAAATGTGCGACAGCGAGCGCGTGAGCGCGCTCGTCTGCACGCCGACCTTCAACAATCCCACGATGTCGGTGATGCCCGATTCGCGCCGTCGCGCGATTGCGCGCATTGCGGAGCGCTATGGCGTGTACGTGATCGAGGACGACGTGTATGGCGCGCTGCCCGCGAAATCCCACATGCCCATTGCGAGCCTGATTCCGGAGCTGGCGTTCTATTGCACGAGCATGACGAAATCGGTGCTCACGGGACTGCGCACCGGCTATCTCGCCATGCCGCGCCGCCTCGCGCTGCGCGTGGAAAGCGTGCTGCGCGTGAGCAGCTGGATGGCGACCTCGCCGATTGCGGAGATCGCCACACGCTGGATCATGGACGGCACCGCGCGCCGCCTCGTGGAACTGCAGCGCGAGCGGCTCGCGGCGCGCCAGGCGATGGTGCGCGCGGCGCTCGGCGAGTATGTGCTCGGCGCGCATCCCAATGCGCTTTCCGCATGGCTGCGCGTGCCCGACTACTGGCAGGCCGACCGCCTCGTCCGCGAGTTGCGCAATCGCCAGATCGCCGTGACCTCGCCGGACCCCTTCCTCGTGGGCGGCACGCAGCGGCCCAATGCGGTGCGCATCAGCCTTGGCGCCGAGGCCACGGACGCGGCGTGCCGCCACGCGCTCCAGACCATGGCGGGCGTGTTCGAGCAATATCCGCACGTACACGATTTCAGCTAGACGGCTTTTCGCGTGCCGCACCGGGCGCGGATTGTACCAGGACATTAGAAAGCCCGTTTTGGCTCATTAGACTCGATTGCACAGATTCACTAAAAGGAATGTGCAATCCATGTCGTTGCTCTCGCTTGCCGACGTCTACCGCGCGCGCCAGCGCCTGGCGGGCCGCGTGGCGCTCACGCCGCTCGTGGCGTCGCCCGCGTTGTCCGCGCGCGCGGACGTGCCGGTCTTCCTCAAGCTCGAAACCGTGCAGCCCACCGGCAGCTTCAAGCTGCGCGGCGCCACCAACGCGCTCGCGCAACTCGCCGAAACGGGCGTGAAGCGCGTCGTCACCGCCTCCACAGGCAATCACGGCCGCGCGCTCGCGTATGCGGCGCACGCGCTCGGCATGGAGGCGGCCGTCTGCATGTCGTCGCTCGTGCCGCGCAACAAGGTCGATGCCGTGGCCGCACTGGGGGCGCGCGTGGTGATTTCGGGCAAAAGCCAGGACGAGGCGCAGGTCGAGGCGCAACGCCTCATGCGCGAGGAAGGCTATGCGTTCGTGCCGCCTTTCGACGACTTGCGCGTGATTGCCGGGCAGGCAACCATCGGCCTGGAAATTTTCGAGGCGTTGCCCGACACGGCGACGATCGTGGTGCCGCTGTCGGGCGGCGGCCTCTTTAGCGGCGTGGCGTTCGCGGCGAAGCAGATCAGGCCGGACGTGAGCGCCATCGGCGTTTCGATGGCGCGCGGCGCGGCCATGCACGCCAGCCTCGCGGCGGGCCATCCCGTAGACGTTGAGGAAAGCGAAACGTTAGCCGATTCGCTCGGCGGCGGCATCGGCCTCGACAATCGCCATACGTTCGCGTTCACGCGTGCCCTCGCCGACGAAGTCGTCCTGCTCAGCGAGCCTTCGATCGCGCGCGGCATTGCCCATGCGTATCGCGAAGAGCGCCTCGTGGTGGAAGGCGCGGGCGCGGTCGGCATCGCGGCGCTGCTCGACGGACTGCTCGAGCAGCGCAAGGGCCCGATCGTGATCGTCGTGAGCGGCGCGAACATCGACACGACGGTGCACCGCCGCCTCGTGGCGGAGCGCTGAGATGCGGCCCGTCACGCTGCTGGGCGAGTCGCAGTTGCGCGACCTCGTACCGCTCGATCTCGCGGCCGTCGATCAGGTGGAGTCCGCATTCGTTGCGCTCGCAACCGAGCCGGTGGTCATGCCGCCGATCCTCAATCTCGCGCTGCCTGAACGCCATGGCGAAGTCGACGTGAAAGCAGCGTATTTGCCGCGCTTCGAGCAGTTCGCCATCAAGATCAGCCCCGGCTTCTTCGACAATCCGTCGCTGGGACTGCCGAGCCTGAACGGGCTGATGCTCGTGCTCTCGGCGCACACGGGCTTGACCGAGGCCGTGTTGCTCGACAACGGTTATCTGACCGCGGTGCGCACCGCCGCGGCGGGCGCGGTTGCCGCGCGCCGGCTCGCGCGGGCCGACGCGCGCCACGCGGCGATCGTCGGCGCGGGCGAGCAGGCGCGTCTGCAGCTCGACGCGCTCATGCTCGTGCGCAAGATCGAGAGCGTGAGCGTCTGGGCCCGCGACGCCGCGAAAGCGGAAGCCCTCGCCGCCGATGCGCAACGTCGCCACGCCGTGCGCGCGCGCGTGGCCGCTTCGGTGCACGACGCGCTTGCGCAAGCCGACATCGCCATTACCACCACGCCCAGCCGCACACCGCTCGTTCACGCAGCGGATCTTCACGCGGGCCTGCACGTCACGGCCATGGGCGCCGACGCCGAATACAAGAACGAACTCTCGCCCTCGGTGTTCGGTACGGCGCGCTACTTCTGCGACCGTCTGCAGCAAACGCGTTTGCTCGGCGAATTGCGGCACGCGATCGAAGCGCGCACGGTGGCGCCCGATGCGGAATTCCCCGAACTCGGCGAAGTGATCGCGGGCCGCCGCGAGGGCCGTATGCACGCCGGCGACATCACGATCTGCGACCTCACCGGCACCGGGGCACAGGATACCGCCATTGCCGTTCTCGCCTTGCAGCGCGCCCGCGCAGCCGGGGCGGGCTCGGTTTTTCACAATGCAGTCTCGCCTTGAGAGGGGAAGATGCCAGCAGCAACCGAAAAAAATGAGGGGGCGCCGCGCCTCGTCTTCGCGCGCAGCGAATACGACGCGCGCATTGCCAGGACGCGCAGCGCGATGCAGAAGGCGGGCGTCGAACTGCTGATCGTCACCGATCCGACGAACATGAACTGGCTCACCGGCTACGA
>NZ_FMYQ01000021.1 GCF_900096975.1 Paraburkholderia lycopersici
GATCAACAAGGACGAAGAGGCGCCGATCTTCAGCGTGGCCGACTATGGCCTCGTCGGCGACCTGTTCACGGTCGTGCCGGAACTCGTGAAGGAACTCGGCTGAAGCTGGCCGACGAACCGGACGATCTCACGCCGCGAATCATGACTGATTGCGCGGCGTGAGACGAAGTATCAAATGACAAAGGGGCGCGACGGCGCCCCTTTGTCATTTGAGGAACCTGCGCCGGAATTGACGTCAGATCAGCTCTGACGCCGCGCGGGATAGCAAAAGAGAACGGAGCAGCAAATGAAACGCAGCGCCCCGGAGGCGCCGCGTTCGTTCATGCCGCGAGTAAAACGCGCGTCAAGCGTAGGCCGGACGAGGCGAGCCCTGCGTATCGCCGAGATAGCGGTGGACCGAAAGATCGTCGGCGCGGATGGCGGGCTGCTTGCCCGAAATGAGGTCGGCGAGCAGTTGGCCCGAACCGCACGACATCGTCCAGCCGAGCGTGCCGTGGCCCGTGTTCAGGAACAGGTTCGAGATCGGCGTGCGACCCACGACGGGCGTGCCGTCCGGCGTCATCGGGCGCAGGCCGGTCCAGAAGGTGGCCTGCGTCGTGTCGCCGCCGCCCGGGAACAGGTCGTTCACGCACATTTCGAGCGTTTCGCGGCGCGCTTGTTTCAACGTCTGGTCGAAGCCCACGATCTCGGCCATGCCGCCCACGCGGATGCGGTCGTCAAAGCGCGTGATCGCGATCTTGTAGGTTTCGTCGAGAACGGTCGAAACGGGCGCGGCATCCGCGTTGACGATCGGCGCCGTGATCGAATAACCCTTGAGCGGGTAGACGGGGATCTTCACGAGGCCGGCGAGCATCTTCGTCGAAAACGAACCGAGCGCGACCACGTATGAATCGGCACGCACGAGTTCGCTGCCGCATTGCACGCCCGCGATGCGGTCGCCCTGCACGACGAGGCCGTCGATCGGCGTGTTGTAGCGGAACTTCACACCCAGTTGCGCGGCCATCGCGGCGAGGCGCGTGGTGAAGAGCTGGCAGTCGCCGGTTTCGTCGCCGGGCAGACGCAGGCCGCCCGTGAGTTTGCCCGAAACCGCGGCCAGCGCCGGCTCGGCGCGGCCAAGTTCGGCGCCGGTGAGCAGCTCGTACGGAACGTTGGCTTCCTTCAGAACGGCGATGTCCTTCGCCGCGCCTTCGAACTGCTGCTGCGTGCGGAATACCTGCAGCGTGCCGCCCGTGCGGCCCTCGTACTGAATGCCGGTGTCGGCGCGCAGTGCCTGCAGGCAGTCGCGGCTGTATTCGGCGAGGCGCACCATACGCCCCTTGTTGAGCGCATAGCGTTCGGCCGTGCAGTTCTGCAGCATTTGCCACATCCACTGCAACTGGAATTTGGTCCCGTCGAGGCGGATGGCGAGCGGCGCGTGCTTCTCGAACATCCACTTGATCGCCTTGAGCGGCACGCCCGGCGCGGCCCACGGCGCGGCATAGCCCGGCGAGATCTGGCCGGCGTTCGCAAAACTGGTTTCGAGCGCGGGACCGGTCTCGCGGTCGATCACCGTGACTTCGTGGCCCGCGCGGGCGAGATACCAGGCGCTGGCCACACCGACCACACCACTGCCCAACACGACGACTCGCATAGCTGCTCCATGTAAATTCGTTGGGGCTACGCCGCGTTGCCGGAGCCTTTGAACGCCGCGTTGCGGCACCGATAGGGCATAAGGCATGAAAATTCGGGTGTAGCCAGTATTTGTAGCTATGCTATTGTGGTACGTGTAGGTTTTGTTATTGTATTTTTGGGATTTTCGGGAATAAATCATGAGAACGCAGCGCCAACCGGTTCGCGCGCTCGACCGGCTCGATCACCGCATCCTGAAGCTGCTCCAGGAAGACGGTCGCATGGCCATGAAGGACCTTGCCGAGCAGGTCGGGTTGTCGGTCACGCCGTGCATCGAGCGGGTGAAGCGCATGGAACGCGACGGCGTCATCATGGGCTACTTCGCGCGCGTGAATCCCGCGGTGCTGGGCGCGGCGCTGCTCGTGTTCGTCGAGATCACGCTCGATCACAAGAGCGGCAACATGTTCGACCAGTTTCGCCGCGAGGTGCAGAAGATTCCCGAGGTGCTCGAATGCCATCTCGTCTCGGGCGACTTCGACTATCTGATCAAGGCGCGCATCGGCGAGATGGCTGACTACCGCAAGCTGCTTGGCGACATCCTGCTGCAACTGCCCGGCGCCGTGCAATCGAAGAGCTATGTGGTGATGGAGGAGATCAAGGAGACGCTGACCATCGCCGTAGGCGACTGAGGCGACTGAGGCGACTGAAAGCGCCCCGTTTTCAGGACTCGACAATGTGGCTCGATACTGTATATTTATACAGCATCGAGCCACATTTTTTCATGCCCCATCCGTTTCAGCCGTGACCGCCTCTGATCCCGATTCCGACCACGATTCCGATGCCTGGCGTACCGTCGCGCCGCCCACGCCGCGCAAGGGGCGTGGCGCGGTCACGAACCTGCAGGGGCGCTACGAAGTCGATCAGCGCGAAGCGTTCGACGACGGCTGGCAGCACGCGGGCGGCGGCGAGGGCGAAGCGGGCGACGAGCCCCGGCTGTCCACCGAAGTCTTCGAGGAGCGCGCGAAGAGTATCCTGACGCGCAACCAGTCGCCGGACATTCCGTTCAACGTGTCGCTCAACCCTTACCGCGGTTGCGAGCACGGCTGCATCTACTGCTTCGCGCGGCCTACGCACAGCTATCTCGGCCTTTCGCCGGGCCTCGACTTCGAAAGCCGTATCTACGCGAAGGTCAACGCGGCGGAACTGCTCGCGCGCGAGATCGCCAAGCCGTCGTACGAGCCCGAGCCGATCGCGCTCGGCGTGAACACGGACGCATGGCAACCCGTCGAGCGCGGCATGCGCATCACGCGGCGCGTAGTGGAAGTGCTGGCCGAGCGCCAGCATCCGTTCGCCGCCATCACGAAATCCTCGCTGATCGAACGCGATCTCGACCTGCTCGTGCCGATGGCCGGGCGCCAGCAGTTCATGGCGGCGATCACGATCACCACGCTCGACGCCGACCTCGCGCGCTCGCTCGAACCGCGGGCGGCCACGCCGGCGAGGCGGCTGCGCACGATCCGCACGCTGGCCGAAGCGGGCGTGCCGGTGGGCGTGAGCATTGCGCCCGTGATTCCGTTCGTGACCGAGCCCGACATGGAGCGCGTACTCGAAGCCTGCGCCGAGGCTGGCGCGACTAGCGCGAGCTATATCGTGTTGCGCCTTCCGTGGGAAGTCGCGCCGCTCTTTCAGGACTGGCTCGCCGCGCATTTCCCGCAGCGTGCGGAGCGCGTGATGAGCCGCGTGCGCGACATGCGCGGCGGCAAGGATTACGAGTCGGCATTCTCGCAGCGCATGAAGGGCACGGGCCTCTGGGCGGACCTGCTCAAGCAGCGCTTTCACAATGCGGTGCGGCGACTTGGGCTCAACGAGCGGCGCCACGGCATTCTCGACATGTCGGCGTTCGTGCAGGCCAGGACCGTGCGCGAAAAAACGCAGCTCGACCTTTTTTGAGCGCGGGCGTCGCGCCGTTACCGGGAAATTGCCTTCGCGGCCTCGACCTGCGACTCGAAGTATGTCTGGAAAGAGAGCGCGAGGCCCGTCATCAGCAGGAATGCGCCGATCAGCAGCGAGAAGATCACGACGAAGATCACCGTCCAGCCCGAATGGCTCGTGCGGCCGTCCTGCGCGAACGACGCATTGAACTGCGCGTCCCATCTGGCGTCCGGACGCAGCCCATAGACGATCGCAGCGAGAAAGGCCGAGAGCACCGATACCGCGCCAATCACGGCCAACGCCCAGCCGACGATCGAAACGCGCTCGGTCGCGACGAGGAGCAGCACGCCGGGAACGCCGATCAGCGTGCCCAGCACATGCGCCCAGCCCCACACGTCGCGCGGACCATACAAATAGAAGCGATGAGCGCCGAGGCTGCCTAGCAGGAAGGCGAGCGCGGCGGTGAGCGTCTTGGAGCGAAAGCGTGCGGGGTTCTTTTCGTTGTTCATGGGCGGGGGCGATCGGGACGTTCGGCCGTCATGGGCGCAGGACGTCAGCGCGCATGGGCCCGGGCATTGTATGCCGCGCGTCCGCCTCGCAGAACAAGCGCACGCTTATCCCCGGTACCGTGTATGCGTCGGGCGGCTGAAGCGCGTCGCTGCGTCAGGGCCTGGTTTGCCGTACGTCACGCGATAGATCGCGCCCGCGTAGTCGTCGCTGATGAGGAGCGAGCCGTCGGGCAACGGCAGCACGTCGGCGGGGCGCCCCCATTGGGTATCGTCGGGATTGAGCCAGCCCTGCGCGAACACCTCCTGGCGCGCGTTCGTGCCGTCGGGGTTGGCGCTCACGCGCACCACGCGGTAACCGGCTTTCTTGCTGCGGTTCCACGAGCCGTGCTCGGCGATGAAGATGCTGTTGACGTAGCCGGCGGGGAACATCGAGCCGGTATAGAAGCGCATGCCGAGCGCCGCGACGTGCGCGCCCAGCCTGGCGACGGGCGGCGTAAAGCCGCCGCACGGATGGCCCGCGCCGAACTCGGGGTCGGCGACATTGCCGCCGTGGCAGTACGGGAAGCCGAAGTCTTCGCCGGCTTGCGAGAGCCGGTTGAGCTTGTCGTTGGGGATGTCGTCGCCGAGCATGTCGCGGCCGTTGTCGGTGAACCACAGCTCATGTGTCTGCGGATGCCAGGCGAACCCCACTGTGTTGCGCACGCCGCGCGCGATGGTCTCGTAATGCGAGCCGTCGGGGTCCATGCGGCCTATCATCGCGAAATGGATGCGCTGCGGGTCGCTCGCCGGCAGGCAGACGTTGCACGGCGCGCCTTGCGGCACGTAGAGCTTGCCGTCTGGGCCGAAGGCGATGAACTTCCAGCCGTGGTGGCGCTCGGTGGGCAGCGAGTCCGTGACGACCACGGGTTTGGGCGGATCATCGAGATGATGGTCGATGTCGTGGAGGCGCACGATCGACGAAACCGCCGAGACATAGAGCGTGCCGTTGCGCCAGGCCACGCCGACTGGCATTGTCAGTCCCGAGGCCACGATATGACGCTTCCCGGCGTGGCCGCTCTTCAGTTCGAGGGCGTAGACATAGTCGCTCATGCTTCCCACATAGAGGATGCCGGCGGGCGACAGCGTCATTTCGCGCGCGCCGGGCACGTCGGCGGAGAGCACTTCGATGTGAAAGCCTGGCGGGAGCTTGATGCGATCGATGGGGAGCGCCGCGTGGGCGCATGGCGTCGCGAGCAGCATGGCCGCAAAGGCGAGCCACGCGGCCGCGAGGCGCCTGGCAGGCCGGCGCAAAGACGAAAAAAGGGAGGTGCCGCGCACGCCGCCGCCACAACGGCGACGCGCCCGCTGCACGAGTTGTCCGAAAGTCGCCACAATTCGCTCCAATGCCCGCCCGTCATGGGACGGGCGCTGCAGTTCGGCCGCTGTGTCGCGGCGCTTTTTCGCGCGCTCGCGCGCAATTTCCCGTTAAGTGTTTGTTATGCCTCCAGTTTCGGGCTATAATCGCACGTTTCAGTAGTCCCGAACCCCGGTTTTCAAGGATTTTAGTATGGTCATCATCCGTCTGGCACGCGGCGGCTCGAAGAAGCGCCCGTTCTACAACATCGTCGCAACCGACTCGCGCAATCGTCGCGACGGCCGTTTCATCGAGCGCGTGGGCTTCTATAACCCGGTCGCGACCAAGGGTGAGACGCTGCGCATCGCTCAAGATCGCGTGACGTACTGGCAGGAAAACGGCGCGCAAATGTCGCCGGCCGTCGAGCGTCTCGTGAAGGAAGCGCAAAAGACCGCCGCCGCTGCGCCGGCTGCTTGAGTTTTTTCAAGCGTCTTTTCAGTCTGTTGTCCATGTTTTACCCGCGTACGCGCCGCATGAGCTGCGTGTGCGATATCAAGCTGGTCGCGAGGGGTGCCGATGTCCGCGCATGACGTGAAATCTGCCGTAGTGGCAAACGACGCGTCGGAAGGCGGTGCGCCCAGTGCTGCGACCGGCGACGCCGGCAAGGCAGTGGCCCGCAGCGCGCCGTCATTTGGCGCGTTCGTTCGCAAGCCTGCGCGCGAGAGTGCCACGAAGGCTGCGAGCGCGACGGAAGGTCTGCGCGCCGAAACCGGATCGAGCTGGCCCGCCGACGCAGTCGAAGTCGGCGCGGTGGTCGACGCCTACGGCCTCAAGGGCTGGCTGAAGATCGCGCCGCATGCGCAGGACGGCAAGGCGCTGCTCTCGGCCAAACGCTGGTGGCTCCTCAAGGGCCGCGAGGGCCAGGCGCAGCGCGAGCGTCATTCCGCGGTGCGCGTGAGCGCCAAGGTTCACGGTGACAGCGTCGTCGGTCAGCTTTCGGGTGTCGCCGACCGCGATGCCGCGCTGCTGTTGCGCGGCGCGCGCGTGTATGTGAGCCGGACCGAATTCCCGGCCCCTGAAGCCGATGAGTATTACTGGGTCGACCTGATCGGCCTCGACGTCGCCAACGAGGCGGGTGTCGAACTCGGCAAGGTCGCCGACCTGATCGACAATGGCGCGCAATCGGTGCTGCGCGTGACGTATCCGTCAACGGGCAAGGACGGCAAGCCGGTCACCGGCGAGCGCCTGATCCCGTTTGTTGGCGTGTTCGTGAAGACGGTGGACCTGGCGGCGAAGCGTATCGTCGTCGACTGGGAAGCCGATTACTAAAGTGATGCCGCGGCGACGTTGCACCGGGCACCTTTGATTCAATTTCGCTGAACGGAGAGAGCGATGCAGTTCGATGTCGTCACGCTCTTTCCCGAGATGTTCCGCGCGCTGACCGACTGGGGTATTACCAGCCGGGCGGCGAAGCAGCAGCGTTACACGTTGCGCGCATGGAATCCGCGCGATTTCACGACCGACAATTACCGCACGATCGACGACCGCCCCTACGGCGGCGGTCCCGGCATGGTCATGCTGGCCAAGCCGCTCGAAGCGGCGATCGGCGCGGCAAAGGCCGCGCAGGCGGAGCAGGGCGTCAGCGCCCCGCGCGTGCTGCTGATGTCGCCGCAAGGCAAGCCGCTCACGCACGAGCGCGTCATGCAGTTCGCGCAGGAGCCGGGTCTGGTGTTGCTGTGCGGCCGCTACGAAGCGATCGACCAGCGTCTCGTGGACCGCTGCGTGGACGAAGAGGTAAGCCTCGGCGACTTCGTGCTCTCGGGAGGCGAATTGCCCGCGATGGCCTTGATGGACGCCGTGGTGCGGCATCTGCCGGGCGTGTTGAACGATGCGCTTTCGGCGGTGCAGGACAGTTTTGTCGACGGGTTGCTCGACTGTCCGCATTACACGCGCCCCGAGGAATACGATGGCGAGCGCGTCCCCGATGTGCTGCTCGGCGGCCATCATGCGGAAATCGAGCAGTGGCGCCGCCGCGAGGCGCTGCGCAACACGTGGAAAAAACGGCCCGATCTGATTGAGCGGGCCAGAAAGAACAAGATGCTGAGCCGTGCCGACGAGGCGTGGCTCGCTAGTCTCGCGAAGGGTTCGAGCGAAGCGTGAGCTTCGGGCGGGCAGGCGCGAGACGCCCAAGGCGGTGCCGCTTCATGCGTGAACGGCGCCAGTTGTGAATCCATCCTCTATCGGGGCCGTAGTTGCTGGATCGTTGTCCAACGCCAGCACAGGTACGAACGCCGACAAGATGGCATAAGGAGTCAATCCATGAATCTGATTGCAAAACTCGAGCAGGAAGAAATCCAGCGCGTGCTGGGCGAGAAGACCATCCCCGAATTCGCCCCCGGCGATACGGTGATCGTCAACGTGAACGTGGTTGAAGGTAACCGCAAGCGCGTTCAGGCATACGAAGGCGTCGTGATCGCGAAGCGTAACCGCGGCCTGAACTCGTCGTTCATCGTGCGCAAGATCTCGTCGGGCGAAGGCGTCGAGCGTACGTTCCAGACGTACTCGCCGCTGCTGGCCAGCATCGTGGTGAAGCGTCGCGGCGACGTGCGTCGCGCGAAGCTGTACTACCTGCGCAACCTGTCGGGCAAGAAGGCGCGTATCAAGGAAAAGCTGGTGTCGAAAGACCGCGCAGCTGCTCCGGCCGAACAGGCGTAAAAGCTGTAAGAAAGAAGCACCCTCCGGGGTGCTTTTTTCTTTTTGGCCGCAAAATAATCTCGTGTACGCGCCATCCGAGACAGCCGTTGATCCGACCAGTATTTGAACCCGAAAGCCTGCCGATCGAATCGACGGGCGCGAACCTTCCCCAGGTCGCCGCGGAGCGCCTGACCCCCGCGGGCCTGCGCGCGCGCTTCCAGCAGCGCCTGCCGTGGGACCCCGAACCGCAGGAAGCCCGTCTCGCCGAGATGCGCGACCCGCGCGAGGCTGCCGTGCTCATGCCCATCGCAATGCGTTCGGGCGGCTTGACCGTGCTGCTCACCCAACGCGCCGACAATCTCAGCAACCACGCGGGCCAGGTGAGCTTTCCCGGCGGCAGCCGCGAACCTTCCGACCCCACGCCCATTGCCGCCGCGCTGCGCGAAGCGCAGGAGGAAGTGAACCTCGACCCTGCGCGCGTCGAGGTCCTGGGGGCGTTGCCCGACTACCTGACCGGAACCGGCTTCAAGGTGACGCCTGTGGTGGGTCTCGTGCACGAGCCGTTCAGCGTCGCCGCGGACTCTCTCGAAGTGGCGAGCATCTTCGAGGTGCCGCTCAGCTTTCTCATGAACCCGGCGCATCACCAGGTGCGCGTGTTTCGCTGGGAAGGCGGCGAGCGGCGCTTTTTCGCAATGCCTTATCCGGATCGCCATGCTCCGGACACGGCTGCGGTTTCCAGCGTGAGCGCATCGCATTTCATATGGGGCGCGACGGCGGGCATGTTGCGCAACTTCTACCGTTTCCTGCTCGCGTAGCACGTCCTGCGGCGCCTGCAAGCACCGCGGCGAACTGTTGCGCGTTTGCTGCCCGAATTGCCGGTCTATGGTCAGGCACATCTGGCCCTGTGATATCGTTGCAACAATTTCTGAAACCCCGATTTGCACGGCGCGTCGCATGACCTTCTTTTCCGTATTGCTGGCCCTCGTCATCGAGCAGGTGCGGGCGCTTTCGCCCAATAATCCCGTCATGGCGCTCGTGCGCCTCAATGCGGAATGGGCTGCTCACGGCTTCGACGCGGGCAAGCAGAAGCACGGTCTCATCGCGTGGCTCGTCGTCGTGCTGCCGTGGACGCTCGCCACGGCGCTCGTCTATTACGTGCTCTATCACATCAGCTTCGTGCTGGCGTTCCTGTGGAATGTGGTGGTCGTGTATTTCACGCTCGGTTTTCGCCAGTTCAGCCACTATTTCACCGACATTCACCTCGCGCTGAACAACGACGACGTGCCGCGCGCGCGTGAAATCCTCCGCGAATGGACCGGCATCGACGCCGTGGACATGCCCGTGAGCGAGATCGTGCGCCATACGCTCATTCATGCCGTGGTCGCCTCGCACCGGCATGTGTTCGGCGTGTTCTTCTGGTTTCTCGTGCCGATCGGACCCGCTGGCGCGGTGCTGTACCGCATCGCCGAATATCTCGCGCGCGAGTGGGCGCGCCCCGCTGAAGACCGTACCGAAGCGTTCTCGAACTTCGCGCAGCATGTGTTCTTCGTGATCGACTGGGTGCCGGCGCGGCTCACATCGCTGGGCTTTGCGATCGTCGGCAATTTCGAGGATGCCATTTACGCCTGGCGCAATCACACCAACCAGTGGCCCGACACCAACGAAGGCGTGCTGCTCGCGACCGGCAGCGGCGCGCTGGGCGCGCGGCTCTCGGGGCCGCTCGCCGAGCCTTCGAGCGTCGACGCGCTCGCGCAGCCGGGCGAGGGCGGTCCCTACACGGTCGGCGACGACTGCACGCCACGCACGCTGCAGTCGGCCGTGGGCCTCGTGTGGCGTGCCGTGATTCTCTGGATGATCCTGCTGCTCATGCTGACCATCGCCGTCTGGTTCTGAGCGTCGCCGTTTAGCGAAGCGCTTGGGCAAAACGATACGGGCCGCTGATAAGCGGCCCGTTTTCATTTCGTCGATGCGTCACGCGTCACGCACGTCACGTTCGCGCCCGCACTGCCAGCACACGGTGAACTGCGCTTCGAGCACCTCGCCACAGCGCGCGCAGCGCCAGGAGGGTGCGCCCGGCGGCGGCCCGCTTATCGCTTCGTCGATCAACCGGCGTGCGAGCTTTTCGTCGCGCTCGTCGACGAGCCACAGTTCGGGCGCGCATTGTTCGGCGGGGATTTCCCCCATCGCGCCGCTGAGGTAGCGGTTGTGCAGCTCGCAGGGCACGCCTGCCGTCGCGAGGATGTTCATCCAGTGCTGGGCGATCAGCAGATTCGGCGCGCGCACGAGCTTGAGCATGGGGCGTGGGAGGAAACCGCGTGTCAGCGCACGACCTGGCTGATCTCGTGCATGAGTTGCGCATAGAGCGCGTGGCGCTCGGGCGCGATGCGGCCGTCGGCGATGGCTTCGAGAATCGCGCAGCCCGGCTCGTGCAGGTGATGGCAATTGTAAAAGCGGCAGTGCGCAAGGAGCGGCCGGAACTCGGGGAACGCGCGCTCGAGTTTGCCTTCGGTGAGGTGATAGAGGCCGAATTCCTGGAAGCCCGGCGAATCGATCAGCGCGCCGCCTTCGGGCAGGGTATAGAGCCGCGTGAACGTCGTGGTGTGGCGGCCGCTGTTGAGCGCCGTCGAGATTTCCCGCGTGGCCGCTTCGGCGTCGGGGATCAGCAGGTTCACGAGCGTCGACTTGCCCATGCCCGACTGCCCCAGCAGGATCGTCTGATGGCCGTGCAGATGTTCGGCGAGGGCCTCGCGCGCCTCCTCCGGCTGGCCTTTCACCGAAAGCTCCAGCACCGTGTAGCCGAGCACCCGATAGCGCTCGAGCCGCGCGCGCGCGAGCGGCAGCGCAGCTTGTACGTCGATCTTGTTGAGAACGATGAGCGGCTTGAGTTCGTTGGCTTCGGCGGCTACCAGCGCGCGCCCTAGCAGGTCCTCGCTGAAGTGCGGCTCGG
Organism: Paraburkholderia lycopersici; assembly: GCF_900096975.1. GTDB lineage: Bacteria > Pseudomonadota > Gammaproteobacteria > Burkholderiales > Burkholderiaceae > Paraburkholderia > Paraburkholderia lycopersici. The sequence continues at coordinate 11,024 of NZ_FMYQ01000021.1, forward strand.
TGGCGAGCACGATCAGCAACTGGTCGAGGTTAGCCGCGAAGAGCTTCGACTTGAACTGGTCGGAGCGATAGAGCAGGTTGCGCCGCTCGCCGATCGCGACGATCACGCCCTGGTCGGCCGACGTCGACTGATATTCGACGCGGTCGCCCACGGCCACCTCGCTCTTCTTGCCGCGCGGGAAGCATTGCAGATGCGCGCCGCCACCGTCGGGCGCGACGAGATAGTGGCGCCCGTGAGCGGCGATCACCACGCCGTGCAGCGTGGCGCCCGCACCCGGCGCCGGTTTCGCGCCGCCCGCGGCCTTCGTTGCGCGCCGGTTCATGCGTGCGCGAGCAGTCGGTCGATCCGCTGCGACGCCGGCGGATGCGAGTAGTAGAACGCGGTGTAGAGCGGGTCGGGCGTAAGCGTCGACGCGTTGTCCTCGTAGAGCTTCACGAGCGCGTTGACGAGGTGCTGCGCGTCGGTCTGCGTGGCGGCGAAGGCATCGGCCTCGAACTCGTGCTTGCGCGAGGAGAGGCTGCCGAGCGGCGTAACGAAAAACAGGAACACGGGCACGGCGAGGAAGAACAGCACGAGCGCGAGCCCTTCGTTGCTGCCGGACAGCGACGGCCGCACGCCGAGGCCTTCGTAGAACCACACGCGCTGCGAGAGCCAGCCGAGCAAGGCGAGCAAGGCGAGGCTGATCGCGAACGTGACGACCATGCGCTTGATGACGTGGCGCCGCTTGAAGTGGCCCAGTTCGTGCGCGAGCACGGCCTCGATCTCGCTGCCCGAAAGACGCGCGAGCAGCGTGTCGAAGAAGACGATGCGCTTGGCCGCGCCGAAGCCCGTGAAATAGGCGTTGCCGTGCGCGGAGCGGCGGCTGCCGTCCATCACGAAGAGGCCCTTGGCGGCGAAACCGCAGCGCTGCATGAGCGCTTCGATGCGCGAGCGCAGCGCTTCGTCGCGCAGTGGTTCGAACTTGTTGAAGAGCGGGGCGATGAAGGTGGGGTAGAGCACCAGCACGAGCATCTGGAAAGCGACCCATACGCCCCACGTCCAGAGCCACCAGAAACTGCCTGCCTGCTTCATGAGCCAGAGCACGACGAAAAGGAGCGGAATGCCGAACGCCGCGCCGATCAGGAGGCCCTTGATACGGTCCATGATGAAAATGCGCTTCGTCATGCGGTTGAACCCGAAGCGTTCCTCGATCACGAACTGGCGGTAGTAGTCGAGCGGGAGTTCGATCGCGCCGGAAATGGCGAGCACGGCACCGATCAGCGCGATCTGGCCGACATAATCGCGCCCGATCGCCTCCGAAATGGCGAGATCGAGCGCCTGCACGCCGCCGAGCAACGTGAGCGCGATCAGCACCACGGCGCCCAGCACGATTTCGATCATGCCGAGGCGCGTGCGCGCGACCGTGTAATCGGCGGCGCGCTGATGCGCGGCGAGCGCAATGGTGGCGGTGAACTGGGCGGGCACCGCGCCGCGGTGTGCGGCGACGAAGCGGATCTGGCGCGACGCGAGCCAGAGCCTGGTCGCGACCATGGCGAGCACGGCAACAACGAAAAGCGCGCTGAAATACAGCGCCGGGGAGGGGGACGAATTAGGCATCCAGGAAGTCCGTGGTATCTATGCGACAATTATATGTTCTTGCCGGCCGGGCATCGCATCCGCGCGATGCCGTGACCGCGCCGCGCCTCCACCGCTCTCCGGGTTGCCTCTCATGACTGACATTACTTCCGCCACGACGGCTGGCCAAAGCGCGCCGCTCATCGAGCGCACCGACATGAACCTGATCTGGCTCGATATGGAAATGACGGGTCTCGATCCCGACAACGACCGCATCATCGAGATCGCCGTGGTGGTGACGAACTCGACGCTCGACAAGCTCGTGGAAGGCCCCGTGCTGGCGATCCACCAGCCGGAGTCGGTGCTCGACCGCATGGACGAGTGGAACCGCAACACGCACGGCCGCTCCGGCCTGACCGAGCGCGTGCGCGCCTCGACGGTCACCGAGGAAACCGCGACCGAGCAGATCCTGGCGTTCCTTTCGCAGTACGTGCCGCCCGGCAAGTCGCCCATGTGCGGCAATTCGATATGTCAGGACCGTCGCTTCATGGCCCGCTGGATGCCCACGCTGGAGCGCTTTTTCCACTATCGCAATCTCGACGTGAGTACGCTCAAGGAACTGTGCCGCCGCTGGCAGCCCGCCATCTACAAGGGTTTCCAGAAGCGCGCGATGCACACGGCGCTCGCCGACATCCACGAGTCGATCGACGAGCTCAAGTACTACCGCGAGCATTTCCTGATTTCCGCGCCGGGCGTGATCCCCGACGTGGCGTCGGGCGAGGCCGGACCGGCGCTCTGAGCGCCACGGGCACGGACTATCGAGGTATTACGCGCGCGGCGGCCGCTGCGCGCTCTTAGGCCGGAACGCCGCCACGACGCCCAGATCGGTTTCGACATACGGGCCGCCGATCAGGTCGATGCAGTACGGCACCGCGGCGAAAATACCCGGCACCTTCACTGCGCCCTGATCGTCGCGCAGTCCTTCCAGCGTTTCCTTGATCGACTTCGGCTGACCCGGCAGGTTGATGATGAGCGCCGCATGGTCGTCGTTTTCGCGGATCACGGCGACCTGGCGCGACAGAATGGCCGTCGGCACGAAGTTCAGGCTGATCTGGCGCATCTGCTCGCCGAAGCCCGGCATTGCCTTCGTCCCGACCGCGAGCGTCGCCTCGGGCGTGACGTCGCGGCGCGCCGGGCCGGTGCCGCCCGTGGTCAGCACGAGATCGCAGCCGAGGCCGTCCACGAGCGCCGTGAGCGTGGCCGAGATCGTCGCGGCGTCGTCGTGGATCAGGCGCGTTTCGGCGCGCCACGGCGTCGTCAACGCGCTGCCGAGCCACGCCATCAGCGAAGGAATGCCCTTGTCTTCGTAGACGCCGCTCGTCGCGCGGTCGCTGACCGACACGAGGCCGATCACGAGTTCGTCAGGATGGCTGCGCTCAGGCTTCGTCATCTTCGCGGTCCTCGTCGGCGCGCTCGCTTTCGTGGTCGTCGGTCTCGCCCGCGCCTTGGGCGCTCACGTCCTTGATCCACTGGAACAGCTCGCGGAAATACTTCGGCGGACGGCTCTGCTCGTGCTCGCGGCGCGCGTTGCGGATCAGCGTGCGGCCTTCCTGCGGGTCTGCGGCGGGGTATTGGCGGATGAATTCGGTGAGCGCGGCGTCGTTCGCCAGCAGCTTTTCGCGCGTGCGTTCGATCCAGTGCAGGCGCGCCGTGGCGGCCTTGTTCACGCCGCGATGCTCTTCGAGCTTCGTGCGCAGCGCGGCGACTTCGGCTTCGGTCAGGCCGCGCATCATGCGGCCCACGTACTGGAGCTGGCGGCGCTTGCCTTCGTGGTCGGTGATGCGACGGCACTCGTGCACGGCGTCCGCGAGGTCTTCGGTCATCGGCATGCGCTTGAGCGCGTCTTTCGGCAGCTCCACGAGCGCTGCGCCGAGTTCCTGCAGGGCTTCCATTTCGCGCTTGAGCTGCGATTTGCTCGGGCGATCGTAACCGTTGTCGTCCTGATCGGCGACGGCGTCGTTCATCGGTTGAATGCGGGTTTTGCGTTTCATGGGGCGTATTGTAGCGTGCGGCGCTGCGCGCCACGGGCTGGCGGCCGCGCGCCGCCCGGTGTGCCGGCGGCGCGACGAATACGCTGTGATGCCCGTTCGCATACCTTGCTATGATCGCGGGATGCGCTTCGCAAACGCGGCGCCTGGCGAAGCACCAGCGGAAGCGCCCGACCGAAGCATCCAATCAAAGCATCCAGCCGAAGCATCCCAAGCCGGCATTTGCGCGAATCCAGCGCGAAACCAGCGAACCACCCTATCAGCGGGCCGCACCGGCCCAGAACCGGACCGTAACGACAATGGCAGCAGACATCGAAGCCCGGCAACGCTTTTTTCCGCACACCCAGGATGATCTGAAGGAGATCGCGTCCGACATCCTGCGACACGCCAAGGTGCTCGGCGCGAGCGACGCGGCGACCGAAATCTCCGAAGGCGACGGCTTGTCCGTCTCGGTGCGGCGCGGCGAGGTCGAGACAATCGAGCACAACCGCGACAAGATGGTCGGCGTGACCGTCTACATCGGCAACAAGCGCGGCAACGCGAGCACGTCGGACTTCTCCCCGCAGGCGCTCAAGGACACGGTGGCGGCCGCGTACAACATCGCGCGCTTCACCGCCGACGACGACTGCGCGGGCCTCGCCGAGCGCGAATTGCTCGAAACGGCGCCGCGCGACCTCGACCTCTACCACCCGTGGAATCTCTCGGCGGACGAGGCCGTGGAAATCGCGCGCCGCGCCGAAGATGCCGCCTTCGCCGTCGACCCACGCGTGAAGAATTCCGAAGGCGCGAGCGTCTCGGCGCAGCATTCGCAGTTCGTGCTCGCCACGTCGAGCGGCTTCCTGCACGGCTACCCATACTCGCGCCACTACATTTCGTGCGCGCCGATCGCGGGCGAAGGCCGCAACATGCAGCGCGACGACTGGTACACCTCGCGGCGCAGCGCAACGGAGCTTGCCTCGCCAGAAGCCGTCGGCCGCTATGCGGCCGAGCGCGCGCTCTCGCGCCTGAACGCGCGCAGCCTCGACACGCGCAAGGTGCCGGTGCTGTTCGAGGCGCCGCTTGCCGCGGGCCTGCTCGGCGCGTTCGTGCAGGCCGTGAGCGGCGGCGCGCTTTATCGCAAGACCTCGTTCCTCGTCGACAGCCTCGGCAAGCCGGTGTTCGCGCCGCACATCCAGGTCGTCGAGGACCCGCACGTGCCGCGCGCGGCCGGCAGCGCGCCGTTCGACGAAGAAGGCGTGCGCACGCAGCGCCGCGAGGTCGTGAAGGACGGCATTGTGCAGGGCTACTTCCTTTCGTCGTACTCGGCGCGCAAGCTCGGCATGCAGACCACGGGCAACGCTGGCGGCTCGCACAACCTGCAACTGCAAAGCTCGCTTACGAACCCTGAAGACGATTTCGAGGCGATGCTCAGAAAACTCGGCACGGGCCTTTTGCTGACCGAGCTCATGGGGCAGGGCGTGAACTTCGTGACGGGCGACTACTCGCGCGGCGCGTCGGGCTTCTGGGTGGAGAACGGCAAGATCCAGTATCCGGTCGAGGAGATCACCGTCGCTTCCACGCTGCAGGAGATGTTCCACAACATCGTCGCGGTGGGTTCGGACACGCTCGCGCGCGGCACGCGTCAGACGGGCTCGGTGCTGATCGAGCGCATGACGGTGGCGGGGCAGTAAGCGCGCGCAACGCCTGCGCGGCGCCCGAATGCAAAACGGCACGCCCTGGCGTGCCGTTGTTTCTTGTGCCATCGAGGCCGCGTGGGTTTCCCGGCGAAGTCCGGCAGCGTCTTGCCCGCCACCAAACGACGATACCCGGCGGGCGACGCGTGGCGCTTCAATCGCGCCGCACGTAGCGCACGAACGCGAAGTCGAAATCGTTCGGCGCGTTCGCGTGCAGCGTTTCGCGCGCCGTCTCGCGCCACACGGCAGGGTCCGGCGCCGGGAAGGTCGCGTCGCCCTCGAAGTCGGCGGCGATTTCCGTCACCACGAGTTCGTGCGCGAGCCCGAGTCCTTCGGCGTAGAGCTGCGCGCCGCCGATCAGGAAAGCCGTGGGCGCCTGATCCTGCGCGGCGAGGGCCAGCGCTTCGCCGAGGCTCGTGGCCGTGTCGCAGCCGGGAAAGCGTTTTGCCGCCTCGCGCGTCACGACGATGTTGCGGCGGCCCGGCAAGGCGCGGCCGATCGATTCGTGCGTCTTGCGGCCCATGATGATGGGCGCGCCCATGGTGGTGCGCTTGAAGAACGCGAGGTCTTCGGGGAGCCGCCAGGGCAGCGCGTTGTCGCGGCCGATCACGCCGTTGCGGGCGCGGGCGACGATGAGGGTGAGCGTGGTCATCGAAAGATAGGGGTGCGAGGTTGTAAGCCGTTTGCACGATTCTACCCGAGCGCGCCCGGCGGCCCGGCGCGCTCACTCGTCGCGTGCCGGGCGTCACTCGCGGGCGTTGGGCGGCGGCTCCGCTTCGTTTTCCGCTTCGCCGCCGAGCAGCGTTTTTTCGTCGCGCAGGCCGTGCGTGCCCATCAACCGGTAGAGCGTCACGCGCGAGATGCCGAGATCGACCGCTGCCTCGGTGAGCCGGTGCCGGTGCCGCAGCAGCGCCGCCTCGATCGTGCGCCGCTCCGCCGCTTCGCGCGCCTGCGCGAGCGTGACCGTCTGCTGCGCGGTGAAGTTCGCGAGATCGAGATCCTCCGCCGAGATCAGCTTGCTTTCGGCCATGACGATCGCTCGGCGCACGCGGTTGATGAGTTCGCGGACGTTGCCCGGCCAGTTGTAGTTGTACAGGGCTTCGATGGCGTCGGGCGTGAAGCCGCGAATCCTGCGCGCGCTGTCCCGCTTGAATTTGTGCAGCACATGATGCGCGAGGATCTCGATGTCCTTGCCGCGCGTGCGCAGCGGCGGCTCGTCCACGTGCAGCACGCAGAGGCGGTGAAAGAGGTCGGCGCGAAATCGGCCGTCGCGCATCGCCGCTTCGAGATCGACGTGGGTGGCCGAGATGATGCGCACGTCGACCGGAATCTGCTCGTGCCCGCCGAGGCGCTCGATCTTGCCTTCCTGCAGAAAGCGCAGCAGGCTTGCCTGGCTTTCCATCGGCAGGTCGCCGATTTCGTCGAGAAAGAGCGTGCCGCCATTGGCCGACTCGACGCGCCCGATCTTGCGCTGATTCGCGCCCGTGAACGCGCCGCGCTCATAGCCGAACAGTTCGGATTGCAGAAGATGATGCGGAATCGCGCCGCAGTTGATCGGCACGAACGCTGCCTTGCGTCGCGACGAACGCTCGTGGATCGCGAGCGCCGTGAGTTCCTTGCCGGTGCCCGACTCGCCCGAGATGAACACGGTGGCGTCGGTGTTGGCCACCTTGCGGATCGTGCGAAAGAGCTGCTGCATCGCCTCGCAGGTGCCGACCATCTCGTCCTCGTCGGGGCTCGCGGCGGCGGCGCCCGGCGCGTCGAGATCGCACAGCGAGACCATGCCGAACGCGTGGCCCACGAGATAGTCGAGCGTCGCGTGCGTGACCGGCACGTGCACATAGTCGAAGCAGTAGTGGCGGATCAGGCGCCGCACCTCGGTGTCGGCGAGGCGCGCGCCGTCGGTGAGCGCGATCCAGCCCACCTGCTGCAGGCGCAGGATCGCTTCGAGCCCGGCGAGTTCGCGCGGCGCGAAGCCCGTCAAGTCGACGATGCCGGCATAGGCCGCTTCGGGCTTCACGAGGCGCGCCGCCTCGTGGGCGGTGCGGGCGGTCGCGAGCTCCCAGCCGCGGCTCTTCAGATACGCGCCGAGCAGCGGGTCCGGCGCGCGCGCGACATAGAGCAACGTGCGTTCAGGATCTGCGGCTGGCCTGGTTTCTTGCGCGCCGCAGTCGGGCGTGTCGCCCGAGTGCGGCGCGTCCGTCACGGCGAGCCGCTGGCCGGCGCCGGCGAACGGTGTCACGGTGGCGCCCAGATGAGAGGATTCGCGCACGATCGGCCTCATGTCATCAGAATGTGTAAGGGAAACGCACGCCGACGACGAAGTTCGGCGCGTCGGGCGTGAGGCCCACGGAAACCGCGCCGTTGATCGTCAGGTGCTTGTTGACCACGTGGTTCAGGCCGAAGTTGAGCACCGAGGCGGTTGTTTCGCTGCCTGGCACGCCGGTCCAGGAACCGCCCGGAGACTTGGTTTTCGACTGCGGCTCGATGGCCATGGTGTACGAGATGCTCGCGGAATCCTTGTCGGAGAAAGCGAGCGCGACGCCGCCGCCGAACTGGATGATGTCGCCGAGCTTCACTTCGGCCGGCTGGGTTTGCCCGATTACCGAGGAAATGTCGGCGAACGAGCGCGAGATGTTGTACGTGTACGAGAAGCTGCCGAACAGCACCACCGGGTCGTAGGTCTTCAGCACCGAGAGACCGGCCGTCACGTTCCAGAAGCCGGTGCCCGTGGGCAGCTTGCTCGGCGCGACTAGGTTGGTGTTGTCGGGCGTGATCTGCTGCACCTTGATGCCGAACGGCGAGCTGCCGGTCGGCGTCTTCACGCGCAGGCTGCCGACCACGTCGGGCAGGTTGTTGGTCTCCTTCAGGAACTGGTAGTAGATCCCGAAGTTCACGTCGCCGATGTCGCTGGAATTGACCGAGGCGTCCGAGAGCGTGCTCGCCGAGCCGCCCGCGCCGCCCACGATGAAGCTGCTGTGCCGGTAGACGTAGGGCACGTCGACGTCCACGCTCATGCGGTCGGTGATGCCGTAGCGCGTGTCGAGATCGGCCGTGATCTGGTGCGACTTGGTCTGCCCCAGATTGATGTTGCCGAGAAAGATCGCGTCGAGCGCGAGGAAACCCGAGAGCTGCAGCTGGCGGCGGTCGTAGTAGGTGTCGCTGATACCCCAGTCCAGCGTGAGCTTGTGGTCGAAGAGCGGCGCGTGCTCGCGCTGCACGACGGCTTCTTCGGCCTGCGTGCGGGTGGGCTCGGCGTTCTTCTGCGTCTCGCCGACCGTGGGGTTCACGCCGACGGGTGCGCCCTGCTGCGGACCGCTCGCGGCCGACGTGCCGGTCGCGCCGTTGGTCGCCCCGGCGTCGGGCGAGGGCGGGTTCACCGGCACGCCCGTGGCCGTGCCGGTGAGCGAGCCCGGCGCCGTCGCGCCCGGCAGCGCCTGGGCGAGCGGCGGCAACGGCACGGGCAGACCGTCGGCGCCGGGTTGCTCGGCGACCGTCGCGTCCGATGCCGCGTCGGGCGCGCCCGCTCCCGGCATGCCGCGCCCGCGTTGCGCCATTTCGAGGTTCGTCACCTGGCGCTCCAGTGACTGGATTTGCCGTTGCTGCTCGTCGACCACGCGCATGAGCGTGTTCAGGCGTTCTTCTATCGACTGGCTTTGTAGCGCCTGCGCATGGGCGGATTGCGAGAGCGCGAATAGCATGACCGCTGCTGGAATGGCGGCCAGCGTCACGTGCGGCGCCGCCGACCTCGACATCATCTTCATTCTTCTTCCCCCGGGATCGAATGCGGGCGCCAAGCGGAACCCCCTGGTCCCATGCCCGCGCGCGTCGATGCTCCTCTTTCGAAGTGCTGCTTCTCGCGCGGGGCCGTTGCCCGCGTGGTGGTCTCCTTCGCTGGTGCGTCTCGTTACGAGTCCCTTGGTTAATGGAGATTGCGCAGAGCCTGTAATACGCCGGTCTGCCGGATCATTTGCGACGTCATCTGCTGCGTCTGCAGACTCAGTTGCAACTGGTTCGCGACCTGCTGGTTATTGCCTGCGACCTGGACTAGCTGGGCGATCGCTCCGGCTTGCTGCGCGTTGCCCGGCACGATGTTCTGCGTGGCGAGGCCCGCCGGCGTCTGCAGGGTGACGCTGACGCCGTTGCTGCCGAACGAGATGCCCGCTTTTATGCTGCCGTTCGCGTTCGAGGCGGACGCGCCCGGCTGGTTGGCGGCGCCCGGCAGGCTGGCGAGCTGCGGCGCGTTGTTGTCCCAGGAAATGGTCGCGGCGTTGGCGCCCGTATTGCCGCTGCCGGCCACCTGGGTGATCTGCGACACGCCGTTGACCGATACGTTCTGGCCACCGGTAGCCGTCGCGTTCGGGTTGGCGCCGCTGTTTGCGCTCGTGGTCCCGCCCTGCGTCGGGTCGATCACGGTCGCGAAGGTCTTCACCTGCGCGCTCACCTGGTTGGCCGCATTCTGGGCGACCGCGAGCGCGCCTTGCGCGACTGCCGTCGCGCCATTGGGCAATTGCCACTGTGAAAGCAGGTTCAGAACGAACCCCGAAATCATGTCGCTGCCGGCATATTTGCCGGTCTGGTGCGCGAGCACGTCGTCGCCGACGGCCTCGCAGCGGATGCCCTGCGCCTGCCCGTCGGCGTTCGCGAGAAACGCCGGCACCGGCTGCGGTAAGCCGATGCCTTCGGCAGCTTGCGCACCGCTCGCTAAAGCGCAGGCGAGCGCGGAGACGGCTGCCGCGATGCCACACTGTGAGAGGTTGCGTTTCATTTCTATCAGGACTTCAAAACATGACGGCCTTGTCGAGGCCGTATTCGAAGAAGGGAGTCGCTGCCGTGCCGTTGAGCAAAGCGTTTTCACGCAGCTTGAGCGCGAGCGACTCGTTGTTCTGCAACAGCGGGGAGTCCTCCAGGAACGGTTTGCCGAGCACCGCGAAGACGAGACCGTTCCATGTCTTCGCGAAATCGTCCTCGGCGACGATGCGGTTGCCGAGCGCGGGGTCCGCGATGAAGATGCGGCCGTTCTCGGCGTGCTTGACGATCACGAAGTGCTCGTAGCCTTCGATGTTCATGAGCACCAGTACGGGAATCTGCAGGTGGTAGAGCGCGTCGGTGTTGACGCGAAAACCGCGGCCGCGCAGGCCGATCGTCTCGACGAACTTCTTCATGTCGAGCATGGAGAAGCCGTTCTTGACGACCACCTCAGGCGTGGAGAACACCATCATCTGGCGGATCAGCTCCGGTTCGGGGATGTCGATGCCGTAGCCGTACTTGAGCAGCGTGGCGAGCGCGGCGGCGCCGCAGCTGTAGTCGTACTGCTGGCTGACGATGCTGCGATAGCGAAGGTCCCGCATCGAGTGGATCGGAAGCTTGATCGGCACGCCGATGAGGTTGGTCGCGTCGAGCGTCGACTGCGCGCGCGCGGGCACAAGGGCCGCGCCGGCGGCGAGCGCCAGCGCGACAGCGCACATCCTTGACGCCGGGGTCGATACGGACCCGGACATGGTGGTCTCCTGTCGGCCAGAGTCGGCGTGTCGATCCGCGGCAGCGCTTTCGCGTCGGCCCGGTTCCATCGCGCCTTGCCCTGGTCCCATGCAAGTAATTGCAACATCGGGGTCACGCGCCGGCTGCGGTGGGACAGCCGGCGCGCGGTGCTGCCTGAGGTGTTACCTGACTTGCTGCCTGGGACGAGCCCAGTTCCTGCAGTGCTGCGGGCCGTGTCTAGTGGCCGTTGTTCATCGCGGCAATGGCCATGCCGTTGTGCTGCAGGTTGCCGATGCCGCCGGCAATGTTCACGCCGATGTTGCCTTGCGCGCCGGTGAGCGTATTGGCGCCGAGGCTGGCCGTGCCCTGGAACTGGCCGGTGGCCGTCATGCCCGCGTTCTGCACGTTGTTGTCCGTCGCGACCATCGCGACCGTCGCGGCCGAACCGGGGCTTGCCGTCGTCACGGAGCCGGCGAGGCTGTTGTTCTGCGCGTTGCCGATACCGGACGCGACGTTCACGCCGACGTTGCCCGAAACGTTCGCGAGCGAGCCGTCGCCGACCGACGCGTTCAGATTGAAGTTCTTCACGTTGGCGTGACCGCTGGACGCCTGCGTGTTGAAGATCTGCGCGTTGCCGAAGACGTTGCCCATGTCGACGGAAGCGAGCGCGACGTCGTTGCTTTGCGCGTTGTTGATGCCTTCCGCGATGTTCACGCCGAGGTTGCCCGTCACGCCCGTTGCCGCGTCGCTGCCCGTGTTGGCGTCGAGCGTGCCGGGCTGCTGCGTGTTGATGTGCTGCGTGATGGAACCCGTGGTGTGCTCGTCGACGGTCGTGAGCGTGTCGCTTACGTTGTAGCCCCAGCTACGCGACGAGCTCGAGCTTCTCGACGACGAATGATCGTGCGAGCTCGCGCTGCTGCTCGATTCGCTGTACGTATGCGCGTACGCATTCGCCGAGTTCTTCGACTTCTGGCTCGTGCCGCTCACGCTGGCCGAGAGCGACGCGCTGGCCGAGCCGTTGGCGTAGGCCGTATTGGCGTTGGACGAGCTGTCGCTGGTGTTCTTCGTGTTGTTCGCGGTCCAGGCCGTGCCGGCGCTCGTCGTGTCGCTGTTGTTGTGCGCGTTGGTCTTCGTGTGCGACGTGTTTTCCGAGCCGCTCACGCTCACGCCTGCCGAGCCGTTCTGGAAGTTGCCGCTGTGCGCCCATGACGCGTTCGCCTGAGCTGCGCCATTGCCGCTTTGCGACTTCGTCGACGTGTTGTTGCCCACGCTGTTGTAGGTGTGGCTGACACCCTTGCTGCCCGTGTCGTTATAGGTGCTGGCCGTCGTCGAATCGCTCGTGTTGCCGCTGTTGGTCGAGACGGAATACTGGCCGTTCACGCTCGCGTCGAGCGTCTTGCCGAAGCTCGAGTTGCTCGACGAGCTCTTGTTGGTCGACGCGTTGACATCGTGCGTGTGCGACTGGCTGCTCGACGAGGACGACGAACTCGACGAACTCGAATCCGACGACTTCGTGAACGTGTTGCTGCCCGTGCCCGTCACGCTGAAGTTCGTGTCGTTGAACGTCGTCGTGATCTTGCCGGTGTTGTAGCTCTGCGCTTGCGGAATGAGCGTGCCGCCGCTGGCGGTCTGGCTGTTGTTGATGACGGCGCCGGCGGTGCTCGAAACGGAGACGCAGCCGAACAACGTGACAAAGCCTTCGATGCCGACGCCTTCGCTTACGCCCGTGGCGTTGAAGAGATACGCCATGTTCGATGGAACTGCGTAAGCGGAGCCTGCCGCCGACGCAAAAACTGCCGCTGCTATGAGGGTGCGCTTCATGATTTCGCTCCGATACTGAGTGGTCAGTTAAAAAAGAGTGCCCGCCGGGGGACGGAGCACAAAACTGTTTGCCGTAACGTTACCGGCGCCGGCTGCCTGGTTCACCTGCACGAGACCCGTCGCATTCCTGAATGCCGCATTGTCGATGCGTACCTCACGAATACCCCCTGCCTGGGCCAATTGCCCCTGGCTGCCGTTCGCAGCGGCGGCTGCGGACAGTTCCCCGTCCGAAACCGCCACCACTCCAATCGCACCGCTGCCGATGAGAGCAGTGTTGCGCTGGATGTTGCCCACGCCCGCCGACTGATTCACCATCATTGCGCCGTTCGTGTTTGCAAAAGCGCCTCCGCCTATCGTCGCGCTCACGTCCTTGAGCCGCGCGGTGACGGTGGCGAGCTGCTCGTCGCCATTCACGTTGACGGCCACGTTGCCTGTCGTGATCGTCAACTGGTTGGCCTGCGCGTTGTCGAGGCCCGCCGTTTCGTTCACCGTGAGCGCGCCCGTCGTGGACGTCGCGGCTCCTGGGGCGATGGTCGCGGTCGCGCCCACCGCGACCTGGGCGTGCGCCGCGCCGGCAAAACCGAATGCGGCGGCGCAGGCGAGTGCGGCGGAAAGCGCGGCGCGCAACGTCTTTGTCGAACGGCTCATTTCATGCCTCCCATCGCGCCCGTGAGCGGGGCGAGCGCGCCAGTGATCGTCGAGGAAATCGTGCCGCCGAGGCCGCCGCCGACGCCCGCGCTCGCGCCCGGACCCATGGCCGTGTTCGCGCCGGTGGCGTTGCCGCTGAGAATGCGGGTGATCGCCTGCACGCCCGCGCCCTGGGCGCTCAAGGCGCCGTTCGCGTTCACGCCGCTCGAGCCGTGGGCGTTGGTGAGGTCCGTGTCGGTGACGAGCGTCGCGATCGCCGGATCGAAGCTGTTCTTGGGAAAGGTCGTGGCGCGCACGAGCACCGGGTCCTGGTTTTTCGGCACGTCGGCGAAGGCGCTGCGCGGAGTGATGTCGCGTTCTACGATGATGTCGCCGGGATTGGTCACCTGCTGGGCGCCGGCTCCTGCCGTGACACTCGCCGCCAGGGCGCCGCACAGGGCCGCCACCTGGACCGAACGGCGGCTTGCGCCGCGCGTCGACTTGCGTGCTGTCATCCTGGTCTCCTGTCGACCGGAACTGGCGCTTTCACGCCCCGGTCTCATGTCCTCGCGCCGCGCAGAGCGCCCGCGCACCGGACGCCGCGCCGCATGCGGCGCGGTTTGCTATCTCATCGTTACTTTCTCGTGTAGCTGGCGACGTTGCCCTGCGCGTTCTGCGTGGCGTCCACGGGGATCGGCAGCGGCGCCGGGGGCGCGATTTCGTCCCACAGCGTCACGCTGTTGTTGCCGCGCATCAGTTGCGGGGTGGCCGCCACCATCACCATCCCGACCGCGCCGCCGCGCTGGCGCGAAAGTGTCTGGTCGTCGAGCGAGCCGACGCCCGCGAAGGCGCCGTCATCGCCGAACGCCACCGGGTCGGCGGCGGGGCGGGAGCCGGCGGCTGCGGCGTCCGTGTCGTCCGGGGCGGCGGTGCTGGCCATGCTGGCCGCCGCCGGCGTGCTCACGTCGTCGGGCGTGGCGGGAGCGAGCGCCGCAGGTGTTGCAGGAACGACATCCGGGGCGGGATTCCCGACGCTGGCAAGCGTGGCCTGCGCGAACTGCGCGACCGGCGCGTCGTCCGCTGCCTGCGCGAGCGCGGCGGGGGGCAGGACGAGGAGCGCGGCGGGGACGAGCATCGCGGCGCATGCGCTGCCATAGCCAATCAAACTGCTCCGGACCTGCTGGGTGATGAGTCGCATGACGTATCTCCTGGTGCGGAACATTTAGCGAAACGTGTGCCATCGCCCGCAATCCATTGATACGCTTCGAACCGCACTATTTTCTGCAGATTTTGAATGGCGGATTTTCGCCAAAATGTTTCAGTGCTGAAACGCGAGGCCGTTTAAACCCGTCGGCAATGCCATACGGTTTCAAAGGAGAACGTTTGCGCGCAAGGCGCTTAAGTATTCGGAGAATGGAAACATCTGCAATTATTTCTGCACTGACAAAATGCCGCAACTGACCTGGAAACATTTCCATCGGTCCCTATAGCATTCGACCTGCATAAATTCTATCCAACTGCCACGAGCCTATAGTAAGCTTCAGAAAAAGCCGTAATACTTATAAGAAAAAAAGCCTGCAACCGGGCAAGTTGACACACACGCCACAACTCGGGGATTCACTGTCAGCAAAAGCATGCGCGTTCACTGTTTTTCAGACACGCGAAAGCCGCTTTTTGCTGCGTGTCTGTACATTCAGGTGCGTGCCGTCATTCCCAAACGATTGTGTTGGCAAGAGGATCTGAATAATGGAACCTGCAACGCGGCAATTGGTGTATGTGACGCGAAAACCGGTCGAAGCGTTGAACGAGCGGTTCCACGAGCGCGGCTGGCAGGTGGAAATCGTCGGCAACGCACGCGACGCGCGGCGCGCGCTACGTACGGGAACGCCCGCGGGGGGGCTGCTCGATCTTTCCTGCGAATTTCACCTGCACGAGATCGGCTCGTTCGAGCCATGCCTCACGCTGCCCAACGTGGGCTGGGTGGCCGCGACCACGACGGGCCAGTTGCAGGACGCTACGTTGCGCCGGCTCGTGCGCGATTACTGTTTCGATTACGTAACGGTCCCGTGGAGCGGCGAGCGCATCGTCGACTCCGTCGGGCACGCGTACGGCATGGTCTCGCTCGGCGAAGTCGCCTCGAACGACACCACGGGCGGCACCGAAGGTGAAATGGTCGGCTCGTGCGAAGCGATGCTGGCGCTTTTCCGCTCAATCCGCAAGGTCGCCATGACCGATGCGCCGGTGTTCATCTCGGGCGAATCGGGCACGGGCAAGGAACTGACGGCCGTGGCAATCCACGAGCGCTCGTCGCGCCGCAACGCGCCGTTCGTGCCGATCAACTGCGGCGCAATTCCGCCGCATCTGCTGCAATCCGAGCTGTTCGGCTATGAGCGCGGCGCGTTCACGGGCGCGAGCCAGCGCAAGATCGGGCGCGTCGAGGCCGCCAACGGCGGCACGCTCTTTCTCGACGAAATCGGCGACCTGCCGATGGAAAGCCAGGCAAGCCTGCTGCGCTTTCTGCAGGAAGGCAAGATCGAGCGCCTGGGCGGCCACCAGTCGATTCCGGTGGACGTGCGCATCATTTCTGCCACGCACGTGGACATGCGCGCGGCGATGGTGGAAGGGCGCTTTCGCCAGGATCTGTACCACCGCCTGTGCGTGCTGCAAATCGACGAGCCGCCGCTGCGCGCGCGCGGCAAGGACATCGAACTGCTCGCGCGGCACATGCTCGAACGCTTCAAGAAGGACGGCGGCCGGCGCCTGCGCGGTTTTTCTCCCGACGCCATCGCCGCCCTGCACAATTACAGCTGGCCCGGCAACGTGCGCGAACTGATCAACCGCGTGCGCCGCGCGATCGTGATGTCGGAAGGCCGGTCGATCACGGCGCGCGATCTCGAGCTCGGCGACTATGTCGAGGTGGTGCCGGTGTCGCTCGCCCAGGCACGCGAAGCCGCCGAACGTCAGGCTATCGAGCTCGCGCTGCTGCGCCACCGCGGACGTCTCGGCGACGCCGCCCAGGAACTCGGCATCTCGCGCGTCACGCTGTACCGGCTGCTTTGCGCGCACGGCATGCGCCACATGGAAAGCGAGCCGCTCGCGCCGCACCCGGGCGGCCTGGCTTCGGGCGGCTGAGGCCGGCCGGGCGGGGCCGACCGGTTCGCGCCCCGGACGCCGGGTGCTCGCCGTCGTTCGTGCCGCGCCGTTTTTTTGCGGAGCTTCCTCGCGCTTTTCGCCGCTCGGGCCGCTCGGCCGCGATCTTCGTCCGGCTCCGGTGGGCCCGTCGGGCGGGCGTTCCTGACTTGACCCCGTTTCTTTCCGGTTCGCCGCCTTGGGTATGTCCGACCCGGGTTGCGCGCGCCGGGTAAAATCCCTCTTTTCCATCCTGAATCCGAACCGGGCCCAACCTGCCCGACGAGGGAACCGCGCATGAAACAGTATCTCGAGCTCGTCCGCTCGATTCTCGACACCGGCACCTGGCAGGAAAACCGCACCGGTATCCGCACGATCAGCCAGCCGGGCGCGATGCTGCGCTTCGACCTGCAGGCGGGCTTTCCGGCGGTGACGACGAAGAAGCTGGCCTTCAAGTCGGCCGTGGGCGAACTGATCGGCTTTTTGCGCGCCTCGCGCAGCGCCGCGGATTTCCGTGCGCTCGGCTGCAAGGTCTGGGACGCCAACGCGAACGAGAACGCCCCATGGCTCGCCAACCCGTACCGCGAGGGGACGGACGACCTGGGCGACGTCTACGGCGTCCAGTGGCGGCGCTGGCCCGCCTACAAGGTGCTCGACGCCGATGCCGCCGCGCAGCTCGCCGATGCCCGGTCGCGCGGCTATGCGCGAGTGGCGCAGTTCAGCGAGAACGGGCGCGGCAAGGTGCTGCTCTACAAGGCGATCGACCAGCTGCGCCAGTGCCTCGATACGATCATGAGCAATCCGGCTGACCGGCGGATTTTGTTTCATGCCTGGAATCCGGCGATGCTCGAAGAGATCGCGCTGCCCGCGTGCCACCTGCTATACCAGTTCCTGCCGAACCCGACGAAGCGCGAAATCTCGCTCTGCCTCTATATCCGCAGCAACGACGTGGGGCTCGGCACGCCGTTCAACCTCACCGAGGGCGCGGCGCTGCTGCATCTCGTGGGCCGGCTGACGGGCTATACGCCGCGCTGGTTCACGTATTTCATCGGCGATGCGCACATCTACGAGAACCAGCTCGACATGCTTAACGAGCAACTGCGCCGGGAGCCCTATGCGAGCCCGCGTCTCGCCATCTCGGAGCGCGTACCCGAGTATGCGAAAACGGGCGTCTACGAGCCGGAGTGGCTCGACAAGGTCGAGCCTTCGGACTTTTCGCTCGTCGACTACCGCCATCACGAACCGCTCACCGCGCCGATGGCGGTGTGAGCGGGCAGCATCGGCTGCTTCCGGCGTCGTGCCGGTGTGAATCCGCCAAAAGGAAGCCCGCGAACGGCGACGTTCGCGGGCTTTCCCGTTTTTTGGCGCGGCGATCAGCCGTGATGGCGATCGTCGTGGTTGCCGCCGCCTGCGCGCTCCTGCGGGTGCGGAGCCGGCTGCGGCTGCGGATGAAACTCGGCATGCGGCTGCGGTTGCGGTTGAGGACGGAATTCCGGATGCGGTTGCGGCTGAGGCTGCGGGTGAAACTCGGCACGCGGTTGCGGTTGCGGGTGAAATTCCTGACGCGGTTGCGGCTGGATTTGCGGTTGCGGGTGAAGCTCGGCACGTGGCTGCGGCTGTGCACGGACATCCTGGCGAGGCGTTTGTGCCTGCGGATGGAATGCGGGGCGAGCCTCCGGCTGTGGCGCCGGCCGGATGGCCTGCGCTTGCTGCGGCATCTGCGGACCGTGCTGCTCCGCCACCGGTTCCGGCATTCGCTGGGGTTGCGGCTGGGGTTGCGGCTGCGCACGCGCCGCGTCGTGCGGCTCCTGCATCGCGACGGTCGGCGGCCGGCCAGCCTCGTTGCGGCCGGGTTGCCCGTGCATGGCCATCGGCGTATGCGGCTGCGTCCATGCCGGCTGACGGACCCCGTCCCGCAGGCCGTTCATCGCGCCCGGATCCGGCCGGCCCGCAGCCGGCACGCCCCCTTGCGTCCGTCCAGCGAACTGAGGCGGGCGTGGCACGCCATGGTCCTGCGCGGCGGCAGGCAGGCCCGGCTGGCCACGCTCGGGGCCGTGCTGCATGGCGTTGGCGGCGTTGGCGGTCACTGGGGCGGGATGAGGTGCGCCGCCCGTCACACCCGGCTGGCCTGGCCGCATCCTCGGCGCGTCGCCCGGCCGGCTTGCCGAGCCGATCACCGGCGAATGCGGCGGCACGACGCGCACGTTCTGCGCTGGCCACGCGCCATGCGCGGCCGCGGCGAATGGCGAGAAGGGCGCATGCGCGGGTGCCGCGACGCGCACCACCGGCGCGCCCGCGCCCGGTACGGTGCCACCGGCATGGGCGAAACGCTGCGCAAGATTGTCGCGGAACGCGGGCGGCGCGACCGGCGCGCGCGTCGCCACGATCTGGCGCTGGTTGAGCGCCGCGGGCGGCCGGTAGTCTGCGCGCCGCATGTTCGGACCGAAGCTGCCCTTGACGGGCGCGATGCCCGGCGTGCCCGGCTCGATCCGCGCGTTGCGCCATTGCTGCGGGTCGACGCGCTGCGCGAAACGCGAAACCGGCTGGCCATGGACGAACGCCGTGGCCGGCACGGCCGTCACCGCGCCGCGCACGCGATAGTTGACGTAGGTGTTGCGAACGTTGACGTCATGCCGGTAATGGTTGACGACGATGGTCTGGTTCACGCGATCGTAGTAGTGCGGACTCCAGTCTCCCCAGTGCGGGTGCCACGGCTCGCCGGGCCCGAGTGCGAACCAGGCGACGCCCGCGGCCGCGACGCCGCCCGCCGCCAGGTCCACGCCCCAGTCCGGGCCGCCGTCCGCGCCGCCGACGAACGCAACCAGCGCCGGCGCATAGACGGGCGGCGCGCTCTCGACGAGCGGTCCGGGCACCCACGCCCACGAATCGTCGACGTAGGCCCAGCGGCCATAGTGATAAGGCGCGAAGCCCCACGGAGCATCGTCGACCCATGTCCAGCCCCACGGCGCTTGCCAGACCCAGTGGCCGTCGCGATAGGGCGCCCAGCCCGCGGGCACCGAAGCCGGCGTCCAGACTTCGCCGTACTGAGGATCGCTGCGCCACGTGCCGTTGTTGTCGAGGTCCTGATAGCCGGGGACATCGCGCGAGACATAGCGCGCCGAGACCGAGCGGTCCTCGGCGTCGTCGCGTGCGAGCGCCCACTGGTCGAACGCATCGGGCGGCGGCGCTTCGTTGCTCGCCACCTGCTGCAGCCCGGTGCCGGAAAAGCGGATCTGCTGGCCGGCCGTCATGGGCATCTGGCCGTTCTCGCCGTACACGGTCAGATTGCCGCTGCGCACGGTGACGGTCGTCGTGCTGCCGTCGGGCGCGACATCCACGCGATAGTCGCCGGGGCTCGTCACCCCGAGCGCGAGGTTCGGCGTGTCGATCTCGTAGGACGTGCCTGGCGGGACGTCGCGCACGCGCGTCGAGAGCGTGCCTTGCGCGACCTTCAGCTGCGCGGTCCGGTCGTCGAGGGCCAGTACGTCGAGGCTCGTCTGCGCGCCGAGGCGCACGGCCGTCGAACCGATATGAAGCTCCGAGCGCCCGTTGGCGTCGTTCCAGAGCTGGTCGCCGGTCGTGAGCGGGCGGTTGAGCTGCGCGTAGGACCAGTCGCTCGCGCCGGCCGGTTCGGTGGTCACGGCGCCGGCCATATAGTCCAGACGCGCGACCCGGCCGGGCGGATCGCCGCTCGTGGCGGCCGCAGCGGGCGCGGCTTCGGCCGGCGCGGCTTGGGCGAAGACCGCGGGCGCGGCGGCGACGTTCAGCGCGGCGAGCGCAGCCAGGGCAAACAGCGTGCGGCGGGACGTGCGGTGAAACTGGGTGATCGTAGGCGTGCGCGTTGTCATGTTCGTTCTCTCTCCACGGGCGCCTCTCGCGGTGTTCGAGGCACCCATGTCGGGCACTGTATCCGCCGCGCGTGTTTCCATGCACGCGGATTTGTTAGGGCTTATGCACGAGTTGTAACAGAACGTGCCGCCGTGAGAACGCATGCTGTTGCTGCCGAAATGGATGATTTCTTCCGCAATGTCAGCCGATTGCGCCGCCGGCCGGCGCGTTACGCACCCGTGAGCGCCTCGAATTCGCGCTGGCCCTTGGGCGTGATGCGCAGCACGCGCGGACGGCTCGTGCGCTCGATCCAGCCGCTTTCCGTCCACGAATCGAGCAGCGCCGCGCCGAGCGCCCCGCCCAGATGCGGCCGCCGCTCGCTCCAGTCGAGGCAGGTGCAGGCAAAGCGCCGTCGCCGCGCGCGTAGCGCCGCGACGTCGACGCCCCAGTCGGCGAGACGCGCCGCGCCTTCGGGCGTGGCTTCGAGCGCGTCGCCGTCGCGCACGAGCAGGCCGCTTCCCACGAGGCGCTCGAACACCTGCACGGCTACTTCGCCGGCCATGTGGTCGTAGCAGGTGCGCGCATGGCGCATCTCCAGCGGCACGGTGCGCGCCGGGCGTGGAGCCGGGCGCTGTGGCGCGGCGACATGTGCGACGTTCATGAGCGCCTCGATCGCGGCCGCGACTTCCGGTGTGGCGATGCGGTAGTAGCGATGGCGGCCGCGCACGTCGAGCGCGAGCAGGCCGCCGTCGGTCAGACGCGCGAGATGGCCGCTCGCCGCCGAGGGCGAGAGGCCGGCGATCATCGTCAGTTCGCCCGCGGGCCGCGCGCTCCCGTCCATGAGCGTCCAGAGCATGGCGGCGCGGCCGGGATCGGCGAGCAGCGCGGCGACGCGCGCCAGCCCCGGGAAATGGGTCGATTCGTCGGTGACGGGAAGATTCATGGCGGCTCCTCGGTTTCTCGCGATGGCGTCGGCGGCGGCCGTGCACGACGCCGCGCCCGCGGTGTCACTGTAGCGAAACGGCGTATTCGACGTTTCAGTTCGCGATGAAATGTCGATTGCAGCCGCCGATGGGATGGAGCCCACGCGGCGGATGCCGCGGAGAACCGGACTGCGGCGCATGAGAGCCCCGCGCTAGAATCATCGTTTTCGCAAGTGGTTTTCCCTTCATGAAACGCTTTCTGGCTCGCTTCGTGGCTCCGCTCGCCGCCGCGGCGCTCGTGTCCTTGTGCGCGGCCTGCGCGCAAGGCGGCTCCGCGCCGTCGAGCGGCGCGAGCGGCATCACGATGTACGGCACG
This sequence comes from Paraburkholderia lycopersici, assembly GCF_900096975.1. Lineage (GTDB taxonomy): Bacteria > Pseudomonadota > Gammaproteobacteria > Burkholderiales > Burkholderiaceae > Paraburkholderia > Paraburkholderia lycopersici. The sequence goes on from NZ_FMYQ01000021.1 coordinate 32,484, forward strand.
ATCGACGAGGGCGTCACGTTCCATAAGTGACGGCGCATTCGCCGCGCCGTCGCCAGCCCGGCTGGCAGAATTTGATGCCGGTTTGACCTGACTGCCACCCGCACGCATGCGATGATGCGGACATTTCGTCAGCATCGAGTTCACCGCCATGCCGCCTCACCCGTCGCCTCGTGCCGGCGCTGCGCGCCATGTCGTGTTCGCCGTCGCGCCCGAGCTCGTGCTGCTCGACGCCTGCGGCCCCGTGGAGGCGTTCTGGCGCGCCGAGCTGGCGGCGCGCGCCGTCACCGGCGGCGCTGGCGGCGCGGCCGGAGGCGTGCCCTGCGCTTACCGCACGACGCTCGCTTCGGTAGCCGGCGGCGTGCTGCCGACCTTCGCGGGCGTACCCGTCGTCACCGAGCGGCTCGATATGCTCGATCCGGCCACCATCGATACGCTGATCGTGCCGGGCGTCCCCATTGACGACACGACCGCGCTGCAACCGGCGCTCGTCGCCTGGATCGCGGCGGCCGCGCCTCGCGCCCGCCGCGTGGCGTCGGTCTGCACGGGCGCGTTCTATCTCGCCGCCGCGGGCCTGCTCGACGGCCGCCGCGCCGCCACCCACTGGCGCAACGCCGCGCAGCTCGCGCGACGCTTTCCGCGCGTCGAGGTCGATCCCGAGCCGATCTTCATTCGCGACGAGCGCGACGGCCGCGTGGTCTGGACTTCGGCGGGCGTCTCGGCGGGTATCGATCTCGCGCTGGCGCTGATCGAAGAGGACTGCGGTCACGCGGTTGCCATGCAGGCGGCGCGCCGCCTCGTCGTGTTCATGAAGCGGCCCGGCGGCCAGGCGCAGTTCAGCGAGGCGCTCGCGGCGCAGGCGACGGCGGGCGCGGAGTTCGACGCGCTGCACGGCTGGATGGCCGCCAATCTGCACGGCGAGCTGAACGTCGAGCGGCTCGCCGAGGAAGCGCGCATGAGCCCCCGCACCTTCGCGCGCCGCTATGTCGAGGCGGTGGGGCGCACGCCGGCGCGCACGGTCGCGGCGATGCGCGTGGAAGCCGCCGCGCACGCGCTCGTGCAGTCGCGCCGGCCGCTCAAGCGCATTGCGGCCGATTGCGGCTTCGGCAGCGAGCAGAATCTGCGGCGCGCGTTCGAGCGGCGCTATGGTGTGCTGCCGCTCGACTACCGGGCGCGATTCGCGGCGAGCTGACCGCGCAACGAGCGGGGCTCGCGGGCGGCCGCGCCCAGCCTGCCTTATTGCCCTCGTATAATCGACGCCTCCTCATCCCACAATTCGAGCCGCCCGCGCGGAATCGCCATGAGCAAAGCCGACATGAAGACGCCCAACCAGCCGCTGGACCGTTCGGAAACGACGTTCCGTTTTCTTGCCGAACCGACTTCGGTGAACTTCGGCGGCAAAGTGCACGGCGGTGCGCTGATGAAATGGATCGACGAAACCGCCTACGCGTGCGCCGCGGTCTGGTCCGGCCGCTACTGCGTGACGGTGAGCGTGGGCAACATCCGCTTTCGCCGGCCGATTCTCGTCGGCAACATGGTCGAGTTGCGCGCGCGCGTGGCGGCCACGGGACGCACGTCGATGCACATCCACATCACCGTGCATGCCGGTGACCCGAAGAGCGGCCAGTTGCGCCTCACCACCGACTGCCTGATCGTGTTCGTGGCCGTCGACGAAAACGGCAACCCGATCCCGGTGCCGACCTTCGTGCCGGAAACGGCGGAGCAAAAGCGCCTCGCGAAATACGCGCTCGACGTGCGCGATGCGCTCGACGCGATCGTCGAACTCAAGCCCGAGGAAGTGGCCAAAGGCGAGGTTTGATGCGCGCGCACGCATGGCGTGCGGCATGAAAAAACGGGCGGCGAGCCTCGCCGCCCGTTTTGTATTCCAGTCCTTGAAAAAGGGCTTATTTCTTCAGATTCCCGACCATCTCGCCGGGCTTCACCCAGTCGTCGAACTGCTGCCCGGTCACGTGGCCGAGCGCGAGCGCGGCGGCCTTGAGCGTCGTGCCTTCCTTGTGCGCCTTCTTGGCGATCTGCGCGGCCTTGTCATAGCCGATGTGCGGATTGAGCGCCGTCACGAGCATGAGCGACTCGTTGAGCAGCGTGTCGATGCGCGAGCGGTTTGGCTCGATGCCCACGGCGCAGTGGTCGTTGAAGCTGAGCGCGCCGTCGGCGAGCAGGCGGATGGACTGCAGCACGTTGTGAGCGATCATCGGACGGAACACGTTCAGCTCGAAGTTGCCGCTCGCGCCGCCCATGTTCACGGCCACATCGTTGCCGAACACCTGGCAGCAGAGCATCGTGACGGCTTCGGACTGCGTGGGGTTGACCTTGCCCGGCATGATCGAGCTGCCCGGCTCGTTCTCGGGAATCGACAGTTCGCCGAGACCGCAGCGCGGGCCGCTCGCGAGCCAGCGAATGTCGTTGGCGATCTTCATGAGGCTCGCGGCCACGGTCTTGAGCGCGCCGTGCGCGAACACGAGCGCGTCGGCGGCGGCCATCACCTCGAACTTGCTGGGCGCGGTGACGAAGGGCACGCCCGTGAGCTTCGCGATGGTTTCGGCGACCTTCTGCGCGAACTGCGGATGCGCGTTCAGGCCCGTGCCCACGGCCGTGCCGCCCTGGGCGAGCTCGTAGAGATGCGGCAACGACGATTCCACGTGCCTGATGCCATGATCGAGCTGCGCGACATAGCCCGAAAACTCCTGGCCGAGCGTGAGCGGCGTGGCGTCCTGCAGGTGCGTGCGGCCGATCTTCACGATGTCCGCGAAGGCGTTGGCCTTGGCGTCGAGCGTGTCGCGCAGCGTCTTCAGCGCGGGCAGCAAGTGCCTGACGATGCCGTAGGCGGCGGCCACGTGCATCGCGGTCGGAAACACGTCGTTGGACGACTGGCCGCGGTTCACGTCGTCGTTCGGATGCACCTTGCGCGCCTCGCCGCGCTCGCCGCCCAGAATCTCGCTCGCGCGGTTCGCGATCACCTCGTTGAGATTCATGTTGGTCTGCGTGCCGGACCCCGTTTGCCACACGGCGAGCGGGAATTCGCCCGGATGCCTGCCCGTGATGATTTCGTCGGCGGCCTGCATGATCGCGCGCGCCTTGGTCTCGTCGAGCACGCCGAGCGAGAGGTTCACCTCGGCCGCGGCGCGCTTGATCGTCGCGAGCGCGGTGATGAGTTCCGGCGACTGCTTTTCGGTGGAGATGCGGAAGTTCTGCAGCGATCGCTGCGTCTGCGCGCCCCAAAGCTGCTGGGCGGGCACGGCGATCTCGCCGAACGTGTCGCGCTCCATGCGGACGTTTTCATTGCTTGCGGTCATTTGATGCTCCGGTGATTGAGGCGGCGCCCGGCGAAGGCGCCGCTTTCGTGACGGGTTCGGCTCCGCGTTGCTAGCGGCGCGGCGTCTGGTGCTGGAAGCGCGATACCGGCGCAATACCGGCAGCGCGATGCAGGCTCCGCGCGCCGCTCCTGGCGACGACGGCGCGGTCGCAGCTATTCGCGGCCGGCTAGACGGCGGACGACGGCGGACGGTACGGCGCAGCGCGGCCGACGGCGCTCACAACTGGCCGTCGACCGGCAACAGCAAGAATAGCCCGGTTAGCAGATTCCGGTAGAAACCCGCACCGGGATCGAGGTTGTAGGTCCGCATCATGCCGTCCTCCTCGTCTGTCCAGACGAGCGGCGAGGCGATCGCCGTGCCCTTGAGCCGCGCGAGCTGTGCGGGCGTCGCGAGCGTCACGCGGTAGCTCACCTGCGGCGAGGTCGCGCGCCGGAAAAGATCGGCTGCGTCGCGCGCGATGGGCGGGCTCTCGATCGCGAGCGCGAGCTCGGTGTTGAGTCTCGCGGAGCGCGGGTCGAGATTGAGCGAGCCGATCACGAGTGTGCTTTCGTCGATGACATAGGCCTTTGCGTGCAGGCTCGCGCGCGAACGCGAGCCGACTATGCCGAAGCGCCGCTGGTCCGCGTGCTCGGACTGCTGCGGCTTGAACTCGTAGAGCTCGGTGCCGGCCTCGAGCAGCGGCACGCGGTATGGGCTGTAGCCGGCCTGCACCGCGACGGCGTCGGTGGCGGCGAGCGAGTTGGTGAGGATCGCCACGCGCACGCCGTGCGAGGTCAGCGTCCGGATGGCCCGCACGCCCGCGTCGTGCGGCACGAAATACGGCGAGAAGACCAGCACGCTGCTGTGCGCCTGATGGATGCGATCGAGCAGCACGCGCATCGCGTCGCCTACTTCGCCTTGTCCGCTGCCCGCGATCTTGCCGGGCGAATCGGCCGCGAACTGCCATTTTGCCCAGACGAGCCCGATTTCGTTGCCCGCGATCTGCTGGGCGAGCGGCGCGGCGTTGAGCGGCCTGGCGTCGTACGACGCGGCGTTTTCATGCCAGTGCCTGCGCAGATCGTCGCGCGCGGCGTCGAGGTCGTGCGCCGCGAACTTCTGATGATTGAGCACGCTCAAGGGATACGAGATCGAGCTGTTCCAGTACGCGTCGAAGCTCGCCGAGATGCTTTGCGCGACCGGCCCCGCCGTGAGTACGTCGAGGTCGCGGAAGTCCAGTGTCGGGCTCGCGTTGAAGTATTCGTCGCCGAGATTGCGGCCGCCGACGATCGCCATTTCGTTATCGACGATCGTCGCCTTGTTGTGCATGCGGCGCGTGAACTGGTCGATGTTCGTGAGGAAGTTGCGCGTGCGCAGGTACATCGATTCGCTCGTGCTGCCGTACGGATTGAACACGCGGATCTGGATGTTCGGATGGCTGTTGAGCGCGGCCATCAGGCTGTCGATGTCGTGGAAATTCAGGTCGTCGACGAGCATGCGCACACGCACGCCGCGATCGGCCGCATAGAGCGCCGAGCCCAGCAGCAGCTTGCCGGTGGTGTCCTCGTTGGCGATGTAGTACTGCATGTCGAGCGTTTTCGTCGCCGCGCGCGCGAGCGCGATGCGCATCTGCAGGGAGTCGGTGCCGGCGGCGAGCAGGCGAAAACCCGATTCGCCCGCGTGAGCGGCCTCGGGCGCGGCGAGCGCGGCGCCGAGCGGCGTGGCCCTGGCCTCCGAGGCCGGCATCGCCGCAGTGGTCTGTCGCGGGTAGTCGGTGGCGGGCGGACGTGTCGCGCAGCCCGCGACGAGCGCCAGGCAGACGAGCGCGAGCAGGGCGGACAGCGGGGCGCACCGCGGGGCGTATAGCGTGGCATACCGCGCGGCGCGCAACGAGGCCGCGCGTTGCTTCAAGGAAACCTGGGACAGGGCGGGATGCGCGAGCAAGCGGATTCTCCATGGCGTCTGCACGCCGCGTGATGGTTCGTTTTCATTGCACGGCTCCACGAAGATTTTACGGGAGCCGTCCGCGAGATCAGTAGCGGCAAGCATGCTCGCCACAGCAATTCCCGGGCCGGATTCCAGATGAGCGACGGCTACGTTTCAGCGCGGCCGGAAACGTCTGCGGCGGCTCCGGCGCGACACTGCGCCCATGCCGAACGATGGGGGACCGCAATGAAAGCCGCAACCGCAACCGCAGACGCTCTCGCGCTGAGCGTGCCTCGCGACGCCTGCCGCACGATCCGTGCGGCGCACGGTTGTTTCGTGATGGCGGTGCAAGGCCGCGTCTGGATGACGGTCGAAGGCGACGCCGAGGACTACTGGCTCGCGCCGGGCGAAGCGCTGCCGCTTGCGCCCGGCGAGCAGGCGCGCATCAGCGGATGGCGCGAGGCGGTGCGCTGCGAAGTGCAGCCGCTCTCGCAGCCGCGCGAGCGGCGCTTCGCGCGCCTGCGCGCGTGGATGCGCGGACGGCTGGCGAAGCGCGGGCTGGCCAGTGTGCGAGCCCGTGAGCCGAAGGAACGCGCGGCGTAAGTGCGGCGACGCTGGGCCGGCGCTCGGCCGCCGCGCGAGTCGCCCGCATGCGTCGGGCCGCGGCGAGCACGGGGTTCAGCCGCGTTCGGGCGTCGCGCCCGCTGCGCTTTGCGCATCGCGCGTGCTGCCGCGTGCCGGCTTGCCGGCCCAGTAGCCCGCGAGTACCGAGCCCGAGAGGTTGTGCCACACGGAGAACAGCGCACCCGGCAAGGCGGCGAGCGGCGAGAAGTAGAGCTTGCCGAGCGTCGCGGCGAGGCCCGAGTTCTGCATGCCCACTTCGATGGCGAGCGTGCGGCACACCGACTCGTCGAAGCCGAGCAGGCGGCCGCCCCAGTAGCCGCCGAGCAGGCCGATGCCGTTGTGCAGCACCACGCCGAGCGCGACCAGCGGGCCGACCGTGGCGATGCTCGCATGCGTGCCGCCCACCACGGCGGCGATGATCGCGAGGATCGAGACCATCGAGACGAGCGGCAAAACCGGCTCGATGCGCCGCACGAGGCCGCCCGCGAGGCGGTTGACGGCAAGGCCGATCGCGATGGGCAGGCCGACGATCTGCAGGATGCTCATCAGCATGCCGCGCACGTCGACGGCGATCGAGGCGTCGACGTAGAGGCGCGTGAGCAGCGGCGTCGCGAACACGCCGACGAGCGTCGAGAGCGCGCTGATCGTCACCGAGAGCGCGACGTCGCCGCGCGCGAGATAGATCATCACGTTCGAGGCCGTGCCGCTCGCCACGCTGCCCACGAGCACCATGCCCGCCGTGAGGTCGGGCGGCATGCGCAGCACCCTGGCGATCGCCCAGGCGGCGAGCGGCATGACGAGATAGTGCAGGAAGATGCCGGCCGCCACGGGCGCGGGGCGCGTGAACACGCGCTGGAAGTCGGCGAACGAGAGCGTGACGCCCATCGCCAGCATGATGGTCATCAGGAGCGTCGTGACGTGCGGCGCAATCGGCGCGACGAAGCCCGGATCGAAGTAGGCGAGCAATGAAACGAGGACGGCCCAGAGCGGGAAGAGTCGAGTAATCGGGGCAAGCATGAAAGGGGGTCCGTGAGAGTAGTTTCGTTATGTCGTGGCGCGGGCTGCGGGGCGGGCGAAAGCGTCGATGCTTGCGAGCGCAAACGCCCGGGCGGACCGCGCGTAGCGGCGGACGCCGGGGTGGCCGGCGGCGCCCGCGACTGCGCGGCTGTCTCCTTGCTGTTTCTGCCCTCGTGGGACGGACGGCGCTCAAGGGCGCCGGCCGCGTATTCTAACCGCTCGCGCCGCGGCGGGCGGGCGCGTTAAGCGGGCGCTTCAACCGGCGCGGGCGGCCGTGGCGGCGCGGGTTTGTGCGCGCAGGCTTATCCGGTGAAAGCGCCAGGTCATGAGCACGGCGACGGTGGCGAGGCCCGCCGCGAGGCCCCACCAGAGTCCCAGTGCGCCGAGCCCGAAATGGAAGGCGAGCGCGTAACCCGTTGGAAAACCGATGCCCCAGTAGCCGAGCGTGGCCGCGAGCATCGGTATGCGTGTGTCCTTCAGGCCGCGCAGGCAGCCGGAGCCGACAGTCTGCACGCCATCGACGATCTGGAAGAGGGCCGCGACGCCGAGCAGCGTTGCCGCGAGCGAGACCGTGTGCGCGTTGGCCGGGTCGTCGAGATGCAGGTAGAGCCCGACGATCCGGTGCGGCGCGAGCACCATGACGAGCGCCGAGAGCGACATGAAGCCGACGCCGAGCCCGAGCGCGACGAAACCCGCGTGGCGCGCGGCGCGCGGCATGCCCGCGCCAGCCCAGTAGCCGACGCGCACGTTGGCCGCCTGGCCGATGGCGAGCGGCACCATGAAGGTGACCGAAGCCACGTTCAGGGCGATCTGGTGCGCCGCGAGCGGCGTCTCGCCGAGCAGGCCCGCGACGAGGCCGGTGGCGAGAAAGAGCGTCGCTTCGACGGCATAGGTGATCGCGACGGGCCAGCCGATCGTGAAGAGTTCGCCCATGAGCGGTGCCGTGGGCCGGCGCGCGGCGACGAAATGCTGGTGCGACGGCCGCAGGTGGAGGAGCGCCATCAGCACGAGGGCGGTGAGCCAGACCGTCGTGGCCGTGGCGGCGGCCGAGCCGAGAAAGCCGAGGCGCGGCAGGCCCCACGCGCCGTGGATCAGTCCGAAATTGAGGAAGCCGTTGAAGAACACGCCCGCGATCGACACCCACAGAAGGCGGCGCGCCGCGCCGATGGCGGGCAGGAACGAGCGCATGAGCCCCACGCCGATCAGGCTGGCGGGCGCGCCCCAGCGCAGCACGGCCGCGTACTCGCCGATGTGGCGCGCGAGCAGCGTCGGCTCGCCGAGCGCGCGCAGGATCGGCTCGGCGAACGAGAGCAGCGCGAAGGCGGGCAGCGAAAGCAGCAGCGAGAGCGCGAAGCCCGTCCAGTAGATATGCGGCACATGGCTTTCGTTGTGGGCGCCGCGCGCCTGCGCGACGCTCACGCTCACCGAGGTGAGCACGCCCTGGAGCACGGTCACCACGACGAAGAACATGTTCGCGCCGAGGCCGCCCGCGGCGAGCGCATCCGCGCCGAGCGAGCCCAGCAGCACCGTGTCGGTGACGCTCATCGCCATCTGCGAGAGCTGGGCGATCGCGAGCGGGCCGGCGAGGCGGGCAGTATCGGCGGCATGGTGGCGCAGCGTGGGCGGCGAGGCGACAGCGCCGGAAAGCGTGGTTCGGGTCATGAAAAGCCAGCGGCGCGAGAGAATCGCGCCGCGCGGTATGTTGAGTGCGTTCGACTGTCGAAGCTGAAAGCTTATTGCGCGATGGCCGCCTTGTCGATCCGCGCGCTCAAATCTGGTGCATGGCTGCGGCCCGCTCGCAACCTCCCAGGCCACGTCCGCACGCACCTTCCGCACGCCACTTCAGTCGGGCGCCTTGATGGCTATGCGCGTGTCGCCGAGCAGCACGGCCTGCCCTGCGCGAATCTTGCAGGTCTTGCGCAGTTCCACCTCGCCGTCCACCTTCACCGCGCCCGAGGCGACGATCTGCTTGGCGGAGCCGCCGCTATCGGCGAGGCCGGTGATTTTCAGCAGGTTGTGCAGTTCGACGTAGTCGCCGGTGAGTGTGAAATCGAGGTTGGGCATGGCGGATCGGAAAGGCGAAAGGCGCGCGGCGGCGCGCGAAGGGTGAGCATGATAAGCGATTGCGGCTCTGACGGGCCGGTGGCATTCCGGGGCCGGATGTTATGAATTCGTCAGCAAATGAAACGTTGCGTAACGTCGCGGGACCCGGTGGCGATCTTCAGACCAAAATGGTTGCACCGTTGATCGAAAGTGCCGCTTCAGCGGCTTCATCGAGCGGGGGCGCGGCTGTGGCGGGCATGCCCGCTGCAAAAGCGCCTTCGGAACCACTGCAAAGAGGATATGCCATGACCCAGATTCGCAAGCTGCTCACCGCTACCGCCGCTTTTGCCACCGTGACCACTGCCGCCGCGTTCGCGCAGGGCGCGTTCGCCCAAAACGCGACTCCGGGCGCGGCGCAGCCTGGCGGCGAAGCCCCGGCGATGGCGCCTGCCGCGGCTCCGGGTGCCGCGGCAGGCCAGGCGCCGGCGGCGGCCGGCGTCGCGCAACCCGCACCCGCGCCGCAAAACCTGACCGCGCCGCAATCGCCTGATCCGCTCGTGCAAAAGCGCAATGCCAACGCGGCGGCGAACGCCGAATACCGCAGCGCAAAGAAGTCGGCGAGCGCGGAATACGGCGAGGCGAAGAAGCAGGCGAAGTCGCAGTACAAAGCACAGGTGAAGGACGCGAAGATCAACCACAAGGCCGACCGGCAGGCCAACGACTCGGAAATGAAGGATCAGATGAGCGGCGCGTCGGCGCAGCAGCAGGGTGGCCAGGCCCAGCCATAAGCGGCTGAAGCCGGCGGCGGCCGTCTGGCCGCCCGATGATCGTGCGGGAAGCGAAGCGGCGGCGTCCGGGAGCGGGCGCCGCCGCTTCGCTTCGCGCCTTCGGCATGGCGTCCCGAATGAAACCCCGTCGCGCCGCCGTCCTTAAATATCGCCAGATCGCCATGGAATCAGGCGCTTGCCGATGCGCGGTGTATGGATATACAGTATGCGTCGCTCCTTGCGTTTCGCCACGTTCATCCGTCCTGCGCCTGCCGTGTCCACTGTTTCCGTCGCCGATTTTCCGTCCGCTCCCGCCGCCAACGAGGCGCACGCCGATGTGGCCAACGCCGTCTCAGCGTGGCTCGCGAAGCTCAACGATGCGCAGCGGGAGGCCGTCGAGCACGGCGGCGAAGCGGGCTACGCGCCTGGCTGCGCGTTGCCGGGGCCGCTGCTCGTGATCGCGGGTGCGGGGTCGGGCAAGACCAACACGCTCGCGCACCGCGTCGCGCATCTGATCGCGAACGGCGCCGATCCGCATCGCATCCTGCTGCTCACGTTCTCGCGCCGCGCCGCACAGGAAATGACGCGCCGCGTGGCGCGCATCGCCGCCGGCGTGCCAGGCGTGGCCGTCACGCTTGCCCAGGGGCTCACCTGGGCGGGGACGTTTCACGGCGTGGGCGCGCGGCTCCTGCGCGAATACGCCGATCACATCGGCCTCTCGCCGGCGTTCACCATCAATGACCGCGAGGATTCCGCGGATCTCATGAACCTCGTGCGGCACGAACTCGGCTTTTCGGCGAAGGAGAAGCGCTTTCCGTCGAAATCGACGTGTCTCGCGATCTATTCGCGCGCGGTCAACACGGGCGAGCCGCTCGCGAACGTGCTCAACCGGTCGTTTTCGTGGTGCCTCGAATGGGAGCCGCAACTGCGCGTGCTGTTCGCCGCCTACGTGGACGCCAAGCAGAAGCAGAACGTGCTCGACTACGACGATCTGCTGCTCTATTGGGCGCACATGGCCGCCGAACCCGCCATCGCCGCCGATCTCGCGGGCCGCTTCGACCACATCCTCGTCGACGAATACCAGGACACCAACCGCCTGCAGGCCTCGATCCTGCTCGCGCTCAAGCCCGACGGCCGCGGCCTCACGGTGGTCGGCGACGACGCCCAGGCCATCTACTCGTTTCGCGGCGCGACGGTGCGCAACATTCTCGACTTCCCGGCGCAGTTCGATCCGCCCGCGCGCCAGGTCACGCTCGAGCGCAACTACCGGTCGACGGCGCCGATCCTCGCGGCCTCGAACGCCGTGATCGACGCCGCCACCGAGCGCTTCACGAAGAACCTGTGGACCGATCGCGCTTCGCAGCAGCGCCCGCGCCTCGTCACGGTCGCCGACGAAGCCACGCAGGCGCGTTACGTCGTCGAGCAGATTCTCGAGGCGCGCGAGGCGGGCATGAAGCTCAAGCAACAAGCTGTGCTGTTTCGCGCGGCGCACCACAGCGCGACGCTCGAAATCGAGCTGGCGCGGCGCAACATCCCGTTCGTGAAGTTCGGCGGACTGCGCTTTCTCGATGCCGCGCACGTGAAGGACGTGCTGGCGGTGCTGCGCTGGGCCGAGAATCCGCTCGACCGCGTGGCGGGCTTTCGCGTGACGCAGTTGCTGCCCGGTGTCGGGCCTGCCAACGCCGCGCGCCTGCTCGATCAGGTGGCCGCGTGCACGGGCGCGTATCGCGCCGCCGAGGCGCTCGCGGCCTTCGCGCCGCCGCCGCGCGCGGCCGAGGACTGGCCCGCGTTCGCCGCGCTCGTCGACAGCCTTTCCATGCGCGCGACGCCCTGGCCCGCCGAGTTCGAGCGCGTGCGGCGATGGTACGAGCCGCACCTCGAGCGCAATTACGAAGACGCCCAGGCGCGCCTTGCCGATCTGTTGCAGATGGAGAGCATTGCGAGCACCTATGCCTCGCGCGAGCGCTTTCTCACCGAGCTCACGCTCGATCCGCCCGATGCCACGAGCGCCGAATCCGCCGACCCGCTGCTCGACGAGGACTATCTGATCCTCTCGACGATCCATTCGGCGAAAGGGCAGGAGTGGCGCAATGTGTTCGTGCTCAACGGCGTGGACGGCTGCATTCCGTCCGATCTCGGCGCGGGCAGCGACGAGGAACTGGAGGAGGAGCGGCGTCTGCTCTACGTGGCGATGACGCGCGCGAAGGAGGATCTGCACATCGTCGTGCCGCAGAGGTTTTATGTGCACAACCAGGCGGCGTCGGGCGACCGGCACGTGTGGGCGTCGCGCACGCGCTTCATCGGCGCGCCCATGCTGCCGCTGTTCGAATCGCGTGCATGGCCGCCTGCGTCCGTCGCAAGCGCGCCGAGCGCGGCGGGACTCGCCGCCGCCGCGCAGGCGAAGGTCGAGATCGCCGCGAAGCTCAGAAAAATGTGGGACTAGGGGGCCGCCTCGCCGGCGCGCCCGTGCTCAGTGCGACTGTCCGCGCGCCGTGGTGCGCGCAGGCGGCATGAAGAAGTTGCGCAGCCACGCGGCAAAGCGCGCGAATACGTCGTCGGGCTCCTCGACGAAGATCTCCGGCTTGAGCAGCCGCAAGTACTCCATGATCTGCTGCGCTTCCTGCTTCTGAAACGCCCCGTGCGTGACGCCCATGCGCAGCAGCCCGCGCAGCTCGCCCAGACGCTCGCGCGCCGCGCTGCCGCTCGCCTGCTCGCAACCGATCTTCGCCTCATACACCCGCTGGCGCAGCGATTCCGAGAGCCGCCATGCGGGTGTCTGCATCGATTCTTCGAGCGCCTGGATGTCCTGCACGCCCGACTTGATCTGCGCCGCGAGCGGGTCGACCAGCGAGTCGTCGCCCTGGGCCTCGCTGACGATGGCGGCCGCCCAGTCGCGGCACTGCTTGGACAGCTCGTCAGGCGTCCACTCCGGCCGCGACGCAAAGCCGAAGCCGAATTCGCCGGCCTGGCGCATGAGGATCGAGACGACCTCCGGGAATTCCTTGTCGAGCGTGCGCTTGGCCCACGCGTACTGGCCGCCCTGCAGGAGCCGCTGGACGGCGTGCTCCGTGAGTGGCGTCATGTTGTCGAGCAGTTTTGCGCGCAGGTAGTCCTCGAACGACGGCGTGGCGAACTGCGGGTCGAGCTTGAGCGAGACGCGCAGGAACGCGTCGAAGTCCTTGCGCAGCGACGCAAGCGTTTCTTCCTTCAGGTTGAGGGTGATCTGCCCCATTGTGGTTGCCCCGGTGTAATCCTTGTCCCTTCTCGCGCGCTCTCGCCGTTCGAGCACTAGCCTGCCAGAGCAGGCCATGTCGGGTTTATCGGCGCGATGGGGCGAAACTTGAGCGCAAGCGGTGCCGGAGCCCTTAGCGCAGAACGACGCCTTGCCAGAGGAAGAACACGCCGAGCCCGACCGCGATGGTGAGAAGCGGCCGCTTCGTGAGCGCGCTGACGACAACGGCCGCGAGCGCGCCCACGAGCTGCGGGTTGCGCCAGGTGAGCTCGGCTCCCTGGCCGTGGGGCGAGACCGCCATCGGCACGATGATGGCCGTCAGCACGGTGACGGGCACGAAGCCGAGCGCCGTGCGCACGAGCGGCGGGAACGCGAGCCGCTCGCCGAGCACGAACACGGCGGTGCGCACGAGCAAGGTGATGAACGCCATGCCGAGAATCAAGACGACGTAGTTCATCGGCCGGCTCCGGCGGTGCGTTGAACGGTGGGCGGCTTGCGGGGGCGCTCGCCTGCGGCGCGTGCGCCGCGCGGCGACCCGGGGCGCGACAGGACCACGCCGACCACGACGCCTGCGAGCACGGCGCCGAGCAGACCGAGCTTGTACGGCCAGCCCTGCCACAGGAAGGCGAGCACGCCCGCGGTGAAGGCGGCGGCGAGATAGCGCACCGCGACGAGTTGCGGCACGACGATGGCGATGAAGGTCGCGACCATCGCGAAGTCGAGGCCGAGCGACTGCAGGCCCGGAAACGCGGCGCCGAACAGCAGGCCGACCGCAGTCCAGAGCTGCCAGTTCAGATACATCGACATCCCCGAGCCGAGGAAATGCCACGGCGAGACGTCGTCGCCGGGCGGATGGCGGCGAAAATGCGCCCAGGCGACGGCGAACACCTCGTCCGTGAGCATGGCGCCCAGCACGAGACGCCAGCGCAGCGGCAAATGCGAGACATAGGGCGCGAGCGTTGCGCTGTAGAGCACGTGGCGCAGGTTCACGATGAGCGTGGTGGCCCAGATGACGGCGAAGCTCGCGTGCGAGGCGATCAGACCGAGCGCGATGAACTGCGCGGAGCCCGCGAACACGGCGAGCGACATGAACTGGCCGTGCCAGAGCGAAAGCGGGCCCGAGGTGACGAGCGTGCCGAAGATCACGCCGAAGGGCGCGGCGCCGATCATCATGGGGATCGTGTCGCGCGCGCCGGCGACGCATTCGGTAAAACGGTTGGGATGCGTGGTCAAACTGTCCTCCTGATACAGGGGGACAGCATAGCGGGCGGAAGCGCGGGCGGCTTGTACGTTCTTGCGGCGTGCAGACGCGCGAATGTCAGGACGACTGCCAGCGTCCCGGCGGCACCCCGAACATGCGGCGAAAGTGCCGCGTGAAATGGCTTTGGTCGGTGAAGCCGCTCGCCGCGGCGACGTCGGCGACCGTGGCGCCTTCGCGCAACGGGCCGAGTGCGCGCTGCAGGCGCAACTGCGTGCGCCACGCGTGTGGCGGCAGGCCGGTCGCCTGCGTGAAGAGCCGCGTGGCGTGAAACGGCGAGAGTCCGACCGCCTGGGCGAGGTCGGCCACGCGCAGCGGCGCGCAGAGATCGGCGGCGAGCAGCGCCTTCATCGTTTCCACGCGCGGGTCGTTCGGGCCGTGCTTGAGCGCCGCCTCGCGCGTGCGGCCGTAACGCGTGAGCAGCGAGGCGAGCGCGTCGAGCAGCGCGCTTTCCACCGCAAGCCAGTCCGCGGGCAATGCGCTCGCCTTGCCCGCAGGCGTTTCGAGCGCGACTGCCGCGTGTCGCCGGTCGGTATCGGCTTCGAGCAGGCGGTGCGCGTGCGAGAGCCGGTGTGCGAGATCGAGATCGTGAATCACCTCGCTGTCGAACCACGGCAACGGCTGCGCGCGGCCGGCGATCTCGCTGGCGAGTCCGTGCAGGAAGTCGATCGGCACGTACATCACCCGATAGCTCCAGCCTTCGTCGGCGGCGCGCGAGCCCGTGTGCAACTCGCCCGGGTTGATGACGGGCACGCTGCCCGTTTCGGCGACGTGCTGGGCGCCGCGGTAGCGATAGCGCTCCGCGCCGGCCTCGATCACGGGAATCGTGTACGCCTCGTGCCAGTGGGGTGCAAACGTGTGCTCGTTGTACGTGGCCGTGACGAGATCCGCGCCAGGGAGAAGCGGCGTGCGCCAGTAGCGGGCGCAATCGCGGAAACGGGAATCGGCCATGATGAAGGTCCTGCGGAAGAACCCCAGTTTAGCGCAGCGGAATCGTCGTGCCCGACGGCACCGGCACGGCCGTGACGCTGTTCTTCGCGCTGCCGCTCACGACGCGGTCGCTATAGGTCAGGTAGACGAGCGCGTTGCGCTTTGCGTCGACCACGCGCACGACGTGCAGTGTTTTGAAAAGGAAGGACATGCGCTCGTTGAAGACGTCGGCCTGCTGCCTGAGCGGCCCGGAAAACGAGATCGGCCCGACCTGGCGGCAGGCGATCGACGCTTCGGTGGGGTCCTCGGCAATGCCCAGCGTACCCTTCACGCCGCCCGTGCGGGCGCGCGAGACGTAGCAGGTGACGCCTTGCACCTGCGGGTCGTCGTAGGCCTCGACGACGACCTTGTCCGAGCCGGTCACGCGAAAGTTGGTGTTCACGCTGCCGATCTGCTCGGCGTGGGCGGAGGCGCCGAGGCTCGCGCAGGCGAGAAGGGCGGCAAGGCGGCGACTGGATTTCATGCGGATTCCCGAGGATGACGAAGTGACATTATCGGGGAGGGCGGGGAACTCAGGGCAAGCTGCCGAAGCACGCCGATGCCTGAATCGCGGTCGGAGAGTGCTCACGGCGAGCGCAATACGCGTATCAAAAGAAAAAGGGGTTGCGTGCAACACGCAACCCCTCGATATTTTGGCTCCCCGACCTGGGCTCGAACCAGGGACCTACGGATTAACAGTCCGGCGCTCTACCGACTGAGCTATCGGGGAACAGCAATACAGCGACAACGCTTTACGTCATAAAAAAGCCCGTTGTGATTAACGGGCTTTTGTGAATCTTGGCTCCCCGACCTGGGCTCGAACCAGGGACCTACGGATTAACAGTCCGGCGCTCTACCGACTGAGCTATCGGGGATCAACAAAAGCAGAGAACGAAATTCTATGGGGTCCGGTGGGGGCTGTCAATACCCTGTCGCCATCTCGTCAGGGCAATTCGCTGCGCAAGAGATTATTCCGGCACGCGGCAACCCGGGCAAGCGGTTAGCGCGCGAGCAACGCGAGCTTGTCTTTCACGTCCTTGAATTCGTCGGCTTCGGGCAGCGGGGCCTTCGTCTTGGTGATGCTCGGCCAGCCCTTAGCCAGGTCGGCGTTCAGCGCGATGAACGCTTGCTGGTCGCCAGGGACGTCTTCTTCGGCGTAGATGGCGTTCACCGGGCACTCGGCCACGCACACGGCGCAGTCGATGCATTCGTCCGGATCGATCGCGAGGAAGTTGGGACCTTCGCGAAAGCAGTCCACCGGGCACACATCGACGCAGTCGGTATAGCGGCACTTGATGCAGCTTTCGGTCACAACGTGAGTCATTCAGGCAACTCCTGCAAGCTTTTTGTATCGGGGGATGGCGGTTTGCCAAAAACGGTATTGTAACTGATGAGGAATTACCCCAGCCAGACGCCCGCGCCGGTCCTTAGATCGTTTCGTGATTAGTTTATAAGATGGCGCGGCCCGCAACGATTGCCCCTTGCGCGCAAGACGGCGTGCCGTCGGGCATGCGGCTCGCGCAGGCATTGGGGTAACATGGGGCACCGCTGGCGCTCGCGACCCAAAGCCGCCGCAAGGCCCGTATCCCGTGCCGCGTCGTGCTTCCCGCTTCGCGGGTGCTATCCGATTGCTGTCCGGCTGGCCCATCATGATCATTACTTCGCTGCTCGATACCGATCTCTACAAATTCACGATGATGCAGGTGGTGCTGCATCATTTCCCCGCGGCCAACGTGGAATACCGCTTCCGCTGCCGCACGCCGAACATCGATCTCGTGCCGTACGTCGACGAGATCCGCAGCGAGATCCACAAGCTCTGCAGGCTGCGCTTCGCGGAGCCCGAACTCGAGTACCTGCGCAAGATGCGCTTCATCAAGAGCGATTTCGTCGACTTTCTCGCGCTCTTTCACCTGAACGAAAAGTACATCTCGGTCGCGCCGTCGCCGAAGGGCAACGGCGAGATCGACATCGAAATCAAGGGACCGTGGCTGCACACGATTCTCTTCGAGATTCCGGTGCTCGCCATCGTCAACGAGGTCTACTTCCGCAATACGCAGCATCACCCGCAGTACGACGAGGGCCGCGAGCGTCTGCGCCACAAGATCGAGCTGCTCGGCGCGAAACCCGCATTCGCCGACTGCAAGATCGCCGACTACGGCACGCGCCGCCGCTTCTCGAAGCGCTGGCACGAAGAGGTGATCCTCACGCTCAAGGACGATCTCGGCGAGCAGTTCGCGGGCACGAGCAACGTCTACTATGCGATGAAGCACAACCTCACGCCGCTCGGCACGATGGCGCACGAGTATCTGCAGGCGTGCCAGGCGCTCGGGCCGCGCCTGCGCGACTCGCAGATCTACGGCTTCGAGATGTGGGCGAAGGAGTATCGCGGCGACCTCGGCATCGCGCTGTCCGACGTCTACGGCATGCAGGCCTTCCTGCGCGACTTCGACATGTACTTCTGCAAGCTCTTCGACGGCGCGCGCCACGATTCGGGCGATCCGTTCGAATGGGGCGAGCGTCTGCTCAAGCACTACGAGGACAACCGCTGCGACCCGCGCACGAAGACCATGATCTTTTCCGACGCGCTCGACATTCCCAAGGTGCTACGCCTGTACGAGCGCTTCGGCGACCGCTGCCGGCTCGCATTCGGCGTGGGCACCAACCTCACCAACGACCTCGGCTATCAGCCGCTGCAGATCGTCATCAAGATGGTCCGCTGCAATGGGCAGCCGGTCGCCAAGCTCTCCGATTCGCCGGGCAAGAACATGTGCGACGACAAGGCGTATCTCGCCTATCTGCGCCAGGTGTTCGGCATCGAGCAGCCTGTGGAAGAAGAGAGCGCAGGCAAGTAAGAACGCGCAAGACGCGCGCGAAGCGCAGGGCGGCGCGCCGGTATAATCGGCGCGTCGCTTTTCTTCATCTGACGAGGACGTTCATGGACACGACGGCCGCCCGCCGCAGCATACTCGCGCGCATTCGCGCGGCGCAGGGACGCGAGGCCACGCCCGCGGCGCACGAGCGGCAAGCCGTTGCCGACTACCTCGCGCGCCATCCCGAAGGTCCGCGTCCGGCACTCGAGGGCGATCTCGTCGCGCGCTTCGTGGGCGAGGCGCGCAAGATGTCGAGCACCGTCGCCGAAGTCGGGCTGCTCGCCGACGCACCCGCCGCCGCGCAACGCTACCTGGCGGAGCTCGGACTGCCGATGCAGGCTGTCGCGTGGCAAACGCTCGACGCGCTCGACTGGGCCGGCGCGGGCCTCGCGGTTCAATTCCGCAAGCCCGGGGACCGCGATCTCGTCGGCCTCACGGGCTGCTTTTGCGCCACGGCCGAGACCGGCACGCTGGTGTTGCTCTCCAGCCCGCAAACGTGGGCATCGGGTGCGCTCTTGCCCGAGACGCACATTGCCGTCGTGCCCGCTTCGCGCATCGTCGCGGGCCACGAAGATGCCTTCGCGCTCATGCGCGCCGAACGCGGCGAGCTGCCGCGTGCGGTCAACTTCGTTTCCGGGCCCTCGCGTACGGGCGATATCGAGCAGACCATCATTCTCGGCGCGCACGGGCCGTATCGCGTGCATGTGATCGTCGTGCATGGCGCGTGATCGCCGCGGGTTCGCGGCGCTCGCGCCCGCCTTCGCGCTGACGTTTCTCAGCACGAACGCGCAGGCGGCGGCGGTCGACGGCGCATCGCTCGGCGCCGCCTGGGCGCTGCCGTTCGCCGGCGTGCTGCTTTCGATCGCGTTCTTTCCCATGCTGGCCGGCGCATTCTGGCATCGTCACTTCGGCAAGATCTCGGCGGCCTGGGCACTCGCGTTCCTGCTGCCGTTCTCGGCCATACACGGTTTCGGCGCGACGTATCCGCTCTTCGTGCACGCCGTCGTCGACGAGTATTTACCGTTCATCGTCCTGCTCGGCGCGCTCTACACGATAGCGGGCGGCATTTGCGTGTATGGCAATCTGTCCGGTTCGCCGCGCGCGAATACCGCGATCCTCGCGCTCGGCACGGTGCTCGCGAGCGTGATGGGCACGACCGGCGCGGCGATGCTGCTGATCCGGCCGCTCCTGCGCGCGAACGACAACCGGCTGCACAACGTGCACGTGGTCGTGTTCTTCATCTTTCTCGTCGCGAACGCGGGCGGGCTGCTCACGCCGCTCGGCGATCCGCCGCTCTTTCTCGGCTTCCTGAACGGCGTGGGATTCTTCTGGACTGCAAAGCATCTCGCGTGGCCGATGCTATTCGTTTGCGGCGTGCTGCTCGCGGTGTTCCATGCGCTCGATAGCTGGTACTTCAGCCGCGCTGGCGAAGTGCGCGCCGCCGCGCTCGACCCGACGCCGGACACGGCCACGTTTTCGATCGGCGGCAAGGCCAACTTCGTGCTGCTCGCGCTGCTCGTCGCGCTCGTGCTGACGAGCGGTTTGTGGCGGCCGGGCATCGCTTTCGAGGCCGCAGGCGCGCACCTGCAGTTGCAGAACCTCGTGCGCGATGCCGGACTCGTTGCGCTCGCGCTGATCTCGCTCGCGTTCACGTCGAAGGAAGCGCGCGCCGACAACGGTTTCGAGTGGTCGCCGATCGTCGAAGTGGCGAAGCTCTTCGCGGGCATTTTCGTGACGATCGCGCCCGTCATTGCGATGCTGCGCGCGGGCGATGCCGGCGCGTTCGCCTCGCTGATCTCGCTGGTGAACGACGCCTCGGGCCGCCCGAACGAAGCGATGTACTTCTGGGCGACGGGCCTGCTCTCGTCGTTTCTCGACAACGCGCCCACTTATCTGGTGTTCTTCAACCTCGCGGGCGGTGACGCCAATGCGCTCATGTCGGGTGGCGCGAAAGCGCTCGCCGCGATCTCGGCGGGCGCGGTATGGATGGGCGCGCTCACCTATATCGGCAACGCGCCGAACTTCATGGTGAAGGCGATCGCGCAGTCTCGCGGCGTGCGCATGCCGGGCTTCTTCGGCTATCTTGGCTGGTCGGGCGCGCTACTCGTGCCGGTCTTTCTCGCGGCCACCTGGCTCTTTTTCGTCTAGCGGCGGGACTTCCGCAAAGCTTCCCTGAGCGCCCCGTCACGCGCAACAATGGCGGACAACGACTGAAGTGTGGAGAGCAACGATGCAAAAGATTCTCGTGGCGCGCCCGATCTTTCCCGACGTGATCGATCGGCTCAAGCGGTATTTCGACGTGGACTGGAACAACGGCGACGCGCTGTCGCCCGAGGCGCTGAACCAGCGCCTCGCGGACAAGGACGGCGCACTCACGGCGGGCGACCCCATCGGCGCGTCGACGCTCGCGGCCGCGCCGCGTTTGCGTGTGGTGTCGAACATGGCCGTGGGCTACAACAACTTCGACATGGCCGCGTTCAACTCGGCCAACGTGCTCGGCACCAACACGCCCGACGTGCTCAACGAAACCACGGCCGACTTCGGCTGGGCGCTGATGATGGCGGCGGCGCGCCGCGTCACGGAGTCCGAGCACTTCCTGCGCGCGGGCAAGTGGGGCAAGTGGTCGTTCGATATGTTTCTCGGCTCGGACGTGTACGGATCGACGCTCGGCATCATCGGCATGGGCCGCATCGGGCAGGCGCTCGCGCGTCGCGCGCGCGGCTTCGACATGCGGGTGGTCTATCACAACCGCTCGCGCGTCGCGCCGGAAATCGAGCGCGAGCTGAACGCAGAATACCGCTCGAAGCAGGCCCTGCTCGAAGAGGCCGATCACGTCGTGCTCGTGCTGCCTTACACGGCGGAGAACCATCACACGATCGGCACCGCAGAATTCGCGCTGATGAAGCCCACCGCGACGCTCACCAATATCGCGCGCGGCGGCATCGTCGACGACGCGGCGCTCGCCGAGGCGCTGCGCACGCGCCGGATCGCAGCGGCCGGCCTCGACGTGTTCGAGGGCGAGCCGCGCGTGCATCCGGCGCTGCTCGAAGTGGAGAACGTCGTGCTCACGCCGCACATCGCGAGCGCGAGCGAGGCCACGCGCCGCGCCATGGCGAACCTCGCCGCCGACAACCTGATCGCCGCGCTCGGCGAAGGCCCGCGCGCGGGGCAGCCGCCCAATCCGATCAACGCCGCAGTGTTGGGGAAAGCGCGTACATGAGTTTGCTCGCAGGCATGTCGCTGGCGCTCGTCGCGCTGGCGATCGCGTTCGTTGCGACGCTCGTGGCGTTGCTGCGCGCGCGTCATGGGCAGGACGACGGCGAGGCCGAGGCCATGCTCGACGCGCTCGATCAACTGAGCGACCGGCTCGCCGCCTCGACCGACACGCAGGCGCGCGCGGCGGAGCGCATCGAGCGCGAACTGCGTAACGAGATCGCGCGCACGGCGCAGGTATCGCGCAGCGAGTTCGGCGGCGGTTTCGCCCAGGTGCAGCAGGCGCTCGCCGCGCAGCTCACGAGCATCGCGACGGTGCAGAACAACCAGATCGACGGCTTCGCGCAACAGCTCGCCAAGCTCACGGCGACCCACACGCAGCAGCTCGACGCCGTGCGCCAGAGCCTGTACCAGCAGGCGCAGCAGGCGCGCGACGAGCAGGGCGCCGCGCTGCGCCACTTCGGCGCGCTGCTCACGCAGCAGCTCGCGCAGCTCACCGAAGTCAACGACCGGCGCTTCGCCGAAGTGCGCGCAACGCTCGAACAGCGTCTGAAGGACATCGAGGCGAACAACGCGGCCAAGCTCGAGGAAATGCGCCGCACGGTCGACGAGAAACTGCACGCAACGCTCGAACAGCGTCTTGGCGAGTCGTTCAAGCTCGTCTCCGACCGCCTGGAGCAGGTGCATCGCGGGCTTGGCGAGATGCAGACGCTCGCGGCGGGCGTGGGCGACCTGAAGAAGGTGCTGACCAACGTGAAGACGCGCGGCACGTGGGGCGAGGTGCAGCTCGAAGCGTTGCTGGAGCAGATGCTCACGCCGGAGCAGTACGCGAAGAACGTGGCGACGGTGCCGAAGAGCACGGAACGCGTGGAATTCGCCATTCGCCTGCCGGGGCGCGGCATAGCGGGCACCGGCGGCGCCGACCCGGGCGAACCCGTCTGGCTTCCCATCGACGCCAAATTCCCGCGCGAGGACTACGAGCGTCTCATCGACGCCCAGGAGCGCGCCGACGTGCTCGCCATCGAAGAGGCGGGGCGCGCGCTCGAGCTGCGCATCCGCGCGGAGGCGCGCACGATCGCCGAGAAATACGTGGCACCGCCGCACACGACCGATTTCGCGCTGCTCTTCCTGCCGACCGAAGGGCTCTACGCGGAAATCCTGCGCCGCCCGGGACTTACCGATCTGCTGCAGCGCGATTATCGCGTGAGCGTGGCGGGCCCGACTACGCTCACGGCACTCCTCAACAGCCTGCAGATGGGTTTTCGCACGCTGGCGATCGAGCGGCGCTCGAGCGAAGTGTGGCAGGTGCTCGGCGCGGTGAAGACGGAGTTCGGCAAGTTCGGGGACGTGCTTGCGCGCACGAAGTCGCAGCTCGAAACGGTGACGCGTTCGATCGAAGCGGCCGAGGTGCGCACGCGCGCGATGAACCGCAAGCTGCGCGACGTGGAAGCGTTGCCGGGCGATGCCGCGGCGAACCTGCTCGGCGACGCGTTGCGCAACGGCGAGCCGGGAGGCGAAGGGGGAGCCGGCGACGAGTGAGGGCGTACTTCCTCGCCGGGGCGCCAAAGCCCAAAAGACGACGGGCCGCCTGATGCAGGCGGCCCGTTTGCATTGAAGCGTGGGCGGCGGACTTAACCGATGGCCGGTTCCGCAGGCGCGGCGAGCTTTTCGAGCGCCTCGCCGGTCATACGCACGACGCGCCAGTCGGGCAGCACCGTCGCGCCGAGCTTCTCGTAGAAGCCGATGGCCGGCGTGTTCCAGTCGAGCACGGTCCACTCGAAGCGCGCGCAGCCGCGTTCGACGGCAAGCGCCGCGAGCGCGCGCAGCATCGCCGTGCCGAGGCCGGTGCCGCGCTGCGACGGCTGGACGTAGAGGTCTTCGAGATACAGACCGCGGCGGCTCAGGAAGGTCGAATAGTTGTGGAAGAAGAGCGCATAGCCGACGATGCGGCCGGCGTCTTCCGCCACCAGCGCCTCGGCTGCGGGACGCGTGCCGAACAGCGCGTCGGCGAGGCCCTCGGCGGTGCCCGTGAACAGGTGCGTGAGCTTTTCGAACTCGGCGAGCTCATACATCAGTGCATGCATCGCGCCGACGTCGGCGGGGGTGGCGGCGCGGATCGTCGCGGCCATCAGGCTTCCTCGGGCACGTCGGAGAGATGGATCTCGATACCGCCGAAGCGCGACGCGACCCAGTTGTATGCGTGGCAGGCGATCCACAGCAGGATGAAGCCGACAATCGCGTTCAGCAGCAGCGCGCTGAAGATGGTGGAAAGCTCGACCGACCCATAGCGCACGAACGCCACGAGCACGCCGAGCAGCACGATCGGCACGCTGAAGGTCAGGTACACGAGGATGAGCGCCTTGGCGGTCTGGCCCGCAGCGATGAACGAGATCTGTTTTTTCATAATGTGTCGGTCCGTATGCAGGTTTGGACGTGTGGTTACCTTGACTGGGCTCGCCGTGCCGCCGCACTAGACGAGCCCATCGAACAGCATGATGTCGACGGCGTCGCCAGCATCGAGGTCGCCGGCCTCGTGGGCGAGCACGATGAAGCAGTTCGCCTCGCTCATTGTGCTGAGCGCGCCCGAGCTTTGCGAGCCGGTCGGCGCGACGCGCCACTGGCCGCTCGCGTCGCGGCGCGCGAGGCCGCGCTGGAACTCGGTGCGGCCCGCGCGCTTCCTGATCGGCAGATCGCTCAGCGCCGGCACCAGCGCAACGGGCTGCGGGCTCGCGCCCGCCATCGCCATGAGAGCGGGACGCACGATCTGGTAGAACGAGACCATTGTCGCGACCGGGTTGCCGGGCAGGCCGAAGAGCAGCGCGGCGCGGCCCGCGCCGGGGCGGCCGCCCGACCAGATGCGGCCGAACGCGAGCGGGCGGCCGGGGCGCATGGCGAGGCCCCAGAACGAGACGTCGCCGAGCGTTTGCAACTGCGCGCGCGTGAAATCGGCTTCGCCGACCGAGACGCCGCCGGAGGTTAGCACGACATCGGCGGTTTCGGCAGCCAGCTTCAGCGTGGCGGCCAGCGCGGCGGGGTCGTCGCGCACGACGCCAAGGTCGATCGGCTCGACGTTCAGGCGCTGCAGCATGGCGCCGAGCACATAGCGATTGCTGTCGTAGATACAGCCGGGCGCGAGCGGCTCGCCGGGCGAGCGCAGCTCGTCGCCGGTCGAGAAATAGGCGACGCGCAGGCGCTGCTTGACGTTCGCCTCAAGCATGCCGAGCGAGGCCAGCAAGCCGATGTCGGATGCGCGCAGCACGCGGCCGGCCGCGAGCGCCGCGCCGCCGCGCGCAAGGTCTTCGCCCTTGCGGCGGGCATTCGCGCCGCGCGTGACGGCGCGCGCTTCGAAGGAGACGACTTCGCCGTGGGCTTGCACGCGTTCCTGCGGCACGACGGTGTCGCAGCCCGCAGGCATCGGCGCGCCGGTCATGATGCGCACGCACATGCCGGCGGCCACTTCGCCCGTGTAGGGGTGGCCGGCGAATGTCTTGCCGCACACGGCGAGCGTGAGCCGTCCGGACGCGTCGGCCGCAGCCAGCGCCGCGCCGTCGAACGCGTAGCCGTCCATCGCGGAATTGTCGTGGGCGGGGACGTCGATGGGCGAAATCACGTCCTCCGCCAGCACGCGAGCGAGCGCTTCGCGCAGCGGCACGCGTTCGCTTGCCGCGATCGGCGTCACCCACTGCAGCACGATGGCCTGCGCGGCGCTGACGGGCAATGCTTGCGGATCGTACTGGCTGATGCATCCGGCGTTGCCGGAGGGGTGATTAAGCGTGGTCATCGAGTGGGGAAGCGTCGCATCCGCACGGTGTGTGCGGCGATCGTCCGGGCGGGCCGGCCGTGTGCCGGGGACGGCGGCTGGCCGCGCGCCGCCCGATTGCAATTCAGGCGCGTTCGAAGTCGGCCAGTTCCTGTAAGGAATTGATATTGTAAAACGCACGTTCATCGGCAAAGGCGACTTCGGCGGCCGTGTGGCGCGCGTACCACGCGCGCACCTTGCGCTCGCCCGCAGCGAGGAACGCGGCGAGGTCGTCGGCGAGCGATGTGCGGACCAGCGCGAACACCGGATGCAGCAAGACGGCGCCGTCGGCGTTCGTCGTCGTCGCGGTCGCGATGTCGGCGTGTCGGGCGAGTGCAGCATCGCAGAGGCGCTCGGCAAGGTCGGCGGGCAGCCAGGGCGAGTCGCACGGCACCGTGAGCAGCCACTCGGTGCGCGCCGCGCGCAGCCCCGCAAGCAGCCCCGCGAGCGGGCCGGGGTAGTCGGGCAAAGTGTCGGCGAGCACACTCGCTTGCCACGGCGCGCCGAGCGCCACGTAGGCGTCGCGGTTGCGGTTCGCGCTGATGGCGAGCATGCCCACCTGCGGCGCGAGGCGCGCGAGAACCTGTGAGGCGAGCGGCGTGCCGTGCAGCATCTGCAGGCCCTTGTCCGCGCCGCCCATGCGCTGGCCGCGGCCGCCCGCGAGCACGAGGCCGGTGATCGATCCGGTGGGAACAGGGTTGGCGCTCATCGGCCTCATGGGCTACTCAGCCGCCGATATAGGACATTTCGATGCGCCGCTCGTCGGCGGAACCCGGCGCCTGCGCGCTGCCGCGCAACTGGGAGTAGCGATCGGCGCGGCCTTCCCAGACTTGCGCGATCGCGCCGGCAATCGCCTGGTCGGTCGTGCCGTTGCGCAGCAGCGCGCGCAGGTCGTAGCCCATCGAGGCGAAGAGGCACAGGTACAGTTTGCCTTCGGTGGAAAGCCGCGCGCGCGTGCAGTCGCCGCAGAACGCGCGCGTGACGCTCGAAATCGCGCCGATTTCGCCGGCGCCGTCCGCGTAGCCCCAGCGTTGCGCCGTTTCGGCCGCGCTGTGCGGCTCGAGCGGCACGAGCGGCCAATGCTCCGCAATGCGCGCGACGACTTCCGACGACGGCAGCACTTCCGCCATGTTCCAGCCGTTCGACGTGCCCACGTCCATGTACTCGATGAAGCGCAGCGTGACACCCGTGCCGCGGAAGTGACGCGCGAGCGGCACGATCTCGCCGTCGTTCGTGCCGCGCTTGACGACCATGTTGACCTTCAGCGGCGCGAGCCCCACGGCCTGCGCCGCGGCGATGCCGTCGAGCACGTCGGCCACGGCGAAGTCGGCGTCGTTCATGCGACGAAAGAGCGCGTCGTCGAGCGCGTCGAGACTCACTGTCACGCGCGTGAGGCCCGCGTCGCGCAGCGTGCGCGCCTTGCGGGCGAGCAGCGACCCGTTGGTAGTGAGCGTGATGTCGAGCGGTTCGCCACCGGGCGTGCGCAGCGCGGCGAGGCGCTCGATCAGGAATTCGATGTTCTTGCGCAGCAGCGGTTCGCCACCCGTAAGCCGGATCTTGGTGACGCCTTGCGCGACGAAAAGCCGCGCGAGCCGCTCGATTTCTTCCAGCGAAAGCAGCGCGGAATGGGGCAGAAACGGGTAGTCCTTGTCGAACACCGCACGCGGCATGCAGTAGACGCACCGGAAATTGCAGCGATCCGTGACCGAGATGCGCAGGTCGCGCAGCGGCCTTGCTAGCGCGTCGAAGACCGCGCCGGACGGCGCGCGCACCGTTCCCGCAGCCGGGTTGGGTAGGCCGGGCGGCAGCGAACGAGCGTCGGCAACGGGGATGATGCGTCGGGTCATGGTCTCTTCGTTCTCGCGTTGTCTCGATTTTAGCCGAACCAGCTACGGCCGACAGACGAGGGAGAACGCTGATATATCAAAAAAAAAGCCCGCCGGGAGCGGCGGGCTTTTGGGGGGGGGCAGCGTCGGACCCGAGAGTCCGACGCTGCGGCCAGGCGCGCAGGCAGCGCTTACGGCTGGCGCGTGGTTTCGACCTGCTGCATCGGCGTGCTGTCGACCGGCGGCAGCGCCTTGCGCTCTCGCGGCACCCGCGCGGGCTTCACCACCTGCGCGGCGGCTTGCTGGGCGGCGCGCAGCTTGTCGGCGTCGGTGTTGACCCAGACGAGGCCCGCCGATTCCAGCATCGGGCGCAGGGTGTCGGCCGTAGCCGGAACAGCTTGGGCCGGGCTCTGCACAGCCGGCTCGCTGATCGCGACGACCGCAGGTGCGGCCGCGACGGCGGTTCGAGCAGGCTCCGGTTGCGCCGCCGGCGTTGCCACCGGTTCTTCGGCCTGAGGCGCTTCGACGCGATCTTCACGCACGACGGGCAGCGTTTCAGCCTGGACCGGCTCGACCGGAGCCACCGGTGCCGTCGGTTCTACGGCTGCGGCGGGCACCGCCGTTTCCGCGGCCTTCGGCGCCACGGCAGGCGCGGGCGTGGTTTCGACGGCGGCCGGCGTGGCCTCGGCAGGCGCCGAAGCCGGTTCGACCGGAGCCGGGGCTTGTTCTGCCGCGGGCGCGACGGTTTCGACAGGCGTGGCCGTCACCGCAGCAGCGGGCGCGTGCCCGGTTTCGCCGACAACGGCTGCGGCCGGCAGCGCGGTCACGACCGCGGTTTCGACGACCGACTCGGCGCGCGTTTCGACGGCCGGCGCTTCGTGCACCTGCGCGGCAACGGCGGGCTGCTCGATGGCCGGTTGCACGGGCGCGGCTTCCTCGCCGCCTTCCTGTGCTTCCGCGTCCGGCGTCAGGCCTGCGGTCTCCGTGTCGCGCTCGCGACGACCGCCGCGGCGGCCACGGCGGCGGCGGCGGCGCTCTTCGCCTTCACGCGGCGCGCCTTCTTCGTCGGCGCCCGCGCTCACGCCTTCGGGCAGCTCCGTCTGCGGCGCTTCGGCGTCTTCGGCGGCAGCCGATGCAGCATCAAGACGCGCTTCCTGGGCTTCGGCAGCCTCGGCGGCTTGCGTGCGGCGGCGTTGTTCGCCACGCTCGCCACGTTCACCGCGCTCGCGGCGTTCACCACGTTCCTGGCGCTCGCCGCGCGCGGCGCCGGCTTCCGCCGTCACCTCGCTGCGATCCTGGCCGCGCTCGACACGCTCGATGCGCTGTTCGCGTTCGGCGCGTGCTTCGCGGTTTTCGCGCGGCTCACGTTGCTCGCGCGGTTCACGCGGCTCGCGGGCGCCACGGCTTTCGCGTGCTTCACGCGGTTCCCGCGGTTCCCGTGGTTCGCGTGGTTCGCGGTCCTCGCGGCGGCCTGCAGACTGGCCGGTGCGCGCGCCGCTTGCGCCTTCGCCGCGGCTTGCCGCGTCGCGGCCGCCGGTGCGGCGATTGCGGTTGCGGTCGCCGCCGGTCTTTTCACCGCGTTCGGGGCGTGCTTCGCGAGTCGGGCGCGCGGTTTTTTCGGGTTGCGCGACCGGTGCCGGCGCGGGTGCCGCAGCGGGCGCGCCGCCGAAGAGGCGCTTGACCCAGCCGAAGAATCCGCCGCCCGCGGGCGAGACGGCCACCTGCGCGGCGACGGGCGCGGTCGCGGCCGGCTTGACCGGCGCGCTCGGCGCCGGACGCTCGGGCGTGATGCCCTTCACCGCGGCTTCCTGCTTGGGTTTGGCTTCGGCGCTGCGCTTGCTGTAGCCGGTTTCCGACTCGAGTTCGCGAGCCGCCTCCTCGGCCATCTTCCACGAGGCGCGCGGGTCGTCGAGGCGCGCGTCGTCGTGACGCAGGCGCTCGAGCTTGTAGTGCGGCGTTTCCAGATGCTTGTTCGGGATCAGGACGACGGCGACCTTGAAGCGCGACTCGATCTTGTTGATCTCCGAGCGCTTTTCGTTGAGCAGGAAGGCGGTCACTTCGACCGGCACCTGGCAGTGGATCGCCGCGGTGTTTTCCTTCATCGCCTCTTCCTGGATGATGCGCAGGACCTGAAGCGCCGACGATTCCGTGTCGCGGATGTGGCCCGTGCCGTTGCAGCGCGGGCAGGTGACGTGGCTGCCTTCCGAGAGGGCCGGGCGCAGACGCTGGCGCGACAGCTCCATCAGGCCGAAGCGCGAGATCTTGCCCATCTGCACGCGCGCGCGGTCGTGGCGCAGCGCGTCCTTCAGGCGCTGCTCGACTTCGCGCTGGCTCTTGGCCGACTCCATGTCGATGAAGTCGATCACGATCAGGCCGCCCAGGTCGCGCAGACGCAACTGGCGCGCCACTTCGTCGGCGGCTTCGAGGTTGGTGCGCGCGGCGGTTTCCTCGATGTCGGCGCCCTTGGTCGCGCGCGCCGAGTTCACGTCGATGGCGACGAGCGCCTCGGTGTGGTCGATCACGATCGCGCCGCCCGAGGGCAGCGGCACCGTGCGCGAGTACGCCGTCTCGATCTGGTGCTCGATCTGGAAGCGCGAGAAGAGCGGGACGTCGTCGTGGTAGCGCTTCACCTTGTTGACATTGTCCGGCATCACGATATCCATGAAGGCGCGCGCCTGGTCATAGATCTCGGTGGTGTCGATGAGGATTTCGCCGATGTCGGGCTGGAAATAGTCCCGGATCGCGCGGATCACGAGGCTCGACTCCAGATAGATCAGCATCGGCTGGCCCGACTGGCCGGCCTGCGACGCGGCCTCGATGGCGCGCCACAGTTGCAGCAGGTAGTTCAGGTCCCACTGGAGTTCTTCGGCGGAGCGGCCGATGCCGGCCGTGCGCGCGATGATGCTCATGCCGTCCGGCAGTTGCAGCTGCGCCATGGTTTCGCGCAGCTCCTGCCGGTCGTCGCCCTCGATGCGGCGCGACACGCCGCCGCCGCGCGGGTTGTTCGGCATGAGGACGAGGTAGCGGCCGGCGAGCGAGATGAACGTGGTGAGGGCGGCGCCCTTGTTGCCGCGCTCTTCCTTCTCGACCTGGACGATCAGCTCCTGGCCTTCCCGGAGGGCGTCCTGGATGCGCGCGCCGCGCATGTCGACGCCTTCGCGGAAGTACTGGCGGGCGACTTCCTTGAACGGCAGGAAGCCGTGGCGGTCTTCGCCGTAGTTGACGAAACATGCTTCGAGCGAGGGCTCGATGCGGGTGACGATCCCCTTGTAGATGTTGCCTTTGCGCTGTTCGCGCCCGGCGGTTTCGATGTCGATGTCGATGAGCTTCTGTCCATCGACGATGGCGACGCGCAGTTCTTCCTGCTGCGTCGCGTTGAACAGCATTCGTTTCATTGAACGACTCCAGTGCGTTCGTGCGCGGCCGGCACGGTGCGCGGCGGCGACGCCAGGCAGCACAGTGCGGGCCGCGGCGAGCCGCGCCTTATTGTGTTGTCACAAGCACGCTGGAGCAGGAACGATGGCGGGGAGAATTGCCTTTTTGGGACACCGGTCCGGCGTTGCGTTGCCATGGACGGGCCGCGTGGGCACATGCGAAATACGGCTTCAAGAAGCGAAGAGACATGCCGCGGGTTCGCGACGGCGGCGTTTTCCTGCGCTTCCGATCCGCCTGCGGGCAGCGCAGAGGGTTGTACCCATCGCAACGGCCGCAACAGATGCCCGCCGCAGCGGCGAACCGCGCGCGCTTTGCGGCTGGATCAGGTTCGCGGCCTCATGTTCCAAATCAGGGCCGCGCACGGGAAGCTTTCAGGAACGCCCGTCTTCCCCCTCGGGTGTCTCGCCACTTTTGAC
Organism: Paraburkholderia lycopersici; assembly: GCF_900096975.1. Classification (GTDB taxonomy): domain Bacteria; phylum Pseudomonadota; class Gammaproteobacteria; order Burkholderiales; family Burkholderiaceae; genus Paraburkholderia; species Paraburkholderia lycopersici. Next base: position 63,187 of record NZ_FMYQ01000021.1, read on the forward strand.
GTCGCCGTGTCCCGCACGTTGCCGGGACGATTTTCGGGCGCTCGCCGTATTTTCGCCACCAGCGCCTCCATCGGCGGTCACTTCGACCGCGCGGCGGGACGCGCCGGATAAATTCTTTATACCAATGTTCCGTTACCGTCGGAGCCGATCCTGACCGAATGTGCCTGTGGGCGCCATCCCTGCCGGTGCGGTATTCCGTGCGTGCAACTCGTTGCTTCTCAAAGCGGGGTGAGCAACCAGCCCCGGGCGCAAGTAAAATAACCGTTTATCGCTTGCTGCCTGCGCACGCCGCGTGGTCCAGGTCCAGGATAACCCCCTTGGGGTGTCCATCGGGTGGTTCGCAGAACATTTGGCCGTTTGGCCTGGGCCATTCGACCTACCATTGCGTCGGCGCTGGGCAAATTATATTCAGAATGAAAGGGTTAGGCAAAACATCCCAGAATCAGGTCGCAAGCGACCAGGTTTCGTTCGTCGAAATCGACGAGGGCGCGGCTGGTCAGCGCATCGACAATTTCCTCGTGCGCGTCTGCAAGGGCGTGCCGAAGAGCCACATCTATCGCATCTTGCGCAGCGGGGAAGTGCGCGTGAACAAGGGCCGGGTCGACGCGCAGTACCGGCTTGCGGAAGGCGACGTCGTGCGCGTGCCGCCCATCCGCACCTCGCAGTCCAGTGCGCCCCCGGGCGCCGCGCCCGTTCCGGCGGCCCAGTTTCCCGTGCTTTACGAGGACGATGCGCTGCTCGTCATCGACAAGCCGGCCGGCGTGGCCGTGCACGGCGGCAGCGGCGTGGCGTTCGGCGTGATCGAGCAGTTGCGCGAGGCGCGCCCGCACGGCAAGTTCCTCGAACTCGTGCACCGCCTCGACCGGGAAACCTCCGGTGTGCTCATGCTCGCCAAGAAGCGCGCCGCGCTCGTCGGCCTGCACGCGCAAATGCGCGACAACCAGACCGACAAACGCTATTTCGCCTGCGTCCATGGCGAATGGGCGAGCGACTGGGGCCGTCGCCGCGCTGTCAAGGAGCCGCTGCACAAGTACCTGACCCCGGAAGGCGAGCGCCGCGTGCGCGTCCAGGCCGACGGGTTACCCTCGCATACCGTGTTCAATCTGATCGAGCGCTGGCCTGGCTACGCGCTCCTCGAAGCCGAACTCAAGACGGGGCGCACGCACCAGATCCGCGTGCATCTCGCGCACCTCGGGCTGCCGATCGTCGGCGACGCCAAGTATGGCGATTTCGCGCTCAACAAGGCGCTCGCGCGCAACGGCGCGCGGCCGGGCATCAAGCGGATGTTCCTGCATGCACACAGGCTGAAGCTCACTCACCCGATCACGGGCGCGCCGCTGCAGTTCGAGGCGCCGTTGCCGGAGGATTGCCGCGGCTTCGTCGAGGCGCTGCGGGCGCAACGCGAGTGCGGCGCGGGCGAAGGTGCGGCGCCTGAAACGGCCCGACCCGACCCGGCCCGACCCGAATGACAACGAAGATGACAGCGTTTGGAGAAGCCCCGCATGGCCCGACAGCAATTTGACCTGATTGTGTTCGACTGGGACGGCACCTTGATGGATTCGACCGCCCATATCACACGCAGCATCCAGGCCGCCTGCCGCGACCTTGGCTTGCCCGTGCCCGGCGACGAGGCGGCGAGCTACGTGATCGGCCTCGGTTTGCGCGAGGCGCTGCAGATCGCCGCGCCCACGCTCGATCCGGCCGACTATCCGAGGCTCGTCGAGCGCTATCGCGTTCATTACTTGCTGAAGGACCAGCAAACCGAACTGTTCGCGGGCGTGCGCGAGATGCTCGCGGAACTGCGCGACACCGGCTATCTGCTCGCCGTCGCGACAGGCAAGAGCCGTGTCGGGCTCAACCGCGCGCTGGCGGACTCGCGGCTCACGAGTCTTTTCGACGGCACGCGCTGCGCCGACGAAACCTTCTCGAAGCCGCATCCGGCCATGCTTCAGGAGCTGACGCGCGAACTGGGGCAGGATCTCGGCCGCACGGTCATGGTCGGCGATACGACGCACGATCTGCAGATGGCGATCAATGCGGGCGCGGCGGGCATCGGCGTCGCATACGGCGCGCACGCGCCGGGAGCGCTGGAGAAACTCGAGCCGCGCTTCGTCGCGCAGGACGTCGGCGCGCTGGCCGGCTGGCTGCGGGAGCACGCATGAGCGAGGCGCCCAGGGAGTCGACGCACGAGCCGGTCCGCGTATGCGCCGCAGACGAACTGGCCGAGGGCGGCGAGGGCCGGCGCATGAGTGCGACCTACGCGGGCGGCGACGCCGTGGTGTTCTTCGTGCGCTACGGCGGCGAGGTGTACGGCTACCTGAACCGCTGCGCGCACGTGCCGATGGAGCTCGACTGGGTGGAAGGCCAGTTTTTCGAGTCGTCGGGACTCTATCTGATGTGCGCGACACACGGCGCGATCTACCAGCCCGACACGGGCAAGTGCGTGGGCGGACCGTGCCGTGGCGGCCGTTTGCGCCCCGTGCGCGTAGAGGAACGCGACACGCCCGAGGGCCGTGCGGTATTCTGGCTGCCGGACGATGATTTGCGTCCCGATCTACCCTCGGACTCCCGTCCCTCCGCATCCTGACCTTTTATCCGCTCGCATGGCCGACAATCCGACCCCTGATTCGAACGAAACGTCCCGCGGGGCTTCGTCAGAGCGCGGCGCGCTCGCCTCCGGCTGGGAACGCGAGGCGCTTGAGCGCATCGCGCTCGCCGCGATCAACGAGCAACGCGCGGCGCGGCGCTGGCGAATTTTCTTTCGTTTCGCCTTTCTCGCCGTCCTGGTCGTCATCGCCTGGGCCGTGCTCGACATTTCGGGCGCGCGCGTGGAGGGCGAGGGGCGCCATACGGCGCTCGTTTCGCTCGACGGCGAGATCGGCTCCGACACGCCGGCGAACGCCGACGACCTCATCAGCGCGCTCGACAGCGCCTTTGACGACGATGGCACCGCCGGCGTGATCCTGCATATCGACAGCCCTGGCGGCAGCCCGGTGCAAGCCGGCATCATCAACGACGAGATCCGCCGTCTGCGCACGAAATACCCGGCCATCCCGCTCTATGTGGTGGTGGGCGACATGTGTGCTTCGGGCGGCTACTACGTGGCAGCGGCAGCCGACAAGATCTACGTCAACAAGGCGAGCATCGTGGGCTCGATCGGCGTGCTGATGGACGGTTTCGGCTTTACCGGCCTCATGGACAAGCTCGGCATCCAGCGGCGCCTGCGCACCTCGGGCGAAAACAAAGGGTTCTTCGACCCCTTTTCGCCCGATACGCCCAAAATGGACGCGCACGCCCAGGAAATGCTCGACCAGATCCATCAGCAGTTCATCGACGCCGTGAAGGCAGGCCGCGGCAAGCGCCTGAAGGACTCGCCGGATATCTTCTCGGGCCTCTTCTGGACCGGTCAGAAGAGCGTGGAACTCGGCCTCGCGGACGGCTTCGGCAGCACCGATTACGTGGCGCGTGAAGTCATCAAGGCGCCGGACGTCGTCGATTACACGGTCAAGCAGAGCCTCACCGACCGGGTTGCGAAGCGCGTCGGCGCGAACATCGGCTCGGCGGCTGTCCATTCGCTGCTGATGGGCGGCAGACTGGCGCTGCACTGAGCGCTGCTTCGGCGCCGGATCGTCCATAAGAAAATCGGCCGCTGCGCGAGTGCGCAGCGGCCGATTCGTTTTGCGCGGCGAAAACGGCTCAGTGCGCCAGCAGCAGGAAAATCGCCGGCCGCTTGTGCAGCTCGGGCGCGGACTTTTTCTTCCAGTCGGAAACGGCGCGGCTCACGATCGTTTCGGTCGGCAGCGTGAGATCGGCGGCAACGCACACGAGCGTGGACGGCGCACAGGTCGCGAGCAACGCGTCGAGCAGCGTGCGGTTGCGGTAGGGCGTCTCGATGAAAATCTGCGTTTGCTTGCTCTTGCGCGAGGCCTGCTCGAGTTCGCGCAGCTTCTTCACGCGCTCGTTCGCGTCGACGGGCAGGTAGCCGTGAAACGCGAAGCTCTGGCCGTTGAGCCCCGACGCCATCAGCGCGAGCAGGATCGAGCTCGGCCCCACGAGCGGCACGACCCTGATGCCGCGCTCGTGCGCGCGCCGAACGAGCTGCGCGCCTGGATCGGCGACGGCGGGCACGCCTGCCTCGGAAACCAACCCCGTGTCGATGCCCGCGAGCAGCGGCGCGAGCAGCCTGTCGATTTCGCCCGCCGGCGTGTTGATATTGAGTTCGCGGATCTCGATTTCCTGGATCGGCCGCGTCGTGCCCACGCGTTTGAGGAAGGCGCGCGTGGTCTTCGCGTTTTCGCCGATGTAGCTCGCGAGCGTGCCCGCGCGTTCGCGCACGGGTGCGGGCAGGACGGCGTCTAGCGCGGCGTCGTCGCCGTCGCCGAGCGTGTTCGGAATCAGATATAGCGTGCCCGTCGTTGCATTCGTCATGCTTCGGCCTCCAGCAGCGGATAGCCCGCAGTTAGCAGCATGCGCGTGAGCGCGATGAGCGGCAGGCCGATCAGGGCCGTGGGGTCATCCGATTCGATGGCTTCGAGCAGGGCGATCCCGAGCCCTTCCGATTTCGCGCTGCCCGCGCAGTCATAGGGCGTCTCTGCGCGCAGATAGGCGTCGAGCGCGGCGTCGGGCAAGTCGCGAAAGCGCACCTTCGTGACGACATCGACGGTATCCGTTTGGCCAGTAGCGGTGTCGAGCAGACTCAGGGCACTATGGAACAATACCTCGCGGCCGCGCATGGCCTGCAACTGCCCGAGCGCGCGTTCGTGCGTGCCGGGCTTGCCGATCTGGCGGCCGTCGAAAGTGGCTACCTGGTCAGAGCCGATCACGAGCGCGCGGCCTGCATCAGGCGGTAGAGCGGCGGCTACGGCGCGCGCTTTGGCTGCGGCGAGGCGCAGCGCCGTCGCTTCGGGTGCTTCGCCGGGCTGCGGCGTTTCGTCGATGGCGGGCACGGCCGTCTCGAACGGAATACGCAGACGTTCGAGCAGCTCGCGCCGGTAGCGCGAGCTGGAGGCAAGGATGAGAGCGGGGCGCCCCTTGTGCGGGGCTTGCGAGGGAGAATCCTGCATGTTCGATCGGAATAGGGAAAACGGCTGTGACGTGTCGATGTCCGGGCTGCCTGCGGCAGAAAAACGGGGGGCGGAATATCTCGGATCCCGTCAAAAGATGTCGAAAACCTTGGTACCGCAGGCCCTTGTGTATGCGAGCTTAAGTGTTTGACTCACAAAGATAAAGGCGATATGATTTTGGGCTTTTCATTGGTACGCTCTCGTCGCACGTCTTTTGCGGGCGCTTTTGTAGCTGCAAGGCAGCTCGAAGACCTTGTTGGCGGTGGTGCTAATGGAGTTGAGGCCGGTAACATAACAGGTGAGGTAAATAGCCTGTGCAAGCTGAATGTCGCGAGCCCCTTGGCTTTTCGCATCGCTTCACCGGCAGCAAGCCTTGAGAAGCAGGAGAGGGCACATGACCGAACATCCTGGCAAGTCTGCCGGCCCAGCGGCGGATAAAGGCGCTCTGAATCCGCGTGACTTCGATATTTTCGAATTCGCGCGCAGCGAGCGCGAGGCAGCGGGCGTCGTACGCGTCTCGCAACTGCCGCGCATGTTAAACGAAGTCCCGGCCGAGGCGCCAGATCGCGACACCGCGTTCACCTGGCAGGTAGCCGGCTTCGTGCAGCAGGAATTGCAGAACGATGGCACCGAAGGGCCGCAGCCTTATCTGCGGCTTGCAGTTCACGGTGGCGCGTGGCTCACGTGCCAGCGGTGCCTCGCTCCCTACGAACAGGCATTCAATGCGGATGCGACCTTCCGTATCGTCCAGACGGAAGAGGAGGCGGAGGAGTTTCCGCTCGACGACGATGAAGTCGAAGTGATCGTGGGCTCGCGCCATTTCGATCTCGTCGACTTGATCGAAGAGGAGTTGTTGCTCTCGCTGCCGCTGGTGCCGAAGCACGAAGTCTGTCCGGAAGTGCACGAAAGTCTCGCCTCGGGTCCCGATGGCGCGGACGGCGTGGACTCCGTGGACGACGTGCCAGAGCAGGAAATCGAGACGGAGGAGCGCGTCAACCCGTTTGCGGCGCTCGAATCGCTCAAGAAGGACGGTCCCGGCAGCAAGCACTAGGCGGCTGCAAGGGGCAGGCAGTACCAGACGCGTGGGCCTGAGCCCGGAGTCCGGCCACTCCCCAAGGGTGGCGGCGGCCGGATCGGGCTGTGTTAGAATTCGGAAAATTTTCAGGAGTTATCATGGCAGTTCAACAAAACAAGAAGTCGCCGTCGAAGCGCGGCATGCACCGCTCGCACGATTTCCTCACGGGCGCGCCGCTGGCCGTCGAACCGAGCACGGGTGAAGTGCATCTGCGCCACCACATCAGCCCGAACGGCTACTACCGCGGCAAGAAAGTCGTCAAGACCAAGAACGACTAATCGCTTCAGCGTGCGGCGCGGTGGTTTACCGCATGGCGCCGCACCTGTCGATTCTGTTCGCTTGACCATATTTCGGCTCGGCAAAAAAGGCGGCATTCAACTGCCGCTTTTTTGTGCCTGAAATCCGTCGCATTCCATGACTGTTACGCTCACGATAGATTGCATGGGAGGCGACCACGGCCCGTCTGTGACGGTGCCCGCCGCAGTCCATTTTGTCCGCTCGCACCCCGACGCGCATCTTATGCTCGTGGGCGTCGAGTCGGCGGTTCGCGCCCAGTTGAAAAAGCTGAAGGCGGCGGATCACCCTGCGCTTTCCGTCGTTCCCGCCACCGAGGTCGTCGAAATGGACGATCCGGTCGAGGTCGCCCTGCGCAAGAAGAAAGACTCGTCGATGCGCGTCGCGCTCAACCACGTGAAAGAGGGCGAGGCCCAGGCTTGCGTGTCGGCCGGCAACACGGGCGCGCTCATGGCTGTCTCGCGCTATGTGCTCAAAACGCTGCCCGGCATCGAGCGCCCGGCCATCGCCTTCGCACTGCCCAATCCACGCGGCTATACGACGATGCTCGACCTCGGCGCGAACGTCGACTGCGAGCCGCAGCATCTGCTGCAGTTCGCGGAGATGGGGCACGCGCTCGTCGCCGCGCTTGAAGGCAAGGAGCGCCCTAGCATCGGGCTCCTGAATATCGGCGAGGAGATCATCAAGGGCAACGAGACCATCAAGCGCGCGGGCGAACTCCTGCGCGAAAGCACGCTGAACTTCCGCGGCAACGTCGAAGGCAACGACATTTACAAAGGCACCGTCGACGTCATCGTCTGTGACGGTTTTGTCGGGAATGTCGCGCTCAAGACGTCGGAGGGCCTCGCGCAGATGCTCAACGACATGATCAAGGAAGAGTTCGGCCGCTCGTGGCTCACGAAGCTCATGGCGGTTGCCGCGCTGCCCGTATTGATGCGCTTCAAGAAGCGTGTGGATCATCGCCAGTACAACGGCGCGGCGCTGCTCGGCCTGAAGAGCCTGGTCATCAAAAGCCACGGCTCGGCCGACGCCTATGCGTTTGAGTGTGCGATCAATCGCGGGTATGATGCCGTCAAAAATGGCGTACTGGAGCGCCTCGCGCACGCCATGAAAGAAAACGCCGGTTCGCTCGAACAGGCGGCAGGCGAGCCCGGCGGCGCCCCGATCGTGCAAGCCGCGCAGGCTGTGGTTACGCCCAGCCAGGGCGCGGGCGGCGTACCGCCCGGCGCCGCATCATCCTCGAAGGCATAATGGCTCAATCGACTCTCTATTCCCGCGTGCTCGGCACTGGCAGTTATCTTCCGCCTGAGCGCGTCACCAACCAGGAACTTGCCGAACGGCTCGCCGCGAAAGGCGTCGAAACGAGCGACGAGTGGATCGTGGCCCGCACGGGCATTCACGCGCGCCACTTCGCCGCACCCGACGTCACCACGAGCGATCTCGCGCTCGCCGCCTCGCAGCGTGCGATCTCGGCCGCCGACGTCGATCCGCAGTCGATCGACCTCATCATCGTCGCGACCTCCACGCCCGATTTCGTTTTCCCGAGCACGGCCTGCCTCTTGCAGAACAAGCTTGGCATTCGCAATCACGGCGCGGCGTTCGACGTCCAGGCCGTGTGCGCGGGCTTTGCCTACGCCGTTTCGGTGGCCGACTGCCTGATCCGCAGCGGCCAGCACCGCACGGCGCTCATCGTCGGCGCGGAAACCTTCTCGCGCATCCTCGACTTCAATGACCGCACCACGTGCGTGCTGTTCGGCGACGGCGCGGGCGCGGTCGTGCTGCAGGCGTCGAGCGAGCCGGGCGTGCTCTCGAGCGCGCTGCACGCCGACGGCAGCTACGCGCACATTTTGTGCACGCCGGGCAACGTGAACGGCGGCGTGATCGCGGGCAACGCGTTCCTGCACATGGACGGCCAGGCCGTGTTCAAGCTGGCCGTGAACGTGCTCGAAAAGGTCGCGATCGAGGCGCTCGACAAGGCGCAGCTCAGAGCCGACCAGATCGACTGGCTGATCCCGCATCAGGCCAACATCCGCATCATGCAGGGCACCTGTCGCAAGCTTGGCCTGCCCGCCGAACGCATGGTGGTGACCGTGGGTGAGCATGGCAACACCTCGGCGGCCTCGATTCCGCTCGCATTCGACGTCGCCGTCCGCGACGGCCGCATCAAGCGCGGCCAGAACGTGCTGATCGAAGGCGTGGGCGGCGGCTTCACCTGGGGCGCGTCGGTCATCCGCTTCTAAAATTCCTGAGCGGGTTTTCGCGCTCCCGCCGCCAGGCCGCACGCACCTACGCCGTGTGCGGCCGGCAGCGGTTCATTCGAGCGCATTGCCCACCGTTTTGATCGAATTTGGGGATGTTATGAAGTTCGCATTCGTTTTTCCCGGGCAAGGCTCGCAGGCCGTCGGCATGCTCGACGCCTTCGCCGAGAACGCCATCGTGCGCGAGACGCTGCAAGAAGCGTCGGACGCGCTCAATCAGGACCTCGGCAAGCTGATCGCCGAAGGCCCTGCCGACGAGCTCAATCTCACCACCAACACGCAGCCGGTCATGCTGAGCGCCGCGTACGCCGTGTACCGCGCCTGGCAGCGGGCGGGCGGCGCGGCTCCCGCCATCGTCGCGGGCCACAGCCTTGGCGAATACACGGCGCTCGTCGCCGCGGGCGTGCTCGCGTTCCGCGACGCCGTGCCGCTCGTGCGTTTTCGCGCGCAGGCGATGCAAAGCGCGGTGCCCGTGGGCGAGGGCGGCATGGCCGCCGTGCTCGGCCTCGACGACGACACTGTGCGCGCGGTGTGCGCGGAAGCGTCGGCCGCGGGCGGCGTGGTCGAAGCCGTCAACTTCAACGCCCCGGCACAGGTCGTGATCGCGGGCCACAAGGGTGCGGTCGAAAAGGCGTGCGAAGTGGCCAAGGCAAAGGGCGCCAAGCGTGCGCTGCCGCTGCCGGTGTCGGCGCCGTTTCATTCGTCGCTGCTCAAGCCGGCTTCGGACCAGTTGCGCGAATACCTCGCGAACGTCACGCTCAACGCACCGCAAATCCCGGTGGTAAACAACGTCGACGTGGCTTTCGAAACCGATCCTGCGAGGATCCGCGATGCGCTCGTGCGTCAGGCTGCGGGGCCCGTGCGCTGGGTCGAATGCGTGAAGGCGATTGCGGCGCAAGACGTCACGCACGTGATCGAATGCGGTCCGGGCAAGGTGCTTGCGGGCCTCACCAAGCGTATCGACGGCAATCTGGTCGGCGCTTCGGTGCTCGACCCGAAGTCGCTCGAAGAAGCGCTTGCGCTTCTCAAGGCATAAGCCACTACCGCTAACGGATTCGAACGATGGAAAAGACTCTCGACAATCAGGCCGCGATCGTGACCGGCGCATCGCGCGGCATCGGCCGGGCGATTGCGCTCGAACTCGCCCGCCAGGGCGCGACGGTGATCGGCACGGCGACGAGCGAAGCCGGCGCCCAGGCCATTTCGGCCGCCTTCGAAGAAGCGGGCCTGAAGGGCCGCGGCGCCGTGTTGAACGTGAACGACGCGGCGGCTGCCGAAGCGCTCATCGACGCAACGGTCAAGGAATTTGGCGGTCTTGCGATCCTCGTCAACAATGCCGGCATTACGCAGGACAACCTGGCGATGCGCATGAAGGACGAGGAGTGGGACTCGGTCATCGACACGAACCTGACGTCGGTGTTCCGCCTTTCGCGCGCCGTGCTGCGGCCGATGATGAAGGCGCGCACGGGCCGCATCATCAACATCACCTCGGTGGTGGGCTCGTCGGGCAACCCGGGCCAGGCCAACTACGCCGCCGCGAAGGCCGGCGTGGCGGGCATGACGCGCGCGCTCGCACGCGAGATCGGCAGCCGCGGCATCACCGTGAACTGCGTGGCGCCGGGCTTCATCGACACCGACATGACGAAAGATCTGCCGGCGGAGCAGCAGGCAGCACTCAAACAGCAGATTCCGCTTGGCCGCCTCGGCAGCCCGGAGGACATCGCGCACGCGGTCGCGTTCCTCGCGTCGCCGCAGGCGGCCTACATCACGGGCACGACGTTGCACGTGAACGGCGGCATGTATATGTCTTAACCGGATTCAGGTACTATCCGCGCCTTGATGCGTCTGATGCAAAACCCTTGCGCAAACGCCGTCGCGGACAGCCGTTCCGGAACCTTGAGCGCCGCTTTTCTGCCAGGTCAAACCTGATAAAATGCGCGCACTCGCATTCATGAGCTAACTTTTTTCCCTTGGAGGGGTAATGGACAACATCGAACAGCGCGTCAAGAAGATCGTCGCCGAGCAACTGGGCGTCGCCGAAGCTGAAATCAAGAACGAGGCTTCGTTCGTGAACGATCTGGGCGCCGACTCGCTCGACACCGTCGAACTGGTCATGGCCCTCGAAGACGAATTCGGCATGGAAATCCCCGACGAGGAAGCCGAAAAGATCACGACGGTCCAGCAAGCGATCGACTACGCTCGCGCGAACGTCAAGGCCTAAGCGCCCGACTCCCGCCTGGGTCGCGCACGCAATTTGCGCACTGGCGGCCCGCGAGGACGCTCGCCCGTGAAACCGCGTACACCCGCTGCGTTCGCTGCGGGGCATCTGCCGGTCAACTAGCCACAGGGCTCACAGGAGCATTTCCTGTGGCCTCTGTGGCTTTTGTTTTTGTCATCTATGGAAAAGGGGTTACCGTGAGCCGCCGTCGAGTTGTTGTTACAGGCCTGGGGCTGATTTCGCCTGTTGGCAATAATGTTGCCGACGGCTGGGCCAATCTGGTCGCCGGGAAGTCCGGCATCGCCAACATCACGAAGTTCGACGCTACGAACTTCTCCACCCGCTTCGCCGGGGAGGTGAAGGGCTTCAACGTCGAAGATTACATGCCGGCGAAAGAAGCGCGCCACATGGATACCTTCATCCATTACGGCATTGCCGCGGGTATCCAGGCGATGCAGGACAGCGGCTTCGAAATCACCGAAGAAAACGCCGAGCGCGTGGGCGTCGTGGTGGGCTCGGGTATCGGCGGCCTGCCGATGATCGAAATCACGCAAACCGAGTTGCTGAATCGCGGTCCGCGCCGTATTTCGCCGTTCTTCGTCCCCGCCTCGATCATCAACATGATCTCGGGCCACCTGTCGATCAAATACGGCATCAAGGGCCCGAACCTCGCCATGGTCACGGCCTGCACGACCGGTCTGCATTGCATCGGCGAGGCCTCGCGCCTCATCGAGTACGGCGACGCCGACGTGATGATCGCGGGCGGCGCGGAATCGACCGTTTCGCCGCTCGGGATCGGCGGCTTCGCGGCTGCGCGTGCGCTCTCGCAGCGCAACGACGACCCGGCGACGGCGAGCCGTCCGTGGGACAAGGACCGCGACGGCTTCGTGCTGGGCGAGGGCGCGGGCGTGATGATCCTCGAAGAGTACGAGCACGCCAGGAAGCGCGGCGCGAAGATCTACGCGGAAGTCGCCGGCTACGGCATGAGTGGCGACGCATATCACATGACCGCACCGCTCGAAGACGGCGACGGCGCGCGCCGCTGCATGCAGTACGCGCTGCGCAACGCGGGAGTGAACCCGAACGAAGTGGATTGGATCAGCGCCCACGGCACGTCGACGCCGCTCGGCGATCTCGCGGAAACCACGGCGATCAAGCGTGCGTTCGGCGATCACGCGAAGAGCCTCGTGGTGAACTCGACCAAGTCGATGACGGGCCACCTGCTGGGCGGCGCGGGCGGGCTCGAGTCGGTGTTCTCGGTATTGGCCGTGCACAACCAGGTGTCGCCGCCGACGATCAACATCTTCAACCAGGATCCGGCATGTGACCTGGACTACTGCGCCAACACCGCGCGGGACATGAAGATCGACGTCGCGCTGAAGAACTCGTTCGGGTTCGGCGGCACGAACGGCACGCTCGTCTTCAAGCGCTACGCTTGACCCACGTCGACGAAACAGCGGCCGCACCGGCGCAATCGCAAGCGCCGGACGGCCGCATCCCCGCTTTTCCCTCGCGCCGCGGGAGCGCGCCGCGTCTTTTCCTGCGTCCTTCCTTCGCGCTGCAACTGCTTGTTGCCGCAGGCGTGAGCGTTGCTTCGGCTGCGGTCTATGCGACGCTCGCGCCATGGCTAGGCACTTGGCGCGCGTTGCCGCTTGTGCTGGCGTTCCTCGCCAGCGCCGGCCTCGCGTCTGCGGCGTCGCGTCGCAATCAACCCGCATTTCTGGAAATCGGGCCTGATTCGCTTGCGGCATATTCGCGAGATGGCGCCTGTCTTGTGACTGGCCGGCTTGCCGGCGCGTCGCAATGGGGCGCGTGGTTGCTCGCGCTCGTCGTGGAAGAGGGCGCTCGCCGCACGACACTTGTTCTCGCCGCAGACGCCGTTCCGGCGCAAACTTTTCGCATGCTCGCCGTGCGCGCGCGCAGCGCGGCCGGACGCTGAACGCGCCTCGCTGTAACGCTTGTAACGGCTGTTACTCGTGTAACGTGGGACCGTGGCGAGGACGCTACAATAGTGCCCCCGCGTCTACTTGATGTGCTAACGGATTTTTCAGGTGAGCGAAAAAGAAATTGATCAGGTTCTGGTCGAGCGCGTGCAAAAAGGCGACAAGGCCGCGTTCGAGCTCCTGGTCTCGAAATACCACCGCAAGATCATCCGGCTGATCTCGCGCCTCGTGCGGGACCCCGCCGAGGTCGAGGACGTGGCCCAGGACGCCTTCATCAAGGCTTACCGGGCGCTCCCGCAGTTTCGCGGCGAATCCGCTTTTTATACGTGGTTGTACCGAATTGCCGTCAATACGGCGAAGAATTACCTTGCAACCCAGGGAAGACGGGCTCCGACATCCACCGAAGCCGACGCTGAAGAAGCGGAAACTTTCTCGGACGCCGATCAACTAAGGGATATCAACACGCCCGAGTCGATGTTGATGAGCAAGCAGATCGCACAAACGGTCAATGCCGCGATGGCGGTTTTGCCGGAAGAACTGCGCACTGCCATCACGCTTCGGGAAATTGAAGGCCTGAGCTACGAAGAGATCGCCGAGATGATGGGATGCCCCATCGGCACGGTCAGATCGAGAATTTTCCGCGCTCGGGAAGCCATTGCGGCAAAATTGCGTCCGCTGCTGGACACTCCGGAAGGCAAGCGCTGGTAAGAAGAACAACCAGCTTCGCCACGGGCGGCGATGCGATTCACCGGAATTGTTGGTGTCACCAGGGACGTTTGTCAGGGAATGGGGAGCATCATGGGGTCGGTCTCGATGCAATCGGTATCAAGCTCGCGCGGCGAGCGTCTGTCCGCCTTCGTCGACGGTGAAGAGTCGGCCGGGGAGCATCTGAACGGTAATTTGTTTGAACTCGACGGCGAAGGCCGCGCTGCCTGGTCGGAGTACCACCTGATCGGCGACGTGCTGCGCTCGGACGACCTGGCCCTCAGTCAGGCCGCGAGCCGCGCCTTCATGACGGGTTTCGCCGCGCGTTTCGAGGCGGAGCCGCATCTGCTCGCGCCCGCCGCGCGGCCGAAGGCGCAAGGCGAGCACGTCGGACGCGTTGGCCGCATTCTCGCGCTGCGCCGCCGCGTGGTGCCGTCGCTGGCCGTGGCGGCCGCTGCCGCTACGCTCACCTGGATCGTCATGCCGCAAATGCGCGGCGTGGGGATGGCCGGCGCGCCGCAAATCGCCGCCGTGCAACCCTCGCGGGGCGACGCCGTGCAGCGCGTGGCGATGAACAGCCTGCCGGCATCCGTCCCCGGCGCCCAGGACGGTAATATCATCCGCGATGCGCGCCTTGACGAATATCTCCAGGCGCACCAGCAGTTCGCGCAGCAGCCGGTCATGTCGGATTCCGTGCCGTACATCCGGTCTGCCGCTCTCACTACGCAAGGCCAATAAGCTTGATGCAGACAGTGCGGTTGAATAACAAGACGATCTGGGGGCGGTTGCCGGCATTCCTTTGCTGTGCAGCCGTGATGTTCACCGCTCTGTCCGCCGTTTCGCGCGCCCACGCGCAAGGCGCGTCGGCGGCCGATCCTGCGGCGCGCCAGAGCGCCGCACAATGGCTCGACCGCATCCAGCAGGCCGCCCAGCAGCAGAACTACGAAGGCACGTTCGTCTACCAGCGCGGTGAGTTCGTGCAGTCCTCGCGCATCACGCATTACGCCTCGAAGGCCGACGGCGAGTTCGAGAAGCTCGAAAGCCTCGACGGCAAGCCGCGCACGATGCTGCGCCACAACGACGATCTCTACACGTTTGTGCCCGAGCGCAAGCTGCTTGTCGTCGAAAAGCGCCAGAACAAGGACGCGTTCCCCGCGCTCCTTTCCACGAACGGGGATCGGGTGCTGGCCGTCTACGAGCCGAAGATGCTTGGCACCGACCGCGTGGCGGGCCTCGACAGCCAGGTGATCGAGCTCGATCCGAAGGATAGCTTCCGCTTTGCCTACAAGCTGTGGGCCGACGCGAAAACCGGTCTGCTGCTGCGTTCGCAAATACTCGATCCGTCGAACGGCCAGGTGCTTCAGCAGCTCGCGTTCACACAGGTGCGCGTTGGCGCGCCAGTCGACAAGACTCCCATCGTGAACGGCATGCGCAATCGCGCGGGCTGGACGGTGGTGCGTCCGCCGCTTCAGCCGGTCGACATGGAGGCGCAGGGCTGGTCGTTCGGCGCGCCCGCGCCGGGCTTCCTCAAGATTCGCGAGGTGCGCCGCCCCATGGCCTCGCGCGACGCGAGCGACCCGCCCATTCCCGTCGATCAGGCCGTGTTCTCGGACGGCCTTTCCACCCTTTCCGTGTTCGTCGAACCGGTCAGGAACAACAGCCGCAAGGAAGGCTCGGGCAGCAGCGGCGCGACTCACGTGCTCGTGAAGCGCAGCGGCGATTACTTCATTACGTTGCTTGGCGAAGTGCCCCAGAGCACGTTGCAGCAGTTCGCGTCTGCCATAGAATACAAGGCTCCCAGGTAACCTCCTTCCTTCGGCTGACTTCGATATGACGATTCTCCCGCTGCGCAAATTCTTCGCGGCCGCGGTCGTGGCGGCGTGCCTGCCGTTCGCGCCGCACGTGGCATCGGCGGCGCCGGCTGCCAATCTGCCCGATTTTGCCGACCTGGTAGACAAAGTGGGGCCGTCGGTCGTCAATATCCGCACCACCACACGTGTTTCGACGTCGCAGCGCGGCCTGCCGCCGGGCATGGACGACGGCGACATGTCGGAATTTTTCCGCCGCTTCTTCGGCATTCCGCTTCCGCAGGGGCCGCAGGGCGGCCAGTCGCCGCGCGGTGGACAAGGCGGCGGGCAGGGCGGTGGCGGTCAAGGCGGCGGTTCGGACTCGGGCCCGGACAGCGGCAATGACACCGAGCAGAACAGCGGCGTCGGCTCGGGCTTCATCCTTTCGGGCGACGGCTACGTGATGACCAACGCGCACGTGATCGACGACGCCGACAGCATTTACGTCACGCTCACCGACAAGCGCGAATTCAAGGCGAAGCTGATCGGCGTTGACGACCGCACCGACGTCGCCGTGGTGAAGATCCAGGCGTCGAACCTTCCGGCCGTGACGATGGGCGATTCGAACAAGGTGCGGGTGGGCGAGTGGGTCGTCGCGATCGGGTCGCCGTTCGGCCTCGAGAACACCGTGACGGCGGGCATCGTGAGCGCGAAGGGGCGCGATACCGGCGACTATCTGCCGTTCATCCAGACCGACGTGGCCGTGAATCCCGGCAACTCCGGGGGGCCGCTCATCAACATGCAAGGCGAGGTGATCGGCATCAACTCGCAGATCTACAGCCGCACGGGCGGCTTCATGGGCATTTCGTTCGCGATTCCGATCGACGAGGCGATGCGCGTGGCGGATCAGCTGAAGTCGACGGGCAAGGTCACGCGTGGCCGCATCGCCGTCGCGATCGGCGAAGTGACGAAGGACGTGGCCGACTCGCTCGGCCTGCCGAAGGCGCAAGGCGCGCTCGTCTCCAGCGTCGAACCGGGCGGCCCGGCCGACAAGGCCGGCATCCAGCCGGGCGACATCATCCTCAAGTTCAACGGCGTGAACGTCGATGCCGCGACCGACTTGCCGCGCATGGTCGGCGACACGAAGCCGGGCACCAGGGCCACCGTCACGATCTGGCGCAAGGGCGCGACGCGCGATCTGCCGATCACGGTCGCCGAAATGCAAACCGATAAGGGCGCCAAGGCCGATCAGAAGAAGGCGCCCGAGCCCAAGCCGCGCGCATCGAATGCGCTCGGCCTGGCGGTGGTCGACGTTCCCGCTGACCAACTGGCCCAGCTCAAAATCAAGGGCGGCGCGATGGTGGACTCGGTGGACGGCCCGGCTGCCCGCGCCGGTCTGCAAAAGGGCGACATCATCCTGCGCGTGGGCGACACGGACATCACGAGCGCGAAGCAATTCCAGGACGTGACCGCCCGTCTCGATCCGCAGAAGATGGTGGCCGTGCTCGTGCGGCGCGGCGACAACACGCAGTTCGTGCCGCTGCGTCCGCGCGCGCCGGGGCAGAAGTAACCGGATGGGCACGCCCATGCGGACTTCGTCGGGGGCGCAGGGCGCGCTCGATCGTGCGAGCGCGTACCTCGTGCTGTACGGCCGCGCGTGGTGCCATCTGTGCGACGAGATGCGCGTGGCGCTCGAGCCGCTCGCCTCGGCGGCGGGCGCGCGGCTCGACATCATCGACGTCGATTCCGACCCCGCGCTGCAGGCGCGCTACGACGAACTCGTGCCGGTGCTGCTCTGCGACGGTATCGAACTGTGCCATTACCGTCTCGACGAGGCGCGCGTGCGCGCCACGCTGGGCCTGAGCGCCGACATACCGTGCGTGCCGCCCATCCCGCCGGGTGGTGCGTGAAACGCGCAACCGGCGCGCCGCGCCGCGCGATACGTCTCCCATGGCATGACGGATCCGCTACATCACCGGACGGTTCGCCCGTGGGACCCCTTTTCGGATAAAATAGTCCGGTTTTTCATCTGTTTACGAGGCGTGCCCAGCTATCGTTGGGGCGCGCCTTTTTCGCTTGATCGGCACTGAATGGATCATATTCGTAACTTCTCGATCATTGCGCACATCGACCATGGCAAGTCGACGCTCGCCGATCGCATCATCCAGCTGTGCGGCGGCTTGTCCGACCGCGAAATGGAATCGCAGGTGCTCGACTCGATGGATCTCGAGCGCGAGCGCGGCATCACGATCAAGGCACAGACCGCTGCGCTCTCGTACAAGGCGCGTGACGGCCAGGTCTACAACCTGAACCTCATCGACACGCCGGGCCACGTCGACTTCTCGTACGAAGTGAGCCGTTCGCTCTCCGCGTGCGAGGGCGCGCTGCTCGTCGTGGACGCGAGCCAGGGGGTCGAGGCGCAGACGGTCGCGAACTGCTACACGGCCATCGAACTCGGCGTCGAAGTGGTGCCGGTGCTCAACAAGATCGACCTGCCGGCCGCGAATCCCGAGAACGCCATCGCCGAAATCGAGGACGTGATCGGCATCGACGCGACCGACGCCACGCGCTGCAGCGCGAAGACGGGCCTCGGCGTGGACGACGTGCTCGAAGCGCTGATCGCGAAGGTGCCGCCGCCCAAGGGCGACCCGGACGCGCCGCTGCAGGCGCTCATCATCGACTCGTGGTTCGACAACTACGTCGGCGTGGTGATGCTCGTGCGCATCGTCAACGGTACGCTGCGTCCGAAGGACAAGATCAAGCTGATGGCCACCGGCGCGCAGTATCCGGTCGAGCACGTCGGCGTGTTCTCGCCGAAGTCGCGCGATCTCGAACAGCTTTCGGCGGGGCAGGTGGGCTTCATCATCGCCGGCATCAAGGAACTGGCCGCGACGAAGGTGGGCGACACCGTCACGCACGTCGCGAAGCCGGCCGCCGAGCCGCTGCCGGGCTTCAAGGAAGTGAAGCCACAGGTGTTCGCGGGCCTCTATCCGGTCGAGGCGAACCAGTACGACGCGCTGCGCGAATCGCTCGAAAAGCTCAAGCTCAACGACGCCTCGCTGCAGTACGAGCCCGAAGTCTCGCAGGCGCTCGGCTTCGGCTTCCGCTGCGGCTTCCTCGGTCTCCTGCACATGGAAATCGTGCAGGAGCGCCTCGAGCGCGAGTTCGACATGGACCTCATCACCACGGCGCCGACCGTGGTGTACGAAGTCGTGCAGCAGGACGGCAGCCAGATCATGGTCGAGAACCCGGCGAAGATGCCGGAGCCTTCGAAGATTGCCGAGATCCGCGAGCCGATCGTGACCGTGAACCTGTACATGCCGCAGGACTACGTGGGCTCGGTCATCACGCTCTGTACGCAAAAGCGCGGCAACCAGATCAACATGCAGTACCACGGCCGCCAGGTGCAGCTCACCTACGAAATCCCGATGGCCGAAATCGTGCTCGACTTCTTCGACCGCCTGAAGTCGGTGTCGCGCGGCTATGCGTCGATGGACTACGAGTTCAAGGAGTACCGCACCTCCGACGTCGTGAAGGTCGACATGCTCATTAACGGCGACAAGGTCGATGCGTTGTCCATCATCGTGCACCGCTCGCAGTCGCAGTACCGCGGCCGCGAAGTGGCGGCGAAGATGCGCGAGATCATTCCGCGCCAGATGTACGACGTGGCCATCCAGGCGGCGATCGGCGCGCACATCATCGCGCGCGAGAACATCAAGGCGCTGCGCAAGAACGTGCTGGCCAAGTGCTACGGCGGCGACATCACGCGCAAGAAGAAGCTGCTCGAAAAGCAGAAGGAAGGCAAGAAGCGCATGAAGCAGGTCGGCTCGGTCGAGATTCCGCAAGAGGCCTTCCTCGCCATCCTTCGTGTCGAAGACAAATAAGCTACGCAAATAAGCCGCACAACGGACCTCTACATGAATTTTGCGCTGATACTCTTTGTGCTCGTCGTTTTGACGGGTGTCGCGTGGGTTGCAGACAAACTGGTTTTCATGCCGCGCCGGCGTCTCGCCGCCGACGCGGCGGTCGCGGAATTCGACCGTCAGCAGGAGCGTGTCGGCGAGCGTTTCGCCGATGAAAACGCTCCCGTCACGCGCCAAAACCTGCGCAACGAGAAGCTGCGTCAGCCGTGGTGGCTCGAATACACGGCGAGCTTCTTTCCCGTGATCCTGGTCGTGTTCCTCGTGCGCTCGTTCGTGGTCGAGCCGTTCAAGATTCCGTCGGGTTCGATGGTGCCCACGCTGCTGGTGGGCGACTTCATCCTCGTGAACAAATTCGACTACGGCATCCGTCTGCCGATCACGAATACGAAGATCACGCAGGGCCGTCCGCTTGAACGCGGCGACGTGGTCGTGTTCCGCTATCCGAAAGACGAATCGGTCGACTACATCAAGCGCGTGATCGGCCTGCCGGGCGACGTGGTCTCCTATGAGGACAAGCAGCTTACGGTGAACGGCAAGCCGGTTCCGGAAGTGCCGCAGGGCGATTACTTCGACGAAGAGCGCATTGGCTACGCGAAGCAGTTCACCGAAGACCTCGGCAACGGCCGCAAGAACAACATCCTCAACAACCCCGCGGTGCCGCCGTTCATCGTGGGCGCCGAGGATTATCCGTATCGCGACAATTGCCAGTACAACGCGCGCGGCGTGGTCTGCAAGGTGCCGCCCGGCCACTATTTCATGATGGGCGACAACCGCGACAACAGTGCGGACAGCCGCTACTGGGGTTTCGTGCCCGATGCGAACATCGTGGGCCGCGCGTTCTTCATCTGGATGAACTTCAGCAATCTGCGTCGCATCGGTTCGTTCGAGTGACGGGCGTTCGATGGCCGTGCGCCATGCACGATGCAGACGCCGCGCAATGCAGCAGTAGGGCAGCAAAGCAGCAGCAATAAAAAACGTATGCGCGAACACGAGTCCTGGCTGTATCGCATCTTCGCGCGCTACTTGAAGAACCCCCGGTAACGTCGCTTCATCACGGTTTTTCGCCCGCCGCCCCCCGTTTTCGCCGGGGGCGGCGGGCGCGTTATACTCTCCCCATGCCCCAATCTCCGTTGGAAAGCCGTTTGCGCTACGAATTTCGCAATGCGGAATTATTGCGCCAGGCTTTGACCCACCGCAGTCACAGTGCCACGCATAACGAACGCCTCGAATTCCTCGGTGATTCGGTTCTGAATTGCGCGGTGGCTGCCCTATTGTTCCAACGCTTTGGCAAGCTGGACGAAGGCGATCTTTCGCGCGTGCGGGCGAATCTCGTCAAGCAGCAGTCGCTCTACGAGATCGCTCAGGCCCTCAATATTGCCGACGGCCTGCGTCTTGGCGAGGGCGAGTTGCGCAGCGGCGGTTTCCGCCGTCCGTCGATTCTCGCGGACGCGCTGGAGGCGATCTTCGGCGCGATCTTCCTCGACGGCGGCTTCGACGCGGCTCAGACCGTCATCAAGCGCCTCTACGTGCCGATCCTCGATCACATCGATCCGCGCACGCTAGGCAAGGATTCCAAGACGCTGCTGCAGGAGTACCTGCAAGGCCACAAGATCGCGTTGCCGACCTACACGGTTGTCGCCACGCATGGTGCGGCGCACAATCAGCAGTTCGAAGTCGAATGCACGGTGCCCAAGCTCGACGTGAAGGTGTCGGGCTCGGGCGCCAGCCGCCGCGCGGCCGAGCAAGCCGCGGCGAAAAAAGCGCTCGACGAGGTCATGGCGGCCGCCCCCGCGCTGGTCGCCAAGCCGCGCCGTTCCAAGGGTGCGCGTGCCCCAAAAGCCGAGCCTGAGGTCGTTCCGGGCGTGACGGGCGTGCAGGGTGCGCTCGACCTGCGTGCGCCGGAGCGTCGCGAGCGCGTCTCGACACGCGTAGAACGACCCGCGCCGGCAGCGGCGGCGGGCGAAGCCGCGCCGCTAGCGGTGATTCGTGCGGCGCACGTGCAGGAGCGCCCGGCCGAGAAGGACAAGCCCGCCGAGAAGGCCGAGCGCGCCGTCGATAAAACCAGCGACAAGCCTGCCGACAAGGCCGCAGACAAGCCTTCGGGCTTCGACGCCGTGCCGAGCGCCGGCTCGATCGGCCACCGTTCGGCGGCGGCGAAAGCCGAACCGGCGCTGCGCACCGTCGTCGAGCGCGTGCAGACCGCGTCCGGCGGCAGCGGTGCCAACACCGACGAACACGCCGAAACCAGCGCGGCAGTCCCCGTGCGCGCGGCCGATGCCGGCCACTGATCCCACTCAGGCGCGCCACGAGCGCGCCTCCCGTTTTTCTATTCCGGTCCGATCATGAACGCTCCCACCTCCACTCCTGCCGGTTTCCGTTGCGGCATGGTCGCGATCGTCGGCCGTCCGAACGTCGGCAAATCGACACTGATGAACGCGCTGGTCGGCCAGAAGATCAGCATCACGTCGCGCAAGGCGCAGACGACGCGCCATCGCATCACCGGCATCAACACGATCGACGACGCGCAGTACATCTTCGTCGACACGCCCGGTTTCCAGAC
The DNA here is from genome assembly GCF_900096975.1 of Paraburkholderia lycopersici. Classification (GTDB taxonomy): domain Bacteria; phylum Pseudomonadota; class Gammaproteobacteria; order Burkholderiales; family Burkholderiaceae; genus Paraburkholderia; species Paraburkholderia lycopersici. The sequence goes on from NZ_FMYQ01000021.1 coordinate 85,013, forward strand.
GCGCCACAGCACGGCGCTCAACCGGTCGCTCAACCGCGCGGTGACCTCGACGCTCAGTTCGGTCGACGCCGTGCTGTTCGTGATCGAGGCGGGCAAGTTCGGTCCCGACGACCAGAAAGTGCTCGACCTGATTCCGCCCAAGGCGCCCACGATCCTGATCGCGAACAAGATCGACCGGGTGAGCGACAAGGCCACGCTTTACCCGTTCATCCAGCAGGTTCAGGGTCTGCGCGAGTTCCGCGAGATCGTGCCGCTCTCGGCGAAGAATCCCGACGACATCAAGCGCCTGCTCGAAACGCTCAAGCCGTATCTGCCCGAAGGCGAGCCGATCTACGGCGAGGACGATCTCACCGACCGCAGCGAGCGCTTCCTTGCGGCCGAAATCCTGCGCGAGAAAGTGTTCCGCTGGACCGGCGACGAACTGCCGTACACGAGCACCGTGCTCATCGACAAGTTCGAGCAGGAGGGCCGCCTGCGCCGTATCTTCGCGACGATCCTCGTCGAGCGCGACAGCCAGAAGGCGATGGTGATCGGCCAGAAGGGCGCGAAGCTCAAGCAGATCAGCACCGAGGCGCGTCTCGACATGGAAAAGCTCTTCGACGGTCCGGTCTACCTCGAGACCTTCGTGAAGGTGAAGAGCGGCTGGGCCGACAACGAAGCCGGGCTGCGCGCCTACGGTTACGAGTAAGCACGACGGGCACGCGTATGAGTGACGGCGCAGCCGGAACCCTGCACGACGACTGGCCCGCTCACGGCGAGGCGCAGGCCGGCGAGGCATTCGACGCCCGCGACACGCGCAATCCGCGCACGAAGGCCGCGAAAGCCGGCAAGGTGACGAAGGCGGCTGGCGCGACGAACGCCCTGGCCGAATGCGCCGACGCCGTGCCCGAAGGCCGCGCCGAACCGCGCAATGCCCGCAAGACCACGGCGCGCTCGCAATTGCCGCGCGCTTCGCGCAGCGCAACACCCGACTACCGCATCGCCGAACAGCCGGCTTTCGTGCTGCACAGCTATCCGTACCGCGAAACGAGCCTCATCATCGACGTGCTGTCGCGCGATCATGGCCGCGTCGCGCTCGTCGCGAAGGGCGCGAAGCGTCCGCATTCTGCGCTGCGCGGCGTGCTGCAAACCTTCCAGCCGCTTGCGCTTTCGTGGACCGGCAAGGGCGAGGTGCGCACGCTCACGGGCGCCGAATGGGTGGGCGGCATGTTGCCGCTAACCGGCGACGCGCTCCTGTGCGGCTTCTACGTGAACGAGCTGCTCGTGAAGTTTCTCGCGCGCGAGGACCCCCATCCCGAACTCTTTCGACACTACGTCGTGACGCTCACGCGCCTCGCGCACGACGAGCCGCCCGTGCAGGTGCTGCGCTCGTTCGAGCGCGTGCTGCTGCGCGAAACGGGTTACGCGCTCGCGCTGAACCGCACCGTGAACCGCAAGACCGTGGTGGCCGAAGGGCGCTACGTGTTCGACCCGGAACGCGGCGTGCGCGAAGCGTCGGACGAATGGCCGGCGCAATGGCCCGTGCTTTCGGGCCAGACGTTGCTCGACATGGAAGAGGACGATTACCATCGGCCTCAGACCGTTGCGCAGAGCAAGGCGCTCATGCGCTTCCTGCTGAATGCTTACCTCGGGGGCACGCCGCTCGCGACGCGCCAGATACTGATCGACCTGCAGAACCTATGAGCTTCTTTCTCACTTCGCCAAACGTGATCGACCTCGGCGTCAACATCGACCACGTCGCCACGCTGCGCAACGCGCGCGGCACCGCCTATCCCGATCCGGTTCGCGCGGCACGCCTTGCCGAAGAGGCGGGCGCCGATGCGATCACGCTGCATCTGCGCGAGGATCGCCGGCATATCGTCGATGCCGACGTGCGCACGCTGCGCCCCCAACTGACGACGCGCATGAATCTCGAATGCGCCGTGACGGCCGAGATGCTCGACATCGCCTGCGAGATCCGGCCGCACGACGTTTGCCTCGTGCCCGAAAAGCGCCAGGAGCTGACGACCGAAGGCGGGCTCGACGTCGCGGGCCACTTCGACGCCGTCGCGGCCGCATGCCGCCAACTGGCCGACGCGGGCTGCCGCGTCTCGCTCTTCATCGACCCGGACGAAACGCAGATCCGCGCGGCCCACGAAGCCGGCGCGCCCGTCATCGAACTGCACACGGGCCGCTACGCCGAGGCGCACGACGCCGGCGAGCAGGCGCGCGAATTCGAACGCGTGGTGACCGGCGTGAACTGCGGCAACAGCCTCGGCCTGAAGGTGAACGCCGGGCACGGCCTGCACTACACGAACGTGCAGCAGATCGCGGCGATCGAAGGCATCGTCGAGCTGAACATCGGTCACGCGATCGTGGCGCATGCCATCTTCGCGGGCTGGGAGAACGCGGTGCGCGAAATGAAGGCGATCATGGTCGCGGCGCGCCTCGGCGCGCGCGCCTGACGCTGTGCCCCTTGCGGCGAGCACGCAAACGACATTCACCGGCGGGAATCCCATGGCGATCTACGGAATCGGCACCGACATCATCCAGGTGAGCCGCGTGGCGGCGGTCATGGAGCGCACCGGCGGGCGCTTCGCGCCGCGCGTGCTCGGCCCGGACGAACTCGCCGTCTACGAGGCGCGCAAGGCGCGCTCGCAAGCGCGGGGCCTCGCGTATCTGTGCACGCGCTTTTCCGCGAAAGAGGCGTTCTCGAAAGCGATCGGCCTGGGCATGCGCATGCCGATGACGTGGCGCGCCATGCAAACCCTCAACGAGCGCAGCGGGCGCCCGGTGATCGTCGCGTCGGGCGAGCTTGCGAAGTGGCTCGACGAGCGCGGCATCACGGCGCGCGTGAGCATCACCGACGAGCACGACTACGCGGTGTCGTTCGTGATCGCGGAAACGAGCCGCTAATCCCGCAGCCAGGCTTCGCCGTGCGCCGCGCGGCATCTACACAAAACAGATCGATGAAGAAACTTTCCGGACCGGTAATGCTCGACGTGGTCGGTACCGCGCTGACCGACGACGACGTGCGCCGCCTCGCGCATCCTGTGACCGGCGGCGTGATTCTGTTCGCGCGTCACTACGAGAACCGCGCGCAGCTCGTCGCGCTCACCGACGCGATCCGCGCGGTGCGCGAAGATCTGCTGATCGCCGTCGACCACGAAGGCGGTCGCGTGCAGCGCTTTCGCACCGACGGCTTCACGGTGCTGCCCGCCATGGGGCGCCTCGGCGCGCTGTGGGACAAGGACGTGCTGCTCGCCACCAAGCTCGCGACAGCGGTGGGTTACATCCTCGCGAGCGAATTGCGCGCGTGCGGCATCGATCTCTCTTTCACGCCCGTGCTCGATCTCGGCTACGGCCAGTCGAAGGTGGTGGGCGACCGGGCGTTCCATCGCGACCCGCGCGTCGTCACGCTGCTCGCCAAGAGTCTCAATCACGGGCTCGCGCTGGCGGGCATGGCCAATTGCGGCAAGCACTTTCCAGGGCACGGTTTCGCGACCGCGGACTCGCACGTCGCGGTGCCTGTCGACGAGCGTCCGCTCGAAGCGATCCTCGGCGAGGACGCGCTGCCTTACGACTGGCTCGGTCTGTCGCTCTCGGCGGCGATGCCGGGGCATGTGATCTATCCGAAGGTCGATTCGAAGCCCGCGGGTTTCTCGCGCATCTGGGTCGAGGAGATCCTGCGCAAGCGGTTGCGGTTCACCGGCGCGATCTTCAGCGACGATCTCTCGATGGAAGCCGCGCGTCAGGGCGGCACGCTCACCGAGGGGGCGCGCGCGGCGCTCGAAGCAGGCTGCGACATGGTGCTGATCTGCAACCAGCCGCACGAGGCCGAGAAGGTGCTCGATGCGCTGCGTGCCGGCGACCCTCGTCGCGCGGCGAAGGCGTCGAGCCAGCGCATCAGGCGCATGCGCGCGCGCGGCAAGGCGCTGCGCTGGGACAAGCTCGTGGCGGACCCGGGCTACATCGAGGCACAGGCATTGTTGCGCAGCGTATTGCCCTGACTGGTCCCAATCCTGTTTGCAGCCGCCGCAGTAGCGTCGGCATGAAAAAGGCTGCTCTTCGAACACGAAGGGCAGCCTTTTTGCATGGTGCGCCTTTGCGGACTCAGTTCAGCCGCATGCGCTGCAGCTTGTTGTAGAGCGTCTTCGGGCTGATGCCGAGCAGGGACGCGGCGCGATGCCGCGTGCCGCCCACGGCGTCGAGCGTCGCGCGGATCAGCATTTCTTCCACGTCGGCGAGCGGCGTGCCCACGGTCACCTGCACGCGGCCGCCGTTCATCTCGCGCGAGCCCGCGCCGCTGCTTTCCTCGGCCTGCAGGGTTTCCAGCACCTCGCCCGAGGCGTGCCATGCGCGCTGCACGCGTTCGTGCAGTTCGCGCACGTTGCCGGGCCAGTCGTAGGCGAGGCATTCGCGGATGAACGAAGGCGCGACGAGCCGCGTCGCACCGGCGAGGCCATGCGCTTGCGCCTCCTGATTGAGCTCGTCGACGCACGCACAGGCGAGGAGGGCGGCGTCATCGTCGCGCTCGCGCAGCGGCGGCAACTGGACCGCCGCGGCGTCGAGGCGCCGCCACAGATCGTCGTGCAGAGTGCCCTGTTGCACGGCTTCGCGCGGGATGGCGCGCGTGGCCGCGATCAGGCGGAAATCCGTGCCGACTTCGCTGTTGCCGCCTACGCGCATGAAAGTTTGCGAATCGAGCGCGCGCAGCAGCGTTTCCTGCTGCTCGCGCGGCAGGTCGGTGAGTTCGTCGATGAAGAGCGTGCCGCCGCTCGCCTGATCGACGAGGCCGGGTTCGCGCTGCTCCGCGCCTGAGAAGGCGCCGCGTTCATGGCCGAACAGCACGCTCGCGAGCGGGCGTCCGCTGGCCGCCTCGGCGATGAGCGAGCGCGCGTCGCAAACGACGAACGGCCCTTTGCGGCGGCGGCTCAACTGATGCAGCGTGCGCGCGGCGACCTCTTTGCCGGTACCGGCCTCGCCATGCACAAGGAGGGCGGATTCGGTGGGCGCCAGTTGCTCGAGCGTGTCGTAGACGTGCTGGATCGCGCTGCTGCGGCCGAGCATGGGCCCGAAACGGCCCATGTGGCGCAGCGTCGCACGCAGCGCGCGGACTTCCTCGCTCAGTTCGTATGGACGCGGGATGCGCGCCAGAAGGCTGCGCAGGCGCGGAATGTTGACAGGCTTGAGCAGATAGTCCCAGATGCCGTGTCGCAGACCTTCGATCGCACTTTCGACCGTGGCGTTGCCGGTCATCACGATAACGGGCAGCGCGCCGCCCGGCGGCTGCGCGGGCAAGTGGGGCAGCAGTTCGAGGCCGCCGCCGTCGGGCAGGTTCAGGTCGACGAGCACGACGTCGGGAATGAAGCGCGCGAGTGCGGCGCGCGCCTCGGCGAGCGAGGCGGCAGTGTCGACGGAGAAACCATCGGCCGACAGGATCGCGGAGAGTCCTGACAGACTGTTCGGGTCGTCTTCGACAATCAGGGCGTGTGGCATGGCGGTAGCGGCTTACGGATGAGCGCGGTTGCGCCGGCGCGCCGCGTTCCGGGGCAAGCCCCGGCAACGGCTGCGCAGCGCGCGGCACGATACGAAAGATTTCACCGAGATCATCGAGATGTCTCGAAGCGGGGTGTTCAGTTCCGGTTCTCCCAGTTGTGCTGCGCCAGCAGCCGTGCAGCGGCGCCAGCCCCAGGCACGTGGCGCTGTGGCGAGCTCGCCCCCGGGCCTGGCTGCAAGTGGCCGATCGTATCGGCCATGCCGGCGACGGCGCGTCAGTCGCGCGGCCGGTTTGCGTCGAACCAGCGGCGCACCTCCAGTTCCGCCTCGTCGCGTGTTTTCCCGTAACGTTCCTGGATCAGCCCGGCGAGTCGGTCCGCGCGGCCCTCGGCTTTCGTGAGCTCGTCGTCCGTGAGTTCGCCCCACGCTGCTTTGGCCTTGCCGATCATCTGCTTCCACTTGCCTTCAGCTATGTCGTTGTTCATCTATTTCTCCTGATTGAGGAAAGAGCGTCGGAATGGATGCTCGATCACCAGCAGCAGAAACCGTGCCGCGGATATGTCAACCTTGCCGGTGCGCGCCAGCCTCGCACCCCGTGAGGCGGCAACTACGCAATTCAGTGCGCATAACCGGTAAGGTTTTCCGTAGCACTCTCAAAACATACACGTTCGAGATAAAAAGAAAAAGCGCCCCGAAGGGCGCTTTGACAACGGTGTCCGCCACTGCAATCGGCGGACGCCCTTGCGCTGCGGAGCGCGCGGTCGGGCTTATGCGCGGCTGCGGTATTCGTTCGTGCGCGTGTCGATTTCGATCTTGTCGCCGATGTTGCAGAAGAGCGGCACTTGCAGTTCGAAGCCGGTGTTCAGCTTGGCGGTCTTCAGGACCTTGCCCGACGACGTGTCGCCCTTGACGGCCGGTTCCGTGTAGATGATTTCGCGCACCAGCACGGTCGGCAGTTCGACCGAAATGGCCTTCTCGTTGTAGAACACGACTTCGCAAGCCATGCCGTCTTCGAGGTAGTTCAGGGCGTCGCCCATCATCTCGCCCTCGACTTCGTACTGGTTGTAGTCGGCGTCCATGAACACGTACATCGGGTCGGCGAAGTACGAATACGTCACTTCCTTGCGGTCCAGCACGACGACGTCGAACTTGTCGTCCGCCTTGTACACCGTTTCCATACCCGCGCCGGTCAGCAGGTTCTTGAACTTCATCTTCACGACGGCGGCGTTGCGGCCCGACTTGTTGTATTCGGCCTTCTGCACGACCATCGCGTCGTTACCGATCATCACGACGTTGCCGACGCGGAGTTCCTGTGCGGTCTTCATAAAAAAACTGTCCTGTCCAGATTAAGTAGCTTCGAGTGTGCTCGACGGCAAACGTCGCAAGCGGATTCGGATGGTGCGACCCTCTTTCAAGCCTGTGCCGAAGAGGGATGCGAAAGTCGAAGCGCTTGAGACGGCTGCCGTCGGATAACCGCTTATTTTAACTGACTTTTTGCGAATTCGGCGAGATTTCCGGCGAGGTCGCCCACCTGCGCCAGTTCGCCCGCCCACGCGTTCGCGCGTGCCGCGTAGACGGGCAAATGCTGGGCGAAATCCTGCCAGTCGAGGACGCCGCGACCGTTCCATGCATGCCAGAAGCGTTCGAGCGCGGCGCGCGGCGCCTCGGGCAGCGTGCGGGCGTAGTGCGCGAGCGCGGCGTCGAGTTTGGGCAGGTGGGCGTCGTCGGCTTGCGGGTAGATGTGCCAGACGAAGGGCCGCGCGGACCACTGCGCGCGCACGAACGAATCCTCGCCGCGCACGAAGTTGAGGTCGCTTGCCCAGAGCAGGGGGTCATAGCCGCGCTGCTCCGTGAACGCGAGCGCATGCGCGCGCAGCGCGCCGCGCGTGGCCCGCGAACCCGCGGCGAACGCCGGTTCGCCGAAAAAGCGCGCGAGCGCGCCCGAGATGCGGCCCTCCGGTACGAGCAGGACCACTGGCTTCGCGCTGCCGCACCACTGCTCGAGCAGGCCGTCGACGGCGGGATTCTCGTAGGCGAAAAGCGAGATCACGGTGGCTTCGGGGCCGGGCGGCGGTCCGCCTGTCGCGCGCTGCCACCACTCGGCGCGCGCATCGCGCGAGCGTTCGAACGCGGCGCGCCCGGCGTCGAGCGTGCGCTCCTTGAGCACGCCGCCCGTGCCGGGGCCGAGGCCGGGAAAGAAGAAGTACTTGGCGAGTGCATAACGCGGGTGAGGCGAGGGCCGCAAATGAAAGTCGGCCACCCAGTCCTCGGCGCTCAGATATTCGAGGTTGAGCCAGACGGGCTTGCGCGCGCGTTCGGCCATGGCGGCCACATAAACGGGCGGCAGCTCGCACGCAAACGCTTCGATCACGACATCGGCGATCTGCAGCGTATCGCCGGCGTGCGTGGGCTCGCGCCAATGTTCGACGAGCACGCCCTCGACCGCCTGCGTCGCGCGGTTTGTGTCGAGCGTGGGGCAGAGCTTCTGGAACGCGTGCAGGTCGTCGACGAACAGGCGCACCTGCCAGCGGTGTTCGTGCGAGAGCTGGCGCGCGAGCCGCCAGCACACGCCGATGTCGCCGAAATTGTCGATCACGGCGCAAAAGAGATCGCAGGCGACGCGCGTATCGGTCATATCGGGCACCGCGGAGGGGGAGTGGACTTCAGTCATGGCGAGGCAGTGAGCGAAGAGACGAACTGCGGACGAACTGCGGACGAAGCGCGGCAAACACGCGACCGCCGGGCCTCGAGGATGCGCGAAGCGGCGCGGGCCGCCCGGCCGGCAGGTTCGGCGCGGCGCGGAATGATCTAAACTTGCGATTCTAGGATACAGCCATGAACGCGTCGCGACGGCGGTGCGATTCCCGACGTCCCCATCACATCGACGCACCGCACGTCCCGCGAAACTGGATGACCGACACCGACGTTTTCGACCCGAAAAAGGCGCTCGCGCAACTGCCGCATCTGCCGGGCGTTTATCGCTACTACGACGCGCACGGCGCGGTCCTCTACGTCGGCAAGGCGCGCGATCTGAAAAAGCGCGTGTCGAGCTACTTCACCAAGACGCAGCTCTCGCCGCGCATCGCCATGATGATTACGCGCATCGCGCGTATCGAAACCACGGTCACGCGCTCCGAGGCCGAGGCGCTGCTGCTCGAGAACAATCTCATCAAGGCGCTCACGCCGCGCTACAACATCCTCTTTCGCGACGACAAGTCGTATCCGTTCCTCAAGATCACGGGCCACAAGTTTCCGCGCATGGCGTACTACCGCGGCGCCGTCGATCGCAACAACCAGTACTTCGGGCCGTTTCCGAGCGCTTCGGCCGTGCGCGAGAGCATCCAGATCCTGCAGCGCGTGTTCCAGTTGCGCACCTGCGAAGACTCGGTGTTCAACAACCGCACGCGGCCTTGCCTGTTGCATCAGATCGGTCGCTGCACGGCGCCGTGCGTGGGTGCGATCAGCGAGGAGGATTACGCGCGCGATGTGAGCAACGCGTCGCGCTTTTTGCTCGGCCGCCAGAACGAGGTCATGAAGGAGCTCGAGACGAAGATGCACGCGTTCGCCTCCGAGCTGAAGTTCGAGCAGGCGGCGGCCGTGCGCAACCAGATGAGTTCGCTGTCGACCGTGCTGCATCAACAGGCCATCGAAACGGGCAGCGAAAGCGACGTCGATATCCTCGCCGTGGTGGCGCTGGGCGGGCGCGTGTGCGTGAATCTCGCGATGGTGCGCGGCGGCCGGCATCTGGGCGACAAGGCGTATTTTCCCGCGCACGTGGAGCGCGCGCTGACGGACGAAGAGGGTGGCGTCGCCGAGGAAATCGACAGCGAGACCGTGGTCGCGGCGAGCGCGCTGAAATCGTTGCCGTCGCTGGCGCGCAAGACGGTGGAGGATTACGTCGACGAAGCGAACGAGGATGCGGCGCAAGGCGCGACGCGTGACGACGACGCACTCGCGCCCGACCCGCTCGCCATCGCGGCCGACCTTGCGGACGACGAAGACGATACGGGCGATCCCGAAACCGCTGCGCCTGCGTCCGGATCGCAAGCGGATGCGCGCAGGAAGCGCGGGATCGGCATCGAGTCCGAAGTGCTCGACGCCTTCATCGCGCAGCACTATTTCGGCAACCGCGTGCCGCCCGTCCTGGTGGTGAGCCATCCGCCCGCGAATCGCGAACTCGTGGACGTGCTCGGCGAGCAGGCGGGCCACAAGGTCACGCTGCTGCGTCAGCCGCAGGGGCAGAAGCGCGCATGGCTCGCGATGGCCGAGCAGAATGCGCGGCTCGCGCTCGCGCGCCTGCTCTCGGAGCAGGGCTCGCAGCAGGCCCGCACGCGCACGCTCGCGCAACTGCTCGGGCTCGAGCTCGACGATCTCGCGCATCTGCGCGTCGAGTGCTTCGACATCAGCCATACGATGGGCGAGGCGACCCAGGCGTCATGCGTGGTTTATCACCATCACAAGATGCAGTCGTCCGAGTACCGGCGCTACAACATCGCCGGCATCACGCCGGGGGACGACTACGCCGCCATGCGCCAGGTGCTCACGCGCCGCTACGAGAAGATGGTCGCGCAGGCTGCGCGCAACGAAGCGGGCGAGCCGCCGCCCGTGCCGGCGCCCGATCCCGCCGACCCGGACGCGGCGTCGGAACTCGCTGGGTCCGCTGAAGCCGCCGATGCAGTCGAAACCCCGGCGCCGGGCGGCACGCTGCCCAACATCGTGCTGATCGACGGCGGCAAGGGCCAGGTCGAGATCGCGCGCCAGGTGTTCAGCGAACTGGGTCTCGATCCGGCGATGCTGGTGGGCGTGGCGAAGGGCGAGGGGCGCAAGGTGGGTCTCGAAACGCTCGTATTTGCCGACGGCCGCGCGCCGCTCGAACTCGGCAAGGAGAGCGCCGCGCTCATGCTGGTCGCGCAGATCCGCGACGAGGCGCACCGCTTTGCCATTACGGGCATGCGCGCGAAACGCGCCAGGACGCGCCAGACCTCGCGCCTGGAGGAACTCGAAGGCGTGGGGGCGAAGCGCCGTCAGCGGCTGCTCGCGCGCTTTGGCGGCCTGCGCGGCGTGATGGCGGCGAGCGTGGAGGATCTGGCGAGCGTGGAAGGCATCTCGCGCGCGCTTGCCGAACAGATCTACCAGCAGCTTCACTGATGCGCCCGACGGGTTGCCCTGGCCGTTCCTTACGTTTGCTTGTGGCAGGTGCGGCGACGCGGCACAATTGCATCTCCCATAATTGCATCTTCCCCGACAGATAGCGCCAGCCGATGCCGTTCAATATTCCGATTCTCCTGACCTGGCTGCGGATCGTGCTGATTCCGCTCGTGGTCGGTGTGTTCTATCTGCCGCATACGATGCTTACCCCGATGCAGCAGGACGTCTCGGCGATGCTGATCTTCGTGCTGGCAGCGCTTACCGACTGGTTCGACGGCTTTCTCGCGCGCAAGTGGAATCAGACTTCGTCATTCGGCGCGTTTCTCGATCCCGTTGCGGACAAGCTCATGGTGACGGCCGCGCTGCTCGTGCTCGTGCACCTTCAGCGGCTCGACGCCGTGATCGCGCTCGTGATCGTCGGCCGCGAAATCGCCATCTCAGCGCTGCGCGAATGGATGGCGCAGATCGGCGCGTCGAAGAGCGTGGCCGTGAATTCGCTCGGCAAGTTCAAGACAGCGTGCCAAATGGTCGCGATTCCCATGCTGCTCTTCTACGCGCCGCTCACGCTCGGCGGCGTGACGCTTTTCGACTCGCGCGTGTGGGGCGCGTGGCTCATCTACGTAGCGGCGTTCCTCACGATCTGGTCGATGCTTTATTACATGAAGCTCGCGTGGCCGCAGATCCGCGAGCGCGGGAGTTTGTGACCCGGGGCTACGGATCTTTTTCAAAAAGATCGGCGCGAGGGGGTTGACACGATTCAGCGGGTTATACATAATCTCACTTCTCCGCTGCACGACGCAGTAGCAAGCAAGCAGATGCGGTAGAGATAGCCGAAGATAGGTGCCAGTTAGGCGAAGTCCAAGGCGGATATGCGGGAGTAGCTCAGTTGGTAGAGCGCAACCTTGCCAAGGTTGAGGTCGCGAGTTCGAGACTCGTCTCCCGCTCCAGATTTTGAGGTGCGGCGTTTTCGCGGTTGGGAAACGAGGCGCCGAAGCAGCAAAAGAGCAAGACATTTGCGGGAGTAGCTCAGTTGGTAGAGCGCAACCTTGCCAAGGTTGAGGTCGCGAGTTCGAGACTCGTCTCCCGCTCCAAATGCCACGGGGAAGCAGCGCTTCCCTTTTTGTTTGGCGGGCCCTGATTCACGTGTCGGGTCACCGCACAAATCTGACCGGTTGTTGTGGGGGCAAGCAGCTTGCCTCGTTTTCCCTGGTTCGGTCAGTCCGCTTTTGGCGCGATAGCAAAGCGGTTATGCAGCGGCCTGCAAAGCCGTGTAGGCCGGTTCGACTCCGGCTCGCGCCTCCAGATGCAGAACAAAAGCCACCTTCGGGTGGCTTTTGTTTTTTGCGCAGCCGGTTTTTGCCTGTTTTCGAGTCTCGTCAGCGCACGTGGTCCAAAATAGCGGGACGTTTCTTCCTGGTCTTCTCCGGTTTCCCGACATGCCCATCGAACTTCCCGAAGACGCACGCGCCGAGGCGATCGCATCCATCCAGCGCTATTTCGACGCCGACATGGAGGAGCCGATCGGCAACGTCGCGGCGGGTGCGCTGCTTGGCTTTTTTCTCGAAGAGATCGCGCCAGCGGTTTACAACAAGGCGATCGCCGATGCCCAGGCGAGCATGCAGGCGCGCATCGTCGATCTCGATCTCGATCTGCACGAGACGCCGTTCCAGTACTGGCGCAAGTACGCGCAGCCGCGTCGGCGAAAGTGAGCGCGGCCCGTCGACGGATTTGTGGCGCGCGCGTCGCACGGCATAATCGTGGCCAATCACGACGTTTTGACGGAAATCACAGATCATGACCGCGCAGTTCCCCGCCTTGCCGCTGGCCCAATTCGACTGGCAATGGAAACCTTTCGACGCGCTCGATGCGCGCGAGGCCTATGCCATGCTCAAGCTGCGCTCCGACGTGTTCGTCGTCGAACAGAATTGCGTGTATGGCGATATCGATGGTCTCGACGTCGGCGCGTGGCATCTGTTCGCGTGGAGCGAGCGCGACGGTGCGCGTGAACTGGCCGGCTATCTGCGCGTGCTGTTGCCCGACGCGGAAAACGCCGACGTGCGCATCGGCCGTGTGGTGACGGCGCCGGCCCATCGCGGCATCAAGCTGGGCAACGCGCTGCTCGAACGCGCCATCGCGCAGATCGCGCGCCAATGGCCGGACGCGGCGATGCGGCTGCATGCCCAGGCACATCTGCAAAAGTTCTACGGCGCATTTGGTTTCGCGCCCATCGGCGAGATTCACGACGAGGACGGCATTCCGCACGTGTGGATGCGCTCGGCGTAACGCAGCGCCCCGGCACGCCGCGCCTTGGTTCACGTGTGCAGCGTGCGGTCTTCCCTGCGGCGTGCCCGATCCTCGGGGCGCAGGCCGGAACGCCTGTCCTGCTGCAGACGTCCGCGTGCGGATAGCCGCATCCAGTGGCGCAATGCGATTAACGCGCCGACAACGCTCATCATCGATCCCGGAATCCACAGCAGCAGGCCGCCGATCTGCTGGTCGCGCATGGGCGACAGCCACGTGAACGCGCGGCCGCAAATCGAATAGACGGGATAGAGTTCGCGCGGCGTGAAGAAGATGAACGCGCCGAGCGCGATTTGCGGCGGAATCGCCGCGATCACGACGAGCACACGCTTGCCTGGCGAGAGGCGCGCGGGCGGTGCCGGGCGCGAATCGAGCACGAGCCACCAGAACAGCAGCCCGTCGATCACCATGCTCCAGTTCATGACGCGATAGAGGCGCCAGTCGAGCATCGCGAGGAGGTGAACCGGCGAAAAGAGCCAGAAGTAGATGAGCCCGACGAAGAGCGTTACCGCGACGACGGGATGCATGACGACGTCGAGCGCCACGCGCACGGGCCGCGCGGCGAGCGCGGGCCCCACGAAGCGCTGCCGCCATGCGAACGGAATGCCCGCGCGCAGCGCCGCGCCGGGATAGGCGAGCGCGATGAAGAACGGCCCGAGGTGATGCAGCACCAGATGCTGCGCCCGATGCATGAAGAACTCGTGCTCGAAGAAATAGTCGAGCCGCGTATGCAGCACGACGTAGAGCGCGCCGAGCCCGAACCAGAACGAAATCTGCCGCGCGAGCGAAATCCGCGCATGCCGCTTGCCGCGCACGAACAGAACCGCCGCAATCAACACGCAGATCACGACGGTCGGCGAGGGCTCCCAGGGTTCGAGCCAGTAGAGCGGGTTCATCGCGGGTTTGGCATCGGGTTCATCGCGGGCCTGGCATCGGGTTCATCGCGGGCCTGGCATCGGGTTCGACGTGCTTGCGCGCAACCACACCGCATTCGCGCGCCGTCACATCACTGCCCAGAAGGCGACTTCACCGCAAACGGCGTTTCCAGCGTCTCGCCGTCCGAAAACTGCAGCTTCACATTCACCGTGTCGCCGGGCGCGATCTTGTGCTTCGCCTTTTCCAGCATCAGGTGATAGCCGCCCGGCGCGATCGCGAGCGTGCCGTGCGCCGGCACCGTCGCTTTGTCCACCATTACCATTTTTTGCGTCGAGCCGTTCGAGACCGTCTGATGCAGCATCACCATGCCGTAGGCGTCGCTGGAGACGCCCACCAGGTTGACCGGCTGGTCGCCTTCGTTCTTGAGCGTCACATAGCCCGCGGCCGGCAGATCGTTGGGCAGCCAGCGCACCCAGGCGTCTTGCGCGCTCAGCGCGCCGGCGGCGTGCGCGGCGGGTGCAAAAGCGGCGAGGGTGCCGAATACGCAGCCGAGAGAGACGGTAAGCGATTTGAAGTTCTTCGTCATGAGGTTTCCTGTTGCGTTGCCTGTTGCGAATAAGACTCGAAAGACTCGAAGTTGGACCGTCGAGTCCCCATGCGTTCACGTCTTGTCGTTTATGACGCGGCGCACGTCGTGTGCGATCGCGTCCGGTGTGTCGTGGTCGGTGGCTAGCAGGCGCGCATGGCCCTGTGCGTCGAAGACATAGACGGCCGAGCTGTGCGTGACTTCGTAGCTGCCGTCGGGATCGCGCTTTTCCATCTGGTAGGCCACGCGGTAGCGCTTTGCGAGGGACTCGATTTGCGCAGCGGTACCGGTCAGACCGCGCGCATGCTGCGCATCGAACGCGCCGACGTAGGCATGCAGCGCCTGCGGCGTGTCGCGCGCGGGATCGACGCTGATGAAGAGTATCCGTACGCCGCGGGCGTCGGGGCCCAGTTCCGCTATGACCTGCATCAGGCGCGCCATCGTTTCCGGGCAGACATCGGGGCAATGCGTGTAGCCGAAATAGACGAGCGTCGTGCGCCCGCGAAAGCTGGCGCCGGTCACTGGCTGGCCATTGTCGGCCGTGAGCGCGAAGTCGAGGTCGGGCAGGTGACCGGTCACGTTCGTCAACTGCCACGGCCCGGACGAGTGCGAGCAAGCGCAGAGCAGCACGGCGCCCGCCATGGTCGCCGCCCGCCGCATGTTCCGCGCCGCGCCGGCGAGGCGGGCGCGGAACATGCTCAGCGAAGGCTCGAAGGAAGGGAACAAAGGCTGTCTCGTCGACTCGGTGAATTATGGTGGCCGCGCGTCGTCCGGCGAGAGGCTCGGCTTGTCGCTGGGACTGTAGCAAAATTGGGTCCGCCCCGTCGCAAGCGCTCCAGTGCGCGTGCCGTTCGCGTCGATATGCCGCAGCGAAGGAAGGTCGCGGCGTAGCGCGGGTGTCGGCCACGGGTACGACGAGTCGGCGACGGCGGCCCTTCCTGACGGCTCCACCCCTTACTTTCTCGATAATCGGCTGAAGGCGCGGTAAGATTCGCACACTTTCTCCGGCGTCTGAACCGCCCGGAGCCATACCCGGCCAGCAGGCCGATGGGTGAAAAGACCGTAATGCAAGCACTTCCGGCAGTCCTGCCGCCTGAACAGACGGCATTTTTCTTCGATTTCGACGGCACGCTCGTCGATCTCGCGCCCACGCCCGACGGCGTGCTCGTGCGTCCCGACATGCTCGCGCTGCTGCGCGAGCTGCGGCGCGCGACGCATGGCGCGGTGGCGATCGTCTCGGGGCGCGGCATCGACAGTATCGACGGCTTTCTCGGCATGCCCGATCTGCCCGTCGCGGGTCTGCACGGCGCCGAACGGCGCGACGCCAACGGCGACACGCAACGTATCGGCTTTAACGACCAGCGCTTGCTGCACATGGAGCAGGTGCTCGCGGAGGTGGTGCGCACGCATCCGGGCATGCTGCTCGAGATCAAGGGCGCGTCGCTCGCGCTCCACTATCGCAACGCGCCCGACCACGAGGGCACCGCGCGCGCGGCGACCGAGCGCCTCGCCGCCGATTACGCCGACGCCTACGTGCTGCAGCCCGGCAAGATGGTGTACGAGATCAAGCCGAAGGACGTCGACAAGGGCCGCGCGCTGCGCGCCTTTCTCGACGAGCCGCCGTTCGCGGGCCGCCGCCCCGTGTTCGCCGGCGACGATCTGACCGACGAGAAGGGTTTCACCGTCGTCAACGCTCAGGGCGGGATGTCGATCAAGGTCGGCGGCGGCGACACCATCGCACAGATGCGCGTCGACTCGGTTCAGGCGCTGCTCGGCTGGCTCGCGTCGCTCGTCGCGGCCATGCCCGGCGTCCGGTGACCGCGCGCATGCTTCGTTTCATCCCCGCCGATTACCCGCCGCGCGGCGCCCCCGCGCGCGAGCCGTACCTTCCTGATTTTCCGCACGGATCCCGCATCTCATGAGCCGATTGATCATTGTGTCGAACCGCGTCGCGCCGATTTCCGAAGGCGGTCCGGCCGCGGGCGGCCTCGCGGTCGGCGTCTACGACGCGCTCAAGGAAACCGGCGGCATGTGGTTTGGCTGGAGCGGCGAGGTCCTGACTGCCGGCCAGCCGCAGATCGCGCTCGAGGAGCGCGGCCCCGTGACCTTCGCGACCATCGGCCTGTTGCGCCGCGACTACGACCAGTATTACCGCGGTTTTTCGAACGCCACGCTCTGGCCCGCGTTTCACTACCGCGCCGATCTCGTCCAGTACGACCGTCACGAATACGAAGGCTATAGCCGCGTGAACGCGTGGCTCGCGCAGCAGCTCGTGCCGCTACTGCGCGAAGACGACGTGATCTGGGTTCACGACTATCACCTGATTCCGTTCGCCCAGGCACTGCGCGCGTCGGGCGTGAAAAACCGCATCGGCTTCTTCCTGCACATTCCGTTTCCGGCCTCGCAGGTGCTGCTGGCGGTGCCGCCGCACCGCGAACTGGTGCAGGCGCTGTGTTCGTTCGATCTGCTCGGCTTTCAGACGAAGCCCGATCTGCGCGCCTTCTGCGACTACATCGCGAACGAGGCGGGCGGAACGACCACGACGCGGCCCGATGGCCTCACGCGCATCGAGGCATTCGGGCAGACGCTCTGCGCGGGCGATTACCCGATCGGCGTCTATCCCGACGAAATCGCGGAACTCGCCAGAGCCGGCGAGCGCGGCAAGCCGGTGCGCACGCTCAAGGCCACGCTGCACGGTCGCAAGGTCATCATGAGCGTGGACCGGCTCGATTATTCGAAGGGGCTCGTGGAGCGCTTTCGCGCTTTCGAGCGCCTGCTCGACCAGGCGCCGGCGCAGCGCAACAAGGTTTCGTTCGTGCAGATCGCGCCGCCCACGCGCGCCGATCTGCACGCGTATCAGGACATCCGGCTGCGGCTCGAGGCCGAGTCCGGGCGCATCAACGGTCGTTACGCGGAGCTCGACTGGACGCCGATCTGGTACATCCATCGTCAGTACGAGCGCGCGGTGCTGGCCGCGCTGTTCCGCGCCTCGCACGTGGGCTATGTCACGCCGTTACGCGACGGCATGAACCTCGTCGCCAAGGAATATGTTTCGGCGCAGGATCCGGAAAATCCGGGCGTGCTCGTGCTCTCGCGCTTTGCCGGCGCGGCGCAGGAGCTATCGGGGGCGCTGATCGTCAACCCGCTCGATATCGACGGCATGGCCGACGCGCTCAACGCCGCGCTTTCGATGCCGCTCGCGGAACGCCTTGCGCGCTACGCCGACATGATGGCGCAGTTGCGCGAGAACAATGTCTCGGTCTGGCGCGACCGCTTCATGCGCGATCTCAACCAGGTCAGCGTGCGGCAACGGGCGGTTTTGCCGCCGCTCGAACCCGCGCAGGGCTGACCGCGAGAACTCCCTGCGCGCGGCAACGGCGCCGGGCAGAAAAAAGCCGCTTCGGTCGACTGGCTGAAGCGGCTTTTTGGTTTGCGCGGCGCGGCGTATGTCAGGCGACGTGCTTTTCGTCGGCCTTCTTGTTGCCCAGATGCAGCGTGGACGGCTTGCCATATTGCTTGGCAAGGAGGTCGCGATAGAGGCCCGGGCGGTTGCGCAGCTCTTCGGGGCTGCCGTCGTCGATCACCTTGCCCGCGCTCATCACGATGATGCGGTCGAAGTTGTGCAGCGTCGAGAGACGGTGCGCGATCGCGATGACCGTGCGGCCCACCATCAGCCGGTCCAGCGCCTGCTGGATGGCCTCTTCGGAGGCGCTGTCGAGCGCGGAGGTGGCTTCGTCGAGCAGCAGGATCGGCGAATTCTTGAGGATTGCGCGCGCGATGGCGACGCGCTGGCGCTGGCCGCCCGACAACTTCACGCCGCGGTCGCCCACGATCGTGTCGTAGCCTTCGGGCATCGCCTCGATGAAGTCGGCGCAGCGTGCCTCGCGCGCCGCGGTGAGCACTTCCTCGCGGCTCGCCTCGGGGCGGCCGTAGGCAATGTTTTCGTAGACCGTGCGGTGCAGGAGTGAGATGTCCTGCGGCACGAGCGCGATGGCATGGCGCAGGCTGTCCTGGGTCACGCGCGCGATGTCCTGTCCGTCGATCTTGATGGCGCCGCCCTGGGTCTCGTAGAAGTGCTGGAGCAGCGCGAGCACCGTGGTCTTGCCCGCGCCCGACTTGCCGATCAGGCCCACGCGCTGGCCGGCTTCGATGCGCAGGTCGAAGTGGTCGAGGATCGGCTTGCGGTGCGGATAGGCGAAGGTCACGCCCTCGAAATCGACGCGCCCGCCCTGAGCCACGAGTTCCGTGGCGTCGTCGCGGTCGGGCATGCCGTGCGGCTCCAGCAGGGTCTGCACCGCCTCGGCGAGGCGCGCGACGTGCTGGGTCACGTCCACGAGCGCCACGGCGAGGTCGCGCGTGCCGTGCAGGATCGTGAAGCCGAGCGAGCTCACCAGCACGATGTCGCCCGAGGTCGCCTTGCCCTGGTCCCACAGCCACAGCGCCCAGCCGAGCAGACCGGCCGACAGCATGGCCGTGATCACGGCGTGCAGCAGGCGCAGCTTCTCGAGGTAGAGCAGGCTCGAGCGGCGCGCATCGAGTTCGGCTTTGACGGTCGCGCGAAAGCGTTTTTGCTCTCGGAACGTCATGCCGAAGGCGCGCACGAGCGCCATGTTGCCGATCACGTCGACGAGTTCGCCGTCCACCGCGGCCGCCTTGGACGCAAAGGTGTGGTGACGCGACGAGCCGCGCCCGGCCAGCTTGAAGAGGATCACCGAGAGGATCGCCGAGCAGAGCAGCAGGCCGCCCGCCATGAGCGGATTGACCGAAATGATCATGACGATCGCGCCGGCCACGGCGATGCAAGGCGGCAGCACGTTCCAGGCGGTGGTGTTCTCGGCCGTGTAGACGGCGTTCGAGGTCGCCGTGATGCGGCTCGCGAGCGTGCCGGGCTGCTTTTCGGCGTAGTAACTGGGCGAATGACCGGTCAGATACTGGAACAGGTCGCGCCGCAGGTCGCCCGTGACGGTGACGAAGGTATGGGCCGCGAACCAGCCGCCGACCCGCCAGAGCAGGTTGTCGGCGGCAATCAGGCCGACGAGGATGGCGAACGCGGTCCAGAGCGGCCCCGGATGGTGCCGGCCCTCGCCGAGCACGTCGATCAGATGCTTGATGGCGTACTGCGACGCAAGCGCGCAGGCGACGGCCGCGAATACGCTGGCGAGCACGATCGCGTGGGCGAGGGGATGGCGCTTGATGTAGCGGAAAAGGAACGCGAGCGGCCGCCGCGCATAGCTCGCGAGCTTTGCGTTGTGGGCGTTACGCTGGGCGATGGTCAGATGTTCCAAATTGATCGGTGGTCGGTCTGACGGAACTTCGTCCGTTCAAGTTCAAAGAAGTAAGAAGGCGCGCAACGGCGACGAACGGCTTCAGGCGCGCGGCAACGAAGGCGGACTTCCCGCATTGTAAACACCCATCGCACGAGGCGCACCGCCTGTGCCCGGCGGACGCGCATCATATCGCGACATGGACGCCCGGGATACGGATGGCGGACACGGTGTTGCAGCAGAGGTTCAAGCGGAATCCCGGACCGTTTTAGAGATAGAATTACGGATTGCATTCGGAACGGCGCTGTGCCCGTTGGTAAGCGCCGGCCGCGGATTCATGCCGGGAAGACGGAATGAGCCATGCTCGTCCTTCGCGCGACAAACGCGCGGTTGTTTTCCGCAGTGCAGCACCTAATCTAGAACTTTGTTGGAAAACAATGGGTTGCGGAATGTTTCCGGTTTGTAACAACGTAAAGACTTTGAAATGATCCGGCCGGCAATTTCCCCAGACCGGGATAATGCCGACTCGAACGACGTAGGGAATTTGACAGCTTGTGTGTCAACGACCGCGACCCCTGCGCGTTTAAGGCCTGAACCGCCGCGTGTGCGCTCTTGCCACTTCACAACTGCGCCGGATCTGCGTCCGGTTTCCCGGCGCGGTTAGCGGTACGGAACGCCTGTACGGCGCGTGGCGACAAGGAAGCCGCAGCCTGCCTAGGTCGATTGTCAAATTTGCAGTCTTTTGCCCGATTTATTACGAGGAAGGAGTTCACCACTATGCGAATCGCTCAAATCGCTCCGTTGCACGAGGCGGTTCCTCCCAAGCTGTACGGCGGCACGGAACGGGTGGTCTCCTACCTGACCGAAGCGCTGGTCGAACAGGGCCACGACGTCACCCTCTTCGCGAGCGGCGATTCGGTCACCTCGGCAAAGCTCGAAGCATTCTGGCCGCAGGCGTTGCGCCTCGACCCGACGATTCGCGACGTGATGGCCCCGCACATGCTGCTGCTCGAAGAAGTGCGCCGCCGCGCCGACGAATTCGACGTGCTGCATTTCCACATCGACTACTACCCGTTCTCGCTGTTCCAGCGCCAGCCGGTGCCGTTCGTGACGACCATGCACGGCCGTCTCGATCTGCCCGAACTGCAGCCGGTCTTCAATGCGTTCAACGACGTGCCGGTCGTGTCGATCTCGGACAATCAGCGCATTCCGCTGCAACAGGCGAACTGGCAGCAGACCGTCTACCACGGCCTGCCGGAAAACCTGCTCAAGCCGATTCCGGACGTGAAGCCCAGCTACCTCGCGTTCCTCGGCCGTATCTCGCCGGAGAAGCGCCTCGACACGGCCATCCGCATCGCCGGGAAGGCGGGTATGCCGATCAAGGTCGCCGCGAAGCTCGACAAGGCTGACCGCGCGTACTACGAGGAAGTCATCAAGCCGCTGATGTCGCTGCCGCACGTCGAGTACATCGGCGAAATCAGCGAAGCGGAGAAGACCGAGTTCCTCGGCAACGCGCACGCGCTGCTGTTCCCGATCGACTGGCCGGAGCCCTTCGGCCTCGTCATGATCGAAGCCATGGCCTGCGGCACGCCGGTGATCGCGTTCAAGCGCGGCTCGGTGCCGGAAGTCATCGAGCACGGCGTGTCGGGCTTCGTCGTCGAAGACGAAATCAGCGCCGTCGCGGCGGTCAAGCGTCTGTCGACGCTGCCGCGCGAGAAGGTGCGCGGTGCGTTCGAAGCGCGCTTCTCGTCGAAGGTCATGGCGCAGAACTACGTCGCCGTCTACGAAGAACTGCTGCGCCAGAAGCGCCGCACCGTGCTGCGCGAAGTCGCCGCCGGTTAAGGTTGTACGGGAAGGGGCGCGTTACGGCGCGCCCGGTTTTCCCTCCGCTTTTCCCCAGCGCCCCGGTGCCTGTGCACCGGGGCGCTGTCACATGCGTCAGCGGGTGGCGGGGCGGGGCAATGACAAGGCGGCGGCGAGTGAGGTGCTTGCTTAAATGTCCCTATAATGGCCGTGCCGTAAAATCCGCGGCGCCCACCACGATGACAGAGCACAGGAGTAGTCCCTTGGCGAGAACCCGACCGACGCCCACGGCCACCGTACCCGGTGCCGGGACGCTCTTCGCGTTGCGCGCGATCGGGCTCGTGATTCTCGCGCGCTGGCTGCATTCCATGGCGCAGATGAATTTTCTCGCCGCGCTCGAAGGCATGGCGTCGTCGCCGGCGGCGTGCCTGAACCTCGTCTTCCTGTTCCTGCTGATCGTATTGCCCGGCGCGAAGGCGCGCGTCGAACGGCCGTTTCACCCGCTGCCGCAGTGGCTGCGCCAGGCGTTGCGCGTTTTCGGCGCGCTCGGCTTCCTGTTCGCGATCGGCTCCATCGGGGCATTCGTCTGGGCCGCGGGCTGGCGGCGTACCGTCCACACCGTGGCCGACACCAATGGCTGGCTCGTCGCCGCGCCCGCGCTCTACGCGGCCGTGGTCTGGATCTGCCGGCCGCGCGCGCTCTGGCGCACCAACATCGCGGCGCGCCGCTTCGCGATCGGGCGCTTCGCCGTGTCGATCGATGCCGTTACGCGCACGACCGTCGTCTGGCAGGAGAGCCGCAAGGTCGGGCAGTACGACGCGCGCGAATTGTCGGTTCGGTGGCCTTTCGGGGCGCATCAGAGAGGGGCGGTCGCGTCAGTCCCCGCGCTCTTGCCCGCGCCGGCTCAGGAGCCGTCCGGCGATCCCGTGACCGCCGCTGGTGTTGCCGAGCCGGTCACCCCCGCCATGGATTCCCCTGATCCCGCCGCGGCGCAGCCCGTCGAGTCGCCCGCTGCGACGCCCGAGCGAA
This sequence comes from Paraburkholderia lycopersici, assembly GCF_900096975.1. Taxonomy (GTDB): domain Bacteria; phylum Pseudomonadota; class Gammaproteobacteria; order Burkholderiales; family Burkholderiaceae; genus Paraburkholderia; species Paraburkholderia lycopersici. The sequence continues at coordinate 107,498 of NZ_FMYQ01000021.1, forward strand.
GCGCGAACGCCGCGCCGCGACCGGCTGCGGCGTCCGCACATGCCGGCAAGCCCGCGCGTCGGCCGAAGATCGAATTGCTGTGGGACTCGCCGGCTGCGGCGGGCCACAATCGCCAGACCGTGTTTCGCGTGCCGCTTGCCTCCGAGGGCGACCGCACGGCCGCGCGCGCGCTCGATGCGGCGCTGAAGCAGGTCTGACGCGCCCGCCGTCGCCCGCGTGCTTTACGTACGCCGCGCCCGGGCTTGAGCCCGATCGAGCCCGGTTCGCTTTTGCGTGCTGTTCCTGTCGTTCGCTCGAAGGAGTCGCAATGCTCACACGCTGGTTGTTCGCCGCCGTTCATCTGCTCGCCTTCGGTTTTGCGCTCGCATCGATCCTGAGGCGCACGCGCGGACTGCGCCGTTGCACCTCGACCGAGGATCTGCCCGCAATCTTCAGCGCCGACAACGGTTGGGGCGGCTCGGCGCTCGTGCTGATTGCCACTGGCGCGATGCGCGCGTTTGGCGGCTTCGAGAAGGGCGCTGCGTACTATCTCCACGAACCGCTCTTTCACGTGAAGATGGGAGCGCTCGTGCTGATCCTGCTGCTCGAGATCGCGCCGATGATGGCGCTGCTGCGCTGGCGCCTCGCCGTGCGCCGCGGCGACGTGCCCGACCTCGCGCGCGCGCCGAAATACGCGCGCATCGGCGCGTGGCAGACGGTGCTGGTCGTCGTGATGGTGGTCGCGGCGACGGGCATGGCGCGCGGCATCGGTCTCGATGGGGGTGAGTAGCGGAGCGCGGTGAGATTGCGCTTCCTTCGGTGGCGTGCGTAGCTGGCGTCACGCCAGTTGCCGGGCACGCGATATCGGTTTGAATCGCGCAAAGCAAAAAAGCCTCGTTGCTTTCGCAACGAGGCTTTTTATTCTTCGGTGTTTGTCATTACCAACACCAGGAATTCTGGTGGGTGGTACAGGGATTGAACCTGTGACCCCTGCCGTGTGAAGGCAGTGCTCTACCGCTGAGCTAACCACCCGAAGAGATTTAAATTATGCGGGTCTTTTCCGATCTTGTAAAGCCCTTTTTTAAGCATTCTGCGTATCAGCTGTTTTTTCTTCCGCCGGGACGGGCTTGGCGCGCCACACGGACGTTCCCTTGAGCGCCTTGTCGAGATCGTCGAGCACGGCGTTGTGCGCAGAGAGTTCCTCGCCGCTTGCCATGATCACCGGCAACTCGATCGCCTCCAACCGTACGCGCGGCGCGGCCGCCGCGCCCGGCGCGGCGCCTTCCCCGAGCATGTCGATGACGAGGCTCTCCTGGCCGCGCGTCATCGCGAGATAGACCTCGGCGAGCAGTTCCGAGTCGAGCAGTGCGCCGTGCAGCGTGCGGTGCGCGTTGCTGATGCCGAAGCGGTCGCACAGCGCGTCGAGCGAGTTGCGCTTGCCGGGGAAGATCTGCTTGGCCTGCACGAGCGTGTCGATCACTTCGCCGCAATGCTCCCTGAACGGAGGTTTGCCGAGCAGCGTGAGTTCGGCATCGAGAAAGCCGATGTCGAACGGCGCGTTGTGGATGATGATGTCCGCGCCGCGCACGAAGTCGAGAATTTCGCCTGCGACCTCGGCGAATTTCGGCTTGTCGGAGAGAAACTCGGTCGTGAGGCCGTGCACCGCGAGCGCGCCTGGGTCGCTGTCGCGTTCCGGGTTCACGTAGAAGTGCAGGTTCTTGCCGGTGAGCCGGCGGTTCACCAGCTCGACGCAGCCGATTTCGATGATGCGGTCGCCCGTGCGGGCGTTCAGGCCGGTGGTTTCGGTATCGAGAATGATCTGGCGCATGTCGTGTAAAGCTCGATGATGTGATGCGGGACGCGATGTCAGACCTTGCCGACCCGCGCGCGGCGCGGACTCAGAGTTCCGCGAGCGTGGCGACGCCGCGGTTCGCAAGTGCGTCGGCGCGCTCGTTCTCCGGATGGCCGGCGTGACCCTTCACCCAGCGCCATTCGATCTGGTGCTGGGCGACGAGCGCATCCAGACGCTTCCAGAGGTCGTCGTTCTTGACCGGCGTTTTGGCGGCCGTCATCCAGTTCTTCTTCTTCCAGCCGTGAATCCACTCGCTGATGCCTTTTTGCACATACTGCGAGTCAGTGTGCACGATCACGTTGCAGGGGCGTTTGAGCGCGTCGAGCGCGGCGATCACCGCCATCAGCTCCATGCGGTTGTTGGTCGTGCCGGCCTCGCCGCCGAACAGTTCCTTTTCCTGCGCACCGAAGCGCAGCAGCGCGCCCCAGCCGCCCGGGCCGGGGTTGCCCTTGCAGGCACCGTCCGTGAAGATTTCGACGAAGTCGGGTGTGCTCATGTGTCCTTGTTGCGTGTTGGGGAAGGGGTGGTGGCGGCCGGCTTCAGACTTGCCGCCAGCACGGGCTTCTTGACCTTCAGCGGCCCGACGAGGCGCATGCCGCGCACGCGCTTGATCGCCGTGACCATGTAGATGGCGCCGAAAATCGGCCACCAGCGGTCGCCGGCGGCTTCCATGAAGCCGTAGCGGCCGAGCCACTGGTCGGTCGCGAGCGGCGGACGATAACAGCCGAAGCGTCCGCGTTCAAGCTCGAAGCCGAGCAGCTTGATCCAGTCCTTCAGACGTGTGAACGCGATCAGGTCCTGCCGCGCGGGCAAAAACGGATGGCCGGTCCGCTTCGCGACAGACTGGCGCGCGCCCCAGAGCGAAAGCGAGTTGAAGCCGACGATCACGAGCTGCCCTTCGGGCATCAGCACGCGTTCGGCCTCGCGCAGCAGGCGGTGCGGGTCGCTCGTGAATTCGAGCGTGTGCGGCATCACGATGAGATCGACGCTCTGCGCTTCGAACGGCAGATCGAGATAGTCGCACCAGACGGCGCTGCGGCCGGCGGGCGCGTGGAGCGGCTGGCCGCCGGCAGCGCCTGCGCCGTCGCGCGCGCCGCCTGGCACCGCGTAGGGCGCGCTGGCGGCGCTCGCGGCGTCGAGCACGAGTCCGCGGCACGGCATGCGGTTTTCGCGCAGGGCATCGAGCTGCGGCAGGCCGAGCTGCAGCGCATGGTAGCCGAATACGTTCGATACCACGCGGTCGAGCTGTTCCTGCTCCCAGCCGAGCACGTACCTTCCGGCAGGCGAGGCAGTCCAGGCGGGCCAGTCTATAATCGTTCGGTCAGACATGTCGAAGAATACGTCGCCCCATGAAGAGTCCGCTTGAGCAAACGCCTGCGCGCGCCGCGTGCGAATACGTACCGGTTCCGGCTTTTGAAGACAATTACATCTGGGTCGTGTCGGACGGTTGCAATGCCGTGGCCGTCGATCCGGGCGACGCCGCGCCGGTTCGCGCCTGTCTGGCGAAGCGCGGCTGGCGGCTCGTCGCTATTTTACTCACCCATCACCACAAGGACCATGTCGGCGGTGTGGCGGACCTGCTCGCCGACGCCCAGGTGCCCGTCTACGGTCCGGCCGGCGAGGCGCTCGGGCCGCTCGATCCGTTCGTCACGCGCGTGAAGGGCGGCGACGCCGTTCATCTGGACGCGCCCGCGCTCGACTTCACGGTGATCGACGTACCCGGTCACACGCGCGGCCATATTGCGTATTTCCAGCCCGCCGACTCGACCGGCACGCCACATGTGTTCTGCGGCGACACGCTGTTCGCCTGCGGCTGCGGTCGCCTCTTCGAAGGCACGCCCGCGCAGATGCTCGCCTCGCTCGATGCGCTGGCGGCGCTTCCCGGCAACACCCACGTGCATTGCGCACACGAATACACGCTCTCGAACATCCGCTTCGCGCTCGCCTGCGATCCGGCAAACGCCGCGTTGCACGACTGGAGCCGCGAGGCGGCGGCGCTGCGCGAGCGCGGCGTGCCGACCTTGCCCACCACGATCGCGCACGAGCGCGCCGTCAATCCTTTCCTGCGCGCAGGCGATACGGCGGTGCAGGCCGCACTCACCGAAGCGCTGCACGAAACGGTGCCGGACCGGCTTGCCGCTTTTTCGCTGATGCGCGAGTGGAAGAACCGCTTCCGCTGACCGACCCCGATCAGGGGGCATGCTCAACCCAATCGTATGGAATCGCACCCAACCTGCGGATTTTCATGGTTTTTTTCCAATAATTCCGATTGACGGAAACGGACGCGTTCCGTACTATCGGCTGCAAATTCCAGCCATGCGGATGTAGATTTTCATGCGATTCATAATCAGTGCGCTGCTGGTCCTCATGCTCGCCGCCTGTGCGAGCGGGGGGCCGTCTGCGGATTCTCTGGCTCAAACCAACGCCCAGGCCAACGCCGACCTCATTCGAAAGACTTCCGCAGCAAAAGAAACCATCAACGTCGACCAAGGCTCGGTCGACCAGCTCACGAGTCCCGACGCCGATCTCTGGGCGCGCATTCGCCGCGGCTTCCAGATGCCCGACCTGCAGGGCGATCTTGTCGACATGAACGCCAACTGGTACGCCCAGCGGCCCGACTACGTCGCGCGCATGACCGAGCGTTCGCAGAAGTACCTCTATCACATCGTCGAGGAACTCGAGGCGCGTCATATGCCTACCGAGCTCGCGCTGCTGCCGTTCATCGAGTCCGCTTACAACCCGCAGGCGCTTTCGGTCGCGAAGGCGGCCGGCATGTGGCAGTTCGTGCCGGGCACCGGCCGCACCTACAACCTCAAGCAGAACATGTGGCAGGACGAGCGCCGCGACGTGCTGGCCTCCACCAGTGCCGCGCTCGACTATCTCTCGCGCCTGCACGACATGTTCGGCGACTGGTACCTCGCGCTCGCGGCCTATAACTGGGGCGAGGGCAACGTGCAGCGCGCCATTGCGCGCAACGAGGCGGCGGGCCTGCCTACGGACTACCAGAGCCTGCGCATGCCCAGCGAAACGCGCAACTACGTACCGAAGCTGCAGGCGGTCAAGAATATCGTGATGAACCCGCAGCAATACGGGCTCACGCTGCCATCCATTCCTAATCACCCGTATTTCGTCACGGTCACGACCTCGCACGATATCGACGTGGACGTCGCCGCCAAGCTCGCGAACATGACGACTGACGAGTTCCGCTCGCTCAACCCCTCGTTCAAGAAGCCGGTCATTCTCGGCGCGACCGACCCGCAGATCCTGCTGCCGTTCGACAACGCGAGCGCGTTCGAGCGCAACCTGAAGGCGTACGCCGGCCAGCTTTCCTCGTGGACCGTCTACACGACCGACTCGCGCGCCACGCCCGCCGCGATCGCGCAGAAAATTGGCGTGGACGCCGACACCCTGATGTCGGTGAACAAGATTCCGGCGGGCATGCGCCTGAAGGCAGGTTCGACGCTCGTGGTGCCGCGCACCGACGACGGTGACGACGAGGACATCAGCGCCGACGTTGCGGAAAGCGCCGTGCTGGCCATGGAGCCCGACGTGCCCGACACGCGCAAGATGCTGATCCGCGTGCGCCGCAAGCAGTCGATGGAAATGGTGGCAAGCCGCTACGGCGTGTCGCTCGGGCAGTTGAAGGGGTGGAACAAGACCCGGCGCGACTTCGTCACGCCGGGGCAGGTGCTCGTGCTGCACGTGCCCGTCAACAAGGCGATGCCGGCCGAACCGGGTCCGGAGCGTCTGGCAACGAACGTTTCCGGTGGCGGCGTGCAGCGAATCGGCACCCGCGTTGCAGACACGGGACCTAAGTCGCGATACGATAAGAAGCACGGTCGCGTGCGCGCCGAGGTCGTCAAGGTTTCCGAACCTGTCAAGACCAAGGCAACGAGCGCTGCGCCTGGCAAGGCGTCGAAGGGTGCGGCGAGCCGCCCTAAGGCCGAAACCCACACGCAGAAGCACAAATCCAGATAGCGGCTGGCGAAGGGTGTTCAAACGTGCGTTGCGGGGGCAGCGCACGGTATTTCGCTCCGATCACTTTTCCGTTTTGTTCCTCTTGTTCCTCTTGTTCCGATTGACGCCGTCACCCAGGTGACGGCGTTTTCATTTGTGTTTGCGACAATTGAAGGCGCGACGAGCAACTATCGCCCACGCGCCGCTTGCGGCCTCGTGCCTGCCCGCTATAGTGGAAAAGGTTGAGGAACGGGCCGCGAGCGCGTGTTCCGTCGGCGGCGCTATCCTGCAATTTGAAGGAAGCGTGACTTTCGCGCTATAATTTCAAGGTTTGAGCTTATCAACCCGCACCCTAGCGCCTACCTTCTCCCATCCGTTCATCCGCCGCCCGCGCTTCACCGTCAACAGGCTGGCTGCCGCCCGATCACGTGTAACAAGCGCGCGCTCGTGGCCCGGCGCCACAACGGCCGACCGCACGAAGAGGTCGCGTAGTGAGCGAGCCGCGCGCGCATCCCGAACCAGCCGCAAGAGGTGGAAAAGGATGCCGACGCCGCAGCCGCTCCCAGGTCGCAAGATCGTAACGTCGGATAACAGGTCGGCACAGGGTGCTCCCCCCAAGGAGTCTCCCGTGTTGCCGTCTTTCTCTCCCGCTCTGCTCGCGCTCGCCGACGGCACGGTCTTTCGTGGTTACTCGATCGGCGCGCCGGGTCATACAATCGGTGAAGTCGTGTTCAACACGGCCATCACCGGCTATCAGGAAATCCTGACTGACCCGAGCTACGCTCGCCAGATCGTCACCCTCACGTATCCGCACATCGGCAACGTCGGCGTCAATGCCGAAGACGTCGAAGCCACGAAAGTCCATGCCGCCGGTCTGATCATTCGCGACCTGCCCGTGCTCGCCTCGAACTTTCGCATGGAGCGCACGCTCGGCGAGTATCTCCAGGACGAAGGCGTGGTCGCGATCGCCGGCATCGACACGCGCAAGCTCACGCGTATCCTGCGCGACAAGGGCGCGCAGAACGGCGCGATCCTCGCCGGTTCCGACGACGAAGCCCAGGCCATCGAACTCGCGCGCTCGTTCCCGGGCCTCGCGGGCATGGATCTCGCCAAGGTCGTCTCGACCGGCAAGTCCTACGAATGGACGACCACCGAGTGGCGTCTGGGCGAAGGCTACCGCACGCAGTCGGCGCCGAAGTACAAGGTCGTCGCGTTCGACTACGGCGTGAAGCAGAACATCCTGCGTATGCTCGCGGAGCGCGGCTGCCACGTCACCGTGCTGCCGGCGCAGGCCACCGCCGAAGACGCGTTCGCGCTGAACCCGGACGGCGTGTTCCTCTCGAACGGCCCTGGCGACCCCGAGCCGTGCGATTACGCGATCAAGGCCACGCAGGAATGCATCGCGCGCGGCATTCCCACGTTCGGCATCTGCCTTGGCCACCAGATCATGGGTCTCGCCGTCGGCGCGAAGACCATGAAGATGAAGACGGGCCACCACGGCGCGAACCATCCGGTGAAGGATCTCGGCGACGGGCGCGTCGTCATTACGTCGCAGAACCACGGCTTCGCGGTCGATGCCGACACGCTGCCGGCCAACGCGCGCGTCACGCACGTTTCGCTCTTCGACGGCACGCTGCAAGGCTTCGAGCTGACCGACAAGCCCGCGTTCTGCTTCCAGGGCCACCCGGAAGCGTCGCCGGGCCCGCACGACATCGGCTATCTGTTCGACCGCTTCACCGCGCTCATGGACAACGCGAAGGGCGAAAAGCGCACGGGCACGGCTTAAGAGCGACCCCACGAGCAGAGCAGGGCGCGCAGCGAGCCGCTTCGGAGCGGCCCACGCGCGACGCCCGCAGGCGCGCGGCGGCGCGCGCCGCAAGACGTAAAAGACACAGGAATATTTAGCGAGAGCGTTATGCCCAAGCGGACAGACATCAAGAGCATTCTCATCATCGGCGCGGGTCCGATCATCATCGGCCAGGCGTGCGAGTTCGACTATTCGGGCGCGCAGGCCTGCAAGGCGCTGAGGGAAGAAGGCTACAAGGTCATCCTCGTCAACAGCAATCCGGCGACGATCATGACCGACCCGAACACGGCCGACGTCACCTACATCGAGCCGATCACGTGGGAAGTGGTGGAGCGCATCATCGAGAAGGAGCGCCCCGACGCGATCCTGCCGACGATGGGCGGCCAGACCGCGCTGAACTGCGCGCTCGACCTGCATCACCACGGCGTGCTGAAGAAGTACGGCGTCGAGCTGATCGGCGCGTCGCCGGAAGCGATCGACAAGGCCGAAGACCGCCAGAAGTTCAAGGACGCGATGACGAAGATCGGCCTCGGCTCGGCGAAGTCGGGCGTCGCACATTCGATGGAAGAGGCGACCAGGGTTCACGCCGAAATCGCCGTGGCCACCGGCACGGGCGGTTATCCGGTCGTGATCCGTCCGTCGTTCACGCTGGGCGGCTCGGGCGGCGGCATCGCATACAACCGCGAGGAATTCGAGGAAATCTGCAAGCGCGGCCTCGACCTCTCGCCCACGCGCGAACTGCTGATCGAAGAGTCGCTGCTCGGCTGGAAGGAATACGAGATGGAAGTGGTCCGCGACAAGGCGGACAACTGCATCATCGTCTGCTCGATCGAAAACCTCGACCCGATGGGCATCCACACCGGCGACTCGATCACCGTGGCGCCGGCGCAAACGCTCACCGACAAGGAGTACCAGATCCTGCGCGACGCGTCGCTCGCGGTGCTGCGCGAGATCGGCGTCGATACGGGCGGCTCGAACGTGCAGTTCTCGATCGATCCGCGCACCGGCCGCATGATCGTGATCGAGATGAACCCGCGCGTGTCGCGTTCGTCGGCGCTCGCCTCGAAGGCCACTGGCTTCCCGATCGCAAAGGTCGCGGCGAAGCTGGCCGTCGGCTACACGCTCGACGAACTGAAGAACGAGATCACGGGCGGTCAGACGCCGGCCTCGTTCGAGCCGACCATCGACTACGTCGTCACGAAGATTCCGCGTTTCGCGTTCGAGAAGTTCCGCGAAGCCGACCCGCGCCTCACCACGCAGATGAAGTCGGTGGGCGAAGTGATGGCGATCGGCCGCACGTTCCAGGAGTCGTTCCAGAAGGCGCTGCGCGGCCTCGAAGTCGGCGTGGACGGCCTCGATGAAAAGACCACGAGCCGCGACGAGATCATTCGCGAGATCGGCGAAGCCGGTCCGGACCGCATCTGGTACGTGGGCGACGCGTTCCGCGTGGGCATGACGCGCGAGGAAATCTTCGAGGAAACCGCGATCGATCCGTGGTTCCTCGCGCAGATCGAGGAAATCGTCAGGAAGGAAGCGGCCGTGAAGGGCCGCACGCTCGCAAGCCTCTCGAAGGACGAACTGCGCTACCTCAAGCAGAGCGGCTTCTCGGATCGCCGTCTCGCGAAGCTGCTCGGCGCGAAGCCCGCCGACGTGCGTGCGCGCCGCATCGAGCTGAACGTGCGCCCCGTCTACAAGCGCGTGGATACCTGCGCGGCCGAGTTCGCGACCAAAACCGCCTACATGTACTCGACCTACGAGGAAGAGTGCGAGGCGAACCCGACGAACAACAAGAAGATCATGGTGCTGGGCGGCGGTCCGAACCGGATCGGCCAGGGTATCGAGTTCGACTACTGCTGCGTGCACGCGGCGCTCGCGATGCGCGAGGACGGCTACGAAACGATCATGGTCAATTGCAACCCCGAGACCGTTTCGACCGACTACGACACGTCCGACCGTCTGTACTTCGAGCCGCTCACGCTCGAAGACGTGCTCGAAGTCGTGGACAAGGAAAAGCCCGTCGGCGTGATCGTGCAGTACGGCGGCCAGACGCCGCTGAAGCTCGCGCTCGACCTCGAAGCGAATGGCGTGCCCATCGTCGGCACGTCGCCCGACATGATCGACGCCGCGGAAGACCGCGAGCGCTTCCAGAAGCTGTTGCAGGACCTGAACCTGCGCCAGCCGCCGAACCGCACGGCCCGCGCCGAAGACGAAGCGCTCAAGCTCGCCGACGAAATCGGCTACCCGCTCGTCGTGCGCCCGTCGTACGTGCTGGGCGGCCGCGCCATGGAAATCGTCCACGAGCCGCGCGACCTCGAACGCTACATGCGCGAGGCCGTGAAGGTGTCGAACGACTCGCCGGTGCTGCTCGACCGCTTCCTGAACGACGCGATCGAATGCGACGTGGACTGCATCTCGGACGGCGACGCCGTGTTCATCGGCGGCGTGATGGAGCACATCGAGCAGGCGGGCGTGCATTCGGGCGACTCGGCGTGCTCGCTGCCGCCGTACTCGCTTTCGCAGGAAACGGTCGCGGAACTGAAGCGCCAGACGGCCGCGATGGCGAAGGCGCTCAACGTGGTCGGCCTGATGAACGTGCAGTTCGCGATCCAGCAGGTGCCCCAGAGCGACGGCTCGAAGAGGGACGTGATCTACGTCCTCGAAGTGAACCCGCGCGCTTCGCGCACCGTGCCGTACGTTTCGAAGGCGACGAGCCTGCCGCTCGCGAAGATCGCGGCGCGCGCGATGGTCGGCCAGAAGCTCGCGCAGCAGGGCGTGACGAAGGAAGTGGTGCCGCCGTACTTCAGCGTGAAGGAAGCGGTGTTCCCGTTCATCAAGTTCCCGACCGTCGATCCGGTGCTCGGACCGGAAATGCGCTCCACGGGCGAAGTGATGGGCGTGGGCCAGACCTTCGGCGAAGCGCTCTTCAAGTCGCAGCTCGCGGCGGGGTCGCGTCTGCCGGAGTCGGGCACCGTGTTCATCACGGTGATGGACGCCGACAAGCCAAAGGCCGTCGAAGTCGCGCGCATGTTGCACGAACTCGGCTACCCGATCGTCGCGACGCGCGGCACGGCCGCCGCGATCGAGGCGGCCGGCGTGCCGGTGAAGGTCGTCAACAAGGTGAAGGACGGCCGTCCACACATCGTCGACATGATCAAGAACGGCGAGATTTCGCTCGTGTTCACGACCGTCGACGAAACCCGCTCGGCGATCGCCGACTCGCGCTCGATCCGCATGAGCGCGCAGGCGAACAAGGTCACCTACTACACGACGATGTCGGGCGCACGCGCGGCCGTCGAGGGCCTGCGCTACCTGAAGAACCTGGAAGTCTATGATTTACAAGGCCTCCATGCTCGCCTAAACTAAGACTTCGACTGTCTGTCCAATACTGAACGAGGCAGGCTAAAAAGCTGAATGTGCCGCGGTTAAGCGGCGTCCCAACAGGGTTTTCAGGCTGCGCCAGACCGCGCCGCCGCCCTTGCGGGATGCACTTAACCGCGGAATTTTTTTATGGCCGCAACATGTCGCGCAAGCGCTCGTGCTGCGGCCTCATTGAGGGCCCAAGCGGCCATACGAGTTGTTTATGAGCACGATTCCCTTGACCAAGCGCGGCGCAGACCAACTTCGCGAAGAGCTGCAGCGCCTGAAATCCGTCGAGCGTCCGGCGGTCATCAATTCGATCGCCGAAGCGCGCGCGCAAGGCGATCTGTCTGAAAACGCGGAATACGACGCCGCGAAGGAAAAGCAGGGCTTCATCGAAGGCCGCATCGCGGAAATCGAATCGAAGCTGGCGGCCGCGCAGGTCATCGACCCGGCCACGCTCGAGGCAGACGGCCGCGTGGTGTTCGGCTCGACCGTGGATCTCGAAGACCTTGACTCGGGCAAGACGGTGACCTACCAGATCGTCGGCGACGATGAAGCCGATCTCGAACACGGCCTGATCTCGGTGAGCTCGCCCATCGCACGCGCGCTGATCGGCAAGTCCGAAGGCGATGTCGCCGAAGTGCAAGCGCCCAGCGGCGTGCGCGAGTACGAGGTCATCGAGGTTCGCTACGTCTGAGGGCGCATCCACGTGAGTACCGCAAGTCACGCAGGTTCTGCCGTTCCCCTTTCGCTCGTTCCGCACCGGCTCTTCGGCCTCCTGGCCATGCTGTGGGTTGGAAGCCAGTTGACCATTGGTTACGCGGTCGCGCCCGTGTTGTTCGCCTCGCTCGAAAGGGTGGTGGCCGGCGAGATCGCCGCGCAGCTCTTTCGTCTTGAAGGCATTGTCGGCGTAGTGTGCGGCGTGTTGCTGCTTGGGCTTTCGAACGTGCTGGCGCGCCGCGGCGCGGCGGGCTATCGCCGCCTTCGCTGGATTCTGGCCGCGATGCTGCTGTGCGTGCTGATTGGCTATTTCGCGCTGCAGCCATTCATGAACGCATTGCGCGTTCAGGCCATGAGCGCGGGCATGGATGTGGCCAGTTCGCCATATGCGAGCCGCTTCGGGCTGCTGCATGGCGTATCGAGTCTCTTCTATCTCGTGCAAAGCCTGCTTGGCGCGTGGCTGGTATGGTTGCTGCCTTCGGCGCGCGGCATGGTGCCGCAGCGCCTGGAAACGACCGCGCGCTGAACGGGCCCCAAGCCGGTTCGGCGCAAAAAAAGCGCGGCTCGAAGGCCGCGCTTTTTACTTCGAACCCTGGTGAATCCGCTTGGAGCCGGTCTGGCGCTTCTTGGCGCGCTTGATGTTGCCGCCTTGCGTGACGCGCTCGTTGCCCTTGACGGTCACCTTTTGCGCTTTCGGCTTGCGCATCGGGTTGTCAGTGGCCTTGACGACCTTGACGACGCGGGGTGCCGCGCCGCGCTTGCCCGCTTCGCGCGCGCTCGGCACGTCGGCGGAGGGGCGCGACACGGTGCCCCGCGCGCCGGCTCGGGCGGTGGTGGTCCTGGCCTTCACTTCCTCGGGCTTGTAGATGACGAGCAGCTTGCCGATGTGCTGGATCGGCGCGGCGTTCAGGCGGTCGCAGATCTCTTCGTAGATCGCGAGGCGCTCCTCACGCTCGTCGCCGAACACGCGCACCTTGATGAGCTGGTGCGCGGCCAGGTGGACCTTGATTTCCTTGAGAACGGCGTCGGTCAGTCCCTCGGCGCCGATGAGCACGACCGGTTTGAGCGCGTGAGCCTGGGAGCGCAGTTCGGAGCGCTGTTCGGCGGAAAGAGAGAGGGCGGGCATGGGATGTGGCAGACTCGACTAAAATGACGGCGCCGCGCGGGTCGACAGGCCTGATTCGACAGACTGGACAGACGTGAACGCGGTCCGCGGGTAGCGGGCCGCTGGCGGGCAAGCTCGTCGGAACAACGGAGAACCGTGGGGAACGGCAGGGCGCGGACACCATAGGCCGCCGGAGAAACGGTCATCCGGGCAGGCGAGCCGCGACGGCCGCACGAATTAAACGCGTATTATCCGCTAAAAGCGCGGAATCACGCAGCAAGAGTTCATCTTTAATGGCAAAAAATCGCTTCAACCAGTCGTGGCTGCACGACCATATCAACGACCCGTACGTGAAAATGGCGCAGCGGGAGGGCTATCGCGCCCGCGCTGCCTACAAGCTGAAGGAAATCGACGAGCAGGACAAGCTGATCCGCCCCGGCATGGTGATCGTGGATCTCGGCGCGGCGCCCGGCAGCTGGAGCCAGTACGTGCGCAACAAGCTCGCACAGAGCGCGAAGCGCGACGAGCAGCGTCAGGGCGGCATCGACGGCACGATCATCGCGCTCGACCTCCTGCCAATGGAGCCCATCGCCGACGTGCAGTTCCTGCAGGGCGATTTCCGCGAGGACGACGTGCTTGCGCAACTGGAAGAATTGGTGGGCGGCCGCCCGGTCGATCTTGTAATTTCCGACATGGCGCCCAATCTTTCGGGGGTTGCGTCGGCCGATGCGGCGCGTATCGAACACGTATGCGATCTCGCGCTGGAATTCTCGCAGAATCACCTGAAACCCGATGGGGCCCTTTTGGTCAAGTGCTTCCACGGCAGCGGTTACAGCCAGATCGTCGAGAAATTCAAGCAGCAGTTCAAGGTAGTGGCTGCGCGCAAACCGAAGGCTTCGCGCGATAAATCGTCCGAAACGTTTATATTGGGTAAACATCTGAAGCGTCCCCGTTAATCGGGGCACGATTGCCGTGCAAATGGCGCGATCCGGCCGCTGAATGGGTAGAAGAGGCGGACGGGGCAAGGCGCCGGGGCTATTCCTGCGGTAGCGAAACGTTATGGCAGGGGTCCGTGTACTGGATTAGAATGCTTTGGTGGTGTCGCAAGGCAAATGTAGGCGCCCATCTATGAGTGAAGGAGTGGTGCTTTGAACAACAACATGTTTTCGAAGGCAGCAGTGTGGCTGGTAATCGCACTGGTGCTGTTTACGGTGTTCAAGCAGTTCGACAAGCCCCGTGTCCAGGAAGGCGTTTCCTATTCGCAGTTCATGGACGACGCGAAGAACGGCAAAGTCAAGAGCGTCGTGGTGCAGGGGCGGAACCTCACGGTCACTCCGGCTGATGGCCAGAAATACCAGATCGTCTCTCCGGGCGACATCTGGATGGTCGGCGACCTGATGAAATATGGCGTCCAGGTAAGCGGCAAAGCTGACGAAGAGCCGAATGCGCTTGTCTCCGCGCTGTATTATCTTGGGCCAACCATACTTATCATCGTGTTCTGGTTCTACATGATGAGACAGATGCAGGGGGGCGGCAAAGGCGGGGCGTTTTCGTTTGGCAAATCGCGCGCCCGCCTGATCGATGAGAACAACAATGCGGTGAACTTCTCCGACGTCGCCGGCTGCGACGAAGCCAAGGAAGAAGTGTCCGAACTCGTCGACTTCCTGCGCGATCCGCAAAAATTCCAGAAGCTTGGCGGGCGTATCCCGCGCGGCGTGCTGCTTGTCGGCCCTCCGGGCACGGGTAAGACGCTGCTTGCGCGCGCCATTGCCGGCGAAGCAAAAGTGCCTTTCTTCAGCATCTCGGGTTCGGACTTCGTTGAAATGTTCGTCGGCGTGGGCGCGGCTCGTGTGCGCGACATGTTCGAACAGGCCAAGAAGCATGCGCCGTGTATCGTGTTCATCGACGAAATCGACGCGGTCGGTCGTCATCGCGGCGCCGGCATGGGCGGCGGCAACGACGAACGCGAGCAGACGCTGAACCAGATGCTCGTCGAGATGGACGGTTTCGAGGCGAACTCGGGCGTCATCGTGATCGCGGCGACCAACCGTTCCGACGTGCTCGACAAGGCGCTGCTGCGGCCGGGTCGCTTTGACCGTCAGGTCTATGTGGGCCTGCCGGACATCCGCGGCCGCGAGCAAATCATGAAGGTGCATCTGCGCAAGGTGCCGATCGCCAACGACGTGGACGCGGCTGTCATTGCGCGCGGCACGCCGGGCTTCTCGGGCGCCGATCTCGCCAACCTCGTGAACGAAGCCGCGCTCTTCGCGGCGCGCCGCGGCAAGCGCATCGTCGAAATGCAGGACTTCGAGGACGCGAAGGACAAGATCTTCATGGGTCCGGAGCGCAAGTCGGCCGTCATTCGCGAAGAGGCGAAGCGCGCCACCGCATACCACGAATCGGGCCACGCGGTCATTGCGAAGCTGCTGCCGAAGGCCGATCCGGTGCACAAGGTCACGATCATTCCGCGCGGTCGCGCGCTGGGCGTCACGTGGCAACTGCCCGAGCACGACAACGAGACGTATTCGAAGGACTATCTGCTCGACCGTCTGGCCATCCTGTTCGGCGGCCGTGTGGCGGAAGAGCTGTTCATGAACCTGGTCAGCACGGGCGCGTCCGACGACTTCAACAAGGCGACCCAAACGGCTCGCGCGATGGTCACGCGCTTTGGCATGACCGACGCGCTCGGACCGATGGTCTACGCCGACGACGACAACGACGGCAGCCCGTTCGGCAAGGGCTTTACGCGCGCCATTTCGGAAGCGACGCAACAAAAGGTCGATGCCGAAATCCGCCGCGTGCTCGACGATCAGTACAACCTTGCGAAGCGGCTGCTCGACGAGAATCGCGACAAGGTCGAAGCCATGACCGCCGCGCTCATGGAGTGGGAAACGATCGACGCCGACCAGATCAACGACATCATGGCCGGCCGTCCGCCGCGCTCGCCCAAGAGCACGCCGTCGCCGGGCGACGCCTCTTCGTCGGGCGGCAGCGCGGGCAGTGAGGTCAAGCCGGGTAGCGCGACTGCGCCGGCGTGATCCGTATCGAGTAAGGTTGCGGGCCGGTGTGATGTTCACATCGGCCCGTTTGCATTTCTGGCGCGGGACTGGCCGCCGAACGACCGCCATGTCGCGCCGCTGTATCTCGTTACACATCTGACGTTTCCTGACGTGCCCAATACCATCTCGCAGGGTAATCTCCCACCTGGGCCGCTCTCATGCGGCCGTTTCGCTCTGACGTTCGCCCGTCCGCTCGTCATGGGCATTCTCAATACCACGCCCGATTCGTTCTCCGACGGCGGTCGTTACCTCGCTTTAGACGATGCGCTGCGCCGAGCCGAGCAGATGATGCTCGACGGGGTCGATATCATCGATATCGGTGGGGAGTCGACCCGGCCTGGCGCGCCGCCGGTGCCGCTCGGCGAGGAACTCGAGCGGGTGATTCCGCTCGTGGAGAAGCTCAAAGGCGCGCACGTGCCGCTGTCGATCGACACCTACAAGCCCGAAGTCATGCGCGCGGCGCTCGCAGCCGGTGCCGATATGATCAACGACATCTGGGGTTTCCGGATGCCAGGCGCGATCGAGGCCGTGCGCGACAGCGATTGCGGCCTGTGCGTGATGCACATGCTCGGCGAGCCGCAGACGATGCAGGTGGGCGAGCCCGACTACGTGGACGTCGTGCGTGAGGTGCGCGAATTTCTCGCGCAGCGCTGCGCGGACCTCGAAGCTGCGGGTGTGGAGAAGGCGCGCATCATCGTGGACCCCGGCTTCGGCTTTGGCAAGTCGGCGATCGGGCACAATTACGCGCTGCTCGCGCACCTGCCTGAGACTGCGCCCGAGGTCCCATCTGGCGTCGCGCCGTATCCGGTTCTCGCCGGCATGTCGCGCAAGTCGATGCTTGGCGCGCTCGTGAACCGGCCCGCGCCCGAGCGTGTGGCGGCGAGCGTCGCGGCGGCCGTGTGCGCGGCGGAGCGGGGTGCCGCGGTCATCCGCGTGCATGACGTCGCGCCCACTGTGGATGCGCTCAAGGTCTGGGCGGCGATGCGCGAGGCAATGGCAGGCGGCGCGCGGACATCGCGCGGCTGAGCCGCAGCCGGGGCGGACGCTCTCCAGCGCGCGCAGTGAGAAGGGCGCAGGGCGGCGCAAGACGGCCGAATGGCAGGGCAAGACAGTACCAAAAGGCAGTACCAAATCGAGGATACAAAGATGGGACGTCGTTATTTCGGAACGGATGGGGTGCGCGGCAAGGTTGGCGAGGCGCCGATCACGCCGGATTTCGTGCTGCGCCTCGGGTACGCCGCGGGCAAGGTGCTCGCGGGCTCGGCTGCAGCCTCGGGGCCGCGCCCGGCCGTGCTGATCGGCAAGGACACGCGCATTTCGGGCTACATGCTCGAGGCCTCGCTGGAGGCGGGACTTTCGGCGGCCGGCATCGACGTGATGCTGGCCGGGCCGATGACGACGCCGGGCATCGCCTACCTCACGCGCGCGCTGCGGCTGGCTGCGGGTGTCGTCATCAGCGCCTCGCACAATCCGTACTACGACAATGGCATCAAGTTCTTCTCCGCCGACGGCAACAAGCTTCCCGACGAAGTGGAGACGCAGATCGAAGAGCAGCTGGAACTGCCGCTCGACTGCGCGCCCTCCGAGCAGCTTGGCCGCGCGCGCCGCCTGAACGACGCGGGCGGGCGCTACATCGAGTTCTGCAAGAGCACGTTTCCGCAGGCGTTCAACCTGCGCGGCCTGAAGCTCGTAATCGACTGCGCCAATGGCGCGGCCTACGACATCGCGCCCCACGTATTCCACGAACTCGGCGCGGACGTGATTCCGATCGGCGTGTCGCCGAATGGCTTTAACATCAACGACGGCGTGGGCGCGACTGCGCCCGATGCGCTCGTGCGCGCGGTGCGCGCGAATCACGCGGACCTTGGCATTGCGCTCGACGGCGATGCCGACCGCCTCCAGGTGGTGGATGCACAGGGCCGCCTCTACAACGGCGACGAGCTGCTGTACGTGCTCGTAAAAGACCGCATCGCGACCGACGGCAAGGTGGAAGGCGCGGTGGGCACGCTCATGACCAATCTCGCGGTCGAGCAGGCGCTCGACGGCCTTGGCGTGCAGTTCGTGCGCGCGAACGTGGGCGATCGTTACGTGCTGGAGCAACTGCGCGAGCGCGGCTGGCAGCTCGGCGCGGAAGGCTCGGGCCACATTCTCTCGCTCGACCGGCATACGACGGGCGACGGCATCGTCTCGGCGCTGCTCGTGCTCGCGGCGATGAAGCGCAGCGGCCAGACGCTGGGCGCGTTGCTCGACGGCGTGAAGCTGTTTCCGCAAAAGCTCATCAACGTGCGCATCGCACAGGGAGCCGACTGGAAGGGCAACGCCGCGATCCAGCAGTCGATCGCTTCCGCCGAGGCGGAACTCAAAGGCAAGGGCCGCGTGCTGATCCGCGCTTCCGGCACCGAGCCGGTGCTGCGCGTGATGGTCGAGGCCCGTGAAGAGCGCGACGCGGTTTATTACGCCGAGGCGATCGCGGGCGGGGTCAAGCGTTCGATCGCCTGATACCGAGCCCCGCGCCCTGGCCGGCTCGAACCGACCCCATGCGCGCGACGCCGTGTCCCGGCGTCGCGCCTCTTTTTGCGATTTTTTCGACGCTCCGGCGGAATTCGGCAAACGTTTCAAAACATCTTAAAAGGGGCGCAAACCTCCTTCGAGGAGCTTCTTCGTCGACGCCGCACCGTCGCCGGGCACCCGCCAGGCGGCCCTCCTGACGGCTCCCGGCCTTGCGCGACAGGCCGCGACACCTCCCGCGCATCCTGCATTCTCCACGCCATACAGCGCCTTTCAGCCGGTAATCAGACTGTCATGCCCGCTTCATGAATCGTCACAGTACTGTCACAGAGACCCCCTAAGCTTCGCGGTGTCGTTCATCCGCTCACACACTGGAGGTCTCATGAAATTGATGCAAACCGCGCTCGCTGGCGTTGCTGGCGCGCTCTTCGCGATCGCAGCGCAGGCTGCTGACATCACCGGCGCGGGCAGCACCTTCGCAGCACCGATCTATACGAAATGGGCGGATGCCTATCAGAAGTCGGGTGGCGGCAAGGTCAACTACCAGGGCATCGGCTCGTCGGGCGGCATCAAGCAGATTCAGGCCAAGACCGTCGATTTCGCGGGCTCGGACGCTCCGCTGAAAGACGACGAACTCGCCAAGGATGGCCTGTTCCAGTTCCCGACGGTGGTTGGCGGCGTCGTGCCGGCAATCAACGTGCCGGGCGTCAAGGCTGGCGAAATCACGCTGTCGGGCCCGGTGCTCGGCGACATCTACCTCGGCAAGATCAAGAAGTGGAACGATCCGGCCATCGTCGCGCTGAACCCGAAGGTCAAGCTGCCTGACCTCGACATCGCCGTGGTCCGCCGCGCCGACGGTTCGGGCACCAGCTTCATCTGGACGAACTACCTCTCGAAGGTCAACCCCGAGTGGAAGAGCAAGGTCGGCGAAGGCACGACCGTGAACTGGCCGACGGGTACGGGCGGCAAGGGCAACGACGGCGTCGCAGCCTTCGTGCAGCGTCTGCCGGGCGCGATCGGCTACGTCGAATGGGCCTACGCCAAGCAAAACCACATGGTCTACACTGCCATGAAGAACGAGGCGGGCGCGGTCGTCGAGCCGACCACCGAAACGTTCAAGGCAGCCGCCGCCGGCGCGGACTGGAAGAAGTCGTTCTACCAGATCCTCACGAACGAACCGGGCAAGGACGCATGGCCGGTCGTCGGCGCGACGTTCGTGCTGCTGCATACCGCACAGGACAAACCGGACCAGGGCAAGGAAACGCTCAAGTTCTTCGACTGGGCGTTCAAGAACGGCACGCCGGCTGCTGACAGCCTCGACTACATCTCGCTGCCGCAATCGGTCGTAAGCGAAATCAAGTCGCAGTGGAAGGAGAAGGTCAAGGACGCGAGCGGTAAGCCGATCGCCGACTAAGTCAGCGCTCGGGCAACGGTGAAGAGGGCCGCCGCGTGAGCGCGCGGCCTTGTCGCTTGTGGTTTGCCCGAATCCGCGCTGTCCCTGATGTGCCGCCCGCCCTCCGGCTTAACGGCTGAAAAGCGGGCGATCTGCAGTCCCCACGCTGCATCAACGTCGTGAGCCCCGCGCTCGCGGCAACTGGAACCAGGTCACCATGTCCGACGTCCCGCTCGTGTCGAACCCGCCCGGCAACGCCGCGCAGCAAAAAGCGCCCAGCCCGGCAGGGGACATCATTTTTGGCGGCCTCGCGCGCCTCGCCGCCATCATCACGCTGTTGCTGCTCGGCGGCATCATCGTGTCGTTGATCATCGCCTCGTTGCCGACGATCCAGAAGTTCGGGCTCGCATTCCTCTGGACTGCCGACTGGGATCCTCCCAGCGAACAGTTCGGCGCACTCGTGCCCATTTACGGCACGATCGCCACCTCGATCATCGCGCTCATCATCGCGGTGCCCGTGAGCTTCGGCATCGCGCTCTTTCTCACCGAGCTCTCGCCCGCGTGGCTGCGCCGGCCGCTTGGCATCGCCATCGAACTGCTCGCTGCGATCCCGTCGATCGTCTACGGCATGTGGGGTCTGCTCGTGTTCGCGCCGATCTTCGCGCAATGGTTCGAAAAACCGCTCGGCTCGCTGCTGGGCGGCATGCCCATCGTCGGTGCGCTGTTCCAGGGCGCGCCCATCGGTATCGGCATTCTGTGCGCCGGCGTGATTCTCGCCATCATGATCATTCCGTACATCGCCTCGGTCATGCGCGACGTGTTCGAAGTCACGCCCGTGCTGCTCAAGGAGTCTGCCTACGGCATCGGCTGCACGACCTGGGAAGTGATGTGGAAGATCGTGCTGCCGTTCACCAAGACCGGCGTGATCGGCGGCGTGATGCTCGGCCTCGGCCGCGCGCTCGGCGAGACGATGGCCGTCACGTTCGTGATCGGCAATACGAACCTGCTTGACAACGTGTCGCTTTTCTCGCCCGGCAACAGCATCACCTCGGCGCTCGCCAACGAGTTCGCGGAAGCGAGCCCCGGGCTGCACACGGCCGCGCTGATGGAACTGGGCCTGATCCTCTTCGTCATCACGTTCATCGTGCTCTCGATCTCGAAGCTCATGTTGCTGCGCCTTGAAAAAGCGGAGGGTGCGCGATGAGCGAACCGATCATGAAGATTCCGGGTGCGATTTACGGCCCCGAACTGGAGCGCATGCGCGACAAGCTGCAGCGCCGCCGCCGCGTGACCAACGCGATCGCGCTTACGCTTTCGCTCGCCGCGATGGCGTTCGGCATCATCTGGCTCGTGTGGATTCTCTACACGACGCTTTCGCTCGGTATCGGCGGTCTTTCGGTGGAGTTGTTCACGCAATCCACGCCGCCGCCGAACACCGACGGCGGCGGTCTTGCCAACGCCATTGTCGGCAGCCTGCTGCTCGTTGCGATCGCAACATTCGTCGGCACGCCGATCGGCATTCTCGCGGGTATCTATCTCGCGGAATATGGCCAGAAGGGCTGGCTCGCGAGCGTTACGCGCTTCATCAACGACATTCTGCTGTCGGCTCCTTCGATCGTCGTGGGTCTGTTCGTCTACGCGCTCGTGGTGGCGAAGATGGGGCACTTCAGCGGCTGGGCCGGCGCGATCGCGCTCGCCCTGCTGCAGATTCCGATCGTGATCCGCACGACCGAGAACATGCTCAAGCTCGTGCCGAACGCGTTGCGCGAAGCGGCGTTCGCGCTCGGCACGCCGAAGTGGAAGATGGTGCTGTCGATCACGCTGAAGGCGTCGATCGCGGGCATCGTGACGGGCGTGCTGCTGGCGATCGCGCGCATTGCCGGCGAGACCGCGCCGCTGCTCTTCACCGCGCTGTCGAACCAGTTCTTCAGCGCCGACATGAATCAACCGATCGCGAACCTGCCGGTCACGATCTTCAAGTTCGCGATGAGCCCGTTTGCGCAGTGGCAGTCGCTTGCGTGGGCCGGCGTTTTCCTGATCACGCTGGGTGTGCTGGGGCTGAATATCCTTGCACGCACGGTCTTTTCGAAAAAGTAAGGGCGGAGTTCCCGATGAACATGGCAGAGAGTCACCTCAATACCGCCGGGCACGCCGCGTCGCCCGTCGCAGGCTTTCAACCTGCGGATCCCGCCCAGGGCGCGCGCCTGCCGGCGCTTGGCAAGCCGAAGATCGAAGTGAAGGACCTGAACTTCTTCTACGGCAAGTATCACGCGCTCAAGAACATCAACCTGCAGATTCCCGAAGGCAAGGTGACGGCGTTCATCGGCCCCTCGGGCTGCGGGAAGTCCACGCTTTTGCGCACCTTCAACAAGATGTTCGCGCTCTATCCGGAGCAGCGCGCCGAAGGCGAGATCCTGATGGACGGCGAGAACCTGCTCGTGACCAAGCGCGACATTTCGCTCTTGCGCGCGCGCATCGGCATGGTGTTTCAGAAGCCGACCCCGTTTCCGATGTCGATCTACGACAACATCGCGTTCGGCGTGAAGATGTTCGAGAAGCTCTCGCGCCCGGAGATGGACGACCGCGTCGAATGGGCGCTGACCAAGGCCGCGCTCTGGAACGAAGTGAAGGACAAGCTCGGCCAGAGCGGCTACGGCCTCTCGGGCGGCCAGCAGCAGCGCCTGTGCATCGCGCGCGGTATTGCGATCCGTCCCGAAGTGCTGCTGCTCGACGAGCCGTGCTCGGCGCTCGACCCGATCTCGACGGGCCGCATCGAAGAGCTGATCGCGGAACTCAAGAGCGACTACACGGTGGTGATCGTCACGCATAACATGCAGCAGGCCGCGCGCTGCTCGGACTACACTGCGTACATGTACCTCGGCGAGCTGATCGAGTTCGGCGACACCGAGAAGATCTTCATCAAGCCGGTCCGCAAGGAAACCGAAGACTACATCACCGGCCGCTTCGGCTAATCGAAGCAAGGGAGCCCGACATGTCCGATAAGCATTTGTCCAGCCAGTTCGACGCCGATTTGAACCTCATTTCGTCGAAGGTGCTCGAAATGGGCGGCCTCGTCGAGTCGCAGATCATCACGGCGATGCAGGCGCTCAACGAATTCGACAGCGACGCCGCCGAGCGCGTGATCGTCGCGGAAGACCGCCTCAACACGATGGAAGTCGAGATCGACGAGGAGTGCAGCAACATCATCGCGCGCCGCCAGCCGGCCGCGCGCGACCTGCGCCTCGTGCTCGCGATCTCCAAGACGATCACGAACCTCGAGCGCGCCGGCGACGAAGCCGAGAAGATCGCCAAGCGTACCAAGCGCCTGATGGAAGACGGCGCCTCGCGCACGGTCAACATCGCCGAGATCAAGGTCTCGGGCGAGATGGCCGTGTCGATCCTGCGCCGCGCGCTCGACGCGTTCGCGCGCCTCGACACCGTGGCCGCCGCGCAGATCGTGCGCGACGACAAGGCGATCGACGAGGAATTCCGCGCCTTCGTGCGCAAGCTCGTGAGCTACATGATGGAAGACCCGCGCACGATCTCGGTGGGCCTCGACTATCTGTTCATCGCCAAGGCGATCGAGCGGATCGGCGACCACGCGAAGAACATCGCGGAATTCATCATCTACATCGTGAAGGGCACCGACGTGCGGCACAAGTCGCGCGACGCGCTCGAACGCGAAGCGCTCAGTTAAGCCGCGCCGATTGCAGCAAGCTAAACAGATTCAACAGGTTATAAGGTCAAGAGGTGCCGATGCCTAGCAGCATTCTCGTCATCGAAGATGAGCCCGCCATTTCCGAGCTGATTTCGGTGAACCTGCAGCACGCAGGTCACTGCCCGATCCGCGCCTACAACGCGGAACAGGCGCAGAACCTGATCAGCGACGTGCTGCCCGATCTCATTTTGCTCGACTGGATGTTGCCGGGCAAATCCGGCGTCACGTTCGCGCGCGATCTGCGCAACAACGAGCGCACGAAGCACATTCCTATCATCATGCTGACCGCGCGCGGCGACGAGCAGGACAAGGTACTCGGCCTCGAGATCGGCGCCGACGACTACGTGACGAAGCCGTTCTCGCCCAAGGAGTTGATGGCGCGCATCAAGGCGGTGCTGCGCCGCCGCGCGCCGCAGCTCACCGAGGACGTCGTGGCGATCAATGGCCTGAAGCTCGATCCGGCCACGCACCGCGTCGCGGCGCATGCCGAAGGCTCGGAAATCAAGCTCGATCTCGGTCCGACCGAGTTTCGCCTCCTGCACTTCTTCATGACGCATCCCGAGCGCGTGCACAGCCGCACGCAATTGCTCGACCAGGTGTGGGGCGACCACGTCTTCGTGGAAGAGCGCACCGTGGACGTGCATATCAAGCGTCTGCGCGCCGCGCTCAAGCCGGCAGGTTGCGATGCTATGATCGAAACGGTGCGCGGCAGCGGCTACCGTCTCGCGAAGAGCGCCTGAGCGGCGCCCGCCGGTGCGGCGGCCGCGGCCGCAGGCGAGCAACCGGGCGGTGTTGCCGATTGCGCAGCTTGTGCCAACTGGCCGTCGCCGATAATCGAGTGACGACCGCAAGATGTCGCGTGGTCCGCATCCGACCGTATTTTTCTTCGATCGCAGGAACATGAACATCATCTGGGCGCGCGCCCTCGTATCGATCGTGCTGCTCGCGCTCGTCTGCGCCGGTGTCGGCGCGATCCTTGGCGCCAAGGTCGCGCTGGGCGTGGCGGTGACCGCGCTGCTCGCGCAAATGCTTTTCAGCACGTTCCACAAGCAGCGCCTCTGGCGCCTGCTCGACGCGCCGGTCTACGGCGAAGTGCCTAGCGCCCCCGGCATCTGGGGCGAAATCTACTACCGTCTGCACAAGCTCGCGAAGCGCTGGCATGCCCAGGTGCGCCAGGTCGAGCAGCAGCATTCGCGCTTCATCCAGGCGATCCAGGCGTCGCCCAACGGCGTCGCGATGCTCGACGATCACGACCAGATCGAGTGGTGCAACGCCATCTCCGAAATTCACTTCGGTCTCGACGCGAAGCGCGATCTGCGTCAGCACATCACGCATCTCGTGCGCCAGCCCGACTTCGTGCGCTACCTTAATTCGCACGATTACAAGGACATGCTCATCATGCGCGGCATGGGCGCGAAGCGTCAGAACGTGATTTCGGTGCAGGTGTTTCCGTACGGCGAGAACCGCAAGCTCGTGCTCTCCCAGGACATCACCGAGCTCGAGCGCACCGACGCCATGCGGCGCGACTTCGTGGCCAACGTTTCGCACGAGCTGAAGACGCCGATCACGGTGCTCTCGGGCTTTCTCGAGACGATGCGCGAGCTGCCGCTTTCCGAGGCCGAGCGCATCCGCTATCTCGAGCTGATGGAGCAGCAGGCTTCGCGCATGCGCCACATCGTCACCGATTTGCTCGTGCTCGCCAAGCTCGAAGGCGAGGGGCGTCAGCCCGGCGACCACATCGTCGATATGCGTGCGGTGCTCGGGCACGTGCGAGAGGACGCTGAAAGCCTGTCGGGCGGCCATCACCACATCACCGCGGACTTCGACGACGGGTTGAGCGTCACCGGTTCCGAAACCGAGATCCTGAGCGCGCTCGGCAATCTCGCAACCAACGCGGTGCGCTACACGCCCGACGGCGGCACGGTGCATCTCGTCTGGCGCGCGGAACAAGGCTGCGCGATATTCTCGGTCGCCGATAGCGGCCTCGGTATTCCGGCCGCCGACATTCCGCGCCTGACCGAGCGCTTTTATCGCGTGGATCGCAGCCGTTCGCGCGACACGGGCGGCACGGGGCTGGGCCTCGCGATCGTGAAGCATGTGCTGCAGCGCCACGACGCGGCGCTCGAAGTAAAGAGCGAGGAAGGACGGGGCAGCACGTTCACGGTGCGTTTCCCGATGTCGCGCACGACGAGGAGACAGCCGGCGCCGGTGTAAGAGCCCGTAGCCGCAAATAAAAAAGCCGCTTCATACGAAGCGGCTTTTTTGCGTCCGGCGCCCGCAGGCGTCAGGCCATCAAGGACAAAACTTCGCCAGCAGGCTCAACTGCGCGTTGCGCACGGCCTTGCCCGCGCGGCGGCGGCGATAGTGACCGTCGCTTTGCATGAGCCATGCAGACTGGTTGTCGCCGAGGAAGGTCGAAAGACCTTCGGCGATCACGCGACGCTTGAGCCTGCGGTCGTGAATCGGGAACGCGACTTCGACGCGGCGGAACAGGTTGCGATCCATCCAGTCCGCGCTCGAGAGGTAGACGTTTTCGTTGCCGCCCGCATAGAAGTAGTAGATGCGGTGATGCTCGAGAAAACGCCCGACGATCGAGCGCACCGTGATGTTCGCGGAAAGCCCCGGCACGCCGGGCTGCAGCGAGCACACGCCGCGGATGAGCAGGTCGATCTTCACGCCCGCCTGCGATGCTTCGTACAACTCGTCGATGACGGTCGGCTCGAGCAGCGCGTTCATCTTCGCGACGATACGCGCCTTCTTGCCCGCGCGCGCGGCCTCGGCCTCGGCGCGAATCGACTCGATGAGCTTCGGGTGCAGCGTGAACGGCGATTGCCACATCTCGTGCAGTTGCAGCTCGCCGCCGATGCCCGTGAGCTGCTGGAACACGTGGTGCACGTCCTCGCACATCTTCGGCTCGGAGGTCATGAGGCCGAAGTCGGTATAGAGACGCGCCGTGCGCGGATGGTAGTTGCCGGTGCCGAGGTGCACGTAGCGGCGCAGCACCATGCGGCCGTTCACGGGCACGCGGCGCACGATCAGCATCATCTTGGCGTGGCACTTGTGGCCCACCACGCCGTAGACGACATGCGCGCCCACGGCTTCGAGCTGCGAGGCCCAGTTGATGTTGGTCTCTTCGTCGAAGCGCGCGAGCAGTTCCACGACCACCGTGACTTCCTTGCCGTTGCGCGCGGCCTGCATGAGCGCGTCCATGAGCGGCGAGTCGGTGCCGGTGCGGTAAATGGTCTGCTTGATCGCGACCACGTTGGGATCGTTGGCGGCCTGCAGCAGCAGTTCGAGCACGGGCTGGAAGCTCTCGTACGGATGATGCAGGAGCACGTCGCCCTGGTCGATCACGTCGAACATGTTGCTGTTCGCGGCGATGCGACGCGGAATCGCGGGCACGTGCGGCACGAACTTGAGGTCGGGGCGATCGACCATCTCGGGCAACTGCATGAGCCGCACGAGATTCACGGGCCCATCGACGAAATAGCAGTCCTTTTCGTTGAGGCCGCTTTCGTCGAGCAGACGCTTGGCGAGATGCGCGGGCGTTTCCGCCGACACTTCGAGCCGCACCGCGTTGCCGAGATGGCGCGCGGGCAACTCGCCCTGGAGCGCCACGCGCAGGTTCGTGATTTCGTCTTCGTCGACGAAGAGCTCGCTGTTGCGCGTGATGCGAAACTGATTGCAACTGCGCACGACGAGGCTCGGGAACAATTCGCCCACGAAGCGCTGGAGCAACGAGCCGAGCAGCACGAAGCCATGCTGGAAGCCCGAAAGCTCCTGAGGCATGCGCACGAGGCGCGGCAGCGCGCGCGGCGCCTGCACGATGCCCATTACGGCCTGGCGCCCGAAGGCGTCCTTGCCTTCGAGTTCCACGACGAAGTTCAGGCTCTTGTTAAGCACGCGCGGGAAGGGGTGCGCGGGATCGAGGCCGATCGGCGTGAGGACGGGCAGCAGTTCGTCGAGGAAGTATTTGCGTGCCCAGGCGGTTTGCGCTTCGTTCCAGGCGTCGGTGCCGTGGAAATAGATGCCTTCCTGTTCGAGTGCGGGCAAGACGGCGTCGTGCAGCATGCGGTACTGGCGATGCACGAGACGCTGCGCGCGCTCGACCACGAGGTCGTACACATGCTGCAGCGACATGCCGTCGGGCGAGAGCACGCCCGGGTTGTCGCGCATCTGCTCCTGAAGCCCGGCCATGCGGACTTCGAAGAATTCGTCGAGGTTGCTGCTGGTGATGCAGATGAAGCGCAGGCGCTCCAGCAAGGGAACAGCGGGATCGGACGCCTGTGCTAGCACGCGCTCGTTGAATCCCAGAATGCCCAGTTCGCGATTAAGTAAGGGATAGCGGATGGACATTGGCAATGAAAACGGAATGTCAGGGAGTGATTCGAACGGACGCTCGGAAATTCTCACAGTAATATGACTTTATTGTGACATTCGGTGGATGTCATAAATTCTACGCCGCATTTTCACGAAATCGACAAGTCGCATTGCGAAGATGCACAGTGGATGAAACTGTGCCCAGCGTTACCAATGCGAGGAGCGACATGGTGAAGTCGGCTACGCTTAAAATGACGCATTTGGACAGTGCGGCCGCGGCGCAGCAAGCCCGCATGGCCGCATTCGCACGCACGGAGCCCGCCCCCTCGATGGTCACCAATCCCCAACTGCTTGCCGCAGTCGATCTCGGTTCGAACAGCTTTCGTCTGATTGTCGGCCGCGTCGAAGAAACCGATGCCGGCAGCCAGATCTATCCGGTAGATGCGCTGCGCGAACCGGTGCGGCTCGCCGCCGGTCTTTCGAAAGACAAGCTGCTCGACCGCGCCTCGCAGGTGCGCGGCTGGGACGCGCTCCGGCGCTTTGGCGAGCGGTTGCGCGATTTCCATCCTGACCAGGTGCGGGCGGTCGCGACCAACACGCTGCGCGTCGCCAAGAACGCGGGCGAGTTCCTCGCCGAGGCCGAAGCCGCGCTCGGGTTCCCCATCGAAGTGATCGCGGGGCGCGAGGAAGCGCGC
The DNA here is from genome assembly GCF_900096975.1 of Paraburkholderia lycopersici. GTDB lineage: Bacteria > Pseudomonadota > Gammaproteobacteria > Burkholderiales > Burkholderiaceae > Paraburkholderia > Paraburkholderia lycopersici. Next base: position 135,971 of record NZ_FMYQ01000021.1, read on the forward strand.
CTCATCTACGCGGGCGCCGCGCACTCGGTGCCCGCGAGTGCCGGCAAGCGCTTCGTGGTGGACATCGGCGGCGGCTCGACCGAGTTCATCATCGGCGCGCACTATACGCCGATCCGCATGGAAAGCCTGTATATCGGCTGCGTCAGTCATAGCCGGCAGTTCTTTCCCTCGGGCAACGTCGACGAATACACGATGCGCCAGGCCGAACTGGCTGCCACGCGCGAAATCCAGATCATTTCCTCCGATTATCGCAAGACCGGCTGGGATCAGGCGATCGGCTCGTCGGGCACGGCGCGCGCGCTCGCGGAACTGGTCGAGGCGAACGGCTTCAACGATGCGGGCGTGACGCACGGCATCACGCGCGGCGGCCTCGAGCGCCTCAAGCGCGCGCTCATCAAGGCCGAGAACGTGAACCGGCTCAAGCTCGTCGCGCTCAAGCCCGACCGCGTGCCGGTGCTGGCGGGCGGGCTCTCGATCATGATCGCGGTGTTCGACGAACTCGGCATCGACTATGTCGACACCACGGACGGCGCGCTGCGCCTCGGCGTGCTCTATGACCTGCTGGGCCGGTCGCAGCATGAGGACATGCGCACGGTGACGGTGGAAGGCTTCATGCGCCGCTACGGCGTGGATCGCGCGCAGGCGGGGCGCATCGGCGAGCTGGCCGTGAAGTTCTACGACCAGTTCGAGGAGCCCGACGAGGAACGCCGCGAAGAGAACCGCATGTTCATCGCCTGGGCGGCGTCGCTGCACGAAATCGGGCTGTCGATTTCGCACAGCGCGTATCACAAGCATTCGGCATATATCGCCAGCAACGCGGACATGCCGGGCTTCTCGCGCACCGATCAGGCGCGTCTTGCGGCGCTCGTGCTCGGCCACGTGGGCAAGCTCGGCAAGCTCTCCCAGACGCGCGACGTGGAATGGCCGCTGCTGTTCTGCCTGCGTCTCGCCGCGTTGCTGTGCCGCCGCCGTGCCGACGTCGGTCTGCCGCAGATCAAGGTGGAGGAGGAGGGCAGCGGCTACGAGGTGCTGCTGCCGAGCGCCTGGGTCCAGAACAATCCGCTGACGGATTACAACCTCGTCCAGGAGGCGGCGGAGTGGGGCAAGATCGGCATTCCGTATCGCGTGGTTTATACGGACGAGTAAGCGCTCGCGCGCACTGCGCGTTTCGCAATGAATCGCAGCGAATCGCCGATGAAAAAAGCCCGGCTCGCGAATGAGCCGGGCTTTTTTTTCGTCTGCTGAACGCCGGGGCGGCTTTAGCGCCCTGCGGCTTCGCCGAGGAAGTGACGCGCGTAACGCTCGTTGATCTCCGACAGACGGAAGAGCGTGAGGAAGTCGGCGGTGTTGAAGTCGGGGTCCCATGCGGGCGCGCCGCAGATCTTCGCGCCAAGACGCAGGTAGCCCTTGACGAGCGGCGGCGGCACCGCGGGGACGCCGGTGCGCAGTTCTTCGACGGGCAACGGCGTATGCGGGAACGCGCGGTATTCGGGCGCCGTCAGCGCGTTCTCGCCGAGCGAGCAGTACAGGTTCGCGGCGTAGTGGCCACCGTCGGCCATGGCGACGCTCGCGCAGCCGAGCATCGTTTCGTAGCCGTTGTGCGTCATGTAGGCGCCCAAGCCGCCCCACAGCGACATGATGACCGAACCGCTACGGTAGTCGGGGTGCACGCACGAGCGGCCCACCTCGACCATCTTCGGGCGCAGATGCGCGAGGCGCGAGACATCGAATTCGCTTTCGGCGTAGAGGCGGCCGACGCGCGCTGCCTGGTGCGGCGGCAGCACGCGGTAGGTGCCGACGACCTTGAGCGTGTCGAGGTCGCGCACGAGCAGGTGGTCGCACCAGGCGTCGAAGGCGTCGACGTCGAGGCCCGCGGGGCCGCTCAGGTGGGCGCCCATTTCCTCGGCGAACACGCGGTAGCGCAGGCGCTGGGCCTCGCGCAGTTCTTCGTCGCTGCGAGCCCAGGCCACCTGCAGCCGATGCTGCGCGGTGACCGTTTCTTCGGCGCGCGGCAAGCGTCGGTTCGGCTCGAACAGCGTCGAGGCGAACGGCAGGGTGGGCGTCGGCAGATCTCGCATGGGGCGTCCTGGTCGGAAGTAAGAGAACTTTTCCGGCAATTTAGTAATACGCGGTTACGTTTGCATGAAAATGCAGTGACGATTCGATGACGTCATGTAAGGCGGAGGAGCAAGCGGCCTGATGGCCGGGGGCTGGAGACGCCTCGGGGCCGCGCGCGGGCGGGCCCGAGGAAACAGTGAGGAAGAGCGCGGCGGACCGTGGATTAGACGAGTTCGGGCGTGATGGCGGCGTGCAGGACGGCTTGATCGTTGCCGTTGCGCTCGCGGCTCGAGAGCCATAGCACGCCGGCTTTCTTCACGGCCCAACTGCGCGAGTCGGCGCCGCCCGAGAGGAGGTACGCTGCGATTTCGCCGAGCGTGGGCTGATGACCGACCACAACGACCGTGGAGGTCAGCCCTCCAGGCCAGCCAACGGCGCTCAGTACCTGTTCGACGCTTGCGTCCGGTGCGAGTTCGCGTACGACGCGATACTGGTCGGTGAGCGCCTCGGCGGTCTGGATGGTGCGTGTGGCGGGGCTCGCGAGGATCAGCGCGTCGTCGGGCAGGCGCGTACGCAGCCAGCGCGCGACGTTCTGCGCCTGTTTGCGGCCATGCGTGGTGAGCTGGCGCGAGAGATCGGTGGCGGCGGTGTCTTCGGCTTCGGCGTGGCGCCAGAGGATGAGGTGCATGGCGTCTCCTTCTGCTGGAATGGGATGCGCGTGCGCGGCTGGTTTGCGCAGCATCTGTTGCCATGGTGCCTGCCCTGGGAAAGTGCGGCAAGTTGTCGGGACGCGGGATGCGGATCTGCCGGCTTGGCGCGGATTTGACGGAGCGGGTGCGGAACCGATACAATCACTGATTCGTCGGAGCGTAGCGCAGCCTGGTAGCGCATCTGATTTGGGATCAGAGGGTCGTAGGTTCGAATCCTATCGCTCCGACCAAGGGAATCAAGGGGTTACGAGAGTTTTCTCGTAACCCCTTTCTGTTTTTGCTTTCCGTTACCGCTCTGTTACCGGAAAATCTTGTGACGGGTAACGAACGCCAGCGGTCCGCATCGAACACTCGCGAACATCATGACGAATTCTTGTCCTCTTTCGAGTTCGTGTGGGACCGGCGCGAATCCATCCATCAATCTTGCAGCGCAAACAATAAGTCAGCACAATCGTCTTCAATGAGGCTGTTTCCCGCGTCCGGTTGGCTGATGGCTGCAACGTTGGCGAAGTTGCTTCGCCTGCATAGATCGTTCACAAAGTCAGGATCAATCGAGTACGCGAAGGCTAACTGCCCTCGAAGGCGAGCTGTTTCCTCCACAGGCAGTTTGCCTTGAGTCAATTTGTGCATAGCCGCTCGTAAGCGCCTCTTTTCCTCTCGACCAATCGAAACATTTCCGTCGTTAGCAAGAACTAGCCCGACCAAAGTTCGGCGGTTTTTCGTCGATACGTTGACTGTCTTGCCCTCATTCAACGAAAGCCTAAGATAGTCGAGTTCACCGGGTAGCCGGCGAACCTCGACCTCGATCGCGTCAAGTAGCTGAGGGGACGAGGTCGAGACGGCAATGTCGTCTGCATATCGTGTGTACTCCGCACTGCAAGCCTCGCAGAACCGGGTGAGCTTGCTATCGAACTCCCACATTAGATAGTTCGATACATGCGGCGAGCTAGGAGCACCGATTGAGAGTTGAAGCTCTGCGTCGCGCTTAGGTTTTTCTGCACAAGTTTTGACACAGTATCCATAGCTCTCGCTCTGTGTAGTTCGCATCCAGCAAGAGCCGGTGCCGCAAAGCCGTCACTTTGAGGCTCGGAAAGAAATCACGAAAATTGCGCAGCAGTAGTGGAGTTCATCGTCCGCGCGCGAGCATGCTTAATGCCTGCTGCCGCCGAAGTGATTCGTCATAGCCCTGAATCGTTCCTTGGTGCGGTATGTTCCGCTTCGCATGCCGCACGGAGGCAGTTTTCCTCTTCCTGCGTGGGCATCCAGTACTCGCAGTTGCGTTTGCCCTTTACTTGCTGGACTACACCTGTCGCAGCAAGCTCGGCAAGTAACCGACGTAGGCTCGCAATGCCGATTCCCAAGGCATCCGCAATTTGCGTTGCCGTGGGCCGCACACCTGGCTTCATGACTACCGTCACTTCATCCATCGTGAGCAACGTCGCTTTTTTGCCTTTTTCGCGAGCGCGGAAAACGTGTTTCCGCCGCCCTTCGCCAGTTTAGGCGCTGCCTTCACGGCTTCAGATTTCTGCTTCATTTGAACTTTCCCTTTCCCGCCGAACTTCAGTCGCTGCATAACCCGTCTACCCGACGCAATGCTGTCCCCGGTGCGCCGTGTCGAACGAATGCGCTGGCTTACCGTCCTGCTGGCACCTTTTTGCCCCTGCACGAATTCCTGCGGCGTTATGTTCCGCTTGAGCAAGCAGGAGTGTCTCCTCTGCTCGATTAGCCAGGTCCGAACGCGCAGCTCGACGGGGCCGCGGCGGTTTAACGAGCGAACCAATTCCGTCGTCCACCGGTGACTCCCACATTTTTGAGACGAGGTGCCCTCCCCGGAAATCCATCGTCTTATTAACTTTCTATCTGGCGTTAATTGGGAAAACTAGAGTGGTTTAAACGCCCGTGGTGAGGCGAATTTAAAATTGGAGATAGATTAATTCTTGATTCTTGTTAAATGTTGGTCCCGAAAATTGAATTCGTCGTCCTCCGGGTGCAGAAGAATATCGCCAAATGTTGTGCGCGCAACGTGGCAAGCCGTTCGGCAGGACGGACACCGCCGGCACGTTCGAGTCGGCGCGGTCCTGTTGTCCAATTGCCACTGTGTCCGCGTCTGCGCGAAGTCTTCTGGTTTCCTGTCCTGAATCACCACGGAGCAACGTATGTCATGGCTTGACCAACCCCGCACGCTGGAGATTGCCGGCGCGGCCCTGCCGAAGTGGCAGGACGAATGCCTCTTCACCGTGTCGCGCCTGACGGGCATCGAGAAACTCGGCAGGCTCTACGACTACACCGTCGAAATCGCGACGAAGGACGACAT
>NZ_FMYQ01000012.1 GCF_900096975.1 Paraburkholderia lycopersici
AACCGGCACGATTCGATGGCATTCGAGCGCACGCTGGATGCCATTCCTGCGATACCGGGCCTGAACGGACAGCCTCGCAAACGTCCGGGCAAGCTACATGCGGACAAAGGCTATGACTTTGCACGCTGCCGTCGTTACCTGAGGCAGCGCGGCATCACGGCCCGCATCGCCCGCCGTGGCGTGGAAAGTAAGGAGCGGCTCGGCCGGTATCGCTGGGTAGTCGAGCGCACGCATGCCTGGTTTGCCGGTTTCGGCAAACTGCGCATTCGTTTCGAGCGTCGTCTCGACATTCATGTCGCGTTGCTCTCCCTGGCTGCTGCCGTTATCTGTTCGCGCTTCGTTGATGACTTGTGTTAGCCGCTCTAAGCCTTTTTCCGGCAATTCGCTTTCATGCTCATCCGCGTCGCGCACCGAACACCGCGCCTCGTGCGCCGACGCCCATAGCTTCCCGGCGCGCTTCACGCACGCCTCGATCACGTCGCCGAGCGGCCGCACGTCCGCCGTCCATCGCCCCCCGATCCACCGCCCCCCATCGTCGCGACCGGCGCCGCGCGGATGCGCCCGCGCGCCTGCGCGACCCATGGCCGGGGCCGCGTATTCCCTCCGCCATGCAGGCTCCGCAGCATGGCCGCTACCGTACGCCGACCCGGCCATGGCCGCCGCGATTTAGGTGTTTACCCGTAACCATATTGTCAGAGAGTTATCGGTATGCCGATAATACTCTCATGGATGTGAAAACTGCAGTGCGCGTCTTCGACGTGATCAATCTCTTCGCCGAAGTCCGGCAGCCGATGATCTACAGCGAAATTGCGCGTCGAACCGAGATCCCCCTTTCGAGCTGCCACGCGCTGTTGCAGACGATGGTGGCCAAAGGCTATCTGTATGCGCCGGGCGTGAAGGCCGGCTATTACCCTACGCAGCGCCTGTTGCATGTCGCGCGCGACATTTGCAGCGAAGACCCGCTCACGCTGATGTTCCAGCCGCTGCTTTCCGCGCTGCGCGACGCCACCGGCGAAACGGCCGCGCTCGCCACGCTCGCGGGCAACCGCGTGGTCTATCTCGACGTGATGGAGTCGCGCCAGAAAATCCGCTATAGCGATGAGCCGGGCGGCTTCATGACCATCGCGAGCGCGGCCGGCAAGGCGCTGCTCGGCGCGCTCGCGCCGGCGGGGCGGCGCAAGCTGCTCGACAGTTGCGAGCCGCAGTTGCATTCGGCCAGCGGCGCGGTGATCGATCGCGCCACGTTCGAGCGGGACGTCGACCAGGGCGTGACAGACGGCTGGCATCGCTCGACGGGCGAAAGCGTGGAGGACGTGGCCGGCCTCGCGCGCGGCTTCCTGATTCATGGCGAGGCATTTGCGCTCGTCATCGGCGCGCCGAAGGCGCGTCTTCTCAAGAACGAGCAGAACGCCGTGAAGGCGCTACTCGAGGTGTACGCGCAAATCCCGCCGTCGCTGCTCGCCGCCTGAGGCACTGGAACACGCGACGCACGAAACGACGCGGCGGCGCTGGCCGATCCATCGGTCCGGCGCGGACTCATGAAGGGAGACAGACAGCATGCGCTGGAAAAAACGGCCGGAAGGCTCGAACTGGGGCGACTTCGGTCCCGACGATCAATTGGGGCGCCCCAATCTCATCGGCCCGGAACAGGTGCTCAAGGGCGCGCGCGAAATTCGCGCGGGCCTCACGTTCACGCTCTCGTTGCCGCTCGACTTTCCCGGCGAAAGCAAGCTCAACGTGCGCCGCCATCCGCCCGTGTTGCGCCCCACGTTCCGCGACGGGCTGCCCTATGTGAATTTTCCTTTCGCGCGCAACGAAGCCGGCGCCACCGATGTCGTCAGCGACGATCAGGTGCTGCTCTCGCTGCAATACTCGACGCAGTGGGATTCGCTCGCACACGTCGGCGCGCGCTTCGACGCCGACGGCGACGGCGTGGCCGAGAGCGTCTACTACAACGGCTATCGCGCGAACGTGGACATCGTCGGGCCGATGGAATACCGCGTCGACGAAAACTTCGCGCCCCACGCCTGCGGCGGCGAACACAGCCATGCCGACGTGCTCGGCATCGAGCACCTTGCCGTGAAAGGCATGCAGGGCCGCGGCGTGCTGATCGACTTCACCGCGCATTTCGGGCGCGAATGCCGCACGGTCGGATACGACGACCTCATGCGCGTGATCGAGGCCGATGGCGTGGAAGTCGAACGCGGCGATATGCTCGTGCTGCGCACCGGCTTCGCGGAGATGGTGCTCGAAATGAACCGTCAGCCCGACGAAGCCGTTTTGTCGAACCATTGCAGCGCGCTGGACGGTCGCGACGAGCGCCTGCTGCAATGGATCACCGGTTCCGGCATCGCCGCGCTCGCCGCCGACAACTATGCCGTAGAGCGCTTTCCCGCGCGCCCGCCCGCCGCGCCCGGCGATCATCCGCTGTTGCCGCTGCATCATCACTGTCTCTTCAAGCTCGGCCTGCCGCTGGGCGAACTCTGGTATCTGCGCGACCTGGCGGCGTGGCTGCGCGAGCACGAGCGTTCGCACTTCATGCTCACCGCGCCGCCGCTGCGGTTGCCGGGCGCGATGGGCTCGCCCGTCACGCCGGTCGCCACTGTGTAACCCGCTGCTTCGTATTCCTCTGTTTTATTCGCACATCAGACATGGCTAAAGAAAGAGTCCTGATTACCGGCGGCGCCGCCGGCATCGGCGCCGCGTGCGCCGCGCGCTGCGAGACCGACGGCTACGAGGCGGTCGTGATCGACCGCGTGGGCGACGGCATCATCGCCGACCTCTCCGACACCGAAGCGACAGCCGCCGCGCTCGCCCGCGCGCTCGAAGGCGGCCCGATCACGCGCCTCGTCAACAACGTTGGCGTGGTGGTGCCCAACGACGCCGAACACCAGACGCTCGAAGAACTCGAACGCGCGTGGGCGCTCAACGTGCGCTGCGCGCAGCAGTGCATGCAGGCGCTTTTGCCCGGCATGAAGGCTGCGGGCTTCGGGCGCATCGTCAACATGTCGTCGCGCGCCGCGCTGGGCAAGGAATTGCGCACGGCTTATTCGGCCACCAAGGCCGCGCTGATCGGCATGACGCGCGTGTGGGCGCTCGAACTGGGCGCGTTCGGGGTGACCGCGAACGCCATCGGCCCGGGTCCGGTCCGCACCGAACTTTTCGACCGCGCCAATCCGCCCGGCGCGCCGCGCACCGAGGCGATCATCAACGCCGTGCCCGTGAAGCGCATAGGCACACCCGAAGACGTTGCGCACGCCGCCTCGTATCTGCTCGACGCGCGCAGCGGTTTCGTGACTGGCCAGGTGCTCTATGTGTGCGGCGGCATGACCGTCGGCGTGGCGGGAGTTTGACGATGGCGCCCCTCGAAACGCGCGTGCCGCGCCGCGCCGGCATTATCGGTGCGGGCAGCATCGGCGTGGCGTTCGCGATCTGCTTCGCACGCGCGGGCTGGCGCGTGCGCCTCTACGATCCCGACGCGGCTCGCCGCGCCGCCGCGCCCGAAGAAGTCGCGTTGCGCCTCGACGATCTCGCATGCTTCCAGTTGCTTGAGGAGAGCAGCGGCGCAATCACCGCGCGCGTGGAGGTCGTCGATACGCTCGAAGCCGCCGCGGCCGAAGCCGATCTCGTGCAGGAATGCGCGCCCGAGCGCGCCGAGCTCAAGCACGAGATCTTCGCGCAGCTCGACCGTGCCGCGCCGGCCGACGCCATACTCGCAAGTGCATCGTCGTTTCTCGCGGCCTCGAAATTCGTGGACGATACGCTGCCCGGCCGCACACGCTGCCTCGTGGCGCACCCGGGCAATCCGCCCTATCTCGTGCCCGTGATCGAAATCGTGCCCGCGCCTTTCACCTCCGAAACGGCGGCGGCGCGCGCGATCGCACTGTACCGCGAAGCGGGCATGAAGCCCGTGCACGTACAGCACGAAGTGGAAGGCTTCATCTTCAACCGCCTGCAAGGAGCCGTGCTGCGCGAAGCGTATTGCCTCGTGCGCGATGGCGTCGCATCGGTGGAAGACATCGACACCGTGATGCGCGAAGGCCTCGGCCCGCGCTGGTCGGTGATCGGTCCGTTCGAGACCGTCGACCTGAACACCCGCGGCGGCATTGCCTCGCATGCGCAGAAGATGGGCCCTTCGTATGAACGCATGGGTGCCGAACGCGGCCAGCATGATCCGTGGACACCCGAGCTCGTCGAACAGGTCGAAGCGGCCCGGCGCGCGGCGCTGCCGCTCGATCAATGGGACGAACGCGTGGGCTGGCGCGACCGTCAGCTCATGCGCCTCGCGCGCCATCGCAAGACCCCAACCCGCGACGACTCGTAAGCGCCACAGCGCGCGCAGCGAGACCCGACAATTACTACGATTCAGACAGAGACACTTCCATGCAGAAAGTCACCGCTTTCTTTACCGAGCTGATGCGCCGGTATTTGCCAGACCCGTTCGTCTTCGCGATCGGCCTCACCCTGCTTACGATGGTCCTCGCCGTGAGCGTGCAAGGCCAGGCCGTCGCGGCCCTGACCACGAGCTGGGGCAAGGGCTTCTGGGCGCTGCTCGCGTTCACCACGCAAATGGCGGTGATTCTCGCAATGGGCTACGTACTGGCCACTGCGCCGCTCACCGACCGCTTTCTCGACCGTGTGGCCGCGCGCGTGAACGATCCTCGCACGGCCGTGATCGTCGCGACGCTCGTCGGCGGCATCGGCAGCTATCTGAACTGGGGCTTCGGACTCGTGGTGGGCGGCATCGTCGCTCGCAAGCTCGCGCTGCGGGTGAAAGGCGTGCACTACCCGCTCATCATCGCTTCGGCGTATAGCGGCTTCACGCTCTACGGCCTCGGGCTTTCGGCCAGCATTCCCGTGCTGATCTCAACGAAGGGGCATCCGCTTGAAGCGCAAATGGGCGTTATTCCGCTTTCCGAAACGATCTTCTCGCCCACCATGCTCCTCACGAGCCTCGTGACCATCGTCACGCTGCCGCTACTGAACGCGTGGCTGCACCCGAAGGCGGGCCAGCCGATCAAGGAAATCGACCGCTCACTCGAAGAACGGCAGCAAAAGGCCTCGGCGCCCGGCGTCGATCTCGACGAAGGCGACACGCTCGCCAACCGCCTGAACAACAGCCGCATTCTGAGCTACGTGATCGGCCTGATCGGCATGGGCTATGTCGCGCTGCACTTCGTGCAAGGCGGCTCGATCGACCTGAACCTCATCAACTTCTTCATTCTGTTTCTCGGCATCCTGCTGCTCGGCACGCCGATTCGCTATGTCGAGAAACTCAATGAAGGCATTCGCACGATCAGCGGCATCATCCTGCAATACCCCTTCTATGCCGGCATCATGGCGATCATGGCATCTTCCGGACTCGTCAATACGTTATCCGAAGCATTCGTGAAGGTCGCGACGCCCGGCACGCTGCCGTTCTGGGGCTTGATCAGTTCGTTCGTCATCAACTTCTTCGCGCCTTCGGGCGGCGGACACTGGGTCATTCAAGGCCCGTTCATGATCGAGGCGGCGAAGACGATCGGCGCTTCGGTGGGCCATACGTCGACGGCCGTGATGCTCGGCAACGCCTGGAACGATCTCGTGCAGCCGTTCTGGATCCTGCCCGCGCTCGCGCTCTCGAAACTCAAGCTCAAGGACATCATGGGCTACACGGTCATCATGATGTTCTGGATCGGCATCGTGTATTCGGTCGCCATTCTCCTCTGGGGCTGATGCGCGCCCCTCACCGCACCCACACGCTCACCGGAGACCATTCATGCTGTATCTCGTGCACATGCAGGTACACATTCCGCACGGCACCGACGCCGCCTTCGCCGACGCCCTGAAAGCGGAAGAAAAAGCGTTTTCGCAGAAGCTGCAACGAGAAGGCAAATGGCGCCACCTGTGGCGCGTGGCCGGAGAATATGCGAACTACAGTGTGTTCGACGTCGAATCGAACGATGAGCTTCACGCGCTGCTCTGCGCACTGCCGCTCTTTCCGTTCATGAAGATCAGCGTGACGCCACTCGCCCAGCATCCTTCGGCCATCGAGCCCAACTAGGGGGAGCGCGCCATGCCTTTTCTCATCGAAACGTTCGACAAACCCGGCCACCCCGGGACACGCTCGCGCGAACGTGACACGCATCTGGAATTTCTCGCGCGCAACAAGGTGCTACTGCTCGCCTGCGGCGCCAAGCTCGACGACGACGGCGGCAGTGCGGGCGGCGGCATCTACATCGTCGACGTCGAAACGCGCGAAGAAGCCGAGCGCTTCATCGCGCAGGACCCGTTCGCTCACGCCGGGCTGTTCGAGAGCGTGAAGATCGTTCGCTGGCGCAAGGCTTACGTCGGCGGAACCTGCTACCTGTAAGCGCAAGGCGAGCGCCTTCCCCTGCGGGGCCGTTTCCCGGGCACGTCGATTGCTGGGCACCTGCGTCGCCAGTCCATCAAGCGGCGCGGTCCACGAAGCCGCGCCTCCACGCGAGGAGGAATCGATCATGCTCAAGCTGGCCCTGTTCTTTGCAATCGTCGCCGTGATCGCGGCTTTGTTCGGTTTCACCGGCATTGCAGCCGGCGCGGCAACCATCGCGAAGATCCTGTTCTTCATTTTCGTCGTGCTGTGCGTGGTATTCCTCGTGATCGGCGTAGTGGTCGCGAAGAAAGTCGTCGATTGAACGATGTCGACTCGCCTGAACAGATCGTCCAGGAGGGCTCGCTCAACGCATTCGACGCGGGCTACCCGACGTTCAATAACGTCGAAATGACCGACTCGCACGCGCTTAGCCTCGCAGGCGTCTGTATCCCGACGGATGGATCGGTCAGCCGCGCGCATGAACTTTCCCGCTCATGCCTGACGGGTCGCGCCAGAATCGCGGCCCGTTGCACACACGAAAAGAGGGCGATGTCATCGCGAGGTCATGCAGGCGCGCCATCGTTGCGCAGACACTCACCCTGCGATGCTTGCGCCCGCGCGCATCAGTCATGCACGGCCGCCAGCGCAGACATCGCCCCTCTGCTCGCGAGGCGCGACGACATGACGAAAAAAGACATCCCCGAGAATGCACCCTCCGAAAGCGGCGCCGGCGTCTCGCGCCGCGGCTTTCTCAAGCTCGCCGGCGCCTCTGGCTTCGCGAGCGCGGCCGGCGCCTTCGCGGGCAATGCGAGAGCCGACGCCGCAACGCCCGACGGCACGCCCGAGCAGATCCACCTTACATGGGGCGAGGATCCGACGCGCGAAGTCGTCGTTTCGTGGGCCTCGCTTGCATCTTCCTCGAATCCGCGCGTGATCTACAGCGCCGATCGCGGCAAGCGGGAAACGGTCCATGCCGTTCAGCGCACGTACAACGACGGGCTCACGGGCGTCGTTGTGTTTACCTATCACGCGCGCCTGCGCGGCCTCGACCCGGCCACGACGTACCGCTACGAAGTCACCGCCGACAACGACAGCCGCGCCGGCGCCCCCTTCAGCTCGAGTTTCACGACCGCGCCGCGCGGGCGCGCGCCGTTCCGCTTCACGAGCTACGGCGACCTCGCCACGCCGAACACGAGCTGGGTGCTTTCGTCGCCGCAGAGCCGTTTCGCCGTGGAAGCCGTGGAGCGCTTCCAGCCGCTCTTTCATCTGTTGAATGGGGACCTGTGCTACGCGAACCTCAATCCCGCACATCAGACCGACGTGTGGCGCGACTTCGCGAACAACAATCAAACGTCGTCGGCAAACCGGCCGTGGATGCCCTGCCCCGGCAATCACGAGATCGAGTTCTACAACGGGCCACAGGGCCTCGATTCGTACCTGACGCGCTACACGCTGCCCGACAACGGCACGCGCTTCCCGGGCCGCTGGTACAGCTTCCGCGTGAGCAACGTGCTGTTCGTCTCGCTCGATGCCGACGACGTCGTCTATCAGGACGCCGCCGCCTTCGTGGCCGGCCCCGCGCCGCTCGTGCCGGCCGCGAGCACGGGTCACGCGCCCATCCAGCCGGGCTCGTCGTTCTATGTGCGCGGCTACAGCAGCGGCGAGCAGACACGCTGGCTCGAAAGCACGCTGCAGCAGGCGAAGCATGACGACGATATCGACTGGATCGTGGTGCAGATGCACCAGGACGCCCTCAGTTCGTCGAAGACGGGGAACGGTTCGGACAAGGGCATTCGCGAAGCGTGGCTGCCGCTCTTCGACCGCTACGGCGTAGACCTCGTGGTGTGCGGGCACGATCACGACTATGAGCGCAGCTACCCGGTGCGCGGCTGCAATCATCACGCGGGCATCGACGCGAAAACCGGCGCGCGTGTCGATACGCTCCAGCCTCGCCCGGTACCGCATGCCCAGGGCTCGGGCGGCACGTTCGACACGACCCACGGCACGATCCACCTGATCCTCGGCGGCGGCGGCACAAGCGCGCCGCTCGACGTGTATGGCGTGGACATCGGCAACGGCAATCCGCAGGCCCAGGTGTTCACGAAACCCAATCGCCCGGTGGCGGGCACGGCCGCGGGTACCTTCGTTCGCCCCACGGCCGACGCGCTGGAAGACGCGATATGGTCGGCGCAGCGCGATACGGGTACGGGCTATGGCATCGCGGTGTTCGACGTGGACCCGGGCACGCACGGCGGCAAAACCACGATCACGATGAACTACTATCACGCGCCCGGCGCCGATCAGACGCCCACCGGGAATTATGAGTTGTTCGAAACGATTACGCTGTCGAAGCCGCGTTAAGGCGCATTCGGGCCACATGATGGCGCGGGGCGCAAGCGCCCCGCGCTGCGATCAATCCGTGACGGTCGCTTCTTCCCGTTCCTTCATCGCAATCGCACCGGCCGCAAGCCGCCGGTAACGCGACAACGCCCACAGCGGAAAATACGCGGTATATCCGTGGTACTTGAGATAGTAGATGCGCGGGAACCCCGGCGCGTTGTGCGAGCGATGCCACCAGAACCCATCGTCCTGCTGCACGGATAGCAGATACGCCACGCCGCGGCGCACCGATTCGGATTCCCAATCACCGAAAGCCATTTGCGCGAGCAGCGCCCAGGCAGTGAAGTTCGATGCGCTCTCGCCGCCGTTGGTGCCCCGAAGGCGCGGATCGACATAGCTGTCGTTGGTCTCGCCCCACCCGCCGTCGGCATGCTGGCGCGCGCGCAACCACGCGAGCGCGCGTGCAATGTACTCTTGCCTGGGGTCCTCGCCCGCGAGCGCGAGACCCGCCAGCACACTCCACGTCCCGTAAATGTAGTTGGTGCCCCAACGACCCCACCAGCTGCCGTCAGGCTGCTGCGCCGCCTTCACGTACGCGATGGCGCGCGCGAGCGCCGCCTTGTCCTCTGCGCGGCCCGTCACGCCGAAACACAGCAGCACGCGGCCCGATACGTCCTCGGTTGGCGGGTCGAGCAGCGCGCCGTGATCGGCAAAGGGAATCGCGTTCAAATAGAGGCGATCGCAGTCCGCATCGAAAGCCCCGAAACCGCCGTTGCGCGATTGCAGGCCGCGCATCCAGTCGAGCGCGCGCGTCACGCGCTGCGCGTAAGGATCGACGCCGGTTTCGCTCGCCTGGGCGCGGCCGCGCCGATGCAGCATGGCCGCGACCACGGCCGTGTCGTCGATATCGGGGTAGTACGGGTTCTCATACTGGAAGGCCCATCCGCCCGGCGGCGTGTCGGGCCGCGCGTTCTCGATCCAGTCGCCGCGCACGTCTTCCACCTGGCGCTGCGCGAGCCAGTCATACGCGCGAGCGATGCGCTGCTTCAACTCCCGGTCCGAAACGGCGACCGGATCGGCTGGCACGACCGCGCATGCCTGCTCCAGCGCCATCGTGCTCCATGCGGTGTCCCACACGGGCGAGAGACATGGCTGGCAATAAACGCTGCCGTCCGGCCGCTCGACGAGCAGCTTTTCCAGCGCATTCTCGCAGTCGCGGCGCAGTGGATGATCCTCAGGATACCCAAGCACCTGCATCATCTGGTAGCTGTAGACGATGGGAGGAAAGATGCCGCCCATGCCGTCCTCGCCGTTCATGCGCTCGGCGCACCAGGCTTCGGCATGCTTCATGGCACGCTGGCGCAGCGCGCGCGGCATCAGCGGCTCGATATGCCGCACCGCGCGGTCCATGGCGAGAAAAAGCCGGCGAATGCCCTTGCCGCGCGGAAAATATTCGCGCTCCTCTTCGGGCGGCGTGACGAACAACTCGGCAATCGACACGCCATGCGGATTGGCCGCGCGCGCCTTGAGCGAACAGAGCGCGAGCAGCGGCACCATGGTCGTGCGCGCCCAATAGGCGACCTTATACATCGAGATCGGCGCCCACCTTGGGAACAGCACGAACTCGACCGGCATGAACGGCGTGGCGCGCCACGGCACCTGGCCGAAGGTAGCGAGCAGAATGCGCGTGAACACGTTCGACTTCGCCGCGCCGCCGAGCTTCAGAATGGCCTCGCGTGCCATCACCATGTGCGGCGCGTCGGCCGGGTCGCCCGCCGCCTTCAAGGCGAAATACGCCTTCACGCTGCACGAAACATCGGGCGCGCCGTCCACGTACAGATCCCATGCGCCATGCGTCTGCGAGCGCTGAATGGCGCGCAGATAGCGCGCCATCTTCTCCTGGCGCACCGTGTCGATCTTGCCCATGAAGTGCATCATGAGGATGTATTCGGCGGTGATCGTGGCGTCCGATTCGAGCTCGAAGCACCAGCTTCCATCGGCGTCCTGCTGTTGCGCGAGCGCTTCGCGGCCGCGAATGATGGAGGCGTCGAGAGACGCCATGCCGGCAGCGGAAGCGGAAAAAGGCGGGCGGGAATTTTTCATCGGCGAATCATACCATCCGTACGGAATGTTTAGCCGAGAGGCCCGCAATGGTATGATCGGCGGCATGAAAGACTCCTCCGTCAAGGCGCCGGCGCGCGCGACAAGGCGCGGCGCGAAAGCGGCTGACACGGCGCTCACCTCGCCGTCGAAGGCCCCCTCCCCGCGCAAAGGCGCTGCCCCGCCCGACGGTGCGCCGGCCGCGGGAGCGCGCCGCAAGAAAGCCCCGGCCCAGGTGCGCGCCCAGTTGCTGCAGGCCGCCTCCGATATCGCCACCGACCATGGCGTGCCCGCCGTGACGCTCGACGCAGTGGCCGAGCGCGCGGGCGTGACCAAGGGCGCGCTGCAATATCACTTCGCCAACAAGCAGGGCCTGCTCGATGCGCTCTTCGAGCAGACGATGGAGCGCTTCGAGCAGCACATGCACACGCGCATCGAGGCGGGCGTCGCGAAAGGCGCCCCGCAACATAGCGCCGCCGCGCGCGCGTATCTGCACACCACGATCGACGAAACGAGCCCGGCCGCCAGCACCGACGTGCTGCGCGTGCTCGTGGCCGCGATGATGACCGACCCCGCGATCCGCGAGCGTTACGCCGCGCCCATGCGCAAATGGACGCGCCCCGACCCGCTGCCCCTCGAAGCCGCCGCGCGCCTCATGATCTGCCGCCTCGCGGCAGACGGCCTGTGGATCTCCGAACTGCTTGGCTACCAGAACATGCCGCCGCGTCTGCGCGACGAAGTCGTGCGCCAACTGGAGCAACTGGCGCTCGTCGGGGGCAAATAGACCTCGCGCCAGGGTACACCCTGGGCGCGGTGCCATCACGCGCCGCGCACTATGCCGAAATCGTCGCCGCCTGCGGGTCGATCGAACAAGACGGCCAAAATGGCGCGTCCTACGATTACCGGCATGAAAACCCTCACCGTTATCGATTCGCACACAGGCGGCGAGCCCACCCGCCTCGTGATCGCGGGCGGCCCCGAACTCGGCCATGGCCCGCTCGCCGAACGTGTCGCCATTTTTCGCCGCGATTTCGACCTCTTGCGCTCGGGCATCGTCAACGAGCCGCGCGGCTCGGACGTGATGGTCGGCGCGCTCCTTTGCGAGCCACACGATCCGTCCTGCTCCGCCGGCGTGATCTTTTTCAACAACGTCGGCTTTCTCGGCATGTGCGGGCACGGGACCATCGGTCTCGTCGCCTCGCTCGCGCATCTCGGCCGCATCGCGCCGGGCGTGCATCGCGTCGAAACGCCCGTCGGCAACGTCGAAGCCGAGCTGCATGGCGACGGCACGGTCACCGTACGCAACGTGCCCGCGTATCGCTATCGGCACGCGGTGCCCCTCGACGTGCCGGGTTCCGGCCGCGTGCATGGCGACGTCGCCTGGGGCGGCAACTGGTTCTTTCTCGTCGCCGATCACAACCTGGAGCTCGAAGCCGATAACGTCGAAGCGCTCACCGAAGTCACGTGGGCAATGCGCAAGGCGCTCGAAGCAAACGGCATTACGGGCGCGGACGGCGCGCTGATCGACCATATCGAACTGTTCGCGCACCCGGATCGCGCGGACGTGGACAGCCGCAACTTCGTGCTGTGCCCGGGCAAGGCCTACGACCGCTCGCCCTGCGGCACCGGCACGAGCGCGAAGGTCGCATGTCTCGCCGCAGACGGCCTGCTCGCGCCCGGCGCGCTGTGGCGGCAGGAAAGCATCATCGGGAGCGTGTTCGAGGCGAGCTATGAAGCCGCGCCGGAACTTCCCGCCGGTCACGTGCGCCCGAGCATACGCGGCAGCGCACATATTAGCGCGGAGTCCAAACTGATTTTTGCCGACGACGACCCGTTCGCGTGGGGCATTCGCACGTGATTCGAGGTTCGAGCGATCGTCCCGACGTGGTCGTGATCGGCGCGGGTATCGTCGGCGCGGCCTGCGCTCACGAGCTTGCCGCGCAGGGCCTTCACGTCCTCGTCATCGAGCGCGCGGGGGCCGGTGGCGGCGTAACGGCCGCGGGCATGGGCCATCTCGTCGTGATGGACGACACAGCCGCCGAATTCGCGCTGAGCGCGTGGTCGCGCGCACTGTGGCACGAACTCGCGCCGCGCCTCGATGCGCGCCACGCGTTCGCGCGCTGCGGCACGCTCTGGGTCGCCGCCGACGACGAGGAATACGCGCTCGCGCAAACGCGCCATGAGGCGCTGCAACGCCAGGGCGTGGCCTGTTCGATGCTCGACGCGCGCGCGCTACGCGTAGCCGAACCCGGTTTGCGCGAAGGTCTCGTGGGCGGCATGAGGGTCGACGACGACGCCGTGGTTTACGCGCCCGCCGTTGCCGCATGGTTGCTCGCGCAACCAGGTGGCGTGCGCATCGACTGCCGCATGCGCACGCAGGTCGCGCGCATCGATCGCGCGGGCGTGCACCTCGCCAACGGCGAGGTGATCGCGGCGGGCGCGGTGCTCGTCGCGAACGGCCTGCAGGCGACCGACCTCGTGCCGCGCCTGCCGATGCAGCCCAAAAAGGGGCATTTGCTCATCACCGACCGCTACCCCGGCACGATCCGCCATCAGATCCTGGAACTCGGCTATATCAAGAGCGCGCACAATGCGAGCGGCACTTCGGTCGCCTTCAACGTGCAGCCGCGGCCGACCGGACAATTGCTGATCGGCTCGTCGCGCCAGTTCGGCAGCACGGACCCCGCCATCGAGCCGGCGATTCTCGCGCGCATGCTCAAGCGCGCCGCCGCGTATCTGCCGCAATTGCCCGCGCTCAACGCGATTCGCGCGTGGACGGGCTTTCGCCCGGCATCGAGCGACGGCATGCCGCTGATCGGGCCCGCCGGTCCGTTCGCCGACAACGAGAGCCATCCGTCCACGTGGCTCGCCACCGGGCACGAAGGTCTGGGCGTGACCACGGCGCTCGGCACCGCGAAGCTGATTGCCGCGCAAATGCTCGGCCATGCCGCCGCTATCGACGCGACGCCCTATCTTCCTGCCCGCTTCGCCGTGGAGGGGGCCGTCCATGCCTGAAGCCCTCACGTTGACGATCGATGGGCGCGACGTGAGCATCGCGCCGGGCAGCTCGGTCGCGGCGGCCATCGCCGTCGCCGCGCGCGAGCGACACGCAGCGCTCGTCACGCGGCGCTCCGTGGACGGCGCGCCGCGCGGGCCTCTCTGCGGCATGGGCATCTGCCAGGAATGCCGCGTCGTCGTCGACGGCGTGCCGCACCGGCTCGCCTGCCAAACGATCTGCGCCCCCGGTATGCGTGTCGTGACAGGAAATGCGGCGCCATGAACTTCGATATCCTGATCATCGGCGCGGGACCGGCCGGGTTGAATGCGGCATGCACGGGCGCGCAAGCCGGTGCCAACGTAGGCGTAGTCGACGACAACGCGCTGCCCGGCGGCCAGATCTGGCGCCAGGGCCCCCGTCATCGCGCCGCGGGCCCCGCGCGCGCCTTGCTCGATGCGCTCGCGAAACGCCCCTACGTAACGCTGCTGAACGGTACCCGCATCGTGCAGGCGTTGCCGGGGCGGCGACTGCTCGCGGAAGACGCGAGCCGCGCCCTCACGCTCGGCTACGACAGGCTCATCATCGCTTCGGGCGCCCGCGAGCGCTTCCTGCCCTATCCTGGCTGGACGTTGCCGGGCGTCACCGGCGCGGGCGGCTTGCAGGCGCTCATCAAGGGCGGTGTGCCCGTGCGCGGCGAGCGCATCGTCATCGCGGGCAGCGGACCGCTGCTCTGGGCGGCTGCCGCGACCGCGCGCCAGCATGGCGCGACGGTCGCCGCGCTCGTCGAGCAGGCGCCGTCGCAAGCGGTGCGCCGCTTCGCTGCGGGCCTCGCGCGCACACCCGCGAAGCTTGCGCAGGCGCTGCGCATGCGCTTCGATCTCCGTGCGACGCCTTATTGGTGCAATGCATATGTAGTCGAGGCAATCGGCACGTCGCGCGTGACGCAGGCGCGTGTCCGGGATGGCGAGGACGAGAGGCTCGTCGATTGCGACCGGCTCGCCTGTGCCTATGGTCTCGTGCCGAATACGGGCCTCGGCGCGGCGCTCGGTTGCCGGCTGACGGCACAGGCGGATTCCTCCGCCATCGCCGTGGACGAATGGCAGCGAACCTCGGTCGATGGCGTGCTCGCGGCTGGCGAATGTGCGGGCGTGGGCGGCATGGAACTCGCGGCGGTCGAAGGACGGATTGCGGCGCACGCCGCGCTCGGCGAAACCGCCGACGCGCGGCAACTGTTCGCCGCGCGCGAGCGCTACCGGCGCTTCGCCGCGCGCCTTCACGCCGCGTTCGAACTGGCGCCCGCGCTGCGCACGCTGGCGCAGCCGGACACCGTGTTCTGCCGCTGCGAGGACGTCGCGTATGGCGACGTCGCGCGTCACGCGTCATGGCGCGACGCAAAACTCCAGACGCGCTGCGGCATGGGCCCCTGCCAGGGCAAGATCTGCGGCGACGCCGCGGCGTTCTGCTTCGGCTGGCCGCAGCACGGGCAGCGCCCGCCGTTCTCGCCGGCACGCATCGAAACTTTGCTGCAAGGCGGGAGCTGAAGCGCCGAACGCTTTTTGTCGCGGATGCGCCGGCGCACGCGAAACGGCACAATAGCGGTTTCCGCCGATCCCGCCTTTGCGCTCCGCGATGCCCGAACTGGTTCTGCCCGCCGCCGTTGACAACGCCACGTTTGCGCAGATGGTCGCGCATTTCGCCATGCTGGAACCGCTGTTCGACGCCATGCCGGACGTGGTGTTCTTCGTGAAAGATCACGAGGCGCGCTATGTGATTGCGAACACCACGCTCGCCGCGCGCTGCGGCTTCAAGGCCAAGCGTTCGCTGCTCGGCAAGACCGCCGAGCAGGTTTTTCCCTCGCGCTTCGGGCAAAGCTATACCGCGCAGGACCAGGCCGTCGTACAGCTCGACAGCAGCCTCGTCGACCAGCTCGAACTGCATCTGTATCCCGGCCGGCAGCCAGGCTGGTGCCTCACCTCGAAAGTGCCGCTGCACGACGCGCAGGGACGCGTGCTCGGCGTGGCGGGCATCTCGCGCGACCTGCAGGCGGCCGAAGGCACGCACCCCGCCTATCAGCGGCTCGCGGTCGCCGCGAAGTACATCCAGGACAACTATGCACAGCCGCTCAAGCTTGCGCACCTCGCGAAGCTCATCGACATGTCGGTCGCGCAGATCGAACGCTACTTCCACAAGATCTTTCATCTCACGCCGCGCCAGATGCTGCTGAAAGCGCGGCTCGACGCGGCTTCCGTGCTGCTCGCCACCGACCAGAGCATCACCGATATCGCAACGCAATGCGGCTATAACGATCACAGCGCATTTACGCGCCAGTTCAAGGCCACCGTAGGCATCACGCCAAGCCAGTATCGCGCGATGCTGCAGGCGCACGACAACGCCCGGACGCCGGGCGCATGAGCGCCTGCGCGGCGCGACCAGGGTTGTCCCTGGCGCACGGATGGACTATGCAGATTTCGTCTCTTTGACGCACGAAAGGCCTCAAGCGCGAGGCAATCTGGACAGCGATACTCGACTCATATTCAACAGGTACCGGCGCGAGCCGCTACGCATTCAAGGAGTGAGTCACAGTGAGCGCTATCCAGTGGAGCGGCGTGTTTCCCGCCGTCAGCACCCAGTTCAAGGCGGACTTCTCGGTCGATATCGACGCCACGCACCGGGTGGTGAGCAATCTCGTCAAGGACGGCGTTTCCGGCCTCGTGGTGTGCGGCACCGTCGGCGAGAACACGTCGCTCGCAACGAACGAGAAGATGGCCGTGATCGAGGCCGCGCGCGACGCGGCGGGCGGCAAGGTGCCGGTGATCGCGGGCATTGCCGAATTCACCACCGAATTCGCGCGCCAGACCGTGCGAGAAGCGGCGCGCGTGGGCGTGGACGGCGTCATGGTCATGCCCGCGCTCGTGTACTCTTCGAAGCCGCACGAAACGGCCGCGCATTTTCGCGCCGTCGCTTCGAGCACCGATATCCCGGTGATGGTCTACAACAATCCGCCAATCTACAAGAACGACGTGACGCCCGACATCCTGATCGCTCTTCAGGATTGCGAAAACATCGTCTGCTTCAAGGATTCGTCGGGAGACACGCGGCGCTTCATCGACTTGCGCAACGCCGTGGGCGAGCGCTTCGTGCTGTTCGCGGGCCTCGACGACGTCGTGGTCGAAAGCGTGGCGGTCGGCGCTCAAGGCTGGGTGTCCGGCATGTCGAACGTGTTTCCCAAGGAAGGCGAAACGCTCTTCCGTCTCGCGAAGCAAAAGCGCTTCGACGAAGCGCTCGCGCTCTATCGCTGGTTCATGCCGCTGCTGCATCTCGACGCGCGTCCGGACCTCGTGCAATGCATCAAGCTGTGCGAGGAGCTCGTGGGGCGCGGCAGCGCCGTCACGCGTCCGCCGCGCCTCGCGCTCGAAGGCGAAGCGCTCGCGCACGTGAAAGCCGTCGTCGAGAAGGCGCTCGCCGCGCGCCCCTCCCTGCCCAACGTCGGTCTCTGAGCCGCCATGACCGGCGCGCCCGCGCACGTCGTCCTCGCGCTCGACGAAGTCTTCGCGCTCTCGCGCAAGGTGCTGCTGCGCCACGGCGCGTCCGGAGCCCATGCCGACGCGATCGCGCGCGTCATCACCCAGGGCCAGCGCGACGAATGCCATTCGCACGGCATTTATCGCCTGCTGGTCTGCGCACGTTCGCTCAGGAGCGGCAAGGTCGACCCGCGCGCCGAACCCACGCTGCGCGATATCGCACCCGGCGTGCTGGCCGTCGACGCGCACTACGGCTTCTCGCTGCTCGCCTTCGAAACGGGGCTGCCCGTCCTTGCGCAAAAAGCGCGCGGCCAGGGCATCGCGGCAATGGCCATCAATC
Source organism: Paraburkholderia lycopersici (assembly GCF_900096975.1). Classification (GTDB taxonomy): domain Bacteria; phylum Pseudomonadota; class Gammaproteobacteria; order Burkholderiales; family Burkholderiaceae; genus Paraburkholderia; species Paraburkholderia lycopersici. The sequence goes on from NZ_FMYQ01000012.1 coordinate 17,634, forward strand.
GCTGCTTCCATTTTTCGGCGTTGTGGCCTGAAGCCGAAGCCATCGCGGCGCAAGGCCTCGTGGGCCTCGCGATGAACCCGAGCCATAGCTGGGTCGCGCCGGCGGGCGGCACGCGCGGCGTATTCGGCACGAATCCGCTGGCGTTCGCCTGGCCGCGCGAGGGCACGCTCCCGTTCGTGTTCGACTTCGCAACGAGCGCCATTGCGCGCGGCGACATCGAACTGCACGCGCGCGAGGGCAAGCCGATCCCGCCGCATTGGGCGCTCGACGGCCAGGGCCAGCCGACCACCGACGCCCGCGCCGCGCTGGCGGGTGCGATGCAGACGTTCGGCGGTCACAAGGGCTCGGCGCTCTCGGCCATGATCGAACTGCTGGCGGGTGTGCTGATCGGCGATCTCACCAGCATGGAATCGCAGGCTTTCGACCAGGGCGCGGGCGCCAGCCCCTGCCACGGCGAGCTCGTCATCGCCATCGACCCGCGCCGCTTCGGCGGCGGCGAGGCCGCTCAGGCACGCGCGGAGCGGCTCTTCGGCGCCATCACGGCCCAGGGCGCGCGCCTGCCGTCGCAGCGCCGCTTCGAAGCGCGCGAGCGCAGCGAGCGCGACGGCGTGAAAGTGCCGCGCGCCCTGTACGACGATGTACTGAAGCTGCTCGACTGATTCCCGCCGACGCCGCCCCCCAACGTATCGCTTAAGCGCCGGTTAAGCCGGGATGAGCGACAATGACACGTTGAAATAGGGGGAGCGAGCAATGCGCCTGTTGCTGGTGGAAGACGACGAAATGATTGCCGAAACGGTGCTCGATTCGATGCGCCGCGAGGGTCATGCCGTCGACTGGGCGCGCGACGGGCGGGAAGCGGAGCTTTCGCTCGACAACGATGTCTACGACCTCGTGCTGCTCGATCTGGGGCTGCCGAAGAAGGACGGCATCGAGGTGCTCAACGGCTATCGCCGCAAAGGCGGCGAAGCGGCCGTGCTGATCCTCACCGCGCGCGATTCGGTCACGGACCGCATCGCCGGGCTCGACGCGGGCGCGGACGACTACCTCATCAAACCCTTCGATCTCGACGAGCTGGCCGCCCGCACGCGCGCCATGCTGCGCCGCCGGACGGGCCAGAAGCAACCGGTCTACACGCACGGCAGCCTCGCGCTCGACCCCGCGGCCCACGAAGTGACGAAAGATGGCGCGAGCGTCGCGCTCGTGCCGCGCGAATTCGCGTTGCTGCGCGTGCTGATCGAACAGCCCGCGCGCGTATTCACGAAGGCCGAGCTCGAAGAGCGCATGTACGGCTGGGGCGAGGAAGTGGGGAGCAACGCCATCGAAGTGCATGTGCACAGTCTGCGCCGCAAGATCGGCACCGAGCAGATCGTGACGGTACGCGGCGTGGGCTACCGGCTCAAGAGGCCGGAATGAATTCGATCCGCCGCCGCCTGCTGGGCTGGCTCATTTGCGGCTTCGCGGCCACCTCCGTGGTGGCGGGTTTCGGCATTTTCCACACCGCGCGCGAAGAGGCGGGCGAACTCTTCGATTACGAGCTGCGCGCGGTCGCGCTTTCCATGCCCGCGAACGTCGAAACCGCGCGCCAGGTCGAGCAATCGGGCCCCGGCTTCGACGAGATCGCCGACGACCGCATACTCATCGAGATCTGGGACCGCAACGGCACGCCCATCTACCACTCGCGGGAAACGCCCACGCTGCCGCGTCAAACCACGGGCTTTCGTACGATCGAAGAAGGCGAAGTGCATTGGCGCGTGTTCGGGGTTGTCCAGCCCGAGCGCTTCGTGCAGGTCGCGCAGCCCATTTCCGTGCGCGACGCGCTGGCGTTGCGTCTCGCGCTGCACACGCTGTGGCCGCTCGCGCTGCTGGTGCCGGTTGCGATCGTGCTCGTGCTTCTCGTCGTGACGCGCGGGCTCGCGCCGGTGCGTGCGTTATCGGCGCTGCTCACCGCGCGCTCGGCGCATGCGCTCGAACCGCTGCGCCTTGACGGCTCGGTGCCCGTGGAACTGCGTCCGCTCGTGGAGGCACTCAACGACCTGCTGGCTCGCCTGAACGCGGCGTCGCAGGCGCAGCGCACGTTCATCGCCGACGCGGCGCACGAGCTGCGCTCGCCACTCGCCGCGCTCAAGCTGCAGTGGCAGGCGGCGCTGCATGACGGCACGCTGAGCGGCGAGCCGCGCACGCTCGAGCGCATGCAAACGCGCCTGAACCGCACGATCCGTCTCGTGCAGCAATTGCTCACGCTCGCGCGCGAAGATGCACAGGCGCCCGTGCCCACCACCGCCGTGAGCCTGCGGCGGCTCGGCGAGCAGGCCATCGGCGACTTTTCGCTGCTCGCGGAAGAGAAAGGCATTGACCTCGGGCTGGAGTCGCGCCCGCCCGTCGCTCCCGAGGACATCTGCAACGTGAATGCCGATGCGCACGGGCTCAATACCTTGCTGAACAATCTGCTCGACAACGCGATCCGCTACACGCCGGCAGGCGGCAAGATCGATCTCGTGCTCACGCGCACGCACGACACGCTCGGCTTCGAAGTCGTGGACAACGGACCCGGCATTCCGGAAGCCGATCTCGAACGCGTGCTGGACCGCTTCTTCCGCGGCGACCAGGCGCTGGGTACAGGCAGCGGCCTCGGCCTTTCGATCGTCGCGCGCATCGCGCGGCGGCAAGGTCTGACGTTCACGTTGCGCAACAACCCTGGCGGGCGCGGCCTCACCGCCGCGGTGAGCGGGCTGCAAACGCTCGCGGACGCGGTGGCCGACCCGCTAGCCAGCAGCCGAACCGCAAGGGCCACGAGCGATTCGGCATAACGAGGCGGCTGTCGCATACCTGGCGTACCCTGCCCACCCGGCTTACACTTCGTACTCCGGATTACGCTGCAGTTCACGCAACTGCGGCGCATGACGACCGACGTGCACTGCCGATGCACGGCGCGCGCCGTCTCTTCATTCGTCCAGTAGCGAAGGCGCCGCGGCGTGTTGCCCATATACGTTGAGCAGATCGTCGCAGAACGCGCGCACGATGGGCTTTTCCACGGCGCCGCGTTTGACGGCGAGATGCATCGGCACGTCGAAGCTGAACGTCGTGCGCCCCAGCACCCGGATCAGACCCCGCTGCTCGAACGGCTCGGCATGATGCGCCGGCAGATAGCCGATATGGCTGCCCGAGAGGATCAAAACCGTGGCCGCGTCGATGCTGTCGGCGATCGCGCTCACCTGCCGGTCGCCGATGCCCGCAAGCTCCTCGGGGATCGGATAGCTGCGCCATACCCAGTCGTGCTCGCGCAGATCGTCGACATTGACGTGAGGCGCCTGGTGGAAAAGCACATGCCCACGCCCGCAGCACAGCACCTGGCGTTCGTCGAACAACGCGGTGTAGTCGAGGCCCGCCACGCGATGCCAGAAGTAGCCGATCGCAATGTCGAGATGGTTGTTGACGAGGCTTTCTTCGAGTTCCTGCGGTGCGGCTACCTTCATCGTGAAGCGCACGGCCTGATCGCGCTTGCGAAACGCACCAATTGCTTCCGCGAGCCGTGCGTTCTCGACATGCGAAGCCTGCCCGATCAGCCCGATGCCCAGTGTGCCGACGAGCTTGCGGTCGATATCGCGCACGCGCGCGACGAACTCGGAGGTGGCCGCAACCAGTGCGCGAGCGGAAGGCACGAAGCGCTCGCCCTTCGACGTGAGGCGAAAGCCGCCGCGCCCGCGCTCGCAGAGCTTGAAGCCGACGCGCGCCTCCAGCGCCGAAAGCTGCGTGCTGATGGTGGACTGGCGCACGCCCAGCGTCGCTTCCGCCGCCGTGATGCCGCGCGCATCGACGACGGCGAGAAAGACGCGGATGAGCCGCAGATCGAGATCGGTGGTATTGGAGAACATACTGCTTCGGATCGCTAACGGAGATTCACATCGGAAAGCCCATCGCCTTGATGCCCTTTATCCAGGCGCGCTTCCAGCCGCCTTCCGCGTCGGCGCCGTCGAACGCATGGAACGTGACCTTCGCGGCAAGCCAGCGCACGGGCTCCGGAGGGATATAGATCGGGCTCTGGTTGGCGATGTCGAGCGCACGCTCGGGGCTCTTGCGGTCGAAAAGAATGTTCAGGCCCATGAACGCGCCGAAGCGGCTCGCCGCCACGCCAAAGCCCGTATAGCCCGCCACGAAAACGGCCTTGCCGTTCAGATAGCGTTTCGCGAACACGGAGCCGCGCGAGCAGTAGTCGATCGGACCACCCCACGCGTGTGAGAAGCGCACGTCGCGAAGCTGGGGAAACGTGCGGTAGAACGCCTGCGCCAGCCGATAGTAGGTTTCGGCCTTCTGGTCCTGCGGCGGGTTCGGGTCGCCGTCGAAGTGGTAGCTCACAAGGCCGCCGAAGATGATGTTGTTGTGCTTCGTAAGGCGGAAGTAGTTGAGCTGCGTGCGCGTGTCGTAAATACCCTGACGATTCTTCCAGCCGATGCGCGCGAGCTGCTCCCCGGTGAGCGGCTCGGTGGCGAGCACGTGATCGCGCACCTGCAGCACACGGCGATTGATATCAGGAATGCCAACCTTTGCCGTACCGCTGCCGAACACCACGCGCGGCGCGCGCACGCTGCCTTCGGGTGTCTTTACGTGGACGGTTTGGCCTTCGTCGATGACGTCCACGAGCGGCGTGTGCTCGTAAATTCTCACGCCGAGCGAGAGCGCCGCGCGCTTGAGGCCCCACGCAAGCTTGGCCGGATGCACGATGCCGCTGCGATTGCGCGACCATAGCGCGCCGGCGAACAACGGCGAATCCAGTTGCTCGCGCGTCGTCTCGCGGTCGAGCAATACGACATCGTGCCCGTAGCGCCTGTGAAGCTCGTAGTCGCCGCGCAAATGCTCCATATGCTCCGGATCGACAGCCACGGTCATCTCGCCATTCCATTCGACGTCGGCGTCGATGTCATAGCGATCGAGCGTCGCCTCGAAGCCATCGAGATTGCGATGGCCGAATTCTTCGAGCTGCGCGATATCGTTCGGGAATACGCGCACCGCATTGGGCAAGCCATGCATCACCGATGTCGAAATGATGCCGCCCGCGCGGCCCGACGCGCCGTGTGCCACCTTGCCCGCCTCGATCAGCACCACATTCAGATGCGGCATCTGCTCCCTGGCCTGCACAGCCGCCCAGAGGCCCGTGAAGCCGCCGCCGACGATCAGCAGATCGGCGTCCACGCTGGCACCGAGCTTCGGCTCGGTCGGCGGCTCGGCGGGATTGTCGAGCCAATAGGGAAAAAAGCGCGTGTGCGACAGCGCCTCTCGCACATCGAGCGCAACGGGCGTGTGCGATTGAACGTCGATATCTGCAGGGGTACTCATCATTGGCTTCACCGCGTGGAACGGAAGAGACGGGGCCGCCGCCAGCGGAGGCGGCGCGCTTTAGGCCTGTTCGAGCACGACGTAGAACTTCTTCGCGTCCTCCATGGTTTCCCAACGGCCTGCAAAGCCCGCGGGCAGCAGGTAACCCTGGCCTGCCGTAAACTCCTTGCGACCGCCGTTCGCGTCGGTCAGCGCAATCTTGCCTTCCACGAGCCATACCGCCTCGTCGGCGGTCGTGGCCGGGAAATCCACCGCGCCGACCTTGCCTTCCCACCAGCCGATCACGTAATTGTCGTTCTTGCCAGCGGCCGCGCGCCAGTCGCTTTCGTCCATGCCGAACTCCAGCCTGGTGAATTCCCCGATACCGGCGCCCAGCGGCACGATGTCCTGAATCAGTTTGCTCATTGCGTCGTTTCCAGGTGATTGAATGACGCCAAAGTTACCGGCTGGCACGGCTGCGGTATGCCCCCCCTCAGGGGGGACAAGCTGCGTTTTGGGCCCGTTTAGCGCCATCTGGCGGTCCCGCTCCGCCTTTTTGGCGGCCAAATGCCATCGGCTATAATGAATCGGCTTTCACGAAGGGGCGCGCCATGCTGCTCAACGTACCCCCGCCCGACCGCGATCAACCCAATTTTCCACTTTCGTTCAAGACCCTCGGCAACGTGATCGAGGCTGTCGGCACGCCCGATTTCGTGCCGCGCCTCACGCTGCTGCTAAACGAAGTCGTGCCCGTCAACGTCGTGCATATCGAACGCTCGCGCGTGGATAGCACGATGCCCACCGGCTTTCGCTGCGAATGGATCGGCAGCGGCGGGGTCGGAATGGATTCGGGCGCGATTTCGGACGTGATGACCCTCTATTACGACCGCTTTTACGAAAGCGACCCGCTTTTCGCCGGCATTCGCGGCAAGATCGGCACGATGCTCGTCGTGCGCGACATTGGCGCCATTCCGCCGGGCGAGTTCCGCCAGCGTCTCTTCGACGAAGCGCGCATCGCCCACGAATGCGTGCTCGCGCGCGGTACGCGCCACGCACAGGACTCCATCGCGCTCGAACGAGCGCTGCGCGAGCCGCCGTTTACCCTGGTGGAAATGAACCGTTTTCGCAACGTGAGCGAGTTTCTGTTTCCGCTGCTCGAACTGCACGCCTCCACGAGCGCAGCCCGGCGCATCGCCCACGCTGCCCCGTTCATGCATCCGCTCGCGCAATTCGACGCGCGCATCGCGGCGGACGGCGTGCGCCTCTCCAAACGCGAATACGAAACGTGCGCGCACCTCGTCACGGGCAAGACCGTGCCCGAAACCGCGCAGATTCTGGGCGTGCAAGTGGCCACCGCCGAGTCGTACGTGAAGCGCGCGTTCGCGAAGCTGGGCGTGCGCACCAAGCGGGAACTGATCGCCTGGGGCCACGCCGCCGCTTGAATACGGGCTGCCGCTGCGCGATCAACGATCGCGCATACATCGATCGCCATCGATGTAAACATCTCCACTTCGATATTTGGCCGCACGCAATCTCCCCTACCATCGCCCGATCGATTTGACTCTAACGATCGGAGACTCGCGAGATGGAGCGCCAGTTCAACCAGCCGCTGGGCGGCAACGAGATGCCGCGGTTCGGCGGCATCGCAACCATGATGCGCCTGCCGCAGGCGCAGACCACCGAGGGGCTCGACGTCTGCTTCGTGGGCGTACCGCTCGACCTCGGCACCTCGAACCGCTCGGGCACACGCTTCGGGCCGCGGCAGATCCGCTCGGAATCGGTGCTCCTGCGCCCCTACAACATGGCCACGCGCGCGGCACCGTTCGATTCGCTGCAGGTCGCCGATATCGGCGACGTCGCGACGAACCCGTACGATCTGAAGGATTCGATCCGGCTCATCGAAGCCGCATACGATCGCATCGTCGAGACAGGTTGTCGTCCGGTCACGCTCGGCGGCGACCACACGATCGCATGGCCGATTCTGCGCGCGCTGCACAAGAAGTACGGCAAGCTCGCCGTCGTTCACGTCGACGCCCACGCCGACGTGAACGACACCATGTTCGGCGAAAAGATCGCGCACGGCACGCCGTTTCGCCGCGCCGTCGAGGACGGTCTCCTGCAATGCGACAAGGTCACGCAAATCGGCCTGCGCGGCACCGGCTATCACGCCGAAGATTTCGACTGGTGCCGCAAGCAGGGCTTCACCGTCGTGCAGGCGGAAGCCTGCTGGCACCGCTCGCTCGCTCCGCTGATGGAGGAAGTGCGCGCGCGCGTGGGCGACACGCCCGTGTACCTGAGCTTCGACATCGACGGGCTCGATCCCGCCTTCGCGCCCGGCACCGGCACGCCCGAGGTGGGCGGACTCACCGTGCAGCAGGGGCTTGAAATCGTGCGCGGCATGAAGGGGCTCAACGTGGTGGGCGCCGATCTCGTGGAGGTTTCGCCGCCCTACGATCAGGCCGGCACGACCGCGCTCGTGGGTGCGAGTCTCGCTTTCGAAATGCTCTGCATCATGCCCGGCGTGGCCTGCCGCTAACGCGCGCGAGGAAAAATACCATGGCTACGAATCCTGGGCACCGTCCCGAAGACCACGCATTCGTGCTGCCCGCCGCGACGATTGCGGGCACCACCTTCTTCGCTGCGACCGGCGAGGCTCGCTCGGCCATCTGCAACGCGGCTACGGGCGAGACCATCGGCTGGCAGGAGCACGCGACGGCCGAACTCGTCGACCGCGCGGTGCATGCCGCGCGCAATGCGCTCATTGCGTGGCGCCACACCACGCCCGCCGCGCGGGGCAGGCTGCTGCGCAAGATCGCGGAATTGCTGGAAGCCGATCGCGAGCGCCTTTCGGCAATGCAGATGCAGGTGAGCGGCAAGCCGCGATTCGAAGCGGACCTCGACGTGAGCGACGCGGCCGCGACCTTCAACTATTACGCGAGCCTGTGCGACGACGCGTCGATGTTCGCGGCCGAGTCCGTTGCCGTGCCGGACGACACATTGCAGGCCGAGCGCATGCACGAGCCCATGGGTGTCGCGGCGCTGATCGTGCCATGGAACTTCCCGATGGTCACGACCGCATGGAAGCTCGCCCCCGCGCTCGCCGCCGGCTGCACCGCGGTTCTCAAGCCCTCGGAGCTCACCTCGCCCACCGAGCACATGCTCGCTGAAATCGTCAGCGAAGCCGGTGTCCCGGATGGCGTCGTGAATGTCGTCAACGGAGGCGGCGACGTCGGCGCGTGGCTCACGGCGCATCCGCTCGTCGACAAGATTTCGTTCACCGGCAGCACGGCGTCGGGACGCAAGGTCATGCAGGCCGCCGCGCAGGACATGAAGCGCGTGACGCTCGAACTGGGCGGCAAGTCCGCGCTGATCGTGCGCGCAGACGCCGATGTCGCGCAGGCCGTCACGCTCGCCGTGGGCGGCGCCTTTGCGAACGCCGGGCAGATGTGTTCGGCAACGGCGCGCATCCTCGTGCACGACGACGTGTACCGCAAGTTCATGGCCGCATTCGAAACGGCGGTGCGCGCGCTGGTCGTCGCGCCGCCCGATCACGGCGGTGCGGCAATGGGCCCGCTCATCAGCGCCGCGCAACACGCGCGCGTGACGGCGCTCGTGGCGGAAGGCGTCGAAGCGGGCGCGCAGATCGCCTTTACCGGCAAGCTCGATTCCGCATGCGCGGACGGCTTCTTCATGGCGCCGGTCGTCGTCGCGGAACCCGCCGCAAACAACACGCTGTGGACCGACGAGGTGTTCGGACCCGTAGCGTGCGTAAAATCGTTCCGATCGGATGACGAAGCCATTGCGCTGGCCAACGACACGCGTTACGGACTTGTCGCCACCGTCGCGACCAACGACGAAAAAGCCGCGCGCCGCTACAAGGCGCAGCTTCGCGCGGGGCTCGTCTGGATCAACACGCCTCAACTGATCTTTCCGCAGGTATGCTGGGGCGGTTTCGGGCTGAGCGGCATCGGCCGCGAGCTTGGGGTAGCGGGCCTGCGCAGCTATCAGGAGTTGCGTCACGCGGTCGGCCTGCGCGCGTGACCGTACCGTGATGGCCTCGTCGCGGCGTCGCGACGTTTTGGCGGCCCTCGCCGCCGACGCCCCGGAAGCCGCGGCCCGCGTGGCATAATTGCGGGATCATTTTCGCCACTTCACGCTACGCGCCGTGCGCCGAATCCCTCTCTGGCCGGGCAGTCTGCTGGGGACGCTTGCGCTCCTCATGGCAACGCTCGCGCCGGTGGTTTCGCACCTGCTCGCCGCCCAGGCCATGCAGTCCACGCAAGGCGCAGTGGTACGCGCGCCCTGCGGCATGCCTTCGATGGCGCGCCACGTTCACGGCGCAAACGGCGAAGCGAACCTGCATGCAACGCCCGGCGACATGCAGGACTGCGGTTATTGCAGTCTCTTCGCGCATCTGCCGGTTGTGCCCGGCATGCCTGCCGCAATGTTCCTTGTCGGGCAGCTCGTGCAAGCGCGCATCGCCACGCAGTTCGAAAGCGTGCGCCTCGTCAAGCCCGCGAGCCACATCCGCGCACGCGCCCCACCCCTGTCCTGACCGTATCGAACCTGGCAACCCCCGACGATACGCCCCGCGTATCGCCGGGCCTGCACGCGCGCCGCCGTTGCTCGCGCGCGTGCCTCGCTCCACGACAGGACAACTCATGTCTAACCAATCGCCGTCCGGCCGCGCGTCTCTGGGCGCGCTCGCGCACGTTCGCTCCATCAGCCATGTGATCGCCTGCGCGCTGGTGCTCGCGCCATGCGCGGCCCATGCGCATGCCATCGCGGGCGACCGCGTATTTCCCTCCACGCTCTCCGTCGACGACCCCGGCGTAGGCGACGAGGCCAACCTCGAATTCGGTCACCAACGCGTGCCGGGCGACGCTGGCGACCAAAGCATCAACACCTTCGACTTCGAGTACGACAAGCTCATCACGCCGAGGCTCGCCTTCTCCGTGGACGGAAGTTACGTCATGCAGAACAATCCCACCGCGCGCGGCTTCGACAACTTCGGCGTGGGGCTCAAGTATCTGCTCTACGTGAACGAGGCACACGAGTTCATGACGTCGGTCGGCGTGGACGCCGAACTCGGCGGCACGGGAAGCCGCGCAATCGCCGACAACTTCTCGACGATCTCGCCCACCCTCTTCGCCGGCAAGGGCATGGGCGACCTGCCCGACTCGCTCGCGTGGCTGCGCCCCATCGCCATCACCGGCGAGGCCGGCCCGTCGTTCACGACGGGCGGCGGTCAACCGAACTCGTTCGACTATGGCTTCACGTTCCAGTACAGCCTGCCCTACCTGCAACAGCACGTACACGACGTCGGCTTGCCGCAGCCGTTTTCCAACCTGATCCCGCTGGTCGAGGTGCCCCTCTCGAGAAGCCAGGGACAAACCACGGGCACCGTCAACCCCGGCTTCATCTGGATGAACCGCTACGGCCAGCTCGGTATCGAAGCGCAGATACCGATCAACCGGGCAAGCGGCTCGCATGTCGGCATCCTCGCGCAGGTGCACCTCTTCTTCGACGATATCGCGCCGCGCACGCTCGGCAAGCCGCTTTTCCAGTAAGCCCGCACATTCACACAGGAATTCCGCCATGAAACTCGCTACATTGCGCACGCTCGTCGCTTCGGTCGCGCTGCTTGCCGCCCACGTCGCCTGGGCCCATGCTTATCCGACGCATCAGGAACCGCCGGCGGGCGCAACTGCGCCGGCCACGCTCAACGCCGTCGTGATCGACTTCGACGATGGGCTCGAACCCGCATTCAGCTCCATCGACGTCATGAACGCGCAGGGCAAGTCCGTCATTCGCGAGAAAGCGAAGGTCGACGCCGGCAACAACAAGCGCATGTCGGTCGCGCTGAATGCGTTGACGCCGGGGAAGTATTCGGTGGTGTGGATCGCCGTCGCCGCCGATGGGCATCGCACGACCGGGCATTACACATTCGACGTGAAGTGAACGTTCGGCAATGAAGACGCCGTGCGGCGATGTCACGCGAGACGGCCGCACGGCTCGCCGGGAAGGCGGCTAGAAGGCTCTGCCTTCGATGAGCTTGCCTTCGGCAAGCAGGGCGTCGATGGCCGCCTGGGCGCGACGGTCGGCTTCGTCGAAGGCTTCGCGCTGGGTGGCCGGGGGAAACGCCCCGAGATCGAGCGTGTACGAAGGCTCGTCGCCGGCTCCGCAGACAACGGCGTGCAGCTTCACCCCGGAATCACGCGGGGCTTCGACGATCCAGCGAAAGTACGACACATAGCGATAACTCCGCATCGGGTTGATCTCCTGAAAATCCCGAAAACACAGGGAGGTTCGTGAAACCCATGAAGCGCCCCCAAAAAAGACAGACTATCGCGTCAAAACAAACGCAGTCGTGATCGCGATCACGACTTTCGAGCCATATGCCGGCTTTCTTACGATGGCGTGGTCGCCATAAAGGCGTCAGGCGCCCCGTTCAAGGCGTCGTATAGTTCGGCAACCGGCAAATCGCCTATCTCCTTGTGGAGATAGGCCGTGAACGCGCGATCGTAAAGCGCGCGCCCCGCGTGGGTTTCCATCGTCATATCGAAACCGTTGAGAACCAGGTCGGCGATTTCGCCGGCTTCGAGCAGGATGTGTTCAGCTTTCTTTCGTTCCATGGTCGTGCTCCGCTACAGCAGGATCATGGAATTTTACGGGGACGGGCGAGGAATTGCTGGAGGAAATAAACAGGGGCGTTTCGGTTCTGTGTCACGCCTGCCGCTAGTGTCGCCGTCTGCTGTGTTATCCTGGCGGCATGCGGCTCGCGCGGTCCGGTCCGACGACTGCGTGCCGAGCGGAGATGAACAGGATGGACGAGAGAAAGCGAGAAAGCATGGTGGCCTACCTGCAGCGCAGGATGGCCGAATTTGGAATCGAACCGGAGGACGTTGCCGCTTCCATTGCGGCAGACCAGGAACGACTGCGTGCCGCACGATATCGCGACGCCTATGGCAATACGTGGGACGGAAAAGGCGCGGTTCCGCAATGGGTACTACAGGCGACCAGCGCCGGTCAGTCGCTGGAGCATTTTGCGGTCAACGCGACGCCGGAACAGGAATCGCGCAAGCGCCCGGCTGTCGACTGGCGAGACGACCCCTTCGCTGGCACCCGTCTTGCGACAGTCAAGTCCGAGCAGGCAGCCACTTCCTGAGCATGCGCAAGGATTTATCCGTGGCAACATCGGCACCGCATCGTTGCTGCATCGACGCTTCAGTCTCCAGAGCCTCCTCATCGCCCCGCGCGCACCGCTAGTCTCCACGAGCCTCGCCACGGCCCGCTCCAAACGTCGGGCGGAACAGCAGCAGCACGATCGTCACGACACAGAACGCCGCGCCGGCACGGAAAGTCGCAGCGGCGCCAAGGCGTTCCCACAACTGGCCCGCGACAGCGCTCGAAACGAGCGTCACGATACCGCTCAGCAGGTTGAAGAACCCAAACGCGGTACCGCGCAGATGTGACGGCGCCGCGTGCGCGACCATCGTGGCGAGCAGGCCTTGCGTCATGCCCATGTGCAGTCCCCAAAGCGCGACGCCCACGACGACTACGCTCCAGTGTATGCCGTGTGCAAGGACGAGGTCCGAGCCGATCAGCACGACGAGACCGGCTACGAGCAACCGCGTGTGGCTCACCGTGTCCGCGAGTTTGCCGCACGGATAAGCGGACAGCGCATAAACGACGTTCATCGCCACCATGACGAGCGGAACCAGCGCAATCGGTACGCCGCTACCCATGGCCCGAAGCACGAGAAACGCCTCGCTGAATCGCGCCAGCGCGAATACCGCGCCGGTTGCGACGACCCACCAATAATTCGAACCCATTTCGCCGAGACTCGACCAGCGCACGGGCTTGTTCCGCTGCACCCGAGGTTCGTGCGCGGGCTCTTTGACGCCGAACGTCAAGAGCGCGACCGCGAGCAGGCCGGGAATGACGGCAAGCCAGAAAGCGAGCCGAAAGTCGTTCGCCCATTTCAACATGATGAGAACGGCCAGCAACGGCCCAAGGAACGCCCCCACCGTGTCGAGCGACTGGCGCAGCCCGAAGGCCGCGCCGCGCACGTGCTGCGGCGTGATATCCGCGACGAGCGCATCGCGAGGCGCCCCCCGGATGCCCTTGCCGACCCGGTCCATGATGCGCGCCGTCACCACGATCCCGATCGTCGGCGCGACGGCAAAAATCGGCTTGCTCAATGCGCCGAGCGAATACCCCGCGACGGCCAGCCATTTGCGGTTGCCCAGGTAGTCGCTGAGCGTGCCCGAAAACACCTTGACGATCAGGGCCGTGGCCTCCGCGACGCCTTCGATGAGGCCAATCGCGCCTGCGCTGGCGCCGAGGCTTGTCAGCAAAAACATGGGCAGCAGGCTGTGGATGATTTCGGATGAGACGTCCATGAAGAGACTGACGCAACCGAGCACCCACACGCTGCGGGGAATCTGCCGGACAACGCTGACTTGCGGTTCGTTTCGCATGCGATATGGTGACACCAAATGGCACATTCGAACGGCGTGGACGTACGCCGATGCTCAGGCGAGCCGTTACGGCGGCTACGTCCCGTGACGCTTCGCCGGGGCGGCTGGGAGCTAATGCGGGCCGAACTGGCGAGGCATCAGGTATGGGTCGCGGCGGCAGAACCGGCCCGCCTTGCGCGGCGTAGCGCGGGAATGTCCGAAAGCCGCATGCCGGCGGGCAGGAGCGGATGCTTCGCATGTCCCACACGTTGCGCGCGGTAAATGCCCGTATGGCCGGAAAACAAATAAGCCACGACGCAAGCCAGCGCCGCATACATGCCGATGTCCGCGCCGAACAGCTCGATTGCCATGACGGTCGAAGCGACAGGCGTGTTCGCGGCGCCGGCAAACACGGCGACGAATCCAAGCCCGGCAAGCACCGGAACCGGCAATGCCAGCACGTGGCCCAGTGCGTTTCCGAGCGTCGCGCCGATATAGAACAGCGGCGTGACTTCGCCGCCTTTGAAGCCCGATGCGAGCGTAACGACGGTGAAAACGAATTTGCCCGCGAAATCGTAGACCGGCAACGCACGATTAAACGACTCGACGATAGTCGGAATACCGAGGCCCAGATATTGCGGCACGTCGAGCACTGTTGCCGCTATCGCCACAACGATGCCCCCCACGAACGGGCGCGCCGGCGCGTAAGCGATCTTGCGCTTGATGAACGCCGAAAGCGCGTGGGTCGAATCGGCGAACAGCATGCCCACGACCCCGAAAGCGATGCCCGCCAGAATGACGGACCCCAGTCCGAGCGGCGAGATGCGCGGAACAAACGGAATGCTGTAGACCGTGTGATGAATACCCCAGACGCGACATACCTGGTCCGCCACCAGCGACGACGCAATGCAGGTTAGCAGCGCGTCGTAGCGCAGGCGCCCGATGGCCAGCACTTCCAGCCCGAATATCGCGCCTGCCAGCGGCGTGCCGAACACCGAAGAAAAGCCCGCTGCGATTCCGCCCATCAGCAGAATGCGGCGGTCTTCCCGGTCGAGGCCAAAGAGATGCGTCACCTGGTCGGCCAGCGCCCCGCCCATCTGGACGGCCGTGCCCTCGCGCCCCGCCGAGCCGCCGAAAAGATGGGTAATCACGGTAGCGACGAACACGAGCGGCGCCATCCGCTTGGGCACGATTTTCTGCGGGTCGTGGATTTCGTCAATCAGCAGATTGTTCCCGCCTTCGACCGGCTTGCCGACACGGTGATAAACCCAGCCGGTCATGAAGCCGGCAACGGGCAAGAGCCAGAGCAGCCACGCGTGGGCCACGCGAATGTCGGTCGCGCGATCGAGCGCAAAAAGGAACAAGGCCGATGCGCTACCCGCCAGCGCCCCCAGGATGCACGAGAGCAGCAGCCAGCGCGCGAGGTACGGAACCATCGCGAACTGCTCGATAGACTTCAGGTGTTTCATTGCGGTCCAGGTTTGAATGAGCGTCAAACCCGGGCGACAGGGGGCGTCGCGTAGACGGCCTACGACCTCCTGCACCCAGGAACTCGTAGGCATCATCAGCCCTGCGGGAATGCAGGGCGGTTACGGGAGGAATGCCATCTCCCAAAAGACTCGTGATTCTATGCGACAACATATCGCGCCGCAACAGGATTGTCGCAGCCATCAAGAGGCGGATTCGCGGCGCTAAAGGAGCGTGAGAAAGAGAATCGCCACCAGCAAGGCGCCGATTAGCGCGAGATAGAAATTCAGATTACCTGATTGAAGCGCGCGCAGGCGTTGCGCGCAAACGTTCACGAAGCGGATAGCGGGCTCGAACAGGTGGCGCTCGAACAAGTCCGTCACCCCCGACGAAAATACCAGACGCTTGACGAAATATTCGCGCTGCTCGTGTTCGCGCGTGGCGCTGATCGTCGGTTGATAGACGAAGCTGTAAAAGGTCCGCATGGCATTGGAGAACGTCAGCGCGGTCGTCATGGCGTCGCGCTCGTGCGCCGTCATGCCGCCGAACCATACCGGCACGCGACGGACCGCGCGCTTGCTCGTGAGCCAGAGAAGCGCCAGCGGTAGCAATGCGAGCAGCGGCATCGCGAGAATCAGCTTCGACGGCGAAATGAAGGCGAATTTGTCGGTGAGCGGCACGAGCAGCCATCCCGCCACCATCGCGCGCGGAATGTCGACGTGAAAAAGCGCCTGCGCCCCGCGGGCGAGCGCGTTGAGCCAAAGCGGCGCCCCCACCGCCACGGCCAGCACGCACAGCCCGAGCACGCCGACCGCGGTCGCGCTCGCTCGCGGCACGGGACGCGTGACCTCGACGTCGGGCAAGCCCTGCAGTCCGAGTCCGAACAGCTTGACGAACGTTGCGAGCGCAACGGCGGCCGCAAGTGCGAGACCCGCGCCCGCCAGCACGAGTACGAGCCGCCCGATGAACGAGGTGAGATGAAAACCCTGGAATACCGTCTGAAACACGTACCATTCGCTGACGAATCCGGCTTGTGGCGGCACGGAAGCCAGACTCATCACCGAGAATACCGCGCCAACCCCGAGCAGAAAGCCGCTGCGCCTCAGCCACCCGCGCGGAACGATGTCGTAGCTACCGCACGCCGCGAAGACGCCGTCCGCCGCGAGAAACAGCGCGCCCTTGGCAAGCGCGTGCCCGGCAAGATGCAACAACGCGACAGTCCACGCGAGGCCGGCCAGGTCGCCGAGCTGGCTGGCGCGGAACAGCTGCGTCACGCCCAGCATGACGACCGCCACCGACGCATTTTCCGCCGACGAGTAACTGAGCAGCGCACGCCAGTCGTCCTGCTGAAACGCGAAAAGCACCGCGAGAATCGCACTGGCGACGCCCAGCGCAATGGCAATCACGCCGAGTCCAAACGCCGTGCCGCTCTGCGCCGATACGTCGAGCCAGCCATTCCACGCGCGGCTCAACGCGAAGTACGCCGCATTGAGTACGACGCCCGAGAAAAGCGCCCCGGTTGCGCCGCTGCCGCTCGCGTACGCACGCGGAAACCATTCGTAAAACGGCAACAGGCCGAGCTTCGCACCGAAGCCAATCAGAAATGCGATGCCGGCGAGCCACGAGACGAGGTTGCCCGACGACGCAGCATGAGCGGCGAAGCTTGCAAAGCGGATTTCACCGGCTGCCTCGCCGAGCAGTACGACGGCGAACATCAGCGCCACCGCGCCGACCTCCAGCAATGCGAGCATGAGCATGACCGGCCGGCCCTCGCGCTCCGCGGCCCGCTCGCCCATGAGCATCAGCGCACCGCCCAGGCTCATGCTCTCCCATGCCGCCAGAAGCGCCGCGCCGTCCTGAAGTCCGAACACGCCCAATGCGCCGAGCAGGCTGAAAGCCGCCCCAGCGTGCCAACGTCCGGAGCGGCCGGAAAGCGGCGAGCCCAGCCAGCAGGCGAAGGCTGCCGGTACGAGGCCGAAGCCCATTAGCCATAGCCCTGCTGGCTCCATGCCGAAGGCCACTGGTTGACCCGCAAGCTCCACCGGCAGAGAACGGACCGGCGTGCCGTCCGGCAACGCTGTGAGGCAGGCGACGATCCCCAGCGCGCACCCCAGGCCCAGCAATGCGCGAGCGGCGCCGCGGCAAGCGTGCGGCGGTGCGAGACATGCGGCCAGTATCCACGTGGCTGCGGCAAGGCCAAACAGCAGGTTAGCGCTCAATTTGTCCTCCGCGTATCCGCTGGTTTGCCCTGCCGACAATCATCAGGAGTGCGTGGATCAAGGCCGCCGGATTGGGCGGGCAACCGGGTAGATAGATGTCCACTGGCAATATGCCATCGAGCCCGGTCGCGCATGCGTAGTTTCCGCCGGTCATGCCCCCGGAAACGGCGCAGGTTCCCGTGGCGACGACCCACCGCGGCGTCGGCATCGCATTCCATGTTGCGAGCAGGGGCTCGCGCATGGCTTTCGTCACCGGGCCCGTCACGAGCAGGACATCGGCAAATCGCGGGGACGGCGTGAAAAAAATCCCAAGCCGATGCAGGTTGTAAAAGGGATTGTCGAGCGCCTGCAATTCCGACTCGCAGCCGTTGCACGATCCCGCGTCGACATGGCGAATATGCAGACTGCGCCCGAAAGCCCGGCGCTCGCGCTCCACCACCTCGCGCACGATGCGCTCGCTCATCGCCTCGTCCCATTCGAGGTCGGAACGCTCGCGCACGCCGAGCGCCCACGCTTCGGATGGCGTGAACGCGCCGCTCGGACAAACCTCGGCGCACCGCTGGCAGACGATACAGCGGCCCCAGTCCACTTGCGGTCGCGCGCGCGACTGTTGCGAGGGCGCGAAGACGATGGCCCGTGTCGGACAGGCTTCGGCGCATGCCTCGCAGCCCGGCGTACATCTTGCCGGTTCATAGCGCGGCATACCGAGCACGCCGTGCTGCCCGTCATCGTCGCCGGTCAGCGGCCAGCCCGTGCTCGCGCTCCCCTCCTTCAACCCGAACCACGTCCATAGCGACATGCGCGATCCCTCCTGAGGCGCCGTGAGCGACGCTAGCGTGCGCAGCCTGAAATCGTCAGCCCGAAGCTCGCTTCATTGATTGCGTAATCCATCATGTTGCTGTCGTGAACCGTCGATGGAAAAACGCGCCAGTTCGAAAACGACGGCGACTTGATTTTTACGCGGGCGAATCGCGCTTTTTCATCGAAATGCACCGCATACAGCACCGTGCCGCGCGACGACTCGGTCCAGCCCAGGCCTTCCGCGAATTCAGGCGGGCGGCAAGCGGCGCCTGGCGGGCCATCCGGCACACCCTGGCCGATTGCGCGCCCAATCAATGCGATGCTCGCGCGCAGCTCCGCGATTCGCACGCGCATGCGCGCACACGCGTCGCCTTCCGTTGCCATGGAAACGTCCGGCCTCAAGAGCGTGTAGGCTGCGTACGGATGGTCCCGGCGCAAATCACGGTCGACGCCCGAAGCACGCTCAACGGGCCCGGTGGCCCCTTGATCGAAAGCCAGTTTCGCACCCAGCGGCGCGGTCGAGATCAGCCGGTCCAGATGGCTGGTGGTGCGTTCGATGAGTCCGATGTAGCGTTCGACTTCCGGCTTGAGCGTCGCGAGCCCGTCGGCGACCGCATGTATGTCCAGTTCGCGCCGCACTCCTCCGGGCCAGACGATACCGCGCAAAAAGCGGCTCCCGCATGCCCGGCCGTTTATCTGCTTCGCACGCTCCTCAAGCAGTTTCCCCTGCGCTTCGCCGACCTTGAGCGTTGTCGTATGGCATAAGTGGCCAAGGTAGTGCAGATGATTGTAGATGCGCTCCAGTTCGGCCGCGACGAGACGATGCCAGCACGCGCGCGCGGGCACTTCGCAACCGGCCGCGTCCTCGATTGCCTGGGCACAGGCAAGCGCGTGCGCCAGGCTATCGACACCCGAAACGCGCTCCGCGAGCACGACGCCCGTTCCGCTGTCGAGGCATTCGAACTGCTTCTCCACGCCGCGATGCTTGAGGAACAGATTAGCGTGGTAATGGAGAATCGCCTCGCCCAGGTAGTAAAAGATGAACTGCGCCGACTCGACCACATCGGCACGTACAGGTCCGAACGGCAATAGCTGCACATGTTTGCCCGACACCGCGGGCAGAGCGGGGGCGGGCACGCTGGCGGCAACGCTCCCGCCCCGCGCGCGCTCCGGCTCCAGCGGCCCTCTCGCGTCGCGCGGCAAGAATGCGGTAACGAGCCGCTCAGGTTCCGGGTGCCCCGAGAACGCAATCCCGCTCATTTCCATGACCTCGCGTTCATGCCAGCCAAGCAGCGGACAGATTGCCGCCAGACTCGGAACCGCCGCGCTGCCGACGTCTACCGACCAGACCTGGAAAGCCCGATGGCCCGGCAACGTCGCCACATAGCGAAGCTGCCCGCGATCCGGCGCCGGAAACCATGCATAAACGCCCTGCATTCGGGCACCTTGCATAACGAGCGCTCGTGCTCGTGCCGGCAGTTCGCCAGCTTCCACCGTCGTCAATTCGCAATTTTTCACCGGGTTCCTCCGCCGAGGTCGCCTGCTACCGTTGCAAAGAATTGCCATAGCTCCTGCGGCCACCAGACGCCGAAAACGAATACCGGCGCCAACGCCAGCCACATCGGCAGCGTCATCCATGCGCTGACTGCAATCTGCGTCGTGTCATTCACTTCGTTTTTTTCGGCTCCCCGAGAAAGGAGATACATCTTGCGAAAGTGATTGAGAAAGCCGACAAAAATGACCACCAACAAGATCAGAAGCACGATGACCGCCCAGGCATTGGACGTCGCAAGCCCCGCGCGCATGAGCGTCAGTTCGCTGAGGAAAAGACCAAAGGGCGGCGCACCGGTGATGGCAACGGCACCCGCGAGCCATAGCGCGCCGGAAACCGGCAGGCGCTGCCAGACATCGCGAATTCCGTCGACATCCTTCGTGCCATAGAGCCGCATTGCATTGCCCGCGCCGAAAAACATCAGCGACTTGTTCAGCGAATGATTGAGCATGTGATAGAGGACTGCGGCGATGGCCAGCGGACCGCCGAAGCCGAAACCGAGCGCCAGTATGCCCATATGCTCGACGCTCGAATACGCCATCAGCCGCTTGATGCCTTGCTGGCGGACAATGAAGAGCGCGGCGACCAAAAGTGAAAATGCGCCGAATACCACGAGGACTACGCGAGGCAGCCGTGACGGACTCGCTGCGTCCGTGATCGTGAGAAAGCGTGCGACGCCCAGCATCGCCGTATTCAGCAACGCTCCGGAGAGCATCGCCGAAACTGGCGCAGGCCCTTCGCTGTGCGCATCGGGCAGCCATGTGTGCATCGGCGCCAGGCCAGCCTTTGTTCCATAGCCGACCAGCACCAGTAAAAAAGCCATCTGCGTCAGGGAGGGACTCATGCCCGGCGCGGCGCGCCGCAGCGCGTCCCACGTCATGTCGTAGGTCGGGCCGATGACGAGGCTGCCTGCCCAGTAGAAAAGAACCGTGCCGAGTAACGCGAGGCTGATGCCCGCCGAAACGACGATGATGTACTTCCACGCGGCTTCGATGGATTCCTGCCCGCGCTCGAAGCCGACGAGGAATGTGCTCACCAGCGTGGTCAACTCGATCGCAATCCAGTAGACGCCGATGTTGTTCATCAGAGGGCCTGAAATCATGGTCGCAGCAAAGAGCGCAAAAAGCGCGTAAAAGCCAGGCAAACGCGCCGCCTCCTCCTTGAGCAGACGCATGTAGCCCACCGCGTAAATCGACGCGAGAAAGTACACCGCGCAGGTGCAGACGAGTGTCCAGGCGCCGAGCGCGTCGAAGAGTACGTAGCCCGCAATGAACGTGCGTGCGCCATCGACATGTACGGCCAGCCAGATCGCCGCGGCGAGGCACACGATCGCTGCGGCGAGATTCCCATACTCGGCGGCACGCGCACTTCGGCTCAGCACCGCGATCAGTGCAGCCAGGAGCGGCGCGACGGTCACAAGAACGAGCCACGCTTCGATCATGGTTACCCCACCAGACGCCGCAATTCGCGGCTGCTCGTGCTGCCCACGTGAGCGACGAGATAGCGCACCAGTACGCCGAAGCTGACCACGATCACGAGCAGATCGAACAGCAGCACCAGTTCGATGAGCAGCGGCATCCCCGGCACGAGTATCTGCGAGCCGAGAAAGATGCCGTTCTCGAGAATCAGGAGACCAAGCACCTGACTGATGGCCTCCTGGCGCACCGTCAGCATGAGAAACCCGATGAGCTTCATCGAAAGCATGACCGTGAGCGCGAGCACAACGACGGTTCCTCCAAGGCCGAGCGCATTTCCCAGATGGTTCGAGACGACAAAGGCAAAGAGTACGAGCAAGGCGCCTAGCACCAGGCTCGAACCAGGTTGCAGGCTCACGTGCAGTTCGCGCTCCACTTCGAGCCGCGCGATGATGCGCCAGACAAGGTACGGAAGTACCAGTCCGCGGAATAGAGCCGTCAACAAGGCCACCAGATAAAGCTCGTGATAGTTGCCGTAGTAGCCCACCGCGCCGGACAGCGCCGCGATGAGCCACGACTCCGCGGTGAAGGCGAGCAGATAGTCCTTCAACCAGCGCGAGCCGAGCATCACGAACGCGAGCAGTAAACTGCCGATCGCAAGCAGACTGAACAATGAGGCTGCAAGCGGTGTCAGATGCGTGAGCAACATGGCTTCACCGTAGCTGGTTAGCCGCGATGGCAAGCACCGCGAGCATGAACGAAGCCGCAAGCGGCTCCTGATAACGGAAGAAACGCAAGCGCGATTGAGCCGTCTCCACGAGAACGACCACCAGCGCGACGACGAGCATTCGCCCGAAGAGCCCCGCCGCCGCCGCCAGCGCACCGATTGCCGTGCCGTGCTGCGAAAGACCCCATGGCAGCGTCAGCACATTGCAGAAAATCGTGTAAAGAATGAACTGCTTCATCATCGACGCCCATTTGAGCAGCGCGAGCATCGGGCCGGAATATTCGAGGATGCGAGCCTCCTCGATCATGTAGACCTCGATGTGCGTGCTCGAATGGATTGGAAGCCGGTCTGTCTCGACGAGCAACAGCACGAAAAACGCGAATACGAGAAACAGATGCGCGGGACTCCAGTAAACCGGGGGCTGCTGCACGAGCAGATGATTGACGACGAACGGCAGCATTGCTTTGGCGAGCAATGTGATGCCGACGAGAACAAGAATGAGCGTGGGTTCGGCGAGAATGCCGAGCATTACCGAACGGCTCGATCCGATGCCGCCGAAGGCGCTGCCGGAATCCAGGCCGGCGAGCAGAATCACGAAGGACCCGAGTGTGAGGATGAGTCCGCCTCCCAGGATGTCCCCCATGTCGGAGAGCGGCAGCGGAAAATCGGTGAGTACCGGAATCAGAATCGGCACGGTAAGCATGCAAGTAAATGCCACCACCGGTGCGCACCAGTAAATCCAGGACGCCGTTTCCGGCACGACGATCTGCTTGCGAAACAGTTTGCGCAGGTCGCGATAAGGCTGGAAGATTCCCGGCCCCCGCGCGCGCTGTACGCGCTCCTCCCATTGCACGATCACACCTTGCAGAAGCGGCGATAGCACGAGCACCGTGAGAACCTGCGCAATCTGCAGGAGGACGTCGCGCATGTTCATGGCCGTCTTCCCCGGACGTCGCGCATGGCGGATGCACGCCTCGCACGCACGGGCGCCAAGACGTGTGCCGTGCGAAACCAGCGAACAGCCACGACCAGGCAATTCAGGCAGTGAGGGTCATGCCATGACGACTCGCAGCATCCCATGTTCTTCGCTTCTTTTCAGGCGTCAATATGCCCGGGATGCTCGTGAATGCGAGCCGGCCAAACATGCCTGCCGGCCCCGGCGCCCGGGGTCTGGCAGGCATCATCAGCCGTGAGGGGAAAGCACGGCGGTTAAGGGAGAATGCCATCTCCGCGCAATGTCGCCTTCGAGTATAGGCAACGCCGCGTCACATGCAAGGCGGCATGCGCGGCCGCCTTATTTTCAATGAGGCTTATGTCCGAATATCGAAAAATGCTTTTGACCCGGACCATGTTCTTCCGCACCCAGCAATCCGAATTCAATCGGCGACCGGGTATAGAAAACGTGAACGTGCTGCGCCTCGACCGCGTCGAGCATGCGCCTGGCTTCGTCCTCAGTGACGGCGAGAATGATCTGCACGGGCTGGTCGGCGAGTTTCAGCACATGCGCCGCATGATGTACTCCCGCATGCCCCGTGCCCTCGGCGCAATTGATGACGGTAGCGCCGTGAATGCCCAGGTGCTTCGCTTCGTAAAGTAGCCACTCACACACCGTGCGATGGCCATGATGGCGGTTATGTTCTGTATAGAACGTGAGCTGATAACCGTTCATGTCTCCCTCCACGGCGCCGCGCCGGGCCGCTGAGCGGAAACTGCGGCCCAAAGGACCGCTCGGTGCCGGTCAGCCAACGAAGCGTCCTCGTTTGATTCTAGTGCATCATTGCGGCAGCCACATATGCTGCGTCGCAGCATAGCCGCGCGACGTACCGCATATGCTCAGGAATGGTGCGCGTTCCGGAAGGCCGCGGCGGCACTTCTGATGGCGTCGTATGCAGCATCGACGTCGGCCCATCCTTCAAACCGCACCCATTTGCCGGGTTCCAGCTTTTTATAGTTCTCGAAGAAGAATTGAATCTGGTTGACCACATATTCATCGACGTCGCCCAGCTCGACGATTTTCCGGGTGGCGGGACAAACATTGTCCACCGGAACCGCAATGACTTTTTCATCGGGCCCGGCCTGGTCGGTCATGTTCAAGAGCCCGACCGGCCGACAACTGATCATCGAAAGACGCTCGAGCGCAAATGGAGCAATAACCAGAATATCGAGCGGGTCACCGTCGCGGGCCAGCGTTTGCGGAATGAAACCGTAATTGGCCGGGTAACGCATGCCGGCACTCATGATACGGTCCACCTTCAGCAGCCCATATTGCTTGTCCGCCTCATATTTGACGGGCACGCTCTGCGCCGGAATCTCGATGATGGCGTTGACTTCGAGCGGAACGTTGTCGCCGGTGGGTATCGTGTTGAAGTCCATCAGCTCGCTCCTTCCGTACCGAGCGTGTCGTATTCGATTCGCGCACGTGTATAAAAGAGGCGGGCGCCGCCGGCGTTGAGCTTTTCAAGCAGCTCGTCAATCCGGGCATCTTCGGCGATGAGCGTGACGGCGACCGACTGTTCTGCAAGCTCGAAAAAACGAGCCGCATGATATTTGCCCTTCGCGTCGACGCCTTCCGCTATTTCGATAACCGTTGCACCTTGAATGCCGGCGTGCCTGGCTTCCTCGAGTATCCATTCCACGACCGACAGATGCCGGACGCGATGGCTCTGATTGGCCGCGTATATAGTTAACTGACTACCTCGCATGAACACCTCCTGTCTTCGAGAGCATGACTGTGCTGAGCCCCAGGCCCGGGAAAGGACGACGCTCCATTATCCCGCTCACGGCGGGGCACCAGAGCATAATGATTTGCACGAGGAACCAGAATTCTGTGACGAAAGTTCTGGGCGGCAGGACGCCAGGGCAATGCCCACGACGCCCCGACCCAGGGCTCGCAGGCATCATTAGCCGGCCACGCCGGCGGTTAAAGGAGGAATGCCATCTCCCGAGAACCAGTGTAGCACGCAGGTTTTGCGCCTGCCACGCAGTTGATGTCGCCTGCGTCCATCGAGGCGTGACATTTTTTTTCGTGCGAGCGGAACGCAATGGCGAAGCACGCTGGCTTTTTCCCGGGTTGAAGACAACCTCGGGATAAAACCACTCGGATCACGGCAGAAGTGTTCGCACCGTGCGCAAGGAGGCTCGTGATTACAATCGACATCCCGGGTTTCCGGACACTCCGGCTCACCCATCTCGTTCTCGACTTTAATGGCGCGCTAGCCGTGGACGGCCGAATACTTCCCGGTGTTGCGTCGCGCATGCCGAAACGGCTCGTCGCGACCCTGAGAGCGTAACCACAAATTCCACGGCGACACGCATGCAAATTCAGCCGCTCGTTGTCGCTGCCGTCCGCGCGCCATAGAATGAAGCGATGTCGATGGAGATGGCATGCCTCCCTGAACCGCCGCCTACGCTCAGCGGCTGATGATGCCTACGGTTCCCGGTCGGGACGGTCAGGGTCATCGCACTCCCGGCCGGGCTCGTTGCGTTGGTGTCTGTTGGTGTCTGGCCATAGGGAATGCGCAAAGTGCAGGCTTCTCCTCGTCACCCATCCGGAACGCCGGCTCGCCTTGTGCTCTCGGACGGCGAGGTCGACTTCCTCTGGTGGTTTATCCAGGGGAGCATCATGGACCCCGGCGTACGCTCGCGGCTCAATGCGCACTGGGGTATGTGTCCGCGGCACGCGCTCGCTTTCTTTGCAGTCGAGGCCGCATTCCGGCCACATCTCATTCACGGTAGTACGCTTCTCTATTGTTCGCTCATGGAGCGAGCGGCTCATGTGCTCGACGGTCACGGCCTTCACCGTCTTGTGCCTTCAACCGTGATCCGCCACCGTCTGGCTGTTCGAGGTCCATGCCACATGTGTGCTCTCGGCTATGGTCCCCACTCCACTGCCAGTGCGCCAGCCGAACGGCTCACGCAAGGGCGCGAAATAAAAACCGCACTCGCTTTTGCAACCCACAACAACCGGGGATGGCGTCTCCACGTTTGCGGCCGCTGCGCACAAAACGGAAGCGACGCGCTGTGCCGGTCGCATCTGATCGAAGAAATGGCTCAATGCAACCCAGAGTCATTGAGCGCTCAGCACGCCAGGATTGCTGAAATTGCGCGCCATCTCCGCTGCTTCGAGCGCTCATTGCGCTGGGACTGCCGGGACACGGATACGGACGAAGACCGCGGCGCCCTCATTGCTGCAATCGGCTGGTGTAGCGGCTGGCGCAGCATATTGGGAACGTTCGACACATGTTGAGCGGCTTGCATCGCTGCATTGCCGTATCCGTCACCAGGCCTGAACGCCTGGCGACGGTTCGCGTACGCGCGCTGCCCCGCCAGCCTCCCCCACATCCTCGGTAAATATGTCGCGATACAAATCTTGTCCGTAGCTCGTCTGCAACGGCTCTCCTTGAATCAGGCGGAAAGTGCGCCCGCCGTCTTCCCGGCGTTCAGCCCGAAGGAACAGTGCTGGAAACGCACAATCATCCGATAGGCTTTTGGCCAGCGTAAATAGATGCGTGACAAGGCAGATCTTCACGTGCGCATCGAGCAAGGCCATAAGGATCTGTCTGCCGATTTCCGACCCTTCACGTTCGTTTGTCGATGCAAACGACTCGTTTGAAAGGAAAAGCGCATGCGGCCCGATATGGTCGACGATCTCGCTCATGCGCCGCAGTTCTTCGTCAAACTTTCCGCCTTGCATCGTGACGTCTTCTTCTCGCTTGTAATGGGTAAATATGCCATTCGCGATATTCGCTTCGAACTCCGAATCGCCGACCAAACCGCCCGTCTGGAGCAGTACCTGTGCGATTCCGATACTGCGTAAAAAAGTGGACTTGCCTCCCTGATTCGCACCTGTCACAACGATAGCGTCGTTGCCGTTTGCGTCGACGTCGTTTCCAACCGGCGGCTGCTCCATCCGCAATGCAAGACTGACGTCGTACAACCCGGCGAATTTCTGCTTGCGCTGCCCAGCCGGAAAGGGCACAGGAAAGCAAACCGGCAGTCCCCGCTTTACCAGTTCGTTGCGCAGATTCATGAAACCCAGATAGAAACCCAGCTCAGCGCGCAGCATCGCGAAGAAGCGCTTGATATGGTCAGCCGATTGCGCGAGTGCGTTCGCAACGTGATTGACGCCCCGGGCTTCAAGTTCGGAGACCGCGCGAGCGCCGTTCTCGTCTCGCTCGGCGATACGGAACGTGCGTGACGGCGGTTTCCTCGCAAGCAAACGACGAATCAGATTCGGGTCCGGCTCGTGCGGCTTGCGCAGGACGTAGCGCGCCCCCTTGTTGCCACGACCTGGCTGCGCACTGATCAGCACTCCACCATTGAACTTCAGATCTTTCAGGCAGTGCTTTATTGACGCGAAATAGTCGTCAGTCAATTCGGCGCCCACCATTGCGAAGAATCGCCTGAAGCCGCCCGATTCGAACGACGTTGCTTCGTCGTCGGCGAGCCGGCGCAATTTCCCCAGCGACACGAGATACGCCTGGACGAGGTCTCGGGCCGAATGCAGGACGCTGCTGGCCGACGCCGTCAAGCCCCAGTAGAAGCTCTTGCGCTCCGTCTCCTGCGCCTCCACGGCAATCGCGTACATCTGCCGTACCGTGGCCTCGTGGCCAAGACAATCCTTGAGGATGGCCTGTCGATACAGGATGTCATCAAGCGCATCGAGACTGACGGGCACCACGCTCTTTGCCACGCCCTCGATGAATTCATCTCCGGCCGCCATCGCACGGTAAAGGGTGGCGAGTTCGAGATCCTGCGTTAGCGTCTTTTCGTTCCAGCGTTCGTCGCGACGCCAGTCGAAATCGCGTTCGGCGTAGAGCAACCAGGCTTTCATGATTCGAGGCGATCCTTCAGACGTTGAAAAGTGAGCCCGTACTGCTCGGCCACAGATACGGCGTATGCGCGTCCATCGGCAATCTTTCGGCGAACGCGGAACGTTCTTGCCGCCGGGTTGGCCGGGCTAATTTCGCTAACCATGCTGACCGTCTGCGGCCCGAGCCTCGCCAGCTCTTCGATAAACGTCACGCAAACGCATAGCGCATCGCGATTCATGATTTGCCCAATGATCCGGCGGCACAGGAATAGCGCATCCGCGAGCGTCGTGGAACTGAATATCTCGTTCATCACGATGACACTGCGCGGCGTGGCCCTCTCCAGGATGTCGTGCATACGCGTGAGGTCGTCCTGGAGCTTTCCGCGCATGTCCCGGGTATTCTCCTCGCGCTCGAAATGGGCGAAGATCTGGTCGCAAAGATAGAGGGTCGCGTGGCGCCCGGGCACCGGGAATCCAAGCCTCGCCAGGTAATGCAGTTGTCCGAACATTCTTGCGAACGTGGTCTTGCCGCCGTTGTTGGGGCCGGAAACAACGAAGATACGTTCAGCCTCATCGAGCCGGAAATCGTTGCAAACGACGGGAAGCTTGTCGCTGCAAAGCTTGTGGGCGAACGCGAGGTCGAATGCATCGTCGCAACGCTCGGCCTTGCTGGAAGACGAAACAATGGGGAAGCAGAACGAAAGGCCTTGTTCCCGGCAGGGTCGAATGCAGGCGTCGTATGCGATGTAGAACTGCACCTCGCGGTCAAATGATGCGACGCTCGTGTCGAGATAGTCGGCGTGATTCGACCAGAAGCTGGCCAGCATCGCAAATGGCCGAGGTTGAAGCTCGGCGACGAAGTCGAGTATTTGCGCCTCGACGTGGTTCATTTCCGGCCAGTCTTTCACCTCAACGCTGTGATTCTTTACATCGCCTTGCTTGAAGCGCTCGAAAATGTCCAGGACGTGCGCGCTGTAATCGCTCTCGCCGTCATAGTTCAATACGGTCACCGCATTACCATGAATGTGAATTGCGTATCTGACGGTTTCCAGCGCGGCACGCAGGCCGTCCACGTCTCGCCTGAGTCCAGCGAACGGCGCGGCGCCAAGATACCGCGCGAGCCACGTACCGAATTCGCGCAAGCCGCTCGAGTGCGGACGAGCCTCGCGCAGCATCGGCTCCAATGCCTCTAGCGCATTGCAATACTGGGATGCAGCATCGAGGAACCACCACTGCTTTTGTCGCGGATAGTAGAGCTTTTCGGCTTGCGCCAGAGAGGCACGCATTTTTCGCATCGACTGCGCGAAGGCGTGGATGCATTGGGAAACCTCTCGGCGCGCGAGGTCACGCATGACGTCATGCCGGTATCGCACAGCGCTCTCGCAATTGAGCGCTGTGCGAAAAAACGGCGTCAGGTTGTACTCGTCATAACCTTGCGTGACCGTCTGCTCGATCTGGTCGAGATTCAGGTCGCCGAAGAACTCGGGCTCGGGCACGTCATCACGAGGTGGCCCGTCTTGTGGCGTCTCGAACAGGATGCTGTAAAAGCCCATTTCCCGCTCCCCTGGTCGCCACGCTTTAATCGGGCGCGACGAAACTCGAGCTCAAACGGATCGAGCTGTGACGATGTGAACCGGGAATCGCCGTCTTGACGGCAAAGGCACAGGTGGGGCCAGCGAAGAAACCGCACGCACCGACAGCGCCTGTTCCCAGGCCTGTAGGCATCATTAGCCCGTCGGGGCGGTTTCGGGAGGAATGCCATCTCCGCCGTCCACTCTACGCCCCCGGCGACGAGGCTACAAGTCCTCGAAACCGCCCGGGTGACGCGCCAACCAGTCGGCAGGAATGGTCCGCCGTACCCGGCGTCGTTCGCCCGAGGCGCAACGCGCGCATGGCCGCCCCGCTAGTCGGTGCGCTCTTCCCGACCGGCCGCTTCTATCAGGCTGCGCAGTTGCCCGGCCGAAAACGGTTTGCGCACGGACGAGAATGCGAACCCCACTTCGCGGGCAAGCGGAGCTTCATCGCCAGATGCAAAGATGATCTTCAGCGCGGGCACCTGCTGGAGTGCAGCCCGGGCCAGCTCAACGCCCGAACCGTCGGGTAGCGCGATATCGGTGACGAGAATCCGCACCTCTTCCGTCACCTCGCGCAAAGCGGCCTCCCGGCTGTCCGCCTGCCGGACCGCGTAGCCCATTTCCGCGAGCAGTTCGCTCACCGCCTCGCGCGAAGCGGCATCGTCATCGACGACGAGCACGGATATCAGCGGCACGACGGATTTGGCAGCGCTGTCCGCCACCTGATGAAGCGGAACGGATAAATCAGGATGCCCAAGCATACGGCGTATTTTCGTTGCCAGTTGCTCGCGGCTATAAGGTTTGCTGAGCAGATGCACACCGGGGTCCAGCCGCCCCCCATGGACGATGGCGTTCTGCGTGTACCCCGACGTAAACAGCACTCTCAGGCCCGGCAGGGCGCGCACGGCCATTTTGGCCATTTCGGTGCTGCGTACCGGACCTGGCATTACCACGTCGGAAAACAACAGGTCGATCTTTACTCCGCTTTTGATGATGACCATGGCGCTTTGCGCGTCGTCCGCCTTCAGTACCGCGTACCCCAGGTCCGTCAGCATCTCGACCACCATGGACTGCACCCGCTTGTCGTCCTCGACCACGAGAATGGTTTCTGAACCGCCTGTGACCTGCGGCGTATGCGGCCGCTCCAGCTCGGCGACCTGTTCCATCGACCGAGGCAGGTAAATCTTGACGGTGGTGCCATGCCCGGCCTCGCTGTACATCCGCATGTGGCCTCCGCTCTGCTTGACGAAGCCGTAGGCCATGCTCAGTCCAAGTCCTGTCCCTTCTCCCTCCGGCTTGGTGCTGAAATAAGGCTCGAACGCGCGTTCCATGACCTCGGGCGTCATGCCCGTGCCGGTATCCGTGATGGCGAGCAGCACGTACTGCCCCTCGGGCACGTCGTCGGGAAGCGCGTGATAGTGGCTGTCCAGCGTCGCGTTCGAAAGCTCGAGCGTCAGATGCCCGCCTTTGGGCATGGCGTCGCGACTGTTGATCGCGAGATTGAGTACGACATTCTCCAGATGATTGGGGTCCACAAGCGTATTCCAGAGGCCACCGGAGACGACCGTTTCCACCTGGATCATTTCGCCCAATGCCCGACGCAGCAGGTCGTCCATGTTCCGCAACATGACGGCAAGATTGACCACCGCGGGCTGCAAAGCTTGCCGGCGGCCGAAGGCGAGAAGTTGTGAAGCGAGATTTGCGCCTTGCTCGACCGCGTCGATTGCCCTTTCGAGGCGCTCGCGCGACCACGCATCGCGGCCGTGACGGCGTTCCAGCAGTTCGAGATTGCCCCGCAGCACCTGGAGCACGTTGTTGAAGTCGTGCGCGACGCCGCCGGTCAGCTTGCCAATGGCCTCCATCTTCTGCGCCTGCAGCAGGGCTGCCCGCGCATTTTCCAGTTGCTCCTGGGCAACCTTGCGCTCGGTCACGTCGCGCGTAATTTTTGCGAAGCCCACGAGGTTGCCGGTCTCGTCCCGAATCGCATCGATGATGACGTTTGCCCAGAACCGGCTTCCATCCTTTCTGACCCGCCATCCTTCCGTTTCGAAGCGGCCTTCGCGAGCGGCGGTCTCGAGCCCGCGTTCCGGCAGTCCCTGAACGGCGTCTTCGGGCGTATAGAACCTGCGGAAGTGCGTGCCGATGATTTCGTCCGCTTCGTAGCCCTTGATCCGGGCGGCGCCGAGATTCCAGTTCGTCACGATGCCGTCCGGTGACAGCATGAAAAGCGAGTAATCCGTGACGCCCTGCACGAGGAGTCTGAACTTGCGCTCGCTTTCGAGGACGGCCTCGTGAGCCCGCCGTTTGTCCGTGACGTCCCGGACGATCTTCGCGAAACCGATCAGGCTTCCGTCGGGGGCCACAAGCGGCGTGATCAGCACGCTTGCCCAGAAACGCGAGCCGTTCTTGCGCACGCGCCATCCCTCGGTTTCGCAGTGTCCCTTCTCGCGCGCCGTCTGCAGCATCGCCTCAGGTACACCCGCTTGCCTGTCCCCGGCAGGATAGAAGACGGAGAAGTGCTTGCCGACGATCTCCTCGGCGCGATAACCCTTGATGCGCGCGGCGCCAGGATTCCAGCTGGCGACGATTCCCTCGGCCGTCAGCCGGAAGATTCCGTATTCTGAAACTCGCGCGACCAGCGCCTTTTCCCAGGCAACCGCTCGCTCGTCGGGCAGAGACTGCAACATGCGATCCTCCATTTCGCGACTCCTTGCACGACCCCGGTTCCGCCGGTGAGTCGCAGCATCGGTCACTGCGTCGAAGATGCACAGATTAGCATTTCAGGCCCTCCGGAGACTCCGGGGCACTGGCGACACTCGAAGCGCAAGGGCGCCGCAATTCGCGCCCGCAAGCCTTCCGGGGGGGCGTCGCCACATTGCGCGGGAACACTTGATCGTGCGATCAGCGGCAATGGCGCGGCCGCCGGCTCGCATTCGACGAGTTCAATGCGGAATATATCGGACGCCGTGTGCTCGCGAGGCATGCCGCCGATCCGGTTGACGAAACGCCGCCAGCCGGCATTGGCTTTGGACGGGTCATCGGGGACGCCCGGCGAGCGTGCGCAATAAACCTTCCCGGAAGCGAGGCGCTGTTCGCTGCGCGGCCGCGCATGAACGGAAGAAGAGGCCCGATCGCGCCATCGAGGCGCGAGGGATGTTGAATGCAGCAGAAAACAGGGCGACGAGAGACGTCGCTCCGCAGCGCAGATCACGCCTTCCGGACAAATTCCGATTTCAGGCTCATGGCACCGAAGCCATCCACCTTGCAGTCGATGTCGTGATCGCTGTCGACCAGACGGATGTTCTTGACCTTCGTGCCCATCTTGATCACGCCCCCCGACCCTTTGAGCTTCAGGTCCTTGATCACCGTTACCGTATCGCCGTCCTGCAGGACATTGCCCGCCGAATCGCGGTACACCTTGGCGGCGGGCTCGGCCGAACCGGCAGCCGCTTCACTTACGGGCCATTCGTGGGCACATTCCGGGCAAATATAGACCGTGCCGTCTTCGTAGACGAACTCGGAGTGGCATTTCGGACACGGCGGTAATGCGTTCATATCTCAATCCTCGCGCCAGATGGCGACGTTAGCTTCTGATTTGTGAGCGGGTGGCCGCGGCGAGCGGCGGGCGGAACCGGGTGAAGGGTCTTCCGCCACCGGAGGCGGCTGCGCAACGCGGGACGCGGCAGCACGCCGCGCCGGGAGAAATAGGCGCGCGGCCAGAAGCCGCCGGGCTCGAGGGGAACCTACCGGCGCGCCCGCGTACCCACGGTGCTTTGCGTCTTGTATGTCACACCGTGCTGCGCGAGATATTCGCGGATCAATTGACGGACGACCTGTGAAGGCGTCAGATCCTGCGCCGCGCACAGCTCTTCAAAGGCTGCCTTCTTGGCGGGATCGATCAGAATCGTCAGTCGGGCGCTTTTGGTTTCCATCACGCAGGTGTTTGCCGTCCAGATATGTTAATCAAATTATAATCGAAAACCGGACGCCAGCCATCGAATCCAGGCATGGCGCCGCACCTTTGAGCACGCCGGGCGCCAGGCCGGCGGCAGCTTACCACACCGCCCTGCGCCCACCTCAACCGGTCACGCAGCATCCGCACGCACCCTGTTCAGCAGGAACTCGCGCAACGCCACCTCCCAGTTCGCGTCCATCACGGTGAATCCGGCGGTCTCGATACAAGCCATCTGCCTGTCGAAGCACATCGCGCGAAGCTGGTGAACCGGCAGCGCGCGGCCGAAGAACAGGCCGGTATCGTCGAGCAGCAAGCTCGGCTTGCGCCGGTAGCGCGCCGCCATGACCGAAAGCGCATCCTGGACGTGACGCGCGGATTCCGCCGGATAGACGAACACGACGTTGACGCCCGCCGCATCGAGCCGGTCGCACGTCGCTTCGAAGCGATGGAGCATCTGAAACCCGCGCCCGCTTGCCCGACCGACGCCCACCGCGACAAGCCCCTGCTCGCCGGCCGCCTCGCGCAGAAGCAGACGCCTGCGCTCGTGCGTCAGCAATGGAATCTCGACGTCGATCATGCCCCTCCCTTTGCGCCCGCCACGCCGTTTGCCGACGCGGTGAATCCGCACCCATCATAGTATAATTACATGTTAATGGTATTTACATTTAATGTAAATGAAAACGGCACACGTCCGCGACCATGCGCGGACCACGACGACGCGATTTCATGCATCGCCGATCCGGCCCGGCGACGATGAAACAGTCCGGTCATCATGTTAATATCGTTAACATTCCGTGTTAACACAATGCGCGCTGCATGACACGAAAGGCGTGCCCATTACTCATGCATAGTTGGGAGAATCCGGCGTTGCCATCCGACCTGGGCCTGCTCGCCCCGCTTTTCGCCGAGTTGTCGGGCCAACGCCCCGGCGTGCCTGCGGTGCACGACGGGCTGCGCACGCGCATCCTCTGTTTCGGCACGCTCGGCGTCCAGACCGCCATGCGCAAGAACGATCCGTTCGCGCTGCACCTCCCCTACACGCGCGCCATGATGGCGTTCCAGCTTTTCCAGCCGCGTCCGGCGCATATTCTCATCGTGGGCCTTGGCGGGGGGTCGCTCTCGAAGTACTGTCATCTTTGCTTTCCCGAAGCGATCGTCACGACCGTCGAGATCGATGAACGCGTGATCGCGTTGCGCGACCAGTTCCATATCCCGGACGACTCCACGCGCTTTCGCGTAGTCCATGCCGACGCCGCCGCGCATCTGGCCGCGCGGCGGGACACGGCCGACGTGATCCTGCTCGACGGCTTCGACGCTTTCGGGCTCCCCGTCAATCTGTCGAGCCAGGCCTTCTACGACGACTGCCATGCCTGCCTGCGCGACGGCGGCGTGCTGGTGGCCAACCTCCTCGAGCGCGGCGCCTGCGCGGCCAGTTGCTTCGAACGGATCGGCCGCGCATTCGAGCCGCGGACGTACTGCACGTGGGCACGGCACGACGGGAATCCCATCGCCGTCGCCGTGAAGAACGCGCCGGCGCCGGACTGGCCGGCACTGCACCAGCGCGCGCGTGACATCGTGCTCGCCGGCGGGCTCGACCTTGTCACGCACGCGAAAAACATGGAACGCAACGATGTCGCCCGCATAGCCGCCCACGGCGCCGGGCTGACGCGATAGGAGACCCGGCTCGATGGAACATCGCTTCGTGATCCAGCTCGCCCTGCTCGTCGCCGCCGGCTGGCTCGCGATCGGCGGCGCGGGGCTCGCGAATCTGCGCCGCACGCGCGTGGTGGCGCACGGCCTTTTCCCGGCGGGCGCATGCCTCGGCGTGCTGATGTTCGGCGTCGGCCTTTATGGCCTGTGCGCCATGGCCGGCGAAGCGCAAACAGTCGTGTTGCCGCTCGGCCTGCCCGGCTTGCCGTTCCACTTCCGCCTCGACGCGCTCTCGGCATACTTTCTCGCGGTGCTCGGCATGGTGAGCGCGGGCGTGAGCGCGTTCTCGGCGGGCTATTTCCGCAAGGGCGAGGGCACGCCGCCCGGCCTGCTCTGCTTCGAGTACCACGCGTGCCTCGCAAGCCTCGCGCTCGCGCTCCTCGCCGACGACGCCTACAGCTTCCTCGTCGCCTGGGAAATGCTGACGATCTCGGCCACGTTCCTCGTGATGAGCAACTCCCGCATTGCCGAAATCCGCGGCGCGGCGTTTCTTTACTTCCTGATCTCGCACGTCGGCGCGTTGGCGCTGCTGCTGTGCTTCGGTCTGCTACAAGCCAATACCGGCGACTACACCTTCGCCGCGATGCGTGCGCAGCACCTCACGCCCTTCTGGGCGTCGGTCGCGTTTCTGCTCGCGCTGGCCGGCTTCGGCGCGAAGGCCGGCATTTTTCCGCTGCACGTGTGGCTGCCCGAGGCGCACCCCGCCGCGCCTTCGCCGGTCTCGGCGCTCATGAGCGGCTTCGTGCTGAAGGCCGGCGTCTACGGCCTCCTGCGCACGGTCTTCGACCTGCTGCACCTGCAGATCGCGTGGTGGGGCGTGCTGATGCTCGCGCTCGGCCTCTTCACGGCGCTGCTCGGCGTGGTGTTCAGCGCGATCCAGTCGGACATGAAACGGCTGCTCGCGTATTCGTCGATCGACAACATCGGGCTGATGTTCGTGAGCATGGGGCTCGCCGTGCTGTTTCGCTCGTTCGGCATGAACGGCCTCGCCGCGCTTGCCATGACCGCGCTGCTCTATCAGATCGCGAGCCATGCGGCGTTCAAGAGCCTGCTGTTCATCGGCACGGGCGCCGTGCTGCACGCCACGGGAGAGCGCAATCTCGGCCGTCTCGGCGGGCTGATTCACCGCATGCCGTGGACCGCCTGGACAGTGCTCGCCGGCGCGCTGGCGAGCGCCGGCTTGCCGCCGCTTTCGGGCTTCGTCTCGGAATGGCTGCTGCTGCAGAGCTTTCTTTTCACGCCCGCGCTGCCAAACAGCTTCCTCAACATGAGCGTGCCCGTCATCGCCGCGCTGATCGCGCTCGTCGCCGCGCTCGCGGGCTACACCATGGTGAAGTTCTTCGGCATCGTGTTTCTCGGGCAGCCGCGTGAAGCCTCGCTCGCCCGCGCGCGCGACGCCGGCATGTGGGAGCGCGCCGGCTTCTGCTGGTTCGTCGCCGCCACGGTGCTGCTCGGCCTGCTGCCCGTGCAGATCGTCCGCGTGCTCGCGCCCGTCACGCGCCAACTGGCGGGCGCCGACCTCGGCGCGGCCGTGTCGGCGAGCCGCTGGCTGCTGCTCGCGCCCACGAGCGTCGATCGCGCGAGCTACATGCCGGCCGTCTTCCTCGCCTTCTTCGTGTGCTGCTGCGCGCTCGCCTGGCTGCTCGTGCGGCGCTTCTATCATGGGCGGCTGCGCCGCGCGGCGCCATGGGCCTGCGGCAATCCGTTCGTGACCGCGCGCATGCAGGACACCGCGGAAGGCTTCGGCCAGCCGATCCGCGAAATCTTCGCGCCCTTCTTCAGGATCGAGCGCCATGTCCCTTCGCCGTTCGACGCGCAGCCGACCTACCGCGTGGTCGCCGCCGACCGCACGTGGGCCTGGCTGTACGCACCGCTCGCACGCGGCGTGCAGCGCGTCGGCGCGCTCGCGCTCAGGCTGCAGGCCGGACGGATCGCCGTCTATCTCACGTACAGCTTCGTCGCGCTGATCGTCTTGCTCGTGCTGGTGCGCCGATGATCACGCTCTCCGGACTGCTCTCGCAAGGCCTCGAAATTCTCGTCGCGCTGGCTTCCGCGCCGCTCCTTTCGGGCTGGGTCGCCATTTGCCGCGCACGGCTGCAGGGCAAGCGCGGGCCGAGCCTCTGGCAACCGTACCGGACGCTGCACAAGCTCTTCAACAAGGATTCGGTCGTGGCGCTGCATGCGAGCCCGATCACGCGCCTCGCACCCTATGTCGTCTGGGGCTGCATGACGCTCGCGTGCGCGATCGTGCCCACGCTCTCGACCGATCTGCCGCTTTCGCCCGCCGCCGATGCGATCGCGCTCGTCGGGCTCTTCGCGCTCGCCCGTGTCGCCACCTCGCTCGCCGCCATGGACGCCGGCACGGCATTCGGCACGCTCGGCGCGCGGCGCGAGATGCTCGTGGGCTTTCTCGCCGAGCCCGCACTGCTCATGGTGCTGTTTTCCGCGTCGCTCGTCACGCAGTCGACGCTGCTCACGCGCATCGTCGCCACGCTCAGCCACGGCGAACTGACCATCTATCCGAGCCTCGCCTTCGCGGGCATTGCGTTCGCGATGGTGTCGCTTGCCGAAAACGCGCGCCTGCCCGTCGACAATCCCGCCACGCACCTCGAGCTCACGATGATCCACGAGGCGCTGATCCTCGAATACTCCGGCCGCCATCTCGCGCTGATCGAATGGGCCGCGAGCCTGAAGCTCTTCGCGTATTCGTGCATCGGCCTCGCGCTCTTCGTGCCGTGGGGCATCGCCGAGGCGGGCAATCCGCTCGCGCTGCTCCTCGCCGTGCCCGCGCTGTTCGCGAAGCTGCTGGCCGGCGGCGCGCTGCTCGCGCTCGTCGAGACGCTCAACGCCAAGATGCGGCTCTTTCGCGTGCCCGAGTTTCTCGCGACGGCCTACCTGCTAGCCGTGATCGGCATGCTCGTCCATTTCCTGCTGGGGGCGTAATGCACGGGCTAGCCACGCAGATCATCAATTTCCTGGCCGCGATCCTGTTGCTGATCTCGTTCGCGATGCTGAGCCAGCGGCGCATTCTCGCGCTGATCCATCTCTACACGCTGCAAGGGCTCGCGCTCGCGCTGGCCAACCTCGTGCTCGGCTTCCTCACGGCCGACACGCATCTTTACGTCTCCGCCGCGCTGACGCTCGTGCTCAAGGTCGGGCTGATCCCCTGGATCCTCTACCGCCTCGTGAAGCGCCTGAACGTGACGAGCGACATCGAACCGCTCCTCAACATTCCCATCACGCTGATTACGGGCATCGTGCTCGTGATCGTCGCGTTCAACGTGGCGCTGCCGCTCACGCAGTTCGCTTCGTCGGTTGCGCGCGGCACGCTCGGCATCGCGCTCGCGTGCGTGCTGCTGTCGTTCCTCATGATGATCACGCGCGCGAAAGCGATCCCCCAGGTGATCGGCTTCCTTTCGATGGAAAACGGCCTCTTCTTCGCCGCGGCCGCCGCCACGAACGGCATGCCGATGCTCGTCGAACTCGGCGTCGGGCTCGACGTGCTGGTGGGCATGCTGATCCTCGGCGTGTTCATGTTCCAGATCCGGGAGCGGTTCGACAGCCTCGACATTCCCCACCTCGGGGAGCTCAACGATGAATGATGCCTGCGTCCTCGCCGTAGTCCTCGCGCTGCCGCTCGTGGCAAGCGCGACGCTCGCGCTCACGGGCGCGCATCGCGCGGCGCCCGGCGTGAACGCCGGCTTCAGCCTGCTCACCTTCGCCGCCACGCTCCTGCTCGCGCAACGTACGGTGGCACATGGCGCCGTGTCCGCCTTCGGCCAGTTGTTCTTCGTCGATCCGCTCAACGTCTTTCTCGTCGTGCTGACCGCGTTCGTCGGCTGGACCACGGCCCTCTTCTCGAAGCCGTACATGCGCACCGAGCGCGACCGCGGCCGGATGAGCGCGAGCCGCATGCGGCTCTTTCACGCGATGTACCAGCTATTCGTGTTCGCGATGCTGCTCGCGCTCCTCACCAACAACATGGGCGTGCTATGGGTTTCGATGGAGGCCGCGACGCTCGCAACCGTCCTGCTCGTGAGCGTCTACCGCACGGCGGCCAGCATCGAAGCGGCGTGGAAGTACTTCATCCTGTGCGGCGTGGGCATCGCGCAGGCGCTCTTCGGCACGATCCTGCTCTACCTCGCCGCCAGCCGCGAGCTGGGCGGCGGCGACGCGCTGCTCTGGACCAGCCTGAACGCCGCGAAGGCGAGCCTCGATCCCGTCATCGTTTCGCTCGCCTTCGTGTTCCTGCTGATCGGCTATGGCACCAAGGTCGGCCTCGTGCCGATGCACAACTGGCTGCCCGACGCCCACGCCGAAGGTCCGACGCCGATTTCCGCCGTGCTCTCGGGACTGCTGCTCAACGTGGCGCTCTACGCCGTGCTCCGCTGCAAGGTACTCGCCGACGGCGCGCTCCAGAACGGCCTGCCGGGGCGGCTGCTGGTGGGCTTCGGGATCGTCACCGTGCTCGTCGCGACGTTCTCGCTCGTCAAACAGAAGGACGTGAAGCGCCTCTTCTCGTTTTCGTCGATCGAGCACATGGGGATGATGAGTCTCGCGTTCGGAATGGGCGGTCCCGTGGCGACGTTCGCGGGCCTGCTGCACATGACCGTGCATGCGCTCGTCAAGTCGGCCATCTTCTTCACCGTGGGGCACGCCGCGCAGAAGGCCGGCACTCAGGCCATCGAGGGTATTCGCGGTCTCGTGCACGTGAGCCCCGTTGTCGGCTGGGGCATGGTGCTCGGCGCGCTCGCGATTCTCGGCATGCCGCCGTTCGGCGTCTTCGCGAGCGAGTTCCTGATTCTCACCACGGCAATCCATGCGCTGCCGTGGGCCGTACCGCTGCTGGTGCTGGCGCTCGCCGTCGCCTTCGCGGTCATTTTCCGGCACGTGCAGGGCATGGCGTTCGGCGACTCGACGACGGCACACCGGCTCGAACACCGGCCGGCGCTGCTGCCGGTGTTCATTCATCTGGCCATCGGGCTCGCGCTCGGGCTCTATATTCCCCCCTGGCTCGCGGCGTGGTATCGCGCGGCCGGGGCCGTGCTTGCAGGATGATTCATGCGGATCGACGCACTCCAGTTACCCGGTCTCACACGCCTCGCGAGCTTTGCTGGCCCGCCGGCCACGCTCGTCGCGCACGCCGATGCCGCCGCGTGGATCGGCGTCGCCGCCGAGGCCGGGCGTGACGGAGGACGGCTGGTCACGATGTGGGGCGCAGAGGACCGCGGCGGCGCATTCACGGTTTGCGCTGCTTATGCCCTCGAAGACGGCCTGCTCTGGGTCCGCCTGCCGCTCGGCCACGGCTCGTCCGGGGGCGGCGAGTATCCGGATCTCTCGGCGCTCTTTCCCTGCGCGGTCCGCATGCAGCGCGCCATCCACGATCTGACCGGCCTGCGCGCCTGCGGCGCGGGCGACGTGCGCCCCTGGCTGAACCACGGCAACTGGCCCGCCGACTACTTCCCGTTGCGCAAATCCGCATCCGGCACGGAACGCTTCGAGTCGCACGAAGCCGACTACGCGTTCACGCGCGTCGCGGGGGACGGCGTGCATGAAATCGCCGTGGGGCCAATTCACGCGGGCATCATCGAGCCGGGCCACTTCCGCTTCTCCGTCGTCGGCGAAAAGGTGCTGCGGCTCGAAGAGCGGCTCGGCTACGTCCATCGCGGCATCGAGCGCCTGTTCGAACGCACGCCGGCGCTCGCCGGCCATCGCGTGGCGGGCAGGATCGCGGGAGACAGCACCGTCGCGTTCGCGTGGGCGTACTGCATGGCGCTCGAGCGCGCGTTCGACACGAACATTCCGCCGCGCGCGCAATGGCTTCGTGCGCTGCTGCTCGAGCGCGAGCGCGTTGCCAACCATCTCGGCGACCTCGGCGCGCTCGGCAACGATGCGGGCTTCGCATTCGGGCTCGCGCAGTTTTCGCGGATGAAGGAAGACTGGCTGCGCCTGAACGAACGCATTTTCGGGCACCGTTACCTGTTCGACGCGATCGAGCCCGGCGGCCTCGCGCGCGACCTGAGCCAGCAAGGGGCCAACGCGATCGTAGCCCAGAGCGAGCGCATCGAGCGCGAGGTTCGATCGATGCGGCGCATCTACGACGATCACCCGGGGCTGCAGGACCGCTTCACGAGAACCGGCATCCTCACCCCGCAGGTCGCCGCCGATTTCGGCGTATGCGGCCTCGTCGCACGAGCGAGCGGCGCGGCCATGGACCTGCGGGTCGAGCACGGACCGTCCCCTTACCGCGAGATCGGCGCGCGCGTTGCAAGCGACAAACGCGGCGACGTGGCGGCGCGCGTCGCGGTGCGGTTCCGCGAGATCGACGAATCGTTGCGGCAGATCCGCGCGATCATCACGGGCCTGCCCGCCGGCAGCGTCGCCGCGCAGCCCGAAACGGGCCGTCCGCCATCGTATGGAGCGGGCTGGATCGAAGGCTGGCGCGGCGACGTCCTCGTCGCGCTCGAAACGGGCGAAGACGGCACCCTCGCCCGCTGCCATTGCCATGATCCGTCGTGGCAAAACTGGCCCGCCCTCGAAGTCGCGATCATCGGCAACATCGTTGCGGATTTCCCGCTCATCAACAAATCGTTCAATCTCTGTTATGCGGGGCACGACCTGTGACGTGGCAACTTCTCAAGCGTATCGCCGGCAACCGGGCTCCTGCCGAACCGCTCCCGCAGGGCGGCGACGACTGGCGCACGGAGTCCCAGCGGCTGCATCAGCAAATCCTCGACGTGCTTGGCCGCGCGCTGTGCATCCGGCAGATCGACGCGGGGTCGTGCAACGGCTGCGAACTGGAGATTCACGCGCTCAACAACCCGTACTACAACATCGAGGGACTCGGAATCCGCTTCGTCGCGAGCCCCCGGCACGCCGACATGCTTCTGGTGACAGGGCCGCTCGCGCTGAACATGCGCGAAGCGGTACGACTGGCGTACGAAGCGACGCCCGACCCCAAGCTGGTGGTTGCCGCCGGCGAG
Source organism: Paraburkholderia lycopersici (assembly GCF_900096975.1). Classification (GTDB taxonomy): domain Bacteria; phylum Pseudomonadota; class Gammaproteobacteria; order Burkholderiales; family Burkholderiaceae; genus Paraburkholderia; species Paraburkholderia lycopersici. The sequence goes on from NZ_FMYQ01000012.1 coordinate 59,621, forward strand.
TGCGCATGCACCGGAGGAATCTTCAAGGACAGCTATGCGGTCTGCGGCCCGCTCGCCGAACTGCTACCGGTCGACGTCAGCATTCCGGGCTGCCCGCCTTCGCCGGTCGAGCTTCTGAGAGGCATATTTGCCGCACTCCATGCCTCAAGGAGTTAGCGACAGACGCCTCGTCGGCTGGTCCGACGCCGCCATTGCGCCGCCTGGCGCCAACCCGCCTGTTTGCGCGGCGCCGTCGCGATCACTCTGATCGATGATGATGACCGGCCAGCGCCGGACGAGGGATACCTGCCCTACCACCGCAACAACCGCGGCCCCAGCCACGCGCCAATGCCGGCGGGCAGCAGCATGCCGATCACGTACCAGACGCCCCAGAACGCCGGGCTCATCTCCGGGCAATGGAGACAATACGCGACGGTCGCGAGCGCGCTCGCAAGGAGGCCTGCCGCGGCGCCCGCCGCACGCAGACGCGTGGGCGCGAGACCGCGCACGGCCCAGAACACGGCCGCGAACGTGGGCACCGAAAGCAGCACGATATTGAACGGGCAGGTGCGCCAGGTGAGGCCGAGAACGAGCGGCACGCGTTGCGCGGGCGCGGCGTCGCCGAGCACGAGCCACGCGCCGCCCAGCATGGCGACGAACGGCAGCGCCACCAGCGCCCACGCATAGCCGCCGCGCAGGCCCGGCCGCCCGAGGCGGTTGACCGCCAGCGCGGCCGCCAGCGCAACGCACAACGGGAACGCGAGCTTTGCCCAAAAAATCGGCGTGTGTGCGACGCTCATGAGATCGCGCCGCACGCCGAACACGACGCTCATCAGCACGACGGAGCCCGCGAAACCGAGCGGCAACGCGCGCGCGAAGCGGCGCAGCGCGGCCTGGCGATCCACGCGCGCAACGCCGGTGGCAAGCAGGCTGATCAGATCGTCGGTTTTCATCGCGCTCCCCGAATGCGCGCGGCAAGCGCTTTGAGCCCGCGATGAATGCCCACCTTGACCGCCGATTGGGACAGCCCGGTGAGCTGCGCCGTTTCGACCACCGAAAGCCCTTCGAGCTTCACGTGGATGATGGGCAGGCGCTGCTTGTCGGGCAACTGCTCGAGCAGTTTGCCGATGTCGCGGCGCGCCTGGGCAGGCTCGTCATCGGGGGCGGCGAAGAGATCGGTGTGGTCGTCGAGCGGATCGTTGAGCACGTCGCGGCGCGCGCGCGAGCGGAAAAAGTCCATCAGCTTGTAGCGGGCGATCGCGTGCACCCAGGCCGTGAGCGGTTCGTCGGGACGCCAGGTATGACGCGCATTGTGCACAGCGAGCAGGATTTCCTGCACGAGGTCCTCGACGTCGTCGCGCAGTTGCGGAATGCGCCGGCGCAGGTAGCCACGCAAATGACGCGTGAGCTCCGCGAGGAAGTCGCGGTATGCGAGCGCGTCGCCTTCCAGTCCGCTGACGAACAGCGCTTTGAGACGGGTTTCCGCGGAGTGCAAAGGTCGTCCTGAATTGTCGCGACGATAGGTTGGCGGGCTGGCGGGCGCGGTGTTCGACCGGTCTCGCGCCAGCGAACTTTCAGGCAGCTTGCACACGTCGCCGCCTGCGGCCCCGATCGCGTGAGCGTAGCCGAACGCCTCGCGCACCGCAACCGGATGCCGGTTGCCGGCAGCGGCGCCGGGCGTCTCCGCTTCCCTCATCGTCGCCCATGTCCTCGTCAAGCCCACCGTCCGATTCTCCGCGTGACGCGAGCGCATGCGCCCGATTGACGGTAATTCGCCTGGAACGCCGGGCCGGTTACAGCCAGAGCGGCTTTTTCTGCGCCACGCTCCCTCGCGTGAAATTCGAGTTCGGGCGCTGTAACCGCCGCGCGCCCCGCAGCGAATTCACTGTCATCTTTCCGCCAACGAGGAATCGCCATGCACACGTCGATCGGCGAACCGCGCTCGCGCGCACCACGCATGACCCGCCTTCGCGCAATCCAGCCGATCTGGCTGCGCATCACGCATTGGCTCAACGCGCTCGCTGCGTTCGTCATGATGTTCTCGGGCTGGCGCATCTACGATGCGTCGCCCGTGTTCGCAGGTTTCGCCATACCCACGTCGATCACGCTCGGCGGCTGGCTCGGCGGAGCGCTCCAATGGCATTTCGCGGCAATGTGGCTGCTGTTTTTCAACGGCCTCGTCTATCTCTCGCTGAATCTCGCGACGGGACGGTGGCGCACGAAGTTCTTCCCGCTGAGCGCGCATGCCGTGATGCACGATCTGTGCGCCGCACTGAAGGGACATCTTTCGCACGCCGACCGGAGCCGTTACAACGCCGTGCAGAAACTCGCCTATCTCGTCGCGATTGCCGATCTCGTCGTGCTCGTGCTTTCGGGTCTGGTGATCTGGAAATCGGTGCAATTCCCGCTGCTGCGCGAATTGCTGGGCGGATACGATCGCGCGCGCGTCGTGCACTTCTGCGCGATGGCGCTGCTCGCCGCCTTCGTGCTCGTTCACGTGACGATGGTCGCACTCGTGCCGCGCTCGCTGCTCACCATGCTGCGCGGACGCTGAATATGCCGCTCCGTGCGAAGCCTGACATTCCGCATCGCATTTCGTAAGGATTACCTATGAAAAATACCGATCGCGAGATCATCTCACTTGACCGCGCCGCGATTCTTGCCGACGCGCGGCGCGAACTCGACATGCCGTCACGGCGCCTGTTCGGCAAGCGCCTGCTCACGCTCGGCGGTCTTTCGATGCTCACGGGCTGCACGCTCACCGACGACGCCTCGGTCAACACGTTCCTCACCGCCGTTTCGCGCCTGAACGATCGCGTGCAAGCGTGGCTGTTCGATCCTCGACAACTCGCGCCCACGTACACCGAAGCCCAGATCACGCGGCCATTTCCCTTCAACGCGTTCTATAGCGAAAGCGAGGCGCCCATCGTCGACGGCGGCGACTATCGGCTCGAGCTCAGCGGACTGGTCAAAGGCCAGCGCATCTGGCGGCTGCCCGAGTTGTACGCGCTTCCGCATGCGGAGCAGATCACGCGGCATATCTGCGTCGAAGGCTGGAGCGCAGTTGGCCGTTGGGGCGGCACGCCGTTCGGGCATTTCCTGCGTCGCGTGAATGCGGATCTCACCGCGAAATATGTGGGATTTCGTTGCGCCGACAACTACTACGAAAGCATCGACATGGCCACGGCGCTGCACCCGCAAACGCTGCTTGCCTTCGACTACGACGGCGAGCGTCTGCCTGCGAAATACGGCTATCCGATGAAACTGCGCATGCCGACGAAGCTCGGCTACAAAAACCCCAAGCACATTGTCGAGATATTCGTCACGAACACATATCCAGGCGGCTATTGGGTCGACCAGGGCTACAACTGGTTCGGCGGTTCGTGACGTTTGGATGCCGCTTCACGCGGCGGATTCGTCTTATGTTCGCCCGAACGCGGGCTTCGTTTTTTCCACCCAGCAAGGAGCAATGCAAATGAACACAATCGCAATCGCAGCCATCGCCATGTCGGCCGCACTCTTCAGCGCAGGCGCAAGCACTGCATTCGCGCAGGCGAGCGGCGCGATGTCGAACGACGCCATGCCGCAAGGCCAGATGAACAAGGACGGCATGGGAAAAAGTGCCATGTCGCATGAAACGAAAGGCAACAGTAGCGCAATGAGTCACGACTCGATGAACAAGCCGATGAAGCACGATGCAATGGGCATGGATCATCCGGCATCGGGCGCCATGGCCCATTGAGCAACCGTACGGCGCTCCCGGCGCAGCTTTGCGGCGGGAGCGTTTATTGCGCACTTTGCCGCCGTGGGCTCTCGAAAGCCAAATCCTGTTTCAATGGGGAACGAACGGTGGCGGCGTCGAACCGAAATATCTTGACTTTCCCCGCTTTCCAGCGTAACGTCGGCGCGCTAAAGTCTTCAAGAAGCGCGATTGCTGTTCATCATTCACCGCACGCTGCGGTACTCGTTGTCCTTTCCCTCCTTGATTCTTTTCCCCGCGCCCGTCTGGTGCGCATCTCTATATATGTTCATATTCAGGAGAAATCCATGGACACCGGTACCGTAAAGTGGTTTAACGACAGCAAGGGTTTTGGCTTTATCACGCCCGACGCAGGCGGCGACGATTTGTTCGCGCATTTCTCGGAAATTCGCGGCAGCGGCTTCAAGACCCTCGCGGAAGGCCAGAAGGTCAGCTACGAGACGAAGCGCGGCCCCAAGGGCATGCAGGCATCGAACATCACCCCGCTGTAAGTCATTTTCGCTCCGCCAGCCGCCATGACGGCGGCGGTGCCGATTCTCAGGAAACGCGAGCGTCCTCGCGGTTTCCAGCCAGGTATTAAATAGCTGGCGCCCCACCGACGACGCAAACGCACCCCGTTCCTCCGACCTCCGCAAAGGGGTCGGCTCCGTCTTTTTTAAAAAGACAAAGTGTGAATTCCTTTCGCCAGCATTACCGCGGTTACGCGGCCAGGCCCTCGGCGCACCGTCTTCCCGGCGGCTGTTTCTTCGAATCTCGCACTCACACGTCCCGGCAGTCGCGAAAGAACGTTCGATTCCGAATTTTAGCCTCGGGCTTTTCGGATCATTGGCGCGATAGGGCACCGCTCCGACGCGGATAGATAGACAACGACAGGCTGCGCCGCGTAGGCGAATCGAAGAGGAAGTGGGTGCGATCGACGTCCTCGTCCACAACGAGGACGTCAAGGCGCTTCTTGCGGCGCTGCCCGGGCGAAATCCTTCGGTCCCGTTGCGCCTCACCTCACACCGATTCCGTCAACACTTCACGAACTAGAAAGCGACGTTCTGGAACGCTGTCGTGAGCGCGGCCCAGTCGCTCCGGTCCTGATCGAGCCCGCCCGACTTCGCCCGCAATTCGTCGCGACGCGCCTCCACGGGCTGCAACTCCTCCAGCTGAACGTGCGCGATCACGTCGGTCACGCTCTGCATCAGGCTCGAGTAAAGCTGCGAGCAGGCCTCCTCGATCCACTGGCCGCGCTGCAACGCACGGTCCTGCTTCGTCTGGATGTCGCGCTCTTCGCCGTAATACTCGACTCCCACTTCCGCCAGCACGGCAACCACCTGAATCACGGGAGCGGCCTTGTTCGCCCAACTGCCGAGCGTCTTCGACCAGCGCCCCTTGAGCCCCGGAATCTTCAACTTGCGGCCGAACTCCAGCAGCGATTTCACATGGTCCTTGTTGACGCCCTTCATTCCTTGCAGCGCGGCGTCGAGTATCTTGTTGCCGAACTCGCTGCCGTTCGCGTCGTCCCCTTGCGGAAATTCGAGCCCGTCGGCCGCGAGCGCAGCGCCGATGCGCCCCTTGACGTTGTGCTTGAGCTCCTGCTGCAACCAGTTCTGGACGATCTCGCTCACCGCCTCGCCAACTTGCGTCAGCGCGGCGAGCACGGCGTCGCTCGTGCCGCCTTGTGCAATGGTGTCGCTGATCGTCGGGCGCCTCAGCATCAGCTCCGTGCGGATCTTGCTGGACGCCGCGTTCGTAAGCAACCGGTACTCGCGGGTAATATGCCCAATCTGCGCGTCTACCGCCTGCATGTCGCCCTGCGGCGGCGCCTCCCTGTCGATCGAAGCCGACACCGGCTGCAGCAGCGAACGCTCCAGCCCCGCGTACATCTGTTGCAAGAGCTGCTTCTGGCTGTCGTACTGCACGAGCCATTCGCGGAAGCGAAGCATGAAAACGTCGAAGCGCGAATGCTCGAGCAGCACGGCCTTGTTTTCGAGCCGGGCGCGGCAAGCCGACTTGACGTTCATGAGGATCGTCGGGACCGCGGCGAGGCTTGCCGTGTCAAATCCGCGCCGTTGCGCGTATGTCGTGAGCGTATGGGTGAAACGCGCCTGGATCGCTTCGATGCGCGCCGGATCGCCGTCTTCGTAGTTCAGGACGATGAAGAGGGGCCGCTTCTGCTCGAGCAAGTCGAAGATGCGCCCCATGATGTCGCTCGCATCCTGATCCTCCTGGCGCAGCACGAACACGATCAGGTCGGCGCGCTCGAGTTGCGCGAGGCTGATGGCCTCGTGCTCGATCGGCGCGTTGACACCGGGCGTGTCGAGCAGCACGTGGCCGTCCCATTCGTGGAAGTCCACCGTGTCCGTCGTGGGCACGTCGCCATGCCGCGCCACTTCGCGCCCGACCAAGGCGTTGATCAGCGTGCTCTTGCCCGCGTTATAGGCTCCGAACAGCATGATGTGAATCTTCTGTGCGTCGACTCGCGTCTGCCATTCGGCGATGATCGCCTCGGAGCCGGGAAGATACCGCGTGGCCAGGGGCGCGGCCTGGCCGAGCAACGACTTGTATTGTTCAAACGGATTCACGTGCAATGTCCTTTTTCAACTGGCTAAGTTCCCGCTCGCTGGCGGCGACGACGTCGTCGATCCGCTGGATCTCGTCCGTCACCTGCTTGACGCAGGTCCGGCAACGCTCGACCAGCTCGCCGACCACGCCCGGAAGGCGCTCGCGCAAATCCGCCGAGATCGCCGCGTAAAGGCGCTCGTAGCTCACGCCCACGGGAATGCGCAGACGCTCTGTCTCGACCAGATAGTCGCCGCCCTTTTCGCCGAGCAGCGCGCTCACCGCGCCGCCCACGAGCCCGCCGATGGCCTCGCCCGCCCCCACGCCGGCAATCGTCCCGGCGCCCGGAAACAGGACAGAGCCGATCAGACCGCCGAGAAACATGCCCCCCAGCCCCGCCGCCCCGGCCACGGCGCTCTTCTTCCAGCCTCCCCGCTTGACCTCGCATTCCTCGGTGACGTCGTCGAAGGCGCCATACTGCCCTTCCTTCATGGCGACCAGTGCGGCGCCCATCTCGTGCGCATATTCCTCCAGCTCGCGCGCAATGTGCTCTTCGACCACCTTGCGGACCAGCGCGGTCAGTTCGCGGTGCACGGCCGCCGTGTCACGCGTCTTCTTGTGGCGTTCGAGCAGATTGGCCAGTTCGCCGAGTACCTCGTCCAGCACGCCGCTTCTGATTTTCGGACCTGCGGCGTCCAGCGATTTCGACGCGTCCTCCGCATTCTTGCGCATGGTTTCGAGGTGCGGGCGGATCTGCACCTGCAGCGCCTGCACCACATCCTTTTCGAGGTGACTGAGCGCGAGCTCGGCCGCCTTGCGCTTCTTGATGCCCGTCGCGGCCTCCGCGATCACGATCAGCTCGTCGAAAAGACGCTGGAATCCCGCGCCCTCGAGCGCTTCGTCCGGCTCCGGACTTTTGCGGACCACTAGCGCCGAGACCGAAACCGGGCGGCGCACGAGGCCGTCGTCCATCCCGGACAGGCGCAGCTTGGCCTGCGCCCGTTCGAGCACGTCGCTTTCCTGCAACGTGCGGTTGTCCGCGGTCTTGTTCTTCAAGACTGCCACGATCTGCCCATCGAACTCATCTTCTTCCGACAAGTCGCTCTTCGTGATGACGGGAAGCAGCGGCTTGCTGCGCTTCAATTCTTCTCGCAGTTCGTCCAGCTCCTGGACCTGGCCCGGTGATGTCGAACTGGTGAGCCACAGGACACCGTCGGCGCTATCGGTGAAACTCTTCGTGAGCGCGCCGTTTTCGGCCGTGACCGAATGCAGGCCCGGCGTGTCGAGCAGAATGAGCTTCTCGCCGAGCCTGATACCTTGAATGCGCGCGGTGGCCTCCGTCGCCGCTTCGACGAACGGTTCATGGGTCTCGACGATCTCGCCGTTTTCGAAACAGAAATACTGGACGTGGCCGCCGTGCCGTTTGAATCGCTCGGCAAGGAAATTGCAAAATGAACTCTTGCCGGCGTTGACCTTGCCGAAAACAAGCAGGATGCCCTGGTCGCCAAACTGTTCGCTGAGACGCCGCATAGGCCCGCTGTTGTCCAGCGCGCGCGCCCACCCGGCGACGCACTCGCCGATCTGCTGACGCAGTTGCTGGATCTGGCCCGCGAGGGTGCTGCCCGCCTTGAGCCCCTTCACGCCATGCGGCCCGACGGCAAGTCTCGCCTCCAGTCTTTCCTTCCAGTCATTGAGCTCATCGACTCTGGCTTGCATGTCCCGCGTGACGAACTCGAATTGCTTCAACTTCTCGATGAAGCGCACTTCCGATGTCGTTTCTTTCATCTTCCCTTTCACTTCCTGGCCCCGCTCGCTATTCGATCAGGTGTGTCGGTCATGCGATCGGCGCTCACGATTGCGCGGCAACCGCTTCCTCCCCGCCGTGCGGCGCGGCAGCCCGCTCCGCCATCAACGAGCGAATCGCCTGCGCCGCCTGCTCCAGACGTTCGATTTCGTCCTTCAGGGCTTCCATCCCGGCCGTGTGCGCCTGCATCTCCGCCGTTTCCTGATACCGCTTGATGAACTTCCCCTCTGCATCGGTCGCCGAGCCGGATGAACACGCCTTGACGAACTCATCGATTTCGACGTCGGTGACCGTGAGGTGGTGCTTCTGAAAGAAGCTTTTCAGCATGACCGCCGACTCTCTTTGCGCAACGCGGCGCACGCCCTCTCGTCTCGCGGCCTCCACCTGGAGAGCGGACGACGACGTGCTGCTGGACGACGACGAATCGGACGGAGAAGGAATGGCGTCCGTCAGTTTCTGGATGCCGTCCGCGATGGATTCGAGCGCGGTTTCCGCCACCGATTCCAACATGCTGCCCAAACTGGAGAAAAAGCCCATGCTCAAACCTCCCGGATTTTTTCGTGAATGTCGGCTTGAATCTGGGCAAGCTCGCCCTTGAAAAGCGCCATCAGCCGGTTGCGCTCGGCCGAGAGCATCTTCAGGCGCCCGTAACGGTCGGCGCCGGCGGACGCCAGACGCGAGCGCAAGAGAATGCCCGTCATCTGCAGTTCGTCGGCCCGCGCGGCAAAAACCTGGCGGACCGCCGCGGCGATACGGTCCTTCAGCGCCAGCATGCCGCTCTTCTCGATCAACAGCTGCTTGCCGCCTTCGCATCCGCGCCTGTAGCGGACCGCCGAAACGGGCAGGATTTCCAGCGAAGCGGCCTGCTCCCTGATGACGCGCAGGATGTCCGCGAGCGTGTCTTCGCCCACTTCCTCGATCTGCGTGATGACCACCAGCGCCTTGCGCCGGGTATGCCCGGCATCGGCGGCAAGTTCGGCGAGCAGCGCCTTTTCACTGCCGTCGAGTTCCCCTTCGCGCGCCGAATGGACGAAGAGCCGGATGTCCGCCTCCTCCCAGCTCCCGCGCAGGGCGCGGCGATCGTCCTCGGTCTGGACGTCGGCGTCGAGTCCCGGTGCGTCGAGCCAGCGCACGCCCGCCTGGTCGAACGCATCCAGTTCCGTGGTCTGCCGCGCGTCGGAAACCGCGAACACGCCCTGACCGATCAACGCGTTCAGCAGCGTGCTCTTGCCGTGATTGAACTTCCCCAAAACCGTCACGACCGGCAACTTGCCGGCATCTGCGAGCTGTTCGAGGCGCGCGGCGTCCGCCGCGCGTTCCGGCAGCAGCTCTGAAATCACTGTCAAGTCCATGGATTCAGCGTAATGAATAACGAAAGAAGAGACGCGTCGCGGCGTCCCGCCCGGATTGAATCCGCATCAGGATCGGCTGCCGCCCGGAAACGGCCATGCCGCCGCAGGATTGAGCGCCGGCTTCGGAGCCGGCGCCGCCGAACGTGCGTCCTCCGCAACGGGCGCCGCCTTTGTCGCACGCTTCGCCGCCGGCCTGGATTCCCCAGTCCTGCGAGCTGCGCCGTCAGGCGCCGTTCGCTTCGCGGCAACGGCCTTCTTTGGCGCCGCTTTCTTCGCAACGGGGCGCACCGGCGCAGGACCCGGCGCCTCGTCCTTCAGGTTCGAAGCGTCGGCCTTGCCTTGATAACCGAACACCTGTTCCGGGGTAAAGCCGTGATGCCGGATGTGGGAGCGCACGGCGTCGAGCGTCTGCTGCACCTCCTGCAGACGCGACTTCAGGGAAGCCGTCGGGCTGCCCCCGGTGGACTCGTTCTTTTTTCGTACCGACACGTTTTCATGCTCCACGTTGCTTTGCAATTTGCCTCGCTTGCGTGCGCGGCTCCACTGTCTCCACGATCACCGCACGCCAACCCAGCCATCCAGAGACGCTACCTCCGATGAACGGGGACCCTCACGAAGCCTGCGATGGATATCGGAGATGCCGGAGCAGTCGTCTTGCCCGGCCGCATCGCGCAGCGGGCCGGCGATGTCGCGGTCCGGATCAGGCATGGGCAAGCAGTGGCCCGGGAAGAAGTCCGTGTCGGCATTAACGGCCGGTAGCGCGCTTTCTTGAGCGCTTCACGCGGCACACTCCAGGCATTTCGCTCAATTCATGCGCGCCGCATCGTTGAGCGCGTCGCGCCGCACCTTTTCGATGTATTTACCGAGCGCCACCGTGGACAGAACGCCGACGGCGAAGGTGATCGCGAATGCGGCAAGGCTCTCGAGCGGCGAGTTATTGTTCATCATGATGCATCGACTCCGTAGCGGTTGAACTGCCGGTCGAACAGGCCTTCTGCAAAGGCGCTGTCCGGTACCGGACTTCACTGTAGCGACTCATCCGGACAAATCATGTCCCGATGAACATCGTGGCGCCGACGCCCGTTGCGTCTCCCTCTGCCCTATGCGCCCGCGACTGGCGCAGCCGTGTGCAGCGGGTCCGATTGACGCCGGACTGACGCCGGACTGACGCCGGATCGACGCCGCTCCCGAAGCGCGGTGAAACGCGCGGTGCAGGCCATCGCAACGCGCTTCACGCATCGGCGAGACGCTGCGCCAACGCTTGCGCCGCGGCATCGGCAATCACGACCTCCACGTGCAGCCTCGCCCGCGTCAGGCCGACGAACAACAGGTTCGGCCACAATCCGTCCGAGGGATCGAAGTCCACCTCCGTGAGCACGATCGCCGGGGCCGACTGGCCCTTGAACCGGCGCACGGTTTCGATGGTCAGGTCGCCTTCCGTGTAAAGGGGCTCCCCAAGGTCGTCGTAATCGCCCGTGAATTTCCTCAGCGTCCATACGGCCAGCGTGTCCTGCGCCAGCAGTTCCGAATGCGCCCTCCCGCGCCAGCAAAGCACGACAATGTCCTGCAGCGCGTAGCCCGATCCCAGGCACCGGCGAACCGCATCGGCCGTCGCATCCGCAACGCGCTTCCCCGAAGCGCTGCCGTAGGTCGTGAACGCCGGCTGCGTGCCGGCAAACGGCGCACACGGCGCAACCGGCTCGTCGGTCAGCCGCAGCAGGTTGATCGACTCGGCGACCCGGCGCGGACTCCGAAAATTTTCGCGGGCCGTAATCACGACGGCATCGCCGATTTCGATCTGCGCGCGATCGGGATAGACGCATTGCTCGGGGTCTTCGAGCAGATAGATCCGCCCTTCCTCGCGCACGCGCGAAATCAGCGCCTGCACCCACGCCGCCTGCATGTCCTGCAGTTCGTCGATCACGAGTACATCGAGATCCGGCGCGGCGCGCGCCTGCTCCTCCAGATAGCGTGTGGCGAGCGCTTCGAAGTCCGGCTCGACACGCGGCCGACTCGCGGTCTTCCAGCAAAGCTGATGGAAGCTGCTGACCTCGACGCCCGACGGCGCGAACGTGCGCATTTGATCGGCAAGCGGTCGATTGAAGCAGACGTAAGAGGCCGCCTTTTGCGCGACACACGCCTGACGCAACAGCGTGAGCGCCAACTGGGTCTTGCCGGAACCCGCCGTGGCGCGCACATGGACGACGCCGCTCGCCACGGCGATGCGCGGAACCCATCGCGCCAGTCCGCCGGAAATCTCGCTGACACGCCTCTGGAGCGTGCCCGCCAGCGCCGAAACGTCGGGCTGGACGCGCACGCGGTCGAGCAGGAACGCGCGCACGCGCTCCCGCCGCGCATCGGGCCGGCCGGCCCCGAGCCGGCGCTGCACAAAGCCTGCGAGATCCAGGCAGTCGTCGGCGTCCGCGATGCGTTCGCGCGGATAGTCGATCGTCCCCTCGCCGCCCACCCGATAGTGCGGCAACACGAGGCAATGCAGCAGACGCACGTCGAGACCTTCAGACTTCAAGCGCTTCAGGATCGAGCGGAACTGCCAGCCCGCCTGCTGCCCGACGTCCTTGCGCTGCGCACCGTATTGCTTGAACAAGCCGTCGCCGGTCGCCTCGATTTCGCCGGCCTTCACCTCGAGCACCGCGACGTCGCCCGCGCTGTTCACGACCACGATATCAAGCTCGCCGTGACTGTCGCGATGCGGTTCCGCGTTCGCCCAGTCGACGCGATGGAACAATTCGTAGCTCTCGGGAAGGCCCTTCGCGAGCTGCGCGAGCACGTCGAGTTCGACCTGCTCGCCCGCGGACGTCGGATCAATTTCTGAAATGGGAGGATGAACTGTCGCCATGACTGTTTCGATGGAAGCTGCACGCGGGGCATTTGTACCATCAATCGGCGAGGCTTGGCGCTCGTTTCAGGGACCGCCGCGAATGACCGAACGCACGCGTGCCGGCTATGGACATTACCTCTGCTTTTAACGGTGCAGATCGGCGAAACTTGAATGTGTCGCGCCACTTCGCGCAGCAGACGGGGCGGTCGTGCCTCGCCGCCGCTCACGTCGATGACATCGCGCTGCCATATTTCTGCCGCAGTTCCTTGCAAGACTCGCATTGACCCGTCCGGTGGCCGGCAACGCCTCCCGGGGTCGTTCAGCCTCGTCCATTCCCCTGATTTGCGTCAAATAACCGGACGCCCTGATTGCTATCGTCGGACAGCAATTCCCGTGCTGCGAGACGTAAGCGGCTCCCAACGCTGAAACTGATCGGTGCTCCTCATGCGAAAAACCGAAGCGCTCACCGCAATGGGGCAGCATGGTCTGCTGCTTCCCGCCCGCATCAAGGCCGCGCTCGCGGCGAACGACCGGTTGAAGGTCTATCTCAGCGTCCTGCAATGCGCCGTCACGCACGCCGGTCAGCCTGAAAACGATTTCCTCCGGCTCGATGCCGAGCTCGCGGCCGCGGGCGTCGACCTGCCATGGCTGCGCGACATGCCGTCGTCGGCCCAGTTGCTCGACGGGGACGTTGTCCTGCAGGAATGCGAACGTCTGGTAGCCGCGCTCGCGCAGGATCTCCAGATCATGTGCAAGCCGCTGGATGCCACCGGCCCCGGCGACGACGCACTGCGCGAGCGGGCCGAACGATGGCAGACATGGTTCGCAAGCTTCCGCGGCCAGCGCCTGACACCGACGCAGGTGAACAAGTTCGTCAGCGGCGACCGCACCGCCGACGGCGACAGCCTTCATGTGCTCGTCATGGACCTGCATCGGCGGATCAACCAGCTGGCGAACGAAATTTCGAGCGAAGAAATCGACGGCGCGCACGTCTGGCATCTCGAAGCGGAGGACCGCCCGCGCGTGGCCGCGTTCATGCGCGGTCTCAATCGCACGGCGCCGTTGAGGTTCGATCATCCGGGGCTCGACACCGCGGCGACGAGAGACGGCCAGCGGCTCATCCTTCAAAACGACATCGGCGAAAACGACGTCCACGTGCTCGTCCTCCACGTCGAAGGCCGGGCAATCACGCTGTCGTATTCCGATCTGCATTCCGGGCGCTTCGACTTCTTCAAGACGCTGCTCGCGCCGCTCGGGATGCAGTGGGAGGAAATCGCGTCGCGCGCCAATGCCGCGCTGAACGCCGGAAAGCCTTACACGTTCGGAACCGGACGGCTCGCATGCGGCGACGATGCGCAGCTCGACGCCGCGCTCGAGACGATAGGCGCCAACATCGTTTTCCTGATCGACTGGAACCGCGCGCGCAAACGCCTTTTGCCGTTCGTGAGCAAGCGCGCGGCGATTGCGGTCCTGCTCGACGCCGCCCGCGCCGAATGCGGGCACATGGCGTGGCTGAAAGCCGGCGCCGAAACGCTGATCTACGCGGCGATGCAGGCGGCGGGCGGCGGCGCCTTCCGGATCGGCGACCGCCTCGACGCGATACTCGGCGAAGCGGACGCGAAGGCGTTCCTGCTCGAAACGATGGAAACGGCCTGCCGCACGCAGCGCCAGGGGCAGCCCATCGCGCTCGTCGCCGACGAGACACGTCTTCTGATCGGCAAACGCGTGCGGCAGCACACGAGCGGGTTCGATCTGCTCGACGAGCACGCGGGATATTGCCACGCGCTCGCGCAAAGCATCTGCGACGGTCTCATGCTCGACGCGCTCGGCATACCGGGGGCGGCACGCGACCTGGCGGCGCGCGCGAAGCTCTGGGAGCGGCAGGCCGACCATCTCGTGATGCGGGCGCGCGATCAGGCCTCGCGCCAGCCGCAGTGGGAACCGTTCGGGCAACTGGTCGAGCTGTCCGACGACATCGCCGACGCCCTTGAAGAAGCCGCTTTCCTGATGAGCCTGATCGCCGACGGTCACATGCAGGGCTGGAATCGCGACGTGCACGAGTCCGTGAGCCGCCTAGCCGACGCCGTGCTGTACGCCACGCAGGAACACGTCAAGGCGCTTGCCATCGCACGCTCGCTATCGGCGACCAGCGACGCGAGCGATAGCGACGCGTTCCTCGCCGCCTCGTGGAACGTGCTGCGCTCGGAGCGCGAATGCGACGAGCTTCTGCGTACGGGGCGCCGCGCGATCCTCGGCGCCATCAGCGATGCGCCGGCCCTGATGCTCGCCAACGATCTCGCCTGCGCGCTCGAGCTCGCGTCGGATCGCCTGCTCGTCGCGGGATACGCACTGCGCGCTGTCGCGTTCGGCCGAACGGAGGCAAAAGCATGAGCACCCAACGAGAAGACGCCGCGTCGGCGCTGCCCGACCATCTCTACCTGATCGGCTGCGACGCCGGTTCGCCGCAGCGCCCGCTGCCCGCCGACGTATCGGCGCAGATGCTGGGATTCAAGGCGTTCAACCTGCTGAAGATGGCGGCGCTCGGGCTGCGCGTGCCGCCCGCTTTCGTGCTCGGCACGCCTTATTGCGGCAGCGACGAGATGCGGGCGCGCGCGACCGGCGCAAGCGTCTGGCGCGCCGGGATATCCAGGCTCGAACGCGCCACGGGACGGCGCTTCGGCGATCCGCGCGTGCCGCTGTTCGTCTCGGTGCGATCGGGCGCGCCGGTGTCGATGCCGGGGATGATGGACACGCTGCTCAACATCGGCCTGTGCGAGCGCACGCTAGGCGGGCTGCTGCGCCAGACCGGCAATCCGCGGCTCGCCTGGGACACCTATCGACGTTTGATACGGGCTTGGGGTGAACTCGTTTCGGGCGTGCCCGAGCATGCATTCGACGAGGAATACAAACGCATCGCCGGCTCGCGTGACGAGCGCTCGCTCGATTTCACGGAACTGCGTACGCTCGCGCATCGTTACCTCGCCGTGCATGAAAGCGAAACCGGCAAGCCGTTTCCGCAAGATCCCGCGGCGCAACTCGAAGCGGCCATCTCGCAGGTGCTCGCGAGCTGGCATTCGGACCGGGCGTGCGAGTACCGGCGCCAGTTCGGACTCGACGACACGCCGGGAACGGCCGTCACGGTTCAGACGATGGTATTCGGCAACGCGGGCGGCCGCTCGGGGGCCGGCGTCGCGTTCACGCGCAGTCCGCTCGACGGCGAGCCGGCCCTCTGGGCCGATTTTCTTTTCAACGCACAAGGCGAGGACGTGGTGTCGGGCCGGCGCGTCGCGCGAGGGCACGAAACGCTCGCCCAGGCACTGCCGCCGGTCTGGACGGCGCTCCGCGACAGCGCCGCCGCGCTCGAACGCGCGCTCGGCGATATGCAGGACATCGAATTCACCGTGCAGGACGGCCAGCTCTACCTGCTGCAGACGCGCGCCGGAAAGCGGTCGGCGCGAGCGGCGGCGCGCATTGCGCTCGACATGCTCGACGAAGGGCTCATTACGGCCAACGTCGCGAGGGAGCGCACGGCGTCGCTCGATCTGGCGAGCCTCGTGACGGTTCGCCTCGCAAACGAAGACGGCCAGACGGCGACGCCTCTCGCCCACGCGGCAAGCGGAAACGTCGGCGTGACGAGCGGCGAGATCGCCCTCGATACGAAGCGCGCAATCGAACGAGGCGCGCAAGGCGCTGTCGTGCTGCTGAGGCAGGACGCCGATACGGCGGACATCGCAGCGTTGCAGGCTTCGACAGGCCTGCTGACGAGAAACGGCACGCGCACCGCGCATGCAGCCGTCGTCGCGCGGCAGATGGGCAAGGTGTGCCTCGTAGGCTGCCCCGATCTCGTCATCGACGAGGTCGCGCGCAGCGTCAGATTCGGCGACACCACGCTGCGCGAGGGCGATCCGGTCACGCTCGACGGCGACACCGGCGCCGTATATGCGGGCGCGATGCAAACCGTCACCGAACCGCTGGTGGATTTGCAGCAACGGCTGCTGCGGCTAAGGAGCCAGTGACGAGTTCCGTCCTCCCGGTACGTCGGGCCGGGAGGACGCGAGAGCGCTCGCACGCCCGAACCATTGCCGGGATCGCGGCGCCGCGACTTCAACGCCTGATGCGGGCACGCCTGTGCTCATCCGGTGCGAGTGCATCGTCGCCTGCGAGCCAATCGCATCGCAACAGATTCCATGCAGCACCGCGGCTGCCAATCCAGTCCGCTCGCATCGGCAACCCCGTTGTACAGGGCGCCCCTCCTCGGGATTCAAAGCCCGGTATCGCTGTGCCAGACCGCCGACGGCATCGGCAAGCCTTTAAAAAGCGGCGCAGCCGACGTCACGAGATCGCGCGACTGCGCCCGATCGAGCCGCCAGAGCAATTGCCGTAAATGCTGTCCCGAATGCCACGCGGTTCTTTCGAGAAACTGCCGGTTGGTTTGCCGATCGTAGTAGACGTCGGCCAGATCGTCCCACGGATAGGCCGCGAGATGCGCGTCGAACCAGGCCGACACGCGCCCGATCACATCGGCGCCGTACGCGGCCAGTCCTTCGCGCGTCGCGATATCGGGCAGCGGCAGACGCGCGTACGATTCGAATACGACAGGTTGCCCATTGTCGTGTTCGAGAAATACTTCCGCTACGCTGAACACGTGATAAGCCAGATCGGAAAACGACCGTTTGCCATCGGGAATTTCCTCGCCCAGCATGATCGCGTCGAATAGCAGAACGGCCTCGCGTGCCCGTTCGAGAATACGAACGAGCCGCGCTGCGAGCACGTCGGTGGTCAGCGAAACGCGCGCTTCGAACTCGATCCCGCAAAGCCTCGCAACGTCCGCAAGCGCCTGGCCGTCCACCCAGTCATCGCCTTTCGCGACGATCGGCACGCGCCGGACGCCGAGCGCGCCGAGATCCGACACGGCGGTTGGATCGGTCTGAATATTGCGCGAGCGATACGCGACGCCATGCTGGCTCAGGTATTCCTTGACGCGCAGACAACTGCTGCAGCCCGGCGCCCAATAAACGGTCACGTCGGAGCCCGTTTGCGTTTCCATATCATTCACCTTTCGCGGCGCGAACGGCCTGCACGATGTCCGCCGTTGCGCGCCGCGCCTGCTGTGAATATCACCGAACCCGGTCGATCGACTCATCCGGTCGCATCGACTGAACCGTTCGCGTCAGCTCTCCACTTCGAACCAGAGATCGGAGATATCGCCCTTGCGTTGCGGCGCGAAGTGGGTCATGACCCGTGTGCCGACCGCGAGGCGCGCGGCAGCCGCCTTTGGATCGGACAGATCGACGCCGCGAAAGAATCCGCCCAGCGCGGTATCGGCGCCGTCGAGCCGCACATAGCCAAACGCATAGGGCGGGTCCGGCAGATGCTTGAACGATTCGTAGACGATCGTGAACGTCTCGATCACGCCGCCTGGCCCGACCTCGACCCACTCGGCCGTCGGTTCGAGCGTCTGATCCGAAAACGCGCGCGGCGGCACCAGCACGCGCCCCGATTGCGGACAGCGCCGCCCGTACAGCTTGCCGTGATCGCGCAATTGCACGTAAAACCAGCTCGCGGTTTCGCCGAGCGCGTGCTGATAGGTGATGTTCCAGGTCTCCGTGCGTGTCAGCAGTTCCATCGTCCGTACTCCTATATTGATTCGAATGTCATGCTTCGACAACCGCGGTGCCGAAGAATTGATGATCGCCGCCGTTGCCGCTCGCGATGCCGATCCGCGCGCCCTTTACCTGATGCTCGCCGGCGCGCCCCCAGACTTGCAGCGCCGCCTCGGCCACGCGCACCATCGCCGTCACCGCAATCGCGTTGGCGCACAGCGTGCCGCCCGACGGATTGACCGGCAACGCGCCGCCGAGCGAAAACGCGCCCTCGCGCAGCGGCCCCGGCGCTTTGCCGACCGGCGCGAGCCCGGCGGCCTCGATCGCGTGCAGTTCCGTGTTGCTGAACGGCGCGTAGAGTTCCGCGACGTGAACCTGCGACACAGGATGCGTGATTCCCGCCATGCGATAGGCGCGCGCGAACGAATCGGCCAATGCGTGCGCGTTCGCGTGATCGGCCACCTGGCCGCGGCCCATCCGGTCGCCGATGTAGTAGCTCTCGGAGCAGTTGCCGATGCCGGTGATCCACACGGCGTCGAGATGGTTGTCGCGAATGTAGTCCTCCGAAGCAAGAATCAGCGCGCAGCCGCCGCTCGACTGCGGACACGCGTCGAACAGCTTGATCGGCCACGCGATGTAGCGCGACGCCATGACTTCCTCGATCGTCGTGGGCTTGCGCAAATGCGCGTTCGGATTGAGCGCGGCGTGCGCGCGGTTCTTCACCGTCACGCGCGCGAAATCCTCTTCGGTCGCGCCGTAAAGGTGCATGTAGCGAACCGCCGACATTGCCAGCATCGAGATCGTCCCGAGCGGCAAAGCGCGTTCGTAGGTCGGGTCCCAGATCTTGTTGAGAACGGTCTGCGAATCGCCGCATTCGCCGACCTTGTCCGCGCCCGCCGTCAACACGACGTCGCACGCGCCCGACGCGATGTGCTGATGCGCGGCCGCAACGCACGAAATACCCGTCGAGCCGCCGGTATTGATCCGCATGAACGGCTTGTAGCGCGCGCCCACCGGATCGACGCCGAGGCGCTCCGCGTTGCCGATGCCGAGCAGCGCATCGGGCGCGAGCGAATAGACGACGCCGTCGATCGCGTCGAATTCGAGCTGCGCGTCGTGCATCGCGAGCGTCACCGCCTCGCGCACGAGTTCCGGATAGCTCGCGTCCGCACGGCCCGCCTTGAACGCCGACTGGCCGATGCCGATAATTCCCACCCTGCGGCCGCTCATTGCGTACCTCCCGCGTGATCCGATTCCATCACCACCACCGTGTTGTATTGCATCGCGAAGCCGCTTGCGCCGTGCCCGATCGCACGCCGCACGCTCGCCAGTTGATGCGCGCCGGCCCGCCCGCGCACCTGCTGCGCCGCTTCCGCGATACGCATCAGGCCGCTGCAGAACACGGGGTTGAACGACGTCGCGCCGCCGGACAGATTCAGCGGAATGCGCGCGAGCGGGCCCTCTGTCGCGCTCGCGCGCCGATAGACGCCGAGCGCTTCGCCGGCAAGAATCTGCTGATACGGCGTCGCGTCCATCAGTTCCGCGAGATCGATCTCGCTTGCGGCGTCGGTGAGCCCTGCCTCGCCGCACGCGCGCGCGATGGCTGCATCGAGCGACGGCAGCTTCGCGAGATCGCGATCGCCGAGAAAGCCCGGTTCCGCTGCCCATCCGAGCCCCTTGATCCACGCGACGTCGTGCCTTTGGCGCCCGGCGATGAAATCCGCATCTGCGATGACGAGCGCGACTGCGCCGGCGGCGGGCGGCGCGACCATCGAACGCGTGAGCGGCCAGCTAATCATTTCGTCATTGCCGATCCACGCCTTCTCGCGCGCGCCGGACGCGCGATCGGGATACGCAAGACCGCCCTGCACGCGATTCTTCGCGGCGAGCGCGACGGCGCTGTCGCGCAGCGCACCCGTGGGGTCCATCGCCACGGCCTGCAGCGCGTATGACGTGGTGTCGTCGAGCGGCAGCGAGCGATGAAAATAAGGATCGGTGCCGAGATGCTGCGCCTCGCTCAGCGACTCGACTTCGAGCGGGCTCCACGACATCACGAGCTGCGTGCGGTATTGGCCGGACGCGACGCGCAGCGCGCCGAGCACGAACGCGTGCTCGGACGACGACGGCGTCGAGACGATATCGCGCGTCACGCCGCCGACCGAACCCGACGCCGCCATGATCGCAATGGCGCGGCCGTCCAGTTGATCGCACGACGCAATCGAGATGCCGTCGATATCGGCGAACGACAGTTGCGCGTCGGCCAGCGCGCGGCGCGCGAGGCCATACAGCATTTCTTCGAGGGATTCGTGCGGCGGGCCGCCTGGCGCCGCGAACGCGCAGCCTGTTACGCCGCCATACTTCGATCTGCTCATCTTAGGTCGTCTCCTTCCAGGGGTTTGTATGCAGCGGATGCGTTTACCCGAACGGTGCACGCGCATGCATCCGCTTCCTGTGCGAAAGCTCAGCCTCGAAGTTAAAGGCGGCGATTGATAACGTATAGCGATATAAAGTTATCTAAACCGATCGGCAGCACGAATCGTTCGCTACGCGCCAATCGATCAATAAGCATCCGAAAATACGCACCCATATCGCGACGCTTTCCCGTACGCTCGATCCTCAGTCAATGACAATTCGAACGGAGGACGAAACAGATGGCCAAGGAAGCATGGCACCGCTGGGGACAGGACGACGAAGCCGGCGCATTGCGCGCAATCGATCCGCGAAAGGTGCGCGACGCCGCGCGGCTCGTGACGAGCGGCCGCGTCATCACGCTTGCGCAGCCCATATCGGAGCGCACGCCCGTTCCACACGGGCGCAGCGCCGTGATGCACTTCATGAACCGCGACGGCGGCGATTATGCGGCGGGCGGCAAGCGTCCAGGCGGCTTTCAGTTCGCAGAGGACACGATCGTCATGCCCGCCCACCTCGGCACGCATCTCGACGCGCTCTGTCACGTCTGGTACGACGATGAACTCTACAACGGCTTTTCGTCGAACTCGATTCGCAGTACGGTCGGCGCGAGCCGCTGCGGAATCGAAAAACTCCCGCCGATCGCGACGCGCGGTCTCCTGTTCGACGTGATGCGCCATCGCGGCGCGCCGCTGAATGCGGGCGAATTCATCGGACTCGACGAATTGCAGACGATCGCCGCGTGCGCGAACGTCAAACCGGAACCCGGCGACGTCGTGCTGCTTCGTACCGGCTGGTTCGAGACGCACGGCTCGCAAGCCGATTACTTCGAGGGCGAGCCGGGTCTCGCGCTCGACGCCGCGATCTGGCTTGCGGAATCCGGCGTCGCAGTGATCGGTGCCGACAACTATGCGATCGAAGCGATCCCCTTTCCGCAAGGCACCGTGTTTCCCGTCCACCAGCGCGTGATTCGCGATTACGGCGTACTGCTGCTCGAAGGACTCGTTCTCGACGAACTCGCCGCCGCCGGCCAAACCGCGTTCTTCTTCACCGCCGCCGCGTTGCCGATCGTCGGCGGCACTGCGAGCCCGCTCAGCCCGATGGCGATTCTTTGACTTGCGCGATTCCCCGCACCGCGGCGCTCAACGCTCGCCGCGGCACGCGCGCATCAGCGCGTCGAGATCGGGCAGCGCCTCTATCCCGAACACCAGATCGGCGACACGTTGCGCGCCCGCAGACGACAGACGCAACGCTGCGTTTGCATCGAATTTCGCGCGCAACTCCGCTTCCGTCATCGGATGCGCGACGCTGCCGCGGGCCGACGCCTCGACGTGTTCCAGCACTCGCCCCTCGACGGTCCGCACGATCACCCAACCCTTGTAGGTGCGGCTGTCGGGAGCAGTCTCATCGACGCGAAAATCGATTTTGTCGGCGAGCGCGAGAATGCGCGGATCGCGCAAGCTCGCTTCGCGATAGCCACACGCATCGAGACGCCCAAGCACCAGCGCCTCGGCCAGTGAATACTGCAAGCTCGTGCGAGCCTGCGCGTCGCTCTGTGGCCGGCGCTTTTGCGCGACCGGCTCGCAAACGACCCCGATCATGTAATCCGCGATCGGGCAGACGATCCGCTCCACGTCTTCCGCTTTCAGTCCGGCGCGATGGAGCGCGAGGACCGCATCGAGAAACGGATGGATCACATGCCCGCACGGATACGGCTTGAAGGCGATCTGCTCCGATTCCCAACGCTCGCCGAGCCCTTCGGTGATTCGCGCGAACGCGAACGGCGCGCCGCCCGCGCGCGTATGCGTGCTGAACACGCCGGCATGACCCTCGATTACGGTGGCGGGCCCGGTGAAGCCGCGCTTCGCGAGCGCAGCCGCCGTGATGCCGCCGTGCGCACCCCATCCCGGATGCAGCAGTTGCGCCCACGCACCGTCCGCCCAGCTCTCGATGATGCCCGACGCGAAGCTCCCCGCAATCCCCGCGGCATGGGCGATCCGCCGCGCGTCGAGCCCGTAGAGCCGCCCTGCCGCGAACGCCGCCGCAAGCGGGCCGACCACCGCCGTCGGTTGGAAGCCCGCCGCATGAAAACGCCGGACGGCCGCCAGCCCGATGCGGCACGCCAGTTCGCTGCCCGCGAGCAGCGCGGTCAGAAACGCACGGCCCGACGCGTGCGTTGCCTGCGCCACCGCCAATGCGGTCGCGACGATCACGCTATCCGGGTGAATAATCGTTTCGTTATGCGTATCGTCGAAGATCAGCGCATGAAACAGCGTGCCGTTCGCCAGCGCGGCCCATGGAGTTCCCGCGCGGCCACCCCCGAGCACGTCCGCCGGGCCGTCCGCGCCATCGTCGAGATCGTCGAGCGCCGCGCTCACCGATTGCGCGGCGGGCAGCGCCGTGGCCGCGAGTCCGCCGCCGAGCGTGTCGAGCAGACGCCAGCGCGCGGCATCGCGCAATGCCGGCGGAAAATCCTCGAACTGAACCGCCGCCGCCCATTGCGCGCAGCGCTGACTGACCGTCGACGGAAACGGCGCGGGCGACGAGGCAGCGCCGTTTCGCTCGGCGTCGGCACCCGCTTCGGCAAGCGCGTCAGAAGTGATTGACTTCATCTTTCAGGCTCCCCCAGATCCGCGCATGAATGTCCTGATACTCCGGCGCCGCGGCAAGCTCGGCGGGCGGCAGGCGCGGCCGCGGCAGATCGACGGGGATGATCGACTTCACGCGCCCGGGCCGGTTCGTGAACACAATCACGATGTCCGAAAGGAAGATCGCTTCATGTAGATCGTGCGTGACGAACAGCACCGTCTTGCGCGAACTCTCCCAGACCGAGAGGAACAACTCCTGAAGCTTGAGCCGCGTCTGACTGTCGAGCGCACCGAACGGCTCGTCCATCAGCAGAATGTCGGGATCGGTCGCGAACGTTCGCGCGACGGCAACGCGCTGCCGCATGCCATGCGACAACTCGTGCCGATAGTGATTCTCGAACTGCGCGAGACCGACGCGCCTCAGCCATTCGCGCGCGACCTCGCGATGATTCGGCACGCCGCGGACTTCGAGCCCGAACGAAACGTTCTGCAACGCGGTACGCCACGGCATCATCCCGTCGCGCGCGAACATGTAGCCGACGTCGTGACGAATTCCCGACACCTTCTGGCCACCCACGGACACTGTTCCCGACGACGGTTCGAGCAGCCCGGACACCGCGTTCAGCATCGTCGACTTGCCGCAGCCGGACGGCCCGACAATCGTGACGATCGACCCGAGCGGCACGTCGAGCGTGACGCCCTGCGCAGCCGTGACGGGCTCGCGGCCCTCCGGCT
Source organism: Paraburkholderia lycopersici (assembly GCF_900096975.1). Taxonomy (GTDB): domain Bacteria; phylum Pseudomonadota; class Gammaproteobacteria; order Burkholderiales; family Burkholderiaceae; genus Paraburkholderia; species Paraburkholderia lycopersici. The sequence continues at coordinate 83,237 of NZ_FMYQ01000012.1, forward strand.
CGAAACGGATATCGACGTTCTGGATGCGTATTTGCGGTTCGGTCAGCACTGTGCTCATCGTGAATTCCTCGATCAAGATTGCGGGGCCGTGGCAAGCGGGCCATTACCTTCGAGCAGGCGCGCGAGCGGGCCCACGCCGGCCAGCGCATCGAGCTGCGCGAGCGCGGCCAGCGCATCGTCGCGAGCCGCGCCGTCGAGCACACCCGCCGCGCACGCGCGGAACTTCGCGTGGATTTCGGTCTCGCCCAGACGGCGTCCCGATCCGCCTGGCGGCACCTCGCGCCGCTCGGTCACCGTGGTGCCGTCGCTCAGCCGTATGTCGACGGCGGCCGGAAATTCGCCGTTGTCGGGCAAGCTGTCGTCGATCCGGATCTCGAACGCCTGCATCAGGCGAACGAGCATTGGATCGTGCAACGCCTCGGCGGAAAACTCGTCGGGCGTCAGGCGGCCGAATCGCAGCGCCGCGGCCACGCAAAAACGCAGATTGACTCTCGCCTGATTCGGCGTAGACGGCGGCTCCTCGCGCAGCGTCATTGCATTCCACGGATGCACGCGGCACACGACGTGTTCGACCTGCGCGGGAGCGATGCCGCGCGCGCCGCGCAATGCGAGTGCGGCGTCGACGGCTGCGTGCGTGGGTGCGCCGCACGGCCACGGCTTGAAAATGATTCCCGAATCGACGAGTTCGAACGGCGCACCGAGCGCCGGCATCTCGAACGGCATGTCGGCGAAGACGCTGACGAGCCCATAGCGGCCGTCGAGTCCCGCCGCGTCGGCGTCGAAGCCGCGCTGCGCGAGCAGCGTCGCCTCGATTGCATCCCGCGCCGTCCAGCCCGCATGCAACGCCATCGTCATCGTCCCGAAGTGCTGCCGCAGGCCGCCTGCCGCAGACGTCGCGATTCCGAGCGCATTGACCGTCGCCGCCTCGCCGAGGCCCGCGAGCCGGCAGCAGGCTGCCGTCGTGCCGAGCACGCCGAGCACGCGCGTAACGTGCCAGCCCTGCTCGTAAATCCGCGGATTGAGCGCACGGCCTAGCGAAACGCCGACCTCGAACCCCGCGCAATAGGCGTACAGCAGATCGCGTCCGCTCGCGCCGCACGCCTGCGCGAGCGCGAACAGCGCCGAGACGAGCGGCGCACTCGGATGCGCGATCATCGGCGCGCTGTTGTCGTCGAAGAGATCTGCATGCGCGGACGTTCCGTTCACGAATGCCGCCCGCGCGAGCGACGCGCGGCTGCGCATTCCGACGAGCGACGCGACCTCGCGACCGGCACTCGATGCATCGAGCGAGGCGACGATCCGCGGCGCCGCGCGGCGCGAGCCGATCAACGTGACGGCGAGCGTATCGGCGAATGCGAGCCGCGCGGTGGCGAGTCCCGCTTCGGGCATGCGTTCGACTGCGTCGCCGCATACCCACTGCGCGATCCGTTGAAGCGCCGTCGCGCCGGCAACGTGTGGTGCGTTCATGCGATCTGATGCGCGAAAGTCGTCGCGCCTCCAAAGGCCGCCCGGCAGTTGTCGAGCAACACGCGCAATTCGGGCAGCAACCCCGAACGCGAGCCGCCCGCGACGTGCGGCGTCAGTATCACGTTGTCGAGCGCGCAGAAGCGATCAGTCGCGGCGCGCGGCTCGAACGCATGAACGTCGAGCCCAGCCCCCGCGATCCGTTTCGCGGCCAGCGCTTCGTACAGCGCATCCTCGTCGACGAGACCGCCCCGACTCGTGTTGACGAAGTATGCATGCGGCCGCATTGATTCGAACTGCGAACGACTCATCATTGCGCGGTTCTCCGGCAGATTGGCCGCATGCAGCGAAACGAAATCGGCCCGCGTGAGCAGACCTTCGAGCGTGTCATACGTCGCGCCGATCGCGGCCTCGCCTGCGGCGTCGAGCGGCTTGCGCCTGGTATAGATCACGTTCATTCCGAATGCGCGCGCCAGCCGGACGACGAGCGTGCCGACCTCGCCCAGACCGATGACGCCCAGTGTCTTGCCATGCAATCCGCTCAGGCCATCGAGACCGATCCAGTTATAGGCGACGCCATCGACGCCGGGCGAAGCGGGCACGTCCGCGCACCGCACCAGCCGGTCGCATTGCGTGACCTTCTTGCCGAGCGCAAGCATTAGCAGCAACGCATGCTCGGCCGTGAACGCCAGCGTGCGGCGCGGCAGGCACGACACCGCCACGCCGCGGCGCTTCGCGGCGTCGAGATCGATTCCCTCCGCACGCTCGCCGAGCCGTTGAATCAGCTTCAGCCGCGTGCATCCGTCGATCTGGTCGGCGCGCATCTCGCCGCGCCGGAACACGACGACGTCGGGATCGAACTCACGCGGATCGACGCCGCCGCCGGATTCGATGCGTATCCCGTCGGCGCGCGTGATACCGCGCGACGCTTCGACGAGCGGCGCGAAATCCGGCGTTTCGGGTGCGAAATACGCGCGAAGCCATTGCGCGTCGGCTTCGTTGGCAAGCACGGCGCGCGCGATGCGCACGACGTGGTCGTCGTCGAGAAAGAGTATGGTGCCGGTCGCCATCGTCATGCGCTCGTCGTCGAAGGTTTCCACGACAGCAGACGCGATTCGATCGTGCGCATGACGATCGCGAAGACCCATGCGACGAACGACAGCGCGATCAGTCCCGCGAACACGCCCGCCGTGTTGAAATTGCCGGCGTTGTGCGCGATCACGAAGCCGAGGCCCTCATTCGACGACAGGATCTCCGCGACGATCACGCCGAGCAGCGAATAGGTCAACCCGAGATTCAGGCCCGCGAAAATCCACGGCAGGGCGGACGGCAGCGTCACCTTGAACAGCATGTCCTTGCGCGACGCGCCCATCAGCAGCGCGATCGTCCGGATATCGTTGTCGACGTTCTTCGCACCGTTCAACGTATTCACGAGCAGAATGAAGTAGACGAGCGTGAACGCCGTAATTACCTTCGCCGCGAGCCCGATTCCGAACCACAGAATGATGAGCGGCGCGATGGCGACGCGCGGCATGCTGTTCACCACGACGATCAGCGGCGCGAGCACCATGTCCCAGAACGGCGAACGCGCGAGCAGCAGCCCGCTCGCGATCCCTAGCACGGCCGAGATCACGAACGCGATCAGCGCCTCGAATACCGTGATGCCGATATCGGACACCAGCGTCCCGCTCGATGCCTGCGACCAAAGCTCTTTCGCGACCAGCACGGGGCTGCTGATCCAGAACGGATCGACGAGGCCGCCGCTCACGAGCGCCTGCCAGATCACGAGCACCGCGACGATCAGCAGCGTGCGTGCGATCACGACCCGCCTCGCCATCCGGTTGCGGCTGCGACTATACGTGCGCGCGCGGCGCGGCGGCACGGCCGTCAACGTCTGTTGTTCCGCTTTTCGGCTCATCATCGTCGATTCCTCACTTTCCGCTGGCCTGAATCTGGATCTTCGGCATATAGGCCGTCGCAACGACCTGCTCGTAGGGAACGGCCTTGTCCAACTGCTTTTGATACTGCAGGAAGCGGTTCACGTTCGCGATCGCGTCCGGCGACGCATACGGGACGAAAATCCCGCGATACGTTTCGATGTATTGCTTCAGCAGATCGGGCGCGATACCGTGCATTCGCGCGACCGCGACTTTCAGCACGTCCTGGATATGCGCGGGATCGTTGATCATCTGCTCGGCCTCGACCACGGCGCCGACGACGTTCTTCACGATTTCCGGATGCGCGTCGATATAGTCCTGCCGCGCGAACACGCCGTTGAACGCATAGCTGCGGTAGATGTCGGGACCGGCTTCGCCCTTCTCGAGATTCACGACCGATTTCGTGATCTTGTCGCCGAACACCGCCTGCGTCTGAATCGGCTCGAACGCCATCGTGCCGTCCACCGTGCGGTTGCGCAGCGCGGCGATCTGCGTCGTCGGATCGCCCACCGGCACGATGCGCACGTCGCGATCGGGATCGAGTCCCGCCTGCTTCAGCAGCAGACGCAAGCTCGTATCGGCGCTTGCGCCCGGCGAGCTGATGCCGAGCTTCAGCCCCTTCAGGTCCCGCACGCTAGCCGGAAAACCCTTCGACAGATTCGGCAACGGAACGTCGTTGCGCACGATCAGATCGAACGGCGGATTCGTTTCGTTGAGCACCAGCAGCTTGAGCTTCTGCCCCTTGCCGATCACCTGTACGCCATGCTCTACCGCGAAGCCGCCGAATTCGGTCGCACCACTGACTACCATGTTGGTCGGCTGAATGCCGGTGCCGTAGATGAGTTGCGCATCGACGCCGTGCTTTTCGAACAGATGCAGATCGTTCGCGACGTACAGCGGAAAATTGATGAACGATCCATCGAACGCGGCGATCTTCACGCTCGGCGCGGCATGAGCGGCATTCGACGCGAACGCCGCCGCACACACGACAGCGGCGGCGGACAACGCGCCTTTGCAATGCGATGGACGGGCGAGATAAGCGGCGCGCAGGCGGCGCGGAAAACGGACAATACGCGCAGCCGAATCCAAAGCCGCGCGATACGGCTGAATCATGTCTCCTCCTCGTATTTCGTTTTACGCCGGTCCGCTTGCTCGAAGCACCCCGCTCATTCGGGATGCGATGCGCCGGCCGACGATGAAGGAAGACTGTATCGGAAGCGCTTATCGGTAACTACCGGCAATTTCCGATACGCAATGATCGGTAAAAGTGATGTTTTCGCGGGGTAATGGATCGGCAAAGCGATTCATCGGGCGCATTCGACACTGCGTCCGTCGCAAGGCATTGCCGCGACTCGCCGCAATGCGGCATCAGGCGCCGGCGGTGTGTTCTGCAGGCAGTAACGGTGCCGCGTCGGCGGCCACGGCGGCCGGCAATTCGCCGGCGCGGCGGAACGTGCTGCTCGCGACGGCGGTATCGACGACGTACCGCAGGACCGAATGCTCCTGGTCGGTGTGCCACGCGACGAAGAACTCGATGTTCGCCGGCGACAGCGCGGACGGCATGCGGACGAGCCGGCCGCTGTCGAGATCGTCCGCGACCAGGTCCTCCGGCAAGAGGCCGATCCCGCCGCCGGAAACGATCACGCGCGCGATCGCGCTCAGGTAGTCGCTCGTATTGACGTCGACCGCCTTCGCGCCGGCTTCGCGCAGCGCCGCTTGCGTGGCGGGAAAAATCGTCGCGGGACGCGGCAGCGACCAGATGGGGAAGCGCTCGCATAGTTCGGCAGCCGTCGCATCAGGCGGGCAGTGGGCGGCGAGCTTCGGCGACATCACCCAGATGAAGCGCGCCGAGCCCAGCGAGCGCTTCGAAATGCGGTTCTCGTCGAACGGCCCGGCAACGATCGCGATATCGAGCTTGCCGCCTTCCAGTTTCTGCCGCGCAATCACGTTCAGATCGGTCTCGACCTCGAACACGACCTTCGGCATCAGGACCTTCAGCTTCGCGAGCAGATCGCCGAGCCAGCTCAACGCGACGGCCTCGCCAACGCCGATGCGCACGATACCGGTCGCGGCGGAAGGATTGTCGAGCGATACGACGACGTCTTCGATCTGATGCAGCAGCGGTTCGAGTCTGCGCACGAGCTCCCGGCCATCCACCGTCAACTCCATGCGCCGGCCATGCCGCTGAAAAAGCGTCAGACCGGTCGAGTTCTCCAGTTCCCTGACACGCCCCGATACTGCGGACTGCGTAGTGTTCAGACGCTCGGCGGCAAGGTGAAACGTACCGAGACGAGAGATCCAGCAGACCGTTTCCAGATTGACCAGATTTAGCCGTTTCATCGCGATTCCCGATTGATTCCGATGCGAAGATATCTCTATTTATTATGTTTGCATCTAGCTAAAGTAGCACCCTGTATTTTCCCTACCAGGCCGCGAAAAGAAGCGGCCGCTTTCGAATCGCGGCCGGAAATGGCCGCCAGACAATAGAGAGACGCCTATGCCGACGATGCCTGCCGCTCGCACCGTGCCACGCCTGCTGGAAGACTGGGCCGCGCTCGACCCGGCGCACGAAGCCCTGGTGGGTGGAGGCGAGCGGCTCAATTACGGCGAACTGCTGGCGCGCGTGCGCGAAACGGCTGCCGCGCTTCACGCGCTCGGAATCGGCAAAGGCGATCGTGTCGCGATCCTGATGGGCAATCGCGTCGAATGGCTGGTGCTCGCGTGGGCGGCGCAATATATCGGCGCGATCGCGGTCGGCATGAACACGTGGGCCACCGCGCGCGAATTCGCATATGCACTGCAGCATTCCGGCGTGACGCTGCTCGCGGCGGCGCCGACGTTCCTGCGTCAGGACTTTCGGGCGATGCTCGAATCGATCGGCCCCCTCGCCGAGCGTGCGCCCGAATTGCGGCACGTCGTCTGGGTCGGCGAAGGCGACGAGGCGCACGTCGGCGGCAACGTCACACAAATGTCGCTTTCGACATTGTTGCGTCACGGCGCGCACGTTGCTCCGGCGACGATCGACCGGCTCGGCGCCGACGTATCGCCCGACGACGCAGCGCTGCTCGTTTACAGTTCCGGATCAACGTCGTTGCCAAAGGGCATCCTGTTGCGTCAAGGCGCATTGATCGAAAACGGCTGGCACATCGGCCAGCGCCAGCACGTCGACGAAAACGACCGGTTATGGCTCGCCGTGTCGCTGTTCTGGAGCCTCGGCAGCGCGAACGCCGCGTTCAATCTGCTCACGCATCGCGGCGCGATCGTCTTGCAGGAATCGTTCAACGCAGCCGATGCAATCGCGTTGATCGACTCCGAACGCTGCACCGTGTTCTACGGCACGCCGAACATGGTGAGCGCGATCGCCGCCCAGATGCCGCCCGGCCAAACACGACTCGAATCGCTGCGCACCGGCGTGACGATCGGCTCGCCCGATCAGATCAAGCGGCTTGCCGCGCTGGGTCCGCAGAAAATCTGCAACGTCTATGGATTGACGGAGACCTACGGCAACTGCGCCGTCACGGACGCCGACGAACCGCTCGATGTTCGCGCAACGACGATGGGCAAGCCGCTGCCGGGCTTTACGGTGCGCGTTGTCGATCTCGATCGCGGATATCCGCTGCCCGTTGGCCAGGTGGGTGAATTGAGGATCAAAGGGCGTATGTTCGCGGGCTATTTCAACGACGAGGCGCGCACCGCAAGCAGCTACGACAGCGACGGATTCTTCCGTTCCGGCGATCTCGGCATGATCGATCAGCATGGCCAACTAATCTATCGCGGCCGCGTGACGGAGATGGTGAAAACCGGCGGTATCAATGTCGCGCCCGCCGAGGTCGAGGAAACGCTGACGCAGCATCCCGCCGTCGAATCTGCGTTCGTCGTCGCGCTGCCCGATACGGTGAACGACGAAGTGCTCGGCGCGATCGTGATCGCGCGCGACGGCCAGGAGATCAGCGAAAAATCGCTGGAGGCATTCTGCCGCCAGTCGCTCGCCGCCTACAAGGTGCCGCGCGTGTTCCGGATACTGCGCGAATCCGAATTACCGCTCACGACGACGGGGAAAGTGAAGAAGGCCGAACTCAAAGCGCTGTTCGCCCAGACCGGCATGGTCTCCCGATGAAGGCGCTGGACGGGGTACGCATCGTCGACGTGAGCCGGCTGCTGCCGGCCGCGCTCTGCACGCAATTGCTCGGCGATCTCGGCGCGGACGTCGTGAAAATCGAGGAACCGACGAGAGGCGATTATCAACGCGCATTCGAGCCCATGGGCGTGCGTGATTCCGGCACGTTCCTGCTGTGCAACCGGAACAAGCGCAGCGTGACGCTCGATCTGAAAACGCCGAAAGGCAACGCGCTGCTGAAGACGCTCGCCGAATCGGCCGACGTATTCGTCGAGGGTTTTCGCCCTGGCGTGATGGAACGCCTCGGCCTCGGCTACGAGACGCTCGCCGAAATCAATCCGCGGCTCATCTACTGTTCGTTGTCGGGCTTCGGGCAAACCGGTCCGTACCGGCTCGCGCCCGGACACGACCTGAACTATATGTCGCTCCTCGGGACGCTCGGTCTGTTCGGCCGCCCGGAATCCGGACCTCTCGTGCCGGGACTGCTCGTCTCGGACATCGGCGGCGGATCGATGATGGCGCTCTATGCGATCCTCGCGGCGCTGTTCGCACGCGAGCGTACCAACAAAGGGCAATGGCTCGACGTTTCGATGTTCGACGGCGCGGCGATGTTTCTCGCGTACCACGCGGCGGAGGTGCTATTCGCCGGTCGCGAGCCGCGCGGAGGACTCTACCGGAACGCAGGCGGCGCGGCGTGCTACAACACATATGAGTGCGCTGACGGGTCGTGGCTCGCGCTCGGCATCATCGAGGAAAAATTCTGGCGAGCATTCTGCGAGATGATCGGGCGGCCCGCGTGGCTCGGCCATCAGTGGCCATCGGGCGCCGCCGCGCTCGCGCAAATCGACGAGCTCCGCACGCTGATGAAGATGCGCCCGCGCTTCGAATGGCTCGCGCTGCTCGGCAGCGCCGACATCCCCGCCAGTGCCGTCCATACGATGCATGAAGCGCTGCACGATCCGCATTTCGCCGCGCGCGAACTACTGATGTCGGTCGAACACCCCGTCGAAGGCACGGTGCCGCAGCTCGGCTTTCCGGTGAAGTTCTCGGCCACGCCCGCATCGATCGACCGTCCACCGCCGACGCTCGGGCAACACACCGACGAAATCCTGCGCGAGCTTGGCCTCGCGGAGAGCGAAATCGCGTCGCTCAGACGCGACGGCGTCGTTTGACGCCTTCGATATCGCGATCATTACGATGAATTCCGATAAGAAATTACCGCTTTTACTCCGTAGTCCAAATCAATAGCATTGTCTACGCGTCGCAACGCTGCCGGGCAGCCGGCCCGGCGGCGATTCCCCAAAAGAAGAAATCGACATGGAGACAATCAATGAAAAATTCACGCCGCGCGGTCGTGGCACCGGTCGTGCTGACCGCCATGATGGCGGGTACCGCCCATGCGCAAAGCAGCGTCACGTTATATGGCGTCGTCGATGAAGGGCTGGAATACGTCTCGAACGTGAAGACCGGAGCAGGCGGCAAATCGCTGTTTCAGCTCGATTCGGTGAGCGGACTGCAGGGCTCGCGCTGGGGCTTGCGCGGCGCCGAGGATCTCGGCGGCGGACTGAAGGCGATCTTCACGTTGGAGAACGGCTTCGATCTCAATAGCGGCAAGCTCGGCCAGGGCGGCGCGCTGTTCGGGCGGCAAGCTTACGTCGGCTTGTCGTCGAACAGCTTCGGCGCTGTGACGCTGGGCCGTCAATACGATAGCGTGGTCGATTATGTCGAAGCCTATGTGGCGGCCGCGCAGTGGGCAAGCCATCGCGCCGCCCACCCTGGCGACCTCGACAACCTGAACAACTCCGTGCGGACCGATAATGCGGTCAAGTACGCCAGCCCGAATTTCGGCGGCTTCACGTTCGGCGGTCTGTATAGCTTCGGCGGGCAGCCAGGATCGATGTCGCGCAACCAGGTCTATTCGCTCGGCGCGAGCTATAGCGGCGGCCCCGTCTCGCTCGGCGTTGGCTATCTGAACGTCCGCAATCCAAACGTGTCGTACTTCGGCGACAACCCGAACGGCGGCGGCGTCACCACCAACAACGTTTCGGCCGCAACGAATCCGGTGTTTTCCGGTTACTCGTCCGCGCGTACTTATGAGGTGATCGCCGCAGGCGGCGCCTATACGTTCGGCAGCGCGACGCTCGGCGTGACCTATTCGAATATCCGTTTCAGCAATCTCGGCGACACCGCGGCCTCCGGCCCGAATCCTCTGCACTACACCGGCAACGCGACGTTCAACAACTTCGAGGTGAACGCGAAATATCAGATCACGCCGAGCCTCGTCGCGGGTTTCGCATACGACTACACGAAGGGCAACGCCGTCACGAGCACCGACCCGTCTGTCCACAACACGGGCGTCACGTATCACCAGTTCGCGCTTGGCACCGACTACAACCTGTCGAAGCGTACCGACGTCTATCTGCTCGGCATCTATCAGAAGGCCTCGGGCGTCGACTCCACCGGCAACGAAGCCGTGGCGAGTCTCCCGAACGTGACTGCGGCGGCGGGCAACCATGCCGCGCTGATACGCGGCGGCTTGCGCGTGAAATTCTGACGCAAGGAAACATTCGCGAAGCATCTTGCACCGGCGCTGATGCGCCGGCTTTTTGTGGATGCGGAGCCGCCATGAGCATGATCCTGTGGCTAGTGGTTCCGTTGCCGCAGCGCCCGTTCGCGGCGGCACTTCGTCGGGACATGCGCCAACGTGAACTTCATTGTGCGCCGGTGACGCGCCGCAGATCGTCGGCCAATAACCGACGGCGGCCGCAGCCGGGCAAGGAGCGATGCCTCCCGGAAGCGTCTGGTCTTTACGGCCTTTTCGCCGTCAGATAGGCGATCCGCTCAGCGCCGAGCTGATTTCCGCTTTCGAAAATCGCTCGCATTCGAACTTCCAGGTATCTGCGCTCGTCGCGGGTAAATTCCTTCTCAAGGACCTCTTCCAAGGTGGGTGCCAACGGGTGAGGCGAGATACGCAGAAACGTTTCCCAAGGGAGGCAGTCTTCAGTTCGCACATTGATGTGCAATTCCAGATGAACGTCGGTAAATCCCGCGTCGATGGCGAAGCGCACGAGGTCGCGCTCACCATAGTTAGTGATGGACAGCGAGCGAGCCTTCTCCTCGGTGTCGGGAAACTGTGCGGCGCGACATCGAAGCAGGAGGGCAAAGAACGGATCGTCGGTGTTGAATGCACGTTCATCCACCAATCGCTTGAGCATGCAAACTTCAAGCGCTTCGTCGCGCAGAATCGGCTCTGCAATGGCGAAGCGACCACCCGGTTTGAGTATGCGATAGAGTTCCCGCATCGCAGCGGGTTTGTCCTGCACATACGCCAGTACCGCGCGCATCGTGGCGGCATCGACGGCTTCATTGGCGATGCCTTCCAGTTTCTCGGCGCAGCCGTGTATGAATGCGCACTGCCCGCTCACTCCCAGACTTCGTGCGGTCTCTTCCGCGTACCGCAGCAATGGGCTCGAAATATCCGTCATGAGCACCCGGATCGAGGCGCCAGTCCGTTCGATCGCCCGAAATGCGACGAGACCATCGCCAGTCCCGATGTCGGCCAGCGTCATGCCGGGATGAGGCTGAACGAAATCCAGCACACGGTCTGCGTATCTTGTGACCTCGTCACGGACCGCGTGCTCGTGTGCGCGATCTTCGCCATGACGATGCCGGAGAATCCATGCGAACCAGTTGTCGAGAGTTACGTCGTTCGTGAGCGGAGACAAGATAGATTTCCATGGGAAACTTGACAGGCCTCCGCGAGGGTAACCTGGCATTCTGATGAACGCCTTAACTGGAGAAAATTAATAACCATGGCTTCGCGAGCGCGCAATCCGCCCGCTTTTAGCCTGAATAAAAGTTGCTTCGATTCCAGAAAATTCCTTCGCCATTTCACACCAGTTTCATCGACAGACGCGCCAATGCGCCGGGCGGCAGGTAATTCGGACCCGACTGATTCTGAAAATAAGCGCCAATTGCATGAATGAGACCAATGCAAATCGCGCGATAGCTTATGCGAGCCTTAAGATGATTCGATAACACAAAATAAATACCTCTTAAGTATTTGGAAGACACTCCGATAATCACTGTGCTGTTCACGGTTTTTTCTATTTTTCAGAGGCCTTCCCATGACCATTCCAGTAGTTTCCAACCAACCCACCGCCGCCGCAGCGGTGGCGAATACCGGCACGCAGAAACAGCAGGCGACTACGGCTGCGCAGGCGACGACCAGCACAACGCAGCCGCAGTCGGGTACGACGGCACAGGGTTCGACAACGTCAGCTTCGTATACCGTCGCTATCAGCACCGCCGCACGCGCTGCGTTGGCCGAAGCCACCGAAACATCGGTACAGACCGCGCAAGAAGCCAACCGCGGAGATCGACAAGCTCAAAATTTGCTTGCGAAGGAGCAGGCCAACAAGGTCGCGTGACGCGTTCGTAATCCGCTTGTACGTTGCGTGAAAACCGCGACGTACAAGCCAGCAGCATTGCGGCAAGACCGCCCGGGGCCGCCGCATCCGGAACGTCCGGTCGGTCGCGCCCGACATGCGCCGCCTGGTCGCCGCAGCGAATTCGAGTGGTTTGCGATTCCGGGCGATCCTGGCGCGAAGACTCGTGCCCAGACACAACCGGTGCAGGCTGGACGCGCCCTCGCGGGCATCGGGCCAAGGTTGCGGCGAACCTTCCGCCGCGCCTTCTTCCAGGGCCTGCGCAACGCGGACAATGATGCGGCCCGTTCCCTGTTCGAGCACCTTGCGCATGGCCTCGGACAAATCGCGTCGGGACCCGCACGCCGGCGGCGCGACTGCCGGGTACGCATGCGCGTGCGTCTCTCGACCGACCGGCAATCGAACGGCGGCGCAGGTTGAAAACCGGCCGCCAGACTGCACTTGCGGCCGTCCTCGCGCCTGCCGTGCAGCCCGCGCGACCTTGTCGTGCGGGGCTCTATTCCAGCTTGCGCTCCAATGGCATGGCTGTTGCAAGAACGAGTGCGAGCCGTCACGTCATGTTCGACGCATTCGGACAAACGTGCGCGACGCGGCTCGTAACTACTTCAACCATTGGAGACGAAACCATGGAAGGGCTTTCGCAAGTCCAGGTGTTGGGCATCGACGCCGGCGGCACGATGACCGACACCTTCTTCGTGCGCGCCGACGGGCGATTCGTTGTCGGCAAGGCGCAGAGCAATCCCGAGGACGAGTCGCTCGCGATCTTCAACTCGTCGCAGGACGCGCTCGCGCACTGGCAGCGCGACGTCGACGAAGTCTATCCCGAGCTCGTGACCTGCGTGTACTCCGGCACGGCCATGCTCAACCGCGTCGTGCAGCGCAAGGGGCTCGACGTCGGGCTGCTGGTGAACAAGGGCTTCGAGCACGTGCACTCGATGGGCCGCGCGATTCAGAGCTACCTCGGCTATGCGCTCGAAGAGCGGATTCACCTGAACACGCACCGCTACGACGAGCCGCTCGTGCCGCTCTCGCGCACGCGCGGCGTCACCGAGCGCACCGACGTGCAGGGCGAAATCGTCATTCCCGTGCGCGACGCCGAAGTGCGGCTGGCCACGCGCGAACTGGCCGCAGCGGGCGCGAAAGCCATCGTGATCTGTTTCCTGCAGTCGCACAAGAACGCCACGAGCGAGCGCCTCGCGCGCGACATCGTGCGCCAGGAACTCAAGGCAATCGGCATGGATATCCCCGTGTTCGCCTCGGTGGACTACTATCCGCAGCGCAAAGAGAGCCACCGTATGAACACGACCGTACTCGAGGCGTATGCGGCCGAACCATCGCGGCAGACGCTCAAAAAGGTCAGCGACCGCTTCCGCAAGCACGGTGCGAAATTCGACCTGCGCGTCATGGCAACGCACGGCGGCACGATCAGCTGGAAAGCGAAGGAACTGGCGCGCACGATCGTCTCCGGACCGATCGGTGGCGTGATCGGCTCGAAGCTGCTCGGCGAGGCGCTCGGCTACGACAACATCGCGTGCTCCGATATCGGCGGGACGTCGTTCGACATGGCGCTCATCACGAAGGGCAACTTCGCGATCGCATCGGATCCGGACATGGCTCGTCTCGTGCTTTCGCTGCCGCTCGTCACGATGGATTCGGTGGGCGCCGGCGCGGGCAGCTTCGTGCGGCTCGATCCGTACAGCGGCGCGATCAAGCTCGGTCCGGACAGCGCCGGCTATCGCGTGGGCACGTGCTGGCCGCAGAGCGGGCTGACCACCGTGTCGGTGTCCGACTGCCATGTGGTGCTGGGCTATCTGAACCCGGACAACTTCCTCGGCGGCCAGATCAAGCTCGACGTCAACCGCGCGCGCGAACACATCAAGGCGCAGATCGCCGACCCGCTCGGGCTTTCCGTCGAAGACGCGGCCGCGGGCGTGATCGAGTTGCTCGATCTGCAACTGCGCGAGTACCTGCGCTCGAACGTCAGCGCGAAAGGCTACAACCCCACGGAGTTCGTCTGCTTTTCGTACGGCGGCGCGGGGCCGGTCCATACCTATGGCTACACCGAGGGACTCGGCTTCAAGGATGTCGTGGTGCCCGCGTGGGCTGCCGGCTTCTCGGCATTCGGCTGCGCATGCGCGGATTTCGAGTACCGCTACGACAAGAGCGTCGATCTGGCGTTGCCGCAACTCGCCAGCGACGATGAGAAGACCCTGGCCGCACAAACCATCCAGAAGGCATGGTCGGAGCTGGCCGCCAAGGTGGTCGAGGAATTCCGCATCAATGGATTCGGCGAACAGGACGTGATCCTGCGCCCGGGTTTTCGCATGCAGTACATGGGCCAGCTCAACGACCTCGAGATCGAATCGCCGATCGCGAGCGCCTCGGCCCCCGAAGACTGGGACCGCATCGTCGCGGCATTCGAGGACACCTACGGCCGCGTCTATGCCAGTTCGGCGCGTTCGCCCGAACTTGGCTTCTCGGTGACGGGCGCCATCATGCGCGGCATGGTGCTCACGCAAAAGCCGGTGCTGCCCGAAGACCCCGAAGGCGGTGCGCTGCCGCCGGCCGAGGCGCGCATCGGCGTTCGCAGGCTCTATCGGCACAAGCAATGGCACGACGCCGTCCTGTGGAAGATGGAGGCGCTCAAGCCGGGCAACGAGATCGCCGGGCCGGCGATCATCGAATCCGACGCGACCACCTTCGTAGTCCCGAATGGTTTCGCCACGACGCTCGACAAGCACCGCCTCTTCCACCTCAGAGAAGTCAAGTAAGGAGACACGCGATGAACATGATATCCAGCCAGGAGGTCGGTTTCGCCGACCTGCTCAAGAACGGCCAGACCCTGAAGCAGTTCCGCGACGACATTCTGGAGCGCACAGCGAAAACGGGTCATTACAACGGCCTCGAACGGCTCGAATTGCGCGAGCACGATCCGATCCGCTACGAAAAGATGTTTTCGAAGCTGCGCGGCGGTCTCGTGCATGCGCGCGAAACCGCCAAAAAAATCGCGGCAAGCCCCATTGTCGAGCAGGAAGGCGAGCTGTGCTTCACGCTCTACAACGCCGCGGGCGACTGCGTGCTCACGTCCACCGGCATCATCATCCACGTCGGCACGATGGGCGCGGCGATCAAGTACATGATCGAAAACAACTGGGAGGCCAACCCCGGGATCAACCCCGGCGACATGTTCACCAACAACGACTGCTCGATCGGCAACGTCCACCCGTGCGACATCGCGACAATCGTGCCGATCTTCTCGCACGGCAAGCTGGTCGGCTGGGTGGGCGGCGTGACGCACGTGATCGACACCGGCGCGGTGACGCCGGGCTCGATGTCGACGGGCCAGGTGCAGCGCTTCGGTGACGGCTACATGATTACGTGCCGCAAGACCGGCGTGAACGACACGCCGCTGCGCGACTGGCTCCATGAAAGCCAGCGCTCGGTACGGACACCGAAATACTGGATTCTCGACGAACGCACGCGCATTGCCGGCTGCCACATGATTCGCAACCTGATCGAGGAAGTGATCGAAGAAGAAGGAATCGAGGCCTATCAGAAGTTCGCCTACGAGGTGATCGAGGAAGGACGCCGGGGCCTGCAGACGCGCATCAAGGCGATGACGCTGCCGGGCAAGTACCGCAAGGTCGCCTTCGTCGATGTGCCGTACAACCATCCGGACGTGCAGACCTCGTCGGCGTTCGCGAAGCTCGACTCGATCATGCACTCGCCCGTGGAAATGGAGATCCGCAAGGACGGTACGTGGCGGCTCGACTTCGAAGGTGCGAGCCGCTGGGGCTGGCACTCGTACAACGCGCACCAGGTCGCGTTCACGAGCGGCATCTGGGTGATGATGACGCAAACGCTCGTCCCCACGCAGCGCATCAACGACGGCGCGTACTTCGGCACCGAGTTCCATCTGCCCAAGGGCGCATGGATGAACCCCGACGACCGCCGCACGGGCCACGCCTATGCCTGGCACTTCCTGGTTTCGGGATGGAGCGCGCTGTGGCGCGGCCTCTCGCAGGCCTACTTCAGCCGCGGCTATCTCGAGGAAGTCAACGCCGGCAACGCCAATACGTCGAACTGGCTGCAGGGCGGCGGCATCAACCAGGATGGCGACATCCATGCCGTCAACAGCTTCGAGGCGTCGTCGTGCGGCACGGGCGCCTGCGCGATCAAGGACGGCCTCAGCCATGCTGCCGCGATCTGGAATCCCGAAGGCGACATGGGCGACATCGAGATCTGGGAAATGGCGGAACCGCTGCTCTATCTCGGGCGCAACATCAAGACGAACTCGGGCGGCTACGGCAAGTATCGCGGCGGGTGCGGCTTCGAAACGCTGCGCATGGTCTGGAAAGCCCAGGACTGGACCATGTTCTTCATGGGCAACGGCTACATGAACAGCGACTGGGGGCTCATGGGCGGCTACCCGAGCGCCACTGGCTACCGCTTCGAGGCACATCGCACCGGCCTGAAGGAACGCATCGCACTGGGCGAAAGCCTGCCGCTCGGCGGCGACGCCAACCCGGATTTTCCGGACTACGAAAATCACCTGAACGCGGGCGCCGTCATCAAGCGCGATCATCAGTGCATGACCACGGAAGATTGCTACAGCAATTACGACCTCTACCTCAATTATCTGCGCGGCGGCCCCGGCTTCGGCGATCCGCTCGATCGCGAGCCGGAAGCCATCGAACGGGACCTGAACAATGCGCTGCTGCTGCCCGAATACGCGCAGAAGGTGTACGGCGCGGTCGCGACGAAGAACGCCAACGGCATCTGGACCGTGGACGCGAAAGCGACCGCGCTGTTGCGCGTCGAGATCCGCAACGAGCGCCT
The DNA here is from genome assembly GCF_900096975.1 of Paraburkholderia lycopersici. Classification (GTDB taxonomy): domain Bacteria; phylum Pseudomonadota; class Gammaproteobacteria; order Burkholderiales; family Burkholderiaceae; genus Paraburkholderia; species Paraburkholderia lycopersici. The sequence continues at coordinate 100,042 of NZ_FMYQ01000012.1, forward strand.
TGCGCGCTCGCAACCCACGCGCGAATGGATGAAAGGCGAACGCGAGCGGATTCTGCTCAAGCACGCGGCGCCCCAGGTGCAGCACATGTTCGCAACGAGCTTCGGGCTTTCGACGAAGTTCGAGCAGCAGTTCCGGACGTTCTGGGATCTGCCGGATTCGTGGACGCTCACCGAAGACGAGCTCGACGTGCCGACCTACGGCTCGAAATTCCGCATGGACCTCTCGAAGATGCCCGACGTCAACACTGTCGTGCTGGTCGAAGAGTAAGTCCGTCGCTTTTCGCACAACCATCGAGGAATTCGAGGAGGAAACGCAATGTCCACCTATACCAGGGAACAAATCCGGAATCTGGTCGACGGCAAGCTCGACTGGGACACGACGCTGCGCATGCTGTCGATGCCCAAGGACGGCGAGCGGTTTCAGATGTATGTCGAGTCGCTGCAGCAAAAGCTCGGCTGGAAGGACCGCATCGTGCTGCCGCTCGGGCCGCACCTGTACATCGTGCAGCAACGGGCGACGAAGAAGTGGGTCACGCAGTGCGACTGCGGCCACGTGTTCTGCGACTACCGCGAAAACTGGAAGCTGCACGCCAACGTCTTCGTGCGCGATACCGAAGAAGCCATGGACGAGGTTTATCCGCGGCTGATGGCGCCCGATACGCAATGGCAGGTGTACCGCGAGTACTACTGCCCCACGTGCGGCACGATGCACGACGTGGAAGCGCCTACGCCGTGGTATCCGGTCGTCCATGACTTCGAGCCCGACATCGATGCGTTCTACTCGGAGTGGGTCAAGCTGCCGGTGCCCGAACGGGTCGATTAGTCCGATGTTTGAGCCGGCCGGCGCTCCCGGGCGCCGGCGCGCCCCGCTTTCGCCCCGTGCGAAGCGGGGCGTTCGTTTTCCGGACGTTCGATTTCCGGACGGCCGGCTTCTTTCCGGGCACTCGCCTGATCGGCGGCGCAGAGTCCACGCACGGGACAGCGGCAACAGGACGCGCTTCCGGGCCGGACGGAGCCGACTGGCTCACGCATTGCTTGTACCGGATCGACAGCGAGCCGGTCGCGACGTCGGATCGGAGTACGATATCCAGCAACGAGCCTGGCCGGTCTTGCCGGGCAGAACTGGAACTAAAAGAGGGGCCAGACGAGACGGCCTCATGGTTCGTGGCAAACGCGAACTGCCAGGAGACATGTATGCAACAGACAGGCACGCCTATGGACTGGTTTTCCAGTCCCCAGCACGATGCCGGCATCATGACGGCATGGGAGCACCGGGTGGGCGGCGGCGAATGGCACTCGACGGAGGTGCGCGGCGTCGTCGATGATTCGTGGCAGCGCTGCCTCGTGGGGCAGGTCAACCCGGCCGCAGACCGCGCCCCGCCGCCGCTCGGCGAGGACCAGTTGATGCGATGGCAAGGCGCCAGCGACCGTCTGATCAGCGCAAGTCTGCCGCTGATGCAGCAGACCCGCGAATTGCTGACGCAAACCGGTACGGTGATGCTGCTCGCCGACCCCGACGGCATGGTCCTGAAGCACGAAGGCGACATGCGGATCATCGAGCCCGCACACGAAATCGGGCTCATGCCGGGCTGCAACTGGACCGAACTCAATTGCGGCACCAACGCGATCGGAACTGCGCTTGCGCTGGGGCAGCCTGTGCAGATTCACGGGGCAGAGCATTTCTGCGCCGGCATCAAGCGCTGGACCTGCTCGGCAACCGTCATCCGCGATCCGTTCGATGGTCACGTGCTAGGCGTGATCGACGTCTCGGGACTCGCGGACACCTACAGCCGCTACACGCTCGCGCTGACCGTGTCGCTCGCGGGGCGCATCGAAAGCCGGCTTGCCAAGGATGCCATGCAGCGGCGTTTGCGCGTGCTGGACCGCTGCGCGCCGCACCTTGGCGGCAACGGCCCGGACGGCGTGCTCATCGTCGACGACCGGGGCCGCCTCGTCAAGGCGAATGCCCAGATCGTGCCCGCGCTGCGGCGTCTCGGGTTCGACGTGCAGTTCGACGCCAGCTTCGTGCTGCCAGGACTGGACACCAGATCGGGGACCTTCACCGTCGCTTCGGCGACGGCGCCGGCCTGGCTGCGTCAAGCGCACGTCGAAATCCTGCGCGAAGACGGCGATGTCCTGGGTTTCATGATCGTGATCCCCGGCGCCTCCGCGGTTCGCAGCGCGATACCGGTCACCCGCCCGCATCGCGTCGAGACCCGCGGCTTCGGGCGCGTCGTCGGAGACAGCCGCGTCTTGCGTGCGGCCGTCGACAAGGCGCGCCAGCTCGCACCCTCGAAGGTCCCTGTCCTGCTGCTCGGCGAAACCGGCGTGGGCAAGGAACTCTTTGCGCAAGGCATCCATCAGGCCAGCGAAAGGGCAAACGGGCCATTCGTCGCGTTGAACTGCGGCGGACTCTCGAAAGACCTGCTCGCGAGCGAGCTGTTCGGCTATGCCGAGGGCGCTTTTACCGGTGCGCGAAAATCGGGCGCGGCGGGCAAGATCGAAGCTGCCAACGGCGGCACGCTGTTTCTCGACGAAATCGGCGAAATGCCGCTCGACATTCAGCCCCACCTGCTGCGTGTTCTGGAGGAGAACGAAATATACCGGCTGGGAGAGAACACGCCGCGCAAGGTCGACTTCCGGCTTGTCGCCGCAACCCATCGCGACCTGAAGGACGCCATTGGAAAAGGCATGTTCCGCATGGACCTGTTTTACCGCATCGCGGTGACGACAGTGTCGATCCCGAGTCTGCGCGAGCGGATAGAAGATCTGCCGGCCCTCATTGCATACTGGCTCGAGCACATGCGCGGGTCTTATGGTTTGCAGGACAGATCGTTTGACGACGAAGCCTATGCCTGTCTGCTCAACTATTCATGGCCAGGCAACGTGCGCGAGTTGCGCAACGCAATCGAAGGTTCTCTCCTGCTGGCCGACGGCCCGGTTATCAGCGCGGAGAAATTGCCCGCAGAGGTTCGTGCTCCGGTTGCGCCCGCCGCGTGCGGCGCGCCGGGCGTTACGAGCGCGTCGGAACCATCCACGGAAGCCTCGCTCCGAATGGCTGAAGCCGAAACGATCCGCCGGGCGCTCGATCGTCATGCCGGCAACCTCACGCAAGCGGCGAATCAACTGGGTATCGCCAAAAGTACGCTCTACGAAAAGGTTCGCAGATACGAACTCGTGGCAGCCGTCAGCCATGCGCGCCGGACAGGCGGCTTGCGCGGGACATAACGATCACCTGGGGCCCTCTTCACCGGCAAAGCGCCGGGAAATTCCGATGCTCCGCGAGGAAATCGAAACGTACCGGGAGCCCATAGACACTGACGTCAATTAGCGCCTCGATTTCTCGCAGCCGCAGCATTCTCGATCATATGCAATGCGAGGGATGACCACGGCGGGAATCCGTCTGACGACGTTCGCACGCCCCCCCGTCAAGCACCTTGCGCGCTGCCAGGTACGCCCCGGGGTGAATGGCCTTTCCGGGGCCCTTCTCGCGAGAAATCCGAATTCCACGAATACGGCCAACGGCGCAGGCGCATCGAATCCGTTCCGCCTGGACCGTACCCAGGCAAATACTGTTGACGAGGATCACGCGTCTACGACGGAGCAGCGAGCGTACGACACCGGCGCGGCCGACCTCTTCCGAAGCACACGGGTGAGAGCGACACTGGACCACGGCAAGGCGGGTGGCATCACGGAGATGCTCGACTTCGGCCGCCGCAACCAAGACCTCGCTGAGCGCAAGCTGTTTCTGGATTCCTCGACGGCGCGACGGTAGACAAGGTGCCCAAGGTCTGACGCGACAGTACATAAATTCACTACCAGCCCGAAACAGACCGCCCCACTTTTTGATTAGTCTACCTAACTTATCTGCACCTTCGTTTTTTGTTCTGATTTCGATTCAAGTTACGGTTGCGCAATGGCCTTGCTCGCAGAGTGATGGGGTACAGCGATTGCGCAGCTCGCAGAGCGCACTGTCACGGTTGTTGATGTCCGGATGGATGCGCCGGTCCCCGCGACCTTCGCCGTCGAGGGTCGCGACGTCAGACATTCGTACGAGCGGGGGCTCTCCTATGTCGAACCGACAACAGACCTCTCCTGCCGAGGCGGGAGAGGTCCTGGTACTCGTGGGCGCCGCCTTCGCCGTGCTTGGCGGTTGGCTCGTGGCAATGGGTTCCACGCCCTACTACGTGGTTACAGGCCTGGCACTGATTGGCTCCGGCACCCTCATGGTGCGAAGCCGGTCGGCGGGTATCTGGAGCATCTTCTTCACGCTCGTCGCGGCACTCGTATGGTCCATTTCCGAAGTCGGACGCGACGGTTGGGAGCCCATGCCGCGTCTACTGTTGCTCGCATTGCTTGGCATCTGGTTCTACCTCAACATCGTCGTCGGCCACTCGGCAGTCGCCCGGCCAATCCGCGTTGTGGCTGCCGCCGCAGCGATCGTCTATGCGCTCACGATCCTCGGTTTGTTTTCGCCCGACGTGCCCAGGTCACTGGCGCAACACTTTCGCTACGGGCCACTCCCGGCAGCCCAGAGCAGCGGCTCATCGGCCGGTCAGGGCGACTAGCGCCGCCTGAACAGCACGACCGGTGCAGACATCGAGCGGCGGGCAGCCTCGCCCGGTTCGCCGCCGCAGTTCCGTTCGCACGTGCCGATGATCCTCGTTCGATCACCACCGGATCGATGGCGTGCCGCCGATCATTTCGGCGCGAACGACTTCAGCATTGATTTCGGTTCAATGTTCCATCGGGCGTAGCCAGCGCACGAAAACGCCGCGATGTCAGGCTTCATCAGACCAGTGAGGAATACCAGTTGCTTGAGCACAGGCTCCGGGATCATGGAGGTAAACCATCGTGCTCATAGATTTTCCAGACGAAGACACTTTCTACTATGCGAGCGGCACGATCCGGTATCACGCCGTCGTCGACGGCACACTGGTCACGTGCGAGATTTCGCCGGAGGCCCTTGAAGATTATTTTCGTGCGCGCGCTGGCCGCACTGGTCTGTTGGCCGCCTTCGCAGCGCATAGAAAGCAGATCGAATCAATCACAAGGCAGATCCTGCCACACAGGCTCTACGCTGGACACTGCCATCTTTTCTTGCTCGACCTCATCCGCAAGCCAGGAAAAAGGGAGGCATCCACGGGGAAAAGCCGGGAAATCGTGGAAGTGACCCATTCCGGCCTGGACTGCACCGTGAGCTGACGATTGCGTGCGAGCAGGAACGCGCGCGATACCGGAAGCGCGCCGGAATGCGCTTTGTGATGCCATGACGCAACTCGATTCCGGCGAGATAACCAACGCTTCAGTGGAGACGACACGTGCGCCAGCGACTGGGCAGATCCGTCAAGGCATGCTCGTGATTTGCGTGAACTCCGCCACGCTCTCTGCTTTCGAATACTTGCCGCACCGCGGCGTGATTGGGGGCACGCTATATGCGCGCCCACGCACTTGCTCCGTAGCGGCAGCAGCGGCCGGCACCTTTTTCACTTGCCTCGCTTTTTTACCGTGTGCGCTGGCTTGAAACATACGATGAAGAACGCCTTGCGGATCAGGCACGGAGGCGGTCGGCGATTTGATTGGAAACCGCCTTTCTTACGAATTCATCAGCGGGACGGCCACAATAATGAACAGCTTCGATATCGTCATTCTGGGAGCCCTCACCCAACTCCAGTTGTCTCCCCAGATCAATCGCGCAATTGCAGTGATCGCGGATCTCTACACGTTCAAAGGCTATTTGTTGATTCCGCTGCTGTGGTGGATCTGGTTCCAGCCGAGCGACCGGCGCGACTGGCGGCGCGAGATCGTGCTCGCCACGTTGGCGAGCGGCCTGATCGCACTGGCGGCGGGACGTCTTCTCGCACGCTTTCTGCCCTACCGCGAGCGGCCACTGTTCACTCCGGATCTGCATCTGCATTTCGCCTCGTCGCCGGTGCAGCTCGCCGGGCTGATGCACTGGAGTTCCTTTCCAAGCGACCACGCCATGCTGTGGATGTCGGTCGCGATGGGGATATTCCTCGTATGGCGGGGTATAGGCGCGCTTGCGTTTTTGCTTGTGGCGCTGTTCGTCTGCTTTCCGCGCGCGTATCTGGGTTATCACTACCCGACGGATTTGCTTGCCGGCGCGCTGATCGGCGTGGTGATTACCTGGATCATGACGCGCGATGCCGTGAGGAAGCGAACCGCCGCGCCCGTTCTGCGCTGCATCATGCGCTATCCGGGGCCGGCTGTGGCGCTCGGGTTTCTGCTGTGTTTCGAACTGGTCACGCAGTTCGACGATCTTTTGCGGCTCGCCCATTCGGTGTTGCACGCGACGACCTGACGGCAGCCGCAAAAAATCCTGCCGTCCCGCGCGAAGCTGAGCCTGACATTCTTTCGAAATCCCGCCAGTTCGACATGCTCAGCCAACCGGCGCGCCGAAGCAGCGGCCACACGAACGCGCTTGGCCCAATCGCAGGCGTCCGGCACTCACTGTCGCTTCACCGCCGCACTCACACCGGCATACCCACAAACCCTCACCCGCGTACCGATCCGTCGTCAACTGGCCGAATACTTCGCCTCCGCGCAACGAAGGAGAGCCCGGCCGGGACCGCCACACCCGACGCTGCTCACGGCAGCCGCAATCCTGCGTTTGACCGGTCTCCACCGCATCCAGCCGGGCGTTCAGCTGTTCGCCGCAACGGCACCTCCAGAGCCACACGCCGGCGCCGCGATATTGGAGCGCGACAAGATCGCCAAAGGTGTGCCCCGCGACATTGCGGCTCGGCGGAAAGGGCCACTCAGGCGTCAAGGGGGATCCGGTACGCTGTTTCATAAAAGGTAAATGGGATTCGGCACCCTGCTTTCAAGCGCAACTGGCCGCCTTCGGTTTGCGGGCGCGCCGCCCGGAAAAAGCGGGGCAGAACGGCCACGGTCGTTCCGGCAAGCACCGCCGCGTTACCGGGAATCCGTGCATTTTGCCACTTCGCGCGCACCGCCAATGACAGGTCCTGTGTTCCCGGCGACCGACGCTTCAGTGTCGGCCCGGCTAAACCCGGCTCGGGTCAAAATGCGCGGCACCTTCGGCAGACATGACATGCCTGCCGCCAAACCCGGCCGGTGTTGGCGGCGAAGCGGCGCCGGGTGAGTGCAAAGCCCCGGACGACGACGGAACCCGCATGTCTTTACCCGATAACCGGGGCCATGGGTAAAGCCGATATATTTTTTATTGTGAAAGGGATTGTCTATCGAATAAGCTTCGATATAACGATGAGCGCACCACTAATGAACGCAAGCGGTATCGCAGCAAGGCAAGCGCCCGGGTTTCCGTCTTGCGTTGTCCGGTAGGTCAGGAACCGGCCGGCGAGCACCATTCGCCATTACCGCAGCACCTATGCGGGCGCGTTACAGTCCGGCATGAGCCGCCGAACTTCGCGAGCACCAGGCCGGCTGCACCGCGTCGGCCGCCTTGCGCGGGCACGCGACTCGCCCTTTCGCACCGGGACTCACATGACTCTGTCGGACTTTATCGAAGCGGACCTCGATGGGCTGATCGCGGACTGGACCGAATATGCTCGTGCCATCAGCCCGAAGGACAGCCAGCTCGACGACACGCAGTTGCGCAATTCGGCGCGCGAATTGTTGACTGGGATCGCGGCCGATATACGGGCGAGGCAAACCGACGCGCAGCAACACGCAAAGTCGCATGGCGAGCGGTCCGATCCAAATTCGGCGTTCAACCAGATCGGGCGTGGACACGCCGATGACCGGCAGGCACACGGCTTCGAAATCAATGCACTCGTGGCTGAATACCGCGCACTGCGGGCGAGTGTGCTGCGAAGATGGCAGCAGACGTGTCGGCTCGACTCGGCGGCGTTTCAGGAGATGATCCGCTTTAACGAAGCGGTCGATCAAATGGTGGCGGTGTCGGTCCGGCAGTTCGCACAGAGCACCGAGCATATCCGGGACCTTTTTGCCGGTGTGCTTGCACATGACATGCGCTCGCCAGTGGGAGCGATACTGAACTCGGCGCATGTTCTGCTGCGTGACGAGAACCTGTCTCCCACCAGCACGCGCGCGGCTGCGAACCTTCAACGCAGCGCAGAGCGCCTGAAATTGTTGATTGACGATCTCTTCATCTTCACGCGCACCCGTCTCGGAGATGCGCTTCCGATCGAGCCCACCCAGCAGGATTTCGGGAGGATCTGTCACGGCGCAGTCGAGGAAGTCCGCGCCGCGAGGCCCGACGCGCAAATCGAGGTGCAGGCAACGGGCGAACTCGCCGGCATCTGCGACGCCGCCCGCATGAATCAATTGATCGTCAATCTCGTAACGAATGCCGTTCAGTACGGCTGCGGAGCCGTCCTCGTGGAAGCCGCCGGTGACGTCGGACAGATAGTTCTTGGCGTCTCGAATGGAGGTCCGCCCATACCGGCAACGGCACTGCCCACGCTCTTCGATCCCCTGACCCGCGTGAATCCGTCACCGAAGCACGGACGAGCTTCGTCGGGCGTTGGGCTTGGCCTGTATATCTGCCGTTGTATCGCACATGCTCATCAAGGAACGATCGAAGTCGAATCGGACGAGGGGGGGACGGTATTCACGGCGAAGATCCCACGCCTCCCGGTTCCGCCGCACTGACCACACGCGGTACTTGTGCCTTTATGCGTCTGCCGATGGCGGCGGTTCATTCGGCAACGGACCATTGGACCGTACCTCGGCGTCGCGCGGCGGCCAGATGGCGGCGCGGGCCTGACCGCGCGGTCACGCCTGCCGACGCCCATCGAACGCCCCGGGCGGATCCGGATTGCGCGCGCATTGACGAGGCGATAGCGTTGCCCCGTAGTGTTGGCCGCAGTGTGTTGGCCAATAGTGCCGTCCGGTGCCCGGCACCTACGCGCCTATGCGCACGGCGCGCCCATATCACGAAGGAGATGACGAGCATGACCGAAAATGGCGGGATCGCCGCACGAAGTACGGCGCCAGCCCGCACATTCAACGTCGATCTCACCGCTCCCGGGCGGTTTCGCAGCGGTATAGAGACGTGGTTCGAAATACTCCACGACAATTACTTTCCGCTCGACGTGAAGGTTGGCCGCGAGTTTCGCTCGGGCCTGCTCACGCGCGTCGATATCGGGGAGATACGCGCCTGCACGCTGAAAACCGATCCGATGCTGACCGAGCGCCGCACGTCTCGCTCCATGCCGGACGGGCGCGACTTCTACGTCGTGGAAATACCCCGGGCGGCGTCCATTCGGGTCGCGCAGCGCGGCCGGGAAAGCGTCGTGCGTCCGGGCGGTTTCACGGTCGTCAACGGCGCGGAAGGCTACACGTTCGAAACTGCGCAACTCAACGAGGTCCGCACGTTGCGTATTCCGTGCCGCTCGCTGCGCGCACGCCTGCCGAGCCTCGATGACTGGGTCGCGAAAACACGCGAGTCGAGCCAGCCGCTCGTGGCACTCTTTCTCGATTTCGCGGCTTCGTATGGCCAGCATGGACCCGCGCTGCCGCCGGCGCATCACGAGCGCGTGGAGCAGCATCTGCTCGACTTGCTGGTGATGGCACTCCTCGGCGCCGACGACGCCAGCAGCGAAACCTCCGTGCGCAGCGCCCACCGGCAGCGCGCCTTGCGGGCCATCGAACAGCGCTTCTGCGACCCGGCGCTCGAACCGTCCGGCGTCGCGCGCGCGATCGGCGTATCCGAACGCTATCTGCAGAAGATATTTTCGGAGAGGCGGGAAACGGTCTCGGCCACGATACGCGCGCGCCGCATTCTCGAAGCGAAGCGCCTTCTCGCGAACCGCGCGCCATTGCGCCTGAGCGTCACCCAGATCGCGTATGCGGTGGGCTTCTCCGATCCCGCCTATTTCAGCCGCGTGTTCCGCCAGGCCACCGGCGTCTCGCCCGTCCAGTACGAAGGCGACGCTCCGCGAGCCCCGGCGTAAGCAGCGCCGGGGCTCGCGCATTCCGCAGACAAAACGCCTTGCAGGCCCGCGCCTCGACGACCCTCGGCCCGGCGTTCCAGTCCAATCTTTTGTGCGCCACAGTGCAAGTGGGCGCATTTTCCGCTTTGTAGAGTGCGAAGCAACGGGGCGCGCATGCGGACCCGCCGCACCCAGGACAAAGAGGAGAGATGCCGTGTATTCGACCATGCCCGATACGTCCCGCTCGCTCGTGCAGCGCATCGTCGATCACTTCCGCACGCTGATCGAAGACGGCAAGCTCCACTCGGGCATGAAGATCCCGTCGATCCGCAGTTTCGCCGAATCGCATGGCGTCAGCGTGTCGACCGTGGTCGACGCCTACGACCGTCTCGTCGCCGACGGTCTGCTGGTGCCGCGCCAGAACGCCGGCTTCTTCGTGCGCAGTTTCCAGCACGGCGTGCGGCGCGATCACGACGCGCGCGGCGGCGACGAAGCGGCGGGTTTCGATTCGCTATGGATGCTCAACCGCATCTGGCAAAACCACAACGTCGAGATCAACCCGGGCTGCGGCTGGATTCCGCCACGCTGGCTCGACGAAGAAGGCTTGCGCCGCGCAATGCGAAACATGTCCGTCCACACGAATGGAACGATGGCCGGCTACGGCACGCCCAAAGGTTATCTGCCGCTGCGCTGGAAAATCTCCGACTGGCTCAACCAGCAGGAGGTCTTCTGTCCGCCGGAGCAACTGCTGATGACGACCGGCGCCGCGCATGCGCTCGGCCTCCTGATCCAGTTGCTCGTCAAGCCGGGCGACACCGTCTTCGTCGATACGCCCGGCTACAGCCTGCTGTTCCTGCACCTGAAGCGCGTTGGCGTGAATATCGTCGGTGTGCCGTGGACGCCGCTTGGCCCGGACATCGCAGTCCTCGAACAACTGCTGCGCGAGCACCCGCCGCGCGCCTGGTTCACGAATCCGCGCCTGCACAACCCAACGGGCGCGTCGTGCTCGACTGCGACCGCTCACCGGATGCTCCAGCTTGCCGCGCGACACGACTTCCTGATCGTCGAGGACGACGTGTGCGCCGATCTCGACAGCGCGGCACGCCGCCCTCTTGCGAGCATGGACCAGCTCGAGCGCGTGGTCTATGTCGGCAGCTTTTCGAAAGCTGCGTCTCCGGCCGTACGCGTCGGCTACATCGCCGCCCATCCTGATCTCATCGAAGACCTCACGCAGTTCAAGATGATCACCGGCCTCACGAGCTCGGAGATCGGCGAGCGCTTCGTCTATCAGTTGCTGACCGATGGCCGCTACCGCAAGCACCTCAAGGGGCTGCGCGATAACCTGTCGCGCGCGCAGGACGAAACGCGGCGCAAGCTCGTCGAGGCCGGCATGGTGTTGTTCAACGACGCGCGCGACGGCCTTTTCGTGTGGGCGCGTCACCCGTCCCACGACGACTCGCGCGCGCTCTCGAACCGCGCGCTCGACAAGGAAATCTACCTCGCGCCCGGCCACCTGTTCGCGCACGACGAGGCGGCTACGCCGTGGCTGCGTTTCAATGTCGGCTATTGCGGGCACGATGCGCTGTTCGAGTTCCTCGCGCTCGCGTAGCGCGGCGCAAGCGGGTGAAAACCGCTCGCGCCATCTACGTGCCCCCCCCGTCTGCTAGAACTGGTGCGTCATGCCGAGCCGGGCCGCGACCTGCCGGCTCGTGCCCGACGGATTGAAGCCGGCGATCTGCGCCACAGGCGCAGCGCCCGACGCGTTCTGGAACGCCCCCATCGCATAGACCGATGTCCGTTTGGAGAGCGCGTACTGCGCGATCAGATTGACCTGTTGATACTTTGGCGTGGTGTCGCTCGCATGCGCGTGCCCGATCGTATAGGTGAAACCCGCGCCCATGAGCAGCGCGCTGGTGAACGAGTACGTGCCCGAGATTTCGTAGTTCTGAAACGTCATGTCGCCACCGCCGATCGACGAGCGAAACGCCGTATCCGAGAAGGCCGCCGAGACCTTCAGCGACCCCAACGTGTACGACGCGCCCGCCGCGAGCACGCTCTGGCTGCGGGCGCGCGCGAGGGCGTCGCCGTAAATCGCGTTGGTAAAGCCGCCGCCCGACGCATAGCCCGCCACCGCGGTCACCGGATCGTCGACATGCAGATAGCCGACGCCCGCACCGAACGCACCGCCCGCATACGCGATTGCGACGCTCCAGGTCGAATCGGTCGAAAACGCGCCCGCATGCCCGCCGGGCGAGTAATGGCCCTCGAACGTAACGCCTGCGATCGCAGGGCTTACATACTTGATCGCGTTGGGTACCGAGAAGCCGTTGTCCAGATTATCCATATCGTTCGGGTGTGCGAAATACCAGCCGCCGTACTGCCCGTTCAGCGTGAACGGTTCCAGCAGATCGACGTTCGCGTCCCATTGCCGCCCGAATGTCAGCGCGCCGTATCGTACCGACTGGATGCCGACGTAGGCGTTGCGCGAAAACGCAAGCCCGCCACCCGCCTGCCCATTGGCGGCGTCGAAGCCGCTTTCGAGCCGGAAGACCGCGCTCAAGCCTGCGCCCAGGTCCTCCGTGCCCTTCAAGCCCCAGCGGCTGCCAAGCGGCACGCCGCTTTGCATCTGAACGAGCCGGCCGCCGCTGCCCGCCACGGCCTGCCCGTTGTTCGCGCTCACCACATTGTTCGCATAGTCGATTCCGAGATCGAGCACGCCGTACAGCGTGACCGAACTCTGCGCCTGCGCACCGCCTGCCAGCAAAACGAGCGGCAGCCCCATAATCAGATGTTTTTTCATTGTCTCTTCCACATTGATTCGATGTCGAATGGATGGCCGCGGCGCAGAGCGTCTTCATCAGCGTGTGCCCTGCGCGCGAACCCTTAGAGCGCTACATCGCGCACGAACGACCGCTTGCCCGCGAGCGACAGGGCCGCGCGATAGACGAGCGCCGCGCTGATGGCGGCCGCGGGGGCGGAAAACGTCGCGACGCCGCCGCCGCATTCGAGCAGCGCGATGCCGATCGCCGTTGCCGCGAGCCACGCCAGGAGCCCGCACCGGTTGAGCGCGACCACGCGCTCGCGGCGATATTCGATCTGCCCGCCGAATATCTCGTCGTAATGCGGCGACACGATATGCGTGACCGCAATCGCCACCCACGCCACGACGAAGATCCCCTGATACGAGAGCGCCTGCAGGATGAAGCCGAAGACGTTCGTCAGCATGAGCACGTAGACGAGCGCCCCGACCACGATCGACCAGACGAATTTCGGCAAATCCAGCCCGATCGCGCTTTGAAAGAACGCGTGCATGTTCGTCGACGCAAGATAGAAGTTCGCCGTGTTGATGCGCGTCTGGGTGACCCAGACGAACAGCAGCCCGCCGAAACCCATTAGTTTGAGCAATGCCATCACGACCGAGACCTCGCTCACCGCGCCCTCGGTCGCAAGCGTGCCCGCGAGAAAGATGCCCGCCACGCCGTTGCAGAGGAACGTGAACGTATAGAAGAGCCAGCCGAAGTTGAGGTTCGCGTGATAGCCGGCGTCCTGCTTCTTGCCGAAGCGCGCATAGTCCCACGTGTACATCATGAGGATCCACACGCCCATGAACGCGGTGAAGCAGTTCCACCAGCCATTCGCGGGCGCGCCGCCAGGGGGGCCTAGATGCAGCCAGGCGCTGTGGTCGCCGCTCGTGGTGAACGCGGCGATCAGGGCGGCGATGAGGCCGATCAGGTAGAACGGCAGCAGCACGCCGTTGAACCTGTCGAGCCAGCGCTGCACGCTTCCGAACACGAGCAGCACGCTATAGGTCACCACGATCAGGTATGCGACATGCAACGAGACGGCCGGGAAGTATGCATTGATCGCAATGGCGATCACCGAACCTTCGAACAGCGCGTAGTAAATCGCGGTAGCGAAAAAAATCAGTGTCGCAAGCGGTGCGCCGTAGCTGCCGAATACCACGCGCGAGAAAAGCGCAACCGACAGTCCGCTCGAGATCGCGAACCGGACGATCACGCGGTTGATTACGCTATAGACGGCGACCGAGAGTGCCAGCCCGATCAATGCATTGACGGTGCCGAAATGGATCGCGAGCGTGGCGGACACCACGAGCCAGAACATCGCGCTGCAGATCGCCCACCACGCCATCGTCAGCGAGCCTCTCGACATGCGCGCGCCGTCCGGAACCGGGCTTGCGGCATAGCTGCTGTCTTGCTTGTCCGCGTCGTCTTTCAGTTCCATAAGTCCTCCGAAACAAATTGGATGAAATGAGCAGGCAATATGGCTGCCTGCTTCGTCGCCTGGCGGACCGCGCGGCGCACGGTCCGCCAGGCCGTTACGCGTCAGGCCGCGTCGCCCGCGTCCGTCAGCACGTAGACGCCCGTCGAGTCGAGACGCGCACTCCACCGCGGCGGCAACACGATCGACGTCGTCACTTCCTCGATGACCGCCGGCCCCGCAATCACATCGCCCGCGCCCAGCAACGTACCGTCGTATACCGGCGCATTCACCGTTTCGATGTCCTGCCCCCGCCCGAAGATCATCTCGCGCCGCGCCTTGACCGCAATCTCAATGTCGCCGGACCCGGCTTCGATGGTTTGTTCCGGCGGCTGGTCGAGCACGCCATACACGGTGCTTTCGATGTTCACGATCTCCACCTGGCTTTCCGGCTCCGCGTAAGTGAAGAGCTGCTTGTGGCGATCGTCGAACAATTCGCGGATGCGGCCGATGGTCTCGCCGCTCACCTCCATCGCGCCGATGTTGACCGAGCACTCGTGCACCTGCCCGCAGTAGCGCATGTCGAGTTGACGCTCGACCTGAATGCGATCGCGCGGGAAGCCCTCGCGCTCGAGCGCGGCCACCGCGTCGGTTTCGAGCCGCTCGAACTGCCGCTGCACACGCTCGAACGACGTGTGCGGCTCGATGCGCATCGGGCACGCTGCCATGTAGTTGTATTTGACGTCGGAGAGCAGTTGTCCAAACGCGCACAGCCCGGAGGCCAGCTTCGGCACCAGCACCGTCTTCACGCCGATCTCGCGCGCGAGGCCCGCGATGTGCAGCGAGGTTGCACCGCCGGCGGCAATCAGGACGAAGTCGCGCGGATCGTAGCCGCGCTCGATCGAAACCCGCCGGATGCCGTTTATCATGTTCACGTTGACGATGTTGTAAATGCCGTATGCCGCCTTGCCCACGCCGAGCCCGAGCGGCTTCGCGATCTGCGTTTCGATTGCGGCGTGCGAAGCCTTGCCGTCGATCTTCACGCGGCCGCCGAGCAGCGACTCCGGGTTCAGGTAGCCGAGCACCACGTTCGCGTCGGTCACCGTCGGCTCCACACCGCCGCGCATGTAGCACGCGGGGCCCGGCACCGCGCCCGCGCTCTGCGGGCCGACCTTCAGCAGCCCCATCGCGTCGATCCACGCGATCGAGCCGCCGCCCGCGCCAAGCGTCTCGACCTGGATCATCGGCGTGCCAATGCGGTAGCGCAGAAAATCGATGTCCTTGCTCACGTTCGTCGCGCCGTCTTTCGTCAGCGTGATATCGAAGGACGTGCCGCCCATGTCGACGGTGATGAGGTTGCGATAGCCGAATGGCCTGGCGACGAACAGCGCCGCGCGCGGCGCGGACGCCGGCCCCGAGTTGATCGCATTGACGGCGCGCGAGGCCATCGCGGTCGGCGACGCCATGCCGCCGTTCGATTGATAGAAGCGCACGGGCGAGGCAACGCCGTTATCGAGGTAGAACCGTTCGATACGGTTCACGTAGCGCGACAGCACGGGGCCGAGGTAGGCGTTCACGACGGTCGTGGAGGTGCGCGTGTACTCGCGCATCTGCGGAAATACCTCAAGGCCGGCCGATACGTAGACATCGGGCAGCATTTCGCGAACGATCTGCGCCGCGCGCCGTTCGTGAGCGCCATTGGCGACGGACCATACGAACGAAATCGCGACGGCTTCCACGCCTTCGCGGCGGAAGAGTTCGCACGCGGCGCGCACGTCGTCCTCGTTTAGCGGCGTATGCACGGTGCCGTCCGCCAGGACCCGCTCGCGGATCGGCCTGCGCAAATAGCGTTCGACGAGCATTTTCGCGGCCGGATAGCAGGCGTCGTAGCGGTGTCCTTCCTCCTTGTGCCCAAGGCGAATTTCGAGAGAGTCTTCATGGCCCGCCGTGCAGATGAGGCCGGTCTTCACGCCCTTGTGCTGAATCAGCGCGTTCAGCGCGACAGTCGTGCCATTGACGCACAGGTCCAGATTCGAAAGGATTTGCCCGACCGGCTGGCCAAGCGCCTGCGCGATCTGTCCGAGGCCGTCGGCAATGGCGCGGGTGCCGTCCTCGGGCGTCGAGGTGGCCTTGAACAGGCGCATCTGGCCTGCGCCGTCCGCGAGAACGAAATCGGTAAATGTGCCGCCTGCATCAACGCCCAGGCGATATTGCTTGCTGTTCATGTCGTCTCCTTCGTCTTGCGGTTAGCGGCGGCTGGCGCGCAGCACGTCCGTGGCGGCGTGGTCCACGCGCAGGCCCTCTTCGTCGATCACCACGCCGTACTCGGCGCGCGCCGCGCCGACCGACACGATGCCGTTGCGCACGTCCGCCGCTACGCGCTCGGGATCGCGCAGCAGCGGCGAGCCCCAACCGCCTCCACCGGGGTTGCAGGTGGCGAGGCAATAGCCGTCGCGCACGGTCATCACCGCATTTTCCTGATGCGATTCGATCACCTTGCCGTGGCGCTTCAGATCGACCCGGCCAAGCTTGGTCTCCGGCAAGGCGCTCGATGCACCGTTGGCGCCGATCGCGGGCAGCTTGCGTCCTTCCCCGAAGCTCACGACCGTCATCTCATGGCCGATCGGCTCGACTTCCCAGACCGTGCCGCAGCCGCCGCGGTACTGGCCCGCGCCGGCGCTGTCCGTGACCAGCCCGTAACGATGGATCAGGATCGGATATGAATATTCGAGCGTCTCGATGTCTCCGGAATAAAGCGCCCCGAAGCAGGACTGCGGACCGCACGCGTGCCAGCCGTCCATGTAGCCGGTCGCGCCGGCACCCGACACCAGCGACGCCAGCACCATCGTGACGTACTCCTCATCGTTTCTCTGATCGTGACCTGCGATGTTCACCCCGCTGGAATGCCCCCACGAGCCTACCGCACGCTCGGGCTGCGCCTTTTCCAGCGCGAGACGCACCGCGTCGGCGAGCGTTTCCATCGGCGTCGTCGTGCAGTTCACGTGCGGCGCGGGTTCGCGTGCGTTGCACAACGTCCCCTGCGGGCCGAGATCGACGCTCACGCAGCGATACAGCCCCTCGTTATAGGGCGGATCGAGCTGGGCGAACATCATCAGGCCAAGGTAGACGCCCGAAATCGAATTGCCTTCGTAGGAGTTGATGAAGTAGGGAATCTGCGGCGGACTCTCGATACGGATATGGCATGTATCGGCCATGATGTCGACGGTCGCCTTGATCTCGATCTCGCCGAATCCGTGCCCGGAGTCTTCCAGCGTCGCACGCGCCTCATAGGTGCCGTCCGGCACCGCGCGGATGATCTGGCGCATGTGGCGATCCGCCATGTCCATCAGCTCGTCGATACACGCACGCACCGTCTCGACACCGTATTTGTCGAGCAGTGCGATCAGGTTGCGCGCGCCGACGTTGACCGCGCCGAGCTGCGCCTTCAGATCGCCCTCCTGGTCGCGACGCGAACGCATGTTGCTCAACATGAAATTGATCATGTCGTAGCGCTCCACGCCGCGGTCCCAGAGCTTCACCGGCGGTATGCGAAGGCCTTCCGCGTAGATCTCTTTCGCGTCCGGGTTGTAGCCCGCGGGCACCGGGCCGCCGATGTCGGTCACGTGGCCCTTGCACACGGTCCAGAACGCGAGCTCGCCTTTGTAGAACACCGGCTTGTACATACAGCAGTCGACGATGTGGCTGCCTTTGTAGACGGGGTCGTTGTGGTAAATGATGTCGCCGTCGTGCAGGTCGTCGCCGAAGAAGCGCGCGACTTCCTTCATGGCAGGAATCAGCCCGCCGAGGTGAATCGGAATATCCTGGCCTTGCAGGACCATCTCGGGACGGTCGTTGAAGATCGCATTGCTGTAGTCGTGTGCAACATTGAACACACTCGAGCGCGCGGTCTTCTCCAGCGTCATGGTCATCTCGCGCTGCGTGGTCTCGAGCACGCCGCGCACGACGGCAAGCGTAATCGGATCGACATCTCGTGCCATTACTCTCTCCACTTGATAAGCGTTTGTCCGGACGCCTGGCGAGGCGCCCGATCCGTAACGGATGGAACGAGAGTAGGCAGGCAAAATTGGCACCACAATGCACAGCGCCGCGGCTACGCGCCCATGCTGTGTTGCTTCCTGGGGCCATACACGCGCACTGGACGGCCGGCACGCGCGGGACGGCCCGAGGGCCGCCGGGGCACGGCGGCACACGCGGCGGCCCGCCGTGCCCCGCCGGAACAACGCGATCACACCGCCGGCACGCACTGCGCGATATGCCGGCCGATAGCGATGGACGCCGTCGCGGCTGGCGATGGCGCATTGCAGACGTGCAGCGCGCGCGGCGTCTGAACGAGCCGAAAGTCGTCGACGAGCCCGCCATCGGACTGCAATGCCTGCGCGCGCACGCCCGCCGCCGCCGGCTCGAGATCGTCGCCGCCGATTTCGGGAATCAGCCGTTGCAGGCTGCGCACGAATGCGCGCTTGCTGAACGAGCGATGCATTTCTTGAGCCCCTTCGCGCCAATGCTTCGCACACAGTCGCCAGAAGCCCGGAAAGGCGATCACCTCGGACAGGTCGCGCATGCTGACGTCGCGTTTGGTGTACCCTTCGCGCGCGAACGCCAGCACCGCGTTCGGACCGGCCTCCACCCCGCCGCCGATCATCCGCGTGTAGTGCACGCCGAGGAACGGAAACGCCGGATCCGGCACCGGATAAACGAGGTGCCTGACGAGATGCTGCCGCTCGGGCCTGAGCATGTAGTATTCGCCGCGGAACGGCACGATCCGCACTTCGGGATCGACGCCGGCCAGCCGCGCGACGCGATCGCTGTGCAAGCCCGCGCAGTTGACGAGATAGCGTGCGAAGTGCGCGCCGCACGGCGTCTCGACCACTACGCCGTCACGCTCGCTCCGGATGCCTGTGACACGCGTTTCGAGCCGCAGCGTCACGCCATGCTCCGCAAGCTGCCCGGCGAAGCTCTCGCAGACGCGCGCGTAATCGACGATCCCCGCGTCCGGCACGCGCAGCGCGCGCAGACCGAGCACGTGCGGCTCGATTTCGCGCAGCGCCTGCGGACCGATCGCTTCGACGCCAAGGCCGTTCTCGCGGCCGCGTGCCGCGAGCGCCTCCATGAGCGGCACTTCCTCGGGCTGCGTGGCGACGATCACCTTGCCGCACAGCTCGTATGCAATGCCGCGCCGCTCGCAGTAGTCGATCAACGCACGCCGCCCCTCGCGCGCGAACTTCGCTTTCAGGCTGCCCGGCCGATAGTAGATGCCGGAATGAATCACGCCGCTGTTGTGGCCGGTCTGGTGGCGCGCCCAGGCCGCTTCTTTTTCGAGCAGCAGGATCGAGGCGTCGGGAAACCGCCCGGCCAGCGCGACACCCGTTGCCAGCCCGACGATGCCGCCGCCCACGATCGCAAAGTCGTACGTCTCGCTCATCGCCGCCGCCCTCACTGCGATGAAAAGCGGCCGCGCTGGCGCATCAGTTCCCGATGCAGTTGCGCATCGGGCTCGAACGGCGCGCGGCCGTGCAGCCAGAACTGATTGTTCAGCACGACGAGGTCTCCCGCCGGCAGCGGCAGTGCCGCCGTGCCCGCGGAAGTCTCCATCGAATCGGAGAGCGCCTGCAGCCACGCGGCGTGCTCGATGCTTTCGGGACAAACGAACTGATCGATATAGCAGATGCACTCGCGGTCGTTGACCTTGAAAAACGTCGGCCGGGCAACGCACTGCGCGACGTTCTTGCTCGCAGGCGAGCGGTAGGTGAACGGATACGCACCGAGCGGATGTTCGCTGAAACGCTTGAGGTCCCGCCAGTCATCGAGATGCAGCAGCCTCGATTCGCCACCGCGCGCATGATGCTCGGAGAACTTCATCATCAGCAGCCAGTCCGTTGCTTCGTCGACGAACGTGCCGTCGGTATGCAGCGTGAAGAGGCGATAGGCCTGGCGAAGATACGAATCGCTGGCGTCGGTGGACTTGACCACGAAGCGCGCATAAAACGTCCCGGACATCGCGTCGTGATTCGCGGGACCGATAAGGTGGCCGATGGCCGTGCCGAACTTCACGTAGTCCTCATGATCCGCCGTCACGCCCTGAACGCCGATCGTGAAGCCGCCGGTGTCGCGCTCGTGCAGGATCGCGCGCAGCGTCTGCCTGAAACCGATGCCCAGGCGCTCGTCCAGCGCCTGGGCGAGCATGAAGCGCGCGGTCGGCACGTATTCCAGATGCTGGCTGCTCATTTTCCGGTGCGACTCGAAGAAATCGGCAAGCACGTGCTCGTCGATCTCGATGTGATGAAGCCGCTGATGGTGCGCATGAGCGTGGATGCGAAACCCGGCGTCGCCGGCAACGTTGCTGAACGCGGGACGCGTGAAAAGCTGCTCTCGTTGCATGATCTGTCCTTGAGTGACGGTGCTGGACGAGAGCAGACGAAATGGCGCCCGTAACGGTGTTCGTCCCTGCCGGCTCGCGCCGGATGGCGCGTCACGACAGCTCGCAGCGAATGGCGATGGGAGAACCTGTGCTGTCGGTGCAGGCGAGAGCCCGCGCGGAGCAAGGTGTAGAGGCGGCGGCGGCGCGCATGCGAGGCGAGCCGCCGCGGCACAGGCAGGACGCCTGTGAACTGCGTTACCTGTCCTGGGACAAAACACTGCCCAAGCGCGGTTCTGGCGCTTCGGACAGGCTGCGTTCGTACTGGAGGTGCAAATCCTTGAGCGCCGCGACGAGCGCGAGCCCGGCGCGGCCAATGTAGCATCGCTGAACGCGCTCGACGACCGGCGCCGCGCCGTCGCGCAGGCTGTGCCCGCGCAACAGGTCGCGAATGAAGGTCCGGCCGTGTTCCGTAGCTAGCGTGCAGGACGCTTCGAGAATGACCGCATATTTCGCGTCGATCTCAACCGTCACGCTCAGCGACTCGAAGAGGTGCTGCGCCGCCATGCCTTGGGGCAGCCGCGCATGCCCCGCCACGAAGCGTGTCTGTGCCCGGCTCATGACCGGACGTCCCGCGTCGCGGCGGCAAGGCTGCGTGGTTCATTGTCCTGCATCGCTCGCTCCGTTCGATATCCGGAATCCAGTTTAGGAACCGCGATATCGCAGGGCAACGTACAGCCGGCAGCGAGCGGTTCCGATACTGTCCTGCATCTGCGGGCAGTACAGGTCGCGCCGCGCCACGCTTCGCTTTCCTCAATCAAGCGACTTGCGAAACCGCAGGATGCTGAGGCCCAGCAGAACCGTGCCGAGCACAGCCAGGGCCGCGAGTTGCTGCCACAGCACCTGAGCATCGACGCCCTTGAGGAATTCGGCGCGCAACACGACAAGAAAATAGCGCAGCGGGTTGAGGTAGGTAAGCCATTGCAGAACGGCCGGCATGGACGAAATCGGAAAGGCGAACCCGGAGAGGATGAAAATCGGGTTCACGAAAAAGAAGTTCAGCGCGAACGCCTGTTGCTGCGTGCGGGAAAACGTCGAGAGCAGCAGGCCGAACCCGAGCGTGGCAAGAAGGAAGAGCGACACGCCCGCCAGCATCACGAACCCGTTTCCGACGAACGGCACGTGGAACCACCACACGCCGACGGCGGTCACGATCGCAACGTCGCCGAGCCCGATCAGAAAGAACGGAACGGTCTTGCCAAGAATGAATTCGTACGGCCGGATCGGGCTCACCATGATCTGTTCGAGCGTGCCGATCTCGCGCTCGCGCACGACGGCAAATGCCGTGAGGCTCACGACCTGGATCAGCGTGAGCGTGCCCACCACGCCGGGAATGAAAAACCATCTGTCGTCGATGTCCGGATTGAACCATGGCCGGTCCCGCAGCGTAACCGTGACCGAAGGCGGCGCGGCGCCGGCCGCGACGGGCCATGCGCGCGACATCCAGTCGCTCTGGAACTGCGCGACGATCTGGTCGACGTAACCGAGCGCGATCAGGGCCGTGTTCGAATTGGAACCGTCCACGATCACCTGGAGCGGCGCCGTCTCGCCGTCCTGCAGGAATTGGGCGAAGCCTGCATGGATGACGAGCGCGAGCGTCGCGCGGCCGGTGTCCACGTCGTGCGCCATCTCGCGCTCGGTCGCGGCTTCGTCGACGAGCTCGAAGCGGCCCGTGGCGAGGAAATGGGAAACGAGGTCGCGGCTTGCCTCGCTGCGGTCGAAGTCGAGCAGCACGACGGGAACGTGATTGACCGTGAAGGTCGCGGCGTAGCCATAGATCAGCACCTGAATGATCAGCGGCACGACGAGCCGGAACATCGCCCACCGGTCCCGCTTGAGCTCGAGAAACTCCTTGACCAGCATCGACCGCACGCGTTCGGACATTGCGCTCCCCTCGGCCTCGTGGCTCAGTCAAGACGCTTCCTGAACGCTCGCACGCTCAGGACGACGATTACGAGCGCGTAGAGCGCGAGCGCGCCAAATGGCGCGGCGATATCCGCCAGCGGACTGCCCTTGAGAAACACCGCGCGCAGGATCGTCACGTAGTAGCGCGCATAGACGAGCAGCGTAATGGACTGGACCGCGCGCGGCATCTGGTCGATCGCGAACGTATAGCCCGAAAGCATCGTGGTCGGCATCATCGTGAGCAGCAGCGCGACCTGGCTCGCGCCGACCTGGCTGCGGATATGCACCGACATCAGATAGCCGATGCCGAGCACGACCAGCGTGAACAGCGCGGTCGTGACGAGGAGCGTCGGGATGCTGCCGCGAAACGGCACGTGAAACCAGTACACCGCGCCGAGCAGGCAAAACGACGCATCCGCGAAACCGATCACGAAGTAAGGCACCAGCTTGCCCAGCATGACTTCGATCGGTTTGACCGGCGTGGAGATCAACTGCTCCATGGTCCCGCGCTCCCATTCCCGCGCCACGGTGAGCGACGTGAGCTGGGCGCCCACGAGCGCGAGGATCACGGCCACCACGCCCGGAATGATGAAGTTGCGGCTGTCGAGCCCCTCGTTGTACCAGACGCGCGGCTCCAGATCGACGGCGCCATACTGCTGCGGCAGCACGCCATGCGCGCGGGCCCAGCGCGTGGCAAAGTCGGCCGCCACCTGCGCGACGATCCCCTGTGCGTAGCCGATGGCGATGTTGGTCGTATTCGTGTCGCTCGCGTCGGCGATGGTCTGCACGGGCGCCGTGCCCGTCGTCGTGAGAACGCGCGAGAAGTCCACCGGGATCGTCACCGCCATCCGGCAGAGGCCGCGGTTCATCGCGTCGCGTACGTCGCGCTCGCTCCCGCTCAACGCGACCGCCGAAAACCAGCCCGACGCGACGAAGCTCTGCACGAGCTCGCGGCTCGTCTGACTGTGCTCTTCGTCGTGCACGCAGAGCGGCACGCGCTTGATGTCGAGGCTCACGCCATAGCCGAGCAGCGCCATCTGCATGAGCGGCATGAGCAGCGCGATGGCGAGGCTGCGCCGGTCGCGCCAGATCTGCAGCGACTCCTTGTAGGCCATCGCGATCAGGCGCCGCAGGCTCATGCGTGCCCCCGCTCGCGCGCGGTGCGCGTGACCAGTTGGACGAACACGTCTTCGAGCCCTGGCTCGATCCGCACAGGCGCGGCTGCCTCGATGCCTGCGCGAGCGAGCAGCGCCGGCAATCGCGACGCATCGCCGCCATGCGCGATCAGAACGTGCAGACGATCGCCGAAAATGGCCGCCTCCAGCACGTCCGGCGCGGCGCGCAGCACCGCGACCGCTTCGCCGGGCGCCGCGCACGAGAGCTCGTAGAGCGTGCCGCCCAGTTCGCGCTCGCGCAGGTCGCCGGGGCTGCCGATGGCGATCAGGCGCCCCGCGTCGATCAGGGCGATGCGGTTGCAGTATTCGGCTTCGTCCATGTAGTGGGTGGAGACGAGCACCGTCACGCCTTGCGCGGCCAGATCGTGAATGAGATCCCAGAAGCGCCGGCGCGCCTGCGGCTCGACGCCGGAGGTCGGCTCGTCGAGAAACAGCACCGGCGGCCGGTGCAGGATCGCGCAGCCGAGCGCAAGGCGCTGCCGCCAGCCGCCCGCGAGCGTGCGCACGAGCGCATCCTCGCGGCCTGCCAGCCCGGCCATGTCGATCACGAAGCGGATGCGCTCTTCGAGCGACGCGTGCGGCACGCGGTAGATGCCGCCGAAAAAGCGCAGATTCTCGCGACAGGTCAGGTCGCCGTACAGCGAGAACTTCTGCGACATGTAGCCGATATGGGCGCGCAGGTCTTCCGCTTGCGTGGCGACGTCGAAGCCCGCGACGCGCGCCGTGCCGGCGCTCGGCGTGAGCAGCCCGCAGAGCAGGCGTATGGTGGTGGACTTGCCGGCGCCATTGGGGCCGATGAAGCCCACCACTTCGCCGCGCGCGATGGCGAGGTCGAGCGAATCGACGGCCGTGAACTTGCCGAAGCGCTTCGTGAGCCCGCGCGCCAGCACGACCGGCTCCGCCGCCGCGGCGGCGCTCGCAGCGGGCATCGGGGCGGGCGCCGGGCCCGGATCGTCGCGCATGGCGGGCGAGCTCACACCGTTGCTCCCACGAGTGCCACGAAGACGTCTTCGATGCCGGGCTCGACCGGCACGACCGGCGCATGCGCCAGTCCGCGCTCGTCGAGCCGCGCCGCGAGTTCGTCCTTGCGCCGTGCCGCCTCGTCGACACGCACGTGCACGCGGTCGCCCATCAGCAGCACGCCGGCGACGCCGGGCGCGTCGGCCAGCGCCGCGCCGTTGCTGCGCGGGTCGCCGCCCGCCACCGAGAGCAGCGAGCCGCGCACGATGTCCTTGAGCCGCTGCGGCGTGTCGCACCGGCGCACCTGCCCTTCGTGCAGCAGTGCGAGCCGCGAGCAGCGCTCCGCCTCGTCCATGTAGGCCGTGGACATCACGATCGTCACGCCCTGCTCGCGCAGCCGGTACAGGATCGCCCAGAAGTCGCGTCGCGACACCGGATCGACGCCCGTCGTCGGTTCGTCGAGCAGCAGGACGCGCGGCGTATGGATCAGCGCGCACACGAGGCCGAGCTTCTGCTTCATGCCGCCCGAAAGCTGCCCGGCCAGCCGCCTGCGGAACGGCGCGAGCCCGGCGGCTTCGAGCAGCTCCGTGCTGCGCTGGCGAAACTGCGCCCTCGGCACTTCGAACAGTTCGCCGTAGAAAAAGATGTTCTCGTCGACCCTGAGGTCCTCGTAGAGGCCGAAGCGCTGCGGCATATAGCTGAGCACGGCCTTCGCGCGCTCGGGCGCTCCCACCACGTCGATGCCGTCGAGCGCGATCGTGCCGGCATCCGGGCGCAGCACGCCGGCCAGCATGCGCATGACGGTGGTCTTGCCCGCGCCGTCCGGCCCGACGAGCCCGAAGATCTCGCCGCGCGCCACGCTCATGCTCACGTCGCGCACCGCCTCGACCGCCCCGAAGCGGCGCGCGAGACCTTCCGCGGCAATTGCCGGCTGGGCGGACGGCGTGCTCATTTTCCGCTGGCCACGAGGGGAATCGACGCATCCGCGGGCATGCCCGGCAGCAACTCGTGCGTGGGATTGTCGATGTCGATGCGAACCCGGTAGACGAGCGTGACGCGCTCGGCGTGCGTCTCGACGGTCTTGGGCGTGAATTCGGCCTGCGGGGAGATGAAGCTCACGCGCCCGCGATAGACGCGCGACGGCCAGGCGTCCGTGGTGACGTCGGCCGCTTCGCCGAGCCGGACGCGCCCGATGTCGGGCTCGTTCACATAGGCGCGCAGCCAGACGTGGTCCAGCTCGTCGAGCGTGAACACGGCGACGCCCGGCCCCGCCAGTTCGCCCAGTTCGGCCTCCCTCACGGCAATCACGCCGTCGAACGGCGCGCGCAGCTCGGTGTAGGAGAGCATCGTCTCGTCGAGCTGCAGCTTCGCGCGGGCGGCTTCCACGTTGGCCTGCGCGAGCGCCACGGCGTTTTGCGCGGCCACTTCCATGGCGTGGTCGTGGGCCAGCGTCGCCGCGGACTGGCGCTCCGCGGTGCGCGCGAGGTCGCGCGCCTGCAGCGAAACCGCTTCGTGCTGCGCAAGCACTTCGGCGCGCCCGTAGTCGGTTTTCTTCTCAGCGAGATCGAACTCGTCGCTCTTGACGCTGTTCTGCGCGGCGCTCTGGCTGTTGATGTTCGCCTGCACCTGGGCGAGCTGCACGTTCAGGTTGGCGCGGTCGATCTCCGTCTGACGCTGGTAGAGGCGGTCGTCCACGCGCGCGAGCACGGTGCCGCGCTTGACGTAGGCGCCTTCGTCGAAGGGCAGATAAACGATCGGCGCCTGCACCTGGGTGACGCTCAGCACGCTCTGATGCGCCTCGATATTTCCCGAGACCATGACGTGCTCCGCCACCTGATGCCGGCCGAAGAGCGAGGGCAAGCGCAACGCGGCGAAGCCGGCTGCGGCCACGCCGAGCAGCACGCATCCGAGCGCGATCCTGATCCGCATTGATTTGCTTGCCATGGTGTAAATGCGTGCTCCGCGATGAACATCGCCACTGTAGGAGCCGCCTTCCCAACTCGATTGACACATATCAATCGGGAGGCATCCGTGCCGGCCGAACATGACTCGGAGCGCGGTGCGGGCGTCGAGATCGCGCGCCGCCCCATCGCGAGGAGATTGCAGCCGTGCCAGATACCGTCGTCGAGCCGAACGGCAAGCGGGCCGCGGCAACGTGGAGCGCGCCGTTGCCGCGGGGCACCGCCGGTCTCCGCTACGCAAAGCTCGCGTCCGGCCGCGACGGCATGCTGCTCGAACGCGGCATCGTCTCGCAGGACACGGACGGCGCCGCGCGCAGCGCCTGTAACGAGGCGTGCGCCGCCTGCGCGTGCCGCTGCGGTTTCCCGGCGAGGCCGTGATGCTCAACGTGAACGGCGGGCAAGCGGGCATTCTCTGCGGCGTCGCCGTTTCGGCCACGGCACGCCGCATCGTGCCGCTCCTCCTGGTTTTCCTGAGCATGCTCGGCGGCTGCGCGGTCGGCCCCGACTTCGCGAGGCCCGCCACGTCTGCCGAGGCCGGTTACCGGACCGCGCCCGTCACGCTGCCGTCCGCCGGCTCCACGGACCCGCAGCAGCATCTGCAGGCCGGCGGCGAGATCGTCAGCCAGTGGTGGACGCTCTTCCGCTCCGACGAACTGGACTCCACGCTTTCGCTCGCCATCGCGCAAAACCCGACGCTCGACACCGCGCGCGCCACCCTCGCGCAAGCCCAGCAGGCGATTCTCGTTGCGCGCGGCGGCTACTTTCCCCAGGTCGATCTCGGGGCCGGCGCGGAGCGCGCTCGCGTGAGCACCGGCGCGTTCGAGAAAGCCGTGCATGCAAGCGGCACGCTGTTCTCGATCGGTCCCACTGTTAGCTACAGCGTGGACCTGTTCGGCCGCGTGCGGCGCGAGGTCGAGGAAAACACGGCGCTCGCGGACGTGCAGCGCTACGCGCTCGCCGCCGCCTGGCTCACGCTCACCGGCAATGCGGTCAACACGGCGATCACGAGCGCAAGCGCGCGCGAGCAGCTTCGGGCGGTGCAGGACATCATCGCCGTGGATCAGCGCAACGTCGATCTCGTCGAGATCGAGCGCAGCGCCGGCAAGGCCGCGCGCACCGATGTGCTGGCCGCGCAGAGTCAGCTCGCCGCCGACGTCGCGCTGCTGCCGCCGCTCAAACAGCAACTGAGCGCCGCTCACGACGCGCTCGCGATCCTCGTGGGCAAGACACCGGCGCAATGGGCCGCGCCGCGTTTCGACTTCGACATGCTGGCCTTGCCCGTGGCGGTGCCGGTAACGCTGCCGTCCGACCTCGTGCGGGCGCGACCCGACATCCTCGCCGCCGAAGCGCAGCTCCACGCGGCCAGCGCCGCGATCGGCGTCGCGACCGCGCAGCTTTATCCCAGCATCACGCTCAGCGCATCGTGGACGCAGGAGGCCGGCAGCATGGGCCCGCTCTTCGACGAAGCGAATGGCCTGTGGAGCGTGGCGGCAGGCCTCACCGCGCCGCTCTTTCACGGCGGCGCGCTGAAGGCGCAGCGGCAGGCGGCCGTCGACGCATTCGACGCCCAGCTCGGCATCTACCGCGAGACCGTGCTCGCGGCGTTCGGCCAGGTGGCCGATACGCTCAAGGCGCTCCAACACGATGCCGAGGAACTCGCGGCGCAGCGCACCGCGCTCGATGCGGCGCAGGCCTCGCTCGCGCTGTCACAGGAAAGCTACAAGGTAGGCGCGGCGAGCCTGCTCGACGTGTTGCAGGCCCAACGCCTCTATGCCCAGGCGCGGCTCGGATACGCGAAGGCCAGGGGACAGCGTTACCTCGATACCGCGCAACTTTTCGAGGCCACGGGAGGCGGATGGCAAGCCTCGGTGGCAAGCAGCACCGCACCCGCGCCATGACCGCCGCAGCCGAAGCCGCGGGCGGTTCGCGCCATTTCTTCACGTCAGTCAGGAGAGCCGATCCATGTCACCTGCCAACCCTTCTTCCTCTTCGCTCGCCACCCGGGAGCGCGGCAGCCTCTTCGAACCTGTGCAGCTCGGCGCCATCACGCTCGCGAACCGCATCGTGATGGCGCCGCTCACGCGTTGCCGCGCGCTGCCCGGCGGCGTGCCTGGCCCGCTGATCGCCGAACACTATGCGCAACGCGCGAGCGCGGGGCTCATCATCACCGAAGGCGTGAACATCTCGCCGTCCGCGCGCGGCTACGACCTCACGCCCGGTCTCTACACGGACGAGCAGGCCGAAGGCTGGCGCCGCGTCACGCAGGCCGTCCATGCGCGTGGCGGGCGTATCTTCCCGCAGCTCTGGCACGTGGGGCGTATCTCGCACCCGGACCTGCAGCCCGGCGGTGCGCTGCCGGTCGCGCCCTCGGCAATCCGCGCCGAGGGCGCCACGTCCTATACGCCCTCCGGATTCAAGCCGTGCCCGACGCCGCGCGCGCTCGGCACCGACGAAATTCGCGGCATCGTCGAGGACTACGCGCGTGCCGCGCAGCGCGCGCTCGACGCCGGGTTTGACGGCGTCGAGATTCACGCGGCCAACGGCTATCTGCTGGAACAGTTCCTGCGCGAGCACACCAACCGGCGCACGGACTGTTATGGCGGCAGCCTCGAAGACCGCGCACGGCTCGTGCTGGAAGTGGCCGGGGCGGTGGCCGCCGTTTGCGGCGCGGGGCGCACGGGCATCCGGCTTTCGCCGGTGAGTCCGGTCAATGCCTCCGAGCCCGATCGCGACCCGATGAAGACCTATCGCCATGTCGTCGAGCGGCTCGATGCGCTCGATCTTGCGTATATCCACGTCATCGAAGGCGTCACGCAAGGACCGCGCGACGTGCCGGGCGACTTCGACTACGCCGCGTTGCACGAGGCGTTCCGTGGCCGCTATATCGCCAACAACGGCTACGACCGGGGCCTCGCCATCGAAGCCTGCGCGCAGGGTCGCGCCGATCTGGTCGCTTTCGGGCGGCTCTTCATCGCGAACCCCGATCTGGTCGAACGGCTGCGGCTCGACGCGCCGTTGAACGAACCCGATCCCGCCACGTACTTCGGCGGCGGCGCGGAAGGCTACAACGACTATCCGCGTCTGGCCGCGCATCAGGCGCTCAAATGAGACGGCGCGACTGACGGACATGGATCGGCCAGCGCGCCGCGCCCCGATCCATCGGGCCTACGGGCGTCGCGTTTCCGCGCATTCAGGCGGTCGCGGCGGCGCGAGGTCGTACCTGCTTACGCGGCCGTTCGACGTGGCGGCCGTCACCGCAGGCCCGCCGGAACGGGTATCGACACCGGGCGTTTGCGGCATGCTCCGCTCCCCGGCAAGATTCAGCGTTTTCCGGATTCGAGCCGCAACTCCTCCCCGTCGACGACGAAGACACCGTATCCGCAGTGGTGCAGCAGCCTGGGCGTCCGCCTGGCGCGCCGGCCCCATGCGCACACGACCTCCAGCACGAAGAGTTCGTGGCGCGGCACGAGCCGCGTATCGATCACCCGGCATTCGAGGTTCGCGAAACACTCGGCGACGACAGGCGCGTCGACTTCCTGTGCGGCGAGAGGCGTCAGGCCCGTCAGCGCGAACTTGTCGACGTCGCGACCGGAACAATTGCCCACCTCGACCACTTGCTGCGCGAGCGACACGTCCGGCACCGCGATCACGCATTCCCCGCTCGAGCGCAGCGCGGCGAAGCTGTAGTCGGCACGGCTCACGACGCAGGCGATGCGCGGGGGCTCGAACTCGACCATCATGTGCCACGACATCGTCATGACGTTGCAACGCCCTTCGCTCGACGTTGTCAGCAACACCACGGGACCGGGCTCGATCAACTGATAAACGTCGGACATCGGGATCGGCTCGAAACCGGCGGTCCGACGAGCACGCGCCGATTGCGCACCACGCTTCAGCTTCATATTCCCCGTTGCCATAGTCACGACCCCTCCTGGTGTTCTGTGAGCCTCGCGTCAGCCCGTTGGTGCCGAATCCCGCGCACGGAAACCGCCGGCCGTGCGTTGAAGTGCCCGGACCGGAAAAGCAGCAGCCCTCGATGCGCGACAACGGCAGTCCGGCACAATGGAATCGATTTTCCGGCGAGCAGAGGCCGGCCGTTTGACATGTATCAAGCCCCGTCTCGTCTGCGGCGACAGGATCTGAAATGCGCGCTGAGTCCCGTTGAACAACCGCAGATCCAACCCGCATTGAGGCCGGAGGACACCATGTATTCCCGTATTCTCGTCGCACTCGACGGCAGCGAAACCGCCGCCGCCGCGCTCGATGCCGCGATCCGGCTCGCGCACGGCACCGGCGCGGAACTGCTGCCCCTTTACGTGATCGACATCCCGGCTATCGCGTACGAAGTACCGGGCTTCGATCCTTCGATCGCACGCGATGCGTATGTCGAAGAAAGCCGGATCGTCTGCGCCGATGCGCAAACGCGAATGACCAGCGAGGGGGTGAAGGGCACACCGCGTTCGGCCGAAGTCGAGCTGGGCGGCGAAGACGTCGCGCAGTGCATCGAGCGCATCGCCGCTGACTGGCGTGCGGACCTGATCGTCATGGGCACGCACGGTCGCCGCGGCGTGCGCCGGCTCGTGCTCGGCAGCGTGGCCGAGCGCGTGCTGCGCAGCGCGCGGTGCCCGGTGCTCCTGATCCCGTTACGGGCGGCGGCGTTTCAGCAACGAGCCCCCGACGATCGCCCCGCCAGCATTCCGGCCTGACGCCCCGCAACGCTGCGCGCCGCGACCGGGCCCGCCGATCCGGCATTGGCGTTGGCAGGTGCGGCAAGCGCTCCTCGTGCAGCGACTGGCGCCCGATTGGCGCTCGACTGGCGCCGATTAGCGCTCGACTGGCGCCGATTAGCGCCGCCAGCCGCTCGCGCGAATCGTTCTACGGGCAGTCGAAACCCGGCCGAAGTCGCCCTCATGATCGCTCAGGCGGACACCCATGCTCTGGCTCGCCAACGTGGTACTCGTGTTGCACGCTTTGATCGTGGTGTTCATCGTCGGCGGACTGATCGCGATCTGGATAGCCGCCGCACTGAAACGCGCATGGGCACGCAATCGCGCGTTCCGCACGGCGCACCTCGTCGCCATCGGCATCGTCACGACCCTAGCCGTGCTCGATGTGCCGTGCCCGCTCACCGTTATGGAAGACTATCTGCGCACCGGAACGGCAGGCCCGCAAGGCTTCGTGCAGCGCTGGGTGAGCGCCTGGCTGTATTACGACTTTCCCGGCTGGGTATTCACCGTAGCCTATGTCGTGTTCCTCGCGGCCGTGATCGCTACCTGGCGCCGTGTTCCGCCACGGGCGTAAGCATGCCCGGTCCTCGACAGACGCTGATCCAGATCAATCTCGCCGTGCGATACCGTGACGTAATGAGCGGACGCTCGTTTACGAGGAGTTCGTCATGGGTCACCCCGCAGGATATTTCCACGAAGCCCGGCAGCCGTCGAAGGACGGGACCAGGGCTTCGTCCGGGCCGCGTAAGCTGTGCCTCGGGCTGCTGAGCACGCTCGTCGTCGGCTTGATGATCGGCGGCATCTTTTCCCTTCCGCAAAACATGGCATCCGGCGCGGAGGCCGGCGCCGCCGCGCTCGGCTGGCTGATTGCCGGCATCGGCATGCCGATGCTCGCGCTCGGCTATCAGACGCTCGTGTTGCGCAAGCCCGCGCCCGGCAACGGCGTCTACGCGTATGCACGGGTCGGCGCGGGCGAATTCGCCGGCTTCCGCTCCGCGCGGGGCTATCGGGCCAGCGCGCGGGTCGCCGCCGCGACACGCTGATCGGCGCGCTCGCCACCGACTACCGCGCCTCGCTCCAGTACGCAGTCGGGCCGAAGCCTCCGCTGCCGGGCGCCCGGCTTCATGTGCCCGGCTTCATGCGCCCGGCGTGTTGCTGCATGGCCCGGCGCGGCGCGTGCAGCGCGCGATGGTGCAAGCCACACGAAGCCCACGTGCTGCCCGGCATCGCCGTGCGCGCGGCATGGCCGCTCGTCACCGGCCGCCCTGGCCTGCGGGCCGCGCGAAAGCATGCGGGTCGCGGTCCGCGCCACGGCAGGCGACCTGCGCAAGATGCCCGTTTCGCGACCGGGCGCTCGCGGGCGCGTCCCATGCGCGCCGGACGCCAGCGTTGCTGCTCGACATCGCGCCCGACGTCTCGCCCTCTCCGACTGCGACCGGCGCAGGTGCCGCCTGCCTGCCCCGATCGGGACGTGTCGCGCGTGCGCGCACCAGCCGCGCATCTTGCCGCTCTCCTGCGGCGGGCCGATGCAGGAACTCGCGGCAAGCCTTGAAGTGAACAACAGGTCGAGAATGAAAAAAAAGCTCATCGGGATCGGCGCCGTAGCCGCCGCCGTCGCGCTGCTCGCAGCGGGCGGCGCCTGGCTGCACAGCCGCGAAGCGGCATTGCCCGCGAACGTCGCGCATGCAAACGGAAGGCTCGAGATGACGCGCGTCGACGTGGCGGTGAAGTACGGCGGCCGCATCGTCGCGTTGCCGGTACACGAAGGCGATCTGCTCGCGGCGGGCGCCGTCGTGGCGCGCGAGGACGATGCCGAACTGCGCGCCCAGCTCGACGCGGCCAGCGCCGCTCGCGAGCGTGCCGCGGCCGCCCGCCAGCGCGCGCAGGATGAAGCCGACGCGAGCGCAACACAGGTGCGCCTTGCACGCCTCGAATGGACCCAGGCGTCGAATCTCTTCGCCGCCGGACAGATATCGGCTGTCGAGCGCGAGCGCCGTCAGCTCGCACTCGACGGCGCACAGGCAACGCAGGACGCCGCGCGCGCCGCACAAGGCGAGGCGCTTGCCGCCGTCGCGGAAGCCGACGCGCAGATCGCGCGTCTGCAAACCGTGATCGCGGAAACGACCATTCGCGCGCCGCTCGCGGGCCGGGTGGAGTACCGCGTCGTGGAAGTCGGAACGGTGTTGCCGGCGGGCGGCCGCGTCGTCTCGATGCTCGATCCCGAAGACATCTACTTCACGATATTCCTCCCCGGCCCGCAAGCGGGCCGCCTCGCGATCGGCGAAGAAGCGCGCATCGTGCTCGACGCCTTTCCCGGCGAACCGGTCCCCGCGCGCGTGGGCTACGTGGCAAGCGACGCGCAGTTCACGCCGAAGTACGTCGAGACCCAGGGCGAGCGCGCGAAACTGATGTACCGCGTGAAGCTGCAGTTGTCGCCCGAGGTGGCGCGCCGGCTCTCGCCGCGCCTGAAGGGCGGCATGACGGGCGAGGGCTATGTGCGCCTCGATGCGTCCCAACCGTGGCCGCACGGCCTCGCCGCGCGCGGAGACTGAGCGATGCGCGATCAGGAATCCGAAGCGGCACCCGGGACGAACGCGGACGCGATCCGTGTCGAAGGCCTCTCGCACCGCTACGGCGCGGCCCTCGCGCTCGACGATGTCTCGCTCTCGCTGCCCGCCGGCACCACGATCGGCCTGATCGGTCCCGACGGCATCGGCAAGTCCACGCTGCTTGCGCTCATCGCGGGCGTGAAGCGCATTCAGGATGGCGAAGTCGTCGTGCTCGGCGCCGATCTGCGCATACGGAGTGCGCGCGAACGCATGCTGCCGCGCATCGCCTACATGCCCCAGGGGCTCGGGCGCAATCTCTACGCCTCGCTCTCCGTCCATGAGAACGTGGATTTTTTCGGCCGTCTGTTCGGCCTGCCGGCGCGCGAACGCGCCGCGCGCGTGGCGCGGCTGCTGGAGGCGACCGGCCTTGCGCCCTTCAGGGAGCGCCCCGCCGGCAAGCTCTCGGGCGGCATGAAGCAGAAGCTCGGCTTGTGCTGCGCGCTGGTGCACGATCCCGACCTGCTGATCCTCGACGAGCCGACGACGGGCGTCGATCCCCTCTCGCGCCGCCAGTTCTGGACGCTCGTGGACGACCTGCGCGCCTCGCACGGCGCGATGACCGTGCTCGTGGCCACCGCCTACATGGAAGAGGCGCAGCGCTTCGCGCATCTGGTGGCGATGGACGCCGGGCGCGTCCTCGTGAGCGAGCGCACCGACGCAGTGCTGCAGCGCGCGGGCACCACCAGTCTCGAAACGGCCTACGTTTCCCTCTTGCCGCCGCAACGGCGCGGCGACGCGGGCCAGTTCGCGATCGGACCGCGCATCCGGACGGACGGCGCGCCCGCGATCGAAGCGCATGACCTCACGCGCCGCTTCGGCGCGTTCGTCGCGGTCGATCACGTGAGCTTCCGGATCGAGCGCGGCGAAATCTTCGGCTTCCTCGGCTCGAACGGCTGCGGCAAGACGACCACGATGAAAATGCTGACCGGCCTGCTCGACGCCAGCGAAGGCACGGCCACGCTGCTCGGCCAACGCGTCGATGCGGCCGATATGCGCACGCGCATGAGGATCGGCTACATGTCGCAGTCGTTCTCCCTCTACGAAGAACTGAGCGTGCGCCAGAACCTCGACCTGCACGCGCGGCTTTATCGCATGGAGGGCGAACGGGCGCGGCGCGCCGTGCGCGAGGCGCTCGCGGGCTTCGACCTCGAAGCCTGCGCCGACGAGCGCCCCACGAGCCTGCCGCTCGGCATCCGCCAGCGCCTGCAGCTCGCGGCGGCCTGCCTGCACAGCCCCGAGGTGCTGATCCTCGACGAGCCGACTTCCGGTGTCGATCCCGCCGCGCGCGACATGTTCTGGCGGCACCTCGCGCGGCTTTCGCGGGAACAGGCGGTCACGCTGTTCATCTCCACGCACTTCATGAACGAAGCCGAACGCTGCGACCGCATCTCGCTGATGCATCGCGGGCGCGTGCTCGCGCTCGGAAGTCCCGAGGCGTTGCGCGAAGCGCGCCACGCGCCGACGCTGGAAGAGGCGTTTATCGCGTGGCTGGAAGAAGCGCAGGTGCAGGACACGCCGCCCTCGCCGCCCTCGCCGCACGAGTCGCACGAGCCGCGCGATGCGCCCGCCGCCATGACCGCCTCCACGACAGGCGCGGCCAGGCGCGCATGGTCGCCGGTGGCCGCGCTGGCGCGCGTATGGGCGTTCACGCGGCGCGAATCCATCGAACTCGCCCGCGACCGCCTGCGGCTCGCCTTTGCGCTGCTTGGCCCCGTCGTGCTGCTGCTCGCGGCCGCGTGGAGCGTCTCGTTCGATGTCGAGAACGTGCGCTTCGCGGTGCTGGACCGCGACCAAAGCCTCGCGAGCCGCGAACTCGTCGAGCAGTTCACGGGCTCGCGCTACTTCGAACCGGTGGGCGCCGCGCAGAGCGAGCGCGACGCCGACCGCCTGCTGCGCGCGGCACAAGCGCAACTCGTCGTGGAGATTCCGCCGGATTTCGGACGCAACCTGCTCGCGCAGCGCCGCCCCGAAATCTCGTTTCACGTCGACGGATCGAGCCCATTTTCCGGCGCGACGATCGCGACCTACGTGGACGCCGTGCTGCTCGGCTTCGTGCAGACGTTGCAGGCGCGCGCGCCGAGCCCCCCACCCGCGCTGCCGATGCGCGTGGAGACGCGCTTCGTCTACAACGAGTCGTTTCGCAGCATTTACGCGATCACGCCCGGCATCGTCATGCTCGCGCTGATCCTGATCCCGGCCATGCTCACGGCGCTGGGCGTCGTGCGCGAAAAGGAGATGGGCTCGATCACGAACCTGCACGCTTCGCCGGCCAGCCCCGGCGAATACCTGCTCGGCAAGCAGTTGCCCTACGTCGCGCTCGCGATGCTCAGTTACGCCGTGCTCCTGCTGCTCACCGTCAGCGTGCTGCGCGTGCCGCTCAAGGGCTCGCTCATCGCGCTCTCATTGGGCGCGCTGCTCTTCGTATTCGCCACGACGGCGCTCGGCCTGCTCGTCTCCACGTTCGTGCGTTCGCAGGTGGCGGCGATCTTCGGCACCGCGATCCTGTGCCTGATCCCGTCCGTGAACTTCTCCGGCCTGCTCTATCCCGTCTCCACGCTCACGGGCAGCAGCTACTGGGCCGGGCTCGCATTTCCGTCGTCGTGGTTCCAGCTCGTGAGCCTCGGCGCCTTCACGAAGGGGCTCGGCGCGGGCAGCTTCGGCGCGATGTACGGCGCGCTGCTCGGATTCGCGTTCGTCTACCTGGTCGCGGCGTACTGCCTGCTGCCGAAACAGGAGGCCTGAACGATGACGCAATGGCTCAAGAACGTCGCACGCCTCGCGCGCAAGGAGCTGTTCAGCCTCCTGCGCGACGCCACGCTGATGGCGCTGATCGGGTTCGCCTTCACGCTCGCCGTCTACTCGGTCGCGAAGGGAATCAAGGCCGAGGTGTCCAACGCGTCGGTCGCGATCGTCGACGCCGACCATTCCGACCTGTCGCGCCAGTTGCGCGCCGCGATCCTGCCGCCATACTTCAAGCCTCCTGTCGACGTGGACCGGCGCGGCATCGACGCCGCCCTCGATCGCGGCGCGTATATCTTCGCCCTGGAGATTCCGCCGCGCTTCGAAGCCGACGTGCTCGCCGGACGCGCGCCGGCCATCCAGGTGCTCGTCGACGCGACCGCCATGACCCAGGCGGGGCTCGGCGCCGCCTATCTGCAGGCGATTTTCACGCGCGAGACGCTTGCCTTCCTGCACGCGCGCGGCGTCGAAACGGCCATGCCGGCGAACGCCGTCGTGCGCGTGCTGTTCAACCCGAACATGGAGTCGTTCTGGTTCAGCTCGACCATGCAGATCGTCGTGAACATCACGGTGCTCTCGATCATTCTCGTCGGCGCGGCGGTGATCCGCGAGCGCGAGCACGGCACGATCGAGCATCTGCTGGTCATGCCCGTGCGCGCGAGCGAAATCGCGGCCGCGAAAATTCTCGCGAACGGCTTCGTCATCTTCGCCGTCTCGCTCGTCTCGCTCGCGCTCGTCGTCCATGGCTGGCTCGGCGTGCCGCTGCAAGGCTCGCTCGCGCTTTTCGCCTTCAGCACGGCGCTCTACCTCTTTTCCGTGACGGCGCTCGGCATGTGGCTCGCGACGCTCGCGCCCGCCATGCCCCAGTTCGGACTGCTCGCGGTCCCGACCTACGCGGTCGCCTATCTGCTCTCCGGCGCGGCCACGCCGGTCCAGAGCATGCCGCAGGCGATGCAGCCCGTCGTGAAGCTCTTGCCGACCACGCAGTTCGTTTCGTTGACCCAGGCCATCCTGTTTCGCGGCGCGGGGCTCGATATCGTCTGGCCGCAGCTTGCGGGCGTGAGCGCGGCGGGCGCGCTCTTTCTCTTGCTGGCGTTGACGCGCTTTCGCTCCATGCTCGCGCAACAGGACTGATCCTCCGATGAATCGCACTTCCGTTCCCATGCGCCCGGCGCGTCTCGCTTCGATACTCCCGATCGTGCTCGCGGTGGCTGCCTGCACGTCGCTCGTCGAAGTGCCGGTCCCGCCGCAGCGCGACGTGCCCGCCGCCTTCACCGAGGTTCCCGTCGCCGGCGCCCTCGCCGCCCCGGATCTCGCGCATTGGTGGCGTGCGTGGCAGGACCCCGGGCTCACCGGCTACGTCGAGCAGGCCCTGCTCGCCAATACCGATCTGCGCATCGCCCAGGCACGCGTGCGGGAAGCCCGCGCGCTCGCAACTGTCGCGCAGTCGGCACGCTATCCCACGCTCTCCGCCCAGGCAGGCGCCGCACACGCGTTTGGCGACCTGCGCGAGCCCGCCATCGCGCCGGACCACTCGCCGGACCTCGATGCCTACGCGGGCGGCGTGACGGCCGCGTGGGAAGCGGACCTGTTCGGCGGGCGCGCAAGCGACGCGCAGGCGGCCTCGGCCCTCGCGGACGCCGCGCAGGAAAAGCTGCGCGGCACGCGTATCGCGATCGCGGCGGACGTCGCGCAGAACTATCTCGAAGCGCGAGGACTCCAGCGGCGGCTGGCCGTGCTCGAACGCAGCCTCGACACCTTGCACGCCATGGAGCGCTATGCGGCGGCCCGTTTCGACGCGGGCCAGGCGCCGCGCGCCGACGTCGAGCGCGTGAGCGAGCGCATCGCGCAACGCGAGGCGGAACGCGGTGGGCTCGTGAGCCAGATCGAGGTACGCGAGCGGCGGCTTGCCGTGCTGAGCGGCAAGCCCGCCCAGGAGGCCGAACGGCTTGCCCCGCCCGGCCCGCTGCGCCTGCCGGCGCCGCCTTCGGGCGAAGTGCCGTCGGGTGTGCTGGAGCGCCGCCCGGACGTGCGCGCGAGCGCGGCGCTCGTGCGCGCGGCAGCGGCGCGGCTTGGCAGCGCGAAAGCCGACCTGCTGCCGCGCTTCTACCTCACGTTCGTCGGCCTCGACGGCCATCTCCGGCTCGACGGCCTGCCCGGCCTCGGCGGCACGGGTGGCCTGGTCGGCATTGGCGCCGATCTTCCGCTCTTCAACGCGGGACGCCTGCGCGCAAACGTGGACGCCAACGACGCGCGCCTGCAAGCCGCGCTCGCGCTGCACGACAAGACGCTGCTCCAGACGCTCGAGGAAGTGGACAGCGCCTACGGCGTGCGCTGGGGACTCGACCAGCGCCGCGCGCAGCTCGCCGCCGCGCACGAACTTGCCATGCGCCATGCCGCGCAGGTCCAGCAGCTTTACGAAGGCGGTCAGCGCACGCTGCAAGACGTGCTGGATGCGCGCGTCGACACCATCGCGCGCGAAGACGAACTCGAAGCGTCCTCGACCGCCGCCGCACTCGCGACCGTGCGGCTCTATCTTGCGTTGGGCGGCGGCTGGTCGGCGGACGACACCGCGCCGCTCAACGCGAATGCGAGTCCATGAGCGCGCACGCGCGCGGCGTCCGGCTCACCGCATGCTTCCGCTCCGCACGAAGCGCTGGTGCCACGACAACGCTTCGTCGAGGAGATGCGGCGTGTGTTTGCCCACGCTCTCGCGGCAGGCGCGCTCGAAATAGTCTTCGAGCAGCGGACGATAATCGGGATGCGCGCATTGCGCGATGACGGCCCGGGCGCGCTGCTTGGGCGAGAGGCCGCGCAGGTCCGCGAGACCCTGCTCGGTCACGATCACGGTCACGTCGTGCTCGGTGTGGTCAACGTGGCTCGCCATGGGCACGATGCACGAAATGGCGCCGTTCTTCGCGATGCTCGGTGTCACGAAGCACGCCAGGAAGCCGTTGCGCGCGAAATCGCCCGACCCGCCAATGCCGTTGATGATCGACGTGCCCGCGACGTGCGTGGAATTGACGTTGCCGTAGATGTCCGCCTCCACCATGCCGTTGATGGCGATGCACCCCAGACGCCTCACCAGTTCCGCGTGGTTCGAGATTTCCTGCGGACGCAGCACGATGCGGCTGCGATAGTGGGCGATGTTGCGCTGGAATTCATCGACGCCCTCCGGGCTCAGCGAGAGCGCCGTGGCCGAAGCCACGCGCAGCGTGTCGGTGCGGATCAGGTCCAGCATGCCGTCCTGGATCACTTCGGTGAATGCGCTGAGTCCTTCGAAGCCCCCGTCGCGCAGGCCACCGAGCACCGCGTTGGCGATATTGCCCACGCCGGACTGCAGCGGCAGCAATTCGGGCCGCAGCCGGCCATGCGCGATTTCGTGCCGGAAGAACTCCACGAGATGCCCGGCGATACGCGCGCTGATCTCGTCGGGCGCCGCGAAGCGGCCGAGGCGGTCCGGCGCGTGGGTTTCGACGACCGCCACCACCTTCGCGGGATCGACCCGCAGATACGGCTCGCCGATGCGGTCCCCGGGGGCGACGAGCGGTATCGGCTTGCGCTCGGGCGGCAGCGCCGTGCCGTAGTAGATGTCGTGCATGCCGTCGAGTCCGGCGGGCTGATTCGAGTTCACCTCCAGGATCACCCGACTCGCCAGATCGAGCCACGTCTTGTTGTTGCCCACCGACGTCGAGGGAATCAGGCGGCCGTCGGGCAGCACGCCGGCGACCTCGACCACCGCCATGTCGATATTGCCGAGAAAGCCGAACCAGGCATACTGGGCCACCTGACCGAGGTGGATGTCCATGTACTCGATCTCGCCCCGATTGATGCGCGCGCGCAGTTCGGGGTCGCTCTGGTACGGCAGGCGAAAATCGATTCCGCCTACTTTGGCGAGTGCCCCGTCGAGTTCCGGCGCCGTGGACGCACCGGTCAGCACGCGTATGGCGAACCGTTCGCCCCGCGCATGCGCGCCCTCGATCAGCCGCGCGAGTTCGAGCGGCACGGCCTTCGGATACCCCGAGCCGGTGAATCCGCTCATGCCCACCGTCATGCCCGGTTGAATCTGTGCCGCAGCCGCGCTGGCCGGCATCACTTTCGAAATGAACGACGCGTTTTGAATCCGTGATTTCATATCCGCTCCTTGCCATTCCCCGTGCTACGGACACGTTTGAGACGCAGCGGGACGACCTGGGCTTCACGCCTCGCCGCCCCGTTCCTGCACTCTACGCGCATCCTGTCCCGAGCTGCGGATTCTGTGCACAGGCGCGTGTCCCGTCCCACAAGCCGCGGGCGAGCGCGGCCCCCGGACCGGCAGGCGGTACGCCTGCCGCCCGCCGCGAACGCACTACCGCTGCGGTACGCCGTCGCGCCACTCGCCCCAATGCGTGACGATGTCCTGCACGAGCGGATTGCCCGCGAGAAACAGATTGTCGATCGCGATCGTGAAGCCGCCCTGCGACGCGTAGTTGAGCAGATTGTCCGCGCTCGACTGGCCCGCGGCCGGCCGGTCGAAGTCCGAGCCGGCGCGCAGCACCGCGACACGGTTCAGGTCGACGCGATGCACGGCCGCCGCGCGCGTCAGCGCCTCGAAGGTGGCATTGTCTTCCTGCTGCGTCGTGCAATAGGTGCCCTTGCCGTCGGTCAGGATCTTCGTCCATTGCCGCGCCCGCTCGCCGAGGTCGGTGCCCGACCACCAGGTATCGCCCGCCAGGGTATCGCACTGGATCACGGCCGGCGAACGGTTCGCGGGCGCATAGCCGTATCTGGCACGGGCGGCCTGCGCCTGGGCGTCGTCGGTCAGCGTCACGTTGCGCGACAGCGCGAACGCCGCGTTCGAGAGCGCCGGATTGAGCTGGAACACCTCCGTGCGATAGTCGAGCGGCGGCTTCTGCGTCGGGCCCGTCGTGTTGATGCCGAGATTGCCGGTGTTCCAGCCGGGCGGAATTTCGCGTCCGTCGATTTCCCACTGAATGCCGAAGTCGACCAGCCAGTTCGCCCAGGCCGCGGAACCGACGGTCCCCTGAAGCGGATCGATGCCGGCGATGCCCGCCACCATGAAGTACGTATGACGCAAGTCGAAACGCGGCGAGAACGTCAGCGCCATGATCGACGCGGCGGCATTCGCGTGCCCCATGCCCGTCGTCATCACGCAGACGTCCTGGCGATTGCAGTGCACGGCCGGATAGTCGGGAGACAGGCCCGCGACGGCGATGTCCTGCCACGGTCCGAGATGATCGAGCCACACCTGGCCTTCCGGACCGAACATCGAAACGATCATCACCTTGACCGGACGGCCATGCGACGCGCCGTCGTCCTGCGCAAAGCCGTCGTCAGCCTGCGCGATGGCCGGTGCAACGGCCGCGCCGGCCGCGAGCAGCGATGAAATCACTGCTCCAAAAGCACGATTGAGCATAAGCGGTCCCACCTGTCATGTAAGAACGGAGGTTGCGAAACGTGAATCGCATGCCGTTTTGTCGACTGACGTCGTGGTTTTTCTGTCGGCGTGCAGCGTGGGACCTGGGCGCGAGCCGTTCAGGCGACTGTGAGTATAAGCGGAGAAAAAAGGGCACTGGCGAGCGTCCGCGGTTTGCCGGCCGGCCGATGACGACCCGGCTTCCTTTGCACGCCGGCAGGCCGGACAGCCCTTGCGCGAAGGTCCAATCCCGAGCGCCCCCTGGATCGCGCTGGAGCCGCCGGCGCGACCCAGGGGGCATGCAATTGGGCGCGGGCGCCTACGGCTGCACGTCGGCCGTTTCGGAACGCCTCCCGACCCATGCCCGCCACCCGCCCGCATCGCTGATGTCGATCGCATCCGCCAACGCCGCGCTCTCGCACAG
Organism: Paraburkholderia lycopersici; assembly: GCF_900096975.1. Lineage (GTDB taxonomy): Bacteria > Pseudomonadota > Gammaproteobacteria > Burkholderiales > Burkholderiaceae > Paraburkholderia > Paraburkholderia lycopersici. The sequence goes on from NZ_FMYQ01000012.1 coordinate 142,514, forward strand.
AAAGCCCTGCACGAGCGCCCCGTCGGCGAGCTTCAGCGTGCCAATGCCGAGAGGCGGCGCAATCCCGGCCACGAAACTCCCATACGCGGACACCGGCATTTCCCAGACTTCGACCTCGATCGCCATGCCGCCCTCCGCCGTGCGCACCAGCCCCGGTTTGCTCACGGCGCCGGGCGCGGCGGGCAGCGCGTAAAGCCGGTACTCCGGCGCGGTGCGCGCGGTGCAGACGAGTCGCGCGCCGCGCTGCGTGAGTTGCCAGTTGAGCGGTTGCCCGGCCAGATGCGCGCCGACCACGGCCACGCGCGCGCGCGCGTTCGCGTCCTCGCCGGACAAGACGGCTTCGCTCCGCGCCGCGCCGTCGCCGAGCCATGCGTTCGCAAGGCCGAGCAGCGAGGCGTCTTCGTGGGCGCGCGCGACGAACGTTACGCCGAAGGGCAGGCCCGCGTGCCGCCCCTGCGTGCAGTGCCCGGCCGGCACGGCGACCGCGGAAAGGTCGAGCAGATTGACGAAGTTCGTGTAGTAGCCGAAGCGGGAGTTCACGCGAATCGGATCGGCTTCGAGTTCGTCGACGGTGGCCGTCGTCGCCGATGTCGGCATGAAGATCGCGTCGATCGAGGACCAGACGCGTTCGCTCTGCAGCCGCAGCGCGGCGAGGCGGTCGAAGGCCTCGAACACGTCCGCCGCGCTCCACCGCGCCGCGCCGCCGATGATCTCCCGGATCACCGGGTGAAGCGCCTCGGGCTTCGCCGCATGGAACTCGCGAATCGCCGCGAGCCGTTCCGCCACCCACGGCCCTTCGTAGAGCAGGCGCGCCGTGGCGAGGAACGGCTCGAAATCGATTTCCACGAGTTGCGCGCCCGCCGCCTTCGCGCGCGCGAGCGCGGCGTCGAATGCGGTGCGATACGAGTCGTCGCCGAAGAACTCGAGCTGCGCGGTACGCGGCACACCAAGCCGCACGCCCGCCAGCGAGCGTGCTTCGCGCGGCCCTGCCGCGCCCGCGAGCGGCGACCACGCGCGGCCATAGGGATCATCTTCGGCCACGCCGCGCGCGGCATCGAACACGATGCGCGCGTCGCCGGTCGTCTGCGCGAAGATCGTCACGCAGTCGAGCGATTTGCAGGCGGGCACGACGCCCTGCGTGCTGAGCACGCCCTTGGTGGGCTTCAGGCCGATCAGCCCGTGGAACGCGGCGGGCACGCGGCCCGATCCCGCCGTGTCGGTACCGAGCGAGAACGCGACCACGCCCAGCGCCACGCTCACGGCCGAGCCGGAGCTCGATCCACCGGAGGCGTAGCGCATGTCGAGCGCATTGCGGCACGCTCCGTACGGCGAGCGTTGGCCGGACAGGCCGGTGGCGAACTGGTCGAGATTGGTCTTGCCCACCGGAATCGCGCCGGCCGCGATCAGCCGGGCGACCACGGGCGCGCTCGTCTGCGGCACGTAGGCATAGTCGGGGCAGCCGGCCGTGGTGGGAATGCCGGCGAGATCGATGTTGTCCTTGATCGCGAACGGCACGCCATAAAGCGGCAAGCTCGCGGGATCGCGGTCCTTCAAGGCGTCGGCGTAGCGCATCATCTCGTCGCGCGTGAGCGGACGGATCCACGCGCGATGAGGGTCGCCCGCGGCGAGGCGCGCGGCGATCGAATCGACGAGCTGTGCCGGAGTCAGCGTGCCGTCGCGATACTGCGCCCGCAGTCCGGCTATCGTCATGGGTTGTGCTGCGTTCATGCCTGGGATTCCTCCTGAAACGTGGCGCTGCGAGCCTCGACGCGCAGCACCATGAGCCGTTGACCGTTGACGATGGCCGCCCCTTCGCTGCAATCGACCGATTCGATCGTGCCGGCTTCGGCCGCGCTAACGGAGACTTCCATCTTCATCGATTCGAGAATGGCGACCACCTGCCCTTTCTCGATCGCATCGCCCGCTTTCACGAGCAGCTTCCAGACGCTGCCGGAAAGATCGGCCGTCAGCGCGAGACAACCTTCGTCGAGCGCTTCGCCGTCGCCGCCGGCCGCTGTGCCTGCGCTCTCCTCGTCCGCGCCGTATTGCGCGTGGCCCGCCGCGCGCCAGCGTTCGCGCTCGGCTTCGAACGCGGCCTGCTGGGTCGCCTTGAACGCCGCGATCGAGTCGGCCTCGTCGTGGAGGAAGCGGCTGTAAGCCCCGAGATCGAATACCGATTCCTCGATCTGAAGGCTTGCGCGTCCGGCGACGAAGTCGGCGCGCAGTTGCGCGAGCTCCGCTTCGCTGACTTCGTGGAAACGGATCTCGTCGAAAATACGCAGCAACCAGGGCTTGCCCGCCTCGAACTCGCGCGTGGTGCGATAGCGGTTCCACATCTGCACCGTGCGGCCCACGAACTGATATCCACCCGGCCCTTCCATGCCGTACACGCACAGATAAGCGCCCCCGATGCCGACGGCGTTCTCGGGCGTCCATGTCCGGGCCGGGTTGTATTTGGTCGTGACGAGCCGGTGGCGCGGATCGAGCGGCGTGGCGACCGGCGCGCCGAGGTAGACGTCGCCCAGGCCCATGACGAGGTAGCGCGCGTCGAACACGATGCGCTTGACGTCGTCGACGCTCGCGAGCCCGTTGATGCGGCGGATGAACTCGATATTGCTCGGGCACCACGGCGCGTCGGGCCGCACCGATTGCATGTACCTTTCGATCGCGACGCGCGTGGACGGGTCGTCCCACGAGAGCGGCAAGTGCACGATGCGGTTCGGCACGCGCATTTCGGTGACAGGCGGCAGCTCGCGCTCGGCGCGCTGCAAATGCTCGATGAGCTTGTCGCGCGCAAGCACCCGCGGATCGAAGTGCACCTGCAGCGAGCGGATGCCGGGCGTGAGATCGATGATGCCCGGCATGCGCTGCTGCTGCAGCCACGTCATCAGCGCATGCACGCGAAAGCGCAGATGGAGGTCGAGAACGAGCGGACCGTATTCGATCAGCAGATTGCCGTCGCCCGAACGCCGGTAAGCGACGCCGATACCCTCGCCCGCCCCGGCGTCGCGATACAGCACGCACTCTCCGGCGGCGGCCGGCGCCGATGCTTGTCCTTTTTCGGCCACGCGCGCGAACTGAACCGTATCGCCCGGACGCAACTGCCCGAGCTTCCAGAGTTCCTCGCGCACCACGGTGACGGGGCAAACGAAGCCGCCGAGGCTCGGCCCGTCGGGCCCGAGGATCACGGGCATGTCGCCCGTGAAATCGACTGCGCCGATCGCATAGGCGTTGTCGTGGATGTTCGACGGATGCAAGCCCGCCTCGCCGCCGTCGGCACGCGCCCATTGCGGCTTCGGGCCGATCAGGCGCACGCCCGTGCGGCTCGAATTGTAGTGAACGGTCCAGCGCGTGCCGTACAGCATGTCGATGTCGTCGGGCGTGAAGAAGTCGGGCGCGCCATGCGGACCGTCGAGCACGCCGAGCGTCCACTGGCTCGTCAGCACGGGAGCGCGGTCCGCCGCAAGCGTGGCGCCCGTTTCGCCCGAGCCGGCGTCTTCGGCGAGATGGAGCACGTCGCCGCGCCGCAACGCGCGGCCCGCGTGGCCGCCGAACTGACCGAGCGTAAACGTGGCCTTGCTGCCGAGATAGTCCGGCACCTGCAGGCCGCCCTTCACGGCGAGGCACGCGCGCACGCCCGCGCCGGTCACGCCGCCGAGCTTCAGCACGGCGCCGGGCGCGGCGCGCTGCACCTGCCAGAACGCGACCGGCGCGCCGTCGAGCGTGGCCGCGAGCGGCGCGCCGCCGAGCACGAAAAGCGCGGCGGTGTTGAAGCGCAGCGTCGCGCCGACCATCGTGAACTCAAGGCCGGCCGCATCGGGAGCGTTCCCGACCAGCTCGTTGGCGAGATCGAACGAGAGATCGTCCATCGGGCCCGAAGGCGGCACGCCGACGTCCCAGTAGCCGAGCCGGCCAGGCGTCTGCTGCACGGTGGTCTGCACGCCGCCGTCGAGCACCTCGATCGTATGCGGCGCGAACGCGAAGCGCGACAGGAAGCCGGTGGTCTGCTCGCCGCGCACGAACGTGCTCGAACCGGCGACGGCACGCAGATAGTCGAGGTTCGTTTCGATCCCATATAACTGCGTGCGCGAGAGCGCATCGCGCAGCGCGGCAAGCGCGTGCGCACGCGTTTCCCCCTTGACGATCAGCTTCGCGAGAAGCGGGTCGTAGAACGAACTGATTTCGGTGCCCGCCTCGACCCAGGTGTCGACGCGGGCATCGGACGGAAATTCCACATGGGTCAGCGTGCCCGCGCTCGGCTGGAACTGCTTGTGCGGATCTTCGGCATAGAGGCGCACCTGGATGCTCGCGCCGACCGGCGCGCGCGCGATCGTCTCCAGCGGCGGCAACGTGCCTTCGGCCTGGCGAATCATCCATTCGACGAGATCGAGCCCCGTCACCGCCTCGGTCACGCAATGCTCGACCTGCAGGCGCGTGTTCACTTCGAGAAAATAGAAGCGCCGCTCCAGCGTATCGAACACGAACTCCACCGTCCCCGCCGAAGCATAGGCCACCGCCTGCGCGAGCCGTACCGCGCTCGCATGCAACGCCGCGCGCTCCGCGTCGGTGAGGCCCGGCGCGGGCGTCTCCTCGATCACCTTCTGGTTGCGCCGCTGCACCGAGCAGTCGCGCTCTCCGAGCGCAATCACGCCGCCCTTGCCGTCGCCGAAAATCTGCACCTCGATATGACGCGCGTGCTCGACGAACTTCTCCAGGTAGACACCGGCGTTGGCGAAATTCGCCTCGCCCAGACGCGCGACCGAAGCAAACGCGGCTTCGAGTTGCCGCGCGTCGTGGCACAGCGCCATGCCGATGCCGCCGCCGCCCGCCGTGCTCTTGAGCATCACCGGATAGCCGATTCGCGCGGCCTCGACCTGCGCGCCGGCGAGGTCGGGCAGCAGGGCCGTGCCGGGCAGCAGCGGGACGTCGTGAACGCGTGCGAGCGCGCGCGCCGTATGCTTGAGGCCGAACGCGCGCATCTGCTCGGGGCGAGGGCCGATAAAGCGGATGCCCGCCTCGTCGCAGGCCTGCGCGAATGCTGCGTTCTCCGAAAGAAAGCCGTAGCCCGGGTGCACGGCATGCGCGCCCGTCTTGCGCGCCGCGTCGAGAATCGCGACGACGTTCAGGTAGCTCTGCGCCGCCGGCGCGGGGCCGACGCACACGGCCTCGTCGGCTTCCCGCACGTGGCGCGCATGCCGGTCCGCCTCCGAATAGACCGCGACCGAAGCAATGCCGAGCCGGCGCAGCGTGCGGATCACGCGGCACGCAATCTCGCCGCGATTCGCAATCAAGACCTTGCCGAAGCTCATGACGCACCCCAGATGGTGAGCCGCACGGGCGTCGGGTTATAGCCGTTGCACGGGTTGTTGAGCTGCGGGCAGTTCGAGATCAGCACGCTCACATCCATGTGCGCGCGCACTTCGACGTATTTGCCGGGCGCCGAAATGCCGTCCTCGAAGGACAACTTCCCGTCCGGCGTGACCGGCACGTTCATGAAGAAGTTGATGTTGCTGACGATGTCGCGCTTGGTCAGGCGCGCATGGGCGTCACAGCCGCAATGACGCGTGATGGCGTTCAGAAAGCTGTCGCGGCAGTTGTGCATGTAGCGCTTCTCGAGCGCGTAGCGCACGGTGTTGCTCTCCGCCGCGCAGGCGCCGCCGAGCGTATCGTGCCGGCCGCAGGTATCGGCGACGATCGTCAGCATCGGGTTGCCGAAGTTCGACATCAGGACGCTGCCCGCCGTGAGGTAGAGATTGCCTTGCTCGCGAATCGTGTCCTGTGCGCTATAGCGTTCGAGCGGGTCGGCACTGTTGTAGAACAGCGTATCGACGGCCTGGTTGCCTTCGAGATCGAGAATGCGCAGCACGTCGCCGCGCTTCAACGGGTGAAGCCACGGCTCGCCCGCAGGCAGCGTGTAGTCATAAGACGCGCGTTGCGTCTCCAGTTGGCTTTCGACGATAGGCATGACGGTTCCTTACGCAAACAGGCGGTCGGTATTGATGAACCCTCGGGTGTTCTCGGGGCAGGCGCTGCGACAGGCGTCGTCGTCGGGAACGCGGGCGTCGCCGGCGTACGCCCGGTAGGCGATGAGCGTCACGGGCTTCGGCTCATAAGCCGGGTTGGCGTCGAGCGGATGGGGCGCCGTGGAAAACGCGGCGAGCGTGTTCATCTCGAAGCGCAGGTCGACGCTCGCCCCCGCCCTCGAATGGCCCGGCACCCAGGCGAGCGAACCGTCCTCGCCATAAGCGACCTTGCTGAAGAAGTTGACGTTGGCGACCAGATCGCGCGCGCCGAGGCCATGCTTCGCGAGTTCGAGCACGAGGCTGTCGCGCCCGTTGCGGATCATGTCGTTGCGCTGCGCCTGGTAGGTCGTCTTGCCGTAGCGGCGCTCGAACAGCTTCGCATCGCCGACACCGCCGACCGGGTCGTGCCAGCCCAGCGTGTCGTGCGTGATCGAGGCCATCACGCGGCCCATGTCCGAGTACAGCACGCAGCCGCGCGTCAGATGCGCGGTGTGCTGCGCCTTGAGCGTATCCGCCATGTTGTAGCGTTCGAGCGGATCTTCCCGGCGATAGAAGACGGCGGAGAGGTTGGCGCCGCCTTCGCTATCGACGAGGCGCAGCGCGAGGCCGCGGCGCAGCACGCCTGACCAGTGCGTACCGGCGGGTATGACGGTTTCCCACAGAACCTGGGACAAGGGCAAGGGAATGGGTTCGGCAACGCTTTGCGGCGACATGGCGGCTCCTGATATCGGGAATGACAAAAGCAGTGAGAGGGCGATACCGACGACATCGCGACCTCCCGGGCTTTTATCCCTCCGTGGAGCCTTACCGCCGCCTTCGATTCGCGCTACGAGGCAGGCAACAAGACCGGATGGCTCTCGGACCAGCCATCGCCGCGCTTTGCGGCGCGACGACCGGAACCCTAGCAATCCTAAGATGATGCAAATTGCTTCGCACCTCTCGATTCAGGATTAAGCGAATTGCGTGCCAGTCAAAACTGCGCCAACGCCGGGGAAAGAAGCACCACTTCGGACGGCTTCGCACCATCCTCATGCCTCGCGCGACACGGCAAGCTTCAGTTCGGTGCCCGCGTGCCCCGCGCAATATTGTCGACCTACACTGGCGACCCGGTCATTGCGCACACAACCATGAAGATCACCGCCCAGCCTTACGATTTTCCGCTCACCGGCCCGCTCACGATCGAGTCGGCCGCTCTCGTCATCATCGACATGCAACGGGACTTTTGCGATCCGCGCGGGTACATGGGCGCGCGCGGCGGCGATGTCGGCCCTGCCCGCGCCATCGTGCCGCGTATCCAGCGCGTGCGAGAGCGCGCGGCGGCGCTCGGCATGAAGATCGTGCATACGCGCGAGGGGCATCGCCCCGACCTCTCCGACCTTCCCGAAAGCAAGCGCCTGAAGACCGCGCGCGCGGGCGCTGAAATCGGCAGCCGCGGTCCGCTCGGCAGGCTACTGGTACGCGGGGAAGCGGGCTGGCAGATCATCGACGAACTCCAGCCGCGCGAAAACGAAGCGGTGATCGACAAGCCCGGCACCGGAGCCTTTCACGCGACGGATCTTCATCACGTGCTGACCGTATCGGGCATCTCGCGGCTGATCCTGACCGGTGTGACGACCGCCGTTTGCGTGACCAGCACGGCGCGCGAAGCGAGCGACCGCGGCTATGAGGTGCTCGTACTCGAAGACTGCTGCGCCGAGCCGTGCGCGAGCGACCATGACGACGCCGTGCGGCTGCTGCGCATCGAGGGAGGTTATCTCGCCGCCACCGCACGCTCGGACGATCTGCTTGCCGCGCTGGAGAAGTTTGCGCCGCGCGCATGAGCACGCGGGTCGCCGGTGCGCGGCTCAGGCTACCGTGCGCGTGAGCTGTTCGAGCATCTCGAGGTCGGTCTTCATGCCCGAGGTCTCGCGAATGCGCGCCAGAATTTCACGTTTGAGCGCGTTGAATTCCGGTGCGAGCTTCATCTCGGGATTGCGCACGGCGGGCAGCGGCACGTCGTAGATCGTGTCGATGCGCCCCGGCCTCGGCGCCATCAGCACGACGCGATGACCGAGGTAAATGGCCTCTTCCACGTCGTGCGTGACGAACACGACGGTGGACTTCTCCAGTCCATGCACATGCAGGATCAGATCGTGCATCACCTCGCGGGTTTGCGCGTCGAGCGCGCCGAACGGCTCGTCCATGAGCAGGATCGACGGCCGGCCCTGCAGCGCCCGCGCAATCGCCACACGCTGCTGCATGCCGCCGGAAAGCTGGTTCGGAAACGCGTCGGCGACGTGCGTGAGCCCCATCAAGCGCAGCAGCGCGTCCGCGCGCCCGCTCGCCACCTCGACCGCGCTCGAAGTCAGGTCGCGCCGGTTGGTCTTGAGACGCCGGGAAAACTGGATGTTCTGGCGAACCGTCAACCATGGGTACAGGCTGTAGTGCTGGAACACCATCGCGCGGTCCACGCCGGGCCCGTCGATCGCTTGCCCGTCGACGCGAACCGCGCCGTCGTCGATCGTTTCGAGCCCGCCGAGAATGCGCAGCAAGGTGGACTTGCCGCAACCCGAGGCCCCCACCAGCGTGATGAACTCGTTTGGCTGCACGTTGAGTTCGACGCCGGCGAGCGCGCGCACCTGGTCGCTGCCGCGCCCAAAGTACTTCGATACCCGTTCGATGGAGATTTTCGAGGAAGTATTGATCATCGCTTGGCCATCCATTTTCCAAAACACAGCCGGTGAACGAGCCGGAACACCTGGTCGATCATGAGCCCGATGAGGCCGATCAGCAGGATTCCGCCGAAAATGCGATCAGTCTGCAAATAGCGCTGGGCCTTCAGGATCGCATAGCCGAGTCCCGAGTTGGCCGCCACGAGCTCGGCGACCACGAGGTAAGTCCAGGCCCATCCCATGGTGATACGCAACGTGTCCACGATAGCCGGCCGCGACGACGGAAAGATCACGAGGCGGATCATTTCCTCGCGCGTCGCACCCATCGTTTGCGCGGCTTCGATCTGCGCGATCGGCACCGCGCGCACGTTCTCGGCGATCATCAGCACCATCTGGAAGAACGTGCCGATGAAGATGATCGCGATCTTCGATCCTTCGTCGATGCCGATCCATAGCATCACGAGCGGAATGAACGCGACGGCGGGCATGTAGCGGATAAAGTCGGTCAGCGGCTCGAGCAACGCCTGCACCGGGCGGAACGTGCCGATCAGCAGGCCGAGCGGCAGCGCGAACACGGCCGAGAGCGCCCAGCCGCCCACCACGCGGTAGATGCTGATGCAGATATCGTCCGCGAGGCCGTCGTCGGTCCACCAGCTCACGAGCCGATGGACGACGGCGCCGGGCCCCGGCATGAAGGTCGGATCGACGAGCCCCGAAAGCGACAAGGCCCACCACGCGAGGAGCGGCACGATCAGACCCGTCAAGGCGAATCCGATATAGGCGCGGCGGCTGATTTCGCCGCGTACGACCCACAGCGGCACAGGCCGGCTTTTGGCCGCGACGGGTGGGGCCAGCATTTCGCGCGCCGGCGCATGTTCAGTCGTCGACATGGTTGCTCCTTGAGTCAGTGATTCCAGCGGGTTCGGCAGCTTCAACCACCGGGGCGAGTTCGAAGGGCAACGTGTGCCCTTCGCGCCATGGATGCGTCGACAACGCAATGACAGGACGCATGCCAGGAGACGCCGCCACATGCCCCAGCGAAATTTCGAAATCGAGCAGTGCGCGGGCCTGCTCGAGCGAGACCGACGGGTCTCCGACGACCTGCGCCAGCGTGCGTCCGCGATGCTGCGCAAGCCATGCCGTCGCCGCCGGAGAACGTGCGCGCGCAAACATGAAAAAGCCGCCGGCGCGCGCGAGAAAGCACGTTGGCCGGTCATCGGGTACGTGCGCCGTCGATCCTCGCAGCGCGTCCGAGGGCGGCAACGCCGCCCACGTCGGGCCATCCGAAGCCGGCTCGCGCTCCCAGCGCTCGTGGTAATGGGCGTCGATGCCGTCTTCGAGCAGCACGTCGGGCGACTCGAAGCACATCATGCCCATATCGCGCGTGTCGGCCGGCGGGCTGAAGTCGATCTGGCGATGCCAGGTGCAAACCTCGGGTACGCCGGGTTCGATCGCGGTGAAGCCCGCAAAGCCCTGCTGCCGCGCCAGTTCCGTCAGCAGGTCGCGCGGCAATGCGTCGAGGCCGCTTACGCCCTCGAAACCGGAGCGGTCCGCGCTCACGCGCAGGTCCACGTGCACGCGCGCCGTTTGCAGCCAGAACACGCGCGTTGCACGGTCCTCGCGCCCCGCCGCGTCGCGCAACAGCGTGCGCCGCCACAGCCCGCGATAGCGCTGCGGAACACGCGCAGCCGCGGCGGGACGGTCGAGCCAGGCGCCTGGGTCGACGACGCTTGCGTCCGTCTGGTTCATCAGTTGGGTCATATCCGGTTCACTCGCGCCGCACGTCAGGACAGGTCCGAGAATTCCGCGCGCAACGCGGCGGCTACCCGTTCCGCGACTTCGCGCGCGAGCAACGCCCCCTTTACCGCGCTCGATCCGCGTGCCGACGACAGCACGCCCGAGAGCGGCACCCAGCCCGTGCGGGTCGGGTAGGTGTCGTAGGCGGGAAAGTCCGCGGGGCCATCGTCGGGGATCCTGTCGATCGAGACGAGGTTCGGGTGGTAGTGCAACATCATCGACGTTTCCATCACGGCCGCATGCTCGAGCGCGAAACCGGGAAAGCCTTCCGGAAACACCTTGGCGAGCGTGGGCGCGGTCAGGAAGTCCCAGTACTCCAGCCGCACGACACGCAGCGGCGGCGTGCGCGTGCCTTGCTGGGACAGGTCGCGCATCGCAAGCTCGATGCCTTCCGTGAGGAACCACTGGTTCTCGTAGTGGCCGTCGATCAACGCGAGCCGCCGTACGCCATGGCGCGCGAATTCGCGGATCACGTCGCGCGTCATCTGGCTCAGGTTGTTGCCGTCGAGACTCGTCGTGCCGCAGAAGTGCTGGCCGCCGCCGCATTTCGGCTGCGAGCGATAGCCGTAATTGAATGCGGGCGCAACGATCCCGCCAACTTCGCGCGCAACGTCGAGCGCCACCGCGCTCGAAAGGAGCGCATCGGTGCCGAGCGGCAGATGCGGACCATGCTGCTCCAGCGCGCCGCAGGGCAGCAGCACGATGGCCTCGTCGTCGAGGATGCGCTGGCGGTAGTCGACCCAGCTCAGATGCTGCATCAGATGAGAATTCATTGGGCGATCCTGTGATCGGGTAGCGCGTGCGTTGTAGTCGAAGGGGGCACGGCGCCGTCATGCGAGCCGTGCGCCGCTCGCCTGTCAGACCGCGGTGAGAAACGACACGCCCACCGCGCCGTAGAAGTCGTCTATTTGCTTGTGCGTGACATCCATCGACCCATAGTCGGCCGAGAGCAGGCGCGTCACGCGATGCCGGTGAAAGCCGCGCAGCAGTCGCGACATCGGAATGACCTGGCTGGCGTCGTCTCCATAGAGCTGTCGATGCGCGCGCGGCAGCCGGTACCACGGCTCGATGGGCCGGTCGTGATGCGCGTTGTGATACGAGAAGTTCAGCAACAGCAGATTGAGCGCCGGATAACGTACCGAAACGAGGTTCGAGTAGGTATTGCGCTGCTCGTAGGCGCGGTCGCGCACCTTGTCGTCGGGGATCGCGGCGTTGCCTTCGAGCACGGCGAATGCGTCATACGTGTGCTGATAGGCGTCCGCAAAGCGCAGGACGGTGAGGCAGACGAGCCACGCCAGCAGGTAAAGGAGCACGGCCTTCGGCGACACCCAGCCGAGCACGCCGAAAAGCGCGACGCGAACCATCGTGATCGCGACGACGCGCCGCCGCTGAGCGCGCTGGTCCGCGTGAAGGAAAGGCATGGCCATGACGTAGCCGTGCATCACGAGCTCGATCGCCGGCACATAGAGCCATTCGAGCAGCACGATGGCGCGCCGCACGCAGGCGGGCAGCTTCAGCAGGAACGCCTTCGCGTCGAACGTCACGATGTCCGCGCGATCCACGTGATGGCGCATATGCTTGTGGCGCAGCGCGCTGAACGGCGCATAGCAGGCGCCGGTCAGCCACGCCATGACCGTGCCCAGACGCGCGTTGGCTTCAGGCGTGCGGAAGATCGCCAGGTGGGCGGCGTCGTGCAGCAGATAAGCGCTGACGATCATCGCGTGCGCCAGCAGCACGACGCCAGCGGCCGCGACCCATGCGGCGTGCGAGCACAGCATCGCGACGCCGAGCGCGTAGCCGCCGACCGCGTAGGCGATGGCGGCGCTATTGGGCACCAGCGCGTCCCGATAACGGTAGATCGCGGCCATGGCGCTTACCTCGCGAGCTGATTGACGAACTGCGCGTCGATCGTCTTCTCGGTGGGCGGCAGCGCGCTGATCTGCCCTTTCTTGAGCAGAAGATTGCCGATCACCGCGCCGCTCGTGTAGTAGGACCGCGTGGTCGGCCCCTTCACGAAGCTCTGCGGCATTTCGGCGACGGGAATGTTGTACACGCCGGCCATTTGCGCCTTGACGTCCGCGGGCGTGACGCCGAGCACCTTCGCGATGATCTTGTCGGCGTCGTCGGGGTGGCTCTTCATGTAGGCGAGGCCGTCGGCGTAGGCCTGCAGAATGCCCTTCACTTCAGCCGGATGTGCGTCGATGAACGACTGGTCGAACACCAGCACGTCGGCGATCAGGCCCGGCGCATTGCGCGACGAATAGACCACATGGAACTTGCCTTTGCCCGAGTTGACGATCTGCGAGACATTCGGCTCGTAGGTCACGCCGACCGGCAGGCTGCCCGAAAGCATCGCACCCGGAATGCCTTCGGGCGTCATGTTCACCGAGTGAATGTCCTTGTCGCTCAGCCCGCTCGTTTGCAGCGCGTAGCTAAGCAGGAAGTCCGACGGCGAGAGCGGGTTGAAGGCGACCTTCTTGCCCTTGAAGTCCGCCACCGACTTGATGTCTCCCGAAGCGACGATCGCGTCCGCGCCCGCGGAAAAGTCGATGGGCATGACGACCTTTTCGGAGAGCCCCTTGGCGACCGAGCCGACGACCTGATCGTAGGTGAGCATCACGCCGTTGACCGAATGACTGGTCAGCGCGGCGGGCAGCAGGCCGGGATCGGTGAAGTACTGGAGCTTGACCGAGAGGCCGTACTTCTTGTAGAGATCGAGCGCTTCGGCGACGTAGAACGGCCCATAGCCGATCCAGACGACGGTGCCGATCTTGAGCGGCTCGGCTGCGTGGACTGCCGGCGAACCGAACAGTGCGGAAGCGACTAGAGTGCTGGCGACAGAGAGCGTGCGCAACGCTTTTTTCAATCCGGACGGCATACCTGAGGCTCCTGATCATGAAGGGAAAATGGACACGGGAGGCGCGCTGTCTTGCGCATCTCCCGGGCTTTTATCCCTCCGTGGAGCCCCCTGAAGCTGGAGCCGGAAAACTCTCGGACCAGTCATCCGCCTCGTGCATCCCGCGGACCGGAACCCTAGTTTTCCTGTCAATAGCTGAACTCAACGCTCATCCCGTGACGCCTTGTACTAAGCATGAAGCTTGCCAGCTCGTCGAAAACCCTTGCGCACGGGGTTTGTGCGTGAAAAGCCGCTCATCGGCCTCGCACGCCGCGTATGCACGATCGCGCGTCGCCGCCCAATTGCGGTGCAGCATGCGCTCTTGATGGGGCAACGCACGCGCCAGTGGTGACCACGACGCGCGACCCACGCAAGTGCTGGTCGCCAAAAAAAGGCCGACCTAGAATCGCCCGCATCGCAACCTCAAATCTCCCGTTGATGATGCAACCAGCCGAATCGTTCGACCCGGCGCGCGACAGCGCCATGACGTGCCTCGTGACGGGCGCGGGAAGCGGCATCGGCCGCGCGATCGCGCTCGCGTTCGCACGCGAGCGCGCCCACGTGATCGTCAACGACCTGCCCTCCAGCGCCGCGCTATACGAACTGCGCGAAGACATCGAAGCGCTGGGCGCGCGATGCACGATTGCAGCGGGAGACGTGGCCGACCCTGAGTGCGTGCGCCAGCTATTCGCAGGCATCGAATGGCTCGACGTGCTTGTCAACAATGCTGGCATCCTGCAGGAGTCGCCGGTGACCGAGATCACCGATGCCGCGTGGGACAGGATGATCAAGGTGCATCTTTACGGTGCGTTCCATTTCTCGCGCGAAGCCGCGCGTTTGATGAAGCAGCAGCGTCACGGAGCCATCGTCAATATCGCGTCCGACCTCGGCCAGCTCGGCTGCGAGAACCTCAGCCATTACAGCGCCGCGAAAGGCGGCATCATCGCGTTCACCAAAAGCCTCGCGCGCGAGCTTGCGCCGCATGGCGCGCGCGTGAACGCGGTCGCGCCCGGCGGCGTGCTCACACCGATGGTCGAAGCGCTCGGCGATCGCTATGTCGAGGCGGAAGCCGCACGTTACCCGCTCAAGCGGCTGGGAACGCCTGACGAGATCGCCGAGGTCGTGCGGTTCCTGAGCTCGGACGCAGCCAGCTTCATGACGGGACAGATTGTCGGCGTGAACGGCGGCGGCGTGATGAACGGTTGAGCGCGGCCGCAGCATGACGGCCCGCTCGCAACCCACACGGACAGGAGAACACGGCATGGCAATACTCGTGACGGGCGGCTGCGGCTTTCTCGGCAGCACGCTGATGCAGACGATCGCGGAACGCGGACGCGTCGCGGTCAGCTACGACCGCCGCACAGCCGCGACTGACACGGCGAGCGGCATCCACTATGTGCAAGGCGATCTGAACGATCTGCCCCATCTGCTGGAGACGATCAACCGCTTCGGGATCGAGGCGATCATTCATGCGGCGGCGATCTCGCATCCGTTCTTTTCACGCGAGATTCCCTATCAAACGGTTGTGACCAACGCGCTAGGGACAACGAACGTTTTCGAAGCGGCGCGTCTGACGTCGGTGCACCGTGTCGTGAACTTCAGCTCCGAATGCGTCTACGGCAACAACGACCATCTCGAAGCGACACAGGAAGACGCGCCGCTCGATCCCACGACGCCATACGGCGCCACGAAGGTTTTCACGGAGAAGCTGGCCGCGGTCTATAGCCGCCTCTACGGCATGCGGATCGTGTCGTTGCGGCCCGGCTGGATCTATGGGCCCGGGCAATTCATGCAGTGCTACCTGCACACGCTGCTGCGCAACGCGATTGACGGCCGGCCGACGCGCGAGCCGGCCGGCGCCGACTACCGCTTTCAGTACGTCCACGTCACGGACGTCGCGAGGGCAAGCCTGCTGGCGCTCGCCGCGCCCCATGCCGCGGGCCGCGCAATCAACATCACGGGCGGCGACCAGCGCACCTACGCCGAGGTGGTCGCTCTGGTGCGCAAGCGCTTTCCCGCTGCCGAAATCGAAATCGGTCCTGGCACCATCGACGTGCTCGATCGTAATGCGCCTTTCGATCTCTCGCTCGCGAAACGCGAACTCGCGTATGTGCCGCAGGTTAGCCTGGAGGACGGGATCGACTCGTACGCGCGGTGGTTATCTACGCACGCCTACTAACGCGCGCTCGGCGCGGGATCGAATCCCGGAGTCGTCATACGACGCTTGCCGCTCGCCATCGCCAGTTTCTCTACGTCCTGATGGCATCGCGTTTCGTCGTACTCGATCCGCGCAGGCACGGCGTTGTCGCGATGACGCGTTCGCACCGCGATGACCGGCCAGAACCGCGCCGATTTGAGCAGATCGCGCTTGCTTAGCCGGACGCCTTCGCGAAGAAGTTTGGGTGCTGTTTTCTACAAATTTCGGTTACCTAAGCATTTCTTGTCGACATGCAGGCAAAAGCAAAAACCACGCGCCGGACAAAACAACAAGCGTGGAAAAAGTGCAAAATACCGGCCATGGACCCGACGACGATACGTCACGCAACACAGCCGATAGTCTACGCGAGCACATCGCAGGGCCAACGCCTGCCCGTCATAGACATCACCCATCCACGCTTCGCCCTGCCCGCCGATTCCAGCGCAATTTCGGCGCTCTTCGCATCATACGAAGCCAACGAACGCCGTCGGGCGAGGGTCCCTGCGTTCATCAATCGCATGGTGCTCGCATTCGTTTCCCGGCGCGCTCCGCTGCTCCGCTCAGTCGCGAACCCCAAGGCCAGCTTTCTGGACGGCCTGAGCACCTATCTGCTAAAACTCGGCCCACAGAATCTGCCACCGCCCTTCAATGGCGATATTGATCGCAAGTTCGCGGCATCCCCCCATGTCGTGGCGATGCGATTGCGGCTACAGCAGGTCGCCTGCCTGCTGGCGCAGTCGTTAATATCGGATCTCGACGTTGCCGGCACGGTGCCCCTGCATCTGGTCAACATCGGCGGGGGCACGGCGATCGATTCGCTCAATACCCTGATTCTGCTGAACCGGATGCGGCCGGGGGGGCTGAAGGCGCGACGCATCACGATCAGCGTCCTGGACATGGACCGCGACGGTCCGCAGTTCGGCGCCGATGCCTTGCGGGCGCTGTGTGCGCAAGGTGCTGCGCTTGATGGGCTCGACGTAACGTTCGCCCACTACGTGTACAACTGGAACGAGCCATGGCGTCTTGCCGGAATCCTTCGGAATGCGACGATGTCCGGAGCCATCGTCGCCGCTTCTTCGGAAGGCGGCCTGTTCGAATACGGTACGGACGAGGCCATTCTCGCGAACCTGCGCGCGCTGTACCAGTCCGCTCACGGCCAAAGAATCGTGGTCGCCGGCTCCGTAACGCGCGACGACGAGACCAGACGCCGATCTATTTCCGCGCATCGTTTTGCGCTCGTGCCGCGTGGTCGCGCGGAGTTCGCGGCGCTTGCGTCACGCACGGGTTTCGTGGTCGAGCACGTGGAAACCACGCCGCTTAGCGATCAGGTTCTGCTGGTTCCGGTCGCCACCCATGACTCACTGCGATCACAGTAAGCTGGCAGAGCTGCACAGCCAGGCAGGCATCGTCATCGATCGCCCTCCCCACAGCGCATGATAGGTGTCGGTCTGCCGGCCCCTGCAGGCCTCTCACACATGAAGAGTCACAAGAAGCTAGGCGAATTCCGCAGCGATCCGGTCACGCGCCGTTCGGTAGTCCGGACTCTGCATGCCGCACCTCAACGCGAGACGTGCGAGATCGCGTTGCCATTGTGCCTCGAAAGGTCGGTGGCCGAGCGGCTCCTGGGCATCCGCTAGCGTCCCGGCCCGCGCGGAACCGTCGTGCTCGTCGACCGGCAGGGAAGCACTGTCCGGGTTCGCATCCGCGTTCCTTAGCCATTGAATACTCGCGGGATCGCGCACCTGCAGTGCAAGCCGCTCTTCCCAGAGAATCAGTTTTGCCAGTTTCACATAACTGTTCGACAGGCATTCGGTAGCTGGAGTGCCGCTCCGCGCCTGCATCCAGGTGGTGAAATTCGCCGCGGGCATGGGGCGGGAGATTGCGTATCCCTGCACTGCGTCGGCGCCAAGAATTTGCAGCGCCGGCAGAAGGGCGGCATCTTCAACGCCTTCCGCGACTACCGACATTCCGAGGGAATGACCGAGGCGGGTCAATTGATAGACGAAACGCAGCGGATCCAGGGCACCACGGTTCGCAAACCCAACGATCGAGCGGTCGATCTTGACGAAGTCGAATGGAAGCTCATTGAGCCTTGCGAGACTGCTGTGTCCCGAGCCGAGGTCGTCCTCTGCCAGCAGGACGCCCATATCCTTGAACTTGCCGAACTCGTCGCGTGTCCCGGCGCCAGTTGGCACGCGCTCGGTCTCCAGAACCTCGAGCGTCAGGTGCCGGGCGGCGCACGAGAATTCCTCCAGCGCGTCCTGTGTCGCCTGAAAATAGCGCTTGTCCTGCAGCGCCTCCGTAGGGAGGTTGACGCTCAATCCTATGTCAAAGCCCGCTTGCAGCCAGCGATTTCGCTGGCCGAGCGCTTGCTTGAGCCCGCGGACATAGAGGGTGAAATAGTCGTCGGCGGACAGTACGCCCAGAAATTCGCCCGGCGTGACGAGCCGGTCGCCATCGCGCAGCCGCGCCAATACCTCGACCTTGTTGATCGAACCGCTCGCCAGATCCATGATGGGCTGATAGTACATCTCGAGCCCATCCGAACGCATCAGCGCGATCCACCTTTGCCGGATGCCGAACGGAACCGTGCGGGCAGCCCCTTCCGCTGCCTGGATTCGCGCAATCGCAAAGCCCAGCACGGTTTGGAGCAGGTCAACGAAAAGACACTGACCAGCGCCGCTATACCCTCCTGGAAACGGGCTATAGAGGGACAGTATCGCCAGCGGATCGTGTCCTGGATCGCGAATCGGTATGGAAACACTGGATCGAAAACCCTCGCGACGCGCTGCGTCACGCCATATTGCGGCACAAGGATCCGTCTGGAAGTTCAGCACGCGCTCAGGCTTGCCACTCCGCCATCCACGTCCTGCCGGACCTTGACCTGTCACATCCTCGCGAATCGAAATTGAGTAATTCGATTGCTCGCCCGCAGCGAGATACCGGGCCATTCGCTCACCCGATACCGCCTCAAACCGGAGAATGCCCATGTGATCCGGCCGGCCGATGGCACATGCCGCCACTTCCTCCAGTGAACCCAGAATCCCGACGAGTCGCCGGATAAGTTCGGAGTAACTCTGTGCCGCCCAAGCCAACTGAGTCACCTCGAGTACGACGCGTTGACGTGCCTCCTGAAGTTCCTCGTATGCTTCCAGTTGACACGCGAGGTCCCGGTTCAGCCGACGCGACAAAACGGACAGCGCTTCGCGGCAGATCGATCCGTCGATGCAATCCTGAAGCGCGCCGAAGAGAACGCCACGGCTGCGGACCAGTTCCTGCCGGCTGAGTCCGACAATGGCGTGCGTGCGCCCTACCCTGATCGCCCTGTCGTAGTGTGCTTCGTAGGTCAATTCAGGACTGGCGAGCAGTTTCAGATTTTCGATCTGCTGCATATGTAGCCGGTTGAGCTCGCTTTCCGGCAGCATGTCCAGCAGTCGCCTTGCGACGTCGAGGCGCCCAAGCCGGCTGTAAAAGAGCGCGATAACGTCAGGAATGCGCTGCTCGAGCACATTGTGGACAGCGCCGATCAGGCTACGAGCGCGCGGACCATAAAGATCGGAAAATCCAGTGTCGGTTGCATGATCCGGCTCGCGCGAGATCGCGGGAGCGTGGTTATTTGGTGCATGTAGTTCGTTCATGGGCCGTTTGCCGCGCCGTTCGTTTTCGTGTTCAAGTTTTCCTGGCAGGCATCACCGCCTCGGACCTGGCATTCGCATTCAGTCTGGTGGAAAGCGCCTATGGGTGGCTTGACATCGGTCAAATGCCGGAATCGGCGATGCGATACGCCCCGTACTCGGCGACGCCGCTGCATGCTTTCACGCGCAGATGCTGCGCGTCACATCCATATGGGACGTTGTCCTGTGCCTGATGCGGAATGGTCCGATATCAACACCAATGCACGTTAGAACACTGGCGCATGGCTGGATAGAGTGGCCCCAGCGGACATCCATGACGGGACCCAAATTTGATGCGAATCACATACCTATTTTCGAAAGGTTACGGTACGAGATCATCCCAATTATGCTTTTTTAAAACAAGAACGGACGCCTTACATGAGATGGATATCGTGGTTGTCCGCTGACCAGAGAATTCGATTTGGAGTCAGGTCAGCTTCAACCGGGAAAACGAATTAAAACGGCGTTCCAGGGTGGTTGCCATGCGGGTTCTATCGAGGTTCAAGGCGTCAACGATCCGTCGCTGGCTGTTAGCGGTCGGCGCCGCAGCGGTTGATCCGGCGGGCGTCCTGGTCTGCGCGGTCCTGCTGTGGCTCGGCACGGCAGGTCTGTGCATCGCGATGCTTCTGGTGTCACGGGAAGACGCCTATCACCAGGCCATCCAGGTTGGCCGGAACCTCACGCTCGTGCTCGAGCGCGATATTGTGCGCAGCGTCGAATTGTATGACCTTTCCCTTCGTGCCGTAGCCGAAGGCGCGGCCAACCCGAGCGTCATGTCACTGCCGAAGGAATTGCGCAATCAGGTTCTCTTCGAACGTCCCACGACGGCAAGGTACCTCGGCCCCATCACCGTGTACGGACCCGATGGCACGGTGCAGGCGTGCTCCATCGAAACGTCCATACGCCGAACCCACCGTCCGGACGTACGATGGTTCATCACTCAGGCCGAAAAAACCGACGCAGGCTTGTACGTCAGCGCGCCCTACGCTTCCCGGACCGCCGGAGGAAAAATAGTCCTGGCACTTGGCCGGCAAATTACCAGTCCCGACGGCAAGTTCGCCGGGGTCGTAGTGGGAAGACTGAGCATCGACTATTTCCGCGAGTTGCTTGATGGCCTGTCCGTGGGCAAGCAGGGCGGAATGGCCGTGATCGAGACAAACGGGATCTTGCTCACCCGGCTTCCCTACAACCGGAATGACGTGGGCAAGGACTTCAGTCACTCGCCGGTGTTCGTACGGTTCATGAAAGACGGGGCAGGCTCCTTTGTCGGCACGGCCACCATCGACGGTGTGCGCCGACTATATGTCTACAGGCACATTCACGGCCTGCCGTTTGTGGTCGGTGTTGCACCGGCACTGAGTGAGGTCTACGCAGGCTGGCGCTGGCGCGCTTCGTGGGTCGCATTGCTGATGGCACTTTTCACGGTGGCCCTCGCTGCGGGCGCATGGTCGCTCATGAGCGAACTACGACGCCGTCAAGTGGCCCGAGCCCAACTGCAGAGAATGGCGCGTCGCGATGCGCTGACGGGACTGGAAAACCGTGGAACCTTCGATGAGGTATCGCGCCGCGAATTTCTTCGGGCAAAACGAAACGGCACGCCGCTGTCGCTGCTGTTCATCGACATCGACAATTTCAAGGCATACAACGACCACTACGGCCACCAGGCCGGCGACTATGTCATCAAGCGCGTCGCCAGCCGGATTGCATCGCGCGTATTCCGCCCTGGCGATCACGTGGCGCGATACGGTGGAGAAGAGTTCGTGGTGGTTTTACCGGAAACCGATGCGGGGAGTGCCGTCTTGATCGCCGAGGAAATCCGCCTGGCGATTTACGAACTCGATATCAAGCACGTCAAGAGCCAGTATGGCAGGGTCACCATCAGCATCGGGGCCGCTTCGTCGGGAGAGCCCGACACAGTCGACGAAGCCGCCTTGATCAAGGCCGCGGACATGGCCACATATGATGCAAAGTCGACCGGAAGAAACCGCGTTTGCTGGCACACGGCATCAAACGGACTCAATGCCGATGAGCACATTAAAAACACGGAGCCGGGAGACCAAGCTCATCCATGAAAACGTCTGTCATCCGAAAGGATTCCGGCATCCCGCTTGGTCACTGGAATGACGCTGTGTGACACGGGCCGCTCCCGGCCCGCGCATTCAACGTTTCGCTTCATAGGGCCGCTGCGAAAAAGCGTGCCAACTTACACCATCAGATGGCTGCTGCGACTCAAATGAAGTCGCACGGCTATCCGATCGCTCGCGACTGATACACATCAATCATTGCCGTGATTTCAGTGTGAAACTGAAACCGCTTTGCAAACGGCCATTCTGGAGTGATCCGACGGCCGGGTTCCACACGATTTACCGACGACCCCGCAGCGCTGTTCAAGGTTCTGGAGGAAATTTATGTATGGACACACTACAGAATATGCGCATCTTTACGCTGGTTGCAGAGCAGCGCAGCTTCACTGCAACCGCACGCGCGCTTAATCTGACAACCGGCGCCATTTCTCGAGCTGTCTCAGAACTGGAAAGCCGTTTGTCCATTCGACTGTTCAATCGCTCGACGCGTGTCGTGACGTTGACCCCATCGGGCGAACGTTACCGGCACCACGCGCTGCGCATCCTCGCTGCCATGGACGAAGCGGAACGCGAAGCCAGGAATTCGCAGGAGCTGGCGGCTGGCGAACTGCGCGTGACAATGTCTGAGGAAATCTCGCACCTTCGTATATTTGAAGGAATCCGAAAATATCGAAATCGGCACCCTGCCGTATCGATCGCCCTGACCCTGACCAATGGCATTCCGGATCTATATCGGGGAGAAGCGGACATCGCGCTCATCAACGCAACGAGCCTGCCCGACTCCGAGCAAGTTGCGCGCCACCTCACGACAACATTCAACGTACTTTGTGCTGCTCCAGGCTATCTAAAAGGAAAGCGCCTGCCATTGCGCCCTGACGATCTCGCGAACCATGAATGCCTGGCGCTTGACATGGTCGGCTGTCATTCTCGCGAGTGGACCCTCGATGACGGAAACGAGCGCTTTCAAATGCGCGCGAGCAGCATGTTACAAACGAACTGCGCGTCCATATTGCTGAACGCAACACTGAATGGCATGGGCATCGGTGCACTGCCACTTTCCACCGCCGTGCAAGGGTTGCAGCGCGGCGAACTGATACACGTCTTGCCCGGCTACAGGGTCAACGTCACGAACGTCTACGCGATGCTTGCGTCACGCCGTTTCATAGACGCCAAGGTGCGAACGTGGCTGGAATTCATGGTGACGTATTTGCGCACAGTCGTGGAAGCCGATAAAACCGCGCTTGCCCAGAACGCGTCTCCCGAGCAAGTCGGACTTTGCGCATGAGGTCAGATGGTCTACGGGTGCTCTGCGAAGCGATCTCACATGTGGGCATGAGTCACGCCAGTCCGATCTGGTCATCCCCTAATACCCCATCGTATTCGGCTATAGAACGCTTTTTCAGCTTGCCGCTTATCTGATCGAAGCTGTATCGCAGGAAAAAGCGAACTGCCGCGCCGAGAGTAAAAATCATGGCGAATATCATCGAAAATGACGCATGGCAATACACGCTTGCCATGCTGGCGCAGACACCGCCTGCCGAGCTCGTGAACGCAAGGGCGCTGGCTGCACCCTGCCGACATCAGGCTCGACGTTCTCATGGAAGCCGGCCGCCCCGGCAGTCGAGCGCGGCGCATATGGAAATCGTGGAACGGCATTCGGAATCGCTATTGTCGGTCTGCTGGTGCGATGCGACGTCGGGGCGTTACGGCGCGCAGTTATGGAAGTTGACGAAAGCGCGTTGCCGCGCGGTGTGCGCGTTGAGCGGCGCCCCGATCCGACGGGGAGATGCCGTGTACCGTCCGTGGGTCAGGGGTCATGCCCCCGCCAATGCGGACTGGGTCGTGCTTGCTTCAATGGTATGCGTGAGCGAGCCTGCCTGAAGCAGTGCCCGGCACGGGGCATGGGGCACTGTAGTCTGGCCGCAGCGACCAGTGCGGGCGCGCCTGTGCAATAAGAATCATTGTCTATGCCCGCCCAGGCGGCCGCCTGATGCATGTCAGTCGGCCGCTCGCAGCGGAGAGCGCTGCGATCCATCCTGACGTTCAAGCTTCAAGGTGGAAAAGCGGACGGTCGCCGAAAGCGCTTCTGTGGAATGCCCGTGCGGCTTCCACCTGGCTATCGCCTCACCAGCGCGAGTCTCGATTGCCTTTCCAGGCAGCGGTCACGACTGGTAAACAGTCGCGCTGAACCCGGCGACTCACCGCAACAAATACTGATTCGGATAATCACCGGCGATCCCACGATCGCTGCGCAACTGTTTTTCATCCGCATATCAGTGCCCACGCGATGACGCGCCGTTGTGAAGTTCGCGCCTGCACGCAACCGATGCGACTCCCCGTGCAGTCTCAATCACTACTGCCGGCGTCAGTTGCTGCTTCACCACTCACGAATTTGCCGCTGCCAGCACATTCGGCAGGACTCGCTACTGCCGATCCTGGTGCAAAGCGACCCTTCCCGGCGGCATATGGCCAACACCATCGGCAATGCGCTCGATCAGTGGGCCATTATCGTAGTGGGACAGCACACCCGCGCCCGCCGAACGCACCAGGGAGAGGCATGGTGCGAAGTGTTGTCGCAGCGTCAACTGGCCGGTGAGAATTTTTGACATGGATCCAATTGCAGCCCTCGATCACCTCATACCGTATAAGCATGCAGCATATATGCATATATAAAAGGGCGTTGAACCGCCCGTATGAATGCGAACGGGGAAGCAGTTGAGGTCGGAATCATATAAGTCGCGAAATGGCGCCGCGCTGTTGAAAGCGCATGCGGTTCCTGCAGGACAGGTGTTTGCGATGGCACGCCGGGTCTGCTCGGCGGCGGCGAGAGCCTTAGCGACTCCCGGAGGAGTGGTCCTTTGCAGTGCCATGCTGTGGCTGGGCACTGCCGGAATCGGCGTGGCCATGCTGCTGGCATCGCGCGCCGACGCTTATGATCGCGCAGTTCAGAATGCCAGCAACCTCACACTGGTGCTCGAGCGGGACATACAGCGCAGCATCGAACTCTACGATCTTTCTCTCCGGGCTGTCGCTGAGGGAGCAGCAGATCCAGGCGTGATGTCCCTTCCGCCAAGGCTGCGTCAGCAGGTTCTGTTCGACAGGGCTGCCACCGCACGTTATCTCGGGCCAATCTCGGTCCTCGGGCCCAACGGGGAACTCCTCGTTCGATCGGACGACGCGCAGGCAAGCGAACGGACCGACCGGAATTCGCTCGCGGTTCCTTCGAGCTTGACCGATGCAGGACTCCACATCAGCCGCCCTTATCTCTCTGCGTCGGCTCATAACACTTCGGTAATCGCGCTTAGCCGCCGGGTCACGCGCGCGGACGGCACATCGGCGGGAACCGTGGTTGGCCGGCTCAACATTGACTATTTTCGCGATCTCCTTGACGGCTTGTCCCTGGGTCCCGGCGGCACCGTCGCAGTCTTCGAGACGGATGGCACGCTGATCACCAGACTTCCGTATGATCCTGCCATGATCGGCAGAAGCCTCACGCACACGTCGGTGTACAAACAGGCCATGCTCGGGTCGCGAGGCGCCTTCGTGGGCACCGCCAGTACGGATGGAGTCCGCCGCCTCTACGTCTACAGGCACCTTCCAGGATTGCCAATCGTTGTCGACGTCGCGCCCACGACGGATGAGATCTTCGCCGACTGGTGGGCACGCACGAGGTGGTTTGCTGCCCTCATGCTCGTGTTCACCGCGATCAAGGCCACGGGAATCCGGTTGCTCGTCAGGGAATTGCGCCGACGCCAGCGCGCCGAAAGTGAACTGAAGCGAATGGCACAGCACGACGCGCTGACCGGTCTGGACAATCGCGGCACGCTCGACACGGTCACGGCGTCCGAGTGGCGGCGGGGTAAGCGCAACGGTCAGCCGCTTTCGCTTCTCTTTATCGACATCGACAACTTCAAGGCCTACAACGACTACTACGGGCATCAGGCTGGCGACGAAACACTGAAGGCCGTGGCGACCTGCATATTGGCTTCCGTCACGAGACCGGGAGACCATGTGGCGCGTTACGGCGGAGAAGAATTTGTCGTGGTCCTGCCGGAAACCGGTAGCGCCAGCGCGCTGTCAATCGCGGAAAAAGTGCGCCGCGCAATTCATGAATTGCACATTGAACACGTTATGAGCATTTTTGGCTTCGTGACCGCGAGTATCGGAGTTTCGACCACCGGCGTTCCTGGCATCACGGACGTCTGCACCTTGGTGAAAGCGGCAGACGACGCGGTGTACAAAGCCAAAGGGCTTGGCCGCAACAAGGTGTGCGCCGCCGCGACTGGCGACCCGGTGCCCGTCCCGGGTGACGCGAGCCGCCCCGCGGATCAACCCGTGGCCGAAGCATGCGATGACGCGCACACGAATACGGCGACCTCCGCCAGAACGGTGCCGTCCACGCCAGCAGAAGGCGCCGGCCAACGATGATGGGTCAGGATCAATTAAAAGGAATGAGCAGGCGACCCGTTACGCTCGTGTATCGATAGCTATCGCCGCCGCCGGTGAAACCGGCGGCGTGATTATTCGTCGTTTCCAGAGCCACCTCAACTCACTCGCCGTTCCATCGGTGGATCCGTCGTTGACTACGATGACCTGCAGCGGACCACCGTATTCCTGCTTTGCGATGCTTTCGATTGTCTGTGCAATACAGGCTTCTTCGTTGTACGCCGCTACCAGTATGGTCAAACCGGGCAACTGGTCGCCGACGCTACAAAACGGCGGCCGCCGATCCATCAAAAGACTTGCCATCAGGAAGGCATTCATGCCTCCAGGCAGAATCGCTATGCCGAACAGGATCAGATTTGCCGCGACTGCCCCAAGCAATACAGTCATCTCATGAAGCCATGGATGAGCAAGATAGAACGACAGACAGCTCCAAAAGACAGCGAAGATGAGCGCCAGCGTAAATCCGTTCCGAGATCCGCTCGTCGAGCACGTCGTCCAGCACGGCCTGCGCGTCGCGCTCCCACGGATGGCCGTAACCCGCGCCGCCCGCCGCGATGCGGCACACCGCGTCGCCGCGTATCAAGGCGGTGACCGAACCCGGCATGCTCGGCAGCAGCTTCGACGCGCCGTCACGCGAAAGCACGTTCAGCGAGGGCGAGCCGTCGAGCCCGTCGATAAAGTCCTCTTAGCGGTATTCGCCGTCCCGCATCGCGCGAATCGCCTGGCGCGTCACGCGGTCCGCGTAGTCGTGCAGCGCATCGACGAGTCGCGCGAAACCGTCCGCGCCGTACTTTTCGAACCGTTGCGTGAGTTCCCGCCAGCCAGCGCGCAAACGGGCGGGTCGTCACGGTCGCGGTCAACTCGTTCACGTTCCGGCAGCCGGTCTTCATCGGCGATCTGCTGAGCTTCTATGCGCGGATCGTCCGCGAGGGCAATCCGTCCGTCACCGTGAACGTCGAAGTGTTCGCGCAGCGGATGGGGCTCAACGAGGTGATCGTGAAAGTCACGGAAGCCACGCTGACGTTCGTCGCGACGGGTGCGGACCGCGCGCCGCGCAAGCTCCCCGAAGTCAACGACGAGAGCTAGCGCATACGAAACGGAAGCCGCAACCGGAAAGACGCCCCAATCAGCTCGCTCCCGGCAATTTCATTCGCACCTTGACCCACTGGAACGGTGGATTCCCACCACACCGGCTGTCGAACTGCCTCCCGCGTCACTGCGCGTCCGACTGCGCCTTGAGAATCGCCTGGGCACGATTCCTGACATCCAGCTTCAGGTACAGATTCTTCAGGTGGAACTTCACCGTATTCTCGGACAGAAACAGTTTCTCCGAGATCTCGCGGTTGGACACGCCGCTGCAAAGCAGCCGCAGAATTTCGTGCTCGCGCTGCGACAGCAGGCTCGACCATGCGGCTTTCTGCACGCTCGCCGGCGCATGCGGCGCCGCGCCCGGCCCGGTCGCTGGCTCGAGCAGCGCCACCAGCTCGCCGCCTTCGTCGAGCAGCGCGCGCATGCAGCCGCCCGCCCGTGCGGCGTCCTGCGCACCTTGCAACGTGCGCAGCGCGAGCCGCGTGTGCCCTTGCCGATGCTGCACCAGCGCGTGTAATACCTGCAGCTTGACCGACAGCAGCGGCCGCACCGGCACGATGCCCAACGCCGACTTCAGCAACGCGGACGCCCGGTCGAGCCGATGCTGCAGCAAGGCAAGACGAATGCGCCCAAGCAACGGGCCGCTCAGCATCTCCGTCACCTGAATCCATCCCGGATCGGGCGGCGCCGCGTCGTTCGCCACCTGCGACAGCAACGCGTCGATGCGCGTCGTCTCGCCGTTGCGTCCTGCCAGATACAGCCGCTCCCACGCAATCATCTCGCGTACGACCGGCCATCGATTCTGAAAGCTCAGGCGCTCGAGCGTGTCGAGCACGTCGCGCGCCTGAATCATCCGGCCGCGCGCAACATGAACGCGCGCGATCGACACCATCGACAGCGCAATGAACTCCGGCACCGCCGCCAGCGCGATGTCTTCCTCGAACTGCGCGGCGAGCCGCTCCACGGTGTCGAGCCGGTCGGCCTCGTAGCAGGCCCAGATGCGCGACGCGGCCAGCGCCGCAGCCGACATGCCGCGGTTCACGTACGGACTGCCGGCGTCGCGCCGCGTGCCGCGGGTCGCGTGCGGTGCATCGACGGCCAGCCGCGGCTGCGCGCCGACCACTTGCAGGATGCAGCGCAGCGCAAGCGTGTAGCCGTGGCTGAAGGCCGCCTGCGCGTGGTCGTTGTGGCTGTTCGCGAGCACGAGCAGGTGGTGGGCCTGCTCCTCGTCCCACGCCGCCATCGCGCTGAACGCGAGCAGGTTGGCCGCCGCGCCTAGCTCGAACGCCTCGAACAGTCCGGATGCGGGCTGATGCAGCGCGGGCACGTCGGCGAGCCGCCTGGCGTCGCGCAGATCGTTCTTGAACAGCATCGCCATCGCGAGCACGACATCGGCATCGTGCCCGTCGCGCGTATCGGCGAGATACGACAGCAGCGGATGCGTCGGCCCGCCGCGCCGCAGGAACACCAGCGCCCATGCGATCTTCACCGCGAGGCTCCGGCAGCCGAGCACCTGCTGCAACGGCAGCCGGTCGAACCAGTACGCGACCGTCACCAGCTCGGCGCTTTCGACGAGCCGCGACGCCCAGTCGTCCAGCGTCGTGATCGCGAGTGCGTGTTCGCGGGCCTCGACCGCATGAAACATCGCCTCTTCGGGGACGCCGTGGCGCACATACCAGTGCGCGGCGCGGCGATGCACGTCGATCACGCACTCCGCATCGGCACGCGCCAGCCGCTCGGACAGGAATCGCGCGAACAGGCCGTGATAGCGATACCACCCCGGGCTCCCGTCGAGCGCCTCGACGAACAGTCCGTCCCGCTCGAGCTGCTGCAGCACCGCGTCCGCGCGCGCGAACCCCGTCACTTCCTCGCAGAGCGCCCCGTTGAGGCGCCGCAGTTGCGAGGTCTTCAACAGGAACGTCTGCACGTCGGGCGGCTGCAGCGCCAGCGTGTTCTCCGACAGGTATCGGACCAGTTCGAGCGGCGTGCAGTCGCGCATCTCGTCGAGCGCGTGCGGGATCTCGTCGCGCGCGAGCGCCAGCTTGAACAGTTGCAGGCCCGCCGGCCAGCCCTCGGTGCGCGACTGAATGAACGCCTCCGTCTCGGCGTCGATCGTGTCGGCGGCGTCGGCGAGGAACACGGCTGCTTCGGCCGACGAGAAACGCAGGTCCTCCATGCGCAGCACGAGCGCCTCCTCGGCGACCTGCAGCACGCTCACGCCGACGTCAGGCAGATTGCGCGACCCGATATAGACGCGGCAGCGCCCGGGCAGCGCATCCAGCAGATCGCGGAAGAAATGCAGGATCGCCGGTTCGTGGATCCACTGGAAATCGTCGATGCAGATTCCGATCGGCCCGTCGATCCGCGCGATCTGGTCGAGCACCCAGTCGAGCATGTTGTCGGTCGTGCGAGCCGACTGCCCGATCGCGACAACGCCGGCCTCCGCGACCATCTGCGCGATCAGCGAGATGAAATAGGCTTCGAAGCGGCGCGGATCGTTGTCGTTCTCGTCGAGCGCCAGCCACCCCATCGTCCAGCGCTTCGCGCGCCCGGCCTCCATGATCTGCTGCAGCAACGTCGATTTCCCGCTGCCGAGCGGCGCCTGCAGGATCACGATATGCGGAACGCCGAGCCCCGTCACGCGGTCGAGCAGCGCGCGCCGGACGATCGCGCCGCGACGGGCGACGGGCGGGAAGAACTTGTGTTCGCGCAGGTCCGCGCCGTAACGGCGCGGCCTGCGTGGCGCCGCGTTTCGGGAAGCAGTCACGATCGTTCGGTTCGCGTGGAAGACAAGGCATCGTGCCTCAATCGCAAGGTCGCTTCAAGCATCGCCGGGCGCGCCCTGGTCCGCGTTCGCGCCCGGCAGCGGCGGCGTCCAGCCGCCGACGCGCGAAAATGCCGAAAACGCCGCGAACGGATTGCAGCAGAACGGACGCAGGCAGCCCGCGTCGTACTGCGCTACATCCTCGCCGCTATCGGGCGTCGGCGCGCCCGGCGGGAACCCCGCCGTCATCGCGGCACCTTGCCGGCGAACGCGACGTACGCGTCGAGTGCGGCCGGATTTGCCATCGCATCGCGACTCGCCGCCTGCTCGAGCGAGCGGCCCATCAGAATCTTGCGCACCGGCACTTCCATCTTTTTGCCCGTGAGCGTGTACGGAATCTGCTCCATTTCGACCATCACGTCCGGCACGTGGCGCGGACTGCACAGCGTACGCAGCCGCTCGGCGATGCGCGCGCGCAATGCGTCGTCGAGCTTCACGCCGTCGCGCAAACGCAGGAACAGCGGCATGAAAAACCCGCCGCCAGGCAGCTCGCAGCAGACGACCAGACTGTCGGCCACGGCCTCGACCTCCTCGACGACACGATAGATCTCCGCCGAGCCGATCCGCACGCCATAGCGGTTCAGCGTCGAGTCCGCGCGGCCATAGATGTAGCAGCCGCCGTGCGGCGTCAGGCGCATGAAGTCGCCGTGCCGCCAGACACCGGGGAAATGTTCGAAGTAGGACTCGCGGTAGCGCACGCCGCCTTCGTCGTTCCAGAAGAAGATCGGCATCGACGGCACCGGTTGCGTGACGACCAGCTCGCCGACCTCGTCGATGACGGGCTCGCCCGCATCGTTCCAGACGTCGACCGCCATGCCCAGCATGCACGCCTGGATCTCGCCAGCATGGACGGGCAGCAGCGGCACCGCGCCGACAAGCCCGCTGCACAGCTCGGTGCCGCCCGATTGCGACGTGACCCAAAGATCGGCCTTCACGCAGCGATAAAACCACGCGAACGTCTCCGGCGTGCTCGGCGCACCGCTCAGCAGCACGCTCCTCAACCGCGACAGGTCGAACTGCCGGCCGGGCTCGATGCCGGCCTTCTCCATCATCTGCACGAAAGTCGGGCTGCCGCCGAAGCAGGTCGCGCCCGCGTCGGCCGCGAGCTTCCACAGGCATTCGGGGCCGCCGTGCATCGGGCTGCCGTCGTAGAGCACCGCCGACGCCCCGGTCAGCAGCGCCGCGACAAGCAGATTCCACATCATCCAGCCGGTCGTGCTGTAGAAGAACATCACGTCGCCGGCGTGCAGATCCATATGCAGATCCATCAGCTTCAGATGCTCGATCAGCACGCCAATGTGACTATGCACGATCGCCTTCGGCAGACCCGTCGTCCCCGACGAGAACACGATCCACAGCGGATGATCGGCGCCCACGCGCTCGAAGCGAAACGCTTCGGCGGGTATTTCGGGGCCGGACATCAGCGTGTCCCACGCATAAACGGGGCACGGCAGCGGCGGCACATCGGCGGGCAACCCGTCGACGATGTTCGGCAGCCAGACGAGCGCCTGTAGCGACGGGAGCGCCTGCGCGATCTGGAACACCTCGTTCTTGCGCTCGAAGCGCTTGCCGCCGAACGTATAGCCGTCGGCTGCGATCAGCACTTTCGGTGCGATTTGCTGGAAGCGATCGACGACGGTGCGCACGCCGAAGTCGATCGCGGCCGACGACCATACCGCACCGATGCTGGTGGCGGCGAGCATCGCGACCGCGCACTCGGGCACGTTCGGCAGATACGCGACGACGCGGTCGCCCGGTCGCACGCCGAGTTCGCGCAAGCGCGTCGCTAAGCGTCGCACCTGGCTCGCGAGATCGACCATCGTCAGGGTTCGAAGCGGCCGCGTTTCGCTCGCGGACTGGAACGCCGCAAGCGTGGGGTCCGCGTGCGCCGCGTTACGCAGCACGTGCTCGGCGTAGTTCACGCGGGCGTCGGGAAACCAGCGCGTATGCGGCATCGGCGCGCCGTCGGTCACGCGCAACGCCGAGCCGTCGTGCTGCACGTCATGCCACGTCCAGATCGACGACCAGAACGCGTCGGGCTCGCGGACCGACCAGTGCCACAGCGCTTCGTAGTTCTCGAACACGAGATCGCGGTCTCGCGCGAGCCAGTCCATGTAACGCGCGAGATTGGAGTTCCGTGTGAACGTTTCGTCCGGTTTCCACAGCAGTTCGCCTTCGTTTACCACTTCAGCCTCCTTTCACGCAATGTGGCGAGCCGTTCGAGAACCGTCTCCGGACGAGCCCCAGGGGGAATGTCGCCAACGTCGAACGTATTCTGTCCGGCAGGCGTCGACAGTTCGTCTCGCTGCCAGAACGCCTCCGGCACGACGAGCCCGGCCGGCCCCCGGCCGCACGCGGAGGGTGCAATCGCGAAGTCCGGTTCGAGACCCTCCGGAAATTCGGCTGCCGCTGGCAACCGGATGCCCCAATCCCAGCCATAGTGCCGCGCGACATTCACCACCGGCTGATAGAGTTCGAGCCACGACGCGGCGTCCCCGGCGTTCCATGCATGCGATTCGCGCAGCAGCAAGACATCGACGCCGGCTGTCGCGTAGAGCCGCAGGAAATCCGCGATGCTGGACGCGGCCGCATCGGCGGCGTCTTCGTCGACTTCGATATCGGGCGCGCCCCCCGCGAGCGCGAGCGCCTCGGCGGCCCAGTCGCGCGGGGACGGCAGCGCCAGCGCGAAGATCGCGTCGGGCAACGCGGCGCGCAGCGCGAGCGCGAGCGCAGCCGCGTGCTCACGCAGCGCCGTGCTCGCGAGGCACGCCTTCAGCGGCAGATGCGCACGCCGGGTCTTCTCCGCCATCGCTGCTCCGAGCGCCGGGTCGGCCGCCAGCCAGGCGGCCGCAACGTCGGCAAGCGGCAGCGTGAGAACGTCGGACCCCAGCAGGCCGTGCGCCTGGCGCGTCCACGCCACACATCTGGCACTGTCGAGCCAAGGCGGGCCGCCGCCAGTCAGAAGCGGCGCGCTGTAGCTGTCGTGGTCGAGCCAGAGCAGCCGGCGAGTGCGATTTGCTTCGATCAATCGCGCCATGATGCCTCCCTGTTCAACATGCCGTGTTGCCGCCGTCGATCACGAGATCGGCACCGGTCATGCAAGAAGAATCGTCCGGGACGAAAAAAACGATCGCGCGCGCGTCGCGTCCGTCGGCGCGCAGCGCTGCCGCGCGCGCTTCGCCTTCGTCCCGACAGATGTCGGTCAGCGGCACATGTGCGCCGGCGGCAACCGCGCAGCGGCCGTCGAGCCGGTTCATGCTTGCGCCCCCTGCGCGGCGAGACGCGCTTCGAGTTCCGCGATCCGCACGTCCTTCGGATCGAGCATGAACGCCCCCTGGATCTGGTCGGCCGGCATCTTGACGCGCTGGCCCAGCGTCGTCGCATAGATCTCGGCGGGGTTGTTCCAGCTGCCGAAGTACGGCAGCGATGCTGGCGGCTCCGGCGTCACCCATTCGTCGCAGAACGCGTCGAACGGCTTGCCGCGCGCAATGCGCGCGAGCCGCTCGGCCGCCCGCGCGTCGGCGGTCGCCTCGACGTCGACGACCAGCGTTGCCTCGTCATAGACGACCCTGTAAAGGTCGCGCGCGTTCTCGTGCGACATCAGATCCTCGCGCAAATCCTTCATCACGAGTTCCGGATCGCGTTCGAGCACGTCGCCGTAGCCGCCGCCCGAGCCCTGGCAAATCATGTAGATCTCGCCTTCGTTGCAGATCTCGAACGTCATCCCCATGTCGTGGCTGCTGTACTTCGCGCCCGGAATCGGACGTGTGTTCATCAGATCCACGATGTCGAACGCCTCGACGGCCTTCGGATTTTCTTCGAGCACCTTGAAGATGTTGATGCCCTTGATCTTCATCAGCTGATAGCTCGGGCACGAGTAGCCGCCGAACAGCCCCTGCGCGGACGGAAACTTCGAGCCCTCGCAGCCGGTCATGAAGCCCCACAGGCCCGACCCGCGCGCAGTGGCGATCTGTTCGTAGCCCATCCCGCCGCGATACTTGCCCCAGCCGATCCGGTCCTTCGCGAGCCGCTGCGCGCCGAGGCGGACGATCGGCGTGTCCTCCTCCGCGATCTCGTGCTCGCCGGTGTCGCACATGAAGCCGAACACGGGCGAGATCGAATGCTCGCCGTCCGCGTGACTGCGCGCGCCCTGCCCGTTGCCGTTGATGTCCGCGCAGAAATTGCCGGTCACGTCGCCGTGCTGCGTAATGCCGCCGTAGATGAATGTCGCCGCCTGGTCGTACTGCGATGCGATGACCGCCGAGTAGCGATGCGGCAGGCTATAGCTGAGCTTGTTCATCGGGACCGTCCACACGACGCAGCCCTTGAACAGCGGCATCAGGCTCATCGCCTGCGGCATCTCCCCCTCGGCGTCGAGGATCGAGTTGCGATCGGTGATGATCTCGATCGGCGACAGCACCGCCATCGTATGCGGCAGGTCAGGCCAGATGTTCTGCAGCAACCCCGTGCACAGCGAGGCCTTGAACGACGCGATATTCGTGTTCACCGAGCGGTTCAGGAACTGTGGTGCGGAGCCGCGGAAGTCCATGATCATCCGGTCGCCCTTCACGGTGATCGCGCAGGCGATCTTCTGCATCGCGTTCTCGCGCAGGCTCGAATCCATGAACTGCAGCACGCGCGTCGTGCCGTCGGGCAATTCGCGGATGCGCCGGCGCATTTCCGTTTCGACGTCTTCGAGGTGCGAACGCAGCGTGCCGATCAGCGCGTCCCGGCCGTACTGGTCGAGCAGCGCGATGATCCGCTCGCGCAACCGCAGCACCGCGTGCAGCTTCACCTTCATGTCCTCGAGCTGCAGGCGCGGATCGCGCACCGAGTTCTGCAGGAACGTGACGAGGTCGCGCTTCAGCTCGAAGTTCTCAACGATCTTGAACGGCGGCATCTTGATGCCTTCGTCGTACTTGCTCTCGGCCTTCGCGGGCATCCCGCCCGGCTCGGTCGAACCGTTCTCGCCCTCGTGGATCGTCGACGACAGCCAGCAGACGAGCTCGCCCTTGTAGAAGAGCGGCATCATCATCGACTGGTCGGTGTTGTGGATGCCGCCGTAGCGCGCGTCGTTGTGGATGAAGCCGTCGCCGTCCTTCACGCCGACCGTCGGATCGTCCGTCCAGTTCTTGATGATGAAGCGGATCGGGTAGAAGCAGCACGCGGCAAATGCGATGATCCCGTGCGGCGCGATCATCGACAGGTCGCCCTGCGCGGTGTAGATCGCGGTCACGAGGTCGCCCCACTTCGCGCCCGGCGCCGCGCCCATCTGGTTCACCATCGTGAACGCTTCGGACAGCGCCGAGTTGATGAGCCCGCGCACATGGTGGACCTGGTGAGGATCGACGCCGCGTTCCAGCACTTCGCTCTCCGCCTTCGAGCGCGGCATGATGCTGTGATTGCGCATGATCTCGGGGTCCGGCCCGAGGAACAGCGTGTTGTCGGCGATGAACTTGTCGAGCAGCGCCCGATCTTCTGCATTGATTTCGTTTTGCATGTCGAACTCCTTGCTTACTTGCGCAGGAACCACGCGCCGCCCTGGGCCGTCGCCTGATAGATCCAGCCCGGCTCGACGAGATAGGTGGTGGCGCGCGTGGTGATGACGGCGGGTCCCTCGATCTGCGTACGCCCGGCGCGCGCGCGGTCATCGTAGACAGCGGTGCGAAGCGGTCCCTCGTGCCCGACGAAGTGGCATTCGCGATAACCGACCGGCTCCGGCGGCGGCAGCGGGTTGTCGCTGACCGTCAGCTTCGCGAACTGCACCGACGGCTGCTCGACATAGGCACACACGCGCAGCGTGTTGATCCGCACGCCGGTTTCCGGGCTCTGCGAGCCTTCGCCGAAGCGCGAGCCATAGCTCTCATGGAACAGTTCCATCAGCGTCAGCACGTCGCGCTGCGTCTTCAGGCGCGAGATCGGCGTGACCACCGCCGTCTGCACGCGCTGGTTGCCGTAGCGCATGTCGAGTTCGAGCCGGTAGCGAATCTGCGACGGGTCCATTCCCTGCCGCTCGAGATCCTCGCGGCCGCGCCGCTCGAGTTCCTCGACGCCCTGGTTGAAGGCGTCGAAATCCATGAAGAACGACTTCGTGTTCGGGTTGAACAGCACGGTCCACGTGTTCATCTCGTGGATATGCATCTGGTTCACCGTGCCCGCGCCGCATGCCGAGAACGTCGACGAATACGGCGGCGCCAGTACGCGGGTGATGCCGAGCGCCGATGCGATCCCGCACGCGTGCAGCGGCCCGTTGCCGCCGTAGGCGAGCACGGTGAAGTCCTTCGGCTCGTAGCCGCGCGTACGCAGCTCGGTCGCGATGCCGTTCGCCATCGACGCGTCAACCTGCTTCTTGATGAGCTTCGCGGTTTCGATCACGTCGAGGTCGAGCTCGTCGCACAGATCGTCCTGCATCGCCTGCCGCGCGCGGCGCGGATTCAGCGGAATGCGGCCGTTCGCATAGTTCTTCGGATCGAGATAGCCGAGCAGCAGGTCGGCATCAGTGACGGTCGGATGCTGGCCGCCGCGGTCGTAGCAGGCGGGCCCCGGATCGGACCCGGCCGACTGCGGGCCGATCTCGACGGTCTTGTACATCCGCTCGTAGCGCGCGATCGAGCCGCCGCCCGCGCCGAGCGCGACCAGATGCACCATCGGCACGCTGACGAGCCAGCGGTCGATCACCGGGTTGAAATCGTAGAACTTCTGGCCGCCCTGCACGACGATGCCGATGTCGAAGCTCGTCCCGCCCATGTCGGTCGCGACGACGTTGCCGAGCTCCGCGGCCGCCGCCAGGTATTCGCTCGCGGCGATCCCCGATACCGGACCCGAGTGCACGGTCTGCAGCGCGTCGGTCGAGTTGAGCTGCGCCATCCCGCCCGAGTTGTGATTGACGAGCATCGGCTTCGCGTAGCCTTGCTGGCGCAGGTTCAGCTCCAGCGTACCGAGGCCGTGGTACATGATCTGATGCAGGAACGCGTCGATGATCGACGACGTCGCGCGCGAATACTCGCCCTTGCGCCCGACGACCTGATGCGACAGCAGCATCGGAATCGCGCCGAGCATGTGCGCCGGGTATTCCTCGAGAAAGATTTCCCGCACACGGAGTTCGTGCACCGGATTCACCACGCTGTTCGTGAACATCACGACAAGCGCCTGTGCGCCGGCGTCGACGAGTTCGCGAATACGCAGACGCACGTCGTCCTCGTCGAGCGTCCAGAACACGTGGCCCGCGTAGTCGATGCGCTCGCGCACCTCGCGGATCAGCGGAATCGCGACGAGCGGTTCCGGCCGCGCAGCGTTCGGAATGTCCATCTGCTCGTGCTCGGACAGCCCTTCGCCGTAGCCGCGCGCACGCGACAGCGGAACCGTGTGCTTGAAGCCCGTGGTGACGAGCAGGCCGACCCGCGGGCCCTTGCGCTCGATCAGCGCGTTCGTGCCGAGCGTCGTCGCGTAGCGCACCGAATCGACTTCCGACAGCAACTGCGTCGGCGTTAGTTCAAGCTGGCGGCACGCGTCCGCGAGCGAGTCGTTGAAGCCGACCGCGAGATTGTGATGCGTGGTGAGCGATTTGCCTTCGACACACTGATCGCCCCAGGCCACGAAGCAATCCGTGAAGGTGCCGCCAATATCGACGGAAACACGTTTCATCGTTGATTCTCCCCGTATGTCAGTTGGACGGCGTATCGGACCGGGCGGCCGCGTGCCGGTGATGCGTGGCCGCGTGCAGCGCGCGCTGCAGCTTCACGCGTTCGAGCGCGAGATCGGGCGCTTGCGCGGGTTCCGTCATCGCCGGACGGTCCTTCCATTGCGCTTTGAGCGCGTCGATGTCGAGCTCGATGTCGTGCAGCGGCGGATGGCCCGGCGGCAAATACTCGGCTTCGACTAGCACGCCGCAGCTTGGGCAGTAGTACTCGAGAATCCTGCACCAGTCGGGGTCCGGCGAATACGTGCGCTCGTACAGCTTCTGATCGAGCAGCGGCTTGTGGATCTCGCGCGGATCGCGATCGTAGACGAGCAGCCCGCGCTTGTAGTTCTCGCGCGCGCCGCCGTGCTCATGGCCGCAGCGCCGGCATTCCCATTGCTCCGTGCCGAGGTCGATGCGCAGGGTTTCGGTAATCAGGACTTTCATTGTTCGGTCTCCTCACCACGGCTGAGCAGAATGTCGCCCGCGGAATTGATTTCGAAGTGCCAACCCGCGTCGATGCGCCCGGTGAAGAAGTCCTCTTCGAGCACTGCGGGGCCGGACGCGCGCACTGCGACGCCTTTCGGCTGGTCTTCGACGCGATAGAGCGGCAGTTCCGCCTCACGGCCGTCGACGACGACGAGCCGCGTGTCGCGCGTGATCGCCACCTGATGCCCGTCCTCGCCAAAGCGGCCCGTCAGCCTCGCCTGCGGCATCCGCTTGACCGCTGTCAGCGACACGGACAACGCCGCGCCCGGCGGAAGATCGGCCGGCAGCGTCTTCCCGTGCAGCGCGTGCCCGACCGTCTGTCCGTCGGCGCCGGTGGCTTCGAGCGAGTAGACCAGACGGCAATCGTCGATCGCCGCATCCTCGCCGAACATCGCGCGCGACGCCTGCGCGAACAGCGTGTCCATCGCCGCGGCGAGCGCGCCGTCGGTGGCCGCGGCAAGCGGCGCCGAGAAACTGTGGCCGACGTCGGAGAAGCCGATCCCGTAGGCGGAGAACACCGCTGCCAGGCCCGGAATCAGCACACGCTTCACGCCGATCGCATCCGCGACGCGACACGCGACCAGCGCGCCCGCGCCGCCGAATGCGGCCAGCGTCGTGTCCGGCCGGATCGGCGAGTACGCGGTGAGGCTGTCGGCGACCTTTTTCACCCATGCCGCTTCCATCGCGGACAGCGCCTCCATGTCGCCCATCTTCAGCCGATCCGCGACGTGCGCGTGAATTGCTTGCCGCGCGCGCGCCTTGTCGAGCTGCAGCTTGCCGCCGAAGAACGACGCCGGATCGAGCAGGCCCGCCAGTGCGAACGCGTCGGTGATCGTCGCCTGCGTGCCGCCCAGGCCGAAACAGGCAGGCCCTGGCGCGCTGCCGACGCTTTCCGGGCCGACCGCGATGCCGTCGCCGTTCGCGCGGATGATCGAGCTGCCGCCGACGCCCGCGCTGACGACGTCGCACAGCGCGAACGACGTCGCCACGCCTTCGACGTCGCCGTGCCGGTCCGCGCGTACGCCGCGCTCGTCGACCACGCCGATGTCGGTCGTCGTCCCGCCGATGTCCATCGACAACAGATGCTTCAGCCCATAGTGCTCCGCGAGCACGCGTGCGCCCTCCATGCCGCCGCGCGGGCCCGAGCTGTATGTCTTCAGCGCGATCGTCTTCGCGACGCGTCCCGCATAGCCGTCGTTGCGGAACACGAGCAGCGGGCTCTGCGCGCGCGCATCGCGCAGCTTCTGTTCGGCGCTGTACAGGAAGCGCTCCATCGCCGGATGCAAAAACGCGTTGAACAGCGTGGTCCACGTGCGGCGAACGTCGTCGACGTCGTCGGCCACTTCGTGTGCATACAGGATCGGCAGCGCGCCAAGCAGGTGCGGCGGAAAGCTGCGCAGCAGCCTGCGCTTCAGACGCTGCTCGACTTCCGCGCGCCGCGGCCCGCCGATCGACACGACCAGCCGGTTCGCGCCCGACGCCGCGAGCTCGCCGACCGCGCGCACGACGTCGGCTTCGATCGTGTCGCCGGATAGCGCGACCGCACGGCTGCCGATCACCGCGTCGAACAAGTCAGCCGCGCCGTCGGCGGCGCGCACCTGATCGGCGGACAACGTGCCGCCGGTCACGAGCCCGAGCCGAGGCCCCTTGCGCTCGACGAGTGCGTTGGTGCCTTGCGTGGTCGAATAGCGGATCGCGGCCGTCGACAGCAGCAGCGCCTCGAGATCTTCCTTGCCGTACACCGCTTCGGATACCTTGCGCAGCCCGTCGAACAGACACTGCGACAGATCGTGCGGCGTCGTCAGCGTCTTCGTGCGAACCACTTTGTCACCGTCCATCAGGCAAATGTCGGTCAACGTGCCGCCGTTGTCGATGTTGATCAGGCGATGCCGCGCGGCCCCGGCGCTTGCCGCGCCCGGCCGCCGCACATCGCGAGTGGAATCGGATGAGAGGGTCATGATCTGTCTCGCTTGGTGAAGGATCGGGTCAGGCGCGGTGCGTGCGATGCGTCGGCCGGGAAGGCAGGTCAACGGGAAGGTCGAGCGGGGCGCGCTGCACGGCCGGACAGCCGCGCAAAGGCGGAAGGGATGGGTGATACACGTCGTCTCCTATATGTTGTGTATGTCGTGGAATCAGTCTAGGCGGCTGCCTGACTCGCCACGCCACCCGTCCGGGTAGTCTTCGGATATGGAATGCCCGTATCCGTCTGCGCGCTTCTGGCCGGACCGGCCGCGTGCGCGCTCGCGCGCGAGCGTCGGCTTCGCACTGTCGATCTGCACGCCGATCTATTCGTCGGCGCGATGTCCGCGCCTCAGAACAGGTGGCGAATGCCGACCGCCGAGCCGAACGTCGAACCCGACGCGCCGAACAGCGCGCCGTTGGTCGACAGGCCCGTATTCATCTTCCCGTGGTTGTTGACGAAGCCGAACTGGCCGTACAGCAACGTCGCCGCCGACAAGCTGTAGGTCAGGCCCGCTGCGGCCATGATCGAATGGTTACTCGTATCGTTGCCGTCGCTGGTGTACCAGACGCCCGCATCCGCGTTCACCGCTGGCGTGATCTGATAGCTCAGGCCGCCGCTGTAGACGCGGTTGTCGAACGAACCGGAAACCTTGTAATTGACGAACGACGCCTTCACGGTCAGGTCGCGATACCGGTAGCTCGCGCCGATCGTGCGGCCGGTGAACGGCACCGTGCTCGGCACCGGCGTCGACGCGGCGGTGCCGCCCGCGTTGCCGTTGTACATGGCTGCGCTGATCAGCAGCGGCCCGTACGTGTAGTTGAGGCTCGCCGAATACTGCCGCCCCGCCTGGAAGTCGCCCGCGACGCCGCCGAGCGCGAGCATCGCCGCGCCCTGGAAGCCGCCGATTGTCGGGCTCGTATAGGACACCGAGTTCGCGTTGAAGATGCCCGTCACGAACACATTGCCGACGTATAACGGCACGCCGCTGCCGAAATACGACACGTCGCGCGCGTCGGTCGCGATGAGCGACAGCACGAACGGCGAGAACTGGACGCCCGCCTTCACCGTCCCGTACGGACTGGCGAGCCCCACCCACGCCTGCCGGCCGAACATGTTGCCGTTCGAATCCGTAAAGCCCCCGCTCGCGATGTCGATCCCGCTTTCGAGCGCGAAGATCGCCTTCAGGCCGCCACCGAGATCCTCGGTGCCTTTCAGGCCGAACAGCGACGGCGTCATGCCGCCCGTCACCATCGAAAACTGATGGCCGGCGTTCTGCCCGGTCGCGGGGTTCACCGTCTTGCTCGTGTAGAGAATGCCGGCGTCGACGACGCCATACAGCGTGACACTACTTTGCGCATGGGCGGCCGGAATGGCGAAGGCAAGGCAAATGAGAGGGGGCACGACGATGTTGACGGGGGAAAGGGCGCGCTTCATCCGCTACGTCTCCTGATGTTGTTTTTTCGAAACTGGAAGGCCGTGACTCGCCTGCGTATGCCGATGATTCGCTTCAGTGCGCACCGGCCTGCCGCCGAACATGCCGGCAAGCGATCGCTTGCCGCGATATCCGCAGGAAAGCAGTGTAGGGATCGGAATCGCGCGTGCCCCCCACCCGTTCGGGTAGTCCGGAACCATGGATTCCCCGGATCGAATCGGCCGGACCAGAAATGCGGACCGATGACCCATCCCCCCCTTCCGTCGAATTTTCTTTATTCGGGACGCGTGGCCGCTGCTGCTCAAGGCCGGCGAACTCACCCCGATCGAGAAGGCCGAGCGTCGCGTGATCGTATTGGCCAACCCGGGGCACGGCCTGGAAAACATGCAGGCCAGCCCGGCCATGTACCTCGGCATGCAGTTGCTGCGCCCCGGAGAATGGGCGCCCAGCCACCGCCAAACCCCCAATGCGGTGCATATAAGTGACGGTGAAAAACCGCCTGGTCAACAGGCCCTCGTTCGTGTTCATCGCGGACGAATCCCCCCCTGCATCGCCGCCTCGGCCTCTACGAGATCCGATCACTTTCGAAACCAGCCTGGTATTTCCGTCACGATATCGAGAAAACCACGAGCAGAGACGTCTGTCCGATTCGTATTCCTACGTGATCGGACAGACCAGCTCGCGGCCCTCCTTCGTCTGGAATCGCCGCGCCTTGCGAAACTCGCTGGCCGCTCGTGTTGCTGCGCACCGCAGCTAACGCATTTTCCCGCTGCCGCTCAGCGACACCGTGGACAGGACTTGTTCATCCGCAGAATAGTCGCCGGATACGCCCGGCCGCAGCTCATGCCTCCGCGCTCGCGCGCAGGCAGTCGAGCGCGAGCGCGACGGCATGGCGGCCTTCCGCATCTGCACGCCAGTACATCGAGACCGCGCCAGCTCCACCGAACGGCATGGGCAACACGTGCAGCAAGCTCAATCGTTCAAACCGCTGGGCCGCGCGCTGCGACGCGACGCCGAGCAACTCCGAATGCTTGAGCAGCGTGATGTTGAGCAGCGACGAATTCGATTCGATGCAATTGCGCGGCATGCTTCGCCCGGCCGAGATGAGCGCCGATTCAAGCGCGTTGCGGATCGGCGTGCCTTCGGGCCAGACGATCCACCGATAGCTGAACAGGTCGCCCCAGCCGACCGCATCTCGCGACACGAGCGGATGTTCCAGCCCGGAGACAAAGTTGACCGGATCGTGGTAGAGCGTCTCCGTCTTCAGTTGCGAGGTAAGTTGCGGGTTCGCGGCGCGGCCGACCACGATGTCGATCTCGCCTTGCAGCAGTTGCGGAATCAGGCGATTCATCGTGCCTTCGGCAAGCCGCACCTGGGCGCGCGGCATCTGCCGGATCAGGCGCGCGACCGCGAGCGGCACCGTGTCGGCAGCCGACACACCCGACGTGCCGACCGTGATGAGCCCGCTGCCGCCGTCGCGCAGCGCATCCATGTCGTCGCGCGCGCTGTCGAGGTGGCCGATGATGCTCCGCGCGTGCTGAACCATCGCTTCGCCGTACGGCGTCGGCCGCAGGCCGCGTGCATGACGCTCGAACAGCGGCAGACCGACATCGGCCTCCAGTTCCTTCAGCCACTTTGACAGCGCCGGCTGCGTGGTGTGTAACGCCTCGGCCGACTGGCTCAGATTACCGGTCTGCGCAATCGACAGCAGCATCTGCAGGTGGCGCAGGCGCAGCCGGTAGGTCCAGTCGAGCATTGCCCCCTCCGAGGTATATCCGTTTACGTATGAATAGTGACAATTTGCAATTATACAAATATAGCCCGCCAGCCTATAAATACGCCCAAACAGCAAGTACCCGTGGCGCCCCGCTTCCCCGGATCGCCCGATCGCGCAGGAGACACGCATGACGACACCCCCGTTAGCCAACCGCCACTCCGGGCTTCGCATCTCGCGGCCGCGGGTGTCCGCGCCGCCGGGAGCTTCCGTCCCGTGCTGCGCCTGACCGGCCGGCGCCGCCCCCATTCGACAGAGAGATCCATCCCATGCCATTCATCTTCACGCCTGAAGCTCCCATCGCCGTACCGGTCGTCGGCTCGAACGACTCGATCGCCGTGCGCCGCGTCTACTGCGTCGGCCGCAACTACGCCGCCCACGCTCGCGAGATGGGTTTCGATCCGGACCGCGAACCGCCGTTCTTCTTCTGCAAGCCCGACAACGCGATCGTTCCGGTTGCCTATGACCAGACGCTCGAACTCGCCTACCCGGCCGAGACCGGGAACTACCACTACGAGGTCGAACTCGTCGCAGTGATCGGCAAGAGCGGCTCGAACGTGCCGCTCGAACAGGCGCTCGACCATGTCTGGGGCTACGCGGTCGGCCTCGACATGACGCGCCGCGACCTGCAGATGAAGATGCGCGAAATGGGCCGTCCGTGGGAAATCGGCAAGGCATTCGACGAATCGGCACCGATCGGCCCGATCCATCCGGCTTCGCAGGTCGGCCACTTCGAGCACGCCGGTATCTGGCTGACCGTGAACGGCGAACCGAAGCAGAAGAGCGACATCACGCACCTGATCTGGTCGGTCGCGGAAACCGTGTCGTACCTGTCGCGCTTCTTCAGGCTCGAACCGGGCGATCTGATCTATACCGGCACACCCGAGGGCGTCGGCCCTGTCAAGCGCGGCGACACCATGAAAGTCGGCGTCGAGCGGCTTGGCGAACTGACCGTCAAGGTCGTCTGAATCAACGCTACCGAACTGGACGACCAACGTGGATTTTTACAGCTTCTTCAACAGCTCCACTTCGTACCGTGTGCGTATCGCGCTCGCGCTCAAGGGCATCGAGCCGATCTTTCACGGCGT
The DNA here is from genome assembly GCF_900096975.1 of Paraburkholderia lycopersici. Lineage (GTDB taxonomy): Bacteria > Pseudomonadota > Gammaproteobacteria > Burkholderiales > Burkholderiaceae > Paraburkholderia > Paraburkholderia lycopersici. Next base: position 186,619 of record NZ_FMYQ01000012.1, read on the forward strand.
GAACATCCGCCTGGGCGAACATCGCGACGCGCACTACGTGGCGACGGTCAACCCGTCGGCCGTCGTGCCGGCCGTTGTCGACGGCAATTTTCATCTCGGCCAGTCGCTCGCAATCATCGACTGGCTCGACGGCACGTACCCCGAACCCCGCCTGATTCCGGCGGAGCCGGTACTGCGTGCGCGCGTGCTCGAGTTCTCAAACCTGATCGCATGTGACATTCACCCGGTCAACAACCTGCGCGTGCTCAAGTATCTGACCGACGTGCTCAAGGCTACGTCCGACCAGAAGGATGCCTGGTACAAGCATTGGATTGCAGAGGGCCTCTGCGCTGCCGAACGCCTGCTCGAACAGGCCGCGGCGCGCGAAGGCGGTCCGTGGTGCTTCGGCGGCGCACCGACGCTCGCCGACGTGTGCCTCGTGCCGCAAGTCGCGAATGCGCTGCGCATGGGCTGCGATCTGTCCGCGTATTCACGCGTGATGGCCGCGTACCGCCATGCGTCCGGGCATCCGTCCTTCGTCAAGGCCGAACCGAAAAACCAGCCCGACTACGTCGCATAGCGCGCCGGGTACCTGACCGCATTTTGGTTTTTGAATCATCCAGGAGACAGACATGCCTCAGACATCCAGGGCCCACCGCCGCGTGATCGTGGTGGGCGGCGGCATCGGCGGCCTCGCCGCCGCGCTCGCCATCGCCCGGCAGAACATTGCGGTGCTGCTGCTCGAACAGGCCCCGCAGATCGGCGAAATCGGCGCGGGTATCCAGCTCGGCGCGAACGCGTTCACGGCGCTTGACGCGCTCGGCGCCGGCGAAGCGGCGCGCAACCGCACCGTCTATACCGACTCGCTGACGCTGATGGACGCGGTCGATGCGAAGGAAATCGTGCGCATCGAAACAGGCGATGCCTACCGCAAGCGCTTCGGCAATCCGTACGGCGTGATCCATCGAGCCGACATCCATCTGTCGATTTTCGAAGCCGTGCAGGGCAACCCGCTGATCCAGTTCCGCACCGACACGCAGATCCGCCAGCTTGAACAGAGCGAGCGCGGCGTCACGGTGATCGACCAGCACGGCGAACGTTATACGGCCGACGCCGTGATCGGCGCGGACGGCGTGAAGTCCGCGGTGCGTGCGGCGCTGCACGGCGACGAGCCGACTCCGACCGGCCACGTGGTGTACCGCGCGGTGGTCAATGTCGAAAACATGCCGAAGGACCTGCAGATCAATTCGCCCGTGGTCTGGGCCGGCCCGCGTTGCCACCTCGTACACTATCCGCTGCGCGGCGGCCGGGAATACAACCTCGTCGTCACGTTCCACAGCCGCCAGAGGGAAGTCTGGGGCGTGACCGACGGCAGCAAGGAGGAAGTGCTGTCGTACTTCGAGGGCATCCACCCGTTGCCGCACCAGATGCTCGACAGGCCGACCTCGTGGCGCCGCTGGGCCACCGCCGACCGGGACCCGGCCGATCAGTGGAGTTTCGGCCGCGCGACGATCCTCGGCGACGCCGCGCACCCGATGACGCAATATCTCGCGCAGGGCGCGTGCCAGGCGCTCGAGGATGCAGTCACGCTCGGCAAGGCAATCGAGGCCACCGACGGCGATTTCGTCGCGGCCTTCAAGCTCTACGAGCAGGCCCGGATTCCGCGCACCGCGCGCGTGCTCTGGAGTGCGCGCGAGATGGGCCGCGTCTATCACGCGAAGGGAGTCGAGCGCCTCGTGCGCAACCAGTTGTGGGTCGGCCGCACGCGGGATCAGTTCTATGACGCGCTCGAATGGCTGTACGGCTGGCGCGTGGAAGACTGCCTGAAGGGTGCTGTCTGAGCCGCCGGCGGGGCTTGGCCTCGCCACGGAACCCGGCTGGGCGCGGCGCTCCCGGCCCCGTCACAGGAGCGGCTACGGCAACGCATCGTGCGGCTCCGCAACCTGCCCATTCCGAAGGAGACACGGATGGCCAACCCCGCGTCGACGCTCGACGTCACCTCGTTCATCGACCGCAACCGCGTCACGCCGTTCCAGGTGCTGATCGCGGTGCTGTGTTTTCTAATCGTCGCGATCGATGGTTTCGACACCGCCGCAATCGGCTTCATCGCCCCGTCGATCCGCGCGCTCTGGCATCTTTCCCCGCAACAGCTCGGTCCGGTGTTCGGCGCGGGGCTGGCCGGACTAATGGCCGGCGCGCTGCTGTTCGGCCCGATCGGTGACCGCATCGGGCGCAAGCGTCTGTTGCTTGGCTGCCTGCTCGTGTTCGGCGTGTCGAGCGTCGCCGCCGCAGCAGCACCGTCGTTCGGCTGGCTCATCGCGCTGCGCTTCGCGACCGGCCTCGGCCTGGGCGGCGCCATGCCGAACGCGGTCACGCTGACTTCCGAATATTGCCCGGCACGTCTACGCTCGTTTCTCGTCACCACGATGTTCTGTGGTTTCACGTGTGGTTCCGCGCTCGGCGGCTTCGCGGCAGCGATGTTGATCGTCCAGTATGGCTGGCGCTCGGTGCTGCTCGTCGGCGGCATCGTGCCGCTCGCAATGGCACTCGTCTATGTGCGAGCGTTGCCGGAATCGGTGCGCTACATGGTGAATGCACAATGGCCGCCGGCGAGGATCGCCGCAGCGCTGCGGCGCATTGATCCGAACGCGAACCTCGACGGGGTCGCGTTCAGCGTCGCCGACGTGAGCCGCGGATCCTCGGGCTCGCGCATCGGCCGGCTGTTTACGCCGGAGCTGCGAAACGGCACGCTGCTGCTGTGGCTCACGTTCTTCATGAGCCTGCTCCTGATCTATCTGCTGCAAAGCTGGCTGCCAATGCTGCTGCATACGAGCGGCGCCTCGCTGCGCACGGCGGCGCTCGTGACAGCGATGTTCCAGGTCGGCGGCACGCTCGGTGCGATCGCGCTCGGCTGGCTCATGGACCGCCTCAATCCCTGTTTCGTGCTGGCCGTCGCCTATGTGCTGGCGGGTGTGTTCACCGCCGCCATTGGCCACCTTACCGGCAGCCCGTGGCTTGCCGCGATCTCGGTGTTCCTGGCCGGCGTGTGCGTATCGGGCACGCAGTGCGGCGCGAACGCGCTGTCCGCCGCGTTCTACCCCTCCGACTGCCGCGTGACGGGTGTGAGCTATGCGAACGGCGTCGGCCGCTTCGGTTCCGTGCTCGGCTCGCTCGCAGGGGGCTCGATGCTGGCGGCCGGGCTCGATATGCCGATGCTGTTCTCGATCGTCGGCATGCCGGCGATCGTGGCCGGCTGCGCGATGACCGTGTTCGGCTTCCATCTGCGGCGCGATGAGGTTGCCCTCTCGCCAGTGGCCGGCGTCGGGCATTGAAGAGTCGTTATCTGTGTTGTCGCATCTCGCGCGACTGGCAATCCGGTCTGCAACCGAACACTCATTTCCCAGCCTTCATAAGCGAAACCTGATCCATGAACAATCCAGTACCCCACGGTGGACAGCCGGAAGATTCCCCGGCGCTTCGCCAGCTCTATGCCGATTTCGAAAGCAATCACCTCAATCCGCTCTGGACGCAAATCAGCGGACTGATGCCGCGACATCCCAAGCCGCATGCCGTTCCACATGTGTGGAAATGGGCGACGCTCTACCCGCTCGCCCAGCAGTCGGGCGAACTGGTCCCCGTCGGCCGTGGCGGCGAGCGCCGGGCCATCGGGCTCGCGAACCCGGGCCTCGGTGGCGAAGCCTATGTTTCGCCGACTTTGTGGTGCGCAATCCAATATCTTGGCGCGCACGAAACTGCGCCTGAGCATCGTCACTCGCAGAATGCATTCCGCTTCGTTGTGGAAGGCGAAGGCGTCTGGACCGTCGTGAATGGAGACCCGGTACGCATGAGCCGCGGAGATTTCCTGATCACGCCGGGCTGGTGCTTCCACGGCCACCAGAACGTCCGCGACGCCCCGATGGCATGGATCGACGGGCTCGACATCCCGTTCAGCTACACGAACGACGTCGGTTTCTTCGAACTCGGCCCGGATGAACTGAGCGACAAGACTACGCCGGATTTCTCGCGCAGCGAGCGCCTGTGGTGTCACCCGGGGCTGCGTCCGCTGTCGGGGCTGCAGAACACGATCGCTTCGCCTGTCGGCGCGTATCGCTGGGAGCACACCGATCGCGCGCTGAGCGAGCAACTGCACCTCGAAGACGAGGGGTATCCCGGCACTGTGGCGCCGGGCCATGCGGCGGTTCGCTACACCAACCCGACGACTGGTGGCGACGTCATGCCGACGATCCGCGCCGAGTTCCACCGGCTGCGTCCAGGCGTAAGCACGGCAACGCGCCGAGACGTCGGAACGCGGGTTTTCCAGGTGTTCGAGGGACGCGGCGGCGTCGTCATGGGCGGTACGACGCACGCGCTCGAGAAGGGTGATATTTTCGTTGTCCCGAGTTGGGTGCCCTGGTCGCTGCAGGCCGAAAGCCAGTTCGACCTGTTCCACTTCTCGGATGCGCCGATCATGGAGCGCCTGCACTTCGACCGCACGTCGATCGAAGATCGCAAATAAAGCGATACGTTCACTCCAACCATTAACCGGTTGGGGTCTCACAGCGAACGGACCGGGTCTGCTGGCGGAAATCGATTGCTGCGGGAACCACGTCCCGCAGATGGACAGCACACGACTGGGCCAGAACACACATTGCCTTCGATGCCGCCGAAAGCAGATGAATCCGGCGACTGCCCGGCTGACTTGTTCAATTCCGTTACCGTCTCCGGCAACGCCTTCATGCTCGCTGCCTCGCCAGCAAAATGAGCTCGCCTACCCCACGCGCCGCCGCCAACGAGAAAGAGCCAAAAAGAACCCCATGCTCCGAATAACATGGGGTTCGTCAGCGGTCCGGAAAGCGAGTCGATCAGAACAGGTGGCGGATACCAACGTTGACGCCGACCGTCGTACCAGCCGGTGCGTACAGCGTGGTCGGCGCTTCGCCCATCGCCAGGCCTAAATTCTGGCCGCCTTTGTTGTTGACCACACCCACCTGCGTGTAAATGCCCGTACGCCTCGACAGGAAGTAGTTGGCGCCCACCGCACCCAGCAGCGACTTGCTCGAGGTGTCGTCGCGATTGACCATGTACCAGACGCCGGCATTCAGATCGATTACCGGCGTTGCCATGAAATCGACGCCCACGTTGTACACATTGTTGTTGATGCCCGAGCCGGCCATCTTGTAGTTCGTGAACGAGGCCTTGGCAGTCAGCGCGTCGAACTTGTAGCTGGCGCCGATAATGCGCGCCTGCATGCCCAGATTGGTCGGCAGCGGCGTCATCGCTCCACCGGTGTTGCCGTTGTAGTACGCTGCGAACACGCCCAGATCTCGCCAGTGATACTGCAGGTTGGCCGAATACTGACGGCCTGCCTGGAAGTCACCGGCGACTCCGCCCAGCGCCAACATCACGCTGCCTTGCAGGCCCGCGATCACCGGCGAGTCGTACTTGATCATGTTGGAGTTGAACACACCGGTACCGAGCGCGTTGTACGAGTAGACCACCAGGTTACTGCCGAGCTGCGAGAGACCGCGCGGATCCGCTTCCCACACGACGTCGAAGAACGGCGAATATTGCAGACCCGCACGCAGCGTACCGAGGTTGCCGCGCACGCCGACCCACGCCTGGCGACCGAACAGGTTGCCGTTGGAATTATTAAAGCCGCCGTTGCCGAGATTGATACCGCTTTCGAGGTTGAACTCGGCATGCATACCGCCGCCGAGATCTTCATCGCCCTTCAAGCCGAACACCGAAGGCGCTTCGCCGCTGTCGGTAAAGCCGATGAACTTGCCACCATTGCCGCCGGTAGCGTTCCGCGTCTTGCTCATGTACATGACACCGGCGTCCACGATGCCGTACAGCGTGACGCTGCTCTGGGCATGAGCCGCGGTGGCGAGAATCATGGCCGAGACTGCAAGTGCGGACTTCCTGAGGTTGCTTTTCATTATTTAACGTCTCCAAACATCTGTTATTTATGGTGTAGGGGATCGCCCACTGTTGCCACCGTGACGGTGGCTCTCAAGTGGAATCGCGGGTAACAGACTTACGCTGCACGCTGCGCTTTGAGCAGATCAAGCGCCACATCGACGATCATGTCTTCCTGGCCGCCTACCATGCGGCGCCTGCCGAGCTCGACGAGGATATCGACGGTCTTCAGGTCGT
>NZ_FMYQ01000006.1 GCF_900096975.1 Paraburkholderia lycopersici
TCGCTCGGTGCGAATATCAGGCTTGGCTTCTGGCCGAGACTAAAGGGTTCTGCCGACGGCAACTGCGCCTTGCCGATCGGATCAATGCGCGGATTAGCACCGATGCGCCGCATCAGGCTCAGGAAACCGAAACGCCACGGCTGCTGTTGCAGCCGCTCGATCATGTCGGCCGACAGCATTTCTTCGGGTAGAGCCTCCGCCGGCGAAGTTTGATCCATCAACTTACCTCGTGACCAGTAGTACGGCAGAACGGTGCGTGGCCTGCTGACACCTTGCCCGGCACTTTCGCAATCTCGCCCGCGATTTTCGCAATCAGCGGCCCCATCGACGGTTGCACCGAAGCCCCACCGGGCGGGAACATCGCATCGCCGCGGAAGGTCACGGCACTGTGGTGCGTATCCTCGTCCACGCTGACCGTACCTGCTGCGATCTCGTTCTGGAGCAGCGTTTTCAGATGCAGGACAGACGGTGCGGGCGGTGGCGTGATGCGCGCGATGTCGCCGATCTGCTTCCGGATTTCTTCGATGCGCGTCACCAGTTCGTATTTGTAGTAGCCCCAGATCGCAAGCAGAACCAGCGACAGCAGGGTCACCGTGATCCACACCGGGAAGTCATAAAACGAGGCACGCTTCGGACGCACGGTGCGTTTCACGTTGCGCGACAACGCTACAGGCACCGGTTCACGGCGCGCCATGATCTCGTTATAGATGCGCTGGCGCACTGCTTCGTGGCAGCGGTGGCCATCGTAGCCGTGGACGTAGCAGCGGCCAAGGAAGCCAAAACTGAGGATGCAGTAAATCACTTCAAGCAGGTTCCGGTGCTCGTGCGAATCCTGCATCGGCCTGCCGGTCAGCAGATACATCTTGTCCCCGCCCCTGGTGTCGTCGTGAAAGATGGTAGCGAGTGCATTGCCCGCCCATGTCCCGGCATTATTCTGGCCACCATGATCCGACAGCGCACGCATGGCGACCTCGTCGAGTGCCGTGCACAGGCAATAGCGCGCGGCGAGCATGTGATCGCGCCGGATACTGGCCGGCTCGCAGAGCCGCTGGAATGCCAGGATTTCTGTTGCGATCACGTTGCGCAACAGGTCGCCGGTGAGCTGATCAAGCTTTTCGGGCATGTCCGCGAGCGCCCATAGCAACGGTCGGGCAGCTTCGAGCAACGGGTTCCGGTCGAGCCGGATTTTTGCCAGTCGCTCGGCATCCAGCGGCTCCCCGGGCGGAACCGAAAAGACCGGTTCAGGGCGGACAGGCTCACCGGAGGTGGGGGCTACTTTCCGAACGGGAGGAGGAAGCTTGCGCGGCTCCGCGCCGGGCTCATGGGGAACGTCGTTCATTCAGATTATCGTTTGGGCGGCATTCCGCGACGCACAGCGCCTTCGCGTCGTCTGTCGTCAACGGAGTGTCAGTGCCGAGGGGTCTAGCGGAATCTTCACACTGTCGGGCCTGCGCCGGGCACGATGAGCGTCGCGCCACAACTGGTGCCGCTGCCATGATGGGCAACCTGTCGGCCGTTGATCGTGGGCATCGAGCCGGACGTGATGACGCCGGGGCCATGCGTGGGGCACGCGGTCTGATCGCCAACACAGGCGGCGAGGCGGCCGTCAATCATCGCACCGGCAGCGCAGGAAACTACTGCGCCGCCATGTGTGGTCGCGGTGCCCAAGGTTGCGATAGGAGTTGTCATTCTTTATTTGCCAATCTCCAGGACAAAATCACGAAAGCTCAACGTTATTAGACCGTCCACCAGATAGAGAAAGAATTTGTATTTTCCACGGCCGCCATCCTTCTTTATGTACGCGTTACTCACATTTCCCGCTCGGCGATTGTCCAGAAGTTCAATGGCATCGATTGAGCTATGCAAGCTAGTGATGCCAGAAAAAATAGCTTTCACATTTTTTCGCTCCTTACCTTCGGGGTCGGGGTAAAGTCGAAAATCCATCGATATGCAAGCGGAATCGTTAAAATCGACCTGCCACCCCAGAAAAATTCCATCATGCCACTCAATGGAATTCAACGATCCAAAGTCACTCATATTCTCAGTCCTTATGCAAGGTAACAATCATGGAATTGCAACATTTTCCGGAATGGTCCCCCACAACGGCGGGAAAAGTGACGGAATCATTCTTATGATTCTGTACGCAATGTAACCAGCACCAATTCCAGCGCCAGTCGCCACGACCGCCTTTGCTGCTGACGAATTCTTTGGACATTTCGATTCCTCCGGCTCTGGTTTGAATCCGTTTTTCTTCGCGCATTCTTTAATAATGTTGGGGGCTGAAGTGTAATCCTCCCCATGCGAGGTTCCTCCATACTCTCCCATCGCGCCGTCTTTCCCCTTACACTCCCAATGTAGATGTCGCCCCTCGCCTGATGCATTTTTATCAATTCGAATCCGACATCCCTTGCCGCAATCTTTCCACTGCCCCGAGACATGTTGAAGACCCATTGGATCAATAAAGCTAATAGGGTTTCCCCCCGTATAGGCGTACCGATTCATGCCACCTTTGAGTCCTATCGGGTCCTGATTGACATATCGACCCGTCTCCGGGTCATAGTAGCGATGTCGGTTGTAGTGCAGCCCTGATTCATAATCATAGTACTGCCCCGCGAATCGGACCGGATTGCCCACTTCGCCCGCAAAGCGTTTGGTCACGCGCCCATACGCGCTCAAGTTCGCCGCCCACAGCACCTTGCGCTGGCTGTCGTAGATTTCCTGCGGCGTGCCGAGATGATCGGTCACATAATGCTGCACGCCACTCGCAGTGATCCGCGCAAGCGGCCCTGAGTGATCCGGGTGCTTCACATAGGTGACCGGCACGTCGCCGTGCGTGGTCCGGCCTGCCGTGATCTCCTGCACCATCCAGTCGCCATCCCACACGAAGAGCGTCGTCGCGGTGCCTTTACCTGCCGCCGTGTGATGCTTCGCCACGCGGCGACCGAGCGCGTCATACTGGTACTGCGTGCGGGCGCCGTCGGCATGGTCGATCGCGATGAGCTGGTGGCTGCCGTCGTACTGGTAGCGTACCTCTTCAGGGCGCGGCTCCGCTGTCTCATACCTGGGCGTTCCCGTCAGCACTTCGATTGTGCGCAACACAGCCTCACCGCTGTGCTGGCGACGGCGTTTGGCGTCCGTGAGTTCAGGCTCCGGCGGCAGCGGCACAGTGCGCGCAATCCGGTTGCCGTGACCATCGTAGGTGAAGTCCACCGTCCTGTCCGGACTGGACGGTGGCGCGAACTTCAGGAGCCGGTCCCCGCGCGCGTGCCACGCATCGATGCGGTCCCGGCTCGGAGCCATCCCCAGCAGGTTGCCCGCCGGGTCGTAATGAAACGCCTCCCGTGCGTCATCCGGCCCGGACACGCTCGCGAGCCGTGCGAGCGGATCGTATCCGTAGGTTTTCTGGCCGCGCCATGTGTCGTTCAGTGCCGTCAGCTGTCCGGCCTTGTCGTACTGCCATGTACGCCAGGCACGCGGCTGTTCCAGCGTCCGCCCACTGCCGTCAAGGTTCTGCCACCGGTGCGCAGCGAGTTGTCCGCTATCGGCGTACTGGAAGTGGTGCGCGGCCGGTCCCTGCGTGCGCAGGATTTCACGGTGCAGCGCGTCGCGCTCGAAGTTCGCGATCGGCTCATTGGCAAGCAGCACGCCGTGCACGTGGCCCGAGCCGTAGCGTTGCCACACAAGCGCCCCGGCCTGCGGCACGTAGGTCCAGTCGCGGTTGCCGATCGCATCCAGTCCATGCGTGATCCGCCATACGCGCCCATGATGCGACTGCACTTCGGCCGTGCGCCGTCCGGCGGCGTCGTATTCGTACGTCACCTGCACCGGTGTCTGGCCCGGCGCCGAAGACTGGGCCTGGGTGAGCAGCCCGCGTGCGTCGTACCGGTAGCTCCACTGGCTGCCGTCGCTGGCGCGCCGCTCGATGGGGCGGCCGAGCACATCGTAGGCGATGTGCGTGGTGATCTGGCCATCCGTGCCGTGATCGGTGCGCTCGACCATCTCGCCCACCGCGTTGTAGCCGTAGCTCTGGCGCCGGCCGTCGAAACCGGTCTGGCTGGCAAGCCGCCCCCGGTTGTCATACGTGAAGGTGGTCGTTTCGCCGTTCGCGTTGGTCAGCTTCCTGATCTGGCCGATGTCGTCGTAGGCGAACTGCTGGTTGCCGCCCGCTGCATCGGTGACGGCAACGCGCTGGTCGTAGGCATCCCATGCGGTGCGGGTGGTCCGCTCCAGCGGATCCTGCTGGGTGACGGGGCGGCCCGCCTCGTCATAGCGGGTCTGCCACCAGCCCATGCCTGGCGGACTGTACCCGGTCAACTGGCCGGCACCATTGCCCGTACTGAAGCCCGCAACCTGGTAGCGCGTCACGCGGCCCAGCGCATCGGTCGTACTGGTCAACTGGCCAAGGCCGTTATAGCTGTACCGCATCGTGTTGCCCGAGCAGTCGGTGCGCGCCAGCATCTGTCCGGCGCTGTTCCACTGCATCTTCGTGACGTTGCCCAGCGCGTCGGTGCGCGATACCGGCAGGCCGTTTTCATACGCCCAGGCCGTCGTGTTGCCGAGCGGATCGGTTTCGCTTGTGAGGTGCCCCGCGTCGTCGTAGCCGCGCTGCCAGACCTGGCCCGCCGGGTCGGTGATCTGCACCGGCAGGTTCTGGTCGTTGTAGCTGATGCGCGTTACCTGACCGGCCGCGTCGATGACCGTGACCGGGTTGCCGTGTGCGTCGTTGACCATGCGGGTCGTGCGGCCCAGCGCATCGGTCTGGCCGCTCACGCTGCCGTTTTCGTCGAAATGCGTTTGCGTGACGCTGCCGTCGGAATGAACGGTCTTCTCCACCGCCCAAAGGCCGTTGTAGTGATATTCGGTGGTGTGGCCCAGACCGTCGGTGACGCGTGTCACACGCAGCGACGGCAGATAGTTGAAGCGCGTGTCGCGCGTGACGATGCGCTGGCCGTTCGCGGACGGCGTCCACGCATACGTGCGGCGGCAGTATGCCTGTGGCGTCGTGCCCGTCCATTCCGAGACGTGGGTCGCGCCTGACGGCGTACGGTATTCTGTCAGCAGGTGGTGATCGTAGGCATAGCGCCACGTACGCCCCCGGGCGTCCATCGCTTCCACCAGATCGCCGTGCGTATCGTAGGAATAGTCTGCAAGCAGCGGTTGCCCGTGGCCGCCCAGGTGGACCGTCGTGATACGCCCCGCGGAATCGAGCACGCAACGTACCGTGTGCTCATTGTTGCGGACCTCGTGCAGCCATCCCTGCGGCGTATAGTGCAGCGTCAGTGCATGGCCGTCGCGGTTGGCGATGCGCTGCAACTGCCAGCGGGTGTCATCGGCCGGATGACGAACGTAGTGCTCCTCGACGCTGTTACCAAAGCGCACGACATAGGTCGGCCCCGCCACGCTGTCTTCGCCCCGGGCGAGCGTGTACTTCTCCAGGCGGTGGAAGTGCTCCTCGCCCGGTTCCAGCGCGGGGAACTGCAGTTCCCGACCGTCCGCATCGAAGTAGGTGAGACCCGCCGTGCCGCTGCGCACCTCGGTTGCATAGGGGAGCTTCCATGCGACACCAAGACTCCCCGTGCGCTGGTCTGCGCTGCGGTAGGTACGGCTCCAGATGATCGGCATGCGTCCCGGCAGCGTGAAGTCGTCATGCGCCAGAATCTTCTGGCCGGTCGCGACATCCACCGGATGGTCACTGGTGGTCTTCTTCGCGCACTCCGCGCAGTCGGCCTCCGTCACCGGCGCAAGTCCGCCTGCGCTGCCGCCCGTCATGCTGATGTTCGACGACTTCAGGGTAATGGACTTGCCTTCGACGGTAATCCCCGCGTCGTCGATCGTCACGCTACCGCCCGGTCCGACGAGCTTCGTCTGCTTCGCACCCGAAAGGCTGCTCTCGCCCCTGTCGGTCAGCTGCAACTGGTTGGACGTGGCACTCGACACCGGTCCCGGCAACTGCGGTGCAAAGTCCGGCGTCGCGTCGATGGGGGTCGCCTGGTCGGCCTGCACTGCATCGCCCACGGCCTTGCCGCGCACCGTCAGCGTGTACGTGTGCCCCACGTCCGCCGTCCAGTTCTGCACCACGCGGTCCGTGCGGTCCATGCCCACCGTGCTCGCCATCTGCAGCGCCACGTTGCGCAGGTACAGGCCGCCCACGTTGACGTTGTACGCCATGCCGACGTTGAGCATCTTGCCCAGACCCACGTTCTGCACCGACGCGAGATTCACCGTCTCGTACTTGTAGCCGCCGGTCTGCAGCTTCCAGTGGCGCCCGATGCTGCCGGTCTCGTCGTGGCCAATGGTCTTCGTGCGGTCGTGGCCCACCGTGTGCGTTTCGTCGGCCTCGACCACGGTGTCCATGTTGCGCTCGGCCTGAATCCACAGCTGCTCCGCGCCCTTCTTGTCCTCGAAGCGGATCGCGTTGGCCGTGGCATAGGCGCCGCCTTCGCTAGAGCGCGTGAGGATGCCGCTCTGGGTCGCGTTGGCAGGAAGCTGCCACGGCGGCATCGTCATCGCGTTGTAGACGCGCCCGACCACAATGGGACGATCCGGATCGCCATTCTCGAAATCGACAATGACCTCGGTTCCTACGCGCGGAATGCTGATGCCGCCGAAGTTGGCCCCCGCCCACGTATATGACACCCGGACCCAGCACGATGAGTTCTGGTCCTTGACGCCTGAATGGTCCCAGTGGAAGCTGAGCTTCACCATCCCGTAGTTGTTGGTCCAGATTTCGGAGCCGGGCGCGCCCGTGACGATGGCGGTCTGCGGGCCGGTTGTGCGGGGCTTCTCGATCGTGCGCGGCGGCCGGTACATCACGTTCGAGGGCTGCACCTCGAACTTCACGGTGAACGCGTATTCGCCCGACCCCGTCTGTTCGCCGGTCTCGATCGCGTCCAGTTCGGCACGGATCACGAGATATTCGCGGTTGGCCGCGTCCTGCGGGAAGCCCGAAAGCGTGAAGGTCGTGCCACAGACCACATCGCGCAGATTGCCTTCGCCCGTCGCGCGCTCACCCCGCGAGCGGATTTCCTGCATGCGGATACGCGCGAACTGCTCGCCCTGCTGCGGATCGGTATAGTCGCCTGGCCATTCGTAGACGGTGAGCTGGTTGTGCGCCGTCTGCTGCGGTAACGCGTTACGTGTCTGGAGGTTCGCCCTCGGTTTCGTGAAATCGAAATCGTCCGTAGTCCACTCGCCGGACTGGATGCTCGAGGCCGGTGCGAAGGTGCTAACGTATTCGCGGTCGATCTTGTGGCCCGGCGGGTAATACGACAGCGTCTGGTAGGCGGCGCTCCCGACCGGCTTGTGCGCACCCAGGTTGTCCACGAGCACCAGGCGATGCACGGTCTTCGAGTGCTCGAAGAACCAGTAGATGCCGTGCTCTTCCATCAATCGCTGGATGAAAGAAAAATCGTCCTCGCCATACTGGACCTGCCAGACCAGCTTCGGGTAAGTGCCGTTCAGGCGCTTCACGTACGAATAGAGGTAGTTGCCCTTGAGCACCTCATCGATGATTTCCACCACCGTCCTGTTCTGGAAGGTGCGGAAGTCCGTCCTGCGCCGTGCCAGTTCGATCCACGGTTCCAGTTTCAGCCGGTAGACATACTGGCGGTTGAGCTGTGCCGCGAGCCGCGCCTCGGTGACGATGCCGCTGATTTCGCGCACCCCGGAGCCAATGTTCGCCGCACCCGTGGCCCCGACAGCACCCGCGACGAAGACACCCATGCCTTCGAGCTGAATCGCTACCGTTAGCTCCTTGCCCACCATCTGCTTGAGGTCGAAGTTGGCGGCCATGCTGTCGGGCAGATCGAGCGCCGTGACCAGTTCAAGGTCATACGCGTAGATGGTCGAGAGCGTTTCCTCGCCCCTGATCCGGCGCAGCAGCAATGCCGGTTCGCCGTCAGCGAGTGTCGGCAACGCGGGACCGCTGACCGTGAAGGTGCGGGGTTTCGTCAGATTCGGCATGCGGCTCTGCCTCGGGCAGCGTCATGAGGGTCGGTCTGGATGGGGATTGCGGCTCGCATCAGGCCACTTCGCGTGTGCCCATGCGCACGGGCCATGTCGCGATACGTCCGCGCTGCTGCGAATACAGTACGGTCTGCGTGAACGAGTGGGCCGGGACGTTGCGGGCGAGGTAATGTTCGAGAATCAGGCCAAGCAGGTACGGACTGTGTCCATCGAAGCCGCGCTCGTCGACCGTCAGGCTGCATTCGATGCCGCGACCAAACATGATTCCGTCGTTGCCTGGCAGGCGCCGGTTTACCGGCCGGGCGGCAAGACCTGTCAGGCTGTCGATCTGGCGCGCGAAGCGCGTGTCGCCGGGCGCATTGAAGAGCCTCAATACATCGCGCAGCCCGTGCGCGCCGCTCGCGGCATTCTCGTCGCTATACGGCAGGCAGTTCAGGTTCAGTTGCTGGATCAGCAGCCAGGCTGCTTCACGTTCGGCCAGCGGCGGGCGCGGTGCGGACGGCGCCCGGATCAGCCCAGCCGTCCTGAAGGGAGCCGAAATGTCGGGCGTCAGATCGTTAACGCCGTCGCAGCGCAGCAGGTTCGGCAGGTCGCGGTTGGTCAGCCACGCGTCGATGCTCAGGTACTTCACGGGCTCGCCGTACGGACTCTGGCTACCGTCCACCAGCGACACGAAGGTGTCGGTCGCCATATAGGACGTATGCGTGCCGTAGCGGCGTTTCGAATTACCCGTCAGGCGGTGCTCACGCCGCGTGGTGAAATACCGGCCGTGGCTGTTCTCGTCCTGGTTCAGCGCCTGAAAGAGCGGCTCGAAGCCGAGCTTTTCCGATTCCGCGGCGACCTGCCCGTAAAGCGCGTTGATCGAGTGAACCTCAACATCCTGCGGCCGCAGCAGATCCGCCTCCAGCCGGAATTCGCCGCGCGTGCCGGGCATCTCCACCGGGTCGGTCGTACGCCGGAACAGGTTGACGACGGGCGTGGCAAAGAGCACGAAATCCCTGCCGTCCACGCGGGCGGCGAGTTCGCCCGGGTAGCGGTCGAGCAGCACAACGATCTCGGCTTCGCGGCCCTTGATGTGCCGCAGGCCAGCAGCGAGGCCCTTCAGCGTAAAGAACCAGAAGCGTGCGGGGCATGCCGCAAATTCGTGGAGCAGCCCGTGGCCGTGATATTTTTTCCACGCGGCAGGGAGCAGACTGTCGCCCGGCTCCATGCCGGCCGGGACGATCGAATCGCGGCCCGCGACATTGAAGCGGCGCTGCGCCGCGCTGAACGTGCCGGGCTCGCCCGTGACGGTGGCGAGTCCCGCCGCATGGATGAGCTCGAACAGGCGCGATGCCGTGCTTTCCTCGCCGCCCAGATGGAAGGTCAGCTCGTCCAGTCCCTGCAGGTCGCACATGCGCACTTCGCCGGTGGTGCGCAGCTTCAGGCGTAGCGCGCCCTTGACGGGCCGCCCGGGCGCAACGAACTGTTCCAGTCCGGGGATGTCGGGCGGGACACCCGTGATCCGGGCTTGCGGCTGGTCCAGCGGCCAGAGCATCACGGACAGGCCGCTGCGGAATCCACACGGCGTCACTTCGCCTTCGGGCACGCGGCTGGTGAAGGCCGTGCCGCGCTCGACGCAAAATCCCTTGACGAGGCTACCCTCGGAATGGTCCGGATGAAGTCGGGCGACCGCCATCGAAGGCGTGGGCGCGACGTAATTGGGATAGACGACTTCGAGCAGCGGTCCGGTAAAGCTGGGAAAGGCGGCATCAAGCTGGATGCGCACCCGTGCAAAAATGAAGCAGAATGCCTGGACCAGCCGCTCGACATAGGGGTCGAGGATGTCTCCGGCCTGCAGCCCCAGGCGGCGCGCAATCTTGGGATGCTGCCGGGCGAACTCGACGACCCGCGCACGCAGGTACAGCAGTTCGGAGTTGTAGTATTCGAGCAGGCGCGGGTCCATGCTCACCGCTGCATCCTCAACCAGCTTTCAGAGGCATCGCATATGGGTGAGCTAGTACAATCGCAGCAGTTACCGGTATTGCCTGTTTGCATCGTTCTCGCTCCCTTCTTCTACCAGACAATACCGCTATCCGGCTTCCCGGACCTATCGGAGTTCAGTCAAACAGCGGCCTGATTTACGCGTAACTTGTTGCGGATTCAACCATGCCTTGAATCTTCAATGATTCTTCATACGTTTAATAACATGAGCTGAAGGCAGATGCAATTTTTGAGATTGATTTAACGATTTTTAATTATTGATTTTTACATCACCCTTCAAAGATGCTACGGTGTCCGAATAGCCGTCCCAGAGTAAGCGGAGATGAAGAGCATGCAGCAGTCCCACATTCGCTGGATCTAATAGCCACGTCGCTGTATAAATTGGCGATTGAAGCAATACCGGATCACGTGGATTGGAACGCAGTCTTCAGGTTGCATGAAGGACCAAATGGTCTACGCGCTCTGTTTCCTCTGCAAAAGGTGCGTTGGCGGTTTCAAGGGATAGCCACACCAAGCAGTCAAGCTTCACCAGATCCGCAATCTGTGACGTATCCGCCTCGAATAGCTCACCACTTGCCGGATCCAGGAAGTAGCGCAAAGCTTTCTGGATATGGCCGCCAAATTTTGAGAGACTCGCAATCATGTTACTGATAACCGGTCTTGATACCTTCGTCATCATTTCCTCGAAATCGAAAGTCCGTCACTGAGCTACCGATCCGTAGCCGCGGGATTCACAGCAAGAAAGTGTTCCGTCCGTCAGACGACAGACGAGGCGCCTCCCGTTACGAGAGATACGACGAACAGGACAGCGTGGATGGTATGGTAATGCCCCCGTTTTCCACGGCAGGCAGAAGTAGAAACTAAGCGGCCATGGCCAGCCGTTGCTTCGGGGTAAAACCGCCCAATGCCATATTTGGGCGCTCGTGATTGTAAGTCCACATCCAGTCGGCCGCCGCTTCGCGAACCTGCTCCAGGTCTTCCCACAAATACTGCGACAGCCATTCGTATCGTGCGGTCCGGTTGAACCGTTCGATATATGCGTTTTGCTGCGGCTTGCCCGGCTCGATGTACTCCAGCCGGATACCT
Organism: Paraburkholderia lycopersici; assembly: GCF_900096975.1. GTDB lineage: Bacteria > Pseudomonadota > Gammaproteobacteria > Burkholderiales > Burkholderiaceae > Paraburkholderia > Paraburkholderia lycopersici. The sequence continues at coordinate 11,035 of NZ_FMYQ01000006.1, forward strand.
TGCTTCTGCGTCCACGTCACGATGGCCGCGCTCAGATATTCCGGGCCGTTGTCGCACCGGATGACCTTCGGCTTGCCTCGACATTCCATATGCTGCTTCAGCGTGCGAAATCACCCGCTCCGATGGCAACGAGAAATCCACCTCGATGCCCAGCGCCTCCCGGTTGAAATCATCAATCACGTTTAGCGTCCGGATACTGCGCCCGTCAACCAGTTGGTCATGCATGAAGTCCATCGACCACACTTCATTGATGGCCTGCGGCACGCACAGCGGCTGTGGCGTCTCCCGCACCAGGCGCTTCTTCGGCTTGATACGCAGGTTCAGTTCCAGCTCGCGGTAAATCCGGTAAATGCGCTTATGGTTCCAGCCGAATCCCTTCACGTTACGCAGGTAGAAGTCGCACAGCAGAAAGCCCCAGTTGCGATGGCAGCCCGTGATGCGCAGCAGCCAGTCGGCAATCTCTTCGTTCTCCGTGTTCGACTTCGCCTCGTACCGGTAGCACGACTCGCTGATTCCGAACACCGCGCACGCCACACGAATCGACACACGGCGTTGTTGAACAACCTGCCTTGCCATCTCGCGCCGACGAGATGGCTTCAGAACTTTTTTTGCAGCGCCTCCGCGGCAATCCCAGCCTTGAGCTTCTCTTCGATGTACATCTTGCGAAGGCGGGCATTCTCCGCCTCGAGCTCCTTCATGCGCGACATCATCGACGCGTCCATGCCGCCGTACTTCGAGCGCCATTTATAAAACGTTGCCGAACTGATGCCCAGTTCCCGGCATAGCTCCGGTACCGCCAGCCCAGCCTCCGCGCGCTTGAGCGCCTCCAATATCTGGCTGTCCGTGAATCTCGACTTCTTCATCCGCAGAACTCCCTCTTAACGAGAAAATTCTACTTCTACCGACGCTGGATTTGCGGGGGCATTACCGGAATATGTCCAGAATTGACGGAATGCAATTCCGTCATGACCGTCCAGCGCATATTTCGGCTGCTGCAGCGCAATAGTCGGACGTACCTCCGCATAACCTGCCGGGACCTCGGAAAGACCGCCATAGAAGCAAGATTGCCGCCCTCGGCCATGTCGTTTGATAGAAAAATCGCTGGCTCGTTGTTCGGGATAACCATGACGGCATCGGAGCGGTATTATCTAAAAATGTGCCTTCCGCGGCGGGCAAAGCTCAAACGGTCCCGCCAAGGGGTATTTTTAGGGATATAGAAGTCGATCTAACGACGACACAAATCCCATAAAAATATATGGTTACCTAGTCAATGAAACTACTGAGCTGGAATGTGCAGTGGGGGCGCGACGCTTCGGGCGTCGTCGATCTCCCGCGCACGGTGCGGGAGGCACAACGCCTTGCCGACTTCGACGTGCTGTGCCTGCAGGAAGTGACTCGCGGGTTTCACGCGCTGCCCGGCGCCCCCGGCGATGACCAGTTCGCCGAACTCCGCGCGCTGCTGCCGGGCTACACCGTGATCGCGGCGATCGGCGCGGACTTGCCTGCGTTGCAGGACGAACGAGACCCGGGCCAAACCGTGCCGCTCAAGCCGCGCCGCCAGTTCGGCAACGCGCTCGCGACGCGCCTGCCCGTCGGGCAGGTTTTCCGCCACGCGTTGCCATGGCCCGCCGATTCGAACTCGCCCTCAATGCAGCGCGTCGCGCTCGAAGCCGTGCTGGACGCGCCGGGTGGCGCGCTGCGGGTGCTCGTTACGCACCTGGAGTTCTATTCGCTGCGCCAGCGGCTAGCGCAGGTGGACGAACTGCGGCGGCTGCAACAGGAAGCCGCCGACCATGCAGCGCACCCTGCCCCCGCCGAAAACGACACCGGGCCGTTCGTGCGCACCGCGAGGCCGCCCGGCGCGATCGTTTGCGGCGATTTCAACAGCGCGTGGGGCAGCGAGGCCTACACGCGCATGCTCGAACCGCTCGCGGGCAGCCCGGCCTTCATCGACGCGTGGACCGCGCTGCATCCCGGCGCGACGCCGCCGCACACGGCGGGCATCTACGACACGAAACAATGGTCGGACGGCCCGCTCACGTGCGACTTCGTCTTTGTCACCGAGGACTTGCGCCCGCGCATCCGAAGCTGCGAAATCGACGGCGCGACCCAGGCGTCGGACCATCAGCCAATCGTGCTCGAACTGGGCTAACGGGTGTCGAAGGGGCGTCCGTGCGCGTTCAGTTCGCGAACGCCTGGAGATACTCGCCCCAGTGCGGCGCGGTTTCCGCGCCGAGCGACTGCTTCACGAACGCGATCTCGTCCGCATATTCGCGCTCGGTGAATCCGCCGCGCATCATCTGGAACCGGCAATAAAGCAGATATGTGTTCACCACGTCGGTTTCGCAGTAGTTGCGGATCTCCTCGATACGCCCCTCCCGGAACGCCGTCCATACCTGGCCGCCGTCCATGCCGAGCTTGCCCGGAAAGCCGCAGAGCTTCGCGAGCGCGTCGAGCGGCGCGTTCGCGCGCGGTTGATACATCGCGAGCAGGTCCATCAGGTCCGTGTGACGTGTGTGGTAGCGGCTGATGTAGTTGTTCCACTTGAACTCGCGGTCCTCATCGCCCATTTCCCAGTAGCGCACCGCGCGAATGCCGTGCACGAGCGCCCGGTAATGCAGCACCGGCAGATCGAACCCGCCGCCGTTCCAGGAGACGAGCTGCGGCGAGTACTTCTCGATCGTGCGGTAGAACGAGTCGATCAGGCGCGCTTCGCCATCTTCCGGCGTGCCGAGCGAGCGCACGCGAAAGCCCTGCCCGTCGCGGAACACGCACGAGATCGCGGCCACGCGCTGCAGATGATGCGGCAGGAAATCGCTGCCCGTCTTCTCGCGACGCGCGGCAAAGGCCTGCTCGGCGACTTCGGTATCGGTGAGCGTGGCGGGCAGATCTTCGAGACGGCGAATGCCGTCGACATCGGGAATCGTCTCGATGTCGAATACGAGTACGGGAACTGTCATTCAGATGGACTGCGAGGGTTAAAGAACGGCGTCCTTGCGCACGCCGTTCGAAGCAAAAAAGCGCTTGAGACGCACCAGCGCCTCCTGCTGGATTTGACGCACGCGCTCGCGGGTGAGGCCCATTTCGTCGGCCAGCTCTTCGAGCGTGGCCGGCTCGATATGGTTCAGCCCGAAGCGCCGTTCGATGACATGGCGATGCTTGTCGGATAGTCGCCCAAGCCAGGCGCGTGTGAGCGTTTCCAGTTCGCGGTGCTGCACTTCGGCGTCGGGAGACTGGCTCTGGTCGTCCGAAAGCAGGTCTAGCAGGCTGCTGGCCGGGTCGAGGTCGAGCGGCGCGTCGAGCGACGCCGTATGCTCGTTGAGCGCGAGAATATCGGTGACTTCCTCCGTGGTCTTGCCCGTGAGGTAAGCGATGTCGTCGATGCTGGCGTCGCGCCGCTCGGAGGCCGAATCGGCATTGAGCGAATTCTTCTCCAGATGGCGCTTCGCGCGCAGCACCTGATTCAGCTCGCGGATCACGTGCACCGGCAGGCGCACGGTGCGCGCCTGGTTCATGATCGCGCGCTCGATGCTCTGACGGATCCACCAGGTCGCATACGTCGAGAAACGGAAGCCGCGCGTGGGATCGAACTTCTCGATCGCATGCATGAGGCCGAGGTTGCCCTCTTCGATCAGATCGAGCAGAGGGACGCCACGATTGAGGTATCCCTTGGCAATGCTGACGACGAGCCGCAGATTGCGCTCGATCATCACCTGACGCGCCTCGAACTCCCCTGCCTTGGCAAGCCGCGAGTAGCGCTGCTCTTCCTCGACGGTGAGCAGCGGCTTCACGCTGATCCGGTTCAGATAATGCTGGATGGTGTCGGCCGTGAGTTCGGCCTGCAGCATGGCACGGAAATCGTCGGCGTCGGGCGCGGCTTCGGCGGGCTCGCCGACCTCGGCTGCGCCGCCTTCGTCGGCGGCGGATTCGCGTTCTTCGCGTTCTTCGTAATCGCGGCCGCCGTCGAGGTCGGGCAACGCGTCATCGTCGCCCGACTGCGCGCCGTCCTCCACCGAAACCTGGGCGGCTTGGCTGTCAGACTCGGATTGCTGCAGACGGCGCTTCGATTTCGGCATGGTCGGCTCGCTTTATTGCGGCGGCAAGTACTTCAGTGGGTCGACGGGCTTACCCTGGCGGCGTACTTCGAAATGCAGCATCACCCGGTCCGAGTCGGTATTGCCCATTTCGGCGATCTTCTGACCTTTGGTGACCGCATCCCCTTCTTTTACCATCAAAGCCCGGTTGTGTGCATACGCGGTCAGAAACGTCGCGTCATGCTTGATGATAATGAGATTGCCATAACCGCGCAGCCCATTTCCGGCATAAACCACGCGTCCGTCGCCGGCTGCCTTGACCGGATCGCCCGGCGCGCCACCGATATTGATGCCCTTGTTCTTCGAATCGTCGAAGCCGTTGAGCACCGGACCGCGCACCGGCCATCCCAGCACAATATTGCCCGGCGCCGCAGCCAGGTCGCCGCCGCTCGCAGCGGGCTGCGGCGCGACGGCGGCCGACGGCGCCGCTGCGGGCGCGCCCGGGCCGTAGATCGGCGGCTGCGCCGGCGATCCCGCCGCCGGCGCGCCCACGCCCGGCACCGGCGCGGTCACGACGCCCGGCGTATATGCCGATGCGTTGCCCGCACCGGGCGGCACCACGCGCAACAACTGGTCCACTTCGATCTGGTTCGGGTTGGTGAGATTGTTCCACGCGGCGATGTCGCGATAATTCTGGCCGTTTTCGAGCGCAATCCTATAGAGAGTGTCGCCCGGCTTCACCCGGTAATATCCCGGAGGCGGAGGGCCGAGCGGGACGGGAGGCTGTGCGGCCGCCGTGCCGAGCGGCGCGGTGCGGTCCACCACGGGTGCCTGATCGAGTCGCGTGGCGCATGCGGTCAGAAGACAGAGCGCGATGACCGAAGCGCCACGGGTAGCTACGGTCAGGTCGACATGCAGGCGGTTTCTTTGGATCGCGCGCAACATACTCATCGGATTCAGATCACTCCAGATTTTAAGGGGACAAAGAAAACGCGATCAAGGCGCGACTCCCGCCACTGCGCCGGCCCCGTGCGCTCGACGAGCGTCAGCACCTGGGCGGCTTCGCCCGCGCTGCCCGCCGCCTGCGTGCCCGGCAAGGCCACCGGCGCCACGAGCCGGCCGCCGATGGCGAGCTGTTCGAGCAGCGCCTGCGGCACGTCGAAGCCCGCGGCCGCGATCACGATCGCGTCGAACGGCGCCGCCGACGGCAAACCGAGCCGTCCGTCGCCGTAGTGCAAGCGGATGTTCGGGATACGCAGCGGGCGAAGGTTCGTCTTCGCGCGCTCGTATAACGGCTTGATGCGTTCAATGGAATACACGTCGCGCGCAATCTGGCTCAGCACGGCGGCCTGATAGCCGCAGCCGGTGCCGATTTCCAGCACGCGCTCCAGCACGCGGCCCGCGCCCGCCAGTTCGAGCATGCGCGCGACGACCGACGGCTTCGAGATGGTCTGGTGATGCCCGATCGGCAGCGCCGCGTCTTCGTAGGCCTGGGTAGCGAGCCCTGGATCGACGAACATGTGGCGCGGCACGGCCGCGAGCGCCTGGAGCACGCGCGCATCGGCAATGCCGTTTGCACGCAGGCGTTCGACCATGCGTTCGCGCACGCGTTCCGAGGTCAATGCGTGCGCGCCGTTTAGCGCAACGGCGGGCGCGCCGGTGGCCGGAGCCCCGGTCCGCAGCGCACTGGCGCCGACGGAAGCCGCGGCGCGCGGCGGCGCAGCGTTGGCGGCAGCATGCGTTGCCGGCGCCGCGCTTGCCGGCCTCGCGCTCACCGCACTCACCGGTTTCGCATTGGCTGGCCTCGCGGGCGACGCCTTGAACGGCGCGCTTGCCGTGGACTTCGCAACGGGCTTCGCGGCGCCGCCGTTGCTCGCGCCCACACCCGCGAGCGGCGTGCGCGCGGCGTCGGGACGCGCCTCGCGCCGGCGCGGCTCACGCACCAGATCGGCGAGCCCGAGCGGAAAACGCTTCGTGCGCTCGCCCGTCATGAAGCGCTGCCGCCCTTGCGCGCCCATTCGTGCGTCACGGGCAACATCTGCGTGTGCGTGAGGTCGAGTTGCAGCGGCGTAATCGAAACATGGCCGTGCGATACCGCGTGAAAGTCCGTGCCCTCGCTTGCGTCGCGCGCGCCGCCCGACGGCCCGATCCAGTAGATCGGCTCGCCGCGCGGATTGGTCTGGCGGATCACGGGCTGCGAGGGATGACGCTTGCCGAGACGCGTGACGCGCCATTCGCCAAGCTCGTCATAAGGCAGATTCGGGATGTTGACGTTGAGCAGCGGATGACCGGGCAGCGGATTCGCGAGGTAATGCGCCACGATCCCGGCCGCGACGCGCGCAGCGGAATCGAGGTGCATCCAGTCCTTGTCGACGAGCGAGAATGCAATGGACGGCACGCCGAACATGATGCCTTCGGTGGCCGCGGCGACGGTGCCCGAATACAGCGTGTCCTCGCCCATGTTCTGCCCGTTGTTGATGCCGGAGACCACGAGGTCGGGCTTCTGGTCGAGCATGCCCGTGAGCGCGATGTGCACCGAGTCGGTGGGCGTGCCGTTCACGTAGTAGAAGCCGGTCGTCGCCGAGCGCAACACCGACAACGGGCGCCACAGCGTGAGCGAGTTCGATGCGGCGCTGCAGTTCTGCTCGGGCGCCATCACCGTGACTTCGCCGAGCGGCTTGAGCGCCTCGTAGAGCGCAGCAAGGCCGGGGGCGAGATAACCGTCGTCGTTGCTGAGTAGTATTCGCATCGGGCGATTGTAACCGAGGAAAGAAGGCGCGCGAACGACAGGCCGGCCCATGCGGCGCGGCGCTTCGGACGCCCAGGCCGCGCGCCGGCTCGCTGTTGTATGTTCGCCTGCGCAACGCCCGGCAAACGGCACCAAACAAATCGCACGATCGTTCGCATTGCGGCGGATTACCGTACACTGTCCCGCTGTGGCGAATCCATAAACGAAGCAACCGAAGCAACGACAGGAGACACGATGCGCGCAATCCGCTGCAACCAGTACGGCCCGCCCGACTCGCTCATGCTCGAAGACCTGCCCGACCTCGCGCCGGGCTCCGGCCAGGTCGTGATCGACGTGAAGGCCGCGGCCGTCAACTTCCCCGACGTGCTCATCATCGAGAACAAGTATCAGATGAAGCCGCCGCTGCCCTTCACGCCCGGCGCCGAACTTGCCGGCGTGGTGCGCGCAGCGGGCGACGGCGTGAAGCTCGCGCCCGGCACGCGCGTCGTCGCTTATGTGGGCACCGGTGCATTCGCCGAACAGGCGATTGCCGACGCGGCGGCATGCGTGCCGCTGCCCGAGGACGCCGATTTCCCAACGGCCGCGGCCTTCACGCTCGCCTACGGCACCTCGCATCACGCCGTCGTGGATCGCGCTGCGCTACGCGCGGGCGAAACGATGCTCGTGCTCGGCGCGGCAGGCGGCGTGGGCCTTGCGGCCGTGGAGATCGGCAAGGTGCTCGGCGCGCGCGTGATCGCGGCGGCGTCGAGCGAAGAGAAGCTCGAGGTCTGCCGCCGCTTCGGTGCGGATGCCACCATCAACTACAGTACCGAGGACCTGCGCGAGCGCATCAAGGCGCTCACCGACGGCAAGGGCCCCGACGTGATCTACGACCCGGTCGGCGGCGAGTATGCGGAGCCGGCGTTTCGCAGCATAGGCTGGCGCGGGCGCTATCTCGTGGTGGGCTTCGCGAACGGCGAAATTCCCAAGCTGCCGCTCAATCTCGCGCTGCTCAAGGGCGCGAGCCTCGTCGGCGTATTCTGGGGGGATTTCGCGCGCCGCGAGCCGCAGCACAATGCGGCCGCGTTCGCGCAGATGGTGGGCTGGATCGGCGAAGGCAAGCTCAAGCCTTACGTCTCGAAGCGCTATCGACTCGCGGATACCGCGCAGGCGCTCAAGGACATGGCCTCGCGCAAGGTGACGGGCAAGATCGTGATCGAGCCCTGATCGCTTCGCGCCAAACGCGCACCCAAACGAAAACGGCTCGCGATACGTGAGCCGTTTTGCCTTGCACGATGGATGGGCGCGCTCGCCGCGCGCTCAGAGCTTTTCGGTGTCGCCGGTCTTCGGCTGCCACTTCATGAACCGCCGCTCGGCGAGCCCCACCAGCGCATCGAGAATCAACGCGAACGCGGTCAGCACGAGAATACCGGCGAACACGGTATTGATGTCGAAGGTGCCCTCGGCCTGCAGGATCAGATAGCCGACACCGCTTGCCGAACCAAGATACTCGCCCACCACCGAACCGACGAACGCGAGCCCGACCGACGTATGCAGGCTCGAAAACACCCAGCTCATCGCGCTCGGCAGGTAGACGTGACGCAGCAACTGCCGGCGGTTCGCGCCGAGCATGCGCGCGTTCGCGAGCACGACCGGGCTAACTTCCTTCACGCCCTGATAAACGTTGAAGAACACGATGAAGAACACGAGCGTGACGCCGAGCGCCACCTTCGACCAGATGCCAAGGCCGAACCACACGCCGAAGATCGGCGCGAGAATCACGCGCGGCATCGAGTTTGCGGCCTTGATATAGGGATCGAAGAGCGCGCTGGAAGTGGGCGCGAGCGCGAGCCACAAGCCGACGGCGAGGCCCGTGATCGTGCCGATCGCGAAGGCGAGCACGGTCTCGACGAGCGTCACCCACAGATGCAGCCAGATCTCGCCGGTCGCGAACCATTCCCAGATGCGCACGAGCACCTTCTGCGGCTCGCCGAAGAAGAACGCGGCCTTGTTGGGGTCGTCGAAATAGACGGGCGGCAGGAGCGTGGGGCTCGTGAACACATACCACAGCGCGAAGCACGCGACGAGCAGCAGCCACTGCCACACGACGAGATTGGCCCGGTTCGGGAGCAGCCGTTTCCACATGATGGGGGTCTCTTTGCCTGTCAGTTCCTTCGATTGCGCCATGTGTCGTTCACCCCGCCGCTAGCTGCTGCTGATACCCCTTGAGCACCTCGTCGCGCAGCACGCCCCAGATCTGCGCATGCAGTTCGACGAAACGCGGATGCGAACGCACTTCCGCCACGTCGCGCGGGCGCGGCAGATCGATCGTGAATTCGCCGATCGGATGCGTGCCCGGCCCCGCCGAAAGCACCACCACGCGGTCCGACATGGCGATCGCTTCGTCCAGATCGTGGGTGATGAAGAGCACCGCCTTGCGCTTCGCGGCCCACAGGTCGAGCAGTTCGTTCTCCATGAGCTGGCGCGTCTGGATGTCGAGCGCCGAAAACGGCTCGTCCATGAGGACGATGTCGGGGTCGAGAATGAGCGTCTGCGCCATTGCCACGCGCTTTCGCATGCCGCCCGAAAGCTGGTGCGGATAGCGGTCTCCGAAGCCGCCGAGCCCCACGCGCTTGAGCCACTCCCCGGCTTGCGCGCGGGCCTCGCCGGGCGCGACGCCGTGAAACGCGAGGCCTGCCATCACGTTGTCGAGCGCGCTGCGCCACGGCATCAGCGCGTCGGCCTGGAACATGTAGCCCGCGCGGCGGTTCAGGCCCGTGAGGCGCTCGCCGAACACGCTCACCGTGCCCGAAGTCGGCGCGAGCAGGCCCGCGCCCACGTTGAGCAGCGTGGATTTGCCACAGCCCGTCGGCCCGACCACCGAGACGAATTCGCCGGGCGCGATGCGCAGCGTCGCGTTCGCGACGGCGGTGTAGCGTTGCGCGCGATCTTCGCGCGAAGCGAAGGTGCACGTGATGTTGTCGAGCGCGAGAGCGGGAACGGTCATCGTCTTGAGGCCGCGGACGGCAGGCGTGCTACGGCCACGCAGCAAATAAACAGGAAACGCGACGCCGCGCCGGGCAAGCAGTTACCCGGCACGGCGCGCCGGACAGCGCATCGAACCGCGCGAGCGTCAGCTCTTGACGGTCCCGAGCGCCTTCTTCACGAAGTCGTTGGTCCACGTCTTCGAAAGATCGATCGGCTTGCCCTTGATGTTCGGGTCGAACTGCAGCGTCCTGAGCGCCGTGGCGGGACCGTCGGCGGGCATCAGGCCATCCGGCGAGAGCGCCTCCTTCACGTGCTCCCACGCCGCGAGATAGAGCGCGCGGTCGCCGAGCAGATAGCTTTCGGGCACGGTGTCGATGAGCTGCGCGCCCGTAGCGCCCTGCAGCCACCTGAGCGCGCGCACCATTGCGTTGGTAAGCGCCTGCGTCGTGTTCGGATTCTTCGTGATGAAGCTCTCCGATGCGTAGAGGCAGCCCGCCGGCATGTCGCCGCCGAACACCGAATGCGTGTCCGCGAGCGTGCGCGTGTCCGAGACCACGCGAATGTCGCCCGCGCGGTCGAGCCTCGTCATGACGGGATCGAGGTTCGCGAGCGCATCGATCTGGCCCGACTGCAGCGCGGCGATCGCGCCCGCGCCGGCGCCCACGCCGATGAACGCAACATCGGTGGGCTTGAGTCCCGCCTTCGCCAGCACGAAGCTCGCCATGATCGACGTGGACGAGCCCGGCGCCGTCACGCCGATCTTCTTGCCCTTGAGGTCGGCGATGCTCCTGTAGTTCGGCATCGCCTTCTTCGAAACGGCCAGCACGATTTGCGGCGCGCGGCCCTGCAACACGAACTCGCGGAACATCTGGTGTTGCGCCTGCAGCAGAATGGTGTGCTCGAACGCGCCCGAGACCACGTCGGCGCTGCCGCCCACGGCCGCCTTCAGCGCCTGCGAGCCGCCCGCGAAGTCCGAGATCTCGACGTCGAGGCCTTCGTCCTTGAAGAAACCGCGCCGCTCGGCGATCGTGAGCGGCAAGTAGTAAAAGAGGTTCTTGCCGCCCACGGCGATCGCCACTTTCTTCGTTTCGAGCTTGTTCTGCTGGGCGAAGGCGAGCGGCGCGGCACCGAGCGAAGCGGCCGCGAGCGCGGCCGTACCGGCGAGAAAGCTTCTGCGTTGCATGAGCGAGTCTCCAATGCTTGTTGTGTTTTTCGCGCGGGCCTGGCGGGCCTGGCACGCGTGGCGGGATGGATCGACAGCCGCCCGCCGCCGTCGTGATGCATCAAGCGCCCTGGGGGCGAAGCGCCTCAGACGATTTGTTGCTCGCGCAACCGTGCGATGTGGTCTGCATCATAACCCAGCGCCTGAAGGACTTCATCGGTATGTTCACCCAGGGCGGGGCCGAGCCAGCGCGTGTCGCCGGGGGTGGCCGAAAGCTTGGGCGTGACCGCGGGCAGCGCGACGTCAACGCCCTCGCCGTCCTTGCCGCCCGGCGCCTGCCAGCGGAACCGCTGGATCATCTGGCGCGCCGCGAACTGCGGATCCGCGAACATGTCGGCCACGCTGTAGATGCGGCCCACGGGCACGTCGGCGGCGTTGAGCACGCCGAGCGCCTCGTCGATGGTACGTATGGAGAGCCACGCCGCGATCGCGCCGTCGATCTCCGCCGTGCGCGGCACGCGGCCGTCGTTGTGCGCGAGATCGGGGTCGTTGGCGAGATCCGCGCGGCCGATTGCCGTCATGAGGCGCCTGAAGATCGGGTCGCTGTTGCCGCCGATCACGATGCTGCCGTCGCGGCACGGATAGGTATTCGACGGCACGATGCCCGGCAACGACGCGCCGGTGCGCTCGCGCACCATGCCGTACACGCCGTACTCGGGCACCACGCTCTCCATCATGTTGAACACGGCCTCGTAAAGCGCCACGTCGACGATCTGCCCGCTGCCGCCGTTCATGTTGCGGTGATGGAGCGCCATCATCGCGCCGATCACGCCGTGCAGCGCGGCGATCGAGTCGCCGATCGAAATGCCGATGCGCGGCGGCGGCAGGTCGGGATAGCCGGTGATGTGGCGCAGGCCGCCCATCGATTCGGCGATCGCGCCAAAGCCCGGACGGTCGCGATACGGGCCGCTCTGGCCGTAGCCCGAGAGCCGCACCATCACGAGGCCGGGATTGTCCTTCGAGAGCACGTCGTAGCCGAGCCCGAGCTTTTCGAGCAGACCGGGCCGGAAGTTCTCGATGACGATATCGGCTTCCTTCGCGAGCCGCCGCACGATCTCCTTGCCCTCTTCGGCCTTGAGATTGACCGTGACGGACTTCTTGTTGCGCGCCTGCACGGCCCACCAGAGCGACGTGCCGCCCGCTTCGGGATAGAGCTTGCGCCATTTGCGCAGAGGGTCGCCACCCTTGGGATCCTCGATCTTGATGACTTCGGCGCCGAATTCGCCGAGAAAGCGCGCCGCGAACGGGCCGGCGATCAGCGTGCCGAGTTCGAGGACTTTCACGCCCGCGAGCGGGCCCGCGCCTTTGGCCGGGGTCGCGCTCGATTGCGAATCGGGGGAAGCGGCTGCTGCGCTCATGGTGTCTCCTTTCGTTCTGTTCGGCATGCGGCGGCGCACTGCGCGCGCCGCTATCGAGGCATGCGAGACGACGCTACATCGAGCGCCTGTCGAGCATGGCGCGCGCGATGGTCCCCGCGTCGACGTATTCGAGCTCGCCGCCCACCGGCACGCCGCGCGCAAGGCGTGTGACGGCGAGACCGCGTGCCTTCAGCGTCTGGCCCAGATAATGAGCCGTCGCCTCGCCCTCGTTCGTGAAGTTGGTTGCGAGCACCACTTCCTTGACGACGCCGTCGGAGGCTCGCTTTACGAGCCGGTCGAAGTGGATCTCCTTCGGGCCGATGCCGTCGAGCGGGCTCAAATGCCCCATCAGCACGAAATACAGCCCGCGATAGGTCATCGTCTGTTCGAGCATGATCTGGTCGGCCGGCGTTTCGACGACGCACAGGAGCGTCGCATCGCGTTCCTCATCCAGACAGGTTTCGCATACCTTGGCTTCGGTGAAGGTATTGCACTTCTCGCAATGCTTCAGGTTCTCGGTCGCGAACAGGAGCGCGCCGCCGAGCTTTTCGGCGCCTTCGCGGTCGTGCTGCATCAGGTGATAGGCCATGCGTTGCGCCGACTTCGGCCCGACGCCGGGCAGCACGCGCAGCGCCTCGACGAGAGCGGCGAGAGCGGAAGGTTGTTTCATGCGGATTCAGCGCGGGATGCGCACCTGGGTTTGAAGCGGATTCGGCTTCTTGCTGACTGCTGCATACTGCTTCTGGCGCCTTGACGCCAGCGCCTCGCCAACCATGCGAGGGTGTCGGCAAGGCGCGCGGGCGCCGGCACGCCTGAAGCACGCGCGGCGCCCATGCCGCAGCTTAGAACGGCAACTTGAAGCCCGGCGGAATCGGCAGGCCGGCGGTCATGCCGCCCATCTTTTCCTGCGACGTGGCTTCAGCCTTGCGCACCGCGTCGTTGAACGCCGCGGCCACGAGGTCTTCGAGCATCTCCTTGTCGTCGGCGAGCAGGCTCGGATCGATCGATACGCGGCGCACGTCGTTGCGACAGGTCATCGTGACCTTGACAAGACCGGCGCCAGCCTGACCCTCGACTTCGATCTGGGCAAGCTGCTCCTGCATCTTCTTCATGTTTTCCTGCATCTGCTGAGCCTGCTTCATGAGCCCGGCGAGTTGGCCTTTCAACATAGTCACTGCTCCTTCTGGATCGTAGTCGTTCGAATCATTTGCGTCCGAATGCGCACGACGCCAGGCGCCGCGCGACGCAAAATCAGTGGGCGGCCTGACCGCCGCCCGATGCGGCTTCCGGCGCGACCGGCCGGATCGAACCCGGCACGATACTCGCGCCGAAGTCGCGAATCAGTTGCTGCACGAAGGGGTCGGCGCCGATCTCGCGCTCGGCCTCGCGTTGGCGCTGGGCGCGCTCGGCCGCGTCGAGCGCAGCCGCCGTGCGGCGCGCCGGACCGACTTCCACGCTCACCTCCACTGTCTTGCCGAGACGCCCGGCGAGCGCCGTCTTGAGCTTCGCGACCTGCGAGGCCTCCGCGTACTGCGGCACCGGCACGCTCAGCTTGAGCAGCGTGCCTTCGAGCGCCGTCAGTTCGCTGTTGAAGGCGAGCTGGTACGCGATGCCCTTGAGCGAGAGCGTCGCGGCAAGCGCCGGCCAGTCGCCCGCAAACCCGATGGGGTCGAGCGCAATGCCAGGCGGCAGCCTGCTCACGTCGACCACGGCCGGCGCCGGCGTGGCAGCACGCGGGGGCGACGGTTCGCTGTCGCAGGCGGGCACGAAACCGTCGTCCGGCGGCGCGAAGTACGCATCGTCGGCGCCGAGCGGCACGTAGTCGTCGGGCGGGATGTCGTCCCACGGCGGCGCGCCGCAGGCGTCCTGCTGCGCGCCTGCGTTACGGGCCGGCTGGCGCGCCTGGGCTTCCTGGGCGGCGGCGCGGCGGGCCGCATCGGGCGGCGGCACCTTCACTTCCGCGCGCGGCGAGGCTTTCGGCGCGGGCGCCGGGGCTGCCGCGCCGCGGCTCGCGGTGACGCGCATGCCCTTGCTGCGCAGGACGTCGAGCGCCGCGCTTGCCCCGCCGCGTGCGGAGGTCGCCGAGACGGGTTCTTCACGCGATTCGGGTTGCGGCGCCCGTGCTGCGGTCGCGCCTTGAACGGGTTGCGGCTCTTCAGCGGGAGCGGACTCCATTGCGAGATCAGGCGCGGCTTCCGGCGCCGGACTCACACCGGGAGCCGACTCGCCCTCGTCTTCCCATGGCGGCACGACGCGCGCTTCACCACGCGCTTCGCCAGCCATCGCGTTTGCGACCGGCGTCGCGAGCGTTTGGTCAACATCCGCCTTGAGCGCCTCGGCTTGCACTGCCGGTTTGACATCGACCACGCTTTGCGCACGCGGCGGCACGGCCGCTTCCGGCTTCTGCACGGCCGCCTGCGCAGCGGCAGGCGCCGCGCCGCGCGCCGACGCAACCGCCGGAACCGCCGCGCGCCCGCCCGCGCCAGCCGTAGCCGGCTTCGAAGCCGGCGCGCTGCCTGCGCTACCCGCGCTCGCGGAAGGCTCGAACGCCAGCATGCGCAAGAGCGTCATCGTGAAGCCCGCGTACTCGTCGGGGGCAAGGCCAAGCTCGCTGCGGCCGAGAGTCGCGATCTGATAGTAGAGCTGAACCTGCTCCGGACTGAGCGCCTCGGCAAACCGCCGGATGTCGTCGGCTTCCGGCCACTCGTCGAGCACCGACGAAGGCGCGAACTGCGCCCAGCCGATGCGGTGGAACAGGCTCGCGAGGTCTTGCAGCGCCGTGGAGAACGACAGGCTGCGCAGCGCCATTTCGTCGGCGATGGCAAGCACACCCGCGCCGTCGCCGGCCACGAGCGCATCGATCAGGCGAATCAGATAGCTCTGGTCGAGCGCGCCGAGCATGCCGCGCACCGCTTCTTCGGTGACCTGGTTGGCCGAATAGGCGATGGCCTGATCGGTGAGCGAGAGCGCGTCGCGCATCGAGCCGTCGGCGGCGCGCGCGAGCAGGCGCAGCGCCTGTGGCTCGAACTCGACCTTCTCCTCGCCGAGAATGTGTGTGAGATGCTCGACGATATTGCCCGCCGGCATCTGCTTCAGATTGAACTGCAGACAGCGCGAGAGCACCGTAACCGGAATCTTCTGCGGATCGGTCGTGGCAAGGATGAACTTCACGTGCGGCGGCGGCTCTTCCAGCGTCTTCAGCATCGCGTTGAAAGCGTGGTTCGTGAGCATGTGCACTTCGTCGATCATATAGACCTTGAAGCGCGCATCCACCGGCGCATAGACCGCGCGCTCGAGCAGCGCGGCCATTTCATCGACGCCGCGGTTGCTCGCCGCATCCATCTCGACATAATCGACGAAGCGACCTTCGTCGATTTCCCGGCACGCGCGGCACACGCCGCAGGGCTTCGACGTCACGCCGGTCTCGCAGTTGAGCGCCTTGGCGAAGATCCGCGACAGCGTCGTCTTGCCCACGCCGCGCGTGCCCGTGAAGAGATACGCGTGATGCAGGCGGCCGCCGTCGAGTGCATGCGTGAGCGCGCGCACCACGTGCTCCTGTCCGACGAGCGAAGCGAAATTCTTCGGTCGCCACTTGCGTGCGAGAACTTGGTAGGTCATCCGGAAATTGTATCAGCAACGCCCGCGCGTCCAGATGAATCGAAAGGCGCGGGACACCCGCCTCGCGACAGCGGCGAAACCGGGATGGCGAACGCTTGCGACCGGCGAAATCACGGTAATGAGCACGTGACGAGCGGATGCCGTGGCGTACCGGCGCGGCGTCAACGTCGTATGTATGGGAAAAAACCGGAAGAGAAAAAGGAAGGTGACGAGCCCGACCCTCGGCACTGGCGGAAAACGGCTGTGGCTGCTTCGTTCCCGACCTGACCAGGTTGACCGCCCCTCCATGCGAGGAGGCCCGTCACGTTGCATTCTAACATCGGTCGCGCCGCAATGCGACTGCTGCGGTGCGAAAAAGCGCGCGAAGCTCTTGGCGCGTGCCGTTATGCGCCCCTCTTGCAACGGCCGGCGACGTCACCAGAT
The DNA here is from genome assembly GCF_900096975.1 of Paraburkholderia lycopersici. GTDB lineage: Bacteria > Pseudomonadota > Gammaproteobacteria > Burkholderiales > Burkholderiaceae > Paraburkholderia > Paraburkholderia lycopersici. Next base: position 27,406 of record NZ_FMYQ01000006.1, read on the forward strand.
AGCATGCGGGTGCGATTGCTGGCGCACACGGCCGTCATTGCGACGCGCTCGCGCAGCAGCCGGAATACCCCGCCGATTGTGGCCTGCGAGACGGAAACCCTGCTTGCTGCATGAGTACTATCACCGTCGGCAGCGCATAGGGATTTAGGCTACACTGGCGTCGGCAATTGGCTGAGCCGCGTGGTTTGCACCCAAAAGCGTGTGATGCGGACGTGCAATGCGGGTTCGGTCCGCCGCCCAGGCGGCCCCGGATGAATTTTCAGTTTTGGTGTATCGTGGCGAGCAATTTAGTCAGCCTCGAATCGAAAGAGGTATTCATACAATGAGCGAACAAATCAAGCATATCAGCGACGCATCGTTCGAACAGGACGTCGTGAAATCCGACAAGCCCGTGCTGCTGGACTTCTGGGCCGAGTGGTGCGGCCCGTGCAAGATGATCGCGCCGATTCTCGATGAAGTCGCGAAGGATTATGGCGATCGCCTGCAGGTCGCGAAGATCAATGTCGACGAACACCAGTCGACTCCGGTGAAGTTCGGCGTGCGCGGCATCCCCACGCTCATCCTCTTCAAGAACGGCGCCGTCGCCGCGCAGAAGGTCGGCGCACTCTCCAAGTCGCAGCTCACTGCGTTCCTGGACAGCCACCTGTAACTCCCGACTCCCACGCCCGCCTCCCACCTCAGGCCCGCCACGGTCTGGCGCGGGAAGGCGTACGCGAACGTGCGTGTTGTCGCATGACAACACGCATCCTGAAAAACACGCCAAAACTTGCTGTCGGTCTGCACAGACGGTTTCTGGCGTGTGCTATGCTAGAATTCATAAAGCGTCTACCGGCGCCCTTATAAAGTCCTTGAGCGGTTCCGCTCGCTTCTTCCCCCAGACTTCTTTTCGTCGCACTCCTCCCCGACGGGTTCTCCGTATGCATCTTTCCGAGCTCAAGTCTCTGCACGTGTCCGAATTGATCGAGATGGCCAATGGCCTCGAGATCGAAAATGCGAACCGCCTGCGCAAGCAGGAACTCATGTTCGCGATTCTCAAAAAGCGCGCCAAGACGGGCGAAACGATCTTCGGGGACGGCACGCTCGAAGTGCTCCCGGACGGCTTCGGCTTCCTGCGCTCCCCCGAGACCTCCTATCTCGCGAGCACGGACGACATCTACATCAGCCCCTCGCAGATCCGCCGCTTCAATCTGCACACCGGCGACACGATCGAAGGCGAAGTGCGCACGCCGAAGGACGGCGAACGCTACTTCGCGCTCGTGAAGGTGGACAAGGTCAACGGCCAGCCGCCCGAGGCCTCGAAGCACAAGATCATGTTCGAGAATCTCACGCCGCTGCACCCGAACAAGGTGCTGCTGCTCGAGCGCGAAATGCGCGGCGAGGAGAACGTGACGGGCCGCATCATCGACATGATCGCGCCCATCGGCAAGGGTCAGCGCGGCCTGCTGGTCGCTTCGCCGAAGTCGGGCAAGACCGTGATGCTTCAGCACATCGCGCACGCGATCAAGCAGAACCACCCGGACGTCGTGCTGTTCGTGCTGCTGATCGACGAGCGCCCCGAAGAAGTGACCGAAATGCAGCGCTCGGTGGCGGGCGAAGTGATCGCCTCGACCTTCGACGAACCGGCCGCGCGTCACGTGCAAGTGGCTGAAATGGTGATCGAGAAGGCCAAGCGCCTCGTCGAAATGAAGCACGACGTCGTGATCCTGCTCGACTCGATCACGCGTCTCGCGCGCGCCTACAACACGGTTGTGCCGGCGTCGGGCAAGGTGCTGACGGGCGGCGTCGACGCCAATGCGCTGCAGCGTCCGAAGCGCTTCTTCGGCGCGGCGCGCAACATCGAGGAAGGCGGCTCGCTCACGATCATCGGCACGGCGCTGATCGAAACCGGCAGCCGCATGGACGACGTGATCTACGAAGAGTTCAAGGGCACCGGCAACATGGAAGTGCACCTCGAGCGCCGTCTCGCGGAAAAGCGCGTCTACCCGTCGATCAACCTGAACAAGTCGGGCACGCGCCGCGAAGAGCTGCTCATCAAGCCCGACATCCTCCAGAAGATCTGGGTGCTGCGCAAGTTCATCCACGACATGGACGAGGTCGAGGCCATGGAATTCCTGCTCGACAAGATCCGCCAGACGAAGAGCAATTCCGAGTTCTTCGAGATGATGCGCCGCGGCGGCTAAGCCCGCCGCCCGTTCGATGCAACGCTAGAACGCCCGCGAAAACGCGGGCGTTTTTCTTTTTCGGCACCTTGTCGTCGCACGCCACAACTTGTACGTGAAGGTTCACGTCGGACTTTCGCCGCGCGGCATCACCGAAATACTCAAGCGGCCGCTCGATCAGTTTGGCGAAGGCCACCGGCGCTATTTCCAGGAATCGCTCCAGCAAATCGCCGACGCACTGGAACGGCAGATCGAAACCCTCGATGCGCGCTCACGTTCTGCATCTTCGCGATCGAAGAGTTCGCGCACGGTTACCGCTTGAAAAACATCGTCCGGCAGTTGACGATATCGTTCGCCACGGCCACGGTTATCATCGTCGAGCAGCACCGCTCGCGCTGCACCAGACGCGCCTCGCCGAGTCCGTGAATCCGTCCGATCCGGTCTTCGGGAACGTGTACGCCGCACTGCCCCGAGCGTTCGAGTTCATGGGCCGCCCGACGGGCGAAGCGCGCGGCTCCGCGCTCGCGCAAACGAGCCGCATGGTCGCGCAGCAAGCGAGCTTTCTGAGTTCGCCCGACGGGTTCTACTTTCTGATCGGCGCGGCCCATGTGCGGCGGGATCTTCGCCGCGTGGCAAAAGCAGATCGACTGAACGACACCCGGACGCACAGGAAAACGCACCGAAGCGATGCTTTCGAAACTCTCCCACTGGTTCGACGCGCGCCGCCGCGAAAAAGCGCTGCGCACCCATGCGATCGACGACGCGCTCTGGCAGGCCACGCTCACCGGCCTGCCGTTTCTCACGCATCTCGACGCCGCCGATCTCGTGCGTCTGCGCGAGCTGACGAGCCTCTTCATCGCGCAGAAAGAATTCTCGACGGCGCACGAGCTGGAGCTGACCGATCCGATGACAGTGGCGATCGCCGCGCAGGCGTCGCTGCCCGTGCTCAATCTCTCGCTCGATCTCTACAAGGGCTGGGTTGGCGTGGTCGTCTACCCGGGGGAATTCGTGATCCGCAAGACGGTGGAAGACGAGGACGGCGTGGTGCACGAAGTCGAGCACGACGCGAGCGGCGAGGCTTGGGAAGGCGGCCCCGTGATCCTGTCGTGGGAAGACGCGCAGATGACCGACGGCAGCGACGCCTACAACGTCGTGATTCACGAGTTCGCGCACAAGATCGACATGCTCAACGGAGAGGCTGACGGCCATCCGCCCCTTTTTCGGCGCTGGCACGCGCCGCTCGACGCGCAGGCTTGGGCCGACGTGTTCGACAACGCCTACGACCAGTTCTGCGACAAGGTGGATGCGGTGCCGGAGCGCCGCTGGGCGCGCTTCGAGCGCGATTCGTTGATCGATCCCTATGCCTCCGAACATCCGTCGGAATTCTTTGCGGTATGCAGCGAGGCGCTGTTCGTCAAGCCGCAGGCGTTCGAGGCCGAATATCCCGAGCTTTACCGGCTGCTCGCGCGCTATTACCGCCAGGACCCGGCCCGCGTGGGCGCGCTGCATGGCCGGACGGCCTGAAATCCCGTTGCGCGAGGGACCCCAAAAATTCGCCAACCGGCTGATTATCTGGCATAATCGCGTTTTTTCGACCTTGGGCAAGTGGCTCGCGCCCTAATGCGTTTTGTAAAAGCCTTTTGTAAAGCGTCTTTTGTCAAAGCATTAGGTAAAAGCGCCCTGTGCTGCATTGGGCAGCACGGCACGCGGGTTGGCTACCGCCAGATTTAAGGAATAACCATGAAAGAAGGCATTCACCCGGATTACCGCGAAGTCCTGTTCATCGACGTTTCGAACGACTTCAAATTCGTGACCCGCTCGACCATCCAGACGCGCGAAACCGCCGAGTTCAACGGCAAGACCTACCCGCTCGCCAAGATCGAAGTGTCGTCGGAATCGCATCCGTTCTACACGGGCACGCAAAAGATCATGGACACGGCCGGCCGTGTCGAGAAGTTCAACAAGAAGTTCGGCGCACGCGCCTCGGGCAAGGCCGCGAAGTAAGTGCTTCGCCGCACCGGCTTCCAGCCGGTCCCGCACGGAAAGTGCACGAAAAGGGCAGCCCAGGCTGCCCTTTTTTGTTGCCTGCGCCACCACTTCGCCGCACCGGCGGCTCGCAGGCGGCGCCTTGCAGCCTCGTTTCACGCGTTTGCGCAGTTACCCACGGCACGCGCCGTGACGCGCGGTCCCCGGCCCGGCTAGAATGCCGGATTGCACTGCGGGCGGTCAGGTTTACCGTCTGCCCTGCCTGTCAGCTTGCCACCTCGCGCGTGCCGCCCGCCTCGGCACGCCGGGCTTACCCGTCTCCCCTCGTACTGCATGAAGCCAGCCATTCGACTGACCGCCTCCGCCACCAGCGCCTTGCCGCGCTGGCTGCTGCTGACCATCTGTATCGTCTTCGCCGCGTTCGGCCTCTTTGGCCGCGATCCGTGGAAGAACGAGGATGCGGCGGGCTTCGGCGTGATGTGGACGATGGCAGGCGGCACGTCGCACGACTGGCTGCTGCCGAACCTCGTCGGCAAGTACGTGACCGAAAACGGCCCGCTCGGCTACTGGCTCGGCGCCGCCTGCATTCGCCTGTTCGCGCCGTGGGTCGACGCGAGCAACGCGTCGCGCATCGCCACCGGCGTGCTGTTCTGTCTCGCGTGCGCATTCGTCTGGTACAGCGCCTATCTGCTGGGCCGCCGCCCCGAAGTGCAGCCGTTCAAGTACGCGTTCGGCGGCGAGCCCGAGCCGCGTGACTACGGCCGCACGCTCGGCGACGGCGCCCTGCTCGTTCTGCTCGCGTGCTTCGGCCTCGCCGAGCGCGGACACGAGACCACGCCGCAGCTCATGCAGTTCGTCGGGATCGCGATGCTGCTGTACGGCATCGTGCGCGCCATCGACAAGCCGGTCCAGGGCGCCCTGTGGTGGGGCCTCGCGCTCGGCACCGTGATGCTGGCAAGCGGTCCGGTGCTCGTGGGCGCGCTCCTCATCGGCACGCTGGCGATGCTCGCCATCGCCCCCGAAACGCGTTCGCGCTGGCTCCTCGTGGCGGGCCTGCCCGTGGCGCTCGCCGTCTCGGCCTCGTGGCCGTTCGTGGCGCTGCACCTGTATCCCGACGACGCCGTCTGGTTCCTCAACCAGTGGGCGCGCACCAACGTCAACGCCTTCGCCGGGCCGCCGGGCTCCGTGCTGCGCTATGCCGCAAAGAACCTGCCGCTCTTCACCTGGCCCGCATGGCCGCTCGCGATCTGGGCGTTCGTGAGCTGGGCGGGCTTGCGCCACAAGCCGCATATCGCGATTCCGCTCTCGGTCATCGTGCCGCTGCTCATTCTCGTGATCGTGCAGAGCCACGAGTCGAACCGGCTCTTCATGCTCGTGCTGCCCGCGCTTTCGGTGCTCGCCACCTTCGCGCTGCCCACGCTCAAGCGCGGCGCGATCAATGCGATCGACTGGTTCGCCGTGCTGAGCTTCACGATTCTCGGCACCTTCGTGTGGCTCGTGTGGCTCGCGGGCATGACCGGTTTCCCGGCGCCGCTCGCGCGCAACCTCTCGCGCCTCGCGCCCGGCTTCGTGCCGCAGTTCAAGATCCTCTCGTTCGTGTGCGCGGTGGCCGTCACGCTGTGCTGGATGGCCCTCGTGCAATGGCGCGTGGCGCGCCACCCGAAGGTGCTCTGGCGCAGCGTCGTCCTCTCCAGCGGCGGCACCACGCTCATGTGGGTGCTGCTCATGACGCTCTGGCTGCCGGTCGTCAACTACAGCCGGACGTACAAGGACGTCGCCGAACAGATCGCCGCGCACCTGCCCGCCGACTATCAGTGCATTTCGCCGGTGCGTCTTGGCGACGCGCAGATCGCCACCTTCGCCTATTTCGGCAAGATGCACTTCGCGTTCGACGAGGATTGCGACGTGATCCTGCGCCAGGACACCCAGGACTACGGCGAGCCGAGCTCGATGTCGGACTACGTGTGGAAACTCGTGTGGGAAGGCCGTCGCGCCGCCGACCGCGACGAGCGCTTCCGCCTGTACGTGCGCATCGACCGCCCGAAGACGCCGCTCAAGAAGCCGCACCTCTGGCGCAAGCGCCCCGATTGAGGCTGCGGTGACGACGACTTTCCTCGGCGACGTGCGGCGCATCGCAGCGCTTGCGTGGCCGGTGCTGGTCGGCCAGCTCGCGATCATCGCGTTTGGCGTGATCGACACGGCGATGGTCGGCCGCTATTCGGCGCTTGACCTCGCGGCGCTCGGCCTCGGTTCGTCGATCTACGTCTCGGTCTATATCGCGCTCACCGGCATTCTGAGCGCGCTGCAGCCCGTCGCGGCGCAGCTCTATGGCGCACGCAAGGACACGGAGATCGGCCTCGAAGTGCGCCAGGCGTTCTGGCTCGCGCTCGTGCTGATGGTGATCGGCTTCGCGATCCTCTATTTCCCCGGCCCGTTGCTCGACCTCGCGCACGCCCCCGACGCGCTGCGCGAACGCACCGTCGGTTATCTGCGTCTGCTCTCGTTCGGGCTGCCCGCGGCGCTCGCGTTTCGCATCTACAGCTCGCTCGCCAATGCCGTGGGCCGGCCGCGCCTCGTCATGTTCATGCAAGTCGGCGCGCTCGTGCTCAAGGTGCCGCTCAATACCTGGCTCATCTTCGGCGGCCTTGGCGTGCCGGCGCTCGGCGGCCCGGGGTGCGCGCTCGCCAGTACGTCGATCAACTGGGCGCTCGCCTTGTGCGCCGCCGTCGCGTTCACGCGCGTCGACGTGTTCGCGCCGTTCGAAATCTTCAGACACTTCTGCTGGCCCGAGTGGAAGCGCCAGGCCGAACTGCTCAAGCTCGGCATTCCGATGGGGCTCTCGTATCTCATCGAGGTGACCTCGTACACGTTCATGGCGATCTTCATCGCGCGCATGGGAACGACCACGCTCGCGGGCCACCAGATCGCCGGCAACGTCGGCGCCGTGCTCTACATGACGCCGCTTTCGATCGGCGTGGCGACCTCGACGCTCGTCGCCCAGGCGCTGGGCGGCGAACGCCGCGCCGAAGCGCGCACGCTCGCGCGGCACGGCGTGGCGACGGCCGTGGCGATTGCCTGCTGCCATGGCGCGATCGGATTCGTGCTGCGACCGCTCATCATCGCCGGCTATACGCCGGACCGCGCCGTGGCCGCCGCGGCGATGCCGCTCGTGGCCATCGTCACGCTCTATCACGTGTTCGACGCCCTGCAGATCACGACGGCCTTCGCACTGCGCGCCTACAAGGTCGCGGTCGTGCCGACCGTCATCTATGCGATCGCGCTCTGGGGCGTGGGACTCGGCGGCGGCTACGCACTGGGCTTCGACGTGACTGGCACGCTGCCCGTCTGGGCAACGGGCGCGCGCGGGTTCTGGCTCGCCAACCTGGCGAGCCTCATGATTGCCGGCGCCGGCCTGCTGGCTTATCTCTCGCGTGTGAGCACACAGTATTTGCGCGAACGCGCGTAGCTCCGCGGCATGCCTGGAGGCTGGTTGCGAACAAGGCTCACGGCATCGCACCTTGCCGCGCCGACGCCACCGTCTGCGCCGCGTGATACGACGAGCGGACCAGCGGGCCGGCCACGACCTCGCGGAATCCCATCGCCAACCCCGCCGTGCGCAACGCGGCGAATTCGTCCGGAGGCAGGTAGCGCTTCACGGGAAGATGAAATCTCGACGGCGCGAGATATTGCCCGATCGTCAGGACGTCTACGCGATGCTCGCGCAGGTCGCGCATCGTAGCCAGCAGCGCTGCGTCGGTTTCGCCCAATCCCACCATCAGCCCGGACTTCGTGACGAGCGCACCGTTCGCCGCTTTCGCGCGCGCGAGCAGATCGAGCGATCCGCGATAGTCCGCGCCCGGCCGCGCCGCGCGATAAAGCGCAGGCACGGTTTCGACGTTGTGGTTGAACACATCGGGCCACGCGAGCGACAGCGCGTCGAGCGCACGCGCGACGCGGCCGCGAAAATCGGGCGTCAGCACCTCGATGCCGATCCCGGGCACGCGCTCGCGCACGCGCGCGATACAGCGCGCGAAATGCGCTGCGCCGCCGTCGCGCAAGTCGTCGCGATCGACCGAGGTAATCACCACGTGGCGCAGGCCGAGCGCGGCGACCGCCGCCGCGAGATGCGACGGCTCGTCCTCGTCGAGCGGCGCGGGCCGCCCGTGCGCGACGTCGCAGAATGGGCAGCGCCGCGTGCATAGCCCGCCCATGATCATGAAGGTGGCCGTGCGCTGCGCAAAGCATTCTCCGATGTTCGGACACATCGCTTCTTCGCATACCGAATGAAGCCTGTGCTCGCGCAGCACGGCCGCCACGCCCGCCACGGTCTCGCTCATCAGCGGCCGGGCGCGCAGCCAGGGCGGCTTCGGCAAGACCGCATCCGCCCCGGAAGGCGGCACGATCTTCACCGGAATGCGCGCGAGCTTCTCGCGGCTGCGCAAGCCTTGTTCGCCGAGCGCCGTGCTCGAGGTCGGGGACGTGGCGGCCTCCATGCTCAGGCGCCTTCGCCGAAAAAGGCCTTGAGCAGCCGATTGACCTCCTGCGCGGCTTCCATCTGCACCATGTGCCCCTTGCCCGCGATCACCTCCACACGCACCTGCGAAGGCAACCCCTGCGCATGGTGCGACGGGATGATCTGGTCCGCCTCGCCCCAGATCACGAGCGCGCGCGGCGCGAGCAAGGCAAGACGCTCGCGGAACACGCGCCGCTGCGCGCCGCCCTCGAACGCCTGCCCCGCGATCTTGCCGAGCGCGGCCTGCACGCCTTCGAGCCGCTTGTACTTGACGAGGTCCTCGACGAGTTGGCGCGTGACCAGCTCGGGATCGGCGAACAGCTTCGTCACGTGCGGCTTGAGCGCATTGCGGTTCGTGGCCGAGACGAAGCCCTCGATGTACGCGCCGTCGATCTCCTCGCCCAGTCCCGCGCTGGCAATCAGCACGAGCGAAGCCACGCGCCCGGGCGCCTGCTCGGCCACGGCCATGGCCACCGCGCCGCCCAGCGAATGCCCGACGAGATGCGCCTTGTCGATCTTCTGCGCGTCGAGAAAAGCGATCACGCTTTGCGCAAGCTCGTCGAGGCTGCCGCTCTCGATAGCCTTGCCCGACTCGCCGTGCCCCGGCAGATCGAGCGCCCAGACCGCGCGTTCGCCCGCGAGATCGGCGTGATTGAAGAGCCAGTTGTTGAGATCGCCGCCGAAGCCGTGGATCAGCACCACGGGTATGCCCTCGCCTTCGCCCTGCTTCAGATGACGCATCGTGCGCCCGGCGATCTGCGTCTTTTCGGGCTGCGGCCCCGCTTCGGCGTCGCCCGCCTGCGCCGGCACGAAGTCGTGCTGAAATCCGGCCACCGCGGCGTCGATGTCCGCTTCGGCCGCGTCGGCGTCGGCGACCACGCCCAGCAGCGCACCCACCGGCAACGTATCGCCCTCCTTCGCGATCTGCCGTCGCAGCACGCCTTCGAACGCACACTCGACACCCGACGCGATCTTGTCGGACTCGACGTCGAGCAGCTCATCGCCCCTGGCGACCTTGTCGCCGATGGATTTGAGCCAGCCGTTCACCTGGCCCTGCTCCATCGAGAGGCCCCATTTGGGCATCGTAATCATGTGAATCGGCATGACTTCAGCTCCTTGCTGCGCGCGCCGCCTCGGCGATCTTGTCCGCCGACGGGATGTAGATATCTTCGAGCGATGCCGCGAACGGCACCGGCGTATGCGGCGCGGTGACCATGCCGACCGGTGCCTGCAGTTCCTTGAACGCTTTCTGCCCGACGAGCGCGGCGATGTCCGTGGCGATCGAGCAGCGCGGATTCGCCTCGTCCACGACCACGACGCGGCCCGTGCGACGCGCGCTTTCGAGAATCGTTTCCTCGTCGAGCGGCGAGGTCGTGCGCAGATCGATCACGTCCGCTTCGATGCCGTCTTTCGCGAGCTTTTGCGCGGCTTCGAGCGCGTAGTGGACCATCCGCCCGTAAGTGACGATCGTGACGTCGTCGCCGTCACGCACGATGTTGGCCTCGCCGAACGGAATCGAATAGGATTCCTCCGGAACGTCGCCCTCCATCGTGTAGAGCAGCTTGTGCTCGCAGAAAATCACGGGATCATTGTCGCGAATCGCTTCGATCATGAGGCCTTTCGCGTCGTAGGGCGTGGCCGGGCACACGACTTTCAGCCCCGGAACATGCGTGAAAAGCGAGGTAAGCATCTGCGAATGCTGCGCCGCCGCGCGCAGGCCCGCGCCGTACATCGTGCGGATCACGACCGGCGTGACCGCCTTGCCGCCGAACATGTAGCGAAACTTCGCCGCCTGATTGAAGATCTGGTCGAAGCACACGCCCATGAAATCGATGAACATCAGCTCCGCCACCGGCCGCATGCCGCATGCCGCCGCGCCCACGGCCGTGCCGATGAAGCCGCCTTCCGAGAGCGGCGTGTCGAGCACGCGCCCCGGAAACTTGCCGTACAGGCCCTTCGTCACGCCGAGCACGCCGCCCCATGCGTCCTGTTCGCCGGGCGCGCCCGCTCCGCCCGCGTTGTCTTCGCCCATGACGATCACGCTCTCGTCGCGCCCCATTTCCTGCGCAAGCGCCTCGTTGATAGCCTGCGAATAGGTGATTTTCCGTGCCATTTCCGTCTCCTTGATCTGGAATCCTGATGAACTGGGCGCGCCGCGCTCAGGGATACGACACGTACACGTCGGTGAGCAGCGCCTCGGCGGGCGGCAGCGGCGCGGTTTTGGCCTGGGTCACCGCGTCGTCGATCAGTTGCTTGACTTCGGCGTCCACCTTGCGCAAATCGTCGCTGCTCGCGAGTTCCGCGCGCACCACGCGCTCCTCGAAGCGCTTGAGGCAGTCCTTTTCCTCGCGCAGCTTCTGCACTTCTCCCGGCGCCCGATAGGTTTGCGCGTCGCCCTCGAAGTGGCCGAAATAGCGCGAGAGCTTCATCTCCACGAGCGTCGGGCCGCCGCCGCTGCGCGCGCGGGCAATCGCTTCGCCAAGCGCCTCGTGCACAGCGAAGAAGTCGAAACCGTCGACGATCACGCCCGGCATGCCGAAGCCGTTCGCGCGATCGGCGATGTTGTCGGCCGCGACCGACCACGTGGACGACGTCGCCTCGGCGTAGCCGTTGTTCTCCGCAACGAAGATCACCGGCAGGCGCCAGACCGATGCAAGGTTCATCGACTCGAAGATGACGCCCTGGTTCGACGCGCCATCGCCGAAGAAGCACACGCCCACACCGCCCGTTTTTTTCTGCTTCGCGGCGAGCGCCGCGCCGCACGTGAGCGGACCGCCGGCGCCCACGATGCCGTTCGCGCCCAGCATGCCCTTCGAAAGATCGGCGATGTGCATCGAGCCACCCTTGCCGCGGCACGAGCCGGTGGCCCGGCCGTAGATCTCGGCCATCATCTCGCGCACGTCCACGCCCTTCGCGATGCAGTGGCCGTGGCCGCGGTGCGTGGTGGCGACGTAGTCGGTGTCGTTCAAATGGCTCATCGTGCCGACCGCGGACGCTTCCTCGCCCGCATACAGGTGCACGAAGCCCGGAATTTCTCCGGTCGCGAACTCGACGTGCAGCCGCTCCTCGAATTCGCGGATCGTGCGCATCGAGCGGTACGCGGTGAGTAGCTGCTCCCTGTTCAACTGAATAGACATGGTTGTCTCCTGGGTATGTGAAGCTGCATAGGCTTGCTGCAAGTCATGCCACTGCTCCTGCTGAAATGCGAAACCACCGGCCACCCTTTCACAAAGAACAGCGCGAGTCGTCCCCTGTTCTCCGGCGCCTGGCAGCGGCTTGCGCGAGCCATAAGCCGTCCGCTACACGCGCGCGGCGGCCTCGCGCAACAACTGATGCGACGCCGCGTAACGCAGCGTGCGCGCGACGTCGACGGTCAGCGGGCCCCGCCAGTCGAGCGACACTTCATAGCGGTCGCCGCGCGCCGGCTCGATCTCGCGCTCGCCGTCGAACGCGAGCGTCCCGTGGCCCGCATCGAGCGGCAGCGCCACGCCCACCTCGAGGCGCTGGCAGGTGCGCATCGTCAGGCGCTCGACGCGGCCCGGCGCGATCGGCGCGAGCAGCGGCACGCCCGCGCCTGCCGGCCCGCCCGGCCCCGCGAAGGTCATGTGCAGGCCGTGCGCCGCATCGCGCCCAACCGGCGCCCATGCCCCGCCGATCGACGAAAGCCCGATGCCGTCGGGCGGCGCGAAGGTCAGGAAAAGTGATTCGATATCCGAACTTTCCGAAATCGCGCGCGCCCCGATGAACGGCTGACGCGCCACGCAGATGTCGACGAGCGCGATTTCCTCGCGCCCGCGCGACGGTCCTTCCACGCAGCGCGCGACGAGCCGCTTGTTGCGCGCGAGAGCCGATCCGGCGGGCACCGCGCCGGTTGCGACGAGCGCACCGGCGAGCCCTGCGACCGTCGCTTCGCGCAGCTCGGGAAACGCGTTGTTGGTGCCGGTGGAAAGCGCGAGCAGCGGCGTCGCGCCGCAATGGGCCGCCACCGCGCGATGCGTGCCGTCGCCGCCCAGCACGGCGATCAGCGCGACCGCCTCGCGCACCATGTGAGCGACGCCGGCATGCGTATCGGCGACGCTCTCGCTTACCGGCAAATCGACGAATTCGACATCGGGCCAGGGTTCGTGCGCGGCGATGGCGGCATGAGTTTCGATAGCGCGCAGCAGCAGCGCGGCCACGCCGGTGTTGTCGCGCAACGTAAGTACGCGCGCGACGCCGAGCGCGCCCAGGCCCGCGAGCAGGCGCACGACCATGTTCGCTTTCTCGGCGGTGGGAAAGACGGATGCATGCGTGGTGAGACGGCGGATGTCGCGGCCCGAAGCGGGGTTCGCGATCACGCCTACGGTCACGGGCGTCGTCACGGATTGTGTCTCCTGGTGGCGGCGCACCGTACAAGACCGTGCGCCGCGCTTTTGCCCGCAGACTCTGCAAGCGTCATGCCAGTGACGCTCACGCAGACAGATGTCGGCGCGGCAGCCCGCGCGACGGGGTTCCGGGGCCATTGCGCGCCGCGCGGGAAACACCGCGCCTGGCGCGCCAGGCGTCTCACTTCCCGTCTCACGCGTGCGAAGCGCCGGATTCGCTGCGCGCGGCTGGAGGCGGAAAAGCGCGCGCAGCCGGGCTGAGCGGCCCTCGGGCTCACGCGAGAATCCGCGACGCCGCGCGCTGAGACGATCGTCTCAGCCGTCTCGCTTGTTGCGCTGCGGTGTGATCCCGCGCAAAGGATGTGCTACAAAAGACTCCCGCCGAACGTTTTCCGGTCCGACGTTTTTCGTCAGCAACCGTCTGGAACGCTCATGCCCTACGCCCTTGCGTCTACCCGGCACGCCGAACGCGTGCGCGGGGCCGTGGAAGGCCGGTTGCCCGCGCCGTCCGGTTCGCCGCGTCTCGTCTCGTCGTGGCAGCGCTCGTTCGAGCGCTATCAGCTCGACCCCGGCTCGGTGATCGGCCCGCGCGTGCTGAGCGCCGCCGAACTGCGCGAAATCCGCGATCGCGAGGAATCCTTCCTGCGCGCCTCGGGCCAATGTCTCACGCGCCTGCACGACACGGTGCGCGAGGCCGACTATTGCGTGATGCTGACCGACGCGCACGGCGTGACCATCGACTATCGCATCGACCGCGAACGCCGCAACGACTTCAAGCACGCAGGCCTCTATATCGGCTCGTGCTGGTCGGAGCGCGAGGAAGGCACCTGCGGCATTGCGAACGTGCTCACCGATCTCGCGCCCATCACGGTGCACAAGACCGATCATTTCCGCGCCGCGTTCACGACGCTCACGTGCAGCGCCGCGCCGATTTTCGCGCCTGGCGGCGATCTGATCGGCGTGCTCGACGCTTCGGCGGTGCAGTCGCCCGACAATCGCGAGAGCCAGCGCATCGTGAACCAGCTCGTGCGCCAGAGCGCCTCGCTGATCGAAGATGGCTATTTTCTGCATCGCATGGCGTCGTGCTGGATTCTCTTCGGCCACCAGAATCGCAATTACGTGGAGGCGCAGCCCGAGCTGCTGATCGCCTTCGACGAAAACGGCAACGTGGTCGCCGCAAACCGCCGCGCTCGCGAATGCATGCCCTGTCTCGACGGCCCGCGTCATATCGACGAGATCTTCGACTCGTCGCACGTGCAGTTGCGCGACATCGGGCGCATCGAAACCATCGCGGCCCTGCGCCTGCGCTCGAGCGGCTCGATGCTGTATGCGCGCATTCGCGCGCCGCTCGGACACAGCGGCCGCGGCGGGGCCTCGGCGGCGCATGGCGCGATGCCGCTGCGGCGCGAAACGGCCGCGGCCGCGCACGAATACGATCGCAGCGCGCTCGGCCCATTTCTGCGCAGCGCCGACGCGCGCGTGGCCGGGAACGCGCGCATCGCGCAGCGCGTGGCGGGCAAGCGCCTGCCGATCCTGCTGCTCGGCGAAACGGGCGCGGGCAAGGAAGTATTCGCGCGCGCGATTCACGACGCCGGCGCGCGGCGCAATCGCCCGTTCGTCGCCGTGAATTGCGGCGCGCTGCCCGAGTCGCTGATCGAGAGCGAACTGTTCGGCTACGCGCCGGGCGCCTTCACGGGCGCTCGCCGGCACGGCGCGCGCGGCAAGATCGCGATGGCCGACGGCGGCACGCTCTTTCTCGACGAGATCGGCGACATGCCGCTCGCGCTGCAGACGCGCCTCTTGCGCGTGCTCGCCGAAAGCGAAGTGCTGCCGCTCGGCGCCGAAACGCCGGTGCGCGTCGACGTCGACGTGATCTGCGCGACACACCGCGACCTCGCGCAAATGGCGAGCGCGGGCGCGTTCCGCGACGATCTCTACTACCGCTTGAGCGGCGCGGTGCTCACGCTGCCGCCGCTGCGCGCGCGGCGCGACATCGCAACGCTCATCGACACGGTGTTCGCGGAAGAAGCGCAGGCCGCGGGCCGGCCGCTCGCGCTGGACGCCGCGCTCGCGGCGCGGCTCGCCGCATTCGCCTGGCCGGGCAATCTCCGCCAGCTCCGCAACGCAATGCGCTATGCATGCGCCGTGTGCGACACCGCGGTGGTCGAGGCGCGCCACCTGAGCGCGGATCTCACGGCAAACCTGCCCTCGTTCGCGCCGCCATCCGCGCGTTCCGCTCCCCGTACGTTTCTGCCCGCGTCGCTCCCCACAGGCGACGAGCGCGAACGCATCGTCGCCGCGCTCACGGCGCACCGCTGGCGGCCGAATGCGGCCGCACAGGCGCTCGGCATCTCGCGCGCGACGCTGTACCGGCGCATCGCGAAGCTCGGCATCGTCGGGCCGCATCGCGCCTGAGCCGCCTTGCGCAGGGCGACCTCGGCGGCGCACGCTGCGTCATTGCTCCCGCTTCGAACGCCTTTGCGGCTTCGCGTCCGCCGATGCACGGAAGTTTAAATATTGTGCGACGCGATTTACTTGCCATATCTGGACCGGTATAAATCGAGCGCCACCGATCCACGGATACGCCAACTGTCCTATTCTTACCGCAGCGTCGTCCGTTCCCGGCTAACCGAATTGCCCTCAATGGAGTGATTGCCATGCTCAAGAAGCTGCTGATGCTGTTCCTCGCGCTCGGCCTGTCGCTGTCCGCCGTGCTGGCCGCGGCCGTCGAAGTCAACACCGCCGACGAAACCGCGCTCGAATCCGTCAAGGGCATCGGCCCCGTGCATGCCAAGGCCATCATCGACGAACGCACGAAGAACGGCCCGTTCAAGGACGCTGACGACCTCGCGAACCGCGTCAAGGGCATCGGCGCGAAGTCGGTGCAGAACCTCGAAGCCGCGGGGCTCACGATCAACGGCTCGTCAGCGCCACCCGCGGGCAAGACAGTCGCCCCGAAGAGCAGCAAGAGCGCCGCTGCAACGAGCGCCGCGCCGGCCGCCACCACGGCCAACCCGACGACATCGCTGGCGCCTGCGGCCACGACCGCGGCGCAACCCGCTTCGGACACGGCGGCGGCAAGGTCGAAGCACAAGAGCAAGAAGGACAAGACGGCCGCCGCGGCGAGCGCGCCCGAAGCGGGCTCCGCCGCCGCGGCTCCGGCCACGGCATCCGATACGAAAGCGAAAAAACCCAGGAAGTCGAAAAAGAGCAAGGCCGCATCCGACGCGGCCGCTTCCGGCGCCTGATAGCCGCCTCCATCCGTCGCCCTCGCGGCGCGACGGCCCCGATCCGCGGCGCCGCCTTTGCAAGCGCCGTCCGGCTTACCGGCCGCGTCCCCCGACGCGGCCATCATTCAGAGAGATCGTCATGAGTCTGCTAGATACCCTCGGTTCCCTGCTCGGTTCGCAATCGCAATCGCAACAGCAAGGCGGCGGCCAAGCCCAGCTCCTCGCCGCGGCGATGGAGTTCGTCAACAACCAGCCCGGTGGCCTGAACGGGCTCGTCGAGAAGTTCCAGCAAGGCGGCCTTGGCGAGATCGTGCAGTCGTGGGTCGGCAATGGCGAGAACCAGCCCGTGTCGCCGGACCAACTGCACAGCGTGCTCGGCTCGGACGTCGTCTCGGGTCTCGCGCAGAAGGTCGGCATGCAGCCCGACCAGGTGAGCGGGCTGCTCGCCCAGGTGCTGCCGCACGTCGTCAATGCCGGCACGCCAAACGGCGAAGTGCCGTCCGGCGGGCAGATCAACGCCGAAAGCGTGCTCGGCACGCTCGGCGGGCTCGCGTCGCTGTTCGGCGGCGGCAACAGGCAGGCCTGAGCGACGCGGGCCGCGCGATATCCGCCCGGCACACGTATAAAAAAAGGCAGCGGATCGCTCCGCTGCCTTTTTGTCTCGATCAGGCACGCGCTACACCGCGCGCGCCCCTACCGCGTTTCGCATGCGCGTTAGTGCACGACGCGCTCGAATACGAACTTGCCGTCGCGAACGCCGACCGGAATCACGTCCTTCGGCCCGAACTTGCCCGCGAGAATCAGCTTGGCGACCGGGTTCTCGATCTCCTGCTGGATCGCGCGCTTGAGCGGCCGTGCCCCGAACAGCGGGTCGTAGCCGACCTTGGCGATCTGGCCGAGCGCCTCGTCCGACACCATCAGCTCCATGTCAAGCTTCTCGAGACGCTCGCGCAGGCGCTGCAACTGGATCTTCGCGATCGATTCGATGTTCGAGCGGTCGAGCGCGTGGAACACCACGACCTCGTCGATCCGGTTCAGGAACTCGGGGCGGAACTGCTGCTTCACTTCGTTCCACACGGCGTCCTTCACGGCTTCCTGCGGCTCGCCTGCCATCGCCTGGATGAGGTGCGAACCGAGGTTCGACGTCATCACGATCACCGTGTTCTTGAAGTCGACGGTGCGGCCCTGGCCATCGGTCATGCGGCCGTCGTCGAGCACCTGCAGCAGCACGTTGAACACGTCCGGATGCGCCTTTTCGACTTCGTCGAGCAGGATCACGCTGTACGGCTTGCGGCGCACGGCTTCGGTCAGATAACCGCCTTCCTCGTAGCCCACGTATCCCGGCGGCGCGCCGATCAGACGCGCGACGCTGTGCTTCTCCATGAACTCGCTCATGTCGATGCGGATGAGATGCTCCTCCGAATCGAACAGGAAGCCCGCCAGCGCCTTGCACAGTTCGGTCTTGCCCACGCCCGTCGGCCCGAGGAACAGGAACGAGCCGTAAGGCCGGTTCGGGTCCGCGAGACCGGCGCGCGAGCGACGGATCGCATCGGCCACGGCGTTGATGGCCTCGTTCTGGCCCACCACGCGCTCGTGCAGCTTCTCTTCGATCTGCAGCAGCTTCTCGCGCTCGCCCTGCATCATGCGCGAAACCGGAATGCCGGTCGAGCGCGAGACGACTTCCGCGATTTCCTCGGCGCCCACCTGGGTGCGCAGCAAGCGCAGGCGAGTCGGGCTGCTCTGCTCGTTCGCCTCGGCCTGCGTGACCTGCTTCAACTGCGCTTCGAGTTGCGGCAGCTTGCCGTACTGCAGTTCCGCGACCTTCTCGAGCTTGCCTTCGCGCTGGAACTTCGTGATTTCCGCACGCACCTTGTCGATCTCTTCCTTGATCTGCGCGCCGCCCTGCACCGCGGCCTTCTCGGCGGTCCAGATCTCTTCGAGGTCCTTATATTCGAGGCTCAGGCGATCGATCTCTTCTTCGATCAGCTGCAGACGCTTTTGCGACGCTTCGTCCTTCTCCTTCTTGACGGCCTCGCGCTCGATCTTCAACTGGATCAGACGGCGATCGAGCTTGTCCATCGCTTCGGGCTTCGAATCGATTTCCATCTTGATCTTCGAAGCGGCTTCGTCGATCAGGTCAATGGCCTTGTCCGGCAGGAAGCGGTCGGTGATGTAGCGATGCGAGAGCTCCGCCGCCGCGACGATCGCCGGGTCGGTGATTTCCACGCCGTGGTGCAGTTCGTACTTCTCCTTCAGTCCACGCAGGATCGCGATGGTCGCCTCGACCGACGGTTCATCGACGAGCACCTTCTGGAAGCGGCGTTCGAGCGCGGCGTCCTTTTCGATGTACTTGCGATATTCGTCGAGCGTGGTCGCGCCGATGCAGTGCAGCTCGCCGCGCGAAAGCGCCGGCTTGAGCATGTTGCCCGCGTCCATCGCGCCCTCGGCCTTGCCTGCGCCGACCATCGTGTGGATCTCGTCGATGAAGACGATGGTCTGGCCTTCGTCCTTCGCGATGTCGTTGAGCACCGCCTTCAGGCGCTCCTCGAACTCGCCGCGGTACTTCGCGCCGGCGAGCAGCGCGGCCATGTCGAGCGAAAGCACGCGCTTGCCCTTGAGCGTCTCGGGCACCTCGCCGTTGACGATGCGCTGCGCGAGCCCCTCGACGATCGCCGTCTTGCCGACGCCCGGCTCGCCGATCAGCACCGGATTGTTCTTGGTGCGACGCTGCAGGATCTGGATCGAGCGGCGGATTTCGTCGTCGCGGCCGATCACGGGGTCGAGCTTGCCCGAGCGAGCGCGCTCGGTCAGGTCGACGGTGTACTTCTTGAGTGCCTCGCGCTGGCTCTCGGCGTCCTGGCTGTGCACCTGCGCGCCGCCGCGAACCGCGACGATGGCGGATTCGAGCGCCTTGCGCGTGAGACCGTGCTGGCGCGCGAGGCGCCCCGCTTCGCCCTTGTCCTCGGCGACGGCGAGCAGGAACATTTCGCTCGCGATGTACGTGTCGTTGAGCTTTTGCGCTTCCTTGTCGGCCTGATTGAGCAGCCCCGTGAGCTCGCGGCCGATCTGCACGTTGCCGTCGGTGCCCTGCACCTGCGGCAAGCGGCTGATGGCGTCGTTGAGCGCGTTCTGCAGCGCCTGCACCTGCACGCCCGCGCGCGACATCAGCGAGCGCGCGGAACCGTCCTGTTGCGCAACGAGCGCGGCGAGCAGGTGAACGGGCTCGATGTACTGGTTATCGTGGCCAACCGCGAGACTTTGAGCGTCGGCGATGGCTTCCTGGAACTTGGTGGTGAGTTTGTCGATTCTCATTAGAACGAGGCCTCCAGTTTTCTAGACTGTCACCAAATTTGAGGGGGAGCGCGCCGGTTTCAAGCGCGACGGCGTCATTTTTTCCGATTTTTGGGATCGACGCACGGATAGCGGTCTTCCGCAGTGGGCTGCCGGGGCGTGCGAGAAGGGGAAAGACGAGTCGCCGGACGTCGGGCTCGGGGGAAGCAAAGCGCGGAGCCGCGCGGCGAAGAGAGCCGACGAATGACGTGTGCATGGACCAACAACAGGCGTGAGCGCCTTCAGTGCCCTCGCGAAGACGCCGGCCGCGACGCCTGGGCGCGCGGCATGATCCGGATCGGTGCCAGCCCGAGCAGACCGGTCAGCGCGCCCGCCGGTTGCGCCAGCTCTCCGATGGTGTGACGGTCGAGCTCGGCCAGAAAGGCGTCGCGAGCCGCAGCCAGTGCGTGCTTGAGCCGGCACTGCGGCTCGATGACGCAGCTTCGCCGCTCGCCGTGCTCGTCCGGAAAGCAGCCGACCAGCGCAAAATCGCTTTCGGTCTGACGCACCACCGCCCCCACGCTCAAATCGAGCGAAGCCGGCGCGATGCGCAAGCCGCCATTGCGCCCACGAATGGTGTCGACCCAGCCGAGCTCGCCGAGACGCTGCACGACTTTCATCAGATGATTCTTCGAAACGCCATAGGCGTCCGATATCTCCTGAATCGTCGCCAGGCCGTCGCGACGCAACGCGAGATAGAGCATCACGCGTAACGAATAGTCGGTGTAGTCGGTCAGTCTCATGGCGGTGGTATTGACGTTGGCGTTGTCGACGGCAAGCCGGGGACAAAAACCATACATTAACATGCAGGGCGCACGCAGGTTTTGCCCAAACTGCGTATGATGCGCGTTTTGCATCGTCTGGCAAGCCCAATTTCCATGCGGCTTACCGCCGCATCGTGGCGACGCGCCGCCGCCCGCTACACTCCAGATCCTCCAGGCATCATCCAGGCCCCGAAATGACTCGTCCCGATACATGTCCCGCCTCCGCGCTGCACGCCCAGCCGACCGAAGACAACATCCGCGAACTCGTTTACGCCTTTTATGACCGCGTGCGCGACGACGCGATGCTCGGGCCGGTATTCGACGGCGCGCTGGCCGGACGTTGGGACGAGCATTTGCCGAAGATGTGCCGTTTCTGGTCGAGCCTCGTGCTCGGTGCCAAAACGTACCGCGGCAATGTGCAGCAGGCCCACGATCCGGTGGCGGGCGTCGAGCCGCAACATTTCAGCCGCTGGCTCTACCTCTTCCTCGATACGGTCCAGTCGCGCTACGAGCCTGCTGCGGCAGTCCAGTTCATGGAGCCCGCGCTGCGCATCGCGCAAAGCCTGCAACTGAGCCGTTTTGGCTGGGACTATACGATTCCGGCCGAACAGCAGGCGCTCCTCGAGCGCGTTGCGCCCCGCCGGCGCCCCGCCGGGCACGGACATGACCTGCCCGCGCGCCCGACCGGCGAGCCGTTCCCGGCGCGCTTCGTTGGCCGTTCGATGGATGTCGACGAGAACACGCCTTCAGCGTGACGCCACGCGCTCCCCGGTTAGCGGAAGGACGAGGCGGTTAGTTGCGCTGCCTGGGTCTGGGCCGACAGGATGGGAGAACACCCGCTCGCCCGACCCCGAGCAACGCCTATTTCGCATTCCGCGATGCGTTCCCCGACGTCACGCCCCAACGCGCGAGCGCCGCATCGTCCGTCTCGCGGGCATCGACCCAATGCGCGCCCTGCTCCGTCTCCTCCTTCTTCCAGAACGGCGCCTCGGTCTTGAGGTAGTCCATCACGAACTCGCAGGACGCAAAGGCGTCGCCTCGATGCTTCGAGGTCGTCGCGACGAGCACGATCTGGTCGAGCGGCGCGAGCCTGCCGATCCGGTGCACGATCAGCACTTCGATGCCCGGCCAGCGCCGCTGCGCCTCGCCGGCGATCGTCTCCAGCGCCTTCTCGGTCATGCCCGGATAGTGCTCGAGTTCAAGCGAAGCGATCGTGCTGCCGTCGTTCAGGTCGCGCACCGTGCCGACGAAGCACGCCACCGCGCCAATCGCCGGATTGCGCGCGCGCAACTGCGCGACTTCGGTAGTGAGGTCGAAATCTTCCGTTTGTACGCGCACAGGCATGGGAAGTCTCCTGAAGCGCCTAGCCGCCCGTCACGGGCGGGAAAAACGCCACTTCGCATCCCTCGATGATGCGCGTGCGCGGGTCGGTCATCACGTGATTGCAGGCCATGCGCAGCGCGCGGCCCTCCGCCAGCGTCTCGGCCCACGCGCCGCCGCGCGCGCGCAGCCAGCCGCGCACGTCGCCGACCGTGACGATGCTCTCCGGCAGCGTGACCGTTTCGTCCGCGACGCCCAAGGCCTCGCGCACGCTCGCAAAGAATTTCAACTGGATCTTCATCGGTTGGGGCGTCAGTACAGCAGTTCGGTGAACGGGATGAAGCGCACGGTCTCGCCAGCGCTGATTGCATGATTCGGCGGATTGTCGATCAGGCCGTCGGCCCAGACCGTGGAGGTCAGCACCGCCGAACTCTGGTTCGGGAACAGATCGAGGCCGCCCGCCGCGTTCACGCGCGCGCGCAGGAATTCGTTGCGGCGGTCGCTCTTCGTCTGGCTGAAGTCGGCGCGCAGCGAAAGCGCGCGCGGGCTCACCTGCGTGGCGCCGGCAAGGCGCAGCAGGAACGGGCGCACGAACAGCAGGAAGGTGACGAAGCTCGACACCGGGTTGCCCGGCAGGCCGACAAAAAACGACTCGCCGGCTTGCGCACCCGCTTCCTGTGGGCGGCGCACCGCGCCAAACGCCAGCGGCTTGCCGGGCTTCATGGCGATCTGCCACAGGTTGATGCGGCCTTCGGCCTCGACGGCGGGCCGCACGTGATCCTCCTCGCCCACCGACACGCCGCCCGACGTGAGAATCAGATCGTGCGCGGCGGCCGCCTTGCGCAGCGTCGCGCGCGTGACGTCGATCTGGTCCGGCACGATGCCGAAGTCGGTCACATCGCAGCCGAGGTTGCGCAGCAAGCCCGTAAGCGTGAAGCGGTTCGAGTTGTAGATTGCGCCGGGCTTGAGCGGCTCGCCTGGCATGGTCAGTTCGTCGCCGGTGAAGAATACCGCGACCTTCACGCGGCGCGCGACCGGGAGCGTCGCACAGCCCACCGACGCTGCAAGGCCAAGCGCCGCCGGCGTGAGCCGCGCGCCCGCGGGCAGGATCACCGTGTTCTTGCGGATGTCCGCTCCCTGCGCCGTGATCCATTCGCCCGCTTTGGGCGTGTGCAGGAAGGTGACGGCGTCTTCCCCGGGCTCGGCCTGCTCCTGCATCACCACCGCGTCCGCGCCCGGCGGCACGGTCGCCCCCGTGAAGATGCGCGCCGCCGTGCCCGCCGCGAGCGGCTGCGGCGCATGGCCCGCGGGAATGCGCTGCGAAACCGGCAGATGGCGGCTACCCTGCGCGAGATCGGCCACGCGCACCGCGTAGCCGTCCATCGCGCTCGTATGCATGGGGGGCACATCGAGCGGGGAGACGACATCGGCCGCGAGCACGCGGTTCAACGCGTCGAACGTGGAAATCGTCTCGGTGCCGGCGAGCGGCTTCGCCGCCGCGAGCAGCGTGGCGAGGGCATCGGCGGTGGAGAGCATCGGCGCGCGCGGCGCGGGTGCAGCGGAAGACGGGGACGTGGGCGTGGACATCGAGGTCGTCTCGGAGCCGGCGGGCGGGCCGCCAGCAGCGGTTGGTCTGCCGTTATTGTAGCGGCGCGACGGGCGTGCTGCGCCCTGTGCCGTGGATCGGGCGAGGCGCGCCCAATCGCCTTGCCGAAGCGAACGGCCGAAGGACCGGCGCCGGGGACCGAAACGATCCGGCCCCGGCTGCGGCGCAAAGTCGATCGCGCCGCCGATGCGCTTACGCCGCCGTATGCGCGGCGATATAGTCCTTCACGCGCCTCGCATCGGCCGGCATGACTTCGAAGCGCTGCGGCAGCGCCTCCAGTCCCTCGAACGCCGCCGGACGCTCCGGCTCGCGGTCGAGCGCTTCGCGGATCGTCTCGCCGAACTTCACGGGCTGCGCCGTTTCGAGCACGATCATCGGCACACCCGGCTGCAGATGCTCGCGCGCAACCTTCACACCGTCGGCCGTATGGGTGTCGATCATCGTCTTGTAGCGCGAGTAGACGTCGCGGATCGTCGCGATGCGGTCGTCATGGCTGCTGCGGCCGGACACGAAGCCGAACTGCTTCACGCGCGCGAAGTCGCCGCTCGCCGCGAGGTCGAAACCGCCCTTTTCCTCGACGTCGCGGAACAGTTGCGCGACGCGCGCCGGATCGCGGCCGAGCAGGTCGTAGACGAAGCGCTCGAAGTTCGACGCCTTCGAGATATCCATGCTCGGGCTCGTCGTGTGATACGTCTCGGCCGAGCCGCGCACGCGGTAGATGCCGGTGCGGAAGAATTCGTCGAGCACGTCGTTCTCGTTGGTCGCGACGACGAGCTTCTCGATGGGCAGGCCCATCATGCGCGCGATGTGGCCCGCGCAGACGTTGCCGAAGTTGCCCGACGGCACCGTGAACGAGACGCGCTCGTCGTTGCTCTTCGTCGCCGCGAAGTAGCCGGCGAAGTAGTAGACGACCTGCGCCACGACGCGCGCCCAGTTGATCGAGTTGACCGTGCCGATCTTGTGCCGCGCCTTGAACGCGTGATCGTTCGAGACGGCCTTGACGATGTCCTGACAGTCGTCGAACACGCCTTCCACGGCCAGGTTGAAGATGTTCGGATCTTGCAGGCTGAACATCTGCGCCGTCTGGAACGCGCTCATCTTCTTGTGCGGCGAGAGCATGAACACGCGCACGCCCTGCTTGCCGCGCATCGCATATTCGGCGGCGCTGCCCGTGTCGCCCGACGTCGCGCCGAGGATGTTCAGCTCCTGACCAGCCTTGGCGAGCGCGTACTCGAACAGGTTGCCGAGCAGTTGCATCGCCATGTCCTTGAACGCGAGCGTCGGCCCGTTCGAGAGTTCGAGCAGCGAAAGCCGTGCGCCGCGCTCCTCGCCGAGCGTGGTGAGCGGCGTGATCTTGCTCGCGTCCTCGCCGTGGCGCACGTTGCGGTACGTCTCGCCCGTGTAGGTGCGGCGCGTGATGTCGCGCAGGTCTGCGGCGGGAATGTCGTCGGCGAACTTCGAGAGGATCTCGAACGCGAGGTCGGCGTACGACAGGCCGCGCCAGCGCGCGAGTTCTTCCTCGCCGATCTGCGGATATCGGGCCGGCAGATACAAGCCGCCGTCGCGTGCGAGCCCGCCCAGCAGGATGTCGGAAAACGAGTGATGCTCGCCGGCGCCCGCGCCGCGCGTGGATACGTAATTCATTGCCTTGCCCTTGCCTTAGTCCAGTCCTTCCATGCGCAGCTTCGTGACTTGCGACTTCACCGTCGCGAGCTTTTCGATCTGCGCGATCGCCGCGTTCACGTTCTTTTCGACCGTGCTGTGCGTGATGAGGATGATGTCGGTTTCCGACTTGCCCTGCGCGTCGACCTGCTCCGACTCCTTCTGCAGCAGCGCGTCGATCGAGATGCCGCTGTCGGCCAGAATGCGCGTGATGGCGGCCATTACGCCGGTCTGGTCGGCCACGCGCAGGCGCAGGTAGTAGCCGCTCGTGACTTCGTCGATCGGCAGGATCGGCGTGTTCGAGAGGCTGTCCGGCTGGAACGCCAGATGCGGCACGCGATGCTCGGGGTCGGCCGTATGCAGGCGCGTCACGTCGACGAGATCGGCCACCACGGCCGAGGCCGTCGGCTCCGCGCCCGCGCCCTTGCCGTAGTAGAGCGTCGTGCCGACGGCGTCGCCGTGCACGACGACGGCGTTCATCGCACCTTCCACGTTGGCGAGCAGACGCTTGGCCGGAACCAGCGTGGGGTGCGTGCGCAGTTCGATGCCCTGGTCGGTGCGGCGCGCGATGCCGAGCAGCTTGATGCGGTAGCCGAGCTCTTCCGCGTACCGGATGTCGATGGCGTCGAGCTTGCTGATGCCTTCCACGTAGGCCTTGTCGAACTGCACGGGCACGCCGAACGCGATCGCGCTCATGATCGTGGCCTTGTGCGCGGCGTCCACGCCTTCGATGTCGAAGGTCGGATCGGCTTCGGCGTAGCCGAGCTCCTGCGCGCCCCTCAGGGCGGTCGCGAAATCGAGCCCGCGCTCGCGCATTTCCGAAAGGATGTAGTTCGTGGTGCCGTTGATGATGCCCGCGATGTACTGAATGCGGTTGGCCGTGAGACCTTCGCGCAGCGCCTTGATGATGGGAATGCCGCCCGCCACCGCCGCCTCGAACGCGACCATCACGCCTCGCGCGCGCGCCGCCTCGAAAATCTCGGTGCCGTGCACCGCCAGCAACGCCTTGTTCGCCGTGACCACGTGCTTGCCGTTGGCGATCGCGCGCAGCACCAGATCCTTCGCGAGCGTCGTGCCGCCGATCATTTCGGCGATGATCGAGATCGACGGATCGTCGACGACGGCGTTGAAGTCCGTCGTCAGCTCGATCGTGCCGGCCTCGCTCCCGAGCGCCGCGGTGGCCTTGGCCGGGTTGCGCACGGCAACGCGTGCCACCTCGATGCCGCGGCCCGCGCGGCGTTTGATTTCTTCCTGGTTGCGGCGCAGTACCGTAAAGGTGCCGCTGCCCACCGTGCCGAAGCCCAAGAGACCTACTTTGATCGGATCCATGCAGCGTGTGTTCGTCTAGATATGTGAAAGGGAATGCGTTTTCTTGCGGCTCGGGTCCAACTCAGGCGCGGCTCACGTGCCATGCCGCTGCCGGTATCCGTCGAGGAAGCGCGCGATCCGGTTGATCGAATCGGTCAGGTCGTCGACGTTCGGCAGGAACACCACGCGGAAATGGTCCGGCTGCTTCCAGTTGAAGCCCGTGCCCTGCACGAGCAGCACGCGCTCCTGCAGCAGCAGGTCGAGAATGAACTGCTGGTCGTCCTCGATCGGATAGAGCTTCGGGTCGAGGCGCGGGAACATGTAGAGCGCCGCCTCGGGCTTCACGCAGGTCACGCCCGGAATGGCCGTGAGCAGGTTGTACGCCAGTTCGCGCTGACGATAAAGGCGCCCGCCCGGCTGGATCAGCTCGTTGATGCTCTGGTAGCCGCCCAGCGCCGTCTGAATGGCGTACTGGCCCGGCACGTTCGCGCACAGGCGCATCGAGGCGAGAATGCCGAGGCCCTCGGTGTAGTCCTTCGCGCGGCGGCGGTTCTCGCCCGTCATGCCCGAAAGGAACATCCAGCCCGCGCGGTAGCCGCACGCGCGATAGCTCTTCGAGAGGCTGTTGAGCGTGACAGTGATCACGTCTTCGGAGAGCGAGCCGAGCGCCGTGTGGGTCTTGCCGTCGTAGATGATCTTGTCGTAGACCTCGTCGGCGAAAATGATCAGGCCGTGCTCGCGCGCGATCGCCACGAGGCCGCGCAGCAGATCGTCCGAATAAAGCGCGCCGGTGGGATTGTTCGGGTTGATGACGACGAGCGCGCGCGTGTTCGGCGTGATTTTCGCGCGGATGTCGTCGAGGTCCGGCATCCACGCGTTCGACTCGTCGCAGATGTAATGCACGGGCGTGCCGCCTGAGAGGCTTACGGCCGCGGTCCAGAGCGGATAGTCGGGCGCGGGCAGCAGTACCTCGTCGCCGTCGTTGAGCAGCGCCTGCATGGCCATCACGATCAGCTCGGAAGCGCCGTTGCCGACGTAGATGTCGTCGAGCTCGACGCCCTTGATGCCCTTTTGCTGCGCGTAATGCATGATCGCCTTGCGCGCGGCGAACACGCCCTTCGAATCCGAGTACCCCGAGGAGTTCGGCAGATTCAGGATCATGTCCTGAATGACCTCGTCGGGGGCGTCGAAACCGAACGGCGCGAGATTGCCGATGTTCAGCTTGATGATGCGGTGGCCTTCTTCTTCGAGGCGTTTCGCATGCTCGAGTACCGGCCCGCGGATGTCGTAGCAAACGTTCTGCAGCTTGTTGGATTTGAGAATCGGTTTCACGGCGGACTACCAGTCAGATGCGAGTAAGAAGCGGTAAAAGGGCTGAAACAGGCTGAGTCGGGCCAAATGGACGAAACGGGCCGCCAAAGGGGGCGAATCGCGCGGGTTGACCGGACGGCGGATGGCGCCCCGGCGGGCAAATCGTGCGGATCAGCTGGCCAGGCGCCCGCCGGGGCAGGCAAGGCGCCGATCGTGCGGGGGAAGCGCCGGTCGCACGCGCGACGCCCATTTAAAAGAGACCTGCGAGGCACACACGCCGCCGTGCCGCCGGCACAGCGCACCCGAACCCCGTGGCCCGCGCTATGACCGCTGTGACCTGTGACCGCTGTGACCGCCCGGCAGCTTGTGGCTGCCCTCGCCGATGCGCGGATGGCGCGCGACGCCGTTTGCGTGCCGCGTGCCGTTCGCCTGCCGTTCGCCTCGTGGGGCGCCGCCGCAGCGGCGGCTAAAAAGCTATAATTTAGCGGATTTTGACCAACTTCCGCAATGCGCAATCGGTCAGGAGGCCAGCCGGAAAGCGGCGCTGGACGAATGCCGCCGACGGTAGCCAGGCGGGATCGAGGCGCGCCGCGCCGCCTGCTGTTGCCTGGGTGCCGCCTTGTGCGGCGGCGCCGACGCTGCGCCCGGCTGGCCGCGTGTGCCTGTCCGCGTCACACGGCCGCGACTCCGGTTTGCCGCCGCCCTTGCCCGGTTCGCGGCTTCTCGCTGCGCGGCTCCAGGCGTTTCCGGCCGGCGCCGGCACGGCACGGGACGTGCGCCCCTTCGCTTGCGCACCCGAACCGCCCTTACCCCGGAACCCCGTTTTGAAACTACACCAGGACCCCAGCGGCGCACTGAACACCGTTACCGGCTACGGCGCCGACTATGTCGAAGTGAATCTCGAACGCCACACCGGCAGCATCATCGTGATGCCCGAATCGCCGGTCACCCTCTGGCCGGTGCACGTGTTCGACGCGCTAACCCCCGAACTCTTCGAAATGCTGCTCCCGCTCGAACCGGAAGTCGTGGTGTTCGGCAGCGGCGAGCGCCTGCGTTTTCCGCACCCGCGCCTGACCTCGGCGCTGGCGGCGAAGCGCATCGGCGTCGAGACGATGGACTTCAAGGCCGCCTGCCGCACCTACAACATCCTCATGGCCGAAGGCCGCCGTGTGGCGGCCGCGCTCCTGATCGAAAACTGACCCGCCTTAAGCTCGCCATCAGGTAGCCGCGCGGTGACGTAGTACACTTGCGCGCCGCATGCGCTGCCGCGCGCCGGGTGCCGGTTTCGCACGCACGCGGGCCCGCGTCATCCGAACCTCGACTGCAACGACCGCAACAAAAACAGGCTGAAACCCATGAACGATACGCCATCGAGGCTACCGCTCAACCGCAGCGCAATCCTGCTCCTGATCCTCGCCCTCGCCGTGATCTGGTTCGTGCCGCTCGGCTGGCGTCATCTGCTGCCCAGCGACGAAGGCCGCTACGCGGAAATGGCGCGCGAGATGTTCGCGACCGGCGACTGGATCACGCCGCGCTACAACGACTACAAGTATTTCGAGAAGCCGCCGTTGCAAACCTGGATGAATGCGCTCACCTTCGCGTGGTTCGGCCTCGGCGAATGGCAGGCGCGCCTCTATACGGCGCTGACGGGCTTCGCCGGCGTGCTGCTGATCGGCTTCACGGGTGCGCGCGTGTTCAATGCCGCCACGGGCTTCTTCGCCGCGGTCGTGCTCGCCTGCGCGCCGTACTGGAACCTGATGGGGCACTTCAACACGCTCGACATGGGCCTGTCGTTCTGGATGGAGCTCACGCTGTGCGCCCTCCTGCTCGCGCAGCGCCCCAATCTGCCGAGAAACGGCGCGCGCCTCTGGATGTGGGTGTGCTGGGCGGCCATGGCCATGGCCGTGCTCTCGAAGGGCCTCGTCGGGCTGATCCTGCCCGGCGCGGTGCTCGTGCTCTACACGGGCATTTCGCGCGACTGGGCGCTCTGGAAGCGTCTCTATCTGGTCAGCGGCCTGATCGTATTCTTCGCGATCGCTGCGCCGTGGTTCATCCTCGTGCAGCAGCGCAACCCCGAGTTCTTCAATTTCTTCTTCATCGTTCAGCAGTTCCGGCGCTACCTCACGCCCGAGCAGAACCGCCCCGGTCCGCTCTACTACTTCGTGCCGGTCATGCTGGTGGGCTTTCTGCCGTGGCTCTCGGTGAGCGTGCAGAGCCTGCGCCATGCGCTGCGCGCGCCGCGCCAGCCCAACGGATTCTCGCCCGTCATGCTGATGCTCGTGTGGACGGTGTTCATTTTCCTGTTCTTCAGCGCGTCGCACTCGAAGCTGGTTTCCTACGTCCTGCCGATCGCACCGCCTGTCGCGCTCATCATCGGCATGTATCTGCCGCTCATGACGCGCGCGCAATGGAACCGGCACCTCGCGGGCTACGCGGTCCTCGCCGTCGCGCTGATGGCCGGCTCCTTCGTCCTCACGCGCCTCGGCGACGCGCGCAATCCCAACGCGCTTTACCGCGAATTCCAGGTCTGGGTGTTCGCCGCGGCTGCGGTCTGCTTCGTCGTGACCATGGTCGGCCTGCGCATGAACCGCTCGAAGCGCACGCCCGACACCGGCGCGCGCGCCCCGGCGGTCGCGCTCGGCACCGCGTGGCTGCTGCTCGCGACCATCGCGGGCACGGGTCACGACGTGTTCGGCACCCTGAGCTCGGGCGCGCCGCTCGCGCCCGCGGTGCGCGCCGCCATCGCGAAGCTGCCGCCCGATACGCCGTTCTATTCGGTGGGCGTGCTCGACCACACCTTGCCCTTCTACGTGCGCCACACGATGACCATGGTCGAAGTCACCGACGAACTCGCCTTCGGCATTTCGGAAGAGCCGCAAAAATGGGTACCGACCATCGCCGGGTGGGAGGACCGCTGGAAAGCCGACCGCTACGCGCTTGCGCTGATCCCGGTGCAGCGCTACGAAGCGCTGGCCGCCCAAGGCTTGCCGATGCAGGTGAT
The DNA here is from genome assembly GCF_900096975.1 of Paraburkholderia lycopersici. GTDB lineage: Bacteria > Pseudomonadota > Gammaproteobacteria > Burkholderiales > Burkholderiaceae > Paraburkholderia > Paraburkholderia lycopersici. The sequence goes on from NZ_FMYQ01000006.1 coordinate 57,960, forward strand.
CGCCCGCGATTCGCGGCGCGTGATCGTGCAGAAGCCGCAGTCCTGACCGCAGTCCGGCGCCGCCTGGCCCATGCGCGATAATTGCGGCGGCCCGACCGCCGCCGTGCGGCCGGAAAACCCCTGATCCGCCCCCATAGCCCATAACCCGTTGCCCATCCCCAGTGATGATGAATCCGATTTCCCTCATCTGCATCCTCGCCGGCGTTGGCCTGAATGCCTGCGCGCAACTGTTGCTGAAAGCGGGTGTCAATGCCGTTGGACACTTCGAATTCACCCGTGCGAACATCCTGCCCATCGGCTGGAAGCTCGCGACGCAATTGCCGATCATCGGCGGGCTGACCTGCTACGTGTTCAGCGTGGTCGTGTGGATCGTCGGGCTCTCGCGCGTGGACGTCTCGATCGCCTACCCGATGCTCTCGCTCGGCTACGTGGTCAACGCGTTCGCGGCGTGGTATCTGTTCGGCGAAGTGATGAGCGTGCAGCGGCTCGTCGGCATCGGCATCATCCTGATCGGCGTGTTCGTGCTGGCGCGCAGCTAGAACGCCGCGGCGGCTCCGTCCCCGAGCGGGTTGCGCAGCCTGTTGCACCCCATACAAGCCGTTTGCAAGGCCTGCCGTGGCAGCCTTGCGCCTGGTCTCACTTTCTGACGAGCAAAGAGTAAAACACTCATGACCCAGTCATCCGCGCAGTCATCCGTTCCGTTCCTGCCGTTCGTGCGCCCCGAAATCGACGAGGAGACCATCCAGGGCGTCGCCGACGTGCTGCGCTCGGGCTGGATCACGACCGGCCCGCAGAACCAGGCGTTCGAGGCCGCGCTCTCGGAGTACTGCGGCGGCCGCCCCGTGCGCACCTTCAACTCGGGCACGGCGACGCTCGAAATCGGCCTGCGCATTGCCGGCGTCGGGCCCGGCGACGAGGTCATCACCACGCCCGCCTCGTGGGTCGCGACGAGCAACGTGATCTACGAAGTGGGCGCGACGCCCGTGTTCGCCGACATCGATCCCGTCACGCGCAACATCGACCTCGACAAGCTCGAAGCCGCCATCACGCCGAAGACGAAAGCCGTCATTCCCGTCTTTCTCTCGGGCTTGCCCGTCGACATGGACCGGCTCTATGCGATCGCCCGCCAGCACAGACTGCGCGTCATCGAGGACGCCGCGCAGGCGTTCGGCTCGACGTGGAACGGCAAGCGCATCGGCGCGATCGGCGATATCGTGTCGTTCAGCTTCCACGCCAACAAGAATCTCACGTCGATCGAGGGCGGCGCGCTCGTCCTCAACGACGAAGCCGAAGCCGTGCTCGCGCAGAAGTACCGCCTGCAGGGCATCACGCGCACGGGCTTCGACGGCATGGACTGCGACGTGCTCGGCGGCAAGTACAATCTCACGGATGTCGCGGCGCGCGTCGGGCTCGGCCAGCTCAAGCACATCGAGCGCTTCACCCGCCAGCGCCACGCGCTGGCGCGCGCCTACTTCGCGGGCTTCGAAGGCGGCGCGGCGGTGAAGCTCGGCGTGGGCCTGCCGCTGGCCGATTTCGCCAACAGCAACTGGCATATGTTCCAGATCACGCTGCCGCTCGAGCAGCTCGCCATCGACCGCGCCGGCTTCATGGGCGAACTCAAGGCGCGCGGCATCGGCTCGGGCGTGCACTACCCGGCCATCCACCTTTTCACGCTCTACCGCGAGCGCGGTTTCAAGGCGGGCATGTTCCCGCACGCGGAGCGCTTCGGCGCGAGCACGGTCACACTGCCGCTCTTCACGCAGATGACCGAAGCCGACGTGGCGCGCGTGTGCCGCGCGGTGAACGAAATCTGCGGGAAGTCTGCGAAGTAAGAAATCGCCGCGCGCAGGAACCACGGCAAATGCAGGAAATCGGTGCAGCATTGGCGCCGCCGGACTGCGAACGCAGTAAACCGAAGCATCAAATAACGGAATCGACGCACACATGAGTCAAACGGAACACGTCACCCTGACGCCGGACACACCGGAAGTCTCGGTCATCATTCCGGTCTACAACGAGGAAGCCGGACTCCCCGCACTGTTCGCGCGCCTGTATCCGGCGCTCGACAAACTCGGCACCGCGTACGAAGTGATCTTCATCAACGACGGCAGCCGCGACCGCTCGGCCGCGATGCTCGCCGAGCAGTTCCGCGCGCGCCCCGACACCACCCGCGCGATTCTGCTCAACGGCAACTATGGGCAGCACATGGCGATTCTCGCGGGCTTCGAGCAGGCACGCGGCGAGATCGTCATCACGCTCGACGCCGACCTGCAAAACCCGCCCGAGGAAATCGGCAAGCTCGTCGAGAAGATGCGCGAGGGCTACGACTACGTCGGCACGATCCGCAGGCAGCGCCAGGACAGCCTCTGGCGCCGCAAGGCCTCACAGGCGATGAACCGTCTGCGCGAGCGCATCACGCGCATCAAGATGACCGACCAGGGCTGCATGCTGCGCGCGTACAACCGCCGCATCATCGACACGATCAACCGCTGCGGCGAGATCAACACCTTCATCCCGGCGCTCGCCTACACGTTCTCGCAAAACCCCGTCGAGATCGAGGTCGCGCACGAGGAGCGCTTCGCGGGCGAGTCGAAATACTCGCTCTACAGCCTCATTCGCCTGAACTTCGACCTCGTGACGGGCTTCTCGGTCGTGCCGTTGCAGTGGCTCTCGTTCATCGGCGTGATCCTGTCGCTCGGCTCGGCAGGTCTGTTCGTGCTGCTGCTGATCCGCCGCTTCATCATCGGGGCGGAAGTGCAAGGCGTGTTCACGCTGTTCGCCATCACGTTCTTCCTGCTCGGCGTGATCATCTTCGCGCTCGGCCTGCTCGGCGAATACATCGGCCGCATCTACCAGCAGGTGCGCGCGCGTCCGCGCTATCTCATCCAGACGATCCTCGAGGAGCGCAACGGCCGCGCCGTCGTCGATGCGCCGCGCCAGGACGTGATGCAGGCCGCCGCCTTCGCGCAACAATCCGCGCAGCCGGCGCAGGCGGCAAACGCCGATACGAACCCGGCCAACCAGGGAGCCCGCCAATGAAGCCGCGCGCCGTCGTCTTCGCGTATCACAACGTAGGCGTGCGCTGCCTGCAGGTGCTGCTCGCGGGCGGCGTCGACGTCGCGCTCGTCGTCACCCACGAAGACAGCCCGACCGAAAACATCTGGTTCGGCAGCGTGAAGTCGGTGGCCGAGGCCCACGGCATCGAGGTCCTCACGCCCGCCGACCCGAAGAGCGCCGGGCTGCGCGCGGCCGTTTGCGCGGCGCGTCCGGACTTCATCTTTTCGTTCTATTACCGGCACATGCTGCCGGTGGACCTGCTCGCGCTCGCCGGCCGCGGTGCGTACAACATGCACGGCTCGCTGCTGCCGAAGTACCGCGGCCGCGTGCCGACGAACTGGGCGGTGCTCAACGGCGAAACCGAAACCGGCGCCACGCTGCACGAAATGGCCGCGAAGCCCGACGCGGGCGCCATCGTCGCGCAAACGCCGGTGCCGATCCTCCCCGACGACACCGCCGCGCAGGTATTCGACAAGGTCACCGTGGCCGCCGAGCAGACGCTCTGGCGCGTGTTGCCCGCCCTGATCGCCGGCGAGGCGCCGCATCTGCCGAACGATCTCGCGAGGGGCAGCTACTACGGCGGGCGCAAGCCCGAAGACGGCCGCATCGACTTCAGCCGGAGCGCGCAGCAGGTGTACAACCTGATCCGGGCGGTTGCGCCGCCCTATCCGGGCGCGTTCACGGACATCGGCGGCCGGCGTTTCGTGATCGCCCGCGCGCGCCTCGTGCGCCCGGGCTCGCAAGACGCCGAAAGGGTCCGCCCCCTCGCCGGATTGCCCGTGGGCATCCACGTAAGCGATAATGCGCTTTTCGCCGTCTGCGGCGACGGCCGCGCCATCGCGATCCACGAACTGCGGCACCAGCAAATCCAGGAACATGGCGGTCACGAGACCGTCATCACCCCCGCCGCGTTCTCCGAACTCATTTCATCTGTCCCCCGTCCATGAAAACCGAAGGCTACGCCAAAAAAGTTCTGATCCTGGGTGTGAACGGCTTTATCGGCCACCACCTCTCCAAGCGCATCCTCGAAACCACGAACTGGGAAGTGTTCGGCATGGACATGCAGACGGATCGCCTCGGCGACCTCGTCAAGCATGAGCGGATGCACTTCTTCGAAGGCGACATCACGATCAACAAGGAGTGGGTCGAGTACCACGTCAAGAAGTGCGACGTGATCCTGCCGCTGGTCGCCATCGCCACGCCGGCCACCTACGTGCAACAGCCGCTGCGCGTGTTCGAGCTCGACTTCGAGGCGAATCTGCCGATCGTGCGTTCGGCCGTGAAGTACCGCAAGCACCTCGTCTTCCCGTCGACGTCCGAGGTTTACGGCATGTGCGCGGACGAGCAGTTCGACCCTGACGCTTCGGCGCTGACCTACGGCCCGATCAACAAGCCGCGCTGGATCTACGCGTGCTCGAAGCAGCTCATGGATCGCGTGATCTGGGGCTACGGCATGGAAGGCCTGAACTTCACGCTGTTCCGGCCGTTCAACTGGATCGGCCCGGGCCTCGACTCGATCTACACGCCGAAGGAAGGTTCGTCGCGCGTCGTGACGCAGTTCCTCGGCCACATCGTGCGCGGCGAGAACATCAGCCTCGTCGACGGCGGCGCGCAAAAGCGCGCGTTTACCGACATCGACGACGGCATCGAAGCGCTCATGAAGATCATCGAGAACGAGAACGGCATCGCCTCGGGCAAGATCTACAACATCGGCAACCCGACCAACAACTTCTCGGTGCGCGAGCTCGCGCACAAGATGCTCGCGCTCGCCGCCGAGTTCCCCGAGTATGCGGACAGCGCGAAGAAGGTGCAGCTCGTCGAAACCTCGTCGGGCGCGTACTACGGCGCGGGCTACCAGGACGTGCAGAACCGCGTGCCGAAAATCGACAACACGAAGCAGGAGCTCGGCTGGGCGCCGAAGTCGACCTTCGACGACGCGCTGCGCAAGATTTTCGAAGCCTACCGCGGCCACGTGGCCGAGGCGCGCGCGCTCGTCGAGCAACACTGAGCGTCAGCGAAAGGACCTCGCCACTTGGCCCGTATCGTCCTGAAAATCGATGTCGACACGCTGCGCGGCACGCGCGAAGGCGTGCCGAACCTCGCGCGTATCTTCGACCGCTACAAGGCGCGCGCAACGTTCCTGTTCAGCCTCGGCCCCGATCATACGGGCTGGGCGCTGCGTCGCGTGTTGCGCCCCGGCTTTCTCAAGAAGGTCTCGCGCACGTCGGTGGTCGAGCACTACGGCATAAAGCAGCTGATGTACGGCGTACTGTTGCCGGGCCCCGACATCGGCGTGGAAGCGGCCGCGGAAATGCGCGCGATTCACGAGGCCGGCTTCGAGTGCGGCATCCATACGTGGGACCACGTGTACTGGCAGGACAACGTGCGCACGCGTAGCGCGCAATGGACCGCGCGCCAGATGCAAAAGAGCCACGACCGCTTCACGCGGATCTTCGGCGCGCCGCCCGTCACGCACGGCGCGGCGGGCTGGCAGATGAACGAGGCCGCCTTCGAGCAGATCGACGCATGGGGCATGCGCTACGCGTCCGATGGACGCGGGCACTCGCCCTATCGTCCTGTGGTGGCGGGCCGCACGCTGAATCACGTGCAGATGCCGACCACATTGCCCACGCTCGACGAGGTGCTGGGCGTGGACGGCATCGATACCGACAACGTCGCTGCCTGGATGCTCAAGCGCACCGAAAGCAATCCGCACGACCAGGTCTTCACGCTGCACGCCGAGCTCGAAGGCCAGAAGCTCGCGCCCGTATTCGAGCAGCTTCTCGCGGGCTGGCGCGCGCAAGGCCACACATTTGCCACGATGGGCGACTACCATGCGGCGCTGGACCCGGCTTCGCTCCCATCGTACCCTGTCAGCTGGGGCGAGATCGCCGGCCGTTCCGGCCAGTTGATCGTCCAGCCCGACTGAATCCGCCGCCCGCGCTGCGAGGCTTTTGGGCCCAGGCCCGACGCTCGCGCAAACCCCGCGCCGCAGGCGTCCCGGCAAAACGGCTCCGCGGCGCCGAACCTGGCAGCGCTGCGGCTTCGCCAGCCAATAACAAAGGGAGAGCCACGTGCCTGACGTGACCATCGCAGTCGACCAACCCGTTCCCGACTTCACCGCCCCCGCCACCGGCGGCGACTTCACGCTCTCGAGCCTGAAAGGCAGCAAGGTGGTGCTGTACTTCTATCCGAAAGACAACACACCGGGCTGCACGACCGAAGGCCTGCAGTTCCGCGACCTCTATCCGAAGTTCAAGAAGGCAGGCGCGCAGATCGTGGGCGTGTCGCGCGACAGCGTGCGTTCGCACGACAACTTCAAGGCCAAGCTCGAATTGCCGTTTACCTTGGTATCGGATGCCGACGAAGCGCTCTGCACGCGCTTCGACGTCATCAAAATGAAGAAAATGTATGGCAAACAGGTGCGAGGTATCGAACGCTCGACCTTCCTCATCGACGCCGACGGCGTGCTGCGCCAGGAGTGGCGCGGAATCAAGGTCCCGGGCCATGTCGACGAAGTTCTGGAGGCTGTACAAGCGCTTTGAGGAGCGTTATATTGGGCTGCAATGAGTGCCTGTCCAACCCTTTTTACGTCGCGTCGCAGCGGTATCGCAGCCGGTCATGGGATGACCGGAAATGCGCATCCGGGGCTACGCGCCGACACCGAAGTGAAGCCGCTTGCCTCGTCATCCGGGGCGGCGGCTTTTTTGTTTATGCCTCGCTGTTCCCTCCCCGTTGCGCCGGCTTTGCGACCCGGCGCGCGCCTACGTCAAGGAGCTGATCGAAAACCAGGCGAACCGGCATTTTCTGACCTGAGCGCGCACCTTGCGCAGTAACGGCGGGCGCCTACCCGGCACCCGCACGCACCGCTCGAAAGCGCGCCTTACTGGGTAACCCCGCGACCACTCGACCCGATTTTTTCGAGGGACACCATGCCTTTGCCTACCCCCCCCAGCAAGCTCGGCAACCTGCTGCCGCCCGAAGAATACAAGGCGCGTGCCCGCACGACACGCAGCACGCGCAAGGCAGCGAGCGAGAACGACGCTGCCGACGTCGGCGAATACGGCCCCGCCAGCGTTGCGGAGCCGATGACGCAGGCCGCCAATGCCGCGACGACGCTGCGCACGGTCCCGCTCTCGGGCGCCAGCGCCGAGCTGGCCGCGCTCGAACCGGTCGCACCGGCGCCCGCGCGAAAACGCAAGCAAGCCACGGCCGCGCTGCTGCAGCCGCTTGAGGCGCGCACCGAAGCCGAAGAAGCGCCCGTTGCGCGGAGCGGCAAGCCCGCGTCGGCGAAAACCCCGGGCGGCGCCGCTTCGCCCGCCACGCGCGCCGGCGCGAAAAAGCGCGTGCATCCGGAGGAAAGCACCGAAGTGCAGAAGCTCTTCGTGCTCGACACCAACGTGCTGATGCACGACCCGACCTGCCTGTTCCGTTTCGAGGAGCACGACGTCTATCTGCCGATGATGACGTTGGAAGAGCTCGACAACCACAAGAAGGGCATGTCGGAAGTCGCGCGCAACGCGCGCCAGGTGAGCCGCACGCTCGACCAGCTGGTCGCGAATGCGGGCCCGATCTCGGAGGGCATTTCGCTCGGCCGCCTCGGCAGCCGCGAGGCGCTCGGCCGCCTGTACTTCCAGACGACGCTCACGCACATCGATCCGGTCGACGGCCTGCCCCAAGGCAAGGCGGACAACCAGATTCTCGGCGTCGTGCGCGCGCTGCAGCGGGACCGGCCTGACCGCCTTGTCGTGCTGGTGTCGAAAGACATCAACATGCGCATCAAGGCCCACGCGCTCGGCCTGCCCGCGGAAGACTATTTCAACGACCAGGTTCTCGAAGACAAGGATCTGCTCTACTCGGGCGTGCGCGCACTGCCGCAGGACTTCTGGACCAAGCACGCGAAGGGCATGGAGTCCTGGCAGGAAACCAAGACCGGCACGACGTATTACCGCGTGACGGGTCCCGAATGCCTGTCGATGCTCGTGAACGAATTCGTCTATCTCGAGCCGCAAAACGGCGAGCCCGCGTTCCACGCGATCGTGCGCGAGCTCAACGGCAAGACGGCGCTGCTGCAGACGCTGCGCGACTACGGCCACCACAAAAACAACGTGTGGGGCATCACGGCGCGCAATCGCGAGCAGAACTTCGCGTTGAACCTGCTGATGAATCCCGAGATCGACTTCGTCACGCTGCTCGGCCAGGCTGGCACCGGCAAGACGCTTGTCGCGCTCGCGGCGGGCCTCGCGCAGGTGCTCGACGAAAAGCGCTACAACGAGATCATCGTGACGCGCGCGACCGTACCGGTTGGCGAGGACATCGGCTTCCTGCCGGGCACCGAAGAAGAAAAGATGCAGCCGTGGATGGGCGCCTTCGACGACAACCTCGAAGTCCTCCAGAAAACCGACGACGCCGCCGGCGAATGGGGCCGAGCCGCGACCCAGGAGCTGATCCGCTCGCGTCTGAAGGTGAAGAGCATGAATTTCATGCGCGGCCGCACGTTCGTCGACAAGTATCTGATCATCGACGAGGCGCAGAACCTGACGCCCAAGCAGATGAAGACGCTCGTCACGCGCGCGGGTCCGGGCACGAAGATCGTGTGCCTCGGGAACATCGCACAGATCGACACGCCGTATCTGACCGAAGGCAGTTCGGGCCTCACCTACGTGGTGGACCGCTTCAAGGGCTGGGCGCATAGCGGCCACGTGACGCTCGCCCGCGGCGAACGCTCGCGGCTCGCCGATTACGCGTCGGATATTCTGTAATCCGTTCGCCGGGCGTCGTCTTTCGAGGGCGCCCACGCACATGGCGAGGAACGTATCCGGGGATACCGGAACGCGGTCCATCCATAACCAGGGAAGGGAGCGAATTAATCGCTCCCTTTTTTATTTCCTCGCTCTGGCGGTCTCGCCTCTCTAGCTCCCCGACTTAAAAAGGCCCCGAACGCCGTAGCGAACGGGGCAAACTTCCGAAGCGTGTTGCCCTTGATGGCAACCTCTTAATCAACGACCCATTCCTGTGTTGATCGATTAGGGTCAACCCTAACGCGCCCCGCTTACATCAAGAAACCCTTGGACTTGAGTACGAGGAATACAAAGATACGAGGGGTTGCCGGGTAAACCTAAATACTGTCCCTTTTTATTGGCCGAGCGTCCCGCAAGTGCAACGGTTCGCGTCCGAACTTCAAGTAAATTGTGAAGAATTCTTGCGAAAGCCCGGACAGGCGGGCTACCATCCGCCCATGATCCGTTTTTCCGACGGCGCACGCGCTGCGTTCGCCTCTCCTGCTTCATGCGCCGACTCTGGCTTCCGCTTCTGACCGCAATCCTGCTTGCCGCGTGTTCGAGCGCGCCGCAAAAGGTCGCGCGCGGCGGTTCGCCTGCGGGGGAAAACGCATGGCGCACCCGCCCGCCGGGCTTTCCAAATTTCGTCGATCACAGCGTGGGCCGCGAGGAAATCTCGATCCAGGCGATGGGACTCGTCGGCATTCCGTATCGCTGGGGTGGCAACACGCCCGACAGCGGCTTCGATTGCAGCGGTCTCGTGAAATATGTGCTCGCGCGCTCAGCCTCCGTCGACTTGCCGCGCACCACGGCCGAAATGAGCACCCGCGGCGAAATGATCGAACCCGACGGGATCGCGCCCGGCGACCTCGTCTTCTTCAATACGACCGGTCGTCCGCACTCGCATGTCGGGATTTACGTAGGCAAGCTGCGCTTCGTCAATGCGCCTTCGACCGGCGGCACCGTGAGGCTCGACTATCTGACCAACCCCTATTGGGCGAAGCGTTTCGACGGCATTCGCCGCATGGCGCCCCCCAGGCGCACGCCGTTCGACACGCCGACCTGGGAGGCTTCCGCGCCTGCCGAACGAGCGCCTGGCATGGGCACCGCACCGTCGGCCGCCGCCGTCGCGAGCGCTGCTCCGGCGACGGCGGCTCAGCCATCCGCGCGGGCCGTTGCCGCCAGCCAGAATCGCATCGCCACCGCGCCGCAACCGGTCTATGCCGCCGCACCGCCTGCTGGGCCGGCAGCGCCTGCGACTGCGCCTGCCGATGTCTTCGAACCGCCGCCCGCCTCGCTCGGCGCGGCGCAAACGCAGGCGCGCGACGCTGGCACCCTCTCGCCGGCGGTTGCGCCCGGCAACAACACGCCAGCCTACGCCGCCCAGCGCGACGCGATCGACGCCGCAGCCGACGCCTTCGAGCCGCCCCCGCCCACCGCAACGGCGGCGGCCCGGCAGGCTGTCCAGGAGGGCTCGACGCGGATCCAGACTGTTTCACCAGCCCGGAATGCGAATGATGCGAATGGCGCGCAGATCATCCGCGCCCCGACGGGCCCGATCCAATCCATTGACGACCCGATCGCGCGTTTTGCCAACAGCGGTTACTGAAACCCGCCCCACGGTGCGGCGCGGCGTCTTGCTCCTGGCCGGATGGCGAGCGATGTTTCCGGCGCCCCACGCCTCTGCTATCGTCTTGGTGCCGTTTTTATACTTTCGCGCAGCGAGGCGACGATGGATCTCGGACTCAGCAAGAAGGTGGTACTGGTGACGGGCGGCAGCAAGGGCATTGGCCTTGCCTGCGCGCGCGCCTTTGCGAAGGAAGGCGCGCGCGTGGCGATCGTCTCGCGCGATCCGGCCAATCTTGCGCGCGCCCGCGAGCAACTGGTGAGCGAAGGGCTGCACGTGCATCTCACTCGCGCAGACCTGCACGAAGCGCATAGCGCAGCCGACATAGTCGAGGAAGTCTCCACGGCGGTAGGTCCGATCGATATCCTCATCAACAGCGCGGGCGCAGCGCGCCGCTACGATCCGGAAGCGCTCGATGCAGACGCGTTCAAGGCCACGATGGAGGCGAAATATTTCCCCTACATCTACCCGCAGCAGGAAGTGCTGCGCCGTATGGTGCAGCGGATCAAGGCGGGCGAGACCCTGGAGCCGGGCGCGATCGTCAACATTATCGGCATGGGCGGCAAGTTCGCGAGCGACATCCATATCGCGGGCGGCGCGGCCAACGCTGCCTTGATGCTCGCCACCGTGGGCCTCGCGCATTATCACGCGCGCTATGGCATCCGCATCAACGCCATCAACCCCGGCCCGGCGCTCACGGAGCGGCTGCAGGAAGCCGTGCAACTGGAAGCGCAGCGGCAAGGCGTCGACGCAGCCCAGGCGCTGGCGAGCGGGGAAGCCAAGGTGCCGCTCGGGCGCTACGCGAAACCAGAAGAGATCGCCGACGTCGCGCTGTTCCTCGCGAGCCGCCGGGCAAGCTATGTCACCGGCGCCCTCATTCCGATGGACGGAGCGAGCACGCCAGTTATCTGAGCCGCGCCAAAAAACACTGCGGCGCCCAAAGGCGCCGCAGGTTCTAGATGAATCGGTGACCGAGCCACCAGGCCGCCGCGGCCAGCGTGGCCGAGGCGGGAATCGTCAGGACCCACGCCCAGACGATGTTGCCCGCCACTCCCCAACGCACGGCGCTCAGCTTCTGTGTCGCGCCAACGCCGACAATCGCGCCCGTGATCGTGTGCGTAGTCGAAACGGGAATGCCCATCCACGAAGCCGTGAAGAGCGTGAGCGCCCCGCCCGCCTCCGCGCAGAAGCCGCCCACAGGTTTGAGCTTGGTAATCTTCTGCCCCATCGTACGCACAATGCGCCAGCCGCCGAACAGCGTGCCGAGCCCCATCGACAGGTAGCAGCCGCCGATCACCCAGACCGGCGGCGCATCGGCGCCCGGCAACGCGAAGCCCGTGGCGATCAGCAGCATCCAGATGATGCCGATGGTCTTCTGTGCGTCGTTGCCGCCGTGGCCGAGGCTATAGAGGCTCGCCGAGATGAGCTGCAAGCGCCGGAAGCGCCGGTCCACCTTGCTCGGCGGCGTGCGGAAATACAGCCACGACACCGTGAGCATGAAGAACGAACCCAGCACGAAGCCAAGCAGCGGCGAGATGAAGATGAACGCCACGGTCTTCATGAGGCCGTCGAGATTGAGCGAGGTCCAGCCCGACTTCGCGAGCGCCGCGCCTACGAGCCCACCGATCAGCGCGTGCGAAGAACTCGACGGAATTCCGTAATACCAGGTCAGCACGTTCCAGCCGATCGCGCCCATCAGCGCGCCGAACACGACGTAATGATCGACGATGTCGGGGTCGATGGTGCCCTTGCCCACCGTCTGCGCCACCTTCAGGTGGAACACGAAATAGGCGATCACGTTGAACATGGCGGCGAACGCCACCGCCTGTTGCGGCTTGAGCACGCCCGTGGACACGACCGTGGCGATGGAGTTCGCCGCGTCGTGAAAACCGTTCATGAAGTCGAAGATGAGAGCGATGGCGACAAGGGTCGCGACCGCCCAAAGGGCGAGTTGTATCGATTGCATCGCGGTCCGCTCAGGCGTTCTCTAGCACGATGCCTTCGATGATGTTCGCGACATCCTCGCACTTGTCCGTGATCGTTTCGAGCAGTTCGTAGATCGCCTTCAGCTTAATCAGCGTCTTGACGTCGTCTTCCTCGCGGAACAGCTTCGACATGGCCGCGCGCAACAGGCGGTCGGCGTCGGATTCGAGGCGGTCGATGTCCTCGCAGGCCTGCAGGATCGCGCGCGCCTGCTTCATGTCGGACAACAGCGCCACGGCCGCCTGCAGCCGCTCGGCCGTGGCCGTCACCACGTGCGCCAGCTGTCTCGCCTCGGAAGTCACCGCCTGCACGTCATAGAGCGAAATGGCCGTGGCGACGTCCTCCATGAGGTCGAGGCAGTCGTCCATCGTGGTAATCAGCTTGTGGATCTCGTCGCGATCGAGCGGCGTGATGAAGGTCTTGTGCAGCAGGTCGATCGCTTCGTGCGTGAGCTTGTCCGCCGCCTTTTCGGCCGCCTGGACGTTCTGCTTGTGCACCTCGGCATCGGCCAGGTTGTCGATCAGGAGTTCGAGCTCGTGGCTCGCGGAAACGATGCACTTCGCGTGCGCATTGAAGATTTCGAAGAACTTGCCCTCGGTGGGCATGAAGCGACCGAACATTGGTATCCCGGAAATTGGTCTCGGATTGCCGTCACAAAACGGCAAGATAGCCGTCATAAAACGGCAATATTGTATCGTCAGGCGAGAGCCGCCGCATGGATTGGCCGGCGCTCATGCAGCATTTGCGCCACTTTGGCGCAAGCTGCCTTCCCGCCGGCGTTATTCGCCGTAGAAGTTCTGCGCACCGGCAAAGTTGTCGAACTTCGTGTATTGCCCATGGAACGTGAGGCGAACCGGGCCGATCGGACCGTTACGTTGCTTGCCGATGATGATTTCCGCGGTACCCTTGTCAGGGCTGTCGGGGTTGTAGACTTCGTCGCGGTAAATGAACAGGATGACGTCTGCATCCTGCTCGATGGCGCCCGATTCGCGCAGGTCCGACATCACGGGACGCTTGTTCGGTCGTTGCTCGAGACCGCGGTTCAACTGCGACAACGCGATCACGGGCACGTCCAGTTCCTTCGCGAGGCTCTTGAGCGAACGCGAAATTTCGGAGATCTCGGTCGCGCGGTTTTCGCCCGATGTCGAACCGCTCATGAGCTGCAGGTAATCGATGATGATGAGGCCGAGCTTGCCGCACTGGCGCGACAGGCGCCGCGCGCGCGAGCGCAGCTCCATCGGATTCAGGCCGCCCGTTTCGTCGATGAAGATCTGCGCCTCGCTCATTTTCTGCACGGCGTGCGTGAGCTTCGGCCAGTCTTCGTCGGTCAGGCGGCCGGTGCGCATGCGGTGCTGGTCGAGACGGCCCACCGAGCCGAGCATACGCATGATGAGCTGTGTGCCCGGCATTTCCATTGAGAACACCGCCACCGGCAGACCATATTCCACGGCCACGTATTCGCCGATGTTCATCGAGAACGCCGTTTTACCCATCGACGGACGGCCCGCCACGATGATCAGTTCGCCGCCGTGCATGCCCGACGTCATGCGGTCGAGGTCCATGAAGCCCGTGGGCGTGCCCGTCACGTCGCTTGGATTAGCCGTGTGATAGAGCGTGTCGATTCGCTCCACGACCTGCGTGAGCAGCGGCCCGATTTCGAGGAAGCCCTGGGTACCGCGCGCGCCGTCTTCGGCGATCGAGAACACTTTCGCCTCGGCCTCGTCGAGCAACTGGCGCACTTCCTTGCCCTGCGGGTTGAAGGCGTCGGCGGAAATCTCGTCGGCGACGGAAACGAGGCGGCGCAGCACCGCCCGGTCGCGCACGATTTCCGCGTAGCGGCGGATGTTCGCGGCGCTAGGCGTGTTCTGCGCGAGCGCGTTCAGGTACGCGAGCCCGCCCACGTCGTCGGCCTTGCCCGATGTGCCGAGCGCTTCGTACACCGTCACCACGTCGGCCGGACGCGTGGAGGCGATCAGACGGCCGATATGTTCGAAGATGACGCGGTGATCGTAGCGGTAGAAGTCGCTTTGCGAGAGGAAGTCGGCAATCCGGTCCCAGGCGCCGTTATCCAGCAGCAGGCCGCCGAGTACCGACTGCTCGGCTTCGATCGAATGCGGCGGGACTTTCAGCGACTCGAGTTGGGGATCTTTCGGAGCGTTCATGGAGGGCAATTATCGGGCAATCGGGGCGCCCGGAACAAGCTTCAAAGCACGCTAATGAGCGCAACAAAAAAGGCAGAAGCCCTGCGGCTCCTGCCCTTCCTGAGTCCTGCATCAAACCCGTGCGGCCCGTACGGGCCCGCACGTGCGCTTAGGCGTGCTCGCCCAGCACCGACACCGTGACGTCGACGAGGACGTCGGTGTGCAGCGAAACCTGCACCGGGTGGTCGCCCACCATCTTCAGCGGGCCTTCCGGCAGGCGCACTTGGGCCTTTTCCACTGAGAAGCCTTGCTTCGTGAGCGCGCCGGCGATGTCGGCGTTCGTGACCGAGCCGAACAGACGGCCGTCCACACCCGCCTTCTGGCTGATCTGAACGGTCAGGCCATTGAGCTTTTCGCCTTCGGCTTGCGCGGCTGCCAGCTTCTCGGCGGCGGCCTTTTCGAGTTCGGCGCGGCGAACTTCGAATTCGGCGATTGCGTCCTTCGTTGCGCGGCGTGCCTTCTTGTTCGGGATCAGGAAGTTACGTGCGTAACCGTCCTTCACCTTGACGATGTCGCCGAGGTTGCCCAGGTTGACGACTTTTTCCAGAAGAATGATCTGCATTCTATTGCTCCTTATCGCGTCGTCTTGTTAGGCCTTGTGCTGGTCGGTGTACGGCATCAGCGCGAGGAAACGCGCGCGCTTGATAGCCGTGTCCAGCTGACGCTGATAGTGGGCCTTCGTACCCGTCAGACGAGCCGGCGTGATCTTGCCGTTTTCGCCGATGAAGTCCTTCAGCGTTTCGATGTCCTTGTAGTCGATCTGCTCGACGCCTGCAGCCGTGAAGCGGCAGAACTTCTTGCGCTTGAAGAGCGGGTTTTGCTGTTGACGACGCTTGTCGAATTTCTTACCAGTAGGGCGGGCCATGATTAGTCCTTTCCTGTGCCTTGCATTTCGGTGATGTGAAACACCAGGGTTCGCGCATTACGGTGCTTTTTCGCCAGAAAGCCGGTGAAGAGCGCTTCCACGCCCATCTCGCAGCTTTCCACGAGACCGCAGGCCTTGCCGGCCGCCACCGCGGGCATCGTGAGTTCGACGAAGCGGGAAACACCGGCCTCGACGACCTCCGTGCGGTGCTGCAACGTGACGCTGGCGATCGGAACGCCGGCGGGGGTATACCGCACCGGTTCGCGTTCGACGACGCTAGCCGTGAGTTGCAGCCTGTTCACGGGGTTAATTCACGCAACTGAGCTTGAATCCTGATGGCTTGTGTTTTAAGCCTGCGCTTCGGTCGGCTGGGCAGCCGCCTTCTTGGCTTCTTCGCGCTGCACTTCCTTCATCATCGGCGACGGGCCGGTTTCGGCCTTCTTCATCTTGACAATGAGGTGACGCAGGACGGCATCGTTGAACTTGAACGCGTGTTCCAGTTCGTCGAGCGTGGCCTGGTCGCATTCGATGTTCATGCAGACGTAGTGAGCCTTCGCGAGTTTCTCGATCATGTAGGCCAGTTGACGACGGCCCCAGTCTTCGATGCGGTGGATCTGGCCACCGTGCGAGGTGATCGTGCCCTTGTAGCGCTCGATCATGGCGGGCACTTGCTCGCTCTGATCGGGGTGCACGATGAAGACAATTTCGTAATGACGCATGTATCACTCCTTGTGGATTAGAGCCACCCGGGCGTCGGAACCGGTGCGGCAAGTGAGAAGCCGAAGATTGTAGCGCGCCGCTGCCGCCCGCGCAACTGGAATCGCGCGGCGGCGGTCTGATTCGGGCGTGTTTTCAATGACTTGCGGCGCGCATGTCGCCTGAACATGTCTCGCCTCGTGGCGCCACGTTGCGGCAGCGCCTACC
The DNA here is from genome assembly GCF_900096975.1 of Paraburkholderia lycopersici. Taxonomy (GTDB): domain Bacteria; phylum Pseudomonadota; class Gammaproteobacteria; order Burkholderiales; family Burkholderiaceae; genus Paraburkholderia; species Paraburkholderia lycopersici. Next base: position 74,397 of record NZ_FMYQ01000006.1, read on the forward strand.
CGCCGGCCGTCTCGCTCGCGCCAGCCGAAAGACGGGCGTCGAGCGCCGCGCGCAGGCCGTCGAGCGCATCGGCGCCCGCGTCCGTCACGGCCCACCACGTCATGCCCGCCGCCTGCCAGCGCTCGAGTGCGTAGCCCTCGCTCGTATGCGTCGCCGCGCCGCCCGGGAACACCGAGCCGCTCGCGCCGGGCGGGAACACGTAGACGTCGATCACGTGCTTGCGATAGTGATAGACGAGCACCGCGACGCGCTCGCGCCCCACATAGTCGAGGCGCCCTCCAGCGAGCGCAAAGCCCTGCTGCGCCAGGTCGAAGACGGGTGGCGCGTAGTCGATGCGGCCGTTGAACCACGGCTTCACGGTATGGCGGTCCGTCGAGATCACGTCGAGGTCGCGGCCCGAGATCTGGGCGCGCACGTGGCTCGACACCAGATCATCGACGAACGCGGCTTCCGCCGCCGGGCGACGCAGATGCAACGCGGCGATCACGGCGAGCGCGCACAGCACCAGCGCGGCGCAGCCGAACCACGCTAGCGTCGCCGCGCGCGGGCCCGCGCCGTCTGCCGGGGCGCTCCAGCCGCCCGCCCCGCCGCCGCCTGCCGCCTGGCCGCCTTGCAGCCGGTCGCGCAGCCACGCGCGCCACCCGGACGGACCGCGCGCGCGCGAAGGCGACCGGCTTGCCATCGCGGGCGCGTCCTCCGTCGCCGGCAAAGAAGCAACGATGCGCGCGGCAAGCCCGGCGGGCGGCCGGTGATAGGGCGCGCAGCGAATCATGCGGGAAATGGCCTGCGCCTCGTCGGCGGCGCGGCGGCACGCTGCGCAACTGGCCAGATGCTCGCGCACGCGCCACTCGTCGGCGGCGGAGAGTTCGCGATCGACGCTCGCGTCGACCAGCGGGCGCGCTTCGTTACAGTTCATCGGGCGCCTCCGTGGTACGGCCTTCGGTACGTGGGCGTTGGCGCGAAGGCGCGCCGCCGTCGGCGGACGGCTCCTCGCGGAACCGTCCGCCCGTTTCACGGCCGGATGATCTCCTGGCTTGACGGCTTCCCCCGACTCCCGGCCGGCCTTCCCCACAACCGTCTGCGCGCATGGCCGCTTCGCCCGCCGATGCCTGGCCGCGCCCGGCACCCCGGTAAGCCGCCAGCAGCACCGCAAGACGCCGCCGGCCGCGCGAGAGCCGCGACATCACCGTGCCGACGGGCAAGTCGGCAATCGCTGCGATTTCACGGTAGCCAAGTTCCTCGAGCTCGCGCAGCACCAGCACCTCGCGGTATTCCACGGGCAGGCGCTGCAGCGCGGCCTGCACGTGGCGCGCGTCCTCGGCACGGATGGCGAGCGTCTCGGGATCGATGCCGCCCGTTTCCCAGCCTTCGAGCGGCGCGTCGTCGCGCAGGTCGTCGAGCGGCGCGACGTCTTCCGCGCCCGCGCGCCGCCGCCACTCGTCGTACCAGACGCGCCGCACGATCGCGAGCAGCCACGGGCGCGCTTCTTCGCCGCGAAACGCGTCGAAGAAGCGAAACGCGCGCAGAAACGCCTCCTGGACGATGTCTTCCGCGTCGCCCGGATTGCGCGAGAGCCAGCGCGCGAGGTTGTAGGCCGCATCGAGATGCGGCAGCGCCAGCGCCTGGAAACGGCGGCTGCGCCCTGCCTCGTCCTGCTCGTACGCGGATTCGCCCACGTCGTCCCCTCGCGTCTTCGTCTGGCTCGCGCGACCGTGGCCGCGATGCACGCATTACCGACGCCGGGCCCAGTTTATTCCCGCCGCGCACACGCGAATACGAAAAAAATGTGGGAATGGAAAGCGTATCAATCCGGTAGGACAGTCATCCAACCCGAGAGGAGACTGTCATGCACACCCGCCTCACCCGCCGCGATTTCCTGCACCTGGCCGCCGTCGGCGGCGGCGCCGCGTTCGCCTCGGCGCTGCCCGGCTGGGCCGCCGGCCAGGCAGCGGGCCATGCCAACTTCTTCTTCGTACAGCTCTCCGACGCCCACTGGGGCTTCGAGGGCCCGGCCGTCAATCCCGACGCGAAGGGCACGCTGCCGAAGGCGATCGCCGCCGTCAACGCGCTGCCGGCCCAACCCGACTTCGTGATGTTCACGGGCGACCTCACCCACACGACCGACGACCCCGCCGTGCGCCGCGCGCGCATGCGCGAGTTCCAGCAAATCGTCGGCGGATTGCGCGCGAAGCCGCTCCATCTGATGCCCGGCGAGCACGACGCGAGCCTCGACAACGGCGCCGCGTTTCGCGAACTGTTCGGCGAGACGCACTACACATTCGACCATCGCGGCGTGCACTTCATCGTGCTCGACAATGTGTCCGATCCGGCGGGACGCATCGGCGAGACCCAGCTTGCGTGGCTCGCCGACGATCTGAACCGGCAGCCGGAGGACGCGCGCATCGTCGTCTTCACGCACCGTCCGCTCTTCGACCTCGCGCCCCAGTGGGACTGGGCAACGCGCGACGGCGCCCAGGCGATCTCGCTGCTGCAGAAGCATCCGTACGTCACCGTGTTCTACGGCCACATCCACCAGGAGCATCACGCGATGACGGGCACGATCGCGCATCACGCCGCGCGCTCGCTGATGTTCCCGCTGCCCGCGCCGATGTCGCAGGCGCAACGCCTGCCGGTGCCCTGGGACGCATCCGCGCCGTACAAGGGACTCGGCTGGCGCAGCGTCGAGGTCGACGGCGCGCCGCAGGCTTACGCGCTCAACGAAATGCCGATCCGCACGCTGGGCTGAACGCATCGACACCCATCGACACCCGTCGACACCAACCGGGAGCCCAGGATGCCGAAACTCGCCCCGCTCTTCGCCCGTGCGCCCAGCGCGGCGCGCCGCCGCTGGCTCGTTGCCGCCGCCGCGAGCGCCGCGGCCTTGCTGCGCATCGACGCGCACGCCGCGCCGCGCGTCATCAAGGTCCACGCGCGGCGCTTCGTCTTCGCGCCCGATCACATCGCGCTCGCTCCGCACGAGCAGGTCGTGTTCGAGATCACCGCGCAGGACACCACGATGGGTTTCTCGATCCCTCAGTTCGGCGTGCGCGCCGACGTGCCGCCGGGCACCGTGGTCAAGCTCGCCGCCACGGCGGGCGACGCGGGCACCGTGCCGTTTTTGTGCGACATCTTCTGTGGCTCGGGGCACGAGTCGATGAACGGCGTGATCGTGGTCGGTTGACGGCGCGAGGACTACGCGCCGCTCCAGTAACCGGGCCGCGCGTAGACCTCCTTGAGGTAGTCGATGAAATACCGCACTCTCGCGGGCACGTAACGCTGCTGCGGATACACCGCGAGGATGTCGTAATCGGGCAGCGCGTACTCGTCGAGCACGGTTTCGAGCTCGCCGCGCGCGAGCTGTGCGTCGATCTCCCATGTCGAGCGCCAGCCAAGTCCGAGGCCTTCGGTCACCCAGCGGTGCAGCAGTTCGCCGTCGTTGCAGTCGAGCGTGCCGCCCACGCGAACGGTCACGAGCTTGCCGTTGCGGCTGAAGTACCAGCCGCGGTTCTGGCCGCCCTGCAGGTTGAACGCAAGGCAGTTGTGGTTGGGCAAGTCTTCGAGCGCTTTCGGGCGCCCGTGCTTGCGAAAGTATTCGGGCGTGCCGCACACCACGCGGCGGTTCGAGGCCAGCTTCACGGCGACGAAGTTCGGATCGACCGCGCCGCCGATGCGGATCGACAGATCGTAGCCCTCGCGCACCAGATCGACCACGCGGTCGGTGAGATTGAACGACACCTGCAGCTCCGGCTTGTCGGCGAGAAACCCGGGTGCGAGCGGCGCAACGTGCTTGCGCCCGAACGCGGCGGGGGCCGAAACGATCAAATGGCCGCTCACCACCTGGCGGCCCGCCGAAAGTTCGTTCTCGGCCTGGTCCCAGTCGGCGAGCAGGCCGCGGCAACGCTCCAGAAACGCAGCGCCTTCCTCGCTCACCACGAGCCGCCGCGTCGAGCGGTAGATCAGCTTCACGCCGAGGCGCTTTTCCAGCGCGTCGATGCGCCGCCCGAGTATCACCGGCGAGACGCCCTCCTCGAGCGCCGCCGCAGCGAGGCTGCCTGCGTCCGCCACGCGCACGAAGGTTTCGATCTGCTTGAAGCGGTCCATTTCCTGTCTCCTCTCCCCGATCCGACCCGAGCGCCGGTGCGCCGCCCGCCATCCCGGACGCCCCGCCCGAAAACGCCGCCGCACCGGCATTCCATACTTTTTGTTTCGGAATAAACGACCTGGACTGATCTTATCAAACCTTTCCCGCACGCCTACAGTGGGCCTCAACCGCTTAGCCATTCCTCGCATACGAGACATTCAGGAGATATTCATGGCCAAAATGAGAGCCGTCGACGCCGCCGTGCTCGTGCTCGAAAAAGAAGGCATCGACACCGCCTTCGGCGTGCCGGGCGCCGCCATCAATCCGCTCTACTCGGCGCTCAAGCAGGCCGGCGGCATCACGCACGTGCTGGCGCGCCACGTCGAGGGCGCCTCGCACATGGCCGAAGGCTATACGCGCGCCGCGCCCGGCAACATCGGCGTATGCATCGGCACCTCGGGCCCCGCGGGCACCGACATGATCACGGGCCTCTATTCCGCGCAGGCCGACTCGATTCCGATCCTCGCGATCACGGGCCAGGCGCCGCGCGCCCGCCTCTACAAGGAGGACTTCCAGGCCGTCGATATCGAGTCGATCGCCAAACCCGTCACGAAGTGGGCCGTGACCGTGCGCGAGCCGGCGCTCGTGCCGCGCGTGTTCCAGCAGGCGTTCCACCTGATGCGCTCGGGCCGCCCGGGCCCCGTGCTCGTGGACCTGCCGATCGACGTGCAACTCGCCGAGATCGAATTCGACATCGGCACCTACGAGCCGCTGCCCGTCTACAAGCCGAAGGCGACGCGCAAGCAGATCGAAGCCGCGCTCGAACTGCTCAATGCGAGCGAGAGGCCGCTGATCGTCTCGGGCGGCGGCGTGCTCAACGCGGCGGCCGAGGACCTGCTCGTCAAGTTCGCCGAAACGGTGGGCGTGCCCGTGATCCCGACGCTGATGTCGTGGGGCGCCATCGCCGACGACCATCCGCTCATGGCCGGCATGGTCGGCCTGCAGACTTCGCACCGCTACGGCAACGCCACGATGCTCGCCTCGGATTTCGTGCTCGGCATCGGCAACCGCTGGGCGAACCGCCACACGGGCAGCGTCGAGGTCTACACGAAGGGCCGCAAGTTCGTGCACGTCGACATCGAACCGACGCAGATCGGCCGCGTGTTCGGCCCGGACCTCGGCATCGTCTCGGACGCGAAAGCCGCGCTCGAGCTGTTCGTCGAAGTCGCGCAGGAATGGCAGGCCGCGGGCAAGCTGAAGGACCGCGGCGCGTGGGTGGCCGACTGCCAGCAACGCAAGCGCACGATGCACCGCAAGACGCACTTCGACAATGCGCCGATCAAGCCGCAGCGCGTGTACGAAGAAATGAACAAGGCGTTCGGCCGCGACACCTGCTACGTGAGCACGATCGGCCTTTCGCAGATCGCGGGCGCGCAGTTCCTGCATGTGTACAAGGCGCGCAACTGGATCAACTGCGGCCAGGCCGGCCCGCTCGGCTGGACGATTCCGGCGGCGCTCGGCGTGCGCGCGGCCGACCCGTCGCGGCCCATCGTGGCGCTTTCGGGCGACTACGACTTCCAGTTCATGATCGAGGAGCTGGCCGTGGGCGCGCAGTTCAAGCTGCCCTACGTCCACGTCGTGGTGAACAACTCGTACCTCGGCCTGATCCGCCAGGCGCAGCGCCAGTTCGACATGGACTTCTGCGTGCAGCTCGCGTTCGAGAACATCAACGCGCCCGAAGTGAACGGCTATGGCGTCGATCACGTCGCGGTGGCCGAAGGACTTGGCTGCAAGGCGCTGCGCGTGTTCAAGCCCGAGGACATCGCCCCGGCCTTGAAACAGGCGCAGTCGCTTGCCGCCGAGTTCAGCGTGCCCGTCGTGGTCGAGGTGATTCTCGAACGCGTGACCAACATTTCGATGGGCGCGGAAATCGACGCGATCAACGAGTTCGAGGAACTCGCCGAGAAGCCCGAGCACGCGCCGACGGCCATCGCTCTGCAATCCTGATGTTTCAGCGTTTTGCCTCATCCGCTTTTCGCGCTCAGCCCTGACGTGCGAAAAGCGGTCTCTCTCCCACTCATCGCCCCAGGAGGCACACCCATGCCGAAATTTGCCGCGAACCTCACCATGCTGTTCAATGAAGTGCCGTTTCTCGACCGCTTCGCCTCGGCTGCGCAAGCGGGCTTCGACGCCGTCGAGTTCCTGTTCCCGTATCCGTACAAGGCCGCCGACCTCGCCGAGCGTCTCGAAGCCAACGGACTGAAGCTCGTGCTGCACAACCTGCCCGCGGGCAACTGGGATGCGGGCGAGCGCGGCATTGCGTGCCTGCCCGATCGTAAAGGCGAGTTCCAGGAAGGCGTCGGCCGCGCGATCGCGTATGCGAAGGCGCTGAAGGTGCCGCAACTGAACTGTCTCGTCGGCATTCCGGCGGCCGGCATGGATCGCGAGACGGCGCTCGCCACGATCGTGGAGAACCTGCGCTACGCGGCCGGCGAGCTCGGGCGCGAAGGCATCCGACTGCTGGTCGAGCCGTGCAACGCGTACGACATTCCCGGCTTCGCGCTGAACCGCTCGGCCGAGGCGCTCGACGTAATCGCCCAAACGAAGTCGGACAACCTGTTCCTGCAGTACGACATCTATCACATGCAGCGCATGGAGGGCGAACTGGCCGCGACGATCAAAAAGCACTTCGCGAAGATCGCCCACATCCAGCTTGCCGACAACCCGGGCCGCAACGAGCCCGGCACCGGCGAAATCCACTACCCGTTCCTGTTCGATCTGCTCGATTCGCTCGGCTACGAGGGCTATATCGGCTGCGAGTACAAGCCGCGCACGACGACTGTCGAAGGTCTCGGCTGGCTGCGCAGCGCGAAGCAGCGCACCGCCGAACTCGCCTGAACGACGCGGGACGGGACACCCGCATTCGACTTAATGGAGAAACACTGATGGCAAAGATTGGCTTTATCGGACTGGGCATCATGGGCGCGCACATGGCGCGCAATCTCATCAAGGGCGGCCACGCGCTCGCCGTGAACGGCAAGTACCCGGTGCCCGACGATCTGCGCGCGCAAACCGAGGTCGTCGCCGATTCGACGGCCGTGGCGAAGACTTCGGACATCGTCATCGTGATGGTGCCGGACACGCCCGACGTCGGCAACGTGCTGTTCGCCGACGACGGCGTCGCCAAGGGGCTGTCGGCCGGCAAGCTCGTGATCGACATGAGCTCGATTTCGCCCATCGAAACGCAGCAGTTCGCGAAGCAGATCAACGCGCTCGGCTGCGACTATCTCGACGCGCCCGTCTCGGGCGGCGAAGTCGGCGCACGCGAAGCCACGCTCACGATCATGGTGGGCGGCCCGCAGAAGTCGTTTGAGCGTGCATTGCCGCTGTTCGAACTGATGGGCAAGAACATCTCGCTCATCGGCGACAACGGCGCAGGCCAGACCTGCAAGGTGGCGAACCAGATCATCGTCGCGCTGAACATCGAGGCCGTGGCCGAGGCGCTGCTGTTCGCCGCGCGCTCGGGCGCCGATCCGGAGCGCGTGCGCCGTGCGCTGATGGGCGGCTTCGCTTCGTCGCGCATTCTCGAAGTGCACGGCGAGCGCATGACGAAGCGCACGTTCAATCCGGGCTTTCGCATCGAACTGCACCAGAAGGACCTGAACCTCGCCCTCGACGGCGCGCGCAAGCTCGGCATCGCGCTGCCGCACACGGCGAGCGCGCAGCAGCTCTTCAGCGTGTGCGCGGCGAACGGCGGCAAGGCGTGGGACCACTCGGCGCTGATCCGCGCGCTCGAAATCATGGCGAACTTCGAGATCGCCGAGCCGGCGGCGCAAGTGAAGGCCGCATAAGTCGCGGCACGGCGGTTCGCACGACGCAACGCGCGAACCGCCGCCGCAATTCGATCACACATTCGGGCTGACGCGCGAACGCTATGGCGCGCGCCGGCCTCCCGTGGGGCGCTCCGTGGCGGCGGCAACCGCCGCGGGGCAAATCGGTGCCGCTCTGGGCTGAGGGCGGCCAGTGGGGTCCGAAAGCGGCGCCCGGTGACGGCGGGGAAGCCTTGGTCGGTCAGACGTCGTCACCGGGTGTCCGCGTACGGATGCCCTTTTTCGTTTTCTTCGTTTTCTTCGTTCCCCGCGTTTCACAGTCTTTAACGTCGCCCCGATGGACACCTTCACGGCCGCGTTTCCATAATCGTGCTTTCATCCCTTTCATCCGTCTGTCACGCAGACGGCTCAAGGTGGACGCGAAACGCGACCACCCCAGTCATTTCCTGCACGTGAGGAGTGTGATCGATGGGCATCATCAATTTCATCAAGGAAGCCGGCGAAAAACTGTTCGGCGCGAGCGCCGCGCCGGCCGCCGCCGAACCAGCCGCCGCACCGGCCGACGCCGCCGCGAATCTCGCCGCGCTGAACCAGAAAGCCGGCGACGCCATCGCGGCCTATATCCGCTCGCAGGGTCTCGACGCCGACAACCTCGGCGTGACCTACGACGGCGTCTCGCACACCGTGACCGTGACCGGCAACGCCGCCGACCAGCCGACGAAGGAGAAGATTCTCGTCGCGGCCGGCAACGTGCAGAACGTCGACAAGGTCGACGACCAGATGACCGTGACGAATCCGGCGCCCGAAGCGCAGCACCACACGGTGGTCGCCGGCGACAACCTCTGGAAGATCGCCGAGAAGTACTACGGCAGCGGCGCGAAAAACGACGTGATCTTTGAGGCGAACACGCCGATGCTCAAGAGCCCGGACAAGATCTATCCGGGTCAGGTGCTCGTAATCCCGCCGCTGCAATAAGCGAGGCGGCAAACAAAACGGGCCTGGCGAATCGCCGCCAGGCCCGTTTTCTTTTTACGGCGCCGCTTGCGTTCAGTACGTATCGAATACGCCCTGCAATGCCGCCTTGCCGGTTGCGCCTGCAGCGAGCGCGAGCAGCAGCAGCACGCGCGCCTTGTAAGGGCTCAGCGTGCCGGCGGAGACGAAGCCGAGCGCATCGTCTTTCGCCGCGCCGTTATGCATCACGTGGCCCGAGCCGACGCGCGACGCGCGCACGACGGCCACGCCCCTCGCGGCCGCCTCGGCCAGCGCCTGCTGCAAGGCACCGTGAATCGAGCCGTTGCCCGTGCCGGCCACGACGAGGCCGTCGACACCGGCGGCCACGAGCGCTTCGACCGCCGCGCGCGACACGCCGGCATAGCTCGTCACGATCTCGACCTGCGGCCACTGCGACGGCGCGGAAAACGGTGCATCGATCGTATGCGGGCGCAGCGCGCGGCGCTGGCACTCCACGCGCCCATCCTGCACCCAGCCCAGCGCGCCGATTTCGGGCGACTGGAACGCATCGACGGCATAGGTGCTGATCTTCGCGACGTCGCGCGCGCAATGAATGCGGTTGTTGAACGCCACCATCACGCCTTGCCCCGCCGCTGTCGCGCTCGCAGCGAGCGTGACGGCGTTGAGCAGATTCAGCGGCCCGTCGGCCGAAAGCGCCGTGGCGGGCCGCATGGCCGCCGTCAGCACGCAGGGCTTCGCGCTTTTCACCGTGAGGTGCAGCAGGTAGGCGGTTTCTTCGAGCGTGTCCGTGCCGTGCGTGATCACCACGCCGTCGATCTCGTCGCTCGCCAGCAATTCGTTCACGCGCTGCGCGAGCGTGGTCCACAGCGCGAGCGACATGTCCTTACTGTCGATGCTCGCGACCTGCTCGGCCTGGATCTGCGCAATGGCGTCGAGGCCCGGCACGGCCGCGAGCAACTGCGCGACGCCGATCACGCCGGCCTGATAGCCGGCGGTGTTCGCGGCGTCGGCCGCGGAGCCCGCGATGGTCCCACCGGTGGCGAGTACGGCAATGCGCGGCAACACCTTGGGCGCCGCCGGCGAAAAGGAAGGGGAAGTGTTCATGGCGGCGATTTTAAGCGATCCGCCGGCCGCCACGAAAACCGGCGCGATATCAGCCTGGCTCGCGCAACTGGCTCGCGATCTGCTGCTCGGTGAGCTGCGGCGCGAACATCTCGATGAGCCGGTACGCGTACTGACGCAGGAACGCGCCCCTGCGCAGCCCCACGCGCGTCGTGCTCTCCTCGAACAGATGCTCCGTATCGAGCGCGACGAGTTCGGTGTCGCGTTTCGCCTCGTAGGCCATCGCCGCGACGATGCCCACGCCCATGCCGAGCTCGACGTAGGTTTTGATCACGTCGGCGTCGATGGCGGTCAGCACCACGTCGGGCACCACGCCCGCCTTCGCAAACGCCTGGTCGATGTGCGAGCGCCCCGTGAAGTCCTGGTCGTAAGTGATGACCGGATATTCGGCCACGTCTTCCAGCGTGAGATTCTCGCGGCCCACGAGCGGATGCGTCTTCGGCACCACCACCACGTGATGCCACGAGTAGCACGGAAACGTGACGATGTCGGAGAAGCGGTCGAGCGCCTCGGTCGAGATGCCGATGTCGGCCTCGCCGTTGATGATCATCTGCGCGATCTGCTGCGGATTCCCCTGGCGCAGCGCGAGATGCACCTTCGGAAACACCTCGCGGAACTGGTGCACGACTTTCGGCAGCGCGTAGCGCGCCTGCGTGTGCGTCGTCGCGACCACGAGGTGGCCGCTGTCCTGGTCCGCGAACTGGCGCGCCACGCGGCGCAGGTTCTCGGCGTCGAGCAGCATGCGCTCGATCAGCTGATGCACGGCTTTGCCGGGCTCCGTGAGGCCGGTCAGGCGCTTGCCGCGGCGAATGAAGATGTCGACGCCGAGCTCGTCTTCGAGATCCTTGATCTGCTTCGAGACGCCCGACTGCGACGTATAAAGCACGTTCGCGACCTCGGTCAGGTTCATGTTCTGCCGCACGGCTTCGCGCACGAAACGCAACTGCTGAAAATTCATGGTCTTTTCTCCGATACTGCCGACCGATTATTCGTTTTAGTCGATGTGAACACTGTCGCGCGAACTGCGCCGCTCATTGCGCGGGAAACACGCGCAGCCCCCGCGGAACGGCCGTCACCCCCTCGCCTACCGCGATTCCCAGCTCGCGCCACGACTCGCGGTCGAGTTCGGCTTCGAGCACGCCGCCCGCGCGGCTTTCGAGCTCCACGCGCACCGAGCCGCCCAGCGTCACCACGCGCCGCACGTCGACGACGATGCCGTCGCGACGATCGCTCGCCTCGCGATGCAGCACGAGATCGTGCGGCCGCACATAGGCGAGCGCCGGGCCCTCGAAGCTCGCCTGCACCGAGATCGGCTGCGCCGCGCCGTCGGCCACGAAGCCGCGCGAGTCCACGCTTCCGCGCAGCCGGTTCGCCGCGCCGAGAAATTCGTAGACGAAAGCCGTCTGCGGATGATCGTAGACGTCCTGCGGGCCGCCCACCTGCTCCACGCGCCCGTGATTCATCACGACGATGCGGTCGGCCACTTCGAGCGCTTCTTCCTGGTCGTGCGTGACGAAGATCGTCGAGATGTGCAGGTCGTCGTGCAGGCGTCGCAGCCAGGAGCGCAGCTCCTTGCGCACCTTGGCGTCAAGCGCGCCGAACGGCTCGTCGAGCAGCAGCACCTTCGGCTCGACGGCGAGCGCGCGAGCGAGCGCGATGCGCTGACGCTGGCCGCCCGAAAGCTCGGACGGATAGCGCTGCGCGAGCCAGTCGAGCTGCACGAGCTTGAGCAGCTCGTGCACCTTCTCGCGGATCACGGCTTCCGAGGGCCGCTCGCTGCGCGGCTTCACGCGCAGGCCGAACGCCACGTTTTCGAACACCGTCATATGGCGGAACAGCGCGTAATGCTGGAACACGAAACCTACCTGACGCTCGCGCGCGCCCACCGCGCCCACGTCCTGGCCTTGCAGCACGACCTGGCCCGCGTCGGCGTATTCGAGGCCCGCGATCACGCGCAGCAGCGTGGTCTTGCCGCAACCGGAAGGTCCGAGCAAGGCGACGAGCTCGCCCGGCGGAAAATCGAGCGACACGTTATCGAGGGCGGTGAAGTCGCCGAAGCGCTTCTGCAGATTGCTAACGGTGATGCCCATGTTGACTGCTCTCCTGTCGGCCAGAGCCGGCGCACTGGCGCCTTACTGCGGCCCCACGAAATGTTGCTGTTGAACCGCCTGACGCACTGCGCGAGGCGCCCCTGCATGTTGCGAGACCTGCTGCGAGGCGGCCACAGGCGGCCCCGCATGCGCGGGAACCTCGTCGGCGCCGCGCAGCTCGGCCGAAAGATGGCGCTCGGCGAGCAGCTTCAGGCCCAGCGTCACGAGCGCGAGCAACGCGAGCAGCGACGCAACCGCGAACGCCGCCGCAAAGTTGTATTCGTTGTAGAGGATCTCGACGTGCAGCGGCATCGTGTCAGTCTGGCCGCGAATATGGCCCGACACCACCGAGACCGCGCCAAACTCGCCCATCGCGCGCGCGTTGCAGAGAATCACGCCGTACAGCAAACCCCACCGGATATTGGGCAACGTGACGCGGCGGAACATCTGCCAGCCCGAGGCGCCCAGCACGTGCGCGGCCTCTTCCTCGTCGTTGCCTTGCGCCTGCATCAGCGGAATCAGCTCGCGCGCGACGAAGGGGAACGTCACGAAGATCGTCGCGAGCACGATGCCGGGCACCGCGAAGATGATCTGTACGTTATGGTCTTCGAGCCACGGCCCGAGCCAGCCCTGTGCGCCGAACAGCAGCACGTAGACAAGGCCCGAGATCACGGGCGAGACCGAGAACGGCAGGTCGATCAGCGTGGTGAGCAGCGCCTTGCCGCGAAACTCGAACTTGGCGATCGCCCACGAAGCCGCGAGGCCGAACGCCAGATTGAGCGGCACCGCGATCGCCGCGGTGATGAGCGTGAGCTTGATCGCGGAAAGCGCGTCGGGGTCGGCGAGCGACTCGAAATAAAAACCGACGCCCTTTGAAAGAGCCTGCCAGAACACGGCGACGAGCGGCACCACCAGAAAGAGCGCGAGAAACGCGAGCGCGATGCCCGTGAGCAGCCAGCGCACCCAGGGCGCCTCGGTCACGGGGTCCGGTCCGCGCGCGCCTCGCGATTGCGGCACCCGGCTCATTGCGCACCTCCCGCGACAGTTGCGCCGGCAACGGCATGGGGCGCGCCGGCCGCCGGGACGCCCCGGCTCGTGCGCCGCTGCAAGTACCACTGCAGCGAATTGATGAGAAGCAGCATGACGAACGAGACGCAGAGCATGACCACGGCGAGCGCCGTCGCGCCCGCGTAGTCGTATTGTTCGAGCTTCGTGATGATGAGGAGCGACGTGATTTCCGACTTCATCGGCACGTTGCCCGCGATGAAGATGACCGAGCCGTATTCGCCCAGCGCGCGCGCGAACGCGAGCGCAAACCCGGTGAGCAGCGCCGGGAGCACGGCAGGCAGCACGACGCGGCGAAACGTGAGCCAGCGCGACGCGCCGAGGCACGCGGCGGCCTCCTCCTGCTCGCGCTCGAAATCCTCGAGCACCGGCTGCACCGTGCGCACGACGAAAGGCAGGCCGATGAAGGTCAGCGCCACGAGCACGCCAAGCGGCGTAAACGCGATCTTGAGGCCGAGCGGCTGCAAAAACTGGCCGATCCAGCCATTGCCGGCATAGACGGCTGCGAGCGAGATACCCGCCACCGAAGTCGGCAGCGCGAACGGCAGATCGACGAGCGCGTCGACGATGCGCTTGAGCGGGAACGTATAGCGCACGAGCACCCACGCGAGCAAAAAGCCGAACACCGCGTTAATGAGCGCCCCGCCGAGCGCCGCCGTAAACGTGAGCCGATACGACGCGATCACGCGCGGCGACCACACGGCGCGCACGAACTGGCTCCAGTCGAGCGTGGCGGTCTTGAGGAAGGTGGCGGCAAGCGGAATGAGCACCACGAGGCTCAGGTAAGCCACCGTGATGCCGAGCGTCATGCCGAATCCCGGCAGTGCGCTGGGCTTGCGTAATCGAAACGTCGATCGAAACGTCGTCATGCTCATCGTCCAGACATGGGTTGCGCGCTCTCCGTGCTCAAAAGCGGCGCCGAAAAGCGCGCCCGTGGGCGCGCTTCTTTGTTATGCGGTCGCATCGGTTATCGATTGCCGGCCGTTACTGCATTCCTGCTGTTCCCGCATTACTGCGGTTGATAGATCGAGTCGAACACGCCGCCATCCGCGAAATGCGTCTTCTGCGCGTTGGTCCAGCCGCCGAACGTGTCGTCGACCGTATAGAGCTTCAGCTTCGGAAATTTCGCCGTAAGCGCCGCAGGAACCTTGTCCGAGCGCGGACGGTAGAAGTTCCTCGCGGCGATCTCCTGGCCTTCTTCGCTGTAGAGGAACTGCAGATACGCTTCGGCCTGCCTGCGCGTCCCGCGTTTGTCGACGACCTTGTCCACCACGGCCACGGGCGGCTCGGCGAGGATACTCACCGAAGGCACCACGATCTCGAACTTCTCCGGGCCGAACTCCTTGAGCGAGAGGAACGCTTCGTTCTCCCATGCGATCAGCACGTCGCCGATGTCACGCTGCACGAAGCTCGTGGTCGCGCCGCGCGCGCCCGAGTCGAGCACGCCCGCGTTCTTGTAGAGCTTCGAGACGAACTCCTTCGCCTTCTGCTCGTTGCCGCCCGGCTGGTGCAGCGCGTACGCCCACGCGGCGAGGTAGTTCCAGCGCGCGCCGCCCGAGGTCTTCGGATTCGGCGTGACGATCGAGACACCCGGCTTGATCAGATCGTCCCAGTCCTTGATGTGCCTGGGATTGCCCTTCCTCACGAGGAACACGATGGTCGACGTATAAGGCGAGGCATTGTCGGGCAGGCGCTTTTGCCAGTCTTTCGCGACGAGGCCCTTGTTGGCGAGCGCGTCGATGTCCCATGCAAGCGCGAGCGTCACGACGTCGGCTTGCAGGCCGTCGAGCACCGACCGCGCCTGGGCGCCCGAACCGCCGTGCGACTGCTTGATGGTGAGCGTTTCGCCCGTCTTCGCCTTCCACTGCTTGATGAAGGCCTCGTTGATGTCCTGGTACAGCTCGCGCGTCGGGTCGTAGGACACGTTGAGCAGCGCGGTATCCGCGTGGGCGGCCGCGGGCGCCATCGCCGCGATACCGGCCAGCGGCGCGACGCCGATGACCACTTTTGCCGCCAGTGTTTTCAGCCAGCCCCCGCGCCCCGTATTCCTCGTACCCATTTATCTGTTCTCCGTGTCGTGTGTGGTTTGCCGCTAACGATGGAGGCCAGTCTAGCGACCTGCTTACATCATTAAAAATAATGTTTCCTCATTCTTTAATACGCAAAAGTGGTAAGGGCAGAGGAAGTCGCTGCGAACGCACTGATTTCTCTGCATTAACACGGGAAAACGCCCGCCTGGCGGCGGTCAGGGGACGAACTTCAAGTAACACTTGAAAAGCGGCGAGTACTGTATAAAAATACAGTCACCTGTTCAAACATACAGTGGCGCCATGACCAAACTCACCGCACGACAGCAGCAGGTTTTCGATCTGGTCCGCCGGGCGATCGAGCGCACGGGCTTCCCGCCTACGCGCGCCGAAATCGCGGCGGAACTCGGCTTCAGTTCGGCCAATTCGGCTGAGGAGCACCTGCGCGCACTGGCGCGCAAGGGCGTGATCGAGCTGGCCGCAGGCGCCTCGCGCGGCATCCGCCTCGTGGCGGGGCCCGACGATATGCCGCACCAGTTCACGCTGCCGCACCCGAGCATCATGCAGCTATCGCTGCCGCTCGTCGGTCGCGTCGCGGCGGGCAGTCCGATCCTCGCGCTGGAGCACATCTCCCAGAACTACATGTGCGACCCGGCGCTCTTCTCAAGCCGACCCGACTATCTGCTGAAGGTGCGCGGTCTCTCGATGCGCGACGCCGGCATTCTCGACGGCGACCTGCTCGCCGTGCAGAAGAAGAGCGAGGCGAAAGACGGCCAGATCATCGTGGCGCGCCTTGGCGACGACGTGACCGTGAAGCGCCTGAAGCGGCGCCCGAACGGCGTCGAACTGATCGCGGAGAACCCCGACTACGACAATATTTTTGTCGAGGCCGGCAGCGCGGATTTCGCGCTCGAAGGCATTGCGGTCGGCCTGATCCGGCCCACCGAATTCTAAAGAAGTCCGACTGCGCACCTTCTGGAGAGAGCCATGGAACGCCTTGCCCGCTTGCTGCCCTTTCGTCAATTCGGCCGTCTGCGCCACCTCCGCGGGATCGCCTCGTGTACGGTCCGGGAAGTGCGCGCCTCGGCTGCCGCGCTGAACGGCTCGCTCTTCGAGGACACGCCAGACATGGTGGCGACCAGCACGGCAGACCTGCCTGCGCTGCCTTCGGCCCAGCCGGCGTTCGCGCGCGTTTCGCTCAACGGCGCGCTCAATACCGGGCAGCCCATGCGGCGCGCGCCCGTGCGGGTCTACCAGGGCCCGTCGCGGCTCATTCTGGTCGGCACGGTAGACGCGGTTTGCCGCGCGATCGACCGCTGTATCGCCGAGCAGCACAGCGACCTGCCAGCGGCGCTCGCGAAGTAACCCCGCATGGCCTTCCTATGGGCCTTCCGATGCGACGGGGCGGCGCTCGGGATCGTTTTCGCGGGTTTGCGGTCAACATCGTGTTTCAACGACTTGTCCGAAACCTCCCCCCCCATGACGGAACCCCTCACGAACCCAGGTAAACCGCAAGGCTGGAAGAAGCCCGTCGCGATCACGGTCGCGGCCGTCGCGATCGTCGCCTTGCTCGGCTACGCTTATGCGTCGCCCTACATCGCGGTGAATCGCATGAAAGCCGCAGCGGACGCGCGCGACGCCGCCACGCTGAACCAGTACGTCGATTACCCCGCATTGCGCGTAAGCCTCAAGCAGCAGGTCGGCGACATGCTGCAGCGGCGCATCGGAGCGCAGCACAGCAGCAATCCGCTGCTGATTCTCGGCGCCGTGATCGGCGCGGCGCTCATTGGGCCGCTCGTGGACGCCTATGCCACGCCGGACGGCGTAACCGCACTGCTCAACGGCATGCCGCCCACGGGCAAGCCCGGCGAACGTCCTCAGGCGACGCCGCCAGCTTCCGAAGCGCCGCCCGCTCCCGCCGCGTCCGGCAACGGTACGCCCGAGCCCAGGCCGGTCACCACAGCCAGCTATCGCGGCCTCAACGAGTTTGCGCTCACATGGGATCGCAGCAACACGGGCGAGCACTATGCCGCCATCCTGCGGCGTCACGGGCTCTTCTCGTGGAAGCTCTCGGCGGTCGAGCTAAACGAAGGGAACGTCTCGGACAAAGACTGATTTGAAGCGAAAGCCGAATCGGACCGCCTTGGGGATGAACCGGCCCGCTGATGTCGCGCGGAACAGGTGCGCGACGCAGGCCGCATCCGTACTGCCGCATGCGCGTCAAGCAGCGGCTTGCTGCTGCTTCTCCTCAGCCGCCGACGAACATGCCACCAAAATGCTGCACGACACGCGGTCGAGCAGCGGCGTGTTGCCCGCACCCATCCACCAGCGCGAGAGCCCCGTGCGGCAACGGTGGCCCACTACCACCAGATCGACATGGAGCTCGTTGGCCAGATTCGCGATTTCGTCGATCGGATGTCCGAATGCAAAGTGCCCCTGCGTGCGCACGCCGCGCTCCGTTAGCCAGTCCACGCCTTCCTGGAGGATTTCGCGAGCCGTTTCCTCGAAGCGGCCGCAGGCCACATCGGTGAGCAGGCCCGCACTCTGTGCGATCGTCGAACGCATGTCGACAACCGAGAGCAGATGCGTTTCCGCCTGCAGATCGAGCGCGAGATCGGCGCCGCATCGTAGCGCCTTGCGGCCTTCGCGCGAGCCGTCGTAACAGAGCAGAATCTTTTTATAGCTCGCCATGATCGCTTCTCCCTGCCCGCATGACTTGCAGGCTGTGCGGTTCCATGATGGTGCGCCGCAATTCCACACGCAAGGGTTGGAAAACGCCAGGTCGGCATCGGTAAACGCCATTCGCGCACGCAGCTTGCGCAAGGCGAATGCGTGCCGCGGCATGCATTCGCCTCGGGCGCGCCCGGGCTTCCGCGAAGCGACGCCCAGCCTGCTGCACGGCAATGCACTAGAATAGGCCGCCTCGTTTCGTGCGACGTTTCGTTCGATTCGCGCGACGCCCGTTCGACTCACGCTCAACCGGTCCATGCCCGCACCCGCCATCGAATTCGAGCAGGTCATCAAACACTACGGAGACAGGACGGTCGTCAACGGCCTGTCGTTCAACGTCGTCCCCGGCGAATGCTTCGGACTGCTGGGTCCGAACGGCGCGGGAAAGACCACGACGCTGCGCATGCTCCTCGGCATCGTTTCGCCCGATGCCGGGCGCATCAGCCTGTGCGGCGAGCCGGTGCCGGCACGCGCGCGCCACGCGCGCCAGCGCGTGGGAGTCGTCCCGCAATTCGACAATCTCGACCCCGATTTCACCGTACGCGAGAACCTGCTCGTGTTCGGCCGCTACTTCGGCTTGTCCGCGCGCGAAACGCGCGCCCTCGTCGCGCCGCTGCTCGAATTCGCGCGCCTCGAAAGCAAAGCCGACGCGCGCGTCGGCGAACTCTCCGGCGGCATGCGACGGCGGCTCACGCTCGCTCGCGCCCTCGTAAACGATCCCGACGTGCTCGTGATGGACGAGCCCACCACGGGCCTCGACCCGCAGGCGCGCCACCTCATCTGGGAGCGGCTGCGCTCGCTGCTCGCGCGCGGCAAGACGATTCTTCTCACCACGCATTTCATGGAGGAGGCTGAACGGCTTTGCAACCGCGTCTGCGTGATCGAGGAAGGCCGCAAGATCGCCGAGGGTGCGCCCAAGGCGCTGATCGAATCGGAGATCGGGTGCGACGTGATCGAGGTGTACGGCCCGGACCCCGCCACGCTGCGCGAGGAACTCGCCGCCGACGCGAAACGCACCGAGATCAGCGGCGAAACGCTGTTCTGCTACGTCGACGACCCGGCGCCCGTGCATGCGAAGCTGCGCCATCGCTCGGACCTGCGCTATCTGCACCGGCCCGCGAATCTCGAAGACGTGTTCCTGCGCCTCACGGGTCGCGAGATGCAGGACTAACGGCGTACGGCTTGCCAAGGACACCATGCAGACACGCACCAACAACCCGACTCCCGCACGCCCGGCCCTCGCGCCGATACGCGAGCCGCACGCCGCGCTGCCTTCGAACGCCACGCAATGGATCGCCGTGTGGCGGCGCAACTATCTGGTCTGGCGCAAGCTCGCCATCGCATCGATGTTCGGCAATCTCGCCGATCCGATGATCTACCTCTTCGGCCTCGGCTTCGGGCTCGGGCTCATGGTCGGGCACGTCGATGGCGTGTCGTACATCGCGTTTCTCGCGGCGGGCACGGTGTCGTCGTCGGTGATGATGTCGGCGAGCTTCGAGTCGATGTATTCGGGCTTTTCGCGCATGCACGTGCAGCGCACGTGGGAAGCGATCATGCACACGCCGCTTTCTCTTGGCGATATCGTGCTGGGCGAGGTGATGTGGGCCGCGAGCAAATCGATGCTGTCGGGCGCGGCGATCATGGTGGTGGCGGGCCTGCTCGGCTACGCGAGCTTTCCTTCGATGCTGCTCGCGCTACCCGTGATCGCGCTCGCGGGCCTCGCGTTCGCGAGCTGCGCGATGATCGTCACCGCGCTCGCGCCGTCCTACGACTTCTTCATGTTCTATCAGACGCTCGTGCTCACGCCGATGCTGCTGCTCTCCGGCGTGTTCTTTCCGATCGCGCAATTGCCCGCCGCCGCGCAGCACGTCACGCTGATGCTGCCGCTCGCGCACGCGGTCGCGCTGATCCGCCCCGCCATGCTCGGCCGGCCCGTCGAGCAGGCCGGCCTGCACCTGCTCGTGCTCGCGATCTACGTGGTGGTGCCGTTCGCGATCGCTTCCGTGCTGTTCCGCCGGCGCATGATGCGCTGAACGCGCACCGCGCGGCGTTCAGTCCTCGTCGTCGCCCCAGGGAATATCGACGTCCGAAATAAACGCGACCGTCGCGAACGGGCCGCCTTCCTGGCGGCCGATCTTGCCGTCGGCGCGATGCCATTCCACGCGGAACATCGTCGACTGGGTCTGCGCGAGCAGACGCACCGTGCGGATCTCTTCGGGATCCGACTCTTCCACCGGCCCGTCGAGCGAAACCAGCAGCGACTGCGGCCAAAGCCCCTCGGCCGGGTCGTAGATGCGATCGCCATCGGGAATCGACGTGTGCGCCTCGACGCCAATGGTCGCCGACGCCTCGACGATCATCTTGCCGAGCGCGCGCAGCACCGCCGTCGCGCGAGCCGAATTGGCCTGACGAATGGCGAGATCGCCGCGCGTGAGCGCCTGCTCGAGCTTCGGATTGGTTTTTTGCTGTGCCATGCTGGTTTTCGGGCCGTGGCCCGCTCCTTGGCGGACGGCATGCCGTCCGCGTATTACGTGAATGCCGACGCCTTGCTTCGCAAGGCGCCTGGCTGGTCCCGACGGCCCTAGAAGCCCAGCGCCACGGTCGCGAGACCCGCGACGACACCGAACAACACCACCGTCGCACCGACGATCGCGAGCATGCGCGGCCGGAACGAGCCCGCCAGCATCGCGAACGAAGGCACGCTCACGGGCGGCAGCGTCATCAGGAGCGCGCCTGCGGGCCCGACGCCCATGCCGAGCGCGAGCATCGCCTGGATGATGGGGACCTCGCCGGCCGTGGGAATTACGAACAACATGCCGACCACGGAGAAGGTGACGATCCAGCCGAGACTGCTCGTGACCTCCGGACCGATATGCGGAAAGAGCCAGGCGCGCGCGGCGCCGAGCAGCAGCACCAGCACGATGTACTCGGGCACGAGCCGTACGGCCATGCGCGCGAAGATGCGCGCCCAGCGCACGAACACGTTGCCGCCTTCGGCCTGTTGCTGCGTGAACTGCGCGAGACGGTCGTCGGCGGCGCGCGATTCCTCCGGCGTGACGAACCGGTTGCAGAGCCAGCCGAGGCCGAACACCATCAGCAGACCCAGCGTGAGACGCAGCGCACTCCACTGCCAGCCGAGCACGAAGCCCATGAACACGAGCGTGGCGGGATTGAGCACCGAGTTGCCGAGCCAGAACGCGATCGCCCCGCCCGCCGACGCATTACGCGCACGCAGGCCCACGACCACGGGCGCGGCGCAGCAGGTGCACATCATGCCGGGCACCGCCAGCAAGCCGCCTGCCGCGACGCTGCCGAAGCCGCGCCTGCCAAGCACGCGCGCGACCCACTGCACGGGCAGGAGTGCCTGCACGGCAGACCCGAGCAACAGCCCGAGCACCATGGCCTGCCAGATCGCCTTGCCGTAGGCGAAGGCATAGTCGAGCGCCGCGGCGAACGACGGCGCAGGAGCGCTGGCCGCGCCGCCCATCAGTATCGATTTGCCGATGGAGTGCGTCTCCTCGGCCGTGAACGCGCGGTGATAGTACGGAAACCACTTCACGTAGAAGAGACCGGCCACCGCCAGCAAAATGAAGATGGGCCAGCCGTACGACGGGGGCGATTGCGCGGGACGTGCGCTCGTCATTGTGAAGTTTCTCCATGAATGAGCGGATCTGGGCGGCTGGCGGGACAGCGACCGCGCTTTTCGCGCGTCGCGTGATGGCGCCCCGGCCGGCGCAAGCTGGATCGTAGTGTATGCCTTGCGAATCGCCAACGACTTTGGTGCAAACGCGGCTGACGCGGCTCCGCCGGCCAGGCACCGGGGCGGATCGCCTCGGCGCCTGGCAGCTCGCGAACAGCCGCCGCCTGGCGCCGAGGGCGCGTTACGGCGCGGGGTTCGGCTGCTGCTCGTGCAGCGCGTCGATCTGCGCAAGCAGTTCGGGCGTGAGCTTCACGTCGGCGCTGGCAATATTTTCCTTCAGCTGATCGAGCGAGGTCGCGCCGATCAGATTGCTCGTGACGAACGGCCGGCTGTTGACGAACGCGAGCGCGAACTGGGCGGACGTATAGCCGTGTGTACGGGCGAGATCCACATAACGCGAGGTCGCGGCCACCGATTCAGGCTTGCTGTAGCGCTTGAAGCGCTCGAACCGCGTGATGCGCGCGCCTTCCGGCCGCGCCCCGCCCTCGTACTTGCCCGAGAGCCAGCCGAACGCGAGCGGCGAATACGCGAGCAGGCCCACGCCTTCGCGATGCGTAAATTCCGAGAGACCGCTTTCGAACGTGCGGTTGAGCAGGCTGTACGGATTCTGGATGCTGACGATACGTGGCAGCCCGAGCTTTTCCGCCGCGCGCAGGAATTGCGCCACGCCCCAAGGCGTCTCGTTCGACACGCCGATGTGGCGGACCTTGCCGGCCTTCACGAAATCCGCGAGTACGCTGAGCGTTTCCTCGATCGGCACCGTGCAGGCGTCGTCGATATACGGATAGACGTTCCGGCCAAACGTCATCGTGCTGCGGTCGGGCCAGTGCAGCTGATAGAGGTCGACGTAATCGGTCTGCAGGCGCTTGAGGCTGCCGTCGAGCGCCTCGGTGAGATTCTTGCGGTCGAACTGGTTCTGCGGTCCGCGAATGTGCTGCGGATTGTGCGGCTGGCGCGCCGGGCCCGCGATCTTGGTGGCGAGCACGATGCGCTCGCGCGCCGCGCGATGCTGCGCGAGCCACGTCCCGATGAAGCGCTCGGTCTGGCCCTGGGTCTCGGGGCGCGGCGGCACGGGGTACATTTCCGCGGCATCGACCAGGGTGACGCCGTGGTCGAGTGCATAGTCGATCTGCTCGTGCGCCTCGCGCTCCGTGTTTTGCTCGCCCCACGTCATCGTGCCGAGCCCGATCAGGCTCACCTTGACGTCGCTATCGCCGAGTGTGCGGTATTCCATCGAAACGTTGTCCAGTACAGTTAGGGAGAACGGCGAAACTACCACGGCGCGAAAAATTTTTCAGGAGGTGCTGAATCCACGGGCCGCCGCCACGGCGCTGCCGGTAAAAAAAACCGGACGCGGCAGCGCCGGTCCGGCCTCAGACGGGATGCCGCGCGGCATCGAAGGTTACGGTCCGACGCGCTCGACGACCCAGTTCGAATTGCGCACCAGATAATACTGACCGCCCGCGCCGACCCAGTGATAGCCGCGCGGCGGCGGCTTGAGGTGGTACTGGCGCCAGTCGTCGATCACGTACTGGCGATCACGGTATTCGGCCGGGACGCGTTCGCCCTTGCCCCAGTGGGGCGGCGGCATGTCGGGCGGCGGGGGGTGATTGGGCGGCGGCCCGCCACGGTATTCGTTCGGACCCGGATGAGGCTGCTGCGCGAACGTCGACGTCGACGCAAGCAGGGCTGGAATTGCCAGTGCAGCGAGAAGCGTGAATCCTTTGTTCATTCTTCACCTCCTGGTTAGCCTGACGCAAAGCCATGGTAGTGCAGATCGCCTGAGCGCCTGCGCAAACCGGGCAGCACGTCCCGGACCGGACCCGGCAAGCCGGAACGCGGTTCGCCGCAGACGTGCCAGAATCCCCGAAGCGCCCACGAGGAGGACACGCATGGAAAACCGACGCACCTACGAATACATGGGATTCGACATGACGGCCGGCGTGGACGGCGACCACGAAGCCGGCTTCTTCATCTCGACGCAGACGTTCCGCAGCCTCACGGACAGCGAAAGCGGCGCCGTGCCCGTAGACGGCATCGCCACCGGCCGCTTCCCGACCCAGGACAACGCGTTCGACGCCGCGTTCGACCGCATTCGCGAGGCTATCGACCAGCGTGTGCGCGCCGCGTCCTGAACGCCGCCCCAAGACCCCAGGAGGTGCCGCACACCCTCAACGCATGTCCAAAAAACAAAAGCCGGATGTCGTCGACATCCGGCTTTCATGCCGCCCGGCTCGCGGGCGGCGCGGCAACTTCAGCGCGGCTTACTGTCCAAAGTAGACCGATTGCGGGCCTGCGGCCTTCACGTGGCTGCCCGACTGCGAAGCCGAGCCGGTAACGCCGCCGTATGCCGTCTGGGCGCCCTGGTCCTGGGCACGCTCCGCCGCAACGGTCTGTGCGCTCTGGCCGCGTTGCGAAGCAGGCGCGCCAACATCCGGGCGATAGAACGGTGCAGGGCCATAGCCGCTCGCGAACGCCGGAGCGGCAACAGAAGCGGTAGCTGCGACCAGCAGCGCTGCGATCAGTTTGGTCTTCATGGTGGACTCCAATATCAGGTTCAATTGCGGATCGGGATGGCGCCGCGCCTGGGAGGTCAGAGCCCATGAGCTGCGTCAACGGAACCTAGTGTATACACCTACTATCGGGAAATAATCGCGATAATCCGAATTTACTATTCTGCATTCGGAAACAATCGCGTCAGGCAATTCCGACGGGGCTGAGCGACGAACAGACCCTAAAAGCACGTCACAAAAAATTTGCGCGACGCACCAAATCTGGCGCGTATCACATACTTTCAGCAGGGTTTTTCATGGCGCGAACGTCCGCTGGGAGCGCTTCCTGTCCGGCGGCGGCCGAATTGGCGCAGCGCATAAAGGGCCGGAGTGGCCGCCCGCGCATGCGCTAAAATGCAAGGTTGATCCACGTCAGCCGCCTGCCATTGCCATGTCCGCCACCCGTCAAGCCAGCCCCCGCCGCGTTTCCGTCGCGCCGATGATGGACTGGACCGATCGCCACTGCCGCTCGCTGCATCGCTTCATTTCCCGGCACACGTGGCTGTATACGGAGATGGTGACGACGGGCGCCCTGCTCCACGGCGATGTACCGCGTCATCTAGCCTTCACGCCGGCCGAGGCGCCGGTCGCGCTCCAGCTCGGCGGCAGCGAGCCCGAAGACCTCGCGCGCGCGGCGAAGCTCGGAGAACAGTGGGGCTATGACGAAATCAATTTGAATTGCGGCTGCCCTTCCGAGCGCGTGCAGCGCGGCGCCTTCGGCGCATGCCTCATGAACGAGCCGCAGCTCGTGGCCGATTGCGTGAAGGCGATGCGCGACGTCGTGTCGGTGCCGGTCACGGTCAAGCACCGCATTGGCGTCGATGCGGTGGAGGACTATGCGTTCGTGCGGGATTTCGTCGGTACGATCGCCGAAGCGGGCTGCGAGGTGTTCGTCGTCCACGCGCGCAACGCGATCCTGAAGGGTCTGAGCCCGAAGGAAAACCGCGAGATTCCGCCGCTCAAGTACGACTACGCGTATCAACTCAAGCGCGACTTCCCGCAGCTCGAAATCGTCATCAACGGCGGTATCAAGACGCTGGATGAAGCGGAACAGCATTTGCAGCACGTCGACGGCGTGATGCTGGGCCGCGAGGCCTACCACAACCCCTTCGTGCTCGCCGACGTCGACATGCGCTTCTATGGGGCGACGCAAGCACCGATCACGCGCGAGCAGGTGGAAGCCAGGCTCATCGAGTACTGTGCGAGCGAAATCGCGCGCGGCACGTTCCTCGGCGCGATCACGCGCCATGCGCTGGGTCTCTATCGCGGCGTGGCCGGCGCACGCGGATGGCGCCGCGTGCTCTCCGACAGCCGCAAGCTCGCGAAAGCCGATCTCGCCATCTTCGACGAAGCCCGCGAGCATCTGCGTGTTCCGGATGAAATTGTTGAATAAAGGGCTAGGCAAGCACGCTTTGGCGTGTATATAATCTTGCTTCTTGATTGACGCCGCTTTCAAAGCAGCGCCGGTTGAGGAAACAGCGGTGGCTGTAGCTCAGTTGGTAGAGTCCAGGATTGTGATTCCTGTTGTCGTGGGTTCGAGTCCCATCAGCCACCCCAAAGAATTCAGCAGTGAACAAATGAGCCCGCCTTCGTTGCGGGCTTTTTTGCGTCCGCTCACCAGGAACATTCGGGAACGCGCTTGAGCTTCGAGAAATACTACAGGCGACTGAACCTGCCCGACACGGCATCGGCGGCGGAGATCAAGCGCGCCTACCGCCAACTGCGAGCGAGGTATCACCCGGACCGCAACAAGGGAAGCGAAGCGGCGGTCGAGCCGGTGTTCAAGCTCATTCAGGAAGCGTTCGAGATCCTGACCGGCAGGCGCGTTGCGCCGCCGGCCAAGGCTTCCGACCCGTCGAACAAAAGCCGCGCAAGGGAAGCCCCACCCCGTGATCGCCGCGCGGCGCCGCCCATGCGCGGCGCAAACTGCCTCGTCGAGCTGTTCGTGCCGCTGGAAGTGGCGATCGGGGGCGGCGGCGTCGAAGCGCGCTACCCCGTGAAGGGGCCGTGCGAATCGTGCCAGCGGGAAGATCGCAGCGTGAGTTGCGAGAAGTGCCAAAGCACAGGCGTGCGGACGTGGCGCAGGAGCGAGGTCGTCGTGATTCCTCCCGGCGCGTGGGAAGGTCAGCGTCTGGTCGTGGAAGGCGGCGGTCATCCCGGGTTGAACGGCGGCCCGCCTGGCGACGCGACTTTCTCGGTCACGATCGTTTGCGGTCCGGCTTTCACGCGCAATGGCCTCGATCTCGCCTGCGAGCTTCAGATCGACTTCGTGACGGCCATGCTGGGCGGCAAGGTCGAGGCGAAGGTCCTCGGCCGAACGCTGGACGTGAAGATCGCGCAAAACGTAAGTTCGGGCACCGCAATCGATCTGCCAGGACTTGGGCTCTCGGACCGCAACGGCGCGCGCGGCAACCTGACACTGCATCTGGTGCTCAGCATGCCGGCCGCAGCCGCACATCTGACCGACGCCGAGCGGCAACAGCTCCGTGAAATGTTCGCCGATGCAGAACGCCGAATGAAGCAATCGCCATCGGCAAGCGGGCGAAATCAACGCTAGACCGGCTGCGCCCCCTGCGCGTCGATCCATGCACGCGCCGCCTCGAAGCCCGCTTCCGCGGCGGCGTGCTCGCTCGACCAGAGGCGCGTGATGTGCACGAGCTGCCAGTCCTCCACGACCGCATCGCCTTTCAGCACGCGAAAGTGCGCCTTCACACCAGTAAGCACCTGCTCGACCGCGACTTCGACGTCGTAGTCCTTGTAGCGCTCCTGGTAGTCGCCCATGTCGATGCCCTTCGGCTCCATGATCGTTTCTCCGTCCTCAATCTGACGGTTCATCGTAGCACTTCCGCCTGGCTCGACGTACGGGCCGCACCGGCATGCGAGCGCGCTTCACAGGCGCGCGATCGACACCTCCGTCGACTTCACCAGCGCGACCACTTCGGAGCCCACTTTCAGCTCGAGTTCGTCGATCGAACGCGTGGTGATGACCGATGTCACGATGCCGAACGTCGTATCGACGTCGACTTCCGAAACGACGGGCCCGCGAATGATCTCCTTGATCTTGCCGCGAAACTGGTTGCGCACGTTGATGGCGGTAATGCTCATTGTTTCGGCTCCGTGAGTTCGGTAACTGAGAGGATGACTGAAAAATGATTCAGGGCGTCGCGGCGGAAAACGGTGCGCCCGCGTGCTGCGGCCCGTTGCCGAGCACGCGTTGCAGCACGCGTTCCTCGAGCGCGGCGAAACGCGCGTCGACCCGCGCACGCGGACGCTCGAGCTGCACGGCCTGATCGAGCGCGATGTGCCCTGCCTCGACGAGCAAAATACGGTCGCCGAGTGCGACGGCTTCATGCACGTCGTGCGTGACCAGCAGCGCCGTGAAGCGATGCTCGCGCCACAAGCGCTCGATCAGCGCATGCATCTCGATGCGCGTGAGCGCATCGAGCGCCCCGAGCGGCTCGTCCAGCAGCAACAGGCTCGGCCGGTGCACGAGCGCGCGCGCGAGCGCCACCCGCTGGCGCTGACCGCCGGAAAGGCGCGCGGGCCATTCGTCGGCGCGCGCGAGCAGGCCCACTTCGTTCAGCACCGCTCGTGCGTCCTCGCGCGCGCCGCGCGAGAGACCGAGCATCACGTTCTGCAAGACGGTCTTCCACGGCAAGAGGCGCGCATCCTGAAACATGATGCGCGTGTCGAGCGCCGCGCCGCTTGCGCCGCGCCGTTCGACGGCGCCCTCGTCCGGTGTTTCGAGGCCCGCGATCAGACGCAACAGCGTGGACTTGCCGCAACCGCTGCGGCCGACGATCGAGACGAAGCTGCCGCGTTCGATCGCAAGATCGAAGCCGCTCAGCACCACACGCTCGCCGTAACGCTTGCCGACGCCGCGCAGCTCGACGGCGGCGTCCACCGCGAGCGGGTCCGCGCGTCGCGCGGCGCCTTCGCGCGCGGTCTGCCCCGTCTCGATCCGTTCGCGCGCATGCGCGCCCTGGAAGCTATCGCGCGCCGCGCGATAAGCGGGTGCCAACTGGCTCGCGCTCATGCTTCGCTCTCCTCTTGATACGCGGGGTGCCAGCGCAGCGCCACGCGCTCCAGCCATTTCGCGAGCCAGTCAGCAAGTTTGCCGAGCGCCGCATAGAGCAGGATGCCGACCACCACCACATCGGTTTGCAGGAATTCGCGCGCGTTCATCGTCATGTAGCCGATGCCCGACTGCGCGGAAATCGTTTCGGCGACGATCAGCGTCACCCACATCAGGCCGAGCGCGAAGCGCACGCCGACGAGAATCGACGGCAACGCCCCCGGCAAAATCACTTCGCGATAGAGCGCGAAACCCTTGAGGCCATAGCTGCGGGCCATCTCGACGAGATTGGCGTCGACGGAGCGGATGCCGTGGAACGTGTTCACGTAGACGGGAAAGAACACGCCCAGCGCGACGAGAAACACCTTCGCCTCCTCGCCGATGCCGAACCACAGAATCACGAGCGGAATCATCGCGAGCGCCGGGATGTTGCGCACCATCTGCACGGTCGAATCGAGCGCGGTCTCGACGCGCTTGAAGAGCCCGGTGGCAAGCCCGAGCACGAGTCCAATGCCGCCGCCGATCGCGAAGCCCGACAGCGCGCGCCACGTGCTCACGCGCACGTCCTGCCACATTTCGCCCGATTCGATCAGCGACCAGGCGGCCCGCACCACGGCGAGCGGCTCGGGCAGCACGCGCGTGGAGAGCGCGCCGCTCTTTGCCGCGATCTCCCAGAGCGCGAAAATCGCCAGCGGCACGAGCCAGGGCGCGAGGCGCCGCCAGCTTGCGCGCGCGAACGCGCGCGCCGTGCGCGCGGCAGGATCACCGGCCGTGCCGCGCGCGGCCGTCACTGCGGATTGCGTCATCGTTGCGTCCTCCACGATCCATGCTTAGCTCTGGCTCACCTTCGGCAGAAAGTGATTGCCCACCACTTCGCCGAACGGCCCCGAAACCGGGCCGCCAGCGCCCTTCCGGACACGCCCCGGCAGCAACGGAAACACGAGCTCCGCAAAACGATAGGATTCCTCCAGATGGGGATACCCGGACAGAATGAACGTCTCGATGCCAAGCTCGGCATATTCCTTCATGCGCGCGGCCACCTGTTCCGGACTCCCGACGAGCGCCGTGCCGGCGCCGCCGCGCACGAGGCCCACCCCCGCCCACAGATTCGGATACACCTCGAGGTCCTTGCGCGTGCCGAGCTTGCCGCCGTGCAGCGCGGCCATACGGCGCTGCCCCTCGGAATCCATCTTGCCGAACGCAGCCTGCGCACGCGCGACGGTGTCGTTGTCGAGGCGGCTGATGAGCTTGTCGGCGGCGTCCCACGCTTGCGCTTCGGTCTCGCGCACGATCACGTGCAGGCGAATGCCGAAGCGGATCGTGCGGCCGTGCTCCGCCGCGCGCGCGCGAATGTCGGCGATCTTTTGCGCAACGGCGTCAGGCGGCTCGCCCCACGTCAGATACGTGTCGATATGCGCGCCGGCCATCGCGTGCGCGGCCGGCGAGGAGCCGCCGAACCACAACGGCGGATGCGGCCGCTGCACCGGCGGATACAGTACCTTGCCGCCCACCGAGCGCAGATGCCGGCCATCGAAATCGATCGCCTCGTTCGTATGCGAGGCGGCGAGCAGCTTGCGCCAGATGTGCAGGAACTCGTCGGTGATTTCGTAGCGTGTGTCGTGATCGACGAAAAGACCATCGCCTTCGAGCTCGGTCGTATCGCCGCCCGTCACCACGTTGATCAGCAGACGCCCGTTCGAGAGGCGGTCGAAAGTGGCGGCCATACGCGCCGAAAGCGCCGGCGACGAGAGTCCCGGGCGAACCGCCACCAGAAATTTCAGGCGCCGCGTCGCGGCGATGAGGCTCGACGCCACGACCCATGCGTCCTCGCACGAGCGACCCGTGGGCAGCAGGACGCCCTCGTAGCCGAGCGTATCGGCGGCGACGGCGATCTGCTGGAAGTATGCGAGGTCGGCCGCGCGCGCGCCCTCGGTCGTGCCCAGATAGCGGCTGTCGCCGTGGGTCGGGATGAACCAGAACACATTCATGCATTGCTCCTGCCAGCTATTTGAAAATCTGAAAATCGCAAAAAAAGGGAATGCCGCCATCGCGGCAGACGCGAAGGCGCGCGAGCGCGCCGCGCACGCATGCGCCGCTCATGACAGGGTTGAAAGGATTCGACGGCAGACGGAATGCGCCGACGCGTTCCCCGAGCGCCTTGCGCGGCGGCCGGTGACGGCGGCGCCGTCTTCATGGGGAACCAGTCTAGGGATGGGCCGCGTCCTTTAGAACGATTTTTTTGAGCTTTGGTTTTCCACTTTCGTGCTTTGCCCGACGCTTTAGCATACGGCGGCGCCTTGCCGCACCATGCGCCGATATAATGGCGCACGCCTCCACAAAAACACCGGCACGCCGCGCGCGCTACGCGAAACGCGGCGAGGCCACGCAAGCTCTCGCACGATTACATGCAAAAACTGATTCTGCCGTTCGTTTCCGGCTTTCTGGCGTCGCTCTTCTTTCGCGAGGCGACGCTTGCGCTACTGCACGCGGCCCAGGTCGTCGACGTAGCGGGCTTTTCGACAGAACCGTTTCTGCCGCTCGGACTGCCCGAGTTCCTGGTGAACGCGATCTGGAGCGCCATCTGGGCAGTGCTCATGGCGTGGCTGCTGCGCGTGTCGCCTGCGCGGCCCGCGCCGTGGATTCAGGCCTTCGTGTTCGGCGGCCTCGTGCTGACTGCCGCGATGGTGTTCGTCGTCGATCCGCTGCGCGGCATCTGGCCAAGCGGCAACATGCTGCCGCGGCTCGCCACGGGATTCGCGTCGAATGCGATGTGGGGTTGGGGTGCGCTCGTGTTCATGCGCGCGTTCATGAGCGAAACACCGGAAGATTGATCCTGCGCCGCGCGCAGTGCGCGGCGCGTTCGTTCCGCCGTTTTTTCCTTTCGCTTCTTTTCCCTTCTTTTCCCTTTTCCCGCGCTCAGCCGACCAGCCCGCGCAACGGATGCTCCCCAGCGCTCCAGGGGCTCTCGAACATCCGCTCGACGTCCTCTCGGCGCACGTCCTCGATCCGTGCGAAACGCCAGTGTGGACGATTGTCCTTGTCGATGATGCGTGCGCGGATGCCCTCCATCACGTCGCCGGCCGCGAAGCTCGAGCGCGTGAGGTCGAGGTCGCGGCGCAGACAGTCGGCCATCGTGCCTTCCGCACGCGACACCACCTCGAGCGACACCGCCATCGAGAGTGGCGAGCGCTCGCGCAGCACACCCACGGTCTGCTCGGCCCATTCGGCTTCGCCCTCCTCGCCTCCCCGCTGCGCGGCTTCGAGCGACGCCAGCATGGCCGGCACGTCGGCAAGCGAGAAGTGGCGATCGATCCAGGCGCGCACTGCCGCCAGCGACGAGTTTCCGGCCACGCGCCGCGACTCGGGCGTGGGCAGCGCCGCGCGCCGGACGCGCGCGACCACGTCCGCGCCCGTCGCGAACGGCTCGCTCTCGAGCGCATCGAGCAGGCCCGGCCACGCCGCCTCGTCGAGCGACACGTCGGCGAGCCCCGCATAGAGCGCGCTGGCCGCGTCGAGCGTCTCGCCCGTCACCGCCAGATAGCGGCCAATCGCGCCGGGCGTGCGCGCAAGGAACCAGCCCATCCCGACATCCGGAAAGAGGCCGATGCGCGTCTCAGGCATCGCCATGCGCGCGCTCGCGCCGACGAGCCGCAGCCCGCCCGTTCGATGCGCTCCCTGCGAAATGCCCATGCCGCCCCCCATCACCACGCCGTTGAGCAACGCGATATACGGCTTCGGGTAGGTAAAGATGGCGTGATCGAGGCGGTATTCGTCGGAGAAGAACGTGTCGAGCGCGGCCTGCTCGCCCGACCGGTACGACTCGTAGAGAAAGCGGATGTCGCCGCCCGCGCAGAACGCGCGCGCGTGGCGCGTGCGCACGATCACGGCGAGCACGCCGGGGTCGTCCCGCCAGCGGTCCAGCGCCGCGTGCATCGTGCGGACCATGGCGGTAGTGAGCGCATTGAGCGCCTGCGGGCGCTCGAGTTCGATGTAGCCGATGCGGTTCGCTACGCGTGCGAGCACGTGCGGTTCGGCTTCGGCGGGGGGCGTGCTTGCGGTGGCTTCGTGTGACATGGCGATTGACAAAAGCAGGCAGAAGCAGGCAAAACCCGGCAAAACCCGGACAGAGCGGAACGATGGTCGAACCGAGGCTAACACGACGCCGCGCCGGACGTTTGCGCAGGTGGCAGCGTGGCGGCGGCGCGTTCGCCGAACCACGCGTCGAGCGCGGCCTCAATCAGGGGTCCGGGCGCGGCGGGCGCAAATTCCGCACGCGCGAGCGTGAGCATCACCACGCCGTGCAGCGTCGCCCAGAGCGCCTCGGCAAGCAGGCCGCAGTCGGCGTGCGCGCCGCGCGCGAGTATCAGCTCGGACAGCGTGGCGGCGAAAAGCTGCGCGCCGCAGGCAGCGCAAGCGCGCGCGTCGCTCGCCGGCGGCTTGCTCGCGGCGTCGCGCTGACGGTGGGCATGCGGCCCCGCCTGCTGCTGGCGTCCCCTGTGCATCATGAAGATGAGTTCGTAAGTCTGCGGATGGTCGCAGCCGAACGCCACATACGCATGCGCGAGCGCATGCAGGCGCTCGCGCGCATCGTCGGCGCACGCGTGCGGCTCGAGATACGCGAGCAGTTGCGCATAGCCCTCGCGGCCGAGCGCCTCGGCTATCTCGTCGCGGCCTTCGAAATAGAGGTACAGGGAAGCTGGGGAATAACCGATTGCTTCAGCGATCTTGCGCATCGAGAGCGCGGCGAGCCCTTCGCGCAAGACGATGCGGCGCGCGGCGTCGACAATGCGCTCGCGCTGGTCATGTGCGCGCGTTGCGCGGTCCTTGCGCCCGGCGATGTCCATGGCCGTCAACGTCAATTGCGGCATTCGAAACGTCCGACGACGCCGGTGCCGGCGCCCGGTGCGTTACGAACACAAGCGTCCGGGCGGAAAATGACCGCTCTTGAGCAGCACCGGCGTGCCGTTGCTGAGTTCGAGATGCGCCCGCGCGACAGCCTCGATGCGCGTGCGGCCGGCGTCGAACGCTTGCATCCACGCGTCGCGATTCGCGGGCAGCGCGCCGAAATGGTCCTCGAGCGCCTCGACGGAAATCGCGCAGGGAACGCGCGCGCCATCGACGAGTGCGGGAAAGACCACGGTCAGATTGGCGTCGCGATAGAGCGGCGCATCGGCGGGAAAACGAATGATCATGTCCAGCCCCGGTGAAGAAAATCAGCAGAAAGCACCGTTGCCGGCGGACGACGCGGCGCGCGGCGACAACAGCCCATGTTACGCGCGAGGCCCGATCGCCGGCGCGAACATGGCCGCGGCCCTGGCTGCCGATGTCGTCACCGAGGCACCCGACAAGACGTCGATGCCGCGGCCATGTGCATCGCGCCACCGGACTGACCGAGGCGCCGCTGCGCGGGCAGCCGTCAGTGCGCCTGCATCTTCGAGAACAGATTCAGCACGACCACGCCCGAGACAATGAGACTCAGCCCCAGCATGGCCGGCAGATCGGGCACCTGACGATAGAGCGCCATCGCCACGAGCGTGATGAGTACGATGCCGACGCCGGACCACACGGCATAGACGATGCCCACCGGCAAGCTGCGCAATGTGAGCGAGAGCCCATAGAACGCGATGCCATACCCCACCGCCACCACCGCCGAGGGCACGAGCCGCGTGAAGCCGTCCGAGGCGCGCAATGCGGAAGTGGCGATCACTTCCGCGACGATCGAGACGGCGAGCCAGGTCCACGCAGAGAATCGCATTGCGTCAGACCTTCGCGAGCGCGAGCTGGGCGTAGTCGACGTCGAGTTGCGCGCACAGCGCTTCGACCACCAGTTCGTGATCGGCGCGCTGCGGCAAACCCGAAACGGTCACCGAGCCGATCACGCCCGCACCCGCCACGGCGAGCGGAAACGAACCGCCATGCGGCGCGAAATCGGCGATGGGCAAGCCGTGCTTTTCGGCGAGCGTCGTGCCGGTCTGCTGCATGCGCAGGCCGATCGCGTACGAACTGTGGCGGAAGTGCTCGACCACGCGCGCCTTGCGGCGCACCCAGTCGGCGTTGTCGGGCGTGGTCCCGTCGAGCGCGAAGAAGAAAAGGGGGTGCCCGAACGTGCGCACGTCGATGGCGATCGCGAGCGCGCGGGCCCGCGCGAGTTCGTGCAGATGCGCGCCGAGCTGCCAGGCGCGATCGGCGTCGAAACGGGGAAACACCAGCGCATGTTCCTGCGCGGCTATCGATTGCAGATCGAGAGGGATGTCCATAAACGAGGCTTTCGAAGGAGGCGATTGATGCGCGATGCGCGGCGGAAAGCAAGGAGGCGGTGCGAGCAATGCATGGACCGAAACGCACCGCGCCGACCGAACCCCGATTCTATCCTGACGGCTCCCGAAGCCGCCCCGCGCAACATGTCCTGCAATCGTTCTGCAACCGCAAAGAAAGGCTGACGTCATTCTTTGTTGCATCGCGGTGCAAACTGTCATATAATCTTTTCTTCGACGGACGCGGGGTGGAGCAGTCTGGCAGCTCGTCGGGCTCATAACCCGAAGGTCGTAGGTTCAAATCCTACCCCCGCAACCAGCAGAATTCGAAAGGGTTACAGGTCAACGGCCTGTAACCCTTTTTCCGTTTGCGGTCCCGTGCGGCTCCACGCCGCCTGCCTGTTCCAGTCGGGCGCCGCCTGCCATTGCCGCCCCTTCGGCCAGCCTCCCGGCCGGCGCCTCACCGGTGATAAACTCGCATCACCCATCCCCCTATCGTGCCCATGAAATTCTGCTCGACTTGCGGTCAGGCGGTCAGCCTGCTCATTCCGCCCGGCGACAATCGCGAACGCTACGTCTGCTCGCACTGCGGCACCATCCACTATCAAAATCCGCGCAACGTGGTTGGCACGGTGCCCGTCTGGGAAGACAGGGTGCTCTTGTGCCGCCGCGCAATCGAGCCGCGCTACGGCTACTGGACGCTGCCCGCCGGCTTCATGGAGATGGGTGAAACGACCGCCGAAGCGGCTGCGCGCGAAACGCTCGAGGAAGCCGGCGCCCGCGTCGAGGTGCAGAGCCTCTTTTCGCTCCTGAACGTGCCGCGCGTGCACCAGGTGCATCTGTTTTATCTCGCGCGCCTGCTCGACATCGACGTCGAAGCCGGCGAAGAGAGTCTCGAAGTGCGGCTCTTCGAAGAACACGAGATCCCCTGGGATGACATCGCGTTTCCGACTGTCGGCCAGACCCTGCGCTTCTTCTTCGCCGATCGCCAGTCGGGCAGCTACGGGCTGCACACCGGCGACGTCCTGCGCCCGCTGCGCGACGGCTGACAGCACCTGCACGATGGTCCCCTGGCTCTCGCCCGACGCCCCGTTTCCCGCCGTCGAGCGCGCGCTCGGCGCGTCGAGCGGCGCGCCGGGCCTGCTCGCCGCGAGCGCGGACCTGCTGCCCTCGCGTCTTCTCGACGCCTACCGGCACGGCATCTTCCCCTGGTACTCCGACGGCCAGCCGGTGCTCTGGTGGAGCCCCGATCCGCGCATGATCCTGCGCCCCGACGAGTTCAAGCTCTCGCCATCGCTCAGGAAAACGCTCAAGCGGGTGCTGCGCGAGGATGCATGGGAGATTCGCGTCGACGACGATTTCGCCGCCGTCATGCGCGCGTGCGCGAACGCGCCGCGCCGCGGCCAACGCGGCACGTGGATCACCGCCGACGTGATCGACGCCTACTCTACCCTGCACCGCGTGGGCGACGCGCACAGCATCGAGGCGTGGTTCGGCGGCGAGCGCGTCGGCGGCCTCTACGGCGTGGCGCTCGGTACGATGTTCTTCGGCGAATCGATGTTCGCCTCCGTCACCGATGCCTCGAAAATCGCGCTCTCGGCGCTCGTCGCGCATCTGCGCCGCCACGGCGTCGAGATGATCGACTGTCAGCAGAACACCGCGCATCTGGCTTCGCTCGGCGGACGCGAAATTTCGCGCAAGGCCTTCATCGCCCATGTGCGCACGCATGTGAACGCCGCGCCCATTCCGTGGAAGTTCGGCAAAGCGGTGCTCGCCGACCTGCTCGGCGGCCGCGGCACGCCCACCGCCGTTCTGCCGGCCGCCTGATCCATACGGAGGCATCGCGTGCACGTTCGCGACGGCGCGGCAATTGGATATAGACATGCGCGGCGTCAATGTTAGACTGAACGGCGAACCCGTCGCGCCCCTCTGCTGCACGCCGCGTGCGTAGCGCCATGCAGCCTGGCAAGGCTTACGCGCGAGGCCGGATGCGCAAAAGCGCGCCGCGCGACGATCCGAACTGCTACGAGAGCTGCCAACGTGACGCATCCAAACGAGCTGCCGCTTTCACCGCTTTCCGCGCTGCAATTCTATGCAACGGCGCCCTACCCCTGCAGCTATCTGGAGGGGCGCATCGCGCGCTCGCAAGTGGCCACGCCCAGTCATCTCATCAATTCCGACGTCTATACCGATCTCGTGAAGGCCGGCTTCCGGCGCTCCGGGGTCTTCACCTATCGGCCTTACTGCGACGGCTGCCGCGCCTGCGTACCGGTGCGCGTGCCGGTCGAACGCTTCACGCCGAGCCGCGCGCAGCGCCGCGCGTGGAAGCACCATGGCGCGCTCGCCGCGACGGTCGCGCCGCTGCATTACGACGAGGCGCACTACGCGCTCTACATGCGCTATCAGTCGGCGCGCCACGCGGGCGGCGGCATGGACCGCGACAGCCGCGACCAGTACGAGCAATTCCTGCTGCAGAGCCGGATCAATTCGCGGCTCGTCGAATTTCGCGAGCCCGCCCCTGCGCATCCCGACGAACCCGCCGCGCTGCGCATGGTGAGCATGATCGACATCCTCGGCGACGGGCTTTCCTCGGTCTATACGTTCTTCGACCCCGACACGCCGCACACGAGCTACGGCACCTACAACATCCTCTGGCAGATCGAGCAGGCGCGCAGCCTTCAGCTGCCTTATGTCTACCTCGGATACTGGATCCGCGAGAGCCCGAAAATGGCGTACAAGGCGCGCTTCCAGCCGCTCGAAGGCCTCGTCGACGGCACCTGGGCGGCGCTCACGCCCGAATCCTGATCGTCCGGCGCGTCGCCCCGGGCCCGCGTTGCCGCTAAAATAGCGGGTTACCATTTTCCGGCGCCCGCGCCTTTTCTCCGTGTTCAGCACCCTATATCCGTTCGTCCGCGACCAGCTCTTTCGCATGGACGCCGAAGACGCCCACCACCTCGCCCTGCGCGCCGTGGGCGCAGCCGGCCGCACCGGCGTGGCCGCCCTGTTCGCGCCGCGCGTGCCCGACTCGCCGCGCACCGTCATGGGCCTCACCTTTCGCAACCCCGTGGGCCTCGCCGCAGGTCTCGACAAGGAAGGCGCCGCGATCGACGGTTTCGCCGCGCTCGGCTTCGGCTTCATCGAAGTGGGCACCGTGACGCCGCGCCCGCAGCCGGGCAATCCGCGTCCGCGCATCTTCCGCCTGCCGCAGGCGGGCGGCATCATCAACCGGATGGGGTTCAACAACCACGGCGTCGAGCAGTTCGTGAAGAACGTGCAGGCCGCGCGCTACCGCGGCATTCTCGGCCTGAACATCGGCAAGAACGCCGACACGCCGATCGAGCGCGCCGCCGACGACTATCTCTTCTGCCTCGAGCGCGTCTATCCGTTCGCGAGTTACGTCACGATCAACATCTCGTCGCCGAACACGAAAAATCTGCGTCAGTTGCAGGGCGCGGGCGAACTCGATGCCCTGCTCGCGGCCCTCAAGAACAAGCAGCAACGTCTGGCCGACATGCACGGCAAACTCGTGCCGCTCGCGCTGAAGATCGCCCCCGATCTCGACGACGAGCAGGTCAAGGAAATCGCCGATACGCTCCTGCGCCACAAGATCGAAGGCGTGATCGCGACCAACACCACGCTCTCGCGCGCGGCGGTGGAAGGCATGCCCAACGCGAACGAAACCGGCGGTCTCTCGGGGCGCCCCGTGTTCGAGGCGTCGAACAACGTGATCCGCAAGCTGCGCGCCGAACTGGGCGGCGAAGTGCCGATCATCGGCGTGGGCGGCATTTTCTCGGGCGACGACGCGCGCGAGAAAATCGCGGCGGGCGCGTCGCTCGTGCAGATTTATACGGGCTTCATCTACCGGGGCCCCGCACTCGTCGCCGAGTGCGCGCGGGCGCTGGCCTCGGACCGCGCGTGAAGCTATAGTGGCAGGCTGGTCACGGCGCATCGAAGGCGTCGTGCCTGGCACGGAAATTCAGGCGGCAACGCAGAAAATCGCAGCAGAACAAGAGGAAAACATGAAAGCCGGTTTGCTGAAGAAACTCCTTGCACTCGCGCTCGTCGGCGCATCGTTCGTCGCGGCCAGCGCCCATGCCGAAGACCTGCTCGACCAGGCCAAGGCGCGCGGCACGCTGCGCATCGGTCTCGAAGGCACCTTCCCGCCGTTCAATTCGAAAGCGCCCAACGGCGAACTGGTCGGCTATGACGTCGACATCGCCACGGCCGTGGCCGCGAAGATGGGCCTCAAGCCCGAGTTCGTCACGACCGAATGGAGCGGCATCATCGCCGGCCTGCAGGCGGGCAAGTTCGACGTGATCGTGAACCAGGTCGGCGTGACCGACCAGCGCAAAGCGGTGCTCGACTTCTCGCCGGCCTACACGTACTCGGCCGCGCAGCTCATCCAGCGCAAGGACGACACGCGCCAGTTCAAGTCGCTCGAAGACCTCAAGGGGAAGAAACTCGGCGTCGGTCTCGGCACGAATTACATGGACATGGCCAAGTCGGTGCCGGGCATCGACGTGAAGACCTATCCGGGCGCGCCCGAGTATCTGCGCGATCTCGCGGCAGGCCGGCTCGACGCGGCGCTCAACGACCGCCTGATGCTCGCCTACCTGCTCAAGAACTCGCAGTTGCCGCTGCGCACGGGCGCGATCGTCGGCAACGGCAACCCTTCGGCCATCCCGTTCAGGAAGGGCAATCCGAAGTTCGCCAAGGCGATCGAAGACGCGATGACGCAACTCGAAGCCGACGGCACTTTCACGAAGATCTCGGACAAATGGTTCGGCATCGACGTGACCAGACCGGTCACGCAATGATCCCGCGCACCGCACAGTCCGGCTGACGCGAAGGGCGGCATCGTGCGATGCCGCCCTTCGCATATGTACGGCCATTGCAAAACACGCCACTTCAACTTCATACCTACGCCCATGCCCATTTACACGCTCATCATCCAGTCGCTGCCGGTACTCGCGCAGGGCGCGGTGCTGACGGTCAAGTTCGCCGTGCTTTCGATGATCTTCGGGTTCATCGGCGGCGCCGTGCTCGCGCTCATGGGCATCAGCTCGAACCGCTCGCTCGTGCTCATCGCGCGCGTGTACGTAAGCCTGATGCGCGGCACGCCGCTGCTCGTGCAGATCTTCGTCATTTACTACGGATTGCCGAGCATCGGCATCTCGCTCGATCCGACGCCAGCAGGGGTGATCGCGCTCTCCGCGAACGTGGCAGCGTATCTCTCGGAGAGCATGCGCGGCGCGATTCTCGGCATTCACCGCGGCCAATGGCTCGCTGCGTACAGCCTCGGTCTCTCGCGGCGCCAGACGCTGCGCTACGTGATCGCGCCGCAGGCGCTGCGCATAGCCGTGCCGAGTCTCTCGAACAGCCTCATCAGTCTCATCAAGGATACGTCGCTCGTGTCCGTCATCACCGTGACGGAACTGCTGCGCAGCGCGCAGGAAATCATCGCTTCGACGTATCAGCCGCTGCCGCTCTATCTCGCGGCCGCCGCCATCTACTGGGTGCTCTGCCAGGTGCTCGAGTGGGTGCAGCACTGGTACGAAAAGCGCCTCGCGCTGCCCACGCGGCACTGATACCGCATGTTGCCTGTCGCGCACGGTCCGCTCATGCGAACCGTGCCGCTTTTTTACTCGCAGGCAAAGCGCAGTCCGAGCGCCGCGCGCGCGGCGTCGGCTATCGCGAGCATGCGGCGCGAAGTGTCGTGCGTCATCACCGGGCTTTCCAGCACGCCCGCGCGCAGCAGCTCGCAAAAGTGCGCGGTTTCGTAATTCAGGCCGCCGCCCGTGAACGGCTCGTCGAGTTCGACGACGCGGCCATCCACATAGCGCACCGTCGCGCGCGCGGGGTTCCACCAGTTCGCATGAATTGTCACGTGGCCAAGCGGCCCCGCGAGCAGCGCGTCGCCATAGCCATGCAGATCGAGGCCGCAAAATAGCTGGGCGATGCCGTGCTCGTGCTGGCAGTTCAGGCTCGCGAACGTGTCCACGCCGGTTGCGCCGAGACGCCCGAAGGTTTGCACCTCGCGCGGCGCGCCGAGCCAGTCGACGGCAAGAAACATCTCGTAGACGCCGATATCGAGCAGCGCCCCGCCCGCTTGTTCGAAAGAAAACGAAGGATGGTCGGCGCTCACGTTCGCCACCGAGCAGCCCGCGCGCACGAGCCCCACGTGCCCGATCGGATCGGCAGCCAGATGCTCGCGCAACGCGCGATAGAGGGGATAGAACGGCGGCTTCATCGCCTCCATGAAGAGGCGGCGCGTGCGGCGCGCCGCGTCGAGCACGCGTTCGAGCTGCGCGCCGTTCACCGTGGCGGGCTTTTCGCAGAGCACGGGCAGGCCGGCTTCGAGCGCCGCGATCGCATATTGGGCGTGGCTGTCCTGCATCGTGGCGATATAGACGGCGTCGATGCCGCTCGCGAAAAGCGCTTCGAGGCTATCGCACGCCCTGGCGCCGCAGGCCGCGCCCAGCGCCTGCGCGGTTTCGGCGCGCCGCGACCAGACCGCTTCCACACGCGCATGCGGCACGTGCCCGAGGCCCTGCGCAAAGCGGTGCGCGATGCGGCCCGCGCCGACGATGCCCCAACGGATCGTTTTTGTTTCGCTCATAAGTTGCGTGCTCCGGTAGTGAGCCCCGGGGCTGCCGCATCCCGCGCGGCGCACCCAAAGACACGCACGATACCGGCACGCCCGGCGCGCCGCAATGCACCCGCGTCGAAGCGCTCACCGCGGCGCCATGAACGGACGACGCGCGCTAGCGCTGCTCCAGCGCTTCGGGGGACAACGCGCGGGTGAGTTCGTCGGCCGTGTACTCGATCATCGCCAGCGCGGCCGCTTCCGCCTCTTTCGGCGCGCGCCGCTCGATCGCGTCGATCACGCGCTCGTGCGCCGCCACGACGTTGGCCCAGCCCCCGTCCCGCGCGTTGAGGATCGGATTGACGAGCGAGAGCGCGCCGCGAATGATCGCCGCCATCTGCTGATAAAACTGATTCCCGCTCGCAGCCAGAATGCGCGTGTGCAACAGCGCGTCGGCGGTCTGGAAGTTCGGGTCGTCGGTGCTCGTCCGGCGTAGCGCCTCAAACGCGTCGCGTATGCCGGCGATGTCCGCCGCGCTTGCGCGCGTGGCCGCGAGCGCGCATGCCGCCGGTTCGATCAGGCCGCGAAATTCGATCACGTCGCGCAGAAACGTCTTGTCCGGCTTCGCGCGAAAGCGCCAGCTCACGACGTCCTCGTCGATCATGCGCCAGTCGCGCATCGGCCTGATGCGCGTGCCGATCTTCGGCCGCACATCGAGCATATGACGGGCCAGCAGCATGGAGAGCGCTTCGCGCATCACCGTCCGGCTTACCTCAAACTCCTTCGAGAGGACGTCCTGCGGCGGCAGCACGGCGCCATACCGCTCCTCGACGATGCCCGAAATCAGCCCGTCCATCACCTTGCTGACGAGCGAGCGTTCCTTGTTCCCCAGTTCCATGACCCTACCCCCCGATGCGGCTTGTCGCCCATGTTTGCCGGTTACTGCGCGGGCCCTCGTGCGTCGTCGAACTTATGTGGTACGTTGCCATGCTGTTCGCATAACTCGCCAGCCAGGATATCTCCTGACGTGATGCTTGCGGCGCCGACGTATCGTTTGGATTGCCTCGTGCCGCTGCGGCCCGTGTGTTGCCGTTCTTGTAAGGCGATCGTATGAATCGCCCAATTACTTCAACCGACCCCATGCGTCGATCGACAGCCTCTGGCCGTGCATATGCAGCGATGCCGGCGCGCATGTTTCGTCCGCGTATGCTTTTTAACGCTGTATACGTCCGTATTGATCGTCGAAGCGCACGATGTCGTCCTCGCCGAGATAGCCGCCCGACTGCACCTCGATGATCTCCAGCGACGTTTTGCCCGGATTCTCCAGCCGGTGCTTCACGCCGAGCGGAATGTAAGTGGACTCGTTTTCCGAGAGCAGAAAGACCTCGTCGCCGCGCGTGACGCGCGCGGTGCCGCGCACCACGGTCCAGTGCTCGGCGCGATGGTGATGCATCTGCAGCGAAAGCCGCCCGCCCGGTTTCACGACGATGCGCTTGACCTGGAAGCGCTCGCCTTGATCGACCGAATCGTAGTAGCCCCATGGTCGCTCCACGCGCCGGTGATGCTGCGCGACTTCGCTGTGCTGCTCCCGGAGCCGGCTCACCACGGCCTTCACGTCCTGCACGCGGTCTTTGGCGGCGACCAGCACCGCATCGGCCGTCTCCACGACCACCACGCCGTGCACGCCCACGCAGGCGACGAGGCGTCCGTCCGAATGCGCGAACGTGTCGGTCACGTCCTCGAACATCACGCGGCCGCG
Source organism: Paraburkholderia lycopersici (assembly GCF_900096975.1). Classification (GTDB taxonomy): domain Bacteria; phylum Pseudomonadota; class Gammaproteobacteria; order Burkholderiales; family Burkholderiaceae; genus Paraburkholderia; species Paraburkholderia lycopersici. The sequence goes on from NZ_FMYQ01000006.1 coordinate 117,240, forward strand.
CGCAACGTTGCCGCTCGCGTCCTTGTTCGAGGCTTGCCACACGGCATCCCATGCGCCCACGTCGGACCAGCCCGCCACGAACGGCACGACCACGCCCGCGAGTCGCGCGTCGGAGCCCAGCGATTCCATCACCGCATAGTCGATCGAATCGGACGGGCACGCGGCGAGCGCCGCTGCATCGAGATGCACGGTGCCGTCCGCATCGACCACGGCCGCCTCGAACGCCGTCGCGCATTGCGCGGCGATGGACGGCCGGCAATGCGCGATCGCGGCGAGCCAGACCGATGCGCGCACCACGAAAATGCCGCTATTCCAGAGATAGTCGCCCGAGGCAACGTAGCGCGCGGCAAGCTCGGCATCGGGCTTTTCGACGAAGCGCTCGATGCGGCGCGCCCCGCTCACGCCGAGCGCCACTCCCGCGCCGATGTACCCGTAACCCGTTTCCGCGCGCTGCGGCGGCACGCCCAGCGTGACGATCGCGCCGTGCGCCGCATACATGACGGCCTCTTCGAGCGCGACCGCGAACGCCGCGCGGTCGGCAATCAGATGGTCGGCCGGCATGGCGACGAGCACCGGGTCGCTGTCGCAATCGGCAACGGCGCCTTCGCGCTCGAGCGCAGCTTCGTGCATGGTGCGCGCCGCGAGCGCCGCCACCGTCAACGCGGGCGCCGTGTTGCGCGCGACCGGCTCCAGCACGACGCATGCGGGCTTGCCGCTGCGCCCGAGCCGGTCGGCTGTCATGAGCCGCAGCTCCTCGCTGCTCACCACGATGGGCGCAGCCTTGCGGATCGCGGGGCCCGACTGCGCATACACGCCGTCGAGCCGCCTCAGGGTGGCTTCGAGCAGCGACTCGCCGTCGAGCAGATCGATCAGTTGCTTCGGGCAATGTTCGCGCGAAAGCGGCCAGAGCCGCGTGCCCGATCCGCCGGCCAGCACGACGGGCTGAACGGCTAGCGCGACTTCGCGTTCACTGGCTGCGGCGGTCAAGCCGGCAGGCATCACGAGCTGGTTCATGCAGGGCGCTCCCCGTTTGAAGTACGTGGGGGTCACGTTGGCGAACCTCACGCCCTCCCTGCCGGCGGACTCGCCCGAAGCATCACGCGCTTCCCGGACCTCCCGGATCCCCAGGATCTTTCACGGCCCTCATTGGAGCAAACCTCGCCCGGCCAATCTGTACGCATACCCACACTGAAGGCATGCGCCGATGCAATCGCCGCGTGATGTTTCACGCCCGCACGCTTTTTCGCAGGCGATGCTTGCGCTGCAACAGAACTGAATCAAAAAAGCTGCGTTTTTTGCGGCGTGGCCCATATCGGCAGGATTTCCCTCGCCTCGATGTTTCAGCAAGGAGCCATTCCTGACAGCCCGTGTTCGCCGGGAAAATATCCATTTCGAATCAAGCACTTGCAGACACCAAAAATCCTTCTTCCGTCAGCGCGGCCGGCAACGTCGTCGTACAAAAGTGAAACAAAAAATGCGGCATTACGCCGCGGTGCGGCATGACCACCCCGCGCGGAGCCGCATGCAGACGTGATTTCGTTCCCGCTGGCACACACCCTGCTAAAGGTGAGCGCCACACGAGCGCTGACGCGGACGAACAATACCCGCGCACGCAAACGGGACTATGGGGCCGGCACGACGAACATAGAAGCCGTACGGGAAACGGCGGATAACAACAAGTTCGGCGAACGGAATCAAAAAACAGGAGACGGCACCTGCCGCCTCGCACGAGGACCAGTCATGTTAACCCTTCAGTCGGATCTTCACGGCAATCATTTGCTGGGCGCCCTCCCGTCGCATGAATGGCAGGCTCTTGCCCCGCACCTCGAACTCGTTCATCTGCGCACCGAACAACTGATCTGCGATTCCGGCCAGCGCATTCATCACGTGTACTTCCCGACCACGGCGATCGTTTCGCTGCTCTCGACGATGGAAGACGGCAGTTCGGTCGAAATCGCCGCGGTCGGCCGTGAGGGCATGACCGGCGTGCCGGTGCTCACGGGCGGCGAGACGATGCCTAACCGCGTGCAGGTGCAGTGCGCGGGCTTCGCCTATCGCATGAGCGCGCAAAGCCTCAAGCAGCAGTTCGCGCGCTCCGACTTCCTGCGCCGCCTCATGCTGCTCTACATGCACGCCCTGCTCACGCAGGTCGCGCAGACGGCCGCCTGCAATCGTCATCATTCGCTCAGCAAGCAGTTGTGCCGCTGGCTCCTGATCGAGGTGGACCGCGTGGCTTCGAACGATCTCACCGTCACGCAACAACTGATCGCCGACATGCTCGGCGTGCGCCGCGAAGGCATCACCGAAGCGGCCGGCAAGCTGCACGACGAAGGCCTGATCCACCACAGCCGCGGCCACATCCGCGTGCTCGACCGCAAGGGTCTCGAAGCGCGCGCCTGCGAATGTTACGGGCTCGTGCGCCGCGAATTCGATCGGCTGCTGCCGCGCCTGCGTCAGGCGGAAACCGTCGAGTGAGATCGTTCTCGCGGTTCGCGCCGCGAGCGCCACGCGGGCTGGCTCATCATCCGCGAGCAAAGCGTGTCCGTAGCGGCACGCTTTTGCATGCTTTGCGTTTCTCTTTCGCGATCGCCGCAACGGCTCATGCGCACCCCGGAATCCGCAGACAAAGAGAAAACCGGCAGGATAACGAATCAATCGTGGCCAGACATGCGAGGCAGGAACGAGCACGCTCTCTCCTGCCTTGCGGCATTCAATGAGCCGAAGGCATGAGCGCCTGGGCAAGCGGCACCGGGGGAAGGTGCTCGCGTTCCCGCACGAACGGGTCGGTCGGTTCCTGGAGTTTCGGATCCGCGCCGGTATCGGCATTGCGCAGTTGCACGGGCGCGCCGTCGTTCTTCGCGACCTTGCGGTTCTCGCCGCACGGATGATCGGTCAACGCGGCGGCTTCGCGGAAGTCGTCTTCCTGGCACATGATGTTGAACGCAATGTCCTTGCGGTCCATGCGCCACGCCACCGCTGCGTTCAAACGCTTGTTGCAGTCCTGATCCTTGATGGTGCCTGCGGCCGTCGCGCCGACGCCCACCACCGATACGGCAGCCGAAACACTGCCCCAGCAGGTTTCGGTCACCGAAGCCGTCAGGCCCGGCGCATAGACCGTGGGCGTCGTGCGCACGTCGTACGCGCCGTGATACGTGATGTCCGACGCACCGCCGCTCGGCAGCACGACCGTGTTGGACACCGTGCTCGTCTGGCTCGACGTGGACGTGGTCCCCGACGTCATCGTCGGCGTGGTCTGCGCCCACGCAGCGCCTGCAAACATCAACACCCCGGCAACGGCGAATTTTTGTTTCAGCTTGCTCATTCTTGTCTCCGTAGACGGAAAGGGGGGCGGCGCCCCCCTCCGACGCGCTAGTGAACGGCTGATCCGTCCTGCTTACCAGTGAATGCCGCCGGTGATCGAGCCCGCGCCGCCCGCCGCGAGAATGCCGGCCTGGCCATCCGCGTTGGCGGTGCCGTTGCCGGTCGCGCTTGCGTTCGACGTGAAGCCCGAGCCGCCGTAGCTGCCGCTCGAACCGTTGAACGACGTGTTGATCACCGACGAGTTGAAGTTCTGCGAGCCCGACTGCGTCGCGCTCGTGAAGCCGAGCGTGGCCGAATTCTGGTTCGTGCTCGTCGTGCCGGTCTGGCCGACGTTGCCGTAGCCAACCTGTCCGTAGGTCTGCGAGTTGCCGCTTTGCGTGGTGTAGCCCGAGCCGAACGTGAGGCTCGCGTTCGAGAACGACTGGTTGCCTTGCGCCACCGTGGCGTCGATATGACCCGGCACCGTCAGCGACGAGCCGAAATTGCCGTTGACCGACGAGGTGGAGCTCGACGTCAACGCAGCGGCGCCAAAGCCGGCGCCAGCGGCGCCCACCGACGACGTGGTGGACGACGGCGCGCCGATCGAGCCCGGACCGCCCGCGAAAGCGGCAGCCGAACCGAGGGAGAGCATGGCGGCGAGCGAAATGGCTTGAATCTTCTTCATGACTTTGATCTTCCTGATAAGACAGGGGAGAGTTGGATGAATACGCTCGCACTCCCCCTGATAGCGCGGGCGCATTTAACACGACTGCGATTTCAATGCCTGTAAATCACTGAATTAACGGCGCACGAATATCCCGCGGACCAACCCGTTATCGGAAAGACCGTTTTAATGGAATTGCCGGATTTAAATTCGCACGCACGACGCCATATTGCGCATTCGCGCAAAACGACGATCAGGCAGAATCGAAAATCCGGAAAACGGAAAGGGATACTCCGTAGACACATGGACTTGTCGCGGACCCTATTGAATAGCAGTCCGATATGAATCGCCCATCCGGTTTTTTCATTGTTTCCCCGAGTGCCACACGGCGCCCGCCATGTTTTCCGGCGCGCTGCCTGACTGAAACCACCGAGCTGCCGCGCATGTTCGCGTGCCGCTTCGTCTCCTGCCCGGCCGTTTCGATGTCACTTTTATCGAACCGCTTGCATAACGCCGCCGAACAGTGAATTTATATCTCAGGCAGCAAGACCATTGCTACGCCATTCGCCCGTTTTATGTGGGGTTCTCAACGTAAGGGGGGATGCGATAAAAAAAGAAATCGAAAATGATTTGATGCGGCGAGAAGTTGCACAAGCAACGAGACGTCTAAAATCGCGTTATTTTAATGATTGATCGCGGTATTCCGTTCGGCAGGCCACGTCAGGCTGCCAGAAAAAGAGCGGCAGCGAACACACAAGGCGTGTTGCATCTGCCGCTCGCGCGAAACCGCTCAGGCCTCGCGATATTCGATGCGCTCGACGCCCGCTTCGCCGCCGAGGAGGCAAAGGTCCGCGCCGCGTGCGGCAAACAGACCCACCGTGACCACGCCCGGCCAGGCGTTGACGTGCGCCTCGAGCGTGCGCGGGTCGCTGATGCGCAGGCCCTTCACGTCGAGGATTTCGTTGCCGTTGTCGGTGATATAGGGCGAACCGTCCTTCTGCACGCGCAACACGGGCACGCCGCCGAGCGCTGCGACACGGCGGCCGACGGCCGTGCGCGCCATCGGTACCACTTCGAGCGGCAGCGGAAACTGGCCGAGCACCTCGACGCGCTTGCTGGCGTCGGCGATGCAGACGAACACGTCCGACACCGAAGCGACGATCTTCTCGCGCGTGAGCGCTCCGCCGCCGCCCTTGATCATGGCGCCTTCGCCGTCGATTTCATCGGCGCCGTCCACATAGACGGGCAGCGCTTCGATCTCGTTGAGGTCGAAAATCTTGAAGCCGTGCGCTTCGAGGCGCGCCGTGGTCGCGACCGAGCTCGACACGGCGCCGCGATAGCGGCCCTTGCTCGCCGCGAGCGCGTCGATGAAGCAGTTTGCGGTGGATCCCGTGCCGACGCCGATCACGGCGCCCTCCGGCACATTGGCGTTGACATAGTCGGCGGCGGCCTGGCCGACCAGTTGCTTGAGTTCGTCTTGAGTCATGGGAGTACAGCCCGAGGAGGAGAAAAACGCGGAATCGCATAGTTTACCGGAGATGCGGGCGCGGGCTGCCCGCATCATGCCGGCGCGCGGCCCATCGGGCGACGCCGGTGCGCCCCGCCCGCGCCGCGCGGAATCGGCGCGACCGCTCAGCGCGCGACGGAGCGCTGCCGCACGGCCTCGAACAGGCACACGCCCGAAGCCACGGAAACGTTCAGGCTTTCGACCGTGCCCGCCATCGGAATGTGCATGACTTCGTCGCAGGTTTCGCGCGTGAGGCGGCGCATGCCCTCGCCTTCGGCGCCCATCACGAGCGCGACGGGGCCGTCGAGCTTCGTCTGGTAAAGGCTGGCGCTCGCGTCGCCTGCCGTGCCCACCACCCATACGCCCGCTTCCTTGAGTTCGCGCAGCGCGCGCGCGAGGTTCGTGACGGTGATGTACGGCACCGTATCGGCGGCGCCGCTCGCCACCTTCGCGGCCGTCGCATTCAGGCCCACGGCGCGGTCGCGCGGCGCGATCACGGCGTGGGCGCCCGCCGCGTCGGCCACGCGCAGGCACGCACCGAGGTTGTGCGGATCGGTCACGCCGTCGAGCACGAGCAGGAGCGGCGAGCCCTGGATACCGTCGAGCAGTTCCGCGAGGTTCTGCGCGAGCGGCAGATCGTTCACGCGGGCCACCACGCCCTGGTGGCGCTCCGTGTGCGCGAGGCCCCAAAGGCGCGTTTCATCGGCTGCGATCAGACGCGCGCCCGCTTCCTTCGCGGCGTGCAGGAAATCCTGCATGCGGCGATCGCGGCGCGTCGGATCGTAGTAGACATCCTCGACCGTGGACGCGTCGTGCCGCAAGCGTGCGGTCACCGCATGAAATCCGTAAAGAACCTTGAGACGTGACATGACTGAGACAACCCCTGATAAACGGTTTGCGGCGCAGACGCTGCGCCGTATACAACGATGACGCTGCCGGCCGCTTCGTGCGGTCCGGCGCATGCGAAATGCGCCCGACATGGCGCGCCCGCATGTGAAAAAACCGGGCGCGCGCACGAAGGCGCCGCCCGGATGTGAGACTGCTGCGGTGCGCGCAGGCGCCCGCAGCACGCTGTATCAGCGCTTTTTGCGCGACGGCTGCTTCTTTGCCGACGACTTCGCCGCCGCACGCTTTTTCGCGGTCTTGGCCGCGCCGCGCGCCGCGCGCGCTTCCTTCACCGCGGCGCTCGGCGCCGGTGCGGCTTTCTTCTGGCGCGAAACGTCGCCGCCCGGCAGCGCACGCACGCGCGGACCGCCTTCCATGCCGCCCTTGTCGACCGCCATCGGCCGGCTGCCGCCGCCCGGCTTAACGGGCGTATCGCGAACGAGACGGAAGTCGATCTTGCGGGCGTCCAGATCCACGCGGCTCACCTGCACGCGCACGCGGTCCGAAAGACGATAGCGGATGCCGGTGCGCTCGCCGCGCAATTCGTTCTTGATCTCGTCGTACTGGAAGTAGTCCGAACCCAGTTCCGTCACGTGCACGAGACCTTCGATGAACAGCGCGTCGAGCTGCACGAAAATACCGAACGACGTCACGCCGCTCACCATCCCGCCATACTCCTCGCCGAGCTTGTCGCGCATGAAATAGCACTTGAGCCACGCTTCGACGTCGCGCGAGGCTTCGTCCGCGCGGCGCTCGTTCGCCGAGCAGTGCAGGCCCAGCTCTTCCCAGATCGCCGTGTTGCTTCCGCGGCCGCGCCGGCCACGCTTTTCCTCGTCCTCGGCCTGCAGCGCGCGGGCGCGCGGCGAGAGCGCGGTGTTGAGCTCGACGCCGTCCGGCGCGTGCGGCTGGTACTTCTTGCCCTGCAAGATCGCGTAGATCGCGCGGTGCGTGAGCAGGTCGGGATAGCGGCGAATCGGGCTCGTGAAGTGCGCGTAGGCCTCGTAGGCAAGCCCGAAGTGGCCGATGTTGTCGGGACTGTAGACGGCCTGCTGCATCGAGCGCAGCAGCATGGTCTGCAGCATCTGCGCGTCGGGCCGGTCGCGGACGTGTGCCATCAGCGCGGCGTAGTCGCTCGCGTGCGGCGTGTCGCCGCCGCCGAGCGAAAGGCCCATGCCGCGCAGGAAGGTGCGCAGGTTCTCGAGCTTTTCGGCACCCGGACCGGCGTGCACGCGGTACAGGCCCGGGTGCTTGTGGCGCTTCATGAAGTCGGCCGCGCAGACGTTCGCCGCGAGCATGCACTCCTCGATCAGCTTGTGCGCATCGTTGCGCTGGCGCGGCACGATCTGCTCAATCTTGCCCTGCGCGTTGCAGACGATGTACGTCTCGGTCGTGTCGAAGTCGATCGCGCCGCGCTTCTGGCGCGCCGCGAAAAGCGACTTGTACACGCCGTAGAGATTCTGCAAATGCAGCAGCAGCGCCGCGCGGCGCGTCGCCTCCGGGCCCTTGGTGTTGGTGAGGACCGCCGCGACTTCGGTATACGTGAGCCGCGCCGCCGAATGCATGACGCCCGGATAGAACTGGTACGCCTTGATCTCGCCGCGCGCGGTGATGACCATGTCGCACACGAGTACGCAGCGGTCGACGTGCGGATTGAGCGAGCAGAGCCCGTTCGAGAGCTTCTCGGGCAGCATCGGAATCACGCGGCGCGGGAAATAGACCGACGTGCTGCGCTCGATCGCGTCGACGTCGAGCCCGGTGCCGGGCAGCACATAGTGCGAGACGTCGGCGATCGCGACGATCAGCCGGAAGCCTTCGCCGCGTCCGACCTGCATCGGCTCGCAATAGACGGCGTCGTCGAAGTCGCGCGCATCTTCGCCGTCGATGGTGACGAGCGGCACGTCGCGCAGATCCACGCGATAGCGAATGTCGGTGGGACGCACGGCGTCGGGCAGCTTCGCGGCCTCGTCGAGCGCGGCCTTGCTGAACTCGTGCGGCACGCCGTACTTGCGCACGGCGATCTCGATCTCCATGCCGGGATCGTCGATGTCGCCGAGCACCTCCACCACGCGCCCGAGCGGCTGCGAGTGGCGGCTGGGGAAATCGGTGAGTTCGACGACCACGACCTGGCCGACCTTGGCTTTCTTCGGATTCTGCGTGACGAGGATGTCGTGGCCGATGCGCTTGTCCTCGGGGGCGACGATCAGCGCGCCGTTCTCGTTGAGCAGGCGCCCGATCACGCTGCGGTTCGCGCGGTCGGTGACCTCGACGATATGCCCCTCCGGGCGCCCGCGCCGGTCATAGCCGACGATGCGCGCCAGCACGCGATCGTTGTGCATGACTTTCTGCATTTCGCCTTGTGGCAGAAACAGATCGTCTTGCCCGTCGTCGCGAATGAGGAAGCCGTAGCCGTCGCGATGTCCCTGCACGCGCCCCGCGACGAAATTCGAGGGATGAGCGAGCTGGTAATGGCCACGCGAATCTAGCCGGATCTGCCCGTCGCGCTCCATCGCGGCGAGCCGCCGGAAAAACCCTTCGCGCTCCTGGCGCTTGATGGAAAGCGCCTCGGCGATATCGTTCGCGGTGCACGGCGAGTCGCTGGTCCGCAGCACGCCGAGGATCTCTTCGCGGCTGGGAATCGGGTACGGATATTTGCTCAAGGGCTTGTCGATGGTTGTTCTCGTTGCGTGGACGTCGGATTTGGCGCGGCCCGACGAATGCGGGCGGCGCCCCGGTCTTCGAGTGCTGCAACCCGCTGGCCCGCGCGAGGACTGCTTGACCGCTCGCACCGCGTGCACAACGGTGCACCACGCGCATGTACGACTTGTTCAGCCGGCGGAACTGCTGCGAGGCATTCTAACACCCGCGCCACGCCCTACGAGCCGGGGCGAAGGCGTTGCGGCCCGACCGGGCGCCCGTATCATGTCGACGAAGCACCCCAGGCGGCCACGATTGACGATGTTCGGCAAAGTGCTTGACAGAAGCCTTTTGTCCTCTATAATGGCGGTCTTCGCTGCACAACACCAGTTGAATAGCGAACGACACCTTGCCCAGGTGGCGGAATTGGTAGACGCACCAGGTTCAGGTCCTGGCGGTGGCAACACTGTGGAGGTTCGAGTCCTCTCTTGGGCACCAGATACAAAAGGCCGGCTTCACGCCGGCCTTTTTCATTTTCGGCTTGACCAGAAGGTCAGTTGCCCTGCTATCTGGCAAAAAACGCAGCAGCAGTTTTCCCGAGTTCAGTTTTTTGAAAACATCCATTGACAGACTCGCGGAATCACGCCATAATTTTGTTCTAGCTTGAAGACGTGCCCAGGTGGCGGAATTGGTAGACGCACCAGGTTCAGGTCCTGGCGGTGGCAACACTGTGGAGGTTCGAGTCCTCTCCTGGGCACCACGTCTCATCAAGCACAAAATTGGCAGCACAAGCTTCATCGAAAAAGCCCGCAAACTTGCGGGCTTTTTCGTTTTTCTCGCGAAGCTTGCTTCCGTCTCCCTCACAGGCTGCTTCTTCGCCCATCGCCCCTCCGTTGTATTTCATGGTACATATTGCTCGGGGCCATTCTTTGATTGACGCCTTCGCCGGACACTGAACGCGTCCGGCATAGCGCGTGCGCCTATTCATGGAATATCGATTGAGGAAGACCGGATGGAACTCGTTCTTGCCGCCGCGATCGTTGCCGTGAGCTTCGGCGCCGCGGGGACCTGACTGCTGGCAACGCGCCTCCCCGAACACTGGCACGACAGGAGCGCCAGCGAGGGCCGTTATGCGCACCTTGGCCTCGGGGAAAACGAGGATGAAGAAGCCCCACCCCGTCGTCAGCAGGCACGCACCAATGCGCGACGCGTGCGACTGGCACGTGTCCGCGCCAGACTGCAAACGGCCACCCGGATGGTACGCGCGTTACGCCCCGCCCCCGCTCGCAGCGGGTACAGCCGCGCGCCCGTAACGCGCAGACTGCGTGCGTATCCCGGCAATCGCCGAGGCGCGTCCGACCGGGCGCGCCGCGCTCACTCGTGCGAACCGAGCGGCGAAGGCGCGAACGCAGAATCGGCGATTTTCGCCTCCACGCCCGACTGAAAAATCCACCGGCGGCGCATCGGCTGCAGGATCACCTTCGCACACACGCCCGCCATCATCGCCACGCAGGCGACCATGTCGAACACCATGTTCCAGCCGCCGTGCAGCGCGAGCAATGTCGCGACGGGCACCAGCATCGCCGCGGTCCCCTTCGCGGTATAGAGCGTACCGGCGTTCCCTGCCGCGTAGCGCGCGCCGAACGTGTCGGCGCAAGTGGCAGGAAAATTGGAGAAGATGTCGCCGTAGAAGAGGAACACGAGACCGGAAAACAACATGAAGAAATACGGGTCGTGGCCGAACGCGCGCAAGCCGAGCAACGCGAGCCCCTCGCCGAGAAACGTCATGAACATCGTGTTCTCGCGCCCGATGCGATCCGATATGAACCCGCACAGCGGCCGCGTAAAGCCGTTGCAGAGCTTGTTGATCGAGAGCGTCATCGTAAGCAGCGGCAGCGTTGCCGAAATGAGCGTGACCGGCATCGACGCGAAGCCATAGCTCCTGGCGATCGGGCCGATCTGCGCCGTCGCGATGATGCCGCCCGCCGCCACGCAAACGAACATCGCGTACATCACCCAGAAAATGGGCGCGCGAACCATCTGCTTCGTCGTGTAGTCGGTCTTCGTCGCGACGATGCGCTTAATGCCCGCCGCATGTGCGGGCGGCTTCGGCCGCACCATTACGAGCGCGAGCGCCATGATGCACGCGCCCTGAAGGAGTCCGAAGAATATGAACGCGCGCTCATAGCCCGACTGCTGGATCATGTTCGAGATCGGAATGACCGTGAGCGCCGCGCCCGCGCCGAAACCCGCCGCCGTCATGCCGGCGGCGAGGCCGCGCCTGTCGGGAAACCATTTGAGCGCTGTGCCGACACAGGTGCCGTACACGCAGCCCGCGCCGATGCCCGAAATCACCCCCGCCATGTAGAGCACCGGCAGCGCGGACGCCCACGCATCGAGCACCCAGCCGAGCGCTACGCAGCACGCGCCTCCCATCACGACCGGGCGTGGGCCGAAGCGGTCGACGAGCCATCCCTCCACGGGCACGAGCCAGGTCTCCGTCACGATGAAAATCGAGAACGCGAGCTGGATCGCAGCCTGCCCCCAATGATGTTGCGCGTCCATTGGCACGACGAAGAGCGTCCACGCGTACTGCAGGTTCGCGACGAGCCCCATGCAGAGAATGCCCGCCACGAGCTGCACCCAGCGGTTGTGCCGCCTGGCGGTGTAGCCACCTTCGATACGATCGGTATATGCCACGTTTTCTGTCTCCGTCCGTTGTGATTGCCTGCGTGCCATCGCGCGGCGCGTGCGCATTTGCGTGGATTTCCCGCGATACAGGCAGCGCGGCAGACGTTCGCGCGCCGCGCCTTGCTTCAAACGTCAAGCCGATTCGAGTTGTCGCAACAACGCATCGACGCTCCCCTTGGCGTCCCCAAACAGCATTCGTGTGTTCTCCTTATAAAATAGTGGATTGTCCACGCCCGCATAACCGGTCGCCATGCTGCGCTTGGAAACCACCACCGTGCGCGCCTTCCATACCTCCAGCACCGGCATGCCGGCGATCGGGCTGCCCGCGTCCTCCTGCGCGCCTGGATTGACGATATCGTTCGCGCCGATCACGAGCACGACGTCGGTGCCCGTGAAGTCGTCGTTGATCTCGTCCATCTCGAGCACGATGTCGTACGGCACCTTCGCCTCCGCCAGCAGCACGTTCATGTGCCCGGGCAAGCGACCCGCAACGGGGTGAATCCCGAACCGGACGCGTATGCCGAGCGCGCGCAGCCTCCGCGTGATCTCGCTGATGGTGCTCTGGGCCTGCGCGACCGCCATGCCGTACCCCGGCACGATCACGACCTCCTGCGCGTCGCGCAGCAGCGACCCCACTTCGTCCACGGTGGTCGCCACGACTTCGCCTTGCGGTGCGGAGCCGGCCGTGGCGCTCGCCGCGCCGAAGCCGCCGAGGATCACCGAAACGAAGCTCCGGTTCATCGCACGGCACATGATGTAGCTGAGAATCGCGCCGCTCGATCCGACCAACGCGCCCGTGGTAACGAGCAGATCGTTGTCGAGCATGAAACCCGTTGCCGCGGCTGCCCAGCCCGAATAGCTGTTGAGCATGGAGACCACCACGGGCATGTCCGCGCCGCCGATACCCATCACGAGATGCATGCCGAGCGCCGCCGCGAGCACGCACATCACAATGAGCGCGTAGAGCGCGTCGCCGCCATCGGGCGCGCTGACGAAGCGATAGCCGAGCACGATGCATGCGCCGAGCACGACCGCGTTGAGCAGATGCCTCGCCGGCAGCACGAGCGGCTTGCCGCTCACCGTGCCCTGCAGCTTCAGGAATGCGACGATCGAACCGCTGAACGTAATCGTGCCGATAAAGGCGCCGACATAGATCTCCGTGTCGTGGATCGCGCGGTCCGCGCCGCTCGTCGCGGTTGCAGGCGAGAGAAAGTTCGCGAAGGCGATCAACGTAGCCGCGAGTCCCACGAAGCTGTGCAGCACCGCGACAAGCTGCGGCATCTGCGTCATCTCCACGCGGCGCGCGAGCATCGCACCGAGCCCGCCGCCCACCAACGCCGCGACGAGCGCAATCTGCAGCCCCGCGCCGCCCGTCACCAGCAAGGTTGCGAGCATGGCGATCACCATCCCGGTCACGCCATAGAGATTGCCGCGTCGCGCGCTGGCGGGATGACTCAGGCCGCGCAGGCTGAGGATGAAGAGCGTTGCCGCGCCGAGCCACGCCATGTTGCCGATTCCGTTGAGCATGACGTCTCCTCAGGTCCGTTGGAACATCTTCAGCATGCGCTGGGTGACGAGAAAGCCGCCCGCGATGTTGATGGTCGCGACGACGAGCGCGATGCCCGCCAGCGCAGTCACGATCGCGCTCGCGTTGCCCGGATGCAGCAATGCGCCGATCACGATGATCCCGCTGATCGCATTCGTCACGCTCATGAGCGGCGTATGCAGCGCCGGCGTGACGTTCCAGACCACCTGATAGCCGACGAACACCGCCAGCACGAACACGGTGAAGTGCGCGACGAACGACGGCGGCGCAACCGCGCCGAGCACGAGCAGCAGCAGCGCGACGATGACGAGCGCGGCAAGCGACCAGACGCCGTTGCGACGCACGGCCCGCGCGTCATCGTCTTTGGCGCTGGCGGCCGTGACGGCGGGCTTCGCCGGCGCCGCGGCTTGCGGCATGGCGCAGACCTGTACCGGGGGCGGCGGCCAGCACACCTTGCCGCGCTCCATCACGGTCGCGCCGCGCTGCACGGCATCGCTCATGTCGAGCTTGAGTTCGCCGTCCTTCGCGGGCGTGAGATCGGTCAGCAGATGGCGTATGTTGGTCGCATAGAGCTGGCTCGACTGGTTCGCCATGCGGCTCGGCAGGTCCGTGTAGCCGATCACGGTTACGCCGTTTGCGTTCACGACTTCGCCCGCGCGGGTGAGCTCGCAGTTGCCGCCCTGCTCCGCCGCCATGTCGACGATCACGCTGCCCGCGCGCATGCACGCCACCGTCTTCGCGTCGATGAGACGCGGCGCCGGTTTGCCCGGAATGAGCGCCGTCGTGATGATGATGTCGACTTCGCGCGCCTGCGCCTCGAAAAGCGCCATCTCGGCCTCGATGAACTTCGCGCTCATCTGTTTCGCGTACCCGCCCGCACCGCCGCCCTCCTCCTCGATGTCGACGCTCAGGAACTCCGCGCCCATGCTCTCGACCTGCTGGCCGACCTCGGGGCGCGTATCGAATGCGCGCACGATCGCACCGAGGCCGCGCGCGGCGCCGATCGCCGCCAGCCCCGCGACACCCGCGCCGATCACGAGCACCTTCGCGGGGGGCATCTTGCCGGCCGCCGTGATTTGTCCCGTGAATACGCGCCCAAAATGCTGGGCCGCTTCGACGACCGCGCGATAACCGGCCATGTTCGCCATCGAGCTGAGCGCATCGAGCTTCTGCGCGCGCGAGATGCGCGGCACGCAGTCCATCGCGAGCACCGTGGCGCCGCGCGCAGACAGTTGCTCGAGCAATGCCGCGTTCTGCGCGGGCCAGACGAAGCCGATCAGCGTTGCGCCCGGCCTGATTTGCTGCACTTCCTCGCTCGAAGGCGGCCTCACCTTGACGACGATATCCGCCCCGCTCCAGAGCGCCTGCACATCGTCCGCGATACGCGCACCTGCCGCGCGATAGGCGTCGTCCGGGTAAGACGCGTTCGCGCCCGCCGACGCTTCGACCTCCACGGCATAACCCAGCTTGATTAGTTGTGCCACACTTTCCGGCGTCGCCGCTACGCGTCGTTCGCCTTCAAGTGTCTCGCAGGCAACCGCAATCGTCATCGTCACGATGCGCCTCCTTGCTTCAGGAAAGGCAGCGATGCGGCAAGGACTTGGGAAACCGGCGGCGCGCCAATGTACCTGGCGCGCCGTAAGCGTGGCCACGACTTCATCAAACGTCTCCTGTGCCGGCCAGGGTTAGCGCTTCAGCGCCTGACTCCGGCCTCATGTTGGAATTCTGTGTACAGCGGCTCGATCGGGGCTGCGCCCTACGACATGCCGAGGCTGGGAGAATTGCCTCGCTTGAGCAAGGCGAGCGCCGCCTCGCGCGCGCCGACAATGGCCGCGGCCTCGCTTTCGAATACGGTTTCGTCGAGCACCCATTGACGGGGGAAGACAGCGGCCGCCGCGTCGTCGGTGTCCTCTGCCGTGTGGATGGCGGCGAACGCCGCCCAGCCGCCGTTATGGATCAGTTGACGAGCCGACAGTTCGACCTCGTAGTGACCATGTCTTTCGGTGTGCATCGGCGGGGCTCTCAACGCTCAGGATTGCTGAGCTTGCGCTTCCAGTTCCGTAACCCGCTTCTTGAGCGCGCGTTCTTCCTGGAAACGTACCGTTTCATCGCGGATCACGGCAACGATGCCGCTCACTTCGCCCTGCGGCGCGTGCAGCAGCGCGACCGTGAATGCGATGGAAAGCGCCTTGCCCGCCTTGTCCACGGCCGGCACGCGCAGCACGTCGCTGCCGTAGCGCGTCTGGCCGGTCGCCATGGTCTTGTGATAGCCCTCCCAGTGACGACCGCGCAGCCGCTCGGGAATGATGAGGTCGAGCGTCTTGCCGAGCGCTTCGTCCTGCGTATAGCCGAACATGCGCGTCGCCGCGGGATTCCAGTATGTGATGTCGCCCGCCGCGTCCGAGATGACGACGGCGTCCCCGATGGCGTTGGCGAGTTGCTCGAAATCGATGGCAGATTGCATGTCGATGACTATGTAGGGTGAGTCGTTTATCGTCGCCGCGCGGCACGCCTTGCATGCGCTACGCGGCGTCCTGCCTGACCTTCTGGCGTTGCGAACGTTCGCGGGCGCAGCTGGCGCTGCGTCCGCATTTGCCTGCCTGCTTCGTCAGCGGATGGGCGTCAAACCGCCCGCACTTCGTGCAGCGCCGCGATTTGCTGCGGCGTGTAGCCGAGGTCGGCCAGCACCTCGTCGGTGTGCTCGCCCAGCAGCGGCGAACCCGTGATCTCGGGCTTCAGCTCCGAGAACTTGATCGGGCTGCCCACCGTGAGGTACGAGCCGCGCTCCTTGTGCGGCACTTCGACAATCGTACCGCTTGCGCGCAACGACGGATCATTGGCGATTTCCTTCATGCTGAGCACGGGTGCGCACGGAATGTCGAATTTGCGCAGAATGTCGACGGCTTCGAACTTGGTCTTGTCGGCGAGCCACGCCTCGATCGTCGCGAAGATGTCGAAGATATGCGGCTGACGCGCCTGCGCCGTCGCGTAATTCGGGTCGTCGATCCATTCGGGTTTGCCGAGCGCGCGGCAGATCGGTTCCCACGCGTGGCCCTGCACCGTGAA
Organism: Paraburkholderia lycopersici; assembly: GCF_900096975.1. Taxonomy (GTDB): domain Bacteria; phylum Pseudomonadota; class Gammaproteobacteria; order Burkholderiales; family Burkholderiaceae; genus Paraburkholderia; species Paraburkholderia lycopersici. The sequence goes on from NZ_FMYQ01000006.1 coordinate 133,533, forward strand.
GTAGATGTACGCGTTCGGGTCCGTCTCCCAGCCCTTGCACTTGAGCACCCAGCCAGGCTGGCCGCCGCCGCCCGCGTTGCCGCCGCGCGGCACGACGTCGCTGAACGTGCCGTGCGGATACTGCGGATATTCCTCGAGGAAGCCAAGACGGTCCAGTCGCTGCTGGTCGCGCAGCTTCACGCGGCACAGGTTGACCACGCTGTCCTGCATCGACACGGCGACCTTCTGACCCTTGCCTGTCTTCTCGCGGCCGATCAGCGCAGTGAGAATGCCAATGGCGAGGTGCATGCCCGTGTTGCTGTCGCCGAGCGCGGCCGCGCTCACCGTGGGCGGGCCGTCCCAGAAACCCGTGGTCGAGGCCGCGCCGCCCGCGCATTGCGCGACGTTCTCGTAGACCTTGAGGTCGTCGTAATGGTGGCCTTCGCTGAAGCCCTTGACCGAAGCGACGATCATCTTCGGGTTGAGCTCCTTGATGCGTTCCCACGTAAAGCCCATGCGGTCGAGCGCGCCCGGGCCGAAATTCTCGACCATCACATCCGACTCGCGAATCAGCTTATCGAGCACCTCCTTGCCTTCGGGCTTCTTGGTGTCGAGCGTGATCGAGCGCTTGTTGCTGTTGAGCATGGTGAAGTAAAGCGCGTCGACGTCGGGGATGTCGCGCAGTTGCGAGCGCGTCACGTCGCCCGCACCCGGGCGTTCCACCTTGATAACGTCCGCACCGAACCACGCGAGCATCTGTGTGCAGGCGGGACCCGCCTGCACGTGGGTGAAGTCGATGATCTTGATACCGTCGAGGGGTTTGCTCATTTCTCGTATCTCCTGGTCTGCCTGATCAAATGGGCTTATTTCTTCATGGCCGCGCTTTGCGGATTCAGATTCGTGAGACGACCGCTTTCGGTGCCGGCCGATTCGTCGATGACTGCGTTGATCAACGTGGGGTTGCCCGACGCGATCGCTTCGAGCAGCGCATTCGCGAGTTCTTCGGGCGTCGTGACCTGATGGCCAATGCCGCCGAACGCCTCGATCATCCTGTCGTAGCGCGCGTTCTTTACGAACACCGTCGGCGCGACGTCGCAGCCGCCGCTCGGGTTGACGTCCGTGCCGCGATACACGCCGTTGTTGTTGAAGACAATGGTGCAAACCGGCAAGTTGTAGCGGCAAATCGTTTCGAGCTCCATGCCGGAGAAACCGAATGCGCTGTCGCCCTCGATAGCGACCACTTGCGTGCCGCTCGTCACGGCCGCGCCGATCGCGAAGCCCATGCCGATGCCCATGATCCCCCACGTGCCCGAGTCGAAGCGCTTGCGCGGCTGGTACATGTCGATGATGCTGCGCGCGTAGTCGAGCGTATTCGCCCCTTCGTTGACCACGTTGATGTCGGGACGCGTTTTGAGCACATCGCGAATGGCGCGCAGCGCACTGTGAAAGTTCATCGGCGACGGGCTTTTTGCGAGCGTCGCGGCCATCTTTTCGAGGTTCTTGTTCTTGCGTTCGGCAACGGCGTCGAGCCACTCGGCGGGCGGCTTGGGAAAATTCTTGCCGAGACCCGCGACGAGCGCTTCCACGCACGAGCCGATGTCGCCGATCACCGGCGCCTCGATGGCCACGTTGCTGTCGATCTCGGTAGGTGCGATGTCGATCTGCACGAACTGCTTCGGCGCGGGCGCGCCCCACGTCTTGCCCTTGCCGTGTGAGAGCAGCCAGTTCAGGCGCGCGCCGATCAGCACCACGGCGTCCGACTCGGCCAGCACGAACGAGCGCGCCGCCGAAGCCGATTGTTCGTGCGTGTCGGGCAGCAGGCCCTTGGCCATCGACATCGGCAGATACGGAATGCCGCTCTTCTCCACCAGCTCGCGGATCTGCGCATCGGCTTGCGCATACGCCGCGCCCTTGCCGAGCAGGATCAGCGGGCGTTTTGCATTCCTGATCACCTCGATAGCGCGCGCCACCGAATCGGGTGCAGGAATCTGGCGCGGCGCAGCGTCGATCACCTTCACGAGCGACTGACGGCCCTTCACCGCGTCGATGGTCTGCGCAAGAAGCTTGGCCGGCAAGTCGAGATACACGCCGCCCGGACGGCCCGATACGGCCGCGCGAATCGCACGCGCCACGCCAATGCCGATGTCCTCGGCGTGCAGCACGCGATAAGCAGCCTTGGCATAGGGCTTCGCGGCGTTGAGCTGATCCATCTCCTCGTAGTCGCCCTGCTGCAGATCGACGATTTCCCGCTCGCTCGAACCGCTGATGAGGATCATCGGGAAGCAGTTCGTCGTGGCATTGGCCAGCGCCGTCAGGCCATTCAGAAAACCCGGCGCGGAAACGGTGAGGCAGACGCCCGGCTTCTTCGTCATGTAGCCCGCGACGGCCGCCGCGTTGCCCGCGTTCTGCTCATGCCGAAAGCCGATGAAGCGCATGCCCTCGGCCTGCGCGAGACGGGCGAGATCGGTAATGGGAATACCGACGAGACCGAAGATCGTGTCGATATCGTTGAGTTTCAGCGCGTCGATGACCAGATGAAAACCATCGGTCGTTTGCTGCGCTTCGGGCACAGGGTTCTGCTGTGCCTCGTTGATGCCTGCTTCTGCCATGACGTCTCCTCTTTGGCGGGGCGTTGCGTGATTCGTGATATACAATATTCCACACACAATATTAGTCAAGACGTTTTTTTACCCATGCTGGGCTTGCTGCGCTGCGGTACGCAGCGCAGCCTGAGATGGCTGTTCACGCGGCGGCAAACCTTGGCGCGGCACCCACCATTGACAGGCTTCTGCAATACGCCCGAACATCCCGATTAAACTAATACGCACTCCATATCTTCCTTTCTGGGCCGACGCACCGATTCAGACGAAAAACGTATTGATACACCTGACTCATGCATCAGCACGATATGAAACGCCCGCTCGCCGCGGCCCGCCGTTCCGTCAGTCGAGAAAATCGCAGTTGGCTTCCACGAACAGCGCGAGTTCTATCGAGTGCTGCCGCACGAGCTGCTCAACGCGCTCGGTGTCGCGCGCCTCGAGCGCTTCGATGATGCGCATGTGGTCCACGATCGAGCGCGATGCACGATCGCTCTGCGCGATCGTCATCCGGCGGATCGCACGCACATGCATGAAGATGTTCTTGATGGTGTCGACAATGATGGGCGACTTCGAAAGCTCGACCAGCGACTGGTGAAACATGATGTTCGCTTCGGAGTACTCCTCGATGTGCTCCGAGGGCGTCGAGTCGCCGAAGGTCGCGAACATGCGACGCAGGCCCGCGATGTCGTCGTCCGAGGCCCGCTGCGTGGCGAGGCGCGCGGCAATGCTTTCCAGCGCGGCCCACATATAGATCATCTCCACGATCTCCTTGCGCGTCTTGCGCAAGATGTAGACGCCGCGCCGCGGCACGGTCCGCAGGAAACCCTCCTGTTCCAGCAACGTCATCGCCTCGCGCACAGGCGTGCGGCTCACGCCGAGCTTCTCGGTCAACTCCTTCTCGTCCAGCCGGATCTCGTCTCGCGAACGGTAAATGTCGGTTTCCGCTATGGCCTGCTTGAGCTTCGCGTAGGCCTGATCGCGCAGTGAAACGGTCGCGTTGATCGGCTCCAGGGTCAAGGTGACCTGAGACGCCATGGCGGCGAGTTCTCTTTCGGCGGACATCGGTCGTTCGTCTCCAATGTTCTGGTTAGCCGGCGTTACCGTGCAATTTTATATTTACAATACAGTATATCAGTGAGATGCCGATAGCCAAGCGGGTTTACTCGTACTTGAGCGTTGCGGCGCGCAAGCACGTTTCATAAAACATTACTTATGATTATCTAAAAAAACTTTAACTATCGTTTATTCATTGGTGCTTCTACGCTTGATTCACGCCAATCTCGATAGAGGAGACAGCCATGAGCCATCCCACCGCCGGACACGATCGTCAACTGGAAGCGCAGCTTTGCGCGTTCAACACGGCGTTCGCCGAACTAGGCCTGCGTTTTCGCTGGGACGTCCGCACGCTCTACTCGCTCGCCTCGATCGCGGGCGAACATGCACGTGTCGCGGCCTATATCGAGGCGCATCATCCGCATCTGCTAAAGGCTTACAGCATGGAGTTTCTGTGCGAGGCGATCCTCGCGCGAAAGAATGCGCGAGCGCCAGGTGAATGGCCGCTAGCCCAGCCCGCAGAGCGCGGCGCGGCCCAGGATTGGCAAACCCTGGCGACCGCCATGGAGCAGGAATGGCACGAAGGAGGATTGCCGGCGCTCGCAGGCGCCTGACGTACCGGAAGAAAAAAGCGGCTTGAAGACGAAATCCGTCTGGCAAGGCGCGCGCTGGCGCCCCACTCAGACGGGTTTGATATGGAAACGCCCCCGGCCGGGTCTACCGGCTCAAGCGTTGCGCCGCGCCTCGATCTCGTCTTCCTGCAGTTTGCGCCAGAGAATCTTGCCGCTGCCCGATTTCGGCAACGTCTCGACGAACTGCACGATGCGCGGCGCCTTGTACGCCGCCATGTTCTCGTGCGCCCAGGCGATGATATCGTCTTCGTTCACGCGGCCGGGCTGCGTCGGATCGAGCACGACGACTGCCTTCACCGTCTCGCCGCGTCGCGGATCCTGACTGCCGATGATGCACACTTCCTTGATCGCCGGATGCCGGTACATCAGCGCCTCGACCTCGGCCGGCCAGACCTTGAAGCCCGCCGCGTTGATCATGCGTTTGAGGCGGTCAGTCATGAAGTAATAGCCTTCCTCGTCGCGCCGCACGAGGTCGCCGGTGCGCAGAAAGCGCTTGCCGTCGCGCTCGATGAACGCTTCGCGCGTCGCCTCGGGGTTGCGCCAGTAACCCAGCATCACCTGTGGCGCATGCATGATGAGCTCGCCTGATTCCCCCGGCGGCATCTCTTCCAGCGTAATCGGATCGACCACGCGCGAATCGACGTCGAATACGGGAATGCCCAGACACTGCGGCTTTGGACGCTGCGGCGGATTGATGTGCGTACCGGCCATGGTCTCCGACATGCCATAGCCTTCGACGAAGTCGAGGCCGGTCAGATCCTTGAGCTTCTTCGCCACCGCGTCGGGCATCGTCGCGCCGCCGCCGCGCATCCACGCGAGGCTCGACAGATCATATTCGTCGATGCGCGGGTTAGAGATGAAGTCCACGACCATTGTCGAGATCGCCTGCCATCCGTTGATGCGGTAGTGCTCGATCGCGCGCGCGGCGGCGTCGCGGTCCCAGCGCGGCAGCAGCAACACAGTCGATCCGTTGTAGATCGGGCTGTTCATGCCGCCCTGCATGCCCGTCACGTGAAAGAGCGGCAGCACCGAAAGTTGTATGGCATCCTGATTACTTCCGAACCAGTTGCAGCCGCCCACGGCCGTCGCCATCACGCTGCGGTGCGTGTGCATGCAGCCCTTGGGTTTGCCCGTGGTGCCCGAGGTGTACGGCATCACGCAGAGGTCGTCGGGGCCCGCGGTAAGCGCGCCAGGCACGCAGCCCGCGTCCAGCACGTCAGCCCAGTGGGCGACGCCGGGGCCATCTACCGAACGCGGAGCGCTCACGAATTCTGGCGGTGGCGCATACGGCTCGCGTTTCAGATAGTCGCTATAGGTGGCGACGAGCAGATGTTTCAGGCCCTCGCCCTCGCCTTCGCCCTCCCGCACGAGTGGCGCGATGCGCGCGTAAAGATCCTGCGCGACGAAAGCCGTCGTCGCGCCACTGTCTTCCACGTAGTGCGAGAGCTCCTCGGTGAGATTCATCGGATTGACCGGCACGACCACGGCGTTGGCACGCAGGATACCGTAATAAGCGATGACCCATTGCGGGCTGTTCTGCATGTAGAGCAGCACGCGATCGCCGGCCTCCACGCCGCATTCCTGCTGCAGATAGCCGGCCACACGCTCGGCCTCGTCCTTGAACTGGGCGAACGTGACCACCGTGTCGTAAAAGATGATGAATGGCTTGTCGGGATAGCGCGCTGCCGAAACCTCGGCGTTGTAGAACAGGTTCGTCTCCGGAATGCTCAGACGCGGCGACAGATGCGCGGGCCAATGCGGCGAGACCAGACGCGGGGAAAACGCTGAGGAAGACGAAGGATTTTCGGAAGGTGTCGGGACAGACGTGGGCATGGCGGGCTCCGTCGAGCGAGTCTCTTGAAGAACGCGGCCGTGCCGCCTGCGGGCGGCACACGGTCGCGCTTACCGTGGAATCGGCGCGGGTTGCCCGCCGCGGGTTCGGGCAGGCAACCGGGAATGCTCGATCAGACGACGCTCGCGCCCCCGTCCACGGCGAGGTATTGGCCCGTCACGTGGCGCGCCGCCTGGCTCGCGAGGAACACCACCGCGCCCTTGAGATCGTCGTCGTCGCCGAGACGGTGCAGCGGCGTCTGATCGATCACCGCCTGCCCCATCTTGTCGAGCAAGCCGGCCGACATCTTCGAGGGAAAGAAGCCGGGGCAGATCGCGTTGACGTTGATGTTGTACTTGCCCCATTCGGCCGCCAGCGCGCGCGTGAAATTAATGGCCGCCGCCTTCGAGGTGTTGTACGCAATCGTCTGCATCGGGCCGAGCGAGCCCTTCAGGCCGGCAATGGAAGCGACGTTGATGATCTTGCCGCGCCTGCGTGCGATCATGCTGCGTTTGCCCACCTCGCGCGCGAGAAAGAACGGCGCGTTCACGTTCAGGTTCATGACCTTGTGCCACGCCTCGTCGGGATAATCCTCGGCAGGCGCGCCCCACGTAGCGCCCGCATTGTTCACGAGGATGTCGATCTGGCCGCAGGCCGCCAGCGTCTCGCTCACGAGCGGCGTGACCGCCTCCGGGTGCTGCAGGTCGCTCACGACGGTCGTCGCCTCGATGCCGAGCGCCTGCAGATGGCCGGCCGCCTCGGCAAGCTCGTCGGCCTTGCGCGCCGTGATGACCACGTGGCAGCCCATCTCCCCGAGCGCCTGCGCCATCTGCAGGCCCAGACCGCGCGAACCGCCGGTGATGAGCGCAACCTGCCCGCCCAGTTCGAACATTTCCCTGACACGCATGCTTTCGTCTCCTTGATGTCTGCCGGCTGGCGAAGCTCCGCCACGCGGAACCCGATGAGAAGCCACCGATTCTAGCGAGGTCGTCCAGCGAGAAACATAGGGAAAAGCACGATCGTTCATTAAATAGTATTTTGTGCTTTTTGGGCGTCGCCTGCGCCGCAGGCGGCGAGCCGCGCAAGCCGCATCCGCGGCCAGTTCCTTTGCGCGCGCAACCGTTGCAACCACGCTACAGCCGGCGCTTTCGCCCACCCGTCGTGAATCTGTCATCGGTCCCCCGGTCAGTACCCTTTAGCACGGCATATAAAAAATACGGGCGCCGCACCCCGGCGGCCCATCAGATCACTGACACCGACGATCCCCCCGCGGTCGGCAATTAGCTCGAAAGCGCATGGCTATCGGTCGCACCCGGCGCAGGCCACTATGCTGTCAATGCGGTCAAATAGACTGGATCGTTCGGTAACCTGAACGTCGATGCGATGTACTCGTTCGGCGCGACTACGCCTCGACCGTCGTCAACGCCGTTTTCAATTCGCACAACTGATGCACGCGTTTGCATTCATTTATTTGCATTGGCTGCACACGAACTCATTTAACTGCCTTCAGTTTAATTACATTTAAATTACGAACAAAACAGGAAGCTTTCGCCCACACGCAGGTTCTCCAGGGATTACTCCGGGTTGCAGTCATATGCATGCAAATGTTTAATGCCGGGCGTACACTGGCGCGAAGCCCGCTGCGGGGGCCAATCTAGCCACACGATGCAATGCCGCCACGTGCAAGGGATTGCAGCGAGCGTCGAGACGCTTGCTGCAATCAACAGGAGACATGGCATTGCACCCGTTTCACAGGAGAACAAACAACATGAGCTGGACGCGGGAACAGAAGAACGTCACGATTGCGGCGTACCTCGGATGGACGCTCGATGCATTCGATTTCTTTCTAATGGTTTTCGTACTGAAAGACATTGCCAACGAATTCAACACCAAAATTCCGGCCGTGGCTTTCGCCATTACGCTGACGCTGGCCATGCGCCCGCTCGGCGCGCTGATATTCGGCCGCCTCGCCGACAAATACGGCCGCCGCCCCACGTTGATGGTCAATATCGCGTGCTATTCGGTGCTCGAACTACTCACCGGCTTTTCGCCCAACCTCACGACCTTCATCGTCCTGCGTGCGCTGTTCGGCGTCGCGATGGGCGGCGAATGGGGCGTGGGTTCCGCGCTCACGATGGAAACCATTCCCCCCAGGTCGCGCGGCATCGTTTCCGGCCTGCTGCAGGCGGGCTATCCCAGCGGCTATCTGCTCGCCTCGATCGTGTTCGGCGTGCTGTACCAATACATCGGCTGGCGCGGCATGTTCTTCGTGGGCGTCCTGCCCGCGCTGCTCGTGCTTTACGTGCGTACGCACGTGCCCGAATCGCCGGCCTGGAAGGAGATGGAAAAGCGCGCGCGTCCGAGCCTCATCACCACGCTCAAGCACAACTGGGTGCTTTCCGTGTACGCGATCGTGCTGATGACCGCGTTCAACTTCTTCTCGCACGGCACGCAAGACCTGTATCCGACCTTCCTGCGCGAGCAGCATCACTTCGATCCGCACACGGTTTCGATCATCACCATCGTGCTGAATATCGGCGCGATCGTGGGCGGCCTCTTCTTCGGCCAGATTTCCGAGAGAATCGGCCGTCGCAAGGCGATCTTCATCGCTGCGCTGATCGCGCTGCCGGTGCTGCCGCTGTGGGCGTTCTCTCAAGGCCCGCTGCTGCTCGCGCTGGGCGCGTTCCTCATGCAGATTTCGGTGCAAGGCGCGTGGGGCGTGATTCCGGTGCACCTGAACGAAATCTCGCCGGACGAAGTACGCGCGACCTTCCCGGGTCTCGTCTACCAGCTCGGCAACCTGTTCGCTTCGGTCAACGCCACGCTGCAGGCCTCGCTCGCCGAAGCACACGACCAGAACTACGCGATGGCCATGGCAATCGTCGCCGGAACGGTGGCCGTCGTGATCGCCGTGCTGATCCCGTTCAGTCGCGAGCGTCGCGGCATCGACATGACGCAGACGGCGAAGCAGGTGTCGGGCGTCTGATCCAAGCGCGCGGCGGCGCCGCAACGACGCAATGAAAGGCCGTGCCGGGTTCGCCCGCACGGCCTTTCTGCTTTTGTCGACGACTGCACTGCGCACTTTCCCAAGCGCGCCGCCTGCGTGAGCGCTGGCTCGCCGATGACCTGCCGCGCGCTCGTCGCGTTCCGCGAGTCGCTGCCGCCATCGACCATCGACAAGGTGCTGCGGCGGCAGCTGCGCGACGGGGAAATCGCAAAAGCCGGGAAGAAAACGCAAGTCTGAGACGTTGATGCGGTGATGGCGCTCGCGGCACATCCGGCGCGCGCCGCTTGCCCGCCAACATCGACGCACCGTGGAGGGCCTTGTCGATGACGTCTCGCTCCACGCGTATTTCGACACGCCGAGGTCCGGCGACGCGCGTGCAAACGTGCATGCGCGTCGCGCGCATCGCGGCACTGTTTGCGGCGTTCTTCGCCGCGTTGCCTGACGCAAGCCACGCCGGCCCCGAAGCGCGGACGCCGCCCTCCGAAGTGAGCGCGCTGCCCGCTGACGCGCAGGTGCGCTGGCTCCAGCGCGCCGCGCGCGACGGCACGCTCGCGCAGCTCGGCGACGCGCAACTCGTCGCGCTCTTCGCCTCGCTCGAACGCGACACGCTCGCGCGCTATATCGCGGCTGGACCGAACGGCTATGCGTCGTGCGAAATCTCGATGCGGCATCGCGAGCGCATCGACGGGCGCTGGCCCGCCGCGGCCGATCATCTGCTCGTGCGCATCGCCCATGCTCCGCTGCGGCTCTACGCGCGCTGGCTGCCCGACGGCGCGCACGCGGGCCAGGAAGTGCTCTACGACGCCACGCACCGCGGCGACGAAATGTACGGCCATACGGGCGGCCTCTTTGGCGCCATATCGATGTGGACGCAGCTCGACAGCGCGTTCGCGCGCTCGCAATCGCATCATCGGCTCACCGACCTCGGCACCGAGGCGATCGCGCGGCATTTCCTCGAGGACTACCCGCGGCTTGCGGCGGCGGGCGCGGCCCGAGCCTCGCGCATTGCCGTCGAAACGCTCGACGGCGTGCGCGTCGTCGCCTTCACGTGGGACGCGCCGCCCGACGCGCGCGGCCTGCCCGCGAACCGCGAGACGCTCGGCCTCGATCTGCGGCATCCATGGTTTCGCACCGTGCAGTCGTACGATGGCGAAGGGCGCCCCATCGAGGACATCGTGATCGAGCGCGTCGAACCGAAGGCCTTCGACGCCCTCACGTTCGATGCGCGCAATCCCGACTATCGCTTTTAGCCGGCGCGCGATGGGCCGCCGATGCGAAATCGCGCAACGCCACCCGCCGTGCTGCGGCGAGCCGTGCGAGCACGAAGCGGTCCGAGGGACGCAATGCGCCGATCACTGTCGCGCCGGGCTCGAGCCGTCGCGCAATCCGCGCATGCCACAGGCCGCCGATGTCGCTCGCGCCATCGCCAACGGCCCATGCCGCGCATCCCGCTCGCGCCGCCTCGCGCGCGAGCGCGCGGCCCTGCGGCAGCGCCGGATCGAACACCGCGGCGCTTGCCGCACCCAAACCCGCGCCCGCATCGGGCACCGATCCGGCAAGCGCAAGCCCGAGCGGCTGCGCCCGCCACACCGCACCGAGCGCCGCGGCCGTCGCCTCGCCGAGAAAAGCTCGCCGGTTCATCGCATCCTCCATTGCCCTCGCGCTATCCTCACGCGATCCTTCAGGCCGCCTTCACGTGTAGCCGCGTTGCGCTCGCCACCCCGCCGGCCAGATACCCTGCTTGCCCGGAGACAGCACGCCCTGCGGATCGAGCGCGTCCTTCACGGTCTGCGAAAGGCGCAGCAGCGCGCCGTCATTGAATGCGTACTGCGCCGCCGCATAGTCCATGTAGAGCAGATGCGAACGGTACACGCCATAGCCCGCCGCGCCCGCGTCGCTCATCAGCGCGCGCAACAGGTCGCCCGCGCGCGCGGCGTCGGCGCGGCGCTCGCGGGCGAAGATCGCCGCGAACACATGATGCAGATAACGCCCCGCCGCCGTGAAGCCGCCGTAATAGTCGAAGCCGTACTCGGCCGCGCGCGCCTTGACGAGCGCGTACTGACGCAGCGCGTCGCGGCCGTCGGCGGGACACAGCGGCGAGAAGTCCACGTGCGCGCCCTCGCCGCCGCGCCAGTCGAGCATGCGAAAAGCGCTCATCGCGGGTATGCCCGCGAAATTGCGGTCGCCGCCGCCCTGCGGCTCGTCGCCTTCGGCATAACGCCGCGACGCGAGGCGTGCGCCAGGCACGCCGGCGAAGGCGCGCTCGACGATGCGCCGCTGCACGTCGATCACCTCGGGCGCGCCGTAAAGCGCGTAGTGCAGGTTCCAGCGGCCCACGCCGAGCGCGCGCTGCATCGCGGCGACGGCGTCCTCCGGCATCGGCCCTTCGCCGTCGTACCAGCGCGAGCGCGGCGCGAGGCTCGCCGCGCGCCTTATCGCGCCTTCGATCACGGCATGCTGACGTATCGTGCCGTCGAGCTGGAGCGCACGCAGCGTATCGACGATCACGCCCAGATCGTCCTCGCGCGCGAACTGGATCTCGCCGATCACGAACGCCTGCGGCGCCGGCATCAGCCAGAGCCCCATCTTCGTGACGATGCCGTAGTTCGATTGCGTGAAGAGAGCGTCGAACGAAGGGCCATAGCCAGGCTTGTAGAGCTGCCAGGCCGTGCCGTTCTCGATCGCGCCCATGCCGGTGCGCACCACGTCGCCGTTGGCGAGCACGACCTCCATGCCGCACTGCGCCGACGCGTGGTCACCGTAAGCCGTGGTGCCGAAGCCGCGCTCGAGCGTGTTGCCGATCACGCTGCCCCAGCCGGCCGCGGGCGGATCGACCCAAAGGCGCAGATGCTGCTCGCGCAGGTGCGCATGCAGGTCGAAGTAGCTCACACCGGGCTCGACGCGCGCCCACGCGAGCCGCTCGTCCACCTCCAGGATGCGGTTCATGCGCTGCAGGTCGAGCACGACCGAACCCGCGAGACGCGGCGCGGCGCCGCCATAAGCGAAGTTGCGGCCCGTGGAAACGGTCCAGAGCGGCACGCGGGTCTCGTTCGCAATACGCAGAATGGCGCGGATCTCCTCGACATTCGCGGGGAGGATCGCCGCCGAAGGCGCGAAGGCATGCGGATCGGCGAGCGGCAAAAATGGATCGAGATACGGGTCGAGCGATGCGCCGCCGCGGCATACGTTCGGCGCGCCGACGACTTCCGCGAACGCCGCGAGCGCGCGCTCGAAGCGGTCCGCGTCGATGCCGGGCGGCAAGGGGCGCGCGGCGTCGCTCATCGGCGCACTCCGCTACCGCAGCCGGTCCGCGCTGGCATGGCCCCGCCCTCGCCGCCGCTCACCACTGCGCGGGCTTGCCGCCCAGCGCGCCGCACACTTCGAGTGCGATGTCGCGCAGTTGCGGCTCGGTTTGCGGCCCCGAAAGCGCGTAGCCCATGCGGTCGGTGCTCCAGTAGAACGTGCGGCGGTTGCCGTCGCGCAGGAGGCGCACGGCGTCGCGGTCGATGCCCGAACTGCTCACATAAAGCGTGAGCCGCTCGCCCGCATCGTTCTCGTACATGAATTGCGCGGCCGGGCCCGAATTGCCGGGCAACAACCGGCCACCCACCAGCGCGTAACCATATTCGGCGAGCGACGGAACGGAAAGCCGCTTGCCGAGCCGCTTCGAGAGCCATGCGACGAGATGCGCTTCGTCGGCCGCGCCCACTTCCACGGGGTGCCGCTGCTCCGGCGAATACACCGCATAGGCGACATCGGCGCGGCGCGCGAACGCTTCGGGGGTTTCGAAGCGCGTGGCCGCTGGCGTTGCGCCGGCCACGAGCGCCGGCGCGAGGCCGGGCGCGAGCCGCGGCACGAGCGCCGTGGCCGCCACCGCGAGCCCCGCGCCCAGAGCCGCCCACGCGGCGGCGATGCCCGCGCGCCACCACCACGGCGTGCGGGCACGCAGCACGAGCACGGTGGGCGCGTCGTCGGAAGCGGACGCCGCGCGCTCGCCGCCCACGCGCGCGCCTTCGCACAGTGCCCGCAGCGCGGCCTTCTGCGCGCGATAACCGGCCACGCGCCCCGCCGCCTGTGGATCGGACGCGAGGCGCGCCTGCAGCGCCGCGCGCTCGCCGGGCGGCAATTCGTCGTCGACGAAAGCACCGAGCATCGACAGATCCTCTTCAGGGCCGCCGGGCAGCATGCCCTCATGTTCGTGGTCGAGATCGTCGTGATTCATCTCATCGTCCCCACCACCCTGAGCGACGCGGCTCGTTGCGCGGGATCCCGCGCCGGCCCCGTGTCGAGCAACGCGCGCAGATGCTCGCGCGCCCGCGACAGGCGCGACATCACCGTGCCGGCCGGCACGCCGAGCACCGCCGACGCCTCGCTATAGCTCAACTCCTCCACGCACACGAGCAGCAGCACCTCGCGCTGCGCGGCCGGCAGGACATACAGCGCGCGCTGCAGGTCGCGCAGCACGAGCCCGTCCACCTCGCCGCGCGGCGCTTCGAGCGTGCGCCAGGGCGCCGCTTCGTCGTCGACGGCGATCTCACGCCGCCCGCGCAACTGGTCGATGTAGAGATGGCGCAGGATCGTGAGCAGCCACGCGCGCAGATTGCTCTGCGGCCGAAACGAGGTCCAGCGCGAGAGCGCACGCTCGGCGGCGTCCTGCACGAGGTCGTCGGCCCATGCGGCGTCGCCGGTCAATGCGCGGGCATACCGGCGCAAGGGCCCGAGCTGCGCCACGACCTGTGCTTCGAATTCCGGCGAAGGATGGCGCAACACGCCGCACGCCGCTCAGTAGCCGCCGCCGCTCGACGAGCCGCCCGAACTGCTCGAGGACGACCCGCCTGAGTTCATGTCGCCGCACGCGGCAAGCCCGACGCCGGAAACGCCGGCTAGCGCCGCGCAAACGAGGCACGCGAAAAACCTTCGAAACCGCTTCATGGCCACCTCCGCTGAGGTTACGCCCGGATAGCCGGACGGATGACCTGGGAGACCCGGCGAGCCGCATCACATGCGGCGTGAGCGCGCGCTCGCCCGGCATCGTCGATATGGCGTTAAACGTCGCGGCGAGCGCGCTTATTCCGCGCGAGCGGCGATTTCGCCTCTTTCGCGCACGCTGCGACGCGATTGCGATTGCGATGGCGTCGCGTGCGCCGCCGCACGGAACGCAGCGCGCGCGAGACGCGAGAATCGTCGCAGATCGATCGAATCACGATATGCGAAGGCTCGAATCGGTCGAGCATGGCGCGCTTTCATGGACTACGCTGTGAAAGTGCGCTGGGAGCGTCGATATGTCACGGTGTTGGCCGCCGGGATGCGTATCGTCGGCGCGCCCCGCCGAAAACCGCTGTCGCTGTGTATCGGAACCCGTCATCCGACCCGCTTGCTGGCCGCGGTCGCCGACGAGGGACGCAACGAGCACTTTTCGTCAACCTGCGGCGCCAGCCGCGAGCCGGTATAGTTCAGCAGTAAGCATGCTTCCCCGCACGCGCGCTTCGCCGACACAAGGTAGAATCGCGGCGAGCAAACGTTCCAACTGATTGCGGCATCGAGCCGCCTGGCTAAATCGAGTCCATGCCTTCCGCAGAATCGCACCCGCAAAACGACTTCATGAACGCCGCGCGAAAAGAAAGAAAGCGCGTCGAAATTTATCTGGTCAACGGCATTCGCCTGACCGGATGTATCGAGTCGTTCGATCAGTACCTGGTGATGCTGCGCACGCCCGTCGGCCTGCAAGGCATCTACAAGCGCGCCATCTCGACTATCCAGCTCGACACCGGCACCCGTCCGGGGCCGCGCCCGGGCGGCGCCCGCAGCTCGCACGGCGAGCACACGAGCCGCGGCCCCCATGGCAGCCATGGCGGTCATGGTCCGCGCGAGCAGAGAGAGCCGCGCGAGCCCCGCGAATCTCGCGAACCTCGCGAAAGCTGGCCGGCGCCCGGCAGCACCGAGCGTCCGTCACAGGACGGCCCCGTCGTCGTCACGCGCCGCCGCCGTCTCTACGGCGCGGTGAACAATGGCGGCAACGGCGGCGAAGGTTCGGGCAACAGCTAAGCTGCTACTGGCCGGCGCATTCGTCGAATGCGTACGCCGGCCTCTCCGCTCCTCGGGATATGGGCGCGCCTCGGCGCGCCCGCTTCTTTGCGCGCCGTTCTTTTCGGTGTATCCGAAACTGTCTCGCGGTCATGGTTTTGGCCTTTGCGTTATTCTGAGACAGTGACGCCTATTGCCAGGGAGACCGCCATGAGCGCATCCAAGCAGAAGCAACCGCAAACCTCGCAGGAAGACCCGCTCGACGAAGCACTCGAGGAAACCTTTCCGGCGAGCGACCCTATCGCCGTTGATCCGACGCCCACCGGCTCGCAACCGAAGCATCAACCGGCCGACGAACATCACAAAAGCCGCGACGCGCATCGCCACGGCAAGCACTGAGCGCGCAGCGACCGCTTCCCGCCTCACGCCCCTCCGGCTCGGGCATTTCAGAATCGGGCCCAAAAAAAGGCGGAGCGCCTAAGGGCGCCCCGCCTTTTTTCACCGCATCGGCTTGTCACATCCGCGCACATCGCGCAGACCGGCGCACATGGTGCGCCGCCTACCCGCTCGGCTCGATTAGCGGACCGGCAAGCCGCCTTCCACCTGTTGCTGCAGCTCGCGCACCTGGCGCTGCACGGTGCGCAGTTGCGCCTGTGCAGCGGCCTTCTGGGCTTGCAGCGTGTTGGCCTGATCGCGACCCTGCTTCTGCTGGTCCGCAACAAGTGCCTGCTGCTCACGCGCGATCGCCAGATCGGCCTGAAGCCGGTTTGCGTGGTCCTGGGTGAGCGCGATCATGCGGTTGGTGAACGCCTTCTGCGCCTCGAGGCGCGTGCGGCGGATTTCCACTTCCGCAAGCTGCGCCGACTTCTGCGCGAAGTCGCGATAAATTGCTTCCGCGCGCGTCTCGTCGCTCGTCTTGATCACGCGCCAGAACGTCTTGTTCTGAAACAGCGTGACGTAATACGTCATTTCCTTGCCATAGAACAGCAGGCTCGCACCATACGAACCGTTGTAGGTGGTGCGCAGCTCGCTGAGATCCGAGCCGCGCAACATCTGCTGAAGCTCGGCCACGTTACCCGCCGCGTTCTGTTTCGCCTCGTCGGGCGTGAGCGCGGTCGGCTGGCTCGCCGCCAGCGCCTGCATCGTGACCTGCTCATCCTGCACTGCGGGTGCGGCGGTGGTCTGTGCTACGGGCGCCGCTGCCGCTGAATTGTCAGGCGGCGTCTGCGCGCAGCCCGTACCGATACCCCCGATCACCACCAGCGCCGCCAAGGCAATGCGACGAACTCTCCACTTGTAGTCCATGTAGTACCTGCTTTGACAGTTCTAATTTTTACAAATCGGCACAATTATTACTCACTTTCACGCCTTTCGGGCTCCCGGTCGCAAATTTGGCGCTCGCGGCTCTTTTCCCACAACACTTCGGGAAAAATTTCCAGGGATTGCGCGGTGTCCTTGCATCTCCGCTGGTTTTGGTTCAGCTCGGCCGAACTGCCCAGACTAGAACCCCTTCTCTCAAACGCGCACGATGCTTTCCAGTATTCTGCCGTGACCGTTCGGCGCCCAAGCGCGTTGGACGGCCGTATCGCCATCACGAACAACATCAGTGGAGGAAGACATGAACCGACTCACAAGTCGCGCCATACGCCGTTTCGCGCTTGCGGGCGCACTGCTGTGCGGCGCCCTCGTCGCGCACGCGCAGACCGAAACGCCCGTTGGCGTCTGGCAGACCATCGACGACCATACCGGCCAACCGAAGGCGCTCGTGCAAATCAGCGCAGACGCCAATGGAGACCTGAGCGGCAAGGTCATCAAGGGACTCGGCGCCAATGACCAGCCCGACCGGCGTTGCACGGCCTGCACCGATGCGCGCAAGGACCAGCCGATTCTCGGCATGACGATCATCGACAGCATGAAGAAAACCAGCGACGGCTGGGACGGCGGCCATATCCTCGACCCGGAAAACGGCAAGGTGTACCGCTGCAAGATGCACACCGAAGACGGCGGCCAGAAACTCGTCGTGCGGGGCTATCTGGGTATTTCGTTGCTCGGCCGCTCGCAGACCTGGGTGCGTCAGCAGTGAGATAGCGCGTCCGGCAGCCGGCGCACGAACCGGCGAGCGAACCTGAGAAACGAAACCGGCCGGATACGTATGTGCGCCTTCGGCCGGCGCTTCGCACGATCGATGCAAGACAACGTATTGATGCGCGCGCATTGGGGCTGTGGACGATCGCCGCACTACGCCCTGTGCCGATACACCGAGCGATAGCCGAACGGCTGCACCGGCGCGGCAGGTGCGGCGGATGCAACGGGCGCGAACGGAGAATTACGAGGCAGGTTGCGCGCGGCCTCTTGCCGGCGCGCGGCCCTTTCGGCACGGTTCTCATGCCTGCGCATCCGCATGCGCGATTCGATGGTGCTGCACAGCCTGACGCCTTCATCGCCAAACAGCTCGGCCATCACGCGCTTGAGCACGCCTTCGTCGTGCCAGATCTTGAAGCGCCGATGACAGGTTTGATACGAGGGGTAGCGGCGCGGCATGGCCGACCAGGTCGTGCCGCTATAGATGACCCATAACACGCCATTGAGCACCGAGCGCGTGTTGGCGAGCGGCCGGCCGCGCAGCTCGGAGCGCGGGCGCAGTTCCGGCAGGAGCAGCATTACACGCTGCCATTCTTCGTCGGTGATATCGCGATGCGGAGTCATGGAAGGTCCTTTGTCAGATGCTGTACCGACAAACGATATCCACTCGCTCCGGCCGCCCATATCAGACGGGTCCGAATCTTGAAAAAGGCGCTGCGCCGCTAACTTGCGACTGGCGCATCGCGACGAATGCGCTCATTGCCGCGCATCACCGCTCAGGTCAACGCCGTATCGACGATGCGGCGCGGTGCTTCGAGATATTCCTTCGACTGCATTTCGACGATGCGCGAGACGGTGCGCGTGAACTCGTTGGCCATCGGACCTTCCACATAGAGCTGCTCCGGCGGCACAGCGGCCGACATCAGCAGCTTGACCTTGTGGTCGTAGAACACGTCGATGAGCCACGTGAAGCGGCGCGCTTCGGACTGCATGCGCGGCGTCATCTGCGGCACGTCGGAAAGGACCACCGCGTGGAAGCGGCTCGCCAGCTCCAGATAGTCGTTCTGCGAGCGCGGACCGCCGCACAGCGTGGCGAAGTCGAACCATACGACGCCGTCGGCGCGGCGCAATGCCTTCAGCTCGCGCTTTTCGATATGCAGGATCGGGCTCTCGTCGGGCACGGCGGCAAGCTGCGCGAACGAGTGCCGCAGCGCCTTGTCGGCGGCCGCGCCGAGCGGCGTGTGGTAAACCTCGACCTGCGCGAGGGTGCGCTGACGATAGTCGACGCCCGCGTCGACGTTGAGCACGTCGAGCTTGCTCTTGAGCAGATCGATGGCGGGCAGCATGCGGTCGCGATGCAGGCCGTCGGGATAGAGCAGATCGGGATCGTAGTTGGACGTCATCACGAACTGCACGCCGTTCTTGAAGAGGCCGTCGAGCAGGCGATAGAGAATCATCGCGTCGGCGATGTCCGAGACGTGGAATTCGTCGAAGCAGATCAGGCGATAACGCTTCGCGATGCGGCGCGCGAGTTCGTCGAGCGGATCGGCCATGCCCTTGAGTTCTTCGAGCTCGCGATGCACCTCGCGCATGAACTCGTGGAAGTGCAGGCGCGTCTTGCGCTGCAGCGGCAAGACCGCGTAGAAGCTGTCCATGAGGAAGCTCTTGCCGCGCCCCACGCCGCCCCACATGTAGACGCCGCGAGGCAGGTCCGGGTGGATGAGGAACTTCTTGATCGCGTTCGAACGCCGCGATTTGTAGGCGCCCCATTCGTCGTAACACCGCTGCAGCCGGTCGATCGCGGCGCGCTGTGCCGTATCGGGCTTGTATCCCCGCTTCTGCAGTTCGTTTTCGTAGTATTCGGTGACGTTCATTTTCTGTGCCGCAAATGAGGAAAGGCGGGAGAGCAAAAGCCCACCCGCCTCTGTACGCGATGCAAGGTACTTCGAGGCAAGACGGCCATCAAACGGCCGCCCCGCCCCTCGCGCTTACATGTTGAGCGCGCGCTTGTCGGTGGCGAGTGCCGCCTCGCGCATGACTTCGGACAGCGACGGGTGCGGATGGCAGATGCGGCCGATGTCTTCGGCGGCAGCCTTGAATTCCATCGCCACCACGGCTTCCGCGATCAGGTCCGATGCGTTCGCCGAGATGATGTGCACGCCGAGCAGCTCGTCGGTCTTGGCGTCGGCGATCATCTTCACGAAGCCGTCGGCCTTGTTGATGCCGAGCGCGCGGCCGTTCGCCATGAACGGGAACTGGCCCGTCTTGATGTCGCGGCCTTCGGCCTTGAGCTGCTGTTCCGTCTTGCCGACCCACGCGATTTCCGGCTCGGTGTAGATCACCCACGGAATGCAGTTGTAGTCGATGTGCGGCTTCTGGCCGTCGATGATCTCGGCCACCAGCACGCCTTCGTCTTCGGCCTTGTGCGCGAGCATCGGGCCGCGCACCACGTCGCCGATCGCGTAGACGTTCGGCACGCTCGTCGCGCAGTGGTTGTCCACGTCGATGAAGCCGCGCTCGTTGGCCTTCAGGCCGATCGCTTCGAGACCGAGGTTGTCGGTGTTCGGCACGCGGCCGACCGAGACGATCAGGCGGTCGGCTTCGAGCACCTGCGCATTGCCGTCCTTGTCCGTGTAGGCGATCGTGACGTTCTTGTCCGTTGCCTTCACTTCGCCGACCTTCACGCCGACGTGAATGTCGAGACCCTGCTTCTTGAAGAGCTTCGCGGCTTCCTTCGAGAGCGCCTGGTCGGCTGCGCCGAGGAATTCGGGCAGCGCTTCGAGGATCGTGACGTCGGCGCCGAGACGGCGCCACACCGAGCCCAGTTCCAGGCCGATCACGCCCGCGCCGATCACGGCGAGCTTCTTCGGCACGGCGTCGAACGAGAGCGCGCCTTCGTTGTCGGCGACGATCTTGTTGTCGACCGGAATGCCGGCCAGGTGGCGCGCCTTCGAGCCCGTCGCGATGATGACGTTCTTCGCCGTGACGACTTCGGTCTCGCCTTCGCCGCTCACTTCGATCTGCACGCCGGCGTCGCTCTTGCCGACGAACTTGCCGTGGCCCTTGAGCCACGTGATCTTGTTCTTGCGGAACAGGAACTCGATACCCTTCGTCATCTTCTCGACGATGGCTTCTTTGCGGCCGAGCATCTTCGAGACGTCGATCTGCACGTCGCCCACGGTGATGCCGTGGTCGCCGAGGTGATGCTGGGCGTTCTCGAACTCTTCCGACGAGGCGAGCAGCGCCTTCGACGGAATGCAGCCGACGTTCAGGCAGGTGCCGCCGAGCTTCGGCACGCCGGCCGGGTTCTTCCATTGTTCGATCACGGCAACCGACTTGCCGAGCTGCGCGGCGCGGATCGCCGCGATATAGCCGCCGGGGCCGGCGCCGATCACGACGACGTCAAATTCTTTGGACATGGTCATCCTTTCGAGACGCGAGCGCGGCGCGCGGACCCCGGCTTCCGGAATCCGCGCGCCCGGCGCTCAGTGTGAGACTTGATGCGTGGGAACTGCGCGCGCGAAACGCGCGCGCAGGGCCGCCTTACAGGTCGAGCAGCAGACGCGCCGGATCTTCCAGCGCGTCCTTCATCGCGACCAGCGACAGGACGGCTTCGCGGCCGTCGATGATGCGGTGGTCGTACGACATCGCGAGGTAGTTCATCGGACGGATCACGATCTGGCCGTTCTCCACCACCGCGCGTTCCTTCGTCGCGTGCACGCCGAGGATCGCCGACTGCGGCGGGTTGATGATCGGCGTCGAGAGCATCGAACCGAACACGCCGCCGTTCGAGATCGAGAACGTGCCGCCCGTCATTTCCTCGATCGAGAGCTTGCCTTCCTTGGCCTTCTGGCCGAATTCGGCGATCTTCTTCTCGATTTCGGCGAGGCTCAGCTGGTCCGCGTTGCGCAGGATCGGCACCACGAGACCGCGCGGCGAGCCGACGGCGATACCGATGTCGAAGTAGCCGTGGTAGACGATGTCGTTGCCGTCGATCGACGCGTTCACGAGCGGGAACTTCTTCAGCGCGTGAACCGCGGCCTTCACGAAGAACGACATGAAGCCGAGCTTGACGCCGTGTTCCTTCTCGAACTTGTCCTTGTACTTGTTGCGCAGATCCATGACCGGCGCCATGTTCACTTCGTTGAACGTCGTGAGGATGGCGTTGGTTTGCTGCGACTCGAGCAGACGCTCGGCGATACGCGCACGCAGACGCGACATCGGCACGCGCTGTTCCGGACGGTCGTTGAGCCAGTTCGTGGCCGATGCCGGCGCGTTGACTTGCGGCAGCGACGGCTTGGCGGCTGCCGGCTTTGCGGCTGCCGGTGCGGTCTTCGGCGCGCCCGCGCCGAGCACGTCCTGCTTCGTGATGCGGCCGTCGCGGCCCGTGCCGGCGACGTCGCCGCCCGACAGGCCCTTCTCGGCCATCAGCTTCGACGCGGCGGGCGAAGCAACGGTGCTGCTTGCCGTCGATGCGGCAGCGGCGGCGGCCGGCGCGGCTGCGGGAGCCGCTGCGGCAGCCGGGGCAGCGGCGGCTGCGGGAGCAGCAACGGCGCCGGCCTTGGCTTCCGTGTCGATCTTCGCGATCACCTGTTCGCTCTCGACGGTTGCGCCGTCGCCCACCAGGATCTCGGTCAGCACGCCGGCTGCCGGCGCGGGCACTTCGAGCACGACCTTATCGGTCTCGATCTCGATGACGACTTCGTCCTGGGCAATCGCTTCGCCCGGCTTCTTCTTCCACTGCAGCATCGTGCCTTCCGACACCGACTCCGAAAACTGCGGGACCTTCACTTCTACGATAGCCATGTGATTTTCCTGAATACTTTATCGGGGACATCCCCGTATGACGAACCGGGTCGCGCACATGAGCGCGGGAAAGCGCGAGGCTTTCCCGGTTCGGTTGCTCTTGTGCTTACTTCGCGACCTGCACGCCCTTCAGGCGGCCGAACGCACCTTCGATCAGCGCCTTCTGCTGCTCGTAGTGCTTCGCGTAGTAGCCGACTGCCGGCGAGGCGGAAGCAGGACGGCCGCTGTAAGCGAGCTTCATGCCTTCCTTCATGCCTTCCTTCAGGTGGTGCTCGATGTAGAACCACGGGCCCTGATTCTGCGGCTCGTCCTGCACCCAGACCACTTCCGTCGCGTTGTCGTACTTCTTCAGCTCCGCTTCGAACTGCTTGTGCGCGAACGGATAGAGCTGTTCGATACGGATGATCGCGACGTCGGTTGCCTTCGCTTCGCGGCGATGCGCGACGAGGTCGAAGTACACGCGGCCCGAGCAGGCGACCACGCGCTTGACCTTCTTCGCATCGATCGTTTCGTCCACTTCGCCGATGACCGGCTGGAACGTGCCCTTCGCGAGTTCCGACAGATCCGACACGGCTTCCTTGTGACGCAGCAGCGACTTCGGCGTGAAGATGATGAGCGGCTTGCGGAACAGGCGGATCATCTGGCGGCGCAGCACGTGGAAGATCTGAGCCGGCGTGGTCGGCTGAACGACCTGCATGTTGTGGTCAGCGCACAGCTGCAGGAAACGCTCGATACGCGCCGACGAGTGCTCCGGACCCTGGCCTTCGTAGCCGTGCGGCAGCAGCATCGTGAGGCCCGACACGCGGCCCCACTTCACTTCGCCCGACGAGATGAACTGGTCGATCACGACCTGCGCGCCGTTGACGAAGTCGCCGAACTGGCCTTCCCATGCAACGAACGTGTTCGGTTCGGCGGTCGAGTAGCCGTATTCGAAGCCGAGCACGGCCTCCTCCGACAGCACCGAGTCGATCACCGTGAACTTCGCCTGGTTCTCGCTGATGTTCTGCAGCGGAACATACGTGCCGTCGTTCCAGCGCTCGCGGTTCTGGTCGTGCAGCACCGCGTGACGGTGCGTGAACGTGCCGCGGCCCGAGTCCTGGCCCGTCAGGCGCACAGCGTAGCCCGATGCGACCAGCGATGCGAATGCGAGGTGCTCGCCCATGCCCCAGTCGAGCTTGTGCTCGCCCTTGCCCATCGCGCGGCGGTCGTTGATGACGCGCTCGACGAGCGGGTGAACCTTGAAGTTCTCGGGGATCGTCGTGATGCGCTCGGCCAGACGCTTCAGTTCCGCGAGGGGGACGGCCGTGTCGGCGGCGTCGGTCCACTTGCGGTTCAGGAACGGCACCCAGTCCACCGCGTACTTGCTCTTGTAGTTCGAGAGCACGGGGTCGACCGTGTGGTGGCCTTCGTCCATCGCGGCGCGGTAGGCCTTGACGTAGCTGTCGCCGTCTTCAGCCGTGATGACGCCCTGCTGCACGAGCTTCTCGGCGTACAGCGCACGGGTGCCCGGGTGCTGCGCGATCTTCTTGTACATGAGCGGCTGCGTGACAGCCGGGGTGTCCTGCTCGTTGTGGCCGAGCTTGCGGAAGCAGACGATGTCGACGACCACGTCCTTGTGGAACTGCATGCGGAAGTCGACCGCGAACTGGATCGCCAGCACGACCGCTTCCGGATCGTCGCCGTTCACGTGCAGCACCGGCGCTTCGATCATCTTGACGACGTCGGTACAGTAGAGCGTCGAGCGCGCGTCGCGCGGGTCCGAGGTCGTGAAGCCGATCTGGTTGTTGATGACGATGTGCAGCGTGCCGTGCGTGCCGTAACCGCGCGTCTGCGCGAGGTTCAGCGTTTCCATCACGACGCCCTGGCCCGCGAAGGCCGCGTCGCCGTGGATCTGCACCGGCAGCACCTGCAGGCCGTTGTCGTCGCCGCGGCGATCCATACGCGCCTTCGCCGAACCCTCGACCACCGGGTTGACGATTTCGAGGTGCGACGGGTTGAACGCGAGCGACAGGTGAACCGGACCGCCTTCGGTCGCCACGTCAGACGAGAAGCCCTTGTGGTACTTCACGTCGCCTGCCGGCAGGTCGTCGACGTGCTTGCCTTCGAATTCGGCGAAGAGGTCGGCCGGCATCTTGCCGAGCGTATTGACCAGCACGTTCAGGCGGCCGCGGTGGGCCATGCCGATGACGATTTCCTGCACGCCCTTCGCGCCCGCGTGACGGACGACTTCGTCCATCGCGGCGATGAAGGACTCCCCGCCTTCGAGCGAGAAGCGCTTCTGGCCGACGTACTTGGTGTGCAGGAAGCGCTCGAGACCTTCGGCTGCCGTCAGGCGCTGCAGGATGTGCTTCTTCTTGTCAGTCGTGAAGTTGGGCGTCGAGCGGATCGACTCGAGACGCTCCTTCCACCAGCGCTTTTGCTCAGGATCGCTGATGTACATGTATTCGGCGCCGATCGTACCGCAGTACGTATCGCGCAGTGCCTTGACGATCTCGCGCAGCGTCGCGCGCTCGAACCCGAAATACAGGTTGGTGGCGCTGAACGTCTGGTCCATGTCGGCTTCGGTGAAGTCGTAGAACGCAGGCTCGAGTTCGGGAATATTCGGACGTTCGCGGCGCTTGAGCGGATCGAGATTGGCCCATTGCGAGCCGAGGAATCGATAAGCGCCAATCAGGGACTGAACATAGACCTGCTTGCGCGCCGTGGCGAGATCTTCGCCGCCGCCGCGTGCGACGAATGCGTTGGCCTTCGCGCGTTGTGCGAAGGATTCGACGATCGGCCCATGGGCGATGTCGTTGTCAGCGGTCCCACTCGACGACGGCACGTTTTGCAGTGCGTCGAAGTATTCACGCCAGGCGTCCGGAACGGACGCGGGGTTGTCAAGATATGCTTCGTATAGCTCTTCGACATACGGAGCATTGCCGCCGAACAGATAGGAGTTCAGCTGAAACTGCTTCATCGTTTCCGACATTTACGCTCACCTTTCTTCGAGTTTCTCGAGAAATAGCGGGTTACTCAACCTTCCGCGCCACGGCCTGACCGTTTAGCGGATTGCGAATCAAGTCTGCTTGGAAGGACCTAAATCATGCATCCGCGGAGTATAGCGCATATGCGCATCTCACCACACGGTGCAATGCGACCGAACATCGCGCGCAAACCCTGTAGGCACGGGCTTTTGCGGCATTCGCAACGCTCTTTTCCTGCCCCGCAACACAATCCGCGCCAGACGCAAAAAAGCCGCCCGTAAAGCGGCGGCTTTTCCGTAAGTCTGTTTGCATTGCAGTGCGGAAAAAACTTCGACTGCTAATTAATCGGCGGCGGCCTCGCGGCTTGCGCGGCGACGCTCGTGCTCCTTCAAATGACGCTTGCGCAGACGGATCGACTGCGGCGTGACTTCCACGAGTTCGTCGTCGTCGATGAATTCCACCGCGTATTCGAGCGACATCTGGATCGGCGGCACGAGGCGCACGGCTTCGTCGGTGCCCGAGGCGCGCACGTTGGTGAGCTGCTTGCCCTTGATCGGATTCACGACGAGGTCGTTGTCGCGGCTGTGGATGCCGATAATCATGCCTTCATAGAGCGCGTCGCCCGGCTTCACGAACATGCGGCCGCGATCCTGCAGCTTCCACAGCGCGTAGGCGACGGCCGCGCCGTCGTCCTGCGAGATCAGCACGCCGTTGCGGCGCTCGCCGAGCGAGCCTTCCTTGATCGGACCGTATTCGTCGAACACGTGGCTCATCAGGCCCGTGCCGCGCGTGAGCGTCATGAATTCGCCCTGGAAGCCGATCAGGCCGCGCGCCGGGATGCGGTACTCCAGACGCGTGCGGCCGCGGCCGTCCGACGCCATGTCGAGCATTTCGCCCTTGCGGCGGCCCAGTTCCTCCATCACGCCGCCCTGGTGGCCGTCTTCGACGTCCACCGTCAGCAGCTCGTACGGCTCCTGCTTCACGCCGTCGACTTCGTGCAGCACCACGCGCGGACGCGACACGGCCAGTTCGTAGCCTTCGCGGCGCATGTTCTCGATCAGGATCGTGAGGTGCAGCTCGCCGCGGCCCGACACTTCGAACGTGGTTTCGTCGCCGGTGTCCTTCACGCGCAGCGCGACGTTGTGATTCAGTTCCTTCGTGAGACGGTCGCGAATCTGGCGGCTCGTCACGAACTTGCCTTCCTTGCCCGCGAGCGGCGACGAGTTCACGAGGAAGTTCATCGTGAGCGTCGGCTCGTCCACCGTGATCATCGGCAGGGCTTCGGGGTTGTCCACCGCGCAGATGGTCGCGCCGATGCCGATGTCTTCGATGCCGTTGATCAGCACGATGTCGCCGGCCTCGGCCGATTCGACCTGCACGCGCTCCAGGCCGCTGAACGACAGCACCTGGTTGATCTTGCGGTTCATCACGTCGCCTTCCGGACCGAAGCGCAGCGCCACGGGCTGGCCCGGCTTGATGCGGCCGCGCGTGATGCGGCCCACGCCGATGCGGCCGACGTAGGTCGAGTAGTCGAGCGAGGTGATCTGCAGTTGCAGGGGGCCGTCCGGGTCGGCGGCGCGCACCGGCACGTGTTCGAGGATCGCCTCGAACAGCGGGCGCATGTCGCCTTCGCGCGCCGAAGCGTCGAGCGACGCGTAGCCGTTCAGGCCCGACGCGTAGACCACCGGGAAGTCGAGCTGCTCTTCGGTCGCGCCGAGCTTGTCGAACAGGTCGAAGGTCTGGTTGATGACCCAGTCGATGCGCGCACCCGGGCGGTCGATCTTGTTGACGACGACGATCGGCTTCAGGCCGAGCGCGAGCGCCTTCTTCGTGACGAAGCGCGTTTGCGGCATCGGGCCTTCGACGGCGTCGACGAGCAGCAGCACCGAATCGACCATCGAGAGCACGCGCTCCACTTCGCCGCCGAAGTCGGCGTGACCCGGGGTGTCGACGATGTTGATGTGGGTGCCTTCGTACTCGACCGCGCAGTTCTTCGCGAGAATCGTGATCCCGCGCTCTTTTTCGATGTCGTTCGAGTCCATGATGCGTTCGGCGACCTGCTGGTTGTCGCGGAAGGTGCCGGACTGGCGCAGCAGTTGGTCGACGAGCGTGGTCTTGCCGTGGTCGACGTGGGCAATGATGGCGATGTTGCGAAGGGCGCGGGACATAGGAACCTGGGTACAGTTGAGTGCGCCGCGCATGCCCTGCTGGCAGGCCCGGCTAGGGCGCGCGGCCGCCGCATCGAACCGCGGCGGACCATCTGCCGGCGGATCGGTTCAGCAGCGCTGCAATGGCGCACTTTTGGGAACCTGAAATTATAGCACGCGCAGATGAATTGATCCCGCGCACATATACATGCCGGGCCCGGATCGTGCCGCCAGCCTCACGTCCGACACTCACGCCCGGTAAAACGCGTGCGACCGCGTATCCAGCGCCGCCACTGGGTTGACCGGTGGCTTACGCGCCACGACTCAATCCGCCTCAATGGCCGCAACAGGCCGCTCAGCCACACCGACGTGGCTTTCTCCCCACATTTTCCCACGTAAGGCCGCGCCGGATTAAGCCCCTACTCTGCAAAGGTTTTTCATCAAAGGCAGAATAAATCTTGCCGCGTCAACTAACCGCCCATATAATCCCTGCCTGGTCAACCATTGCAAGCGCAGCAGAATCATGACGGATCCGACCCCTACGCCGCCGCCCGAAGTCCGCGATTACGACCTTGGCGAGAGCGTCGGCTACCTGATCTCGCGGGTGAAATCGACGATGTCGAACATGGTCACCCAACGCACCGTGGCCGAGCTCGGCGTGACGAGCCAGCAGGCCAGCATCCTCTTCATGGTGGCAACCGGCAAATGCCTCCTCGCGGCCGAACTCGCGCGCGAATACGGCATCGACGCGAGCGCCGTCACACGGCTCGTCGACCGCCTGGAGAAGCGCGGGCTCCTGCAGCGCGTGCGCAGCTCCGAGGACCGCCGCGCGGTGCGCCTCGCGCTCACGCCCGAGGGCCTCGCCATCGCCGCGCGCATGCCGGCGATCTTCCGCAGCGTCACGGAACACCTCTCCGCCGGCTTCACGCCGGAGGAGGTCGGCTTCCTCAAAAGCATGTTGCGGCGGATTCTCTCGAATAGCTGCGAAGCCGCTCAGAGCACCAACCCGAACCCGCCCGCGAATGGATGACAAGACAAGCAAATTTGAAGCCATCACACAAAAAAATAGCTGCATCGTCCAGTATCACAACACCCTCTCACGCATCGAGACGAGCAATGAAATCCCAAACCGAGTTTGCGCCAGTTCCGGCCGTGCGGGCACTGCCCTGCCGGGCGGCGGTCGCCGCCGCGGTCGCAGCGCTCGCCCTTTCGGGTTGCGCGAACTACATCGGCATCAAGAGCGACAAGACCATCAGTCAGCCGCAGCAGTTCGAGACCTCGCAGAGCATTCCTGAGCAAGGCGGCCAGTGGCCAACGCTCGACTGGGCCAGCCAGTTCGGCGACCCGCAACTGCCGGGGCTGATCGACGAGGCGCTCGCTGGCAACCCGACCATCGCACAGGCGCAGGCACGCATTGCCAAAGCGTCGTCGTATATCGAAACGTCGCGCTCGGCGCTCTTTCCGAAGGCCGACCTGAGCTACTCGTGGACCCGCGAGCTCTACTCCGGAAACGCGCTCTTCCCGCCCCCTTACGGCGGCAGCTGGTATAGCGAGAACAACGTGCTCGCGAGCGCCTCGTGGGATCTGGACCTGTGGGGCAAGAACCGCCAGCGCCTCGCGCAGGCCGTCTCCTCGCAGCGCGCCGCCCAGGCCGACATGCAGCAGGCGCGCATCACGCTCGCTTCCTCGGTTGCTCGCACGTACAACCAGCTCGCGCAGCTCTACGCGCTGCGCGACATCGCGGTGCGCGAGATCGACAACCGCAAGACAATCGGCACGATCACGAACGGCCGTGTGGTCGCGGGTCTCGACACCAACGTCGAGCGACAGACCGCGAACGGCAACATCGCGACGAGCCAGGCCAACCTCTCGCAGATCGACGGCCAGATCGAGACCGTGCGTTACCAGCTGGGCGCGCTGCTCGGCAAGGGCCCGGACCGCGGCCTGCAGATCGCGCAGCCGGTGCTCAATCCGGCCGCGAACGTCGCGCTGCCCGACAACCTCCCCGCCGACCTCCTGGCGCGCCGCCCCGACATCGTCGCCGCGCGCTGGCAGGTGGAGGCCGCGATGCACGACGTGAAAGAAGCGAAGGCCGAGTTCTATCCCGACGTGAATCTCGCCGCCGGCATTGGCTTCGACGCGTTCGGCTGGGGCCGCTTCCTGAACTTCGCGAGCCGCCAGATGAACATCGGGCCGGCCGTGCATCTGCCTCTCTTCGACGCAGGCGCCCTGCGCGCGCAGCTGAAGGGTCGCTACGCCGACTTCGAACTCGACATCGCGAACTACAACCAGGCGCTCATCGGCGCGTTCCAGGACGTCGCCACCGGCGTCTCGTCGATCCGCTCGGCCGACAGGCAGCTCGTGGACGCCCAGCGTGCGCTCGACGCGTCGACAAAGGCCTGGGAACTCGCCGTGATCCGCTACAAGGCGGGCCTCTCGCCCCAGCTTCAGGTGCTCACCGCCGACCAGAACCGCCTCGCGGCGGAGCAGACAGTGGCGAACCTGAAGGCGCAGCGTCGCGACCAGCAGATGGCGCTCATCAAGGCGCTCGGCGGCGGCTTCGAAGCGCGGGAAGCGGGCCTCGCGCCGCCGGCCGACGTCGGCAGCGAGGCGGGCAGCGGCGCGCGCGGCCAGAGCGACGTCAACGGCGCGCCATGGCGCGGCACGCGCCCGCCGGCGCAAAGCGCGGCGGCAACGTCCGGCGCCGCGACCGCGGCGAACTGAGTGCCCGCCCGAGCCGCAGACCGAACACACACAACCGAACGAACAGCACGCAAGAATCCGGAGATCCTTCCATGAGCACCCCCCAGCAGCCGGCGGCCAACCCGCAGCCGAACGCGAACAGCGGCAAGCGCAAGCGCATGATGACGCTGCTTGTCCTCGTGATCGTGATTGCGGCCGTTGCCTACGGCCTCTACTACTTCCTCGTCGCGCGCTTCACCGAGAGCACGGACGACGCCTACGTGAACGGCAACGTCGTGCAGATCACGCCGCAGGTCACCGGCACGGTGATCGCCGTGAAAGCGGACGACACGCAAACCGTCAACGTCGGCGAACCGCTCGTGCTGCTCGATCCGGCCGACGCGCGCGTCACGCTCGAGCAGACAGAAGCGACGCTCGCGCAAACAGTGCGCCAGGTGCGCGGTCTTTTCGCCGACGACAGCCAGTACGAAGCCCAGGTCGCGGTACGCCAGGCCGACCTCTCGCGCGCGCAGGATGATCTGCGCCGCCGCATGCAGGTCGCGCAGACGGGCGCCGTCTCGCAGGAAGAGATTTCGCACGCCCGCGACACCGTGCGCAGCGCCGAAGCCGCGCTCGACGCCGCGCAGCAGCAGCTCGCCGCGAACCGCGCGCTGACCGCGAACACGACCATCGCGAGCCATCCGAACGTGGAAGCCGCCGCCGCCAAGGTGCGCGACGCCTATCTCGCGAATGCGCGCAACACGCTGCCGGCGCCGGTTACCGGCTACGTGGCCAAGCGCTCGGTGCAGGTGGGCCAGCGCGTCTCGCCGGGCACGCCGCTCATGTCGGTGGTGCCGCTGAACTCGCTGTGGGTCGACGCGAACTTCAAGGAAGTCCAACTGAAGCACATGCGCATCGGCCAGCCGGTCGAAATGACTGCCGACGTGTACGGCTCGTCGGTGGTCTATCACGGCAAGGTCATCGGCTTTTCGGCGGGCACGGGCTCGGCCTTCTCGCTGCTGCCCGCGCAGAACGCGACGGGCAACTGGATCAAGGTGGTGCAGCGCCTGCCGGTGCGTATCTCGCTCGATCCGGAAGACCTCCAGAAGCACCCGCTGCGTATCGGCCTCTCGATGCAGGTGGACGTGAGCATCCGCAACGATTCCGGAACCCAGCTCGGCAACGCGCAGAACACGGTCTGGGAAACCGACGTGTTCGCGAAGTACGGCGCCGAGGCCGACGCGGAAATCGCGCGCATCATCGCCGAGAATGCCGGGCCGAATGCGAACAAGGCGGTGAGCAACGGCAACGGCAGCGCATCCGCCAAGGCGCAGGTGTCGGCGGCCCATGCGGCCAGGACCGGCGCGAAAGGCTGATCGACGCACTGGCGAAAGCCTTCACGAACGCATAGACAACCGCATCGACAACCCCATCGACAAACGCTGGCGCGGGCTGCCCTCGGCCCGCGCCAGCGTTGCTTTGCACAGGCCACGACAAAGGACGCAATGGCAGCACCACAACAACCCGTCGCGCATCCGCCGCTGCAGGGCGCGCAACTCGTGATCGGCACCATCGCCGTGTCGCTCGCGGTGTTCATGAACGTGCTCGATACGTCGATCGCGAACGTGTCGATCCCGTCGATCTCGGGCGACCTCGGCGTGTCGTCGGACCAGGGCACGTGGGTCATCACGTCGTTCGCGGTGGCGAACGCGATTTCCGTGCCGCTCACGGGCTGGCTCACCGACCGCATCGGCCAGGTGCGCCTCTTCATGGCGTCGATCATCCTGTTCGTGATCTCGTCGTGGATGTGCGGCCTCGCGCCCACGCTGCCCTTCCTGCTCGCCTCGCGCGTCCTGCAGGGCGCCGTGGCCGGCCCGATGATTCCGCTCTCGCAAACGCTGCTGCTCGCGAGCTATCCGCGTGCGAAGGCGCCCATGGCGCTCTCGATGTGGTCGATGACCACGCTGATCGCGCCCGTGGCCGGGCCGATTCTCGGCGGCTGGATCTCCGACAACATCTCGTGGCCGTGGATCTTCTACGTGAACATTCCCGTGGGCATCGTCGCGGCGCTGGCGACATGGACGATCTTCCGCAACCGCGATTCGGTCGTGAAGAAGGCGCCGATAGACGGCGTGGGTCTCGCGCTGCTCATCGTCTGGGTGGGCTCGCTGCAGGTGATGCTCGACAAGGGCAAGGACCTCGACTGGTTCTCGTCCACCACGATCGTCGTGCTCGCGCTCACCGCCGTGATCGCGTTCGCGTTCTTCGTGGTGTGGGAGCTGACCGCCGATCACCCCGTGGTCGATCTCTCGCTGTTCGCGCGGCGCAATTTCACGGGCGGCACGGTCGCGCTTTCGGTGGGCTACGGTCTTTACTTCGGCAACCTCGTGCTGCTGCCGCTGTGGCTGCAGACCGACATCGGCTACACGGCCACCGACGCGGGCCTCGTGATGGCGCCCGTGGGCTTCTTCGCGATCATGCTCTCGCCGATCACGGGCAAGATCCTGCCGCGCACCGACCCGCGCTATATCGCGACGACGGCCTTCATCGTGTTCGCACTGTGCTTCTGGATGCGTTCGCGCTACACCACGGGCGTGGACACCTGGGCGCTCACCCTGCCGACGCTCATTCAGGGCATCGGCATGGCGGGCCTCTTCATTCCGCTCGTGTCGATCACGCTCTCGGGTCTGCCGGGCCACCGCATTCCCGCAGCTTCGGGCCTGTCGAACTTCGTGCGGATCATGTGCGGCGGCATCGGCACCTCGATCTTCGAGACGGCCTGGGATCACCGCACGACTTTCCACCACGCACGCCTGACCGAAGTGGCCACGCCGACCAACCCTGTCTTCAACCAGTCGATGCAGCAGTTCCAGGGCGCGGGCCTCGATCCCGCCCAGGCGCACGGCCTCTTCGACCGGATGTTGTCGCAGCAGGCTGCGCAGCTCGGCGTGAACGACCTGTTCTTCATCTCGTCGGCGATTTTTATCGTGCTGATCGCGCTCATCTGGATCACGCGGCCCGAACGCGCCGGCAGCGCCGATGCTGGAGCGGCGGCTTCGGCGGCGCACTGAGGTTCACGCGCCAAAGCGCTTTCGGCCACTTTCTGCCACTTTCGGCCGCAAACAGCAAAACGGCACGCCCGGTTCGTCACCGGCGTGCCGTTTTATTTACGCGCACCGCGCGAAGCGGCGTGTTCAGCCCGCGCCGCTCACCACCAGCCGCTCCGGCGCCAGCACGCCGTTTGCCGCCTTCGCTACGCCGAGCAAGCGCCCGTCTTCCGCATACACGCGCACACGCCCGGCCGCTGCGCACGCCGCGCGGTCGAGCACGAGTTCGTTGACCGGCAGACGCTGGCCGTGCATGAAACGGCGCGCAGCTTCGGCATTAAGCCTGACGGCCGGAAACGTCGAGAGCAGCGCATCGACGGGACGCAGCCATGTATCGCGCGCGGGTTCGTCGGCTGCGGTGAGCGCGTCGAGCGTGACCGCGTGCTCGAGCGTGAGCGCGCCCACGCCCGTGCGCCGCAGCATCACGAGATGCGCGCCGCAGCCAAGCGCTTCGCCGATGTCCTCGGCCAGCGTGCGAACGTAGGTGCCCTTGCTGCACGTCACGCGAAACGTCACGTCCGGCAGCGCGCACGCGATCATTTCCAGCGCGAGGATCTTCACCGGACGCCCTTCGCGCTCGACCGTCTGGCCCGCGCGCGCGTATTCGTAAAGCGGCTTGCCGTCGCGCTTGAGCGCCGAATACATCGGCGGCACCTGCACGATGTCGCCGAGAAAGCGCCTCATGGCCTCGCGCACCGCGCCTTCGTCGCACGTGACGTCGCGCGTGTCGATCGCCTCGCCTTCGGCGTCGCCCGTGGTCGTGCGAACGCCGAGGCGCATCGTCGCCTCATAGGTCTTGTCGGCGTCGAGCAGATCCTGCGAGAACTTGGTCGCCTCGCCGAAGCACAGCGGCAGAAGACCCGACGCGAGCGGATCGAGCGTGCCGGTATGACCGGCCTTCTTCACGCGATAAAGGCGCTTCGCGCGTATCAGCGCGTCGTTGCTGGAAAGGCCGACGGGCTTGTCGAGCAGGAGCACGCCGTCGAGCAGGCGGCGCGGCACCTTCGGTGGGGCCGCGCCCTGATTCTTTTTCGATGATGCAGTCATGCCGGCCGCTTCAGTCGTCCTTCGCGCGCGTGGCGTTCGCCTCGTCGATGAGACGCGACATCTCGACACCCTTTTCGACTGACTGGTCGTAGTGGAAATGCAGCGTCGGCACCGTGTGGATGTGCAGGCGCTTGAAGAGCTGGTTGTGCAGGTGCCCGGCAGCATGATTGAGCGCTTCCTGCGTGGTCTTCGGGTCGCCCGTGAGCGTCGTGAAATAGACCTTCGCGTGCGCGTAATCAGGCGTCAGCTCGACGCTCTGGATCGTCACGAGCCCCACGCGCGGATCCTTCACTTCGCGCATCAGTTCGGACAAGTCGCGCTGGATCTGATCGGCGATCTGCACGTTGCGATTCGGAGAGGAACGTTTTTTCGGCATGATTCATCCACCTCTTTCGGCGGCATTCGAACGAAGCGCGGCCGGCCTCGCAGCAAAACACGGCGAGGCGGCCGCACAAAAACAAATGGGCGGGGCTGGCCAGCGCCCGCCCCGCCCGTCATCGGGTAAAACCGCGGGCGGCAGGAACGCCGTCCGCAAGCGTCGCCGGATTACAGCGTACGCGCGACTTCGGTGATCTCGAAGACTTCGAACTGGTCGCCTTCGACGATGTCGTTGAAGTTCTTGATCGACATACCGCACTCGAAGCCTTGCTTGACTTCCTTGACGTCGTCCTTGAAACGCTTGAGCGAGTCGAGTTCGCCGGTGTGAATGACCACGTTGTTGCGCAGCACGCGCACCGACGACGAACGCTTGACGACACCGTCCGTGACCATACAGCCCGCCACCGCGCCGACCTTCGGCACCTTGAACACCTGGCGCACTTCGACCATGCCCGTGATGACTTCGCGCTTCTCCGGCGCCAGCATGCCCGACATCGCCGCCTTCACCTCATCCACTGCGTCGTAGATGATGTTGTAGTAGCGGATGTCCACGCCGTTGGTCTCGGCCAGCTTGCGCGCCAGAGCATCGGCACGCGTGTTGAAGCCGATGATGACCGCCTTCGAAGCCGTTGCGAGGTTGACGTCGCTTTCGCTGATACCGCCCACCGCGGCGTGCACGATCTGCACGCGCACTTCGCTCGTCGAGAGCTTGAGGAGCGCGTGAACCAGCGCTTCCTGCGAGCCCTGCACATCGGCCTTGACGATGAGCGGCAGGTTTTGCACTTCGCCTTCGCCCATCTGCTCGAGCATGTTCTCGAGCTTCGCGGCCTGCTGTTTCGCGAGCTTGACGTCGCGGAACTTGCCTTGACGGAACATCGCGATTTCGCGCGCCTTGCGTTCGTCCGGCAGGACGATGACTTCTTCGCCGGCGCCCGGCACTTCCGAAAGACCCTGGATCTCGACCGGAATCGACGGGCCTGCTTCCTTGGTGGGCTTGCCGGTTTCGTCGAGCATGGCGCGCACGCGGCCATAAGCCGTGCCCGCGAGCACCACGTCGCCGCGATTGAGCGTGCCCGACTGCACGAGCACGGTCGCGACCGGGCCCTTGCCTTTGTCGAGCTTCGCTTCGATGACGAGGCCCTTGGCCGGGGCTTCGACCGGTGCCGTCAGTTCCAGCACTTCGGCCTGCAGCAGCACGTTTTCGAGCAGCTCGTCGATGCCCGCGCCAGTCTTCGCCGATACCGGCACGAACGGCGAGTCGCCGCCGTACTCTTCCGGCACGACGCCTTCCGCGACGAGTTCCTGCTTCACGCGCTCGGGGTTCGCATCGGGCTTGTCGATCTTGTTGATCGCCACGACGAGCGGCACGCCCGCCGCCTTCGCGTGCGAGATCGCTTCCTTCGTCTGCGGCATCACGCCGTCGTCGGCCGCGACCACCAGAATGACGATGTCCGTTGCCTTCGCACCGCGCGCACGCATGGCCGTGAAGGCCTCGTGGCCCGGCGTGTCGAGGAACGTGATGACGCCGCGCGGCGTTTCGACGTGGTAGGCGCCGATGTGCTGCGTAATGCCGCCCGCTTCGCCCGCTGCCACCTTGGCGCGGCGGATGTAGTCGAGCAGCGAAGTCTTGCCGTGGTCGACGTGACCCATGACGGTGACGACCGGCGGACGCGGCAGTTGCTCAGCGTCCGTGGCCGTGGCCTGGCCTTCGACCAGCAGCGCCTCCGGATCGTCGAGCTTCGCGGCAACCGCACGGTGGCCGAGTTCCTCGACGATGATCATCGCCGTTTCCTGGTCGAGCATCTGGTTGATGGTGACCATCTGGCCCATCTTCATCATCACCTTGATGACTTCCGAGGCCTTCACGGACATCTTGTGCGCGAGGTCGGCCACGGTGATGGTTTCCGGCACGTGCACTTCACGCACGATCGGTTCGGTCGGCGCCTGGAACGTCGAGGCGTCCTGGTGACGGCCGCGACCCTTCGGGCCGCCCCGCCAGCCGCGGTCCACGCCGCCCGACGAGTCGCCGCGCGTCTTGATGCCGCGACGCTTGGCTGCGTCGTCCTGCCAGCCGCCCTTGCCTGCGCCCGGCTTCTTGTTGCGGTCGCCCGCGCCCGCACCCGGCGCGCTCGTCGACGGCGCTGCGGCCGTGGCGGGCTTCTTCGCCGCGGCGCCGGCACCGGCCGCCGGACGCGCTGCTGCACCTTCCGGACGCGCCGGCTTGTGCAGCGTGCCCTTGGCTTCTGCGGGCTTGGGCGGCTCGACGGGCTTGGGCGGCTCGGGCGCCTTCACCTGTGCCTTGCGCGGCGTGTTCATCATTTCGCGAATCGCGCGCGCTTCGGCCTCGGCGGCCGCGCGGCGGCGAGCGATCTCTTCCTGTTCCTTCTGCGCCTTTTCGGCGGCTTCGCGCGCAGCGGCTTCGGCCTTCTGGGCCGCTTCGCGCTGCGCGGCGCGCTCGGCGG
Source organism: Paraburkholderia lycopersici (assembly GCF_900096975.1). Classification (GTDB taxonomy): domain Bacteria; phylum Pseudomonadota; class Gammaproteobacteria; order Burkholderiales; family Burkholderiaceae; genus Paraburkholderia; species Paraburkholderia lycopersici. Next base: position 170,336 of record NZ_FMYQ01000006.1, read on the forward strand.
CGGCGCGCTGTTCGTCTTGCTGGTCCTGCTCTTGCTTCACTTCTTTCGCTTCCGCCTCGGCGTTGCGCTGCGCCGCCACAGCCTGGGCGGCGAGCTCGCGAGCAGCGGCCTCGGCCGCTGCCTTCTTCTTTTCTGCTTCTTCCTCGGCGCGGCGACGCTCGGCCTCGGCGGCCTCTTCGCGTGCGCGGCGCTCGGACTCCTCGCGCGCCAGAAGCTCCTGACGCTCCTTGAGTTCCTGGGCCTGAAGCTCGAGCAGCTCGGCCTCGCGGCGCGCTTCTTCCTCGCGACGCTGCAGCTCCGCTTCTTCGGCGGCAGCGGCTGCGTCGGTCGCATGATTCGATGCCTCCGCCTGGTCGGCGGACTCGTCGCGGCGGACGAACGTGCGCTTCTTGCGCACCTCGACCTGAATGGTGCGAGCCTTACCCGTCGCGTCGGACTGCTTGATCTCCGACGTATGCCGGCGCGTCAGCGTGATCTTGCGCTTGTCCGCGTCGGTCGAGCCGTGCGACTTGCGCAAGTGGTCGAGCAGACGCGCCTTGTCGGTTTCCGACAAGGCATCGTCCTCGCTCGCTTTCTGGACGCCCGCCGCCTGCAGCTGCTCCAGCAGCACGCCTGCAGGCATTTTCAGTTCCGCGGCAAATTGGGCTACGTTGTTACTCGCCATTCATTCCTCTTAATGCAAGGACCGATTCCTTGCGGTTGACATCGGTTCATGCGGCCCTGCGTGCCCCGCTCACAGGCGGGGCGGCCGCGATCAGATCAGTGGGTCATGGTCGCTTCCTGCTCGTCGCGCCCTGGTGCCGTTTCCCGTTGCCGGGTTACTGGAACCAGTGCTCACGTGCCTTCATGATCAACGCCTTGGCGGCGTCCTCTTCCATTCCCGTCATTTCGACCAGCTCGTCCACGGCCAGCTCGGCGAGCTCGTCGCGGGTGTGAACTTCGTGCTGCGCGAGTTTCGCAAGCAGATCCGGGTCCATGCCGTCCAGACTCTTCAGGTCCAGCGCGGCGCTTTCCACCTTCTCCTCGTTCGCGATGGCCTGCGTGAGCAGCGCGTCGCGTGCGCGGTTGCGCAGCTCGTGCACGGTGTCCTCGTCGAACGCCTCGATTTCCAGCATTTCGTTGAGCGGCACGTAGGCGATCTCTTCGAGGCTCGTGAAGCCTTCGTCGATCAGGATGTCGGCGACTTCTTCGTCCACGTCGAGGCGCGCCATGAACAGGTCGCGCAGCACCGTGCGCTCCTGATTCTGCTTCTGCGCGGATTCGTCCGGCGTCATGATGTTGATCTGCCAGCCGGTCAGCTCGCTGGCAAGACGCACGTTCTGGCCGCTACGGCCGATCGCGACCGCGAGTTCGCTTTCGTCGACCACGACGTCCATCGAGTGCTTTTCCTCGTCGACGACGATCGACTGCACGGCAGCCGGCGCGAGCGCGCCGATCACGAACTGGGCGGGATCTTCCGACCATAGCACGATGTCGACGTTTTCGCCACCGAGCTCGTTGCGCACGGCCTGCACGCGCGAACCGCGGATGCCGACGCAGGTGCCGATCGGGTCGATCCGCTTGTCGTATGCCACCACGCCGATCTTGGCGCGCACGCCCGGATCGCGCGCCGCCGCCTTGATCTCGAGAAGGCCCTGCTCGATTTCGGGCACTTCCATTTCGAAGAGTTTCATCAGGAACTCGGGCGCCGTGCGCGAGAGTTCGATCTGCGGACCGCGCGCGGTGCGGTCGACCTTGGCAATCCAGGCGCGCACGCGGTCGCCCACGCGCAGGTTTTCCTTCGGAATCAGCTGGTCGCGGCGCAGCAACGCTTCGACGCGGCCCGATTCGACGATGAAGTTGCCCTTGTCCATGCGCTTGACCGTGCCGGTCATGATGCTTTCGCCGCGCTCGAGGAAGTCGTTGAGGATCTGCTCGCGCTCGGCGTCGCGCACCTTCTGCAGGATCACCTGCTTGGCGGCCTGCGCGCCGATGCGGCCGAATTCCACCGAAGGCACCGACTGCTCGATGAAGCCGTCGATCTGCGCTTCCGGATCCTGCTCGCGTGCCTCGAACAGCAGGATTTCCTGGTCCGGTTCCTGCAGGCCCGCCTCGTCCGGCACGACGCGCCAGCGGCGGAACGTTTCGTGCTCGCCGCTTTCGCGGTCGATATGCACGCGGATATCCGCATCCTCGTCGAAGAGTTTCTTGGAGGCCGACGCAAGCGCCGCTTCAAGGGCGGCGAACACCACGTCCTTGTCGACATTCTTCTCGCGTGCCAGCGCATCCACCAGCATCAACACTTCGCGACTCATTGTTTGCGGCTCCTAAAGTCAACTTTGGGGATAAGGCGTGCTTTGTCGATGTCCGCGAGCGTGAAATCGAGCATCGCAGGACCCGCCTTCCCTTCGAATTCCAGACCGATGGTCTCGCCCTCGGGAGCATGCACGATGCCCCGGTACGATTTCCGTCCGTCCAATGGCTTTTTCAGCGTGATTACCGCTTCGCAGCCTGCGAAGCGTTCGAAGTCCGCCAGTTTTTTCAGCGGACGGTCGAGACCCGGCGACGAAACTTCGAGTCGCTCGTAGTCGATGTTCTCGACCGTCAGAACGTGCTGCAGCTGACGCGTGACCTTCTCGCAGTCCTCGATCGCGATACCCGCGGGCTGATCGATATAGATGGTCAGCATGCCGCGCCCGGTGCGCTCGAGGTCGACCAGCTCGTAACCGAGCCCGGTAACCGTGGTTTCAATCAGTTCCGTCAGTTGCACAATGCCCACTCCAGATGTTCGCGCAGCGGGCCGGCAACTTCCTTCGCTCGAATACGTGCTTCGCTCGGGATTCGCGGGCCGCGCGCCAGGTGAGCGCGCGCGCTTCTCACCTACCTGCCCCACGATGACGAACGACCCGGCGCCCCCCAAAATCGACAATGCCGAGCGCGAAGCGTCGGCATTGGTCGGCATCATTCGGGGCAAACCAAAAAAAAATGGGCGAAACGCCCATCTTCTCACTTAGCCAGGTGGTCGCACCTGGGGCGCAAATAATAGCCGCACGCCCAGCGACTTTGTGATTCTAGCCTTTTTTGAACATTAACGCAAATCACCGGTCAAGGCCGGGCGGCCTTTTGCCGTTAATTACGGGCTCCTGACGCATGGGCTTGCCGAGGCTATTTTCGACCGTTTCGCATGTTAATCAGCGTGCATCCGGGACTGCGGAAACAGCGGAGAGCGCACAAGCCCGCGGCTGTAAAACTGACGACGCCCGCCGAAGGAAGCGACAGGGCGTCGAGCCTCGCATATCAATGACCGCGAGTGCGGTTGCGTGGCGCGCCACGTTGGCCGCCACGGCTGTTGCCGCCCGCTCGGTTGCCATTGGCGTTGGCATTGCCGCCATTGCCGGGACCGCCCCGGCGATTGCCGTTGGCGTTGGCGTTGCCGCCCGCGCGCTTGCCCGCACCGGGAGCCCGGTTGCCGTCGACCTCGCGGCCGCCGGCGCGGTTGCTGCCGCGGCCGCCGAAACCGGAGCCCGCGCCGAAATTGCCGTGGCCGACACCCGCGCCGCCGCCAAAGCCGCCCGCCGCGCCGCGCCGCGCCTGGCGCGGCTGGTTCATCGCGCCATGGGAGCTCAGCACGGGTTCGCGGTTGATGAAGCCCATTGACGTCTGCATCGGATCGGGCTGACGGCGATCCTGCTCCTTGCCGCGGCCACCGCCCTTCTCCTCGGTCGGCGCCTTCAGACCCACCGCGGCCATCAGGCTGCGGACCTGGTTGTCCTCGAGTTCTTCCCAACGGCCGCGCTTGAGCCCCTTGGGCAGCGCGATCGGACCGTGGCGCGTGCGAATGAGGCGGCTCACCATCAGGCCGACCGCTTCGAACATGCGGCGCACTTCGCGGTTGCGACCCTCGGCCAGCGCGACGTGATACCAGTGATTCGTGCCCTCGCCGCCGCCGTCGCGCAGGCGCAGGAAGTTCGCCGGGCCGTCCTCGAGCTCGACGCCCTTGAGCAGCTTCTGACGATTCGCCTCGCTGAGCTCGCCCACCACGCGCACCGCATATTCGCGCTCAACGCTGTAGCGAGGGTGCATGAAGCGGTTCGCCAAATCGCCCGAGGTCGTGAGCATCAGGAGACCTTCGGTGTTGAAGTCCAGACGGCCGACGGCCAGCCACTTCGCCGTTTTCATGGGCGGCAGGCGGTCGAACACCGAGGGGCGGCCTTCCGGGTCAGCATGGCTGACGATTTCGCCTGCGGGCTTGTGATAGATCAACACGCGCGGCGGCTTGTTCGGCAGCTTGCGCTTGATCGGTTTGCCGTTGATGCGAACCTGGTCCGTCGGCAGGATGCGCTGACCAATGTGAGCGGGCTCTCCGTTCACCGAAACGCGCCCGGCGATGATCAACTCTTCCATGTCGCGGCGCGAGCCCATGCCCGCGTCCGCCAGCACCTTGTGCAGCTTCGGCGCGTCGTCGTCCGGGCTCAGCACGCGCTTGGGCTGCTGGGTACGGCCGCGGCGCAGCATCGGCGCGCGCACGCCGGAGCCGGCGCCGTTGTCGGCGTCGAAGGCCGGCGAAGTGACGTAGAGGAACAAATCGTCCTGAGCAGCGGAGTCGCCGCCCGCTGCCGGCTGCCCTTCGGGGCGGCTCTGAGCCTTCTGGCGCTTGCCCGCGCCCTGCTGGCGCTCGCCGCGCTTCTCACCGCGCCTCTCACCTTGCCGCTCGCCCGGACCGGCTCCGGCCGCGTTCTGGCGCCGGCCCGCCTTATTCGCGCCCGAATCCTTGCGCGGCGCACGCCCCTGCGGAGCAGCTTCGCCATCCGGCGGCGTTTCCGTGGCGGCGACGACGGTCACCGCCGAAGCATCGGCGCCTTCGACGGCCTTCGCCTTCGCGCCGGCGCGGCGGCGCGCGATCAGGCTGCGCGGTCCCCGGCGCAGGCCGCGGCGCGGCCGCTCTTCGCCCTCGCCGCCGTGAGCTGGCGCGCCCGGGGCATTGCCTTCGACCTGCGCGGCGCGCGTGTCGTCGTCGCGCGCGGAAGTCGCGCGGCGCGCGGATTCGGACGCGTCGGTCGAATCGGTGTCGTGGATATCAGTCAAAACAACCTCAAAATGTCAGGTTGCGCGCCCGCTTGCGGGGCGCGTCAAAAAGGCTTGTTACTTCAGACGCCGCGTCGAGCGGCTTCGTTGTCCGTCGTCGAGACGGCGTCGTCCTGCGCCGCGTCGCGGCGCTCTTCATGTTCTTCGCCCGCCGTATCGGCATCATGCGCGGCTTCCTGCGCGTGAGCGTTCGGGGCAACCCCGTGTTCCGCGAGGCTTGCTTCATCATGTTGCATGGCATCGCCCGCGGAGCCGGCTGCGGCTGCAACGTTTGCGCCTGCCGCCTCTTGCGTTTCGCTCGCGGGCTGAGCAGACGTAACTTCTTCCCCCACCAATGCCGGCGCATCTTCCGCGCCTGCCACCACGGCTGCATTGGCTGCATTGGCCGCGTCGGGCTCGCCGTCCGCGACGTACTGCGCCGCTCCGCTATCGGGAAACTCGATCGCGTGCTGGGCAAGCAGTTGCTCGCCCAGCTGGCTCGACGGATCGTCGAGCGGCGGCAATTCGTCGAGCGACTTCAGGCCGAGATCGTCGAGGAACTCGCGCGTCGTCGCGTAAAGCGCCGGGCGACCCGGCACGTCGCGGTGACCGATCACTTCGATCCAGTTGCGGTCTTCGAGCTGCTTGACGACCTGCGTGTTGACCGTGACGCCGCGAATTTCCTCGATGTCGCCGCGCGTGACCGGCTGCCGGTACGCGATGATCGCGAGCGTTTCGAGGACCGCTCGCGAATAACGCGGCGGCTTTTCAGGGTGCAACCGGTCCAGGTAGGTCCGCATCGCCGGCTTGCTCTGAAAGCGCCAGCCCGACGCGAGCCCCACCAGCTCGACGCCGCGCCCGGACCATTCGTGCCGCAGGTCTTCGAGCAGGGTGCGGACCGTGTCCGCCGAAATGTCGTCGGCAAACAGTTTGCGCAGTTCGCCGATCTTGAGCGGCTCCTGCGTGCAGATCAATGCAGTCTCGAGGACGATTTTCGCCTCTTGGGTATTCATGCAGCCAGGTCAGACCCTAAGTAAGGTAAATCAGGTTCAAGGAACCGGATCAGACAGACGAAAGACGATATGGAACTGGAGACGCGCTCGCCCGATTCTGATCGGTCATATTGATGGGAGCACGCACCGGGGGGCCGCTATACGACACACAAGCAGGCAAAGAGCCAGACCCAGCCGGACGGAGCAGCGAAATTCCCGTAAGGAATCGCTAGACTGAGCGCCATATTACGCAAAAACGCCGGGTGCGTAAAGACGCCTTCCGGCATGCGCGGACGCATTTCTCCCGGGCTGCGCCGCTGCTTTGCGTGCGCCGGCGATGCACCGGCAGCGCACCCTCAACGCACCCTCAACGCGCGCCCACTGCCTCCAGGTAGCGCGCGAGGCGCTCGACACCCGCGTCGAGCCGCGCCGGATCGCACGCATAACACCAGCGAACGAAGCCTTCCCCTTGCGGTCCGAACGCGCTGCCTGGCGCGAGCCCGAGACCCACGTCGCGTACCAGCGCCTTGCATAGTTCGAGGCTCTTCTGCGCGCCCGCCAACCGGAAAAACAGATACATCGCGCCGCGCGGCACCTTCACGTCGACGCCAGGCAGCTTCGCGAGCGCCGCCGCGAGATGGTCGCGCGAAGCACGCAGATCGGCGACGAGCGCACGCGTGAACGGCTCGCCGTGCTCGACGGCGGCAATCCCGGCCTGCTGCACGAACGACGGTGCACATGAGGTGTTGTACTCGATGAGCTTGCCGAGGTCGTCGGCCAAGGTGCGCGGCACGACCATCCAGCCGAGCCGCCAGCCGGTCATCAGCCATGCCTTCGAGAACGAATTGACGCAGATGAGCCGCTCTTCGCGCGAGGCGATGTCGAGAAACGACGGCGCGGCGCGTTCGCCGGCGTCGCCGTAGTAAAGCCGCTCGTACACTTCGTCGGCGACGATCCAGATGCCGAGACGCCGGCAGTGCTCGAGCACCGCGCGCTGCTCGTCGCGCGTCATTACCCAGCCGGTCGGATTGTTCGGCGAGTTGATCGTCAGAAGCCGCGTGCCGGGCGTAAGCGCCGCCAGCAGCCGGTCGAGATCGAGCGTCCAGCCGCGCTCGCCGTAACCGAGCGATACCGTTTCGACCGTCGCGCCGAGAATCTTCGGGATCTCGACGAGGTTCGGCCAAAGCGGCGTCACCGCCACCACGCGATCGCCTGCGCCCACCACGAGTTGCGCCGCCAGCATCAGCGCGTTCACGCCGGCGCTCGTCACCGCGATGTTTTCGACCGGCGTTGCGCCGTGCAGCTGGCTCACGTAGCGCGCGAGCGATTCACGCAGCGGCGCGATGCCGAGGTTGTGCGTGTAGAACGTATCGCCGCGCCCGAGCGCCTCGGCGGCCGCCTCGCGGATGAACGGCGGCGTCGCGCGGTCGGACTCGCCGAACCAGAACGGCAGCACGTCGGGAACGCCAAACCCGGCGTTCGCCACTTCGCGGATCTGCGAAGAGCGCAACGCGCGCACCGCTTCGCGCGGCAAGGAGACGGAGGACGACGGATCGAGATCGCTGCTCATCTGCATTTCCGGTAACACAGAATGTGGGAAAGCGTGAAGTGTAGCGCGCGGCCCGGCGCAATGCCGGCCAGGCCCGCAATCCGCACACCGACGCCTTCAGCGCGGCGCATCGGGCCCGCCGTCGAGTTGACGGATCAGCGACCACACGGCCTCGGCGGCCGGCGAGAGCGAGCGGTCGCGCCGCCGCACGAGTTCGACCGTGCGTTCCGCACGCGGCACGAGCGGGCGCGCGAGCAACGCGGCGCCCGCCGGCACGGGCAACGCGAGCCAGGGCAGCACGCTGATGCCCACACCCGCCTCGACGAGCCCGAAGACCGTGGCCGGATGGCCCAGCTCCTGCACCACGCGGGCACGCACGCCCTGTTCGCTCATCACGGCGTCGATGAGCGGGCGGCTGCCCGAGGCGTAGTCCAGCATCACGAGGCGTTCGCCATCGAGTTCCTTCCACGACACTTCTTCGCTGATCGCGAACGCGTGATCGGCGCGCACGACCACGCAGAACGAGTCCGTGGTCAGACACTGCGTTTCGAGATCCTCAGCGGCGAACGGCCCGATGATCACCCCGAAGTCCACCTCGCCCGAGCGGATCTTGCGCACCACGTCGCTTTGCACGTCGTCGCGCAGGCCAAGCGTGATGTAAGGGAACTGCCGCCCGCAAGCGGCCACGACTTCGGGCATCAGCCGACAGGCGACCGTCGGGCTCGCCGCCACGACGACGCGCCCGCGCCGCTGCTCGCCGATCTCGCGTATCTCGCGCAAGGCGTCGTCGAGATCGTTGAGCAGGCGCGGAATGCTCGCAATGAGGTTCGCGCCGACATCGGTTAGCTGCACCTCACGCGTGGTGCGGTCGACGAGCTTCACGCCGATCTCGGTTTCCAGTTCGCGCACGCAACGGCTCACCGCCGACTGCGTGAGTCCGATTTCGTCCCCTGCCCGGCTGAAGCTCTGCAGCCGGGCGACCTCGATGAACACCCGTAGCTGCCGCAGCGTCACATTCATCTGCTCGCCTCATGAATCGTCTGATTTCATGCAATTTTATCCGGACGCGCTGCGTTCCGGGAATGCGAATGTCGGCGGCGATTATTCGCCGCAATGCAGCAATACGGCGCAAACGCACGTCTGACGGGCCTATTTGCACAAGATTGGTGATTCTCCCGATTTTCTCGTCAGGTGTTTTCGAGTCTTATACGCCCCTGGCAATCTCCCGCGCGGGCTTGGCGCCACGCGGCTTCAAGACGAGAACGCATGTGCTGGCACAGTTTTCGCATTAAGGCACGCACAGGTTCGATGGACGTCCCGGAAGCAGGCAATCCGGAACGAACCAGCCGGGCCCGCCGGTACCCCGGCATCCGGTCGGGAGTACATGAAGAGTGCGCAGCGCGGGGCAGCGCACCGGAGATAGCTTCGCTGAGGTGAAACATGATGCTGTTCGACGATTTGAGAGACAACGAATGGGCGCTGGTCGAGGCGTTGTTCTGTGCCGAACCGGCACGGAGCGAACGGCGTGGGCGGCCTCGCGTCGAAGCGCGTGCTGTGGTCAACGCGGTGCTCTGGGTCCTTTCGACAGGTGAAGGCTGGTCCAAGCTGCCGGGCCGCTATCCCTCGCCGCCGACCTGCCGCCGCCGTTTCGACGAGTGGCAGGCGGACGGCACGCTGGCGGAGATCGTCAAGCGACTGAGCTCGAACGGGCGCGAGATTTCGCTGCGCGGCCGTATCGGCGCAACGGCGACCAAGCCGCCGGCGCCGCCCAGCCGCGATCGCCTGCGCGGCGCCTTCTGGACCAATCCGGAGTCGTGGCGCGCGCCGGTCAAGATGGCCTGAGCACACGCGTCAATCGCTTTGCGCCGGGCGCCGCGCGCGCCCGGCGAGTTTTTCGCCCTCCTTCTGCCTGTTCCCCGCGCACCCGCGCGGCGGGATACTCCGCTTCCGCCCGGCTCCGTCGCCATCGCTTCGCTGCCTCCGCAACGAAGCGAAGCCGCATGCCGCCCGCGATACATCTCTTTACCAATATTTACAGCATGCTTTCGCGCCCGCCGTTAGTTTGGCGATATGTCTATCAACGTCAACAAGCTGGATTGACGGGGAGCCAACATGAAATCCATGGACCTGCCCATCCGGGGCATCATGGTTTCGCTGTCCGCGCTCGCCCTCTTCGCGCCAACGGCGTCGTTCATGTCATTCAGCGCAGCCGCCCAGCCGCCGCATGCGTCCGCGCCGCCCTGGCCGATATCGCGCACCGGCGCCCACGCGTGGCCGCCCCCGGCAGCCGGCGGCAATGGCGCCAATGGCGGCAGCCACCCCGCGCCACGCGGGGACCTGCGCGGCGACATTACCGATAATGCGCGCCGCAGCGCGCCCCAGCGGCAGGAGGCGCCGCCGCATCGCTGATGCGTGCCTGAAGCGGGTTATCGAGACCGGACCGCAGAAACCGATGCCACGTCGATAAGAAGAACCGCTGAGTGCGCCCGATGAGCCCGATGAGCCCGACGAAACAGCGGGTCAGCATATACCCTGCCTTTGGGAACCACCACGCGTCGCGCGCGGTCTATTCTTACGCCATCAAGCACAGCGTGGCAGCAGTAATTCCGGTAAGCCCGTATCTTTCGATGCGGGCTTTTTTTTGGCGGGAGACGATGAAACTACTGGCTGGCTTCGAGACCCGATTGGGGCACGCGTTCGGCCACATAGTCGGCCACGCGATGAGCGCTCCACTGCGCCGTGCGCTCGTCGCGTGCAAGACGGGCGAATTCCGCGCGACCACGATCGGTCAGCACCGCGATGTCGACGGGCGCGTGAAAGCCCGGCGCCGGCGCGACCGTACGCTGGCGGACGATATCCATCATGCCGAGATCGCGCAAATACTGGAACACTTCGGGACGACGCGCCCACGGGACCTGCCGGTACTGCACCCGCCGCAGCGCTTCGAGTACTGCCTCGTTGGAATACGTGGTCATCTCACTTCTTTCTTAAAATGCAGTCCTGCGATCATTGAGCCTGGCGCGAGCCGGCTTCGGCGCGACGTGAGCGGCAAAGCCAGCGCAGTGACGGGCCCACGCGCGCCGTCCCATGCACCGCGCGGCGGCAGGGACTGCAGGTTATCCGGGCCCCCGTAAAAGCGGACTTGCCGCTTGTCGCACGCCCAACGCCGCGCCACGCTCGCGGCGCAAAGGTCGGTTGGATGCGCAATTTCCCGAAAACAATACGTTACCTCATCCAAATTGATTCTAATCGTTTTGTTTGCGCTATTTATTGCGCTGGCGATACTGTGGCACAGCGCGCGCTGGCGCGTCGCGGCTTGCGCCGCCGTCGTTTTCTGGCTGCTGTCGGCCGGCTGGCTCTCCGGGATCCTGCTCGACTTCGCCCAGCCGCAGGTATATCGCACTCCCTATGATCCGGTAAAAGCTGGCGCGGCGAACTTCGGTCCGCGCACCGCGATCGTCATGCTCGGCGGGGGCACCGAATATCGCGACGGCAAGCTGGTCCCCAAGTACGATGTCTACGCGCGCATTGCGCTCGCGGCCGGGTTGCACGCGCAGTGCGTCCGCGCGGGCAGAACCTGTCGCGTGATCGTGAGCGGCGGCAACCCCCAGCACCACGCGAGCGCCGAAGCGGACAACTACGCGCCCTACCTGCTGCGCGCCGGCGTGCCGCGTGCCGATCTCGTCCTCGAAAACCGCAGTCTCACGACCTGGCAAAATGCGCGCAACGTGGCGCCCATCGTCCGCCCGGATGACGGCGAAACGCTCCTGCTCGTGACGTCCGCGTACCACATGCGCCGCGCGATGCTCGATTTCCACCGCTTCGGGATGGACCCGTTGCCCGTGGTCTCGAATGTGCGCCGCGTCCAGCGGGGCGTGCTGCCGCGCCTCGCCAATCTCAAGGTCGCCGAAATCGCGCTCCACGAGTTGATCGGGATCGCGCAGTTCTATGCCTATCGGATGCTCGGCTGGTTTTAGCGTGACGGGGATGCGACAGCAGTTGTAACCAGGTGTAACGACCGCACGAGGGCCTTGCACGATGTCATCTGGAGCGAGTATTTGGTCGTTAGAATGACATGTCCATCCTGCTTGGACAGGTACCGGCTGGGTCCATAAACCGCTCCTTCGGAGGTAGAGATGAAAAAAGTGTCCCTCGCAGTCCTGATTTCACTTTCCGCACTGACGGGTGTTGCATATGCACAGTCGGATAACGGCATCACGATGAGCACCGATCCCGCAAGGGCCGACGACGTCCTCCAACGTGCGCAGGCCCTGCAGCAGCAACAGTCCGCCGCGCCCGCGCAGCCGGCCATGCCCATGCATCACAAGGGGCATGGGCATCACAAGAAGCCCGCGCAGGCGCAATAACGAACGGGCCGGGCCGCGCAGGCCGTGTGTGCGCGGCACGAGTCCCGGAAGAAAGCCGATGCCGGCCGTGCCGTCATCGGCTTTTTTGTCGGCGGCGTTCCGCCCTGCGCCGTCCGGGGCACCGCGCAGGTGCGGGGGCGCGGTATGCTAAAGTCGCGCACCTCGAATTGACCCGGTCGGGACAGATCCGGTCGGGCCAGCCCACCCACTTGTGCGCGCCACGCGCGGAGAAACGCAATGAGCAATATCCAGCTCGACATCGAATGGACCGAAGCGGCTTCACGCAAGATCGAAAAGCTGATGCCACGCGGCGGCAATCAGGACGCGTATCTCGCGCTGCCGCCCATCGAATGCCTGCCGATGGAAGGCGACGTGCTGTTCCTCGGCCCGGCGGGCAAGCAGCAGCCGTTCATCGTCGCAGAGCGCCAATATCATCACGAAGGCGACGCCGACTGGACCATCATCCTGATTCTCGACGTCCCCAACAGCGCACACTGAGCCGCGGTTAGATTCCGCGTCACACCGGGTGCACAGAAGACGAGCGCCCTCTCGCGGCCTCCCGGCGAGCAGCGCCAGCATGCTGCCTGTGCGCAGCATGCGCCGGCAGTCCGGACACTCGACGGCAAGATCCACCGGCCAACGCAGCCGTACTGACGCCTGCGATCGGCAGGCATGCGGGCGCCCCACGGACCGCGCGCCGGCGCGCGTCAGGAGCCATGCCCAACGATACGTCGAACGCGAAGCCCCTCGGCCACGCACCTGCTCGCCCAGCTACAGCCGCGTGACGGCGGCTGGGTCGCGCGGTGGCACGGCTGCGCGCTCGAAAGCGCGTTCCAGCCTGTGCTGTCGATCACGCATCAACGCGTGGTCGGATATGAAGCGCTGCTGTGCGCGACCAACGCAGCGGGCCACGCCGTCGCACCGGCGGATTTGTTCGAGCATGGCGAACGCCGAGACGCAGCAGCCCGACGAACTCGCTCGCTGCCTGCACCTCGCGAACTTCGTCGGACAAGACATCGAGACCGGGTGGATCTTCCTGAACACGCTGCCGCGCAACGCACGCGCTGCGGTGACAGGTCCGCCTCAATGACGGCGAGCCCTGCTACACAGCCGCCATCGCGCGCTCGTTCGGCGGAGCGACGCATGTGCTTTGCGCCGGGCTCGGTCCGCACGAGCGGTCGTGGCGCGAATCCGGTCAGGCGCAAGCAGGTCGACGAGCCGCCGCGGCCCGCTCATTCGGATATGCGCCGCCGCCCCGCTTTCAGCTCGCCGTGACGCCCCTTGGCGTCGAGCCGGCGCAGCTTCGAAGCGCGCGTCGGCCGCGTTGCGAGGCGCGCCTTGCGCGTCACGCTCACGCTGTCGATCAGCGCATCGAGGCGTGCGAGCGCCGCCGCGCGGTTCTGCTCCTGGGTGCGATATTCCTGCGACTTGATGACGACGACGCCTTCGCGCGAAATGCGCCGGTCGGCGAGCGCGAGCAGGCGCATCTTGAGCACCTCGGGCAGCGACGAGGCGCGGATGTCGAAGCGCAGATGGATCGCGCTCGACACCTTGTTCACGTTCTGGCCGCCCGCCCCTTGCGAGCGCACGGCGACGAGTTCGATTTCCTGCAAAGGAATGGGAGCGCGGGCAGTCATAGGCGAAAGAGAAAAAGCAGGCCACGGGCCGGCCACGCGGCAGTGTCGCACAGCGCGGCGAAAGCGGCGAGCGGCCTGCCGCGGGCACGCGAAATGCAGCGGCGTCAGGTGTCGAACGCCCCGCGCGTGTTTGCCGCCGCGCGGGGCGTGAACCATACTTCCGTCATACCCTTGAGGATACCTTCAGGAGCACGCCCCCCATGAAGCTGCGTCCAGCATTCGTCGCCGAACTGGCGGTCAATCTGCTGCTTCCCTGGGTCGCCTATCGCCTCGCCCAGCCGCACTGGGGCGAAGTCGGCGGCCTCATTGCGTCGGCTGCCCCGCCGCTCGCCTGGAGCGCGGTCGAGCTGGTGCGCTTCCGGCGTGTCGACGCGCTCTCGGCCGTCATTCTGCTCGGCATCGTGCTCTCGCTGCTCGCCATGGCTTTCGGCGGCAGCACCCGCGTGCTGCTGATGCGCGAAAGCCTCGCCGCGGGCGCGATCGGCATTGCCTTCCTGTGCTCGCTGCTGGCGAGGCGCCCGCTCGTGTTCTATCTCACGCGAGCCACGGTCGCGCGCGAGACGCGCGAGGGCGTCGCGCGTCTCGAGCAGCTCTGGCGCGAGAACGCGCGCTTCGCCGCAGCCATGCGCCTTCTCACCCTGGTCTGGGGCACGGGGCTCTGCCTCGATTCGGCGCTGCGCACCTGGCTGGCCGCCACCTGGCCGATCGAACGCTTTCTCGTCGTCTCGCCGATCATCGGCTACGGCGCGTTCGGCGGCCTGATGGCGTGGACCCTCTGGTATCGCACGCGCATGCGGCGCATACGCGGCATGCGCGGCCTGCTCGGCGACGCGGCCACGGCGGCCAACGCGAGCACGCTCAGCGTGGACTGAGCCGCCCTGTCCGGACGCGATGCGCGCCTGCGCGAGCACGCGGCGAAGCCCCATGCATCGACGGTCAGATCGTGCCCGAAATCAGTTAGACTCAGCGCCACAGTCCGCGGCATACCGTCCGCTCCCGAACTTGCCGGCAGTCGATGCGCTATTCCGTAGAAATCAGGAAATTCCTTTATAGCCAGTACTTTTACGGCGGTCTGCGCATCGCGATCGGCATTTCCCTTCCTGCCGTCCTGTGCCTGGTCGTCTTTCACAAGAGCGAACTCGGCTTCACCATCTCGACCGGCGCGCTCGGCGCCTGCGTGGTCGACATGCCGGGGCCGCTCAAATACAAGCGCAACGAAATGCTCGCCTGCAGCGTGATCGGTTTTCTCTCCGCTTACGCCACCGGCCTCGCCACGTTCAGTCCCATCGCATTGTGGGCCACCGTCGTGCCGCTCACCTTCGTGCTCTCGCTGATCGTGGTCTACGGCAACCGCTGGCCGCAGATCAGCTTCGCCACCCTCTTCATGATGGTGATGACGCTCGAAGAGCATTTCACGCCGCACCTCGCGCTCGTCAACGCGTTGTGGATCCTGCTGGGCGGCCTGTGGTACACGGCGTGGTCAACCTTGATCAGCCAGTTGATGCTCGATCGCATCGAGCAGCAGGCGCTCGCCGAAAGCGTGTTCGCCTGCGCCGATTACCTGCTCGCGCGCGCCCAGTTCTTCGACCTCGACAACGACCTCGACGAGTGCTACCGGAATCTCGTCGCGAAACAGATCGCGGCCGTCGAGCGCCAGGACGCCGCGCGCGACATCGTCCTGCGCAACCTGCCCAAGCTGCGGGCCGGCAAGATCGACGCGCGGCGCGCGATGCACTTCAACCTGTTCATCAACACGGTCGATCTGCACGAACTGTTCGTAGGCGCGCACACCGACTACCCGCTCGTGCGCAACACGTTCGGCGGCTCGGATCTGCTCGTGTTCTATCGCGACCTGATCCGCAAAGCCGCCGCCGATCTCGAAGACATCGGCCTCGCCGTGCTGCAGAACGAGGCGCCGCGCGCGAGCGTGAACGTGAAAGCCGAGCTGCGCGCCATCGAATACGAACTCGAGCTGCTGAGAAAGCGCGACCTGCCCGCCAGCGACCCGGAGGCCTATGCGGCGATCTCGGCCTCGTTCCGGCGCATCTGGAGCGCCACGCGCCTGATCGACCGCATGCGCCGCAACCTCGCGAGCGAAGTGCCGACGACCGAAACCGAGCTGCGCATCGACGAGGCCCTCACGCGCTTCGTGACGAGCCGCCGCGTGCCCTACCTGCAGATCTTCTCGAATCTCACGATGGCCTCGCCGAGCTTTCGCCATGCGCTGCGCGTGACGATCGCCGTGGCGGTGGGCTTCTGGCTCGGGCGCCTGCTGCCGCTCACGAACGCCTACTGGATCGTGATGACGAGCATCATCATCCTGAAGCCCGGCTACTCGCTCACGCGCCAGCGCAATGCGCAGCGTATCGTCGGCACGCTGATCGGCTGCGTGGCCAGCATCGCGCTGATCCTGCTCGTGAAGGACCCGCTCGTGCTGCTCGTCTCGATGTTCGCGGCGATGGTGATGAGCTACAGCCTGCTGCTCTTCAACTACACGGCGAGCGTGGTGTTCACCTCGGCTTACGTGCTGCTGATGTTCCATTTGCTCGCGCCGGGCAGCATGCGCATCATCGGCGAGCGCGCCATCGACACGGTGGTGGGCTGCATGATCGCCATTGCCGCGAGCCACCTGTTCCCGTACTGGGAATACCGGCTGATGGGCAAGCTCGTGCACGACATGATCGCCGCGACGCGCAGCTATCTCGAGGCGAGCTGGTGGTGGAGCGGCCGCACCGGTGCGCCGCAGCCGGCGTTCGCGGGCGCGGCGGCGAGCGAGGCCGCGCCGGGACATGCCTCGACCATGACGGCGTTGGCCGCAAGCGCGGAACGCGGCTCGGCGAGCGATATGAGAAGCGGAACGGCAAGCGCGGCAAGCGTCGTCGACGAAACGGCGACCGCTGCGGCCGCGACGCTCGTCGATTCGCCGACAAGCAGCGCCCCCGGCTCCCCCGTCGCCGCGGTGGGCGCAAAGGCCGCCTCACCTGCCGGCCCGAACGCCGCCGCTACCGCGCCTTCGCTCGCGCGCGATTTTCGCTACAGGCTCGCGCGCAAGAACGTGCACGTGGCGTTCGCGAATCTCGGCCAGGCCTTCCAGCGCATGATGCTCGAACCCAAAGCCGCGCAGAAGTTCGTGCCCGAGCTCAACGACCTGCTCGTGCGCAGCCATGTGCTCGCCTCCCAGATCACGGCCGCCGCCCCGCTCCTGCGCAGCGCGGCGCGGCCCGACCAGCCGGAGATCACGCTCGACGCACTCGAACGCGCCCTCTCGTGCGTGCGCGAAAACCTCGTCGCCGCCGAAGCGGGCACACCGGCGCCGGCCGATCAGGCCGACGTCACGAAGCGGCTCACGCGCGAGCTCGATACGATGGTGGTGGAAGCCGAGCGCGCGCTCGGCGCCTCCGCGGAGTTCACGCAGGAGTTCAAGCTGCTCGCGCACCAGTGCAAGCAGATGATCACGGCGTCCTGGCTGATCCGCAAGGACGCGAGCGTCATCCGGCTACCGGACGAGTAAGCGGGGAGGCAGGCGCCAAACGAAGGAAGCGCACCGCGCGGGGCGTCACTGCGTCGAGTTGCCGGCCTGCGAGGCAGCCATGCTCGCAGTGGCGGTCGCGCTCGCAGCGCCGGCGCCGACGGTCTCGTCGTACTCGCGCTTGCTGCGCAGCGCGTTGAAGAGCACGGTGCCGATCACGAACAGCACCACCACGACGATCAGCACGGCAACGCCGAAGGTGGGATTCTTCTTGCGCGGTTCGTTCATCGATCGTGCCCAGCCTCGAAGAAAGGAAGAGGAACGGGCATTCTACGCCGCCGCGCCTTGCAGACGGCTTGCGAAACGAAGCGCCCCCCCTCGCTACCGCTACGTGCCGCTGCGCACCGGCAAGGCCGTCGAATACTTGAGCTGCTCCATGGCGAAACTCGAACTCACGTCGAACAGCGGCACGGCGCGAATCAGCTGCTTGTACACGCGGTCGTAGTCGTCGATGTCGGAAACCACGATGCGCAGCAGGTAGTCGGTCTCGCCGCTCATGCGGTACGCCTCGACGATCTCGGGAATGTCCTGCACCGCGCGCGTGAAGGTCTGTGCCCACGCCTCCGTGTGCTGATTCGTGCGCACGCCGACGAACACCGTCGTCCCCACGCCTAGCTTGCGCGGGTCGCACAGCGCCACCTGAGCGCGGATCACGCCCGTCTCCTTCAGGCGCTGCACGCGCTTCCAGCACGGCGTTTGCGAGAGATTAACGCGCTGCGCCAGTTCGGCGACTGGCATGGTCGCGTCCTGCTGCAGCAGCTCCACCAGCTTTCTGTCGATGAGATCCATTTCCGCAATTCCCAAAGCGTAGAAATTTATTCTACATGACTGGGGAACGGCAAAAAATAAGGAAAACGCTTTCTCGGCGCAAGCGGCTATAAATGTACCTGTCCGAACCCGAAGAACAGTACGCCATGAACGCCCCCGCCGAACTCGCCCACCCAAGCGCCGTCCACACGGCGGAGCAACACGCGGCCGCCGTCGCGCGCCTCACCGCCGCGCTCGACACCGCCTTCGAAACCTGCGCGACGCCCGCCGACCCATCGCAATGCGCGCGCTTCGCGCGCGGCATGCGCGCGGCGCTCACGCGCGCCCTCGCCGACCCGGCGCTCGTCACGTCCGCGCAACGCGAAGGTAGCGCCCGGACGTACCGGCGTCATGTCATCGCGAGCGACCGCAGCGGCCGCTACACGGTCGCGGCGCTCGTCTGGCAGCCGGGGCACGCGAGCCCGGTCCACGCGCACCATACCTGGTGCGGTTACGCCGTCCTCGAGGGCGCACTGACAGAAACGCTCTATGCGTGGAACGATGCGCACCAGGGCGCCCACGCCGTTCGCTCGCATCCGCGCGCGAGCGGAGCCGTGTCCTTCGGCGGACGCGGGCGCGCCAACATCCATCGGCTATACAACGGCAGCGCCGCGCAAGCCGTCTCGCTGCACGTCTACGGCGTGCCCGCCGAAGACATCGCCGCCCAGGTGAACGACATGCTCCCGCTAGCGCGCGAAACGGCACAGGCCGCGCGCTGAGGCTCATTTACGCATCGGGACTGAAACGAAGGCGCGCGTTCAGCCGCGGCTGCCCGCCGTGGGAATCTGCGGGGGCGCCCCTTCGGGGCCTGCGGTCGGCGGCGGCGCGGGCCGCGGCTCGTGCGACGCATCGCGCGAAACGGCGCCGCCCGCGCGCTCGCCCGGCACGTGCATGTGCGCGGACTCGCGCGCCGCATTTGCAGCGGCCGCATGCGCCTCCCCGGCGTCGCCGCTGCGCGACGACATGTGCACCTGCATCTGCGGCACCGGCATGTCGATGCCCGCTTCGTCCATGTGGCGCTTCAGCCGCGCATTGAACGCGCGCGCCACGCTCCACTGCTGCAGCGGGCGCGTCTTGATCTGCCCTTTCACCACCATCCAGTTCGGGTCGAACCGGTCCAGCCCCCACACTTCCACCGGGCCGAGTATCTCGCGGCGATACCGAAAGTCGGCGACGAGTTCCGCGCCCGTCTCGCGAATCATGCGCGTGACCGTATCGAGATCGACCGAGAACGGCACGCGCACCTCGAACACCGCAAACGCGAAATCGCGCGAGAGGTTCTTCACGATCTTGATCTGCGAAAAGGGGATGGAGTGGATCGCGCCCTGACCGTCGCGCAGCCGCACGGTGCGGATAGACAGATGCTCGACGGTCCCCGCATGGCCGTTGTCGATGTCGATCCAGTCGCCCACCGAAATGGTCTCCTCGATGATGATGAAAAGGCCCGTGATGAGGTCGGCCACGAGCGACTGCGCGCCGAACCCGATAGCGAGGCCGATCACGCCCGCACCAGCGAGCAGCGGCGTGACGTTGATGCCGAGATTCGCGGCCGTGACGATGCCCGTGATCGTGAGGATCGTGACGAGCACGGCGTTGCGGACGAGCGGCAGCATGGTGCGCGCGCGCGTGCTGGGCGCGCGGCCCTTGGCGCGCGGGCCGCTCGGATTGAGCGCTTCGAGAATCGCGGTGTCGAGCACGATCCAGACGAGCCACGCGAGAAACACCGTGGCGACGATCGCGAAGATGGCGTGGGCGATGCCGCGCGCGGCCACGCTCGCCTCGATGATGGCCGCGAGCGAAATATCCCAAAGGCGCGCGCACGATTCGAAATATGCGAGCCAGATGAACACCACGAGCAGCGTGCCGGCGAAGCGAAGCAAGCGCCGCAGGTACGGGGAGCGCCGCCGCACGCGCGCCGGGGCCGGGCGCGTGATGCGCAGCACGACCGCCGAGAGGAAAAATGCGAGCACGAGCAGGAGCGCCGAGACCACGGAGATCTGCAGCACGTCGTCGCGGCTGCCTATGCCGCCGAACGTGGCGACGACCGACGCGCCGGCGAGCAGCAGCATCGGCAGTTGCCAGAGCGAGGCGAGCACGTCGAAGACTTCGGTGAGCGCCTTGTGGCCGTGACGCAGCGTATAGCTGCGGTTGCGTATGAGGTGCGCGACGGGCCGCCGGAACGCGATGGCGAACACGGCGGTGAGGACGGCCGCCGCCATGTTCGCCGCGGTGCTCACGAGCGCGGCCAGGTTCACGCCCAGTTGCTGCGCGACCTGGAAGTTGGTGGCGGCGTCGCCGAGCGCGGCCAGCACCCCGATCGCGAAGAGAAGCCGGCGCGAGCGCGCGATCAGCAGTCGCACGGCCGCGCGCCGGTGCCCCGAGCCGAACAGCGAAAACATGATGAGGCAGATCGACGAAAACACCGCGCCCGCGACGATCGCATAGGCGATCACGAGGGCGAGCGTGCGCCCGAGCGCCTCCGGCAGCGCGCGCTCGACCACGAGCGCGCCGACGAACGCCACGATCCACGGCGCTGCCCGATGCACGACGAAAATAAGGAGATCGATGGTGCGCGGATCGGGCCGCAGGCCGGTCTCGACATCGAAACGCCTGAGCAACCGGCGTTCAAGCCAGCGCAGCGTCGCCGCGCACGCGCCCCAGCCGGCCAGCATCGCGAACAGATCGAACACGACGCGGCCGAAGCTTTCCCCTTCGCGGCCCGATGCGATGTCGTAGAGTTCGTTGGCAGCCGCGCTGAAGCGCCTCGCCCAGTAATGAAGCGGGCTGCGGCCGCGGCGCGCGTCCTCCTCGACCGAGGCGAGGCCCGAGGCGATCGCGCCGAGCAGCCCCGAGGTCCCCGCCACACCCGAAGCGGGCGCGGGCGCCACGTTCTGCGAGGCGCTGCGCAGTTTCTTGAGCTGATTGAGAAGCGCGGTGCGCTGGCGCTCGTTGTCGAGCGTGGCGATCACGCTGTCGAGCGAGCGCGTGAACTCGGCCTGGCTTGCGGGTGACGGCGCCGAGGCGGCCTCTGGCGCCGACGCCCCCGAGGCCGCAGCCGGCGCTCCGGTGATGATGCTCTTGAGCACGGGCAAAACGGGCGCCGGCGCGGCTTGCGCGGCGGCCGGCGACGGCGCGGCAAACCACGCCGCGAACCAGGCGAAGAGCATGAGCGCGCGCATGTAGCGGTGCGCTCGCGCGACGCGCGAGGGCGATGCGCGATCCGCCGCGCCGAAGCGCACGCGCGACGGTCCGGCGCCCGCGCCATCGCGTCCGATGCTGGAATTCATGGCGGAGAGGCAAAAACAGGACATTCCAGTTTAGCCGCACTCCGCCTGCTCGCGCCTCGCGCGTACGTAACAGTTTGTCAGCGCGGGTTTGCCGGCGCGTCAGTAGGCCACCGTCGCGATCTGACGAACGAAGCGGCCCTGCTCCAGTTCGTCGACGAAGGCGATCGCGTAGTCCTCGGCCGAAATGCGGCTCTCGCCCTTCGCGTCGGCGATCAACGTATTGGCGCCCGTACGGAACACGCCGGTGCGCTCGCCGGGGGCGATGACGGCGGCCGGCGCGAAGAACGTCCAGTCGATGTCGCCGACCGTGCGGTAGTAATCGAACGCCTCGCGATGCGCGAGCGCGATCGCCTTGTAGGCGTCGGGGAAACCATCGGCATCGACGAGCTGCTTGCCCGGCGCGACTTCCAGCGAGCCCGCGCCGCCTACCACCACGAGACGCTTGAGCCCCGCCGCGCGCACGCCTTCCACGAGCGCGCGGCTCGCGAGCAGCAGGTCGGCTAGCTGGCCCGACTGGCTATCGGGCGGCGCGTAGGCGCTCGCGACCACGTCGTGACCGCGCACCGCGGCGCCGACGCTCGCCGCGTCGAGCAGATCGGCCTGCACCGCGTGGACATTCGACGTCGTCGCCACACGCGCCGGCTGGCGCACCAGCGCGCTCACCTGATGGCCGCGACGCGCCGCTTCGGCGGCAATGCGCGAACCGATCATGCCCGTGGCACCAAAAAGGGCGATTTTCAGCATCTTGCTCATGAACGACTCCTGTTTTCCGTATATATGTAACCAATAACGTTACATTTAAGGGATGAAAAAACGGGGCAACGCCCCGCTAACGACCTGGGCGGCATGCTTGCCGCTCATGCGCGCCGCGCCCGCGCACGTTCGCGCTTGCGCTCGCTGCGCGCCACGTCGTCCACGACGTCCGCGAGCGTGCGCGCGGCGAGCGACGCCTGCATCGCGCGCTGCGCATCGTCGATCACGCCGCGCAGCGTCTGCTGGATATGCCGCCCGACCATGCATGCCGGGTTGGGCTCCTCGCGATGCATCGCGAACAGTTGCGTGTCGTCCACGGCGCGGTAGATGTCGAGCAGCGTGATCGCCTGCGGCTCACGTGCCAGCAGCGCCCCGCCGCCCGCCCCGAGTTGCGCCGTGGTGAGCCCGGCGTTGGCAAGCATCGACAGCAAACGGCGGATGAGCGCGGCGTTCGTGTTCACGCTGCCCGCAATGACCTCCGACGAAAGCGGCACGCCCTCCTGCTGCGCGAGCAGCGCGAGCACATGAACGGCGAAGGCGAAACGGCTACTCGTATTCACGGCGATCCAGCCACATCCAGGTGGCGCGCCCGCGCGCCAAAAATTGTAACGATGATAATTACATTAATTCGAAGCGTCAACGCACACGGCCGGCGTGCGCCGGAGGCGTCCTTACTGCGACGCATCCGAGGCCTGTCCCGGCGCCGATGCGGCCTCTGCGGCGCTGCTTGCCCAGCGCTGCAGGGAATGGCCCGCGATCGTCAGGCCTGTGCCGGTGGCTGCGGCGGCGTGCCCGAGAAGCGTCTGCGCCGCGCTCGCCGCGCCGAGCAACTGCCCCTGCGCCGACGAAGCCAGCTCCGCCGTCGAAGCGCTCGCCTGCTGGCCCTGCGACGCTGCCGAGTCGAGCTTCTGCTGCGCCGCACCGAGTTGCTGGTTTACGTAGCTCGCCGCCTTGTCGAGCGTTTGCGCCGCCTGCTGCGCGGCCTGCTTCGTGGCGTCCTGCGTAGCCTGCTTCATGGCGTCGGCGGACTGTTTGCCGAAGTCGGGAGCCGCAGCATCCTGCTTGTTGCAGCCGGCGGCGAGCGCCACGCACACGATGAGCGGCGCGAGGCCCAGCGTTTTCGTCGAAACCTTCAAATACATGGTCATCCTGAGAGATTCGCCGCATGAAGCGGCTTGCATAGATGAAAACGCGGCAATGATACGCCGTCGCGTAAAACCGATTCCGCTGAAATGAGCGAAAAACCCGCGCGCTCGAAAACGGGCCGCGACAACACGCTCGCGTCGACGGTCAGCACGGCCGAGCGCGATTCGCGCGCGAGCGCTTCCATCCGCGCGATCAGCGCCGTCGCGAGGCCGCGGCGCGACCACGCCGGCGCGACATAGAGCATCTCCACGTGATCGAACGGAAAGAGCTGCCCGAACGCGACGGCCGCACCTTCGCATTGCGCGACGAGCGTCACGCCGCGCGAGAGCCGCGCATCGAAGGCCGAGAGATCGTCGAAGGCCGCGGCCCAGGCGGCGCGCTGCGACGCGTCATAGTGCGAGGCCGCGAGCGTGTCGACGGACGCGCGGAACAGCGCGGCGAGCGCAGACGCATCGCGACCCGGCGCATAGCGGCGCCAGTCGACCGATTCCGGCGCGCGGGGCGCCGTGGAATGCTTTGCAAAATCGTCAAACATGATGGAGTAGACTGCGTGGGCGCTTGATCTGTTCCACCGTCCACGCCCGGAGACAAACGATGGCCGTCAAAAAGATTCTGTTCCTCACCGGCGACTTCGCCGAAGACTATGAAACGATGGTGCCTTTCCAGGCGCTGCAGGCCGTCGGCCACCGCGTCGACGCCGTATGCCCCGGCAAGAAGGCCGGCGAGCGCGTGAAAACCGCCATCCACGACTTCGAAGGCGACCAGACCTATACCGAAAAGCCGGGTCATCAGTTCGCGCTCAACGCGACCTTCGATGAAATCGACGCCGCCAGCTACGACGCCCTCGCCATCGCGGGCGGCCGCGCGCCGGAATACCTGCGCCTGAATCCGAAGGTCATCGAGCTGGTTCGCCACTTCGCGAAAGCGAACAAGCCCATCGCGGCCATTTGCCATGCGGCGCAACTGCTGGCCGCCGCGGAGGTGATTCGCGGCAAGCGCATCTCCGCTTATCCGGCCTGCGCGCCCGAAGTACGGCTCGCGGGCGGCGAATACGCCGACATCGCGATCGACGGCGCCGTCACCGACGCGCCCTTCGTCACCGCGCCGGCATGGCCCGCGCATCCCGAATGGCTGCGACAGTTCCTCGCTCTGCTCGGTACGCGCATCGAACCCTGATCGACGGGCTCACCGCCGGGCGCGTCAGTCTCCCAAGCGGGACGACGCGCGCCGGGCGTCGATTCGGATTGATCTGATTTCGCCGCACTCCGCCGCTGGCCAGAATAGCCGCCAAATATTCGGAGTGCGTTTCATGAATCTGACCAGTTGGCTAGTCATTCTCGCGATCGCCTTGGCGGCGATCGCCCTTTTCTGTTCGCGCGGCAGCCGCAAACGAAGCTTGACCGACCGCGCGCGCCATGCGCGCGGCACGCGTCTGCTCGTGCAGGCGGCGATTGCGTTATGGGCGGCGCTGCTCACGCTGGACCGCAGCTTCGTTTCGCCGGGCGGCGCGCCGTTCGGGCACGCCCTGAACCCCCGCACCGCGCTGGCCGCTGCGCTGGCGCTCGCCGCCATAGGCTGCATCTGCTCGTTTCGCGCAAGCCGCCTGCTCAAGGCACGCCGCATCTTCGGCGCTTGCTGAGCGTTTTCGCGCCGTTTGCGGCCATGCGGCGCTTCGCCATCCGCAAGGTCCGGGGTGGCCCTGTCTATGTGCTGGCGGGCGGTCTCAAGGCCGTTGCCGGCGCCGCTTCGATCTCGCTTCGGACACCCTCTTTCGCGTTCGTGCCACCGGCTCCGTCGCTTGCGCTTGCGCCATTTCCCCCCACGCCGCCGGATGCCCCTTCCGTTCGCTCCGCCCGTTCGAGCGCGTTGATGATCTGCTCCGCGTCGCCGGGCAAAGGCGGCGCGGCCGCGAGCGCGTCCGGCAACGAAAGATAGAACGTCGTACCCTCGCCTTCCACCGACTCCACCCAGACGCGCCCGCCATGCCGCTCCACCATGCGGCGCACGAGCGCGAGCCCGATGCCCTCGCCCGGCGCGACATTGCCGTGCAGACGCTGGAACGCCTGAAAGAGCCGCGGCAAGCCCACCGCGGGAATGCCGAGCCCGTTGTCGCGCACATAGAAGATCTGCAGCGACTCGACGCCCGGCGGCGGGCTCGCCGTGCCGATCTCGATGCGCCCGTCGCGCGCCGGATCGAGATAATTGAGCGCGTTGCCGATCAGGTTGGCAAACACCTGCTCGAGCGCCGTCGCGTCGCCCCACACGTCGGGCAGCGAGTGCACGCTGACCTGCGCGCCGCGCGCGCGAATCGAGGCATGCATCGCGTCGACCACGCGCTGCACCAGCTCCTGCACGCCCACGCGCTGTCGCCGGTACTCCACGCGCCCCACGCGGGCGAGGCGCAGCAACGCGTCGATGATGTGCGACGCGCGCAGCACGGCCGTCTGCAGATAGCGCAGCGCCTCGCCGATGTCCTCGTTGATGGTCCGCAAGATGCGCTCGCGCGCCTCGGGTGCGAGCGAAGACTTCGCAATGCGTTCGCGCAGTTCGTTGCAGGCGTGATTGAGCTCGCGAGAAAAGCCCTGCAGGTTCACGAGCGGCGCGCGCAGATCGTGTGATACGCCGTGGATGAACATCTCGTTCTCCTGCGTCTGCTGGCGCAGGTTTTCGTTGATGCGCGCGAGCTGGTCGGCGCGGCGCGCGAGGTCGGCCTGGAAGCCGAGGCGCAGCCGCTCCGCCTCGATCAGACGCTGGCTGATCTGGTGCAGCATGAAGTCGAGCTCGGCGATCTCGTCGGCGCCAGCCGTGAGCGGCGCGAGCGGCTCGTTCGCGGCGAGCCGGTTCGCATTGTCGGAAAGCGCGTCGAGCCGCCCGCGCACGCCGCGCGTGAAAAGCCACACGGCAAGCGCGACCAGCACGATCGAGCCGATCACGGCCGTCATCACGAGCGACTGCTGCTGGGCGCGCGCCGCTTCGGCGGCGCTCACCCGCATGACGTCGAGGCGGCGCTCCTCCGTCTGGAACGAGACGATCTGCGCGCGCACGTGGTCGAGCACGTCGGCGGCCACGAGCGCGCGAAAATGCTCCGCGAGGTCGGCGCGGCGCCCCGAGTGCAGCAGGTCCTGCACGCGATCCGACCACTGGCGATAGTTCTGCACGGCGTGGCGGATCTCCACGGCGCGCTCGACCTGCGAGGGGTTGTCGGAGACGAGCTCGACGAGGCGGTCGATGCGTTGATCGACGTCCATCCACATCGATACGGGCGTCGAATACCCGGTGTCGTTGGCCGCCACCGCGCCGCGCAATTGCACCGACTCGACCAGCACCGGTTCGAGCACGCGCGAAGCCTGCGCGAGCACCGCCTGGCTGTGCTGGCCCCAACGCTCGGCAGCGGCGGCGTCGGCCTCGGCCTTCACGATGGCCGACAGCAAGCTCAGTTCGAAGACGGCGGGAATCGCGATCAGCAGAAGCCCTTTGGTCGTGAGACGCATTACGGCATGACGTGGCGCGTGCGGAGCGGCCGGACGCGCGCGAGGTGGCGATCCGGCCATTATGTCGGCGTTTGCGCTCCGCGTGCGGCCGGACTGCGAATGCGGGGACTAGCGTGGAATCCATGCCACGCCCGCCGTTCGCGCGCATGACGGCCAAAATATTTCGTTTAGCCGACAACCCCTCGACACGGAAAGGAAAATCGAATTTGCCGCCCCATTGTGGCGCGCAATTTCCCCACGTTTGCGCGCACGCCCCGGAATTGTGCCGCGACGCAGTGCACGCGTTCCGGGCGTCCGCACCATCTTCGCAGGTCCCGGGGTGCGGCCGCTTCCCGCTTCGGTGCACGTGCGCACCGGCTTAAGCCCTCCCGAACCGGCGGATCACCAGTTTGGCGCCAAAGCTGGCCCGCATCTTGCTCGTTATGCGCCCATTTTGGGCAAACCGACTAAGCCAGATGGACAATCTCAAGACCGGCACCGACACGCTGTTTTTGCTGCTGGGCGCAGCCATGGTGCTCGCCATGCACGCGGGGTTCGCGTTTCTCGAACTCGGCACCGTGCGCAAGAAGAACCAGGTCAACGCCCTGGTGAAGATCCTCGTCGATTTTTCCATTTCGACGATCGCCTATTTCTTCATCGGCTATACGCTCGCCTACGGCGTGCAGTTCTTCTCGCACGCCGACGTGCTCGCCGGGCACAACGGCTACGCGCTCGTGCGCTTCTTCTTCCTGCTCACCTTCGCGGCGGCGATTCCGGCCATCGTGTCGGGCGGCATTGCGGAGCGCTCGAAGTTCAATCCGCAGCTTTTCGCGACGTTCGTGATCGTCGGGTTCGTCTACCCGTTCTTCGAAGGGATGGTGTGGAACAACCGCCTCGGTTTCGAAGATGCGATCACGCACGTGTTCGGCGTGCCGTTCCATGACTTCGCGGGCTCGGTGGTCGTGCACGCATTCGGCGGCTGGGTGGCGCTGCCCGCCGTGCTGCTGCTCGGACCGCGCCATGGCCGCTATACGCGCGACGGGCGCATTGCCGCGCATCCGCCCTCGAACATTCCGTTTCTCGCGCTCGGCGCATGGGTGCTCGCGGTCGGCTGGTTCGGCTTCAACGTAATGAGCGCGCAAACCATCGACAAGATCAGCGGCCTCGTCGCCGTCAACTCGCTGATGGCCATGGTGGGCGGCACGCTCGCCGCCTGGCTCGCGGGCCGCAACGACCCCGGCTTCACCTACAACGGGCCGCTGGCGGGCCTCGTGGCCGTATGCGCGGGCTCGGACGTGATGCACCCGCTGGGCGCGCTCGCGACGGGCGCGGTGGCGGGCGTGCTGTTCGTCTACATGTTCACCTGCGTGCAGAACCGCTGGCGCATCGACGACGTGCTCGGCGTGTGGCCGCTGCACGGCCTGTGCGGCGCGTGGGGCGGCATCGCCGCGGGCATCTTCGGCGCGCGCTGGCTCGGCGGCATCGGCGGCGTGTCGCTCGGCGCGCAGGTCGTGGGGACGATTGCGGGCATCGTGATCGCCTTCGTCGGCGGACTCGTGGTGTATGGCCTGCTGCGCAAGTTCGTGGGGCTGCGCATCGATCGCGAAGAAGAATTCAACGGCACCGATCTTTCGATCCACAAGATCACCGCCACGCCGGAACGCGAAACGGTGTCGTGACTGACCGGGACCGCGGGCGGCGCCCTGCCGCCCGCCTGTCCGGCCCGACCCGCGCGCGGCACGCTCAAAGCTGGCCCATCCCGCCGTCGACGATCACCTCGGTGCCGATCATGAACGCCGACTCCGCCGCGCTCAGATGGAGCACCGTCGACGCAACTTCCTCTGCGCTGGCGAAGCGCTTGAGCGGCACCAGCGCGCGGATCGACTCGGCCGCCGCCTCGAGCGCGGCGGCGTCCATGCCAAACTTGTCGTAGAGCGGCGTCTTGACCGGCCCCGGGCTCACCACGTTCACGCGAATGCCGCGCGGCAGCAGTTCGGCGGAGAGCGTCTTCGCGAACGAGATCAGCGCGGCCTTGCTCGCCGCGTAGACCGACGAAGTCGGCATGCCGATATGCGCATTGATCGAGCCGTTGAGCACGATGGCCGCGCCGTCGCTGAGCACCGGCAAAAGCGCCTGAAGCTGGAAGTACGCGCCCTTCACGTTGGTGTCGAACGTGAGGTCCCAGAGCGCTTCGTTCACTTGCTCGAACGGGGCGAGCTTCGCCACCCCGGCGTTGACGAACACGACATCGAGTCGCAGGCCGGCTTCGCGCACCGCCGCGGCCAGTTCGCGAGCGGCGGCGAGCGAAGCGGCGTCGTTGCGCCATGCGAGCGAATTGGGCCCGAGCGCGAGGCGCGCGGCTTCGAGCCCGGCTTCGTCGCGGCCCGTAACGATCACGCGCGCGCCTTCGGCGGCATAGGCCTGCGCGGCGGCGAGGCCAATGCCGCTGGTGCCGCCGGTTACGAGGACAGTTTTGTTTGCAAAGCGGTTCATGACGTTCTCCTGTAAGAGGATGGTCTCGCTGCGAGACCGTGACGCCATGTTGCCGCGCGCCGCGGCGCCTGCCGTACGACGCGCCTGGCGCAAACGTTCGAAGCCGTCGAACGTCGTGTCGTGACACCGGCTGGCCGCCTCAGCCAGCTACCGCCACGCCCTCGACGAGGCGCTTCGCGAGACGCGGCTCGCGCAACGTGTCGATCCACCATTGCAGGGCGCGTCCCACCGGCTCGCCGCGCCACGCCACGTAGAGCACGTTCGGCTCGCGCGGGCTCGCCGTGGCCTTCTCGACCAGTTCGCCGCGCTCGATCAGTTTCGCCGCGCGCCGGCGCGGCACCCAGCCCACGCCGAAGCCCTCGCGCTGCGCGAGGATCTTCGCGCGCATCGAGGGCACCGCCAGCACGTCCTGGCCACCGAGCAGTCCGTAGGCGCGCCCGGGCGTGAGCCGCGCCGAATCGCCGACCGCCACGCCACGCTCGGCCAGAATGCGCTCCCGCGAGAGCGGCTCCTTTTCGCGCGCAAGCGGATGCCTCGGCGCAACCGCGAACGTCCACTCCATCACGCCGAGCTCGAACCAGTGGAGCCCGTCGATGGCGGGCGGCTCGTTGGTTGCGCCGATGATGAGATCGGCCCGCCCGTCGCGCAACGCCTCCCAGGTTCCCGAGAGCACTTCGTGCGTGAAGCGCAGCCTGACGCCGGACCGCAGCGCGTCGAAATCGCGGATGAGCGGCATCAGCAGCTCGAATTCGATAATTTCGTCGCTGACGATCCGCAGGCGGTCTTCCCAGCCGTTCGCGACCTGCCGGACGCGCTGCGTCATGCGCGCCACGTCCCGCATCAGGCGCCCCGCCTCCTCGGCGAGCAGATGGCCGGCCGGCGTGAGCTGCAGACGATAGCGCCGGCGGTCGAAGAGCAGCGCGTCGAAGCGCGCTTCGAGCTGGCGCGCGGCATGCGAAACCGTGGAGGGCGCCTTGTTCAGGCGCGCGGCGGCGCGCGTGAGGCTGCCAGTTTCGCGGATGGCGTCGAGCAAAGCCAGTTCCTCTTCGGAAAGCATGTGCCACTCCATCGAACGGGTGATCCGGCGATGGTACGGCAGGTTGCCGATACGAGAAACGCGCGAGGCGGCCCGGAAAACGGCCGCAACACTGGCACGATCGGGCGCGTGATTTGCGCGCCGTCTCGGGGCATTCAAGATGCCCGACGCCGTGAAACCCTTCGGCGTAAAAGCCGGACAAAAAAAAGCGCCACGTTCGCACGTGGCGCTTTGAAAAGTTCTAGCCATTCCGAGGGCCGTGCTAGAACCTGAGAGACGGTTTTCGGCCTTTTCGCGCTCCCACACCGGAAACTATGCGTAATGCATAGCACGGGATACATAAAAACCCGCAAGTTTTGCGGGGTTGCAGCGATTTACCGAAATCGGGTTCCATTTTTTACCTACGTGATGACTAAGTCAAGCAAAATCTCGCCAAAATACGCGATTCATCAACCATCCCGCGTCGGCTACAATCGCCTGGTGCTATGCGCCCTAATTTGGGGCGCACGGTCCTGACCGGGCACAAAAAAACGCGGCGCCCAAGGCGTCTACATCGGCCCAAGGCCATGCCGCGCAAATCCTGAATGTGAAATTCTGTTTCGGAAAATTGCCCGCCGATGAACTCCGCATCCGATCCGCGCACTCGCGACGAAACGCTCCGCGACAAGGACGGCGCCACCGACGAAGTCACCGCGCTCGCCCGCGGCCTCGCCGTGCTGCGCTGCGTAGCGGCTGCCGACGCGCCGCTCAGCAACCGTGAGCTGACCGAACTGACGGGCATCCCGAAGCCCACCCTCTCGCGGCTCACCGGTACGCTCGTGAGCACGGGCTTTCTCGCGCGGCTTCCCGACAGCGAGCGCTTCGTGCTCACGTCGTCGGTGCTGGAGCTCTCCAACGGCTTCCTGCGCAATTCCGACATTCGCAGCCGGGCGCGGCCCTTTCTCATGCGCCTTGCCGAGCGCACCGCCCTCTCGGTGCACCTCGCCGTGCGCGACCGTCTCGACATGGTGGTGATCGACGCGATCCGGCCGCGCACGGCGGTCCTCGTCACGCGCCTCGAAGTCGGCTCGCGCATCGACATGGTCCGCACCTCAGTCGGACGCGCTTACCTCGCTGCGCTCGACCCGCACGCGCGCGCGGAACTCACGGCCGCGCTGCAGGCCTCGACGGGCAGCGACTGGGGAGTCGTCGGCAGCCGGCTCGACGCCGCGGTCGCCGAAACCGGGGCGCACGGCTACGGTCTCGCGATCGGCGAGTGGTACGAAGGGCTCAACGCGATTGCCACGGCGTTTGCCGGCCCCAATGACGAAATCTACGCCGTCAACTGCGGCGGGGCCTCGCAGCTATGCCCGCGCGAGTGGCTCGTGGCCCATGTCGTGCCGCTGTTGCGCGAATGCGTCGCGCGCATCGCCGGGGAAATCGGCGGGACCTTGCGCCTGCCCCATGCGACCTGATCGCCAGCGCCCTCGTCTTACGGAAAACCGACAGCAGGTGTAACGCTGGTAACGTCTCGAAAGAATCGGCGCTGGACTGTAACGAAGGGCGCACCGTAGCATCATGCTTTTCGGCGACAAGGGCCGCCAGCGAGCGCCTGCGCCGCGCCCGCCGCCCTTCGCGCGGTTCGCCAGCCAGCCGCGCGCCGACCCGATCCCACGGCGCGGGCATTCGGGCCAGGCCGCCGCGCCACCCGACATCAAGCTTGCGCGCGATATGCATAGCATCGGCGCTCGCGCGGCACGTCCGCGGCGCCGTCCGCCTCGTCGCCGGCAAAACCGTAATCCGCTCACACGAGAGCCCTCGAGAACCCGTTACCGACCTGACCGATGGATCAACAAGAAAAGCGCCCGGATTCCCCCCGTCGAGAAACGCCGCCGCAGTCTCCTGCACCGGCCGCGCCCGCCGCCGCCTCGCGCGGCCGCAGGGGCAAGTTCATCGCGCTCGGCGTCGTGATCGTGGTCGCCGGCATCGTCCTCGCGCGCTGGCAGCCGTGG
This sequence comes from Paraburkholderia lycopersici, assembly GCF_900096975.1. Taxonomy (GTDB): domain Bacteria; phylum Pseudomonadota; class Gammaproteobacteria; order Burkholderiales; family Burkholderiaceae; genus Paraburkholderia; species Paraburkholderia lycopersici. The sequence goes on from NZ_FMYQ01000006.1 coordinate 202,436, forward strand.
AACAAGGCGCTTTCGGGCGGCAACGCACCCCCCGCGAGCGGCGCGCGCATGCGTCACGGCGGCCCGGGCGCAATGGCCAACATGGCGCAGCCCGTGAGCGTGGCCACGGCCAGGGCCGGCGACATGCCCATCGTCATCACCGCGCTCGGCACGGTCACCCCGCTCGCGGACGTCACGGTGCGCACGCAACTTTCCGGCACGCTGCAGGACGTCTCCTTCCAGGAAGGCCAGATGGTGAAAAAGGGCGACGTGCTCGCGCAAATCGACCCGCGCCCCTATCAGATCTCGCTCGCCAACGCCGAAGGCCAGCTCGCGCGCGACGAGGCGCTGCTCGCGACGGCGCGCCTCGACCTCAAGCGCTACCAGACGCTGCTCTCGCAAGACTCGATCGCGAGCCAGCAGGTCGACACCCAGGCGTCGCTCGTCAAGCAGTACGAGGGCACCGTCAAGTCCGATCGGGCCAACATCGATACCTACAAGCTCGACCTCGCCTACGCGCGCATCACCGCGCCGGTGTCGGGCCGCGTCGGCCTGCGCCAGGTCGATCCGGGCAACTACGTCACGCCCGGCGACACCAACGGCATCGTCGTGCTCACGCAGCTCGAGCCGATCAGCGTGATCTTCACGACGTCGGAGGACAACCTGCCTTCCATCATGAAGCAGCTGCGCGCGGGCACGAAGCTGTCGGTCACCGCCTATGACCGCAGCAACACCACGATGCTCGAAGCCGGGTCGCTGCAGACCATCGACAACCAGATCGACACCACGACCGGCACCGTGAAGCTGCGCGCGAGCTTCGCGAACCACGAGCAGGCGCTCTTCCCGAACCAGTTCGTGAACGCACGCCTGCTCGTCGACACGATCCACAACGCCGTGATCGTGCCCACGTCGGCCGTGCTCAACGGTTCGCAGGGGCAGTACGTCTACGTCGTGAAGCCCGACAACACCGTCACCGTGCGGCTCGTGAAAGTGGGCCCCGTCGATGCCGAGCGCACCAGCATCGCCTCGGGTCTCGCCGTCGGCGAGCGTGTCGTGACCGACGGTTCCGACCGTCTGCGCGAAGGCGCGAAGATCACGATTCCCGCCGAGCGGCCGCAGCACGCATCCGGGGCGTCGGGCGCGAAGGGCGCCTCGCGGGCCGGCGCGGCCTCGGGCGCTTCGGGTGCTCACCACGGCCGTCGCCGTCACGCCTCTGAGGCTTCGGGCCAGTAAGCCGCATGAATCCATCCCGCGTCTTTATCCTGCGGCCGGTCGGCACGGCGCTGCTCATGGCGGCGATCATGCTGGTCGGCCTCGTCGCGCTGCGCTTTCTGCCGCTTTCCGCGCTGCCCGAAGTCGATTACCCCACGATCCAGGTGCAGACCTTCTATCCGGGTGCGAGCCCGGACGTGATGACGTCCTCGGTCACGGCGCCGCTCGAGCGCCAGTTCGGGCAGATGCCGTCGCTCAACCAGATGTCGTCGCAAAGCTCGGCGGGCTCCTCGGTCATCACGCTGCAGTTCAGCCTCGACTTGCCGCTCGACGTGGCCGAGCAGGAAGTCCAGGCCGCCATCAACGCGGCCGGCAACCTGCTGCCCTCGGACCTGCCCGCGCCGCCGATCTACGCCAAGGTCAATCCCGCCGACGCGCCGATCCTCACGCTCGCGATCACCTCGAAAACGCTGCCGCTCACGCAGATCCAGGATCTCGCCGACACGCGCCTCGCGCAAAAGATCTCGCAGGTGGCCGGCGTGGGCCTCGTGAGCCTCTCGGGCGGCCAGCGCCCCGCCGTGCGCATCCAGGCGAACCCGCGCGCGCTCGCGGCCTACGGCCTGAATCTCGACGACCTGCGCACGAGCATCTCGAACCTGAACGTGAACACGCCGAAGGGCAACTTCGACGGCCCCACACGCGCCTACACGATCAACGCGAACGACCAGTTGACGGACGCCAACGCGTATAAGGACGCCGTGATCGCGTACCGCAACGGCCGCCCCGTCATGCTCACGGACGTCGCGAACATCGTGCAGGGCGCGGAGAACACGAAGCTCGGCGCCTGGGCGGACGGCACGCCCGCGATCATCCTGAACGTGCAGCGCCAGCCCGGCGCGAACGTGATCCAGGTGGTGGACAACATCAAGACGCTGCTGCCGCAACTGCAGCAGGCGCTGCCCTCGTCGCTCGACGTGCAGATCGTCACCGACCGCACCACGACGATCCGCGCCTCGGTGCGCGACGTGCAGTTCGAACTGCTGATGTCGGTCGTGCTCGTCGTGCTGGTGATGTATCTGTTCCTCGCGAACATCTACGCCACCATCATCCCGAGCCTTTCGGTGCCGCTTTCGCTCATCGGCACGCTCGCGGTCATGTACCTGTGCGGCTTCTCGCTCGACAACCTGTCGCTGATGGCGCTCACCATCGCGACAGGCTTCGTGGTGGACGACGCCATCGTCATGATCGAGAACATCGCGCGCTACGTGGAGGACGGCGATACGCCGCTCGAAGCCGCGCTGAAGGGTTCGAAGCAGATCGGCTTCACCATCATCTCGCTCACGGTGTCGCTCATCGCCGTGCTCATTCCGCTGCTCTTCATGGGCGACGTGGTGGGCCGCCTCTTCCACGAGTTCGCCATCACGCTCGCCGTGACCATCGTGATTTCGGCCGTGGTCTCGCTCACGCTCGTACCGATGCTGTGCGCGAAGATGCTGCGCCATACGCCGCCGCCCGAAAGCCATCGCTTCGAGGCGCGCGTGCACGCGTTCTTCGACTACGTGATCGGCCGCTACGGCGTGGCGCTCGAATGGGTGCTCGCGCGCCAGCGCCTCACGATGACCGTGTTCCTCGCCACGCTGGTTCTCACCGGCTTTCTCTACGTGGTCGTGCCCAAGGGCTTCTTCCCCGTGCAGGACACGGGCGTGATCCAGGCCATCACGCAAATGCCGCAGTCGGTGTCGTATGCGTCGATGGCCGAACGGCAGCAGGCGCTCGCCGCCGCGATCCTCGAGAACGGGAACGTGGAGAGCCTCACGTCGTTCATCGGCGTGGACGGCACGAACATCACGCTCAATAGCGGGCGCATGCTCATCAACCTGAAGCCGCGCGACGACCGCAGCGAAACGGCCAGCGAAATCATCCGCGACCTGCAAAGGAGCGTGGCGCACGTACCGGGCGCGATGCTCTACATGCAGCCGGTGCAGGATCTGACGATCGACTCGACGGTGAGCCCGACGCAGTACCAGTTCATGCTCACCACCCCCAACATCCAGGACTTCACGACCTGGGTGCCGAAGCTCGTGCAGCGCCTGCAGCAATTGCCCGAACTCGCTGACGTGGCGACCGACCTGCAGGACCGGGGCAGCTCCGTGTACATCGAGATCGACCGCGCGAGCGCCGCGCGCTACGGCATCACGCCCGCGACGGTTGACAACGCGCTCTACGACGCTTACGGCCAGCGCATCATCTCGACGATCTTCACGCAATCGAACCAGTACCGCGTGATTCTCGAAGCCGACCCGGTCCTCCAGCACTACACCGACGCGCTGAACTCGATCTACCTGCCCTCCTCGACCTCGACCACGGGCCAGGTGCCGCTCTCGGCCATCGCGAAGTTCCACGAACGCCCCGCGCCGCTGCTCGTCTCGCATCTCTCGCAATTCCCGGCCACGACGGTGTCGTTCAATCTCGCGCCGGGCTCGTCGCTGGGGGCGGCGGTGAAGGCGATCCAGCAGGCGGAGAAAGACATCGGCCTGCCCGCCTCGTTCCAGACGCGTTTCCAGGGCGCGGCGCTCGCGTTCCAGGCGTCGCTTTCCAACGAGCTGTTCCTGATTCTCGCGGCCATCGTCACGATGTACATCGTGCTCGGCGTGCTCTACGAGAGTTTCGTGCATCCCGTCACGATCCTCTCGACGCTGCCTTCGGCGGGTATCGGCGCGCTGCTCGCGCTCATCATGACCGGGCACGATCTCGACATCATCGGCATCATCGGCATCGTGCTGCTGATCGGCATCGTGAAGAAAAACGCCATCATGATGATCGACTTCGCGCTCGAAGCCGAGCGCCAGGAAGGCAAGCCGCCGCGCGAAGCGATCTATCAGGCGTGCCTGCTGCGCTTCCGGCCGATCATGATGACGACGATGGCGGCGCTGCTCGGCGCCTTGCCGCTCATTCTCGGCAGCGGCGCCGGCAGCGAATTGCGGCGGCCGCTCGGCATCGCGATCGCGGGCGGCCTGATCGTGAGCCAGGCGCTCACGCTTTTCACGACGCCCGTGATCTACCTCGCGTTCGACCGGATCGCGCAGCGCCTGCGCAGGCGCTTCGGCGGCCATTCGAGCGGCGGGCAGAACGCCTCGTCCACGCAGGGCTGACGCGATGAATCTCTCGCGCCCGTTCATTTCGCGCCCCGTTGCGACCACGCTGCTCGCGATCGGCATTGCGCTGGCCGGCCTTTTCGCGTTCACGAAGCTGCCGGTCGCGCCCTTGCCGCAAGTGGACTTCCCGACCATCTCGGTGCAGGCCACCTTGCCGGGGGCAAGCCCGGAAACGGTGGCGACCAGCGTGGCGAGCCCGCTGGAGCGCCACCTCGGCTCCATCGCCGACGTCTCGGAGATGACGTCGCAAAGCTCGGTGGGCAGCACGCGCATCACGCTGCAATTCGGCCTGAACCGCGACATCGACGGCGCCGCGCGCGACGTGCAGGCCGCGATCAACGCTGCGCGCGCCGACCTGCCCACGAGCCTTCGCCAGAACCCGACCTACCACAAGGTCAACCCCGCCGACGCGCCCATCCTCATTCTCGCGCTCACCTCGCCCACGCTTTCCGCGGGCCAGCTCTACGACTCCGCGGCCACGGTGCTGCAGCAGTCGCTCTCGCAGGTGGACGGCGTGGGCGAAGTCGACGTGAGCGGCTCGGCGAATCCGGCCGTGCGCGTCGAGCTCGAGCCGCACGCGCTTTTCCACTACGGTATCGGCCTGGAGGACGTGCGGGCGGCGCTCGCCTCCGCCAACGCCAACAGTCCCAAGGGCGACATCGAGTTCGGGCCGCAGCGCTTCCAGCTCTACACCAACGACCAGGCGAGCAAGGCGAGCCAGTACAAGGACCTCGTGATCGCCTACCGCAACGGCGCGGGCGTGAAACTCTCGGACGTGAGCAACGTGGTCGATTCGGTGGAAGACCTGCGCAACATCGGCCTTGCCAACGGCAAGCGCTCGGTGCTCGTGATCCTCTACCGCCAACCGGGCGCGAACATCATCGAGACCGTGGACCGCGTGATCGCGATGCTGCCGCAGCTCAAGGCGTCGCTGCCCGCCGACGTCGCGGTGACCCCCACCTCGGACCGCTCGGTCACGATCCGCTCGTCGCTCAAGGACACCGAGCACACGCTCGTGATCGCCGTGGCGCTCGTCGTGATGGTGGTGTTCCTGTTCCTGCGCAACTGGCGCGCGACGCTCATCCCGAGCGTGGCCGTGCCCATTTCGATCATCGGCACGTTCGCGGCCATGTACCTGATGGGCTTCTCGCTCGACAACCTCTCGCTGATGGCGCTCACCATCGCGACGGGCTTCGTCGTGGACGACGCCATCGTCGTGCTCGAAAACATCTCGCGTCATATCGAAAACGGCGTGCCGCGCACGAAGGCGGCGCTGCTCGGCGCGCGCGAAGTGGGCTTCACGGTTCTCTCGATCAGCGTCTCGCTCGTCGCCGTGTTCCTGCCGATCCTGCTGATGGGCGGCATTGTCGGGCGGCTGTTCCGCGAGTTCGCGCTCACGCTCTCGCTCGCGATCGCGGTGTCGCTCGTCGTCTCGCTCACGCTCACGCCGATGATGTGCTCGCGCCTGCTCGAAGAGGCGCACGAGAAGCAGGAGGAAGGCCGTTTCGCGCAGTGGCTCGAACGCGGCTTCCTGCGCATGCAGCGCGGCTACGAGCGCACGCTAGGCTGGGCGCTCGCGCACCCGTTCGTGATCCTGCTCACGCTCATCGCGACCATCGCGCTGAACGTCGCGCTCTATGTGATCGTGCCGAAGGGCTTTTTCCCGCAGCAGGACACAGGGCGGCTCGTCGGCGGCATCCAGGCCGACCAGTCCACCTCGTTCCAGGCAATGAAAGTGAAGTTCGCCGAGATGATGCGCATCGTGCAGGCGAACCCCGCCGTCGAATCGGTGGCGGGGTTCTCCGGCGGGCGCGCGACCAATTCCGGCTTCATGTTCGTCTCGCTCAAGCCCAAGAGCGAGCGCAAGATTTCCGCCGACCAGGTGATCGCACAACTGCGCGGCCCGCTTTCGAACGTGGCGGGCGCGCGCACCTTCCTGCAATCGGTGCAGGACATCCGCGTGGGCGGGCGCCAGTCGAATGCGCAATACCAGTTCACGCTGCTCGCCGACAACACCGCCGACCTCTACAAGTGGGGGCCGAAGCTCACCGAGGCGCTGCAGGCGCGCCCCGAACTCGCCGACGTGAATTCGGACCAGCAGCAAGGCGGCCTCGAGTCGATGATCAACATCGACCGCGCGAGCGCCGCGCGTCTCTCCATCACGCCCTCGCAGATCGACAACACGCTTTACGACGCGTTCGGCCAGCGCCAGGTCTCGACCATCTACAACCCGCTCAACCAGTACCACGTGGTGATGGAAGTCGCGCCGCAGTATTGGCAGAGCCCGACCATGCTCGACGAGATCTGGGTGAGCACTTCGGGCGGCACGGCGAGCGGCGCACAGAGCACCAACGCGACGGCGGGCACCGTGAGCGGCCCGACCACGGCGTCGGCGGGCGGAACCGCGGCGACCACGGCGTCGAGCGCCGCGGCCATCGCCGCCGACTCCGCGCGCAACCTCGCGACCAACTCGCTCGCGGCGAGCGGCAAGTCGAGCGCGTCGTCGGGCGCGGCCGTCTCCACCTCGAAGGAGACCATGGTGCCGCTTTCGTCGATCGCCTCGTTCGGTCCCGGCACGACGCCGCTTTCGGTGAATCACCAGAGTCAGTTCGTGGCCTCGACGATCTCGTTCAATCTGCCGCCGGGCAAGTCGCTCTCCGACGCCACCGAGGCGATCTACGACACGATGAGCCAGATCGGCATGCCGGCGACGATCCACGGCAGCTTCCAGGGCACGGCGCAGGCGTTCCAGCAGTCGCTCGACAACCAGCCGCTGCTGATTCTCGCGGCGCTCGCTGCCGTGTATATCGTGCTGGGCATTCTCTACGAAAGCTATATCCACCCGCTCACGATTCTCTCGACGCTGCCCTCGGCAGGCGTGGGCGCCCTGCTCGCGCTTCTGCTCTTCAAGACGGAGTTCAGCATCATCGCGTTGATCGGCGTGATCCTGCTGATCGGCATCGTGAAAAAGAACGCGATCATGATGGTGGATTTCGCGATCGAAGCCTCGCGCCAGGGCCTGGGTTCGCGCGATGCGATCCATCAGGCCTGCCTGCTGCGCTTCCGCCCGATCATGATGACGACCTGCGCGGCGCTGCTCGGCGCGTTGCCGCTCGCGTTCGGGCGCGGCGAAGGCGCCGAATTGCGCGCGCCGCTAGGCATTTCGATCGTGGGCGGGCTGATTGTGAGCCAGATGCTCACCCTCTATACGACGCCGGTGGTGTACCTGTATATGGACCGGCTGCGCGTGTGGTGGGATGGGAAGCGCGGGCGCGCGGCGCCGGCGCCCGGGACGCAGTGATGGGCGCCGCAGCAGGCCGAACAGCCGGCGGCGCGCGAGCGGTCAGCGGCGGCCGGGGCCGGCTCCCGCCGCTTTTTTCATGCGAGAACCTTGCGCGCTTCGCGCAAATGCGCCGGCAGACAACGCACCATCAGATGCAGCACCAGTGGCACGATGATCCCGTCGTCCACGATGCCGGCAAGCGGCATCGCGACATTGAACGGATCGAGCGCATAGAGCGCGACCAGCGCCGTGGCGGGGACCAGCCATACCGGGCGCTGCGGCTGGCGCAGCGCATGCCATAGCACGCGCGCATCGCCCTTCACCACGTTCCACAGCAGCGCGATACGTTTCATCCTCTTGTGCTCCTCGCGGCCGACGCGCCGGCCGCCTCAATGCCGCTCATGCCCCGGCGCGTCCGAGCGCGACGTCCGGATCACGAGTCCGTCGGGCGAAAAATGGGCGTCGAACATGCCGTCGCCCGCCACGCCGCCTTCGGCCCAGTGCCAGCTCCAGACCTCCTCGTGGCTCAGCGCATAGTTTGCGCGTTGACGGCGTCGGCGGCCTTTTGCTGATCGCACCCCGCGAGCAACGTCGCACAACGCGCGGCGACGGCCGCGGCGGTCCGGGCTTTTCGTGACACAGGAATCGGGCTGACCGGGAAATGCGGCTATGGCTGCCGATGCTGCGCAGCCCATTCCTTCACGGCGCGCAACGTATTCGCGACGTGCTGATCAGGCGAAAGGCTCGTGTATTCGTAGATGATCTTGCCGTCCGGCGCAATGACGTAGGAAACCCGATTGGCCATCGATTCGTGCATCGGCATCGACGCGTCGTACGACTTGATGATTTTCGCGTCTTCGTCGGCGGCCACCGGGAACTTGCTGCGGCACTCGCTGACCGAAAACTTCGTGAGCGTGCCGATGTCGTCGTGCGAAACGCCTATCACGGTCGCGCCATACTGCTTGTATTGATCGACCGCATCGGCAAATTCGTGCGCCTCGATCGTGCACCCCTTCGTGAACGCCGCCGGATAGAAGTACACCACCACCGGCCCCTTCTTCAGTTCGGAAGCAAGCGAGTACGTATAAGTCTTGCCGCCGAGCGATGCCTGAGTGGTGAAGTCCGGGGCGGGATCGCCCGGTTTGAGCGTCGCCTGCGCAGACAGGGTGAAAAGCGCGAGTCCGGCGCACACGAGCGCCGCGGCTCCCGCCGCAAAGAACCTCGGTTTCATGTCGGATGCCCTCGAGTTGAATCGCCACGCCGGCGCACGTGTTGCGCGCATGTGTCCGCGCGTCTTGCCTGTCACGGCCGCGCACCCGGCGATGGCGTTATTGGACCACACAATCCCGGCGCCCGCTGCGCGCTCCCGAGTCCGCCTTACAGATTGCCTTCAGCCTTCGGCGTACGCCGTAAACCACGCGCCCGCCCACAGGTTGAGTTCGCCGAGCAGCGGCGGCGTCAGCGCAAGGAACATACCGCCCGCCTCGCTCGCAATGCGCTGGGCGCCGTCGTAATCGCCGCGCTCGGCGTCCATCGTGATGCGCAGCAGCGTACCGAGCTTGCCGCGGTTGCCGTCCACTGCCTCGACGATCTCGCGCGCAAGGCCGAGACGATCGAGTGTATGCGCGGGCGTCGAGCCCACCAGCACGTGCACGAGCGAGAAGATGCCGGTCATGAAGGCGGCATCGGCGAAATCCTGGTCCTGTGGGCTCAGGCTGCGCGCGGCAAGCTCCATGAAGTGCGAACGCGTGCCCGCGAGCTGCACCAGCGGGTCGGAGCCCCACGGGAGGTCGCGTCCGCTCGCGTAGAGGAGCAGTTGCGCCCAGCGCGCGATCTGGCGCGTGCCCGCTGCGAGCACCGCCTCGCGCAGCGACGAGATCGGCCGCCCCGGCGCATAAGCGCTCGAATTGACGAGACGCAATAGTTGCACCACTACGCCCGGATGGCTGCGCAGTTCGCGCTCGAGTTCGGCCGTGCCGACGTCGTTCGCCACGAGCGCGAGCAAGCGCACGAGCGCAAGACGCGATGCTCGCACGTGCGGCGCGCGCAGCACCTGCGGACGCGCGAAGAAGTAGCCCTGGAAGAGTTCGAAGCCGAGCGACGACGCAAGCTCGAAGTCCTCGCTTGTCTCGACCTTTTCGGCGATCAGCGTCTTGCCGTGCGCGGCGAGGCGCGCAACCAGTGCGGGCAGCGCCGAGCGCTCGGTCTGCATCAGGTCGACCTTGACGATGTCCGCGTAGGGCAGCGCGCGCAGCAGGTTCTCCGTGAGCTCGCACACATCGTCGAAGGCAATGCGGTAGCCGGCGCGCCGCAACTGCGCGAGGCGCTCCAGCACCGCGGCATCGAAGCTCACGTGTTCGAGCACTTCCAGCACGAAGCGGCCGGGCGGCAGCAGATGCACGATGTCGTCGAATAGCAGCTCGCGGCTGATATTGACGTAGCCGTAGTGACGGCCGAGCACGGCGGGCACGCCGAGCTGGCCGATCGTGCGCGTCATCACCTGGGCGGTGGCGCGCACATCGTCGTCGACGTCCGCGCGGTTCTGCGCGCCGCCGCGAAAAAGCAGCTCATAGGCGTTGAGCGCACCGTTGCGGTCGAGAATAGGCTGCCGGCCGAGATAGACGAACGGCTGCGCCAGCCCCGGGTTCGCGCGAAGCGCGCCCTGCGAAGCCGAAAGCGGGCATGGCTGCGAATCTGGCTGCAAAGCGTGCTGCGAACCGGATGATGCCCCGGGTGCAAGCCCAGGCTGTGAAGCTGACGACATAGATGGCGCGGTACCAGGAGTGCCCTCGCCCGCTTCGCCTCGCGCACCCTCGCTTGCCGGCGCGGCGAACGCTGACGATGAATCGGACATGGCGGATGATTCGTACGGATGAAATAGCCGACGACGCGGCGCCCCGACCCTGCGGCCGGCACGACGGGCGCTTCGCCCGCGCCGGCCCGTTGCGCATGGCGAACGGCGTCTCGACCGGCGCCACTTTAACCGAATCTGGACGCTGCCGCACCGCCTCCGGTCATGTTTACACGTCCGGTGTTTTTTCTGACACCGCCGCTAAAGATTTCCGGCCCGAGGTCGATAACTTGCTCTGATGGGCGGCTTCAGCCGGACGTGGAAACCGGCACGCCGCGCCAGCGGCGTGCGCGCGAGCGACGCGGCAGGCGCGGTCAGGATGCCGGAGACAAACAAAGGATTGCCAGCGACAGACATGGAAGCGAACAGGATCACCGCGCCCCGCCAGGGCTGGTTGCGCACGGTCGCTGGCCGGCTATGCGCGCTTGGCCGGCTCAGGGGCGTTGCCTGCGACCCGTCCATGTCCGCCGGACCACAGGCGCCGCTCGTGCCCGCTTCGCACTCCGCCGCCGAGCCCGACTACGCGGACGCCGTCTCTCTCTCGTTCGAAAGCACGGCCGCCGCGGTGGACTTCCTCGCGCACGTGGACGCCAACCTCCACTTTCTCTACGTCTCCGACACCAGCCTGCGCTTTGCCGGCTATCATCGCGAATTCCTGCTCGGCGCGACGCTCACCGACATCGTCGCGCCCGAGCACCACGAGCGCCTCGAAGCGCTCTTCGCACGCGCCGCGCACAGCGGCGCCGCGGAAAAGGAAACGGTCGATCTCGTCAAGGCGCTCACCTACCCGCTGCCGGTCGAATTGCGCGTCCAGCCCGCCCTGTACGGCGAGACTCCCGGCTTCGCCGTTGCCGGCTTCGACGTCTCGGGCTGGCAAGGCACCGAGGCCGCGCTCACTCACGCGCTTCATCACGACCCGCTCACCGGCTTGCCCAATCAGACCGCGCTCGCGCCCGCGCTCCAGCGCGCCCAGGCCGACGCGGACCACTACGGCGTGCCGGTGGCGCTTCTGCTGCTCGATCTCGACGACTACCAGCGCGTGAACCGCGCCCTCGGCTACGACGCCGGCGACGAGCTGCTGCGCGAAACCGCGCGGCGCCTCACGCATCTCGCCTTGCAGGGCGAGACGATCGCGCGCGTCGGCAGCGACGAGTTCGCGATCCTCATCACGCCGCAACTGCACGCCGGCGCCGACGACGTGCGCGCCGCCGCCGAAGCGCTCGGCCGGCGCCTGCTCACCTCGATCCTGCAGCCGTACTCGTTTCGCAATCAGCCCGTGCATCTTTCGGCGAGCATCGGCATCGCGTTTCATCCGGACCAGCGCCACGGCGCGGGCAGCGCGGACGCCGAAAGCGGCAACCCCACCAGCGCCGACTCCACGCCGCTCATCCGCCGCGCGGACCAGGCGCTTCAGCAGGCCAAGGCCATCGGCGGCAACACGCTGACGCTGCACGTCCCCGACGACGATCCGACCGACGCCATGCGCCTGAAGCTCGAATCGGATCTCTACGACGGCGTGCGCAACGGCGAGTTCTCGCTGCACTTCCAGCCCATCACCAGCAGCGCCTCGCGCGGCGTGGTCGGCGTGGAAGCGTTGATCCGCTGGCAACATCCATTGCACGGGCTCGTACCGCCATCAACATTTATTCCGCTTGCGGAATCCGTCGGCCTGATTAATTATCTCGGCAACTGGGTATTGAAGGCTGCCTGCATGCAACTGTCCCAATGGGATGAGCAAGGCATCGAACTGCAGTACATCGCGGTCAATGTCTCGCCCCAGCAGTTTCGCAATCCGCGCTTCAGGGAAAGTGTCGAGGAGGCCATTGAGCTCACCGGAATCGATCCGCGCCGGCTCGTGTTCGAGATCACCGAAAGCCTGCTCATGCACGATCCGCAGCACGCGAAAACACTGCTCGAAGAGCTCACCTCGCTCGGCATCCGCTTCGCGGTGGACGACTTCGGCACGGGCTATTCGAGCCTCGCGTATCTGCAGCGCTTCCCGCTCTCGAAGCTGAAGATCGACCGCAGCTTCGTCGAGAACCTCATCACGTCGCGCAACGACCAGGCGATCGTCAACGCGGTGGTCGGGCTCGCGCGCACGCTCGACCTGGAACTCGTGGCCGAGGGCGTGGAGACCGAAGCGCAGCGCGAGCTGCTCACGAACATGGGGTGCGAGCATATCCAGGGATGGCTCGTCTGCAAGGCGCTGCCTTCAGAAGAATTGCAGCAGCGCTTCGTTTCGGGTGCGTTGCACTTGCACGAGGTGCAATGATGCAGGCATCGCAAACAGCAGGGCTTTCGCGAAATTGACATGGTTCAGACGGTAAAGGCCGCCCTGCTCGACCGCTTGTGGGCCCGCATGAATGAACGCGGGGACTTTCCCATGCTGTCGCAATCGCTGCGCACCACGATCGCGGCGATGACGAACGACGACTACGATTTCAGCGCGCTCGTGAAGGTCGTGCTGTCGGATTTCGCGCTCACGCAGAAAGTGCTGCGGCTCGCGAATTCGGCCATGTACCTGGCCTTCGGCGGCAACATCACGACCGTCACGCGCGCACTGATGGTGCTCGGCATGGACGCGGTCGGGCATCTCGTCGTCGGCCTGAAGATCGTCGATCACTTCCACCACAGCGCGCCGCGCCGCATCGACGCCAAGCTCGAACTGAACCGCACGATGCTGTCGGGCTGCGTGGCGCGCAAGCTCACCGAGAACGGCGACCTGCGCGCGGGCGAAGAGGCCGTGGTGTGCACGCTCATGCGCCAGATGGGCAAGCTACTCGTCGTGTTCTATCTCGAGCCCGAGTGGGACCAGATCCGCCGCGAGATCGAGGAAGGCGCGAGCGACGACGAGGCCTGCCTCGAAGTGCTCGGCGTGACATTCGAAGAACTCGGCCTCGAAGCCGCCGCACGCTGGCGCCTGCCCGATACGATCCGCACGGGCATGTGCCAGTACGACCCCGCCGACAACGAACCGCGCCAGGTGCAGTGGCTGCGCGCGACCACCAACTATTCGACCGAAGTGGCGCGCGTGCTGACCACGGCGGGCCTTTCCGACGAAATGCGCGAAATGCATATCGCCGAGCTTGCGCAGCACTACGGCCGCGCGCTGTCGACCGACCCGGACGTGCTCGTGCAGATGAGCCTCGCGCTCGCGCGCGAGGAAGCCGAAGACGGCGTGATGCGCGAGATCGTCGAGCTGCGCGCGAATGCGGACGCCATCGCGCGCGAGGCGCTCGATCCCGAGGCGCGCATCGCGGCGGGCGTCGAGGACCTGCGCGCCCTGCCGCCCGAAAGCACGCTCAACGCGGCGCTCACGCTTGCGACGGAAACCGTGCTCGCGGGCCTCGGCTTCGCGCGCACCGTGGTATTCGTGCGGCGCGGGGCGAACATGTTCGAGGCGCAGCACGGTTTCGGCCCCGACATGAGCGACGTGCTGCCGAAGCTCTCGTTCAGTGCCGCGTTCCAGCCCGACGTGTTCCATCTCGCCATCGCGAACAAGGTGGGCATCTTCATCGAGAATGCGCGCGACGGGAAGATCCTCTCGCGCTTGCCGGGCTGGCATCGATCGAGCTTCGAAGACGCGCGCGCGTTCGTGCTGCTGCCCGTGGGCGCGCCCGGCGATTCGCCCGTTGCGTTGATGTACGGCGACTGGCTCGTGAGCCAGGAGCCGCGCCGCATTTCGCAAAAAGAGATGAGCGCGTTGAACGACCTCGCGCAGCAACTGGCGCGGTTCTTCACGCACGTGCCGCAGACCGCCTGAGCGGCGCCGCTCCCCAGCGCCGCGCCGCTCTTCAGTCCTCGATGCGCTCGAGCCCCTCGTCTTCCGCGTTGCGGCCGGACGTGCCCGCCCATTCCGCGGCGCATAGCGCAATCGATGCGACCGTAGCCGCATCGAGCGGCGCGAGCTCCCCGCACAGTGCGTCCACGCGGGTCCAGTCCGCGCGCTCCAGCGCTTCGGACAGATCGAGCAGGCGCCCGAGCGCACCCTCGCGCTTCACGATTGCCGTGCGGATCGGCTTGGCGAACGTCAGCACGTCGAGCGTGCTTTCCACCGAGCCGCCGAACACCGCGTCGACGAACGAGAACACGCCCACGAGAAACGCCGCGTCCTCCTCCTCGAGATGCGCCTTGGCAAGCCGCGTCACGGCGATTTCCATGAAGCGCGCGCGCGTGGCCACGAGTTGCAGCAGCGGGTCGTCTTCGGCGGCGATCCTGCGGCCATCCGCGTAGAGCAGCAGTTGCGTCCAGCGTGCGATGGCATTGGTGCCCGTCGCGTTGATCGCCTCGCGCAGCGTCGTCACCTTGCGTCCGATGTTCATGCTGCCCGAATTGGCAAGCCGCATCAGATGCATCACGAGCACGGGATTGAGCTTCAGTTCCGCCTCGAGCTGCGCGACGGTGGGCTCGGCAGCCAGCAGATGCAGCAGGTTCAGCAGCGCCTGGCGCGGCGCGCTCGAGCGGCGCGCGCCGCCTTGCGGTTTCGCGAAGAAATAGCCCTGGAAGCGGTCGAAGCCCAGGTCGTGCGCGCGCTGATAGTCCGCCTGGGTCTCGACGCCCATGGCGACGAGAATCTTGCCCGCCGCCTTCATCACGCTCGTGAACTTCGGCAGCAGCGCGGGCGCGATTTCGCGGATGTCGATCTTGATGGCGTCCACGTAGGGCAGCAGCTTCGCGAGCGACTCGTCCGCCTTCGACACATGATCGAGCGCGAAGCGATAACGGCGCCGGTGCAGCGCGACGAGCCGCGCGATGAGCTCCGCGTCCGCGCCGATGTTCACGGGCAGCTCGAGCATCACGCGCTCGGAGCTCACGCGCTGCAGGCCGTCGTGAAAGAGCGCGTCGCGCGTCATGTCGAGCCAGGCCGGATGGCCCGCGAGCGAAGCGCGCACGGCTGGCGCGGCGAATGACGCGAGCAGCGCGGCTGCCGTGGCGGAGGGCCTGGGCGCGAGGCCCGCGGCCTTGTCTTTGGCGGCGGCTTCGACCTCGCCTTCGATTTCGGCGCTCTCGCGCCGGTCCACGACGCGCGGCAGCGTCTCGAAAGCGCACAAAAGGCCCTCCCGATCGAGCACCGGCTGGCGCGCGAAATACACGTCGATGGGTGGGCTGACCTGCTCCGGCGACTGCGTGTCGTCCGCGACGCCTGACGTCTGCGGCCGGTCTGCGGCGTTCAAGCTCATGGGATCCCCCGCGCGGCGCCACGCTCACGGCGACGCCCTGGTCTTGTCTCTTGGCATGTCGCAACCGTTTGCGTGCGCACCGGCGGCGGCTCGTTCTTATCCTGATTTTATCCTGGTAAGTCAGGCGCGCAAACGAAGTTCGCATCGCCCGGCCGGATTTTTAACGAGCCGGGCCAATTTGATCTGCAATCCGAAACAACAGGCAAAAAAAACCGGCCGGCCAGACAATGTCCAGCCGGCCGTTTTTTGGCCCGATGCGCCCGCTTGCCGCGCGGCGATTACTTGAGCACGACCTTCACGTCGAAGTATTTCGCGGCGATACGGTCGATCGTGCCGTCCGCCTTCAGGTCCTTGAGCGCGCCGTTCAGCGCGGCCTTGAGCGCCGCGTCGTTCTTGCGCACGCCATAGCCCACGCCTTCGCCAAGCAGCTTCGTGTCCACGACCTGCGGGCCCGCGAACGCGAAGCCCGCGCCCTGCGGCTTGTTCAGGAAGCCCTTGGAGGCCGCTTCGGCGTCCTGGAAGGCGGCGTCGAGGCGACCCGAGACGAGGTCCGCGTAGATCTGGTCCTGAGTCGGGTACGGCACGACGTCGACGCCCGCGGGCGCCCACTTCGCCTTGGCATAGGTTTCCTGGATCGTGCCCTGCAACACGCCCACGTGCTTGCCCTTGAGCGATTCGGGCGTGGGCTGCAGCGTGCTGCCCTTCTTCGCGATCATCTGGTTCGGAATCGCGTAGATCGGATCGGTGAAGTCGATGGCCTGGCGGCGCTGGTCCGTGATCGTCATGTCCGAGTTGATCGCGCCGAACTTGCGCGCCTGCAGCGCCGGAATCAGGCCGTCGAACGAATTTTCCACCCACACGCACTTCGCCTTGAGCTTCGCGCAGACGGCATTGCCCACGTCGATATCGAAGCCCTGCAGTTCGCCCGCCGGCGACTTCGATTCGAACGGCGCATACGAGGCCTCCACGCCGAAGCGGATTTCCTTGATATCGGCGGCATGGGCCGCGCCCGCCGTCATGGCGGCCGCGCAGCATGCGAGCGTTGCCAGCTTGTTCCAGTTCTTCTTCATCAGTGTCTCTTTCCAGTCAGATCAGGCGCGCCGGCAAGGGCTGCTCAGGTCAGCAAAGCAGGCCAGAGCGAAGCCCCCCGGCGCCGGCGCAGGATCGCTGCGCCAAAAATACGGCTCAATCGCGCGCACCCGGTGTGGTGCGACGCAGCAGCCGCGAGGGCGCGATTGTACCGCCCTCAAGCACCCGGTCCGCCCGCAGGCCGAAGCGGCGTAAGTGGCGTAAGCGGCGGCAATCGCGCCCGCGCGCCGCGTTCGAACTTGCAAATGGGTGTCGTGGATGCGCAAGCATGCGAGCGACAGACGCTCACTCGAGCGCGCCAAGCGTCTCGCGGGTGGTATCGACGACGAGCAGGCCCGCGCGCAAACCCGGCTTCACGCCCGGATTCGGAAAGACGATGCGCTCCTCGTCATGCTGCACCACGTAGCGATACGCACCGTCGACGGCCAGCACCTCGCCGCGCGCGAACGGCGTGAAATTGGGCACGTCGGCGGCAACGTTGAGCTTGAGCGCGTCGCTCTGCTTCGTGATCTGGCCGATCACCGTGAAGATGCGCGGCATCGGCGCGACCTGCGGCGACGCCCCCTCGCACGCCACGAGGCGGCGCACGGCGGCGTCGGCATCGGCGAAGCGCGCGAGGTCGTTCTCGCCGAACGGGCGCACCTTGCCGAGTTCGAGCGTACAGGCGAGCGCTCCGCACGCTTCGGCCGTGAACGACGACAAGGTCGCGCCCCGTTCCGTATGGATCAGCACGGCCGCGATGCGCGCGTCGGCGAGCCATTCGAGCATGGCGCGCGCGGGCGGCTCGCCCGTATGCGGCAGCAGCGCGAACCGCTCGAACGCCGAGGCGCGGATCGCCGTGTGCATGTCGAGATGCCAGCGCGCCAGCGGCCCCTCGGCGGCGCCCTCCGCTTTCGCGAAGAAGCGCTGCGCCGCCGCTTCGAGCGCCGCGGCGCGCGCGGCCTCGCGGCTGTGCGGCACGCGGGCATGGCGGCCGCCGAACAGGCGGTTGAGGTCGTCGTCGAGATAGCGCTCGCCGGCGCGCATCGCGCCCGCGTTGCCCAGCACCGCGAGCACCCGGCAGGCGAGTGGCGCACGGCCCGCGGCGATATCGGCCACGAGTTGCGAGAGCAGTTCGATCGGCGCGGTCTCGTCGCCGTGCACGCCCGCCGAGAGAAGCACGCTGCGCGTCGTTTCGTTCACGCGCGCCGGCTCCAGTTCCAGGACGCCCTCGTCGAGCCAATGCCAACGCACGCCGCCCGCGCACGCGCCCCGCGCCGCCTCCGGCGTGGCCGGGCGCGCGCCGGCCAGCGTGTACGCGAGAAAGTCCTCGAGCAGCGCGGCGGCGGAATCAGCGCTGGAAGTCATAAAGCGATCCGAGGCCGAGAATCTGCGTGAGTTCGTCGAGCGCCGTGCGCGACTCGGCGAGCAGCGCCGGATCGGTGAGATCCTGGGGCGCGAGCCGGTCGCGATAGTGCCGCTCGATCCAGCCGTCGAGGCGCGTGAAGAGCGCGTCGTTCATCCACACGCCCGGCGCGGTCGCCGCGCGCTCTTCCTCGGTCAGCGCGACGCGCAGGCGCAGGCACGCCGGGCCGCCGCCGTTCTTCATGCTCTCGCGCAGGTCGAACACGAGCACTTCGCCGATCGGCCCGCTGCTCGCGGCCAGTTCGTCGAGGTAGATCGCCACGTGCGGATTCTCGCGGCATTCCTGCGGCACGACGAGAATCTGCGAGCCGTCCGGGCGGCTCAACAACTGGCTGTTGAAGAGATACGACGAGACCGCGTCGGCCACGCTCACGCGCGCCTCGGGCACTTCGATCACGTGGAACGGCGCGCCGTGGGCCGCGAGCTTCGCGCGCAATTCGTCGTACACGGCCTTCTGGTCGACGAACGCGCGCTCGTGGCAAAACAGCGTACTGCGGTTGCCGACCGCGATGACGTCGTTGTGGAATACGCCCGCGTCGATCACGTCGGGACTCTGCTGGGCGAACACCGTGTCCGCTTCGGCGAGACCGTGACGCTGCGCGACCGCGCGGCTTGCCTCGAAAGTCTGCCGCGCCGGGTAGCGCGCAGGCTCCGGCCCGCGGCGATATTCGCTGCGCCCGTAGACGAAGAACTCCACGCCACGCTCTCCGTACCGCGCGCAAAAACGCGTGTGGTTCGCCGCGCCTTCATCGCCGAGCGCGGGCGTGCCGGGCAGCGCGTCGTGCACGGCGAAGTGCGCGGCGTCCGCGAAAACCGTGGCGAGCGTGCGGCGCGTGGCCTCGTGCTCGATCGCCCGGTGCAGCTTGCTGCACAGGTTGGCTGGCGTGAAATGCACGCGCCGGTCCGGCGTGTCGGCCGAGGGGCTCACGGTCGCCGCATTCGCGGTCCACATGGCCGAGGCGGAGCTTGCGGCGGCCAGCAGTTCGGGCGCGTCCTTCGCGGCGCGCGCAATCGCTTCGGCATCCTTACCGCCGAAACCGAGTTCGCGCAGCAGGCGGATCGAGGGCCGCTCCTGCGGCGGCAGCACGCCCTGCGCGAAGCCGAGGTCGGCGAGCCGCTTCATCTTGCGCAGGCCCTGCTGCGCGGCCGCACGCGGGTTCGCGACGGACTTCTCGTTGCTTTGCGACGCGACGTTGCCGAACGACAGTCCGGCGTAGTTATGCGTGGGACCGACGAGTCCGTCGAAGTTGGCTTCAAGGGTTTGCATCGTCGTTCCTTAGAAGTGAAGACCCGGCGAAACGCTCGCGGGCATTTGCAGCTGCGCGCTTTCCACCGAGGCCATCGGCCAGGCGCAGTAATCCGCTGCGTAGTACGCGCTCGGCCGGTGATTGCCCGAGCGGCCCGTGCCGCCGAACGGCGCGCCGCTCGACGCGCCGTTGGTCGGCCGGTTCCAGTTCACCACGCCCGCGCGGATCTCGCGCGCGAAGCGCTGCCACAGCGCCTCGTCGTCGGCGAGCAGCCCCGCCGAAAGGCCGAAAGCCGTGTTGTTGGCCTGCGCAATGGCGTCGTCGAAACCCGCGTAGCGGACGATCTGCGCGAGCGGCCCGAAATGCTCTTCGTCGGGCAGATCGGCCACGCCCGTCACGTCGAGGATCGCGGGGCTCACGAAGCCAAGCGCCGGGTCGCGCTGATTCATCGGCAGCAAGGCGCGCGCGCCGCGTTCGAGCAACCGGGCCTGCGCGCTCATGAGCCGCGCTGCCGCGCGCGCCGAAATCACCGCGCCCATGAAAGGCTGCGGCTCGGCGTCGTATTCGCCCACCGCGATGCGCGAGCTGACTTCGACGAAACGCGCGAGGAAGCGCTCGCCGAACGCGTCGGCGGGCACGAGAATGCGGCGCGCGCAGGTGCAGCGCTGCCCCGCCGAGAGGAACGCCGACTGGATCGCGTGATGCACGGCAGCGTCGATGTCCTCGACCGGCGCGACGACGAGCGGATTGTTTCCGCCCATCTCCAGCGCAAGCACGATCTCGGGCCGCCCGCCGAACTGCCGGTGCAGCAGCGTTCCCGTATCGGAGCTGCCCGTGAAGAACAGCCCGTCGATCTGCCGGTGATTCGCAAGCGCGATACCCGTGTCGCGCTCGCCCTGCACGAGATTCAGCACGCCCGCGGGCAAGCCCGCTTCGCGCCACAGCTCGACCGTTGCGCGCGCAACCTCGGGGGCGAGCTCGGACGGCTTGAAGACGACCGCGTTGCCGGCGATCAGTGCGGGCACGATATGCCCGTTGGGCAAGTGGCCGGGGAAGTTGTACGGACCGAACACGGCGACGACGCCATGCGGACGATGGCGCAGCACCGCGACGCCGTCGGCCATGGGCGTGCGCTTTTCGCCGGTGCGCTCGCCGTAGGCGGTAATCGAGATCGCGACCTTCGCGGCCATCGAAGCCGCTTCGGTGCGCGCTTCCCAGAGCGGCTTGCCGGTTTCGCGGCCGATCGCGCGGGCGAGGTCTTCCTTCTTTTCGGTGACGAGCGCGGCAAAACGCTTCACGATTTCGCAGCGCGCTTCGAGCGGCGTCCGCGACCACACGACGAACGCGCGGCGCGCGGCCGTGACGGCGCGATCGACGTCTTCGGCGCTCGCGGCATTGCCGCTCCACACGGTCTCGCCGGTGCCGGGGTTGCGCGAGGCGAACGCGGGGCCCGAGGCCGCGCACCATTGCCCATCGATGTAAAGCTCGTTCATGGTCATCCCTGTATCGGCCCGGCGTCAGCGCAAAGCATTGACGCCGGCCCATGCTGGTTCATCGTTGCTTCTGCGCCGGTCCGAGCACGCGTACCGGCTCGCCCGCCGCGACGCCGAGCGCCGCCGCTTCCCGGGCGCTCAGCGTGAACACGCCGTCGTGCACGACGCCCGGCGCGAAACCCACGCGAAAATCGCCAAGCGACGTATTCGACACCAGCGAGCGCACGCCCTCTCCCGCATGCGCCTCGCCGATTTCGACCGGCACCACCACGCTGTCGCGCACCGTGCGCAAGTCGCCGATGTGGCATTCGAGCACCGGGCCGGCGTCGAAGATATCGACGTGATTCTCGTAGCGCAGCCCCTCGGCTTCGAGCATGCGGCGCGCCGGAATCGTATCGGCGTGTGTGAGACCGACGCATGCCTGCGCCTCCTCGGGCAGCAGTTCCACGTATACGGGGTAGCGCGGCATGAGTTCCGCGAGGAACGACTTGCGGCCGTGCGAACTCAGGTAGTCGGCGGCATTGAAATCGATTTGATAGAAGTGCGAACCGACCGCACGCCAGAACGGCGACGTGCCTTCGGCATCGAAATGGCCGCGCAACTCCGCGCACAGCCGCTCGGGAAAGCGCTCGCGAAACTGCGCGATGAACATGAAGCGCGAACGCGAAAGCAGGCTGCCCATGCCGCCCGTGCGATAGCGCGGCGAGAGAAAGAGCGAGCAAACCTCCGCATAGCCCGTGAGGTCGTGCGAGATATTGAGCGCGCGCATGCGCGTCCAGATGCCGAGCTCCTGGCTCGCGTGCACCACCGTGCTCACGCGGTAGTTGTAGAACGGCTGCTCCAGCCCCACCGCCGTCTCGATGCCGCACACGCCGGCCACGTCGCCCGAGGCCGCGTCTTCCATCACGAAGAAGTAGCCGGCCTCGCGCGGCGCGGCCTCGTCCGCAAGCGTGCGCCGCGCGCGCGCGATGCGCGCCTTCAGCGCCTCGCGGTCGGGCTTGAAGGTCGTGAGGCCGGGGCCCGTTTCCTGGGCGAGCGCGACGAGCGCGTCCACGTCGCCCGTTTGCACGGCGCGTACCACGATCATTGTGCGTCTCCCATGCAGGCGTCTACTGTTTGCGGCGCGGCGCGATAAAGCGGTGCGCAGCGCACCGGCTCGCCGTCCTGTACGCCAAGCGCCGCACGCGCGGCGGCCTCGAGCGGCGCGACTCTCGCGCCTTTTTCGCCTTCGGGCAGCGTCGCGAGCACGCAGCGGAATTCGCCCGCCTGCTGGCTCGCGACGAGATACGCCGCGCCTTGCGCGTTGGCATTTACGTTCGCGCTTGCGGCTTCTCTCACCGTGCGCGTCTCGTTGCCGGCGACCGAAGCCGTGCGGTCCACCTGGGCGGTCAGCACCGGACCTGCGTCGAAAATATCGACGTAGCGGTCCGGCTCGAAGCCTTCCTCCAGATGAATCTCGTAGGCAAGCAGCGCACTTGGGTCGGGTTCGCCGAGCACGCGCTGCGCCAGCTCGGGCAGCAGCGGCACATAGAGCGGATAAGCCGGCATCACTTCGGCGATGAACGTACGGCTGCGGCCGCCCGAGGCCATTTCGATGTCCTTGAAATCGCGCCCGAAGAACTTGCGGCCCACCGCCTCCCAGAACGGCGAAACGCCGGCGTCGTCGGTCACGCCGAGCAGCAGCGAGAACACCTCGGGCGTGAAGCGCCGGCGGTTCATCGCGACGTACATCATGCGCGCGCGCGACATCAGATGCGCGGCGGCGTCGCCGCGCAACGAAGGTTCGATATAGAAGCCCGCGAGGCGGCTCTTGCCCGTGAGCTCGTGCGACATCGTGAGCGCATGGATCTTGCGGTTCACGTGCAGTTCGCGCGACGCGTGGATGAGCGCGTCGTTGCGAAACGCGTAGAACGGCTCGGCGTAGCCGGCCGCCGCCACGATGCTCGACGTGCCGACGAGCCGCCCCGTAGCGGCGTCTTCGAGCACGAACAGATAGAACTCCTCACCGGGAAAGTCCACGTCTGCGCGAAACGAGTCCTCGGAAAGCGCGACACGCGCCTCGAGCGCCGCGCGGTCGTGCGGCAGCGAATGCAGCACGGGCTGCGCCGTGCGCGCCATGTGGGCAATCGCGTCGAGATCGGAGAGCCTGGCCGGGCGAACGAATAGCATCGTCGATCCTGTATGTGCTGTTGCGCGCGCCGGGATCAGCGCGCGCCGATGACGTCTGCGCAGGCCTGCTCGAAGCGCGCGAAGCCTTCGTCGAGGTCCGTTTCGGGGATGATGAGCGACGGCGCGAAACGCAGCACGTCCGGCCCGGCGATCAGCATCATCACGCCGCGGTTCGCGGCCGCCGCGTTGAAGTCCTTCGCGCGGCCCGCAAAACGCGCGTTCAGTTCGGCGCCGATCAGGAGGCCCTTGCCGCGCACCTCCCTGAACATGTCGAAGCGCTCGTTGAGCTTCGCGAGCTTGCCGCGAATCGCAACGCCCCGTGCGCGCACGCCCGCCAGCAGCGCCGGATCGCTCACGAGCTCGACCACCTTGCCCGCAATCGCCGCGCCGAGCGGGTTGCCGCCGTAGGTCGTGCCGTGCACGCCCACCTTGAAGTGCGCGGCGATGGCTTCGGTCGTGAGCATCGCGCCGATCGGAAAGCCGTTGCCGAGCGCCTTCGCCGTCGTGAGGATGTCGGGCGTGACGCCCGTGTCCTCGTAGGCGTAGAAATGGCCCGTGCGGCCCACGCCCGTTTGCACCTCGTCGAAAATCAGCAGCGCGCCGTGCGCGTCGCAGGCTTCGCGCAGCGCGCGCAGGAACGCGGGATCGGCGGGAATCACGCCGCCCTCGCCCTGCACCGGCTCGACGATCACGGCGCAGGTTTGCGCGCCGATCGCGCGCTTCGCCGCTTCGATGTCGTTATACGGCACATGCCTGATGCCCTCGGGCACCGGGCCGAAACCTTCCGAGTACCTGGGCTGGCCGCCCACGCTCACGGTGAAGAGCGTGCGGCCATGGAACGACTGCGTAAACGAAACGATTTCGGCCTTGTCCGCGCCGTGCCGGTCGAACGCCACGCGCCGCGCGAGCTTGAGCGCCGCCTCATTGGCTTCCGCGCCCGAATTCGCGAAGAACGCGCGGTCGGCGAAGGTGAGCGCTTCGAGCCTGCGCGCGAGGCGCAGCACCGGCTCGTTGGTGTAGCCGTTGCCGATGTGCCAGAGCTTGCTGCCCTGCTCGTGCAGCACGCGCAGCAACTCGGGGTGGCCATGGCCGAGCGAGGTCACGGCGATGCCGCACGCGAAGTCGATGTAATCGCGGCCCTCGGTGTCCCACACGCGCGAGCCCTCGCCGCGATCCGGCACGAACGGCGCGGGAGAGAAGCACGGCACCATCACTTCGTCGAAGGTCTTGCGGCTCACGGTCTGATCGTTCATGGCGATTCCTCTATAGCCCAGTGCGGGTCGAATTCAGGGTCGAATTCAGGGTCGATTGCGGCAGGGCGGCGCCCTGTCGCTCGGGTAACGGCTTTGCCTCGGCGCGAGGACCCGGGGCTGAAGCCCGTGGTCCCATCAACACGTGCAGTGTAGGCAAGCGCCGCGCAAACGTCTTGCGCAGGCGCGACGCGTTTTTTCGTCCGGAACACGAACGTTGCTGAGCGTTGGCTGGGCGGCGTGCCGCGCTCACCGGACTTCCGGCGGCTCGACGAGCGCCCCCGCGCGCGGCTCGGCCGCCGCCGCGCCGCCATGCTGGCGCTCGATCCAGTTGCGGCGGTCCTCGCGCGGCGTCACGCCAAAGCGCTCGCGATACGCGTTCGAGAAATGCGCCGCCGACGAAAACCCGCACGCGAGGCTGATCTGCACCACCGACTTGCTGGTGCGCTGCAACTGCGAGCGCGCCTTGGCAAGCCGCAGCCCCAGGTAGTATTTCGACGGCATCGCGCCGAGATACTGGCGAAAGAGCCGTTCGAGCTGACGCCGCGACACGCCCACGAGATTCGCGATCTCGTCGGTGGTGAGCGGGTCTTCGATATTGGCTTCCATGAGCAGCAGCGCGTCGTTCAGGCGCGGATGGCGCTCGCCCGGCGCGGTCACGAACGGAATGCGCTGGCGCTCGTCGCCGCTTCGCAGCGTGCTCGCGCCGAGCGCGTCGGCGATGCGCTCGGCCAGTTCCGGGCCGTGATCCCGGCCGACCATCGCGAGCATGAAGTCGAGCGTGGCCTGGCCGCCCGCGCAGGTCGCGCGGCCGCGGTCGATCTCGTAGATATGCTGCGTGACGATGGTGCGCTCGAACTGCTCGGCGAACTGCTGGTACGTCTCCCAGTTCGCGGCCACGCGGTAGCCCTGCAGTTGCCCGGCCATGGCGAGCCACCAGATGCCGTGGTGAATGCCCGTGACGAGCGGCGTGCGCTGGCCCACGCGCGCGAGGCTCGCGAGAAAGAGCCGATAGTCGGCGAACTGCTGGTAGCGCTCGGTCACGACGATGAGCCAGTCGCACGACACGGCGTCGCCGAACGCGCAGTCGGCGGGCCATTGCGCGCCGCCCGCGAGCGGTACCGGGCGGCCGTTCCACGAGCACATTTGCCAGCGGTAGAGCGCGCGGCCGTCGATCTCGTTGGCGAGACTGAGCGCGTCGACGATCGGCCCGACGCCCGACATCGAGACTGGCGGCAGCGCGACGATCGCCACCTGGGTCGTGCGGCCGGCGCGCGCCTGGCCGCCCGGCGAGGCGGCGGGAACGGAAGCGGAAGGAGGAACGGCGGAACGGACCATCGGCGAGGCAGCGTGCGCGGCAAACGCGCCGCTTACTTGAGGCTGCCCGAGAGGAACTGGCGCAGACGTTCGCTCCTCGGCGCGCCGAGCACGTCCGCGGGCGCGCCCTCTTCCTCCGTGCGGCCCTGGTGGAGGAACATCACGTGGTTCGAGACGTTGCGCGCAAAGCCCATCTCGTGCGTGACGACGATCATCGTGCGGCCTTCCTCGGCGAGCTTTTGCATGACCTTGAGCACTTCGCCCACGAGTTCGGGGTCGAGCGCCGACGTCGGCTCGTCGAACAGCATCACGTCGGGGTGCATGGCAAGCGCGCGCGCGATCGCCACGCGCTGCTGCTGGCCGCCCGAGAGATGCGACGGATACTGCTTCTCCACGCGCGGCGCGAGGCCCACTTTCTCCAGATACTCGCGCGCACGCTCCTCGGCCTCCTTGCGCGGCACGCCGAGCACATGCACGGGCGCTTCCATCACGTTCTCGATCACGTTCATGTGCGACCAGAGATTGAAGTGCTGGAACACCATGGCGAGCTTGGTGCGGATGCGCTGGAGCTGCCTGTGATCGGCCACGTCGAGGTCGCCGTTGCGGCCGGCCTTCGTGCGCACGGTTTCGCCGTCCACGACGATCTCGCCCGCGTTCGGCTTCTCGAGGAAATTGATGCAGCGCAGGAACGTGCTTTTGCCCGAACCGCTCGCGCCGATGATGCTGATCACGTCGCCCTTCTTCGCGTCGAGCGAGACGCCCTTGAGCACCTCGTTGTCGCCATAGCGCTTGTGGATGTCGCGCGCAACGAGCTTGCTGTCCGAGGATGGCGTCGTGCCTTGCGTCGTCTGAGCCAAGATGGTCTCCAATGTTTCCGGTGATTCAGCGGATGCGCACGGCGAGATGGCCGAGCCAGCGTTTTTCGGCGCGGCGGAACGCGGCCACCAGCACGAACGATACCGCACAGTAGATCAGCGCCGCGAGGCCGAACGACTCGAACGAGCGGTACGTCGCCGAGTTGGCGTCGCGCGCGACCTTGAGGATGTCGGGCACCGTGGCGGTGAAAGCCACGGTGGTCGCGTGCAGCATCAGGATCACTTCGTTACTGTACAGCGGCAGCGCGCGGCGCAGCGCCGAGGGCAGGATCACGCGCCGGTACATCGTGAACGGGCTCATGCCGTACGCACGCGCCGCTTCGACTTCGCCGTGCGAGGTCGCGCGAATCGCGCCCGCAAAAATCTCGGTCGTATAGGCGCAGGTGTTGAGCGCGAACGCGAGAATGGCGCAGTTCAGGCCGCTGCGGAAGAACGCGTCGAGGAGCGGCTCCGCGCGGATGAACGCGAGACTGTACACGCCCGTATAGATGAGCAGCAACTGCACATATAGCGGCGTGCCGCGAAACACGTAGGTATAGAAGCGCACCGGCAGCGCAAGCCAGCGGCGGCTCGACACGCGCGCCACGGCGAGCGGCACCGCGCACACGAAGCCGAATGCCACCGCGATCACGAGCAGCCACAGCGTCATCGCGAGGCCCGAGACATGCTCGCCGTCCCAGTACAGAAACGCGCGGCCGAATTGCTGGAGGATTTCGTTCATGAAGGGCCTGGCCTCAAAGTTGCGCGTGGCGCACGCCCACCGAATAGCGGCGTTCAAGCCAGACGAGCACGAAGTTCGACACGGTCGTGATCGCGAGATAGATGAGCGCCGCGATCACGAGGAAGAAGAACAGGTTGAAGGTGCTGCGGCCCGCGTCCTGCGCGGCTTTCACCACGTCGGCGAGACCGATGATCGAGACGAGCGCCGTCGCCTTCACGAGCACCTGCCAGTTGTTGCCGATGCCGGGCAGTGCGAAGCGCATCATCTGCGGGAAGAGGATGCGCAAGAACACGCGCGCGCCGCTCATGCCGTAAGCGTGGCCGGCTTCGAGCTGGCCGCGCGGCACCGCGAGAAACGCGCCGCGAAAGGTTTCGGTGAAGTACGCGCCGTAGATGAAGCCGAGCGTGACGACACCGGCCACGAACGGATCGATATCGATCTGCGCCATGCCGAGCGCGTCGGTGGCGTCGTTCACGCCGATCTGGATGCTGTAGAAGAGCAGCAGCATCAGCACGAGGTCGGGCGCCGAACGGATCAGCGTCGTGTAGGCCGTCGCCGCCGCCGCGAGCGGGCGGTTGAACGAAAGCTTCGCCGCCGCGCCCGCGAGCCCGAGAATGACGGCCACGCCGAGCGAAAAGAGCGAAAGTTCGATGGTCTGGATCGTGCCGGCGAGGAGTACCGGGCCATAGCCGTAAAGGAACACGCGCGTCTCCGGATCAAGTCGTTTTGTCGTTTCGGCCAGCCTCGTGCGGCGCGCGAGCACCGCCGAAACCGGGTGAACTGGCGCGGATCGTCTCAGTGCAAAATCGATTGCTCAAACGGCCGCAGCGCGGATATTGCATCGCAGCATTGCCGGGCGGCGCACGGCCGCGTGCGCAAAGGCCCGCGCAGCCGCGGGCGCGAGGCTTCCGAAAGGCGAAAAAAACGCCCCGGCACGCGGGGCGTTTTCGCAAGTTTGGGGTGGCTTTTCGATAGACGCGCGACGGACGCGCGACAGGCGCGAAACACGCGCCCAGCGGCCCCGGCAGCGCTTACGCGGCGCGCGTTTGCGCGACTCGCGCGCGGCCCGCGCGAGCGTTCGCGCCGAGGAGCTTCTCAGCGAATGCGCCGAAAAGCAGTCCGATCGTCGTCCACAAAATCGCCTGCATGCCGACCGAGACGGCGCGGAACTTCCACAGCAGCACGGCCGGGAATGCAGCGGGCACCTCGTTGACCGCCGGCAACGCAAGCCCGATCGCGCCGATCACGACGACGAACAGCACGAGCGCCGCAATCGCGGCGTTCCAGACGCCGAGGCGCGCCGCGAACACCGCCCGCACCTTCAGCGAGAACACCGACACCGCGATCGATATCGCGATCATCAGGAAGAAGAGCCCGGTGCGATAGCCGATCGTCTCCGGGTCGCCGACCGAGGGCGGATTCGCCGGATACTTGAGGTTCGGCACCATGTAGATCGCGACGAACGCCGCGAGCGCGAGCCAGGCCGACAGCGCACGCGGCGAAAGACGTCCCGTGCGGCCATGCGCGTATGCAAAGACGAGCGCGAACAACCCGCCGATCGAGGCGCCATACACCATCACGCCCGTGAACAGCCCGTAGCCCGACTGCGTCGCGCGGCTCACGATCTCCGGCCCGGGCGCGTCGCCCTTCGCGGCGTCGGCTTTCTCCTCGAAGGAAATCGCCTGGTCGACCTGCGGCTCGCCCACGATCTTCGCGAAGCCGAACGTGAGGAGTCCCGCGGCGATGCCTGCGAGCATGCCGCGTACCAGCAACTTGCCTACCATGTTCGGCTCCCGGTTAGTGGCAGGGGAAGCCGAGCAGATGGCGGCCGTCGTGAACGAACTCGTGGACGTACATGCCCGGGAAGATCGACGTCGCGCCTTGTTCGGCGCCGACGAAATACAGCGCCAGCAGCAGCATCAAGCCGCCGAAAATGGCCCAGGGAAGGATCTCGCGCAGCGCAATGGGCGCCGGCGCGGCCGGTGCGTGCTGCAGGGGGAATGTGGCTTCGGACATGCTGACTTCTCCTGGGGTTGCGCGCCCCGCTAGTCGTTGAAAGGGTGGATACACGACACGCAGGTCTGACTCCCGTTGCTTCGATGCTTTCGATGGCAACCGGTTACAGTGGCGCGACCGCGCCGGACTTGCACCGGCTTCCGCGTGTCGTGGAGCCTGTATTCTACGCGCTGCGACGGCTGGCCGCGGACCGGATGTCAGTCACAGAAAAGCGATGCGTAAGGAAACAGGATGCCGACGACAGTCTGGCTGGTCAGTCATGCGGCGAATGCCGCGCTGCGCTCGGGGATATTTCCTCACGCGCGAGCATCCGGCGGCGACGCCGGGCAAGCGCTCGACGCACGCGCGATCGAGGCGCTCGACGCTTGGCGCGCGCGCTGGCACGTCCGGCTGGCGGACGGTGACGGCGGCGCGGCGCCGCGCGTGCTGACGAGCCCCGCCGCGATTGCCCGTGCGAGCGCGCAGGCGGCCGGCTTCCACGATGCGGCGCAGAGCGACGCGCTCGCCGACGCCGCGTACGGCGCCTGGCAAGGCAAGCGGCTGATGGACCTCGCGCGCGACGCCCCCGAGGCGCTCGCGGCCTGGACACGCGACCCGGGCTTCAGGCCGCCCGGCGGCGGCGAATCGTTCGACGACGTTCGCCTGCGCGTGAGCGCGTGGCTCGACGCGCATGCCCATTCTGAACGCCGCGTCGTCGCGTTCACGCACGCGACCGTGATCCGCGCGGCGATCCTTCATGCGCTCGGCGCGCCGTCCGCGTGTTTTCGCTCGGTCGACATCGCGCCGCTCGCCGTCACGGCGCTGCGCCGCGCGCCGCACGGCTGGATCTGGGGGGCCGCGGCCGATTGAGGGCCGGCCCGGCATTCAACGACCTGCGCCCGGGAGGCCGGCCAGTCGGCCCGATGCGGCGATATTCGCCGTCGCCGGCATTCTCGATCCCTCGCGCCTCGCGGCGCTAATCGAGGCCCAGTTGCGCCTTGATTGCCGGCAGCATGTACTGCACGGCCGCGCGCCCCTCCTCGACGGCGGGCGCGGCGCGGTGAAAGTCGAAAATGCCCATGCCGCCCAGGCGAGGCTGGATCAGCACGTCGGCGGGCTCGCCTGCCAGGCGGCTGCGCGTGATGCGCACCTGCATGATGTCGATGCTCTGCGCCACCGAACTCAGCACGGAAGGCACGCGCCTGCTGGGCGGCGGCGCCACGCGCACGTCCTGGCCGCCCGCCGCGCCCGGACCCGCGGGTTGGAGCCAGCGCGGAAACCGCTTGCCGTTGCGGCGCAGGAGAGGCTCCGGGGCCGGGGCGCCGTTGGCGGAACTGGCGGCGGGATCGGCGGGCGAGACCTCGTTCGCCTCCAGAGGCAGTTCGCGCGGCATCGTGTCGATCGCGCCGCCAAGATCGCGCCCGTTGAGAATGTCGTGATTGAGATCGATGGCGATCACGGTATCGGCGCGCATCGCACGCGCGGCGGAAACCGGAACCGGATTGCTGAGCCCGCCGTCGACCAGCCACACGCCGTCATGCCAGATCGGCGTGAAGATGCCGGGAATCGCGATTGAGGCGCGCACCGCGTCCACCACGCCGCCCTCGCTCAGCCAGACCTCGCGCCCCGTGTCGAGTTCGGTCGCGACCGCCGTGAACGGAAGCCGCAGATCGTCGATCGAGCGGCCGTTGAACTGGTGCGCAAAGAGGTCGATCACCTTGCGGCCGCCCAGCAACCCGCCCGAAAAACGCAGGTCGAGCAGGCGCACCACGGTTTGCCAGGTGAGCTTGCCGACCCAGTCCTCGAGCCAGTCGAGGTCGCCGTTCGCGTAAACGGCGCCCACCAGCGCGCCGATCGACGTGCCGCACACCACGTCGGGCTTGATGCCCGCTTCCTCGAGCGCACGGATCGCGCCAATATGCGCCCAGCCGCGCGCCGCGCCGCCGCCGAGCACGAGTCCCACACGCCGGGGCCGTCGCCGGTTCATCATGCGCGCCTCCTTCCTGTGCGATTACCGGTCAGCGCCCGCGCATCACGTCCGAGCGCGAAGTCGTCGTGACCCGGCCGTCCGGTCCGAAATGCACGTTGAAAAAGGCTTCGGGCGTCACGCCCCCTTCCAGCCACTTCCAGCTCCACACCGTCTCCTTCTTCAGGCGGTAAGCGGCCACCTCCCCGGGCTTGCCGAGCAGACGCCGCACCTCGTCCTCGCTCATGCCGACGCGGATCTTCGCAAAGTTTTCCGCCGTGAGCGCCTGCGTAATCGCCACGAGCCGGCCGTTCGGGCCGATGTCGACCATCCATGTCTTCACGCCCTGCGGGCCGCGCGGATATTCGAGGCGCCGCGAACCGTCGTCGAACACGCGCTCGGTTTCGGGCTTGCCCATCTGCTCGCGCACCTGGTCGAGCGTGGAGACGCCGGGCGTGAGCCCTTTGAGCAGCAGCGCATCGGGCTTCACCGAATCGAAGAACGCCTTGAATCCCCGCCGGACGAAATCGAGCATGGCATCGAACTGGTGATCGTCGCAGCCCGATAGCGTGAAGGCCGCCATGACGGCGCAAGCGAGCGCGAGCGAACGTGTGGATGAAAACGTGGGCTTCATGTCCTTGCTAACGCATCGGCATGGGCTTGCGTCTACGCGCGCGCCGACGTACCGGTGCGCACTGATTTCCCACAATGTACCGTCAAAGCACCCGATCGTGCTGCGAGCCCTGTTCGGCGCGCGCCGGTTGCGCCGGCACGCTCGCCACGGCGTGCAGCGCGTCGCCGGCTCGCGAGCCGTGGCGCAACGTACGACGCGCGCGGGCGATCTCCGCGGCCTGCCACGAGATCAGCGCGAGCACGCCGAACACCACTTCGCGCATGCGCTTGACGAGCGCGAGCGAGAACGCCACGTCCTGGTTCACGCCGAAGAGCTGCGCGAGCAGCACCACGGCGACTTCCTGCACGCCGAGGCCCGCCGGCACCATGAACGCGGCATGGCGCACGGCCTGGGTGATGGCTTCGATGGCGAGCGCATCGCCCACGCTGACCGGATGGCCAAGCAACGCAAGCGCCCACCATGTCTCGAACGCGCCGAGCATGTAGCCGCCGAGCTGCCAGAAAAACGCGCGGAACATGAGGCCCGTGCGCGACATCAGGGCGTCGAGATCGGCGTCGAGCTGATGGCCGTCGAGGCCGGCCATCAACGGATTGTGCGTGCCGAGCAGGCGCGCGGCCCAGCGTTCGATCGCATGGAACACGCCGCCGCGGCGCAGCAGGACTACCGCGAGCACGGGCAGCGGCGCGGTCAGCACCAGCGCGAGCACGATCGTGACGACGGTGCGCAACGAGCCGCCGTCGCCGGTCGCCGCCACGATCAGCACGACGCCGAGCGCCGAGAACGCATACTGCACGGCGATCGTCACGAACACCTCGACGATCACCGAAGCCGTGACCTCGCTCGCATTGCGCAGCTTCCAGCGCGCGAGGCGAATGCCGACGAGCTCGCCGCCCACGCCCACCACGGGCAACAGCCGGTTCACGGCCTCGCGCACGGTCGCGATCCACCAGAGGAACGGAAGCGGCGCGCGCTTGTCGAGCAGCAGGCGCCACGCCTGCGCGTCGAGCAGCAGCGGCAGCGCGTGGAACGGCACGAGCCAGAGCAGCGCCGGGCCCGCCGTGCCGATCACGCGCAGCACGTCATGGGCGCCGTCGCGCACGACGAGGCCGATCAGGATGGCGATCCCGACCGGCAAGCCGAGCCACTGAAGCCACTTCATGAGGCGTGCGCCTGCGTGCCGCCCGTGGCGGCGGGACGAGGCGCCGGGCCGAAGAAAATGTCGGAAAAACCGCCCCGGCGCACGCCCGCGTGCGCGAGCGCCGCGGCCACGCGCGGCGAGACCAGCGCGCCGAATTCGTCGGCATGCCGATAGGTCCGCATGGACGGCGTGATGGGCCCTTCATGCGCTTCATCGGCAAGCGCCGGATGGCAGTAGATTTCGCCCACGCCCTGCGCGGGCAAGCGCGCGAGTGCGTCGAGCACCGCCGCCTCGTCCATTGCGCCCGTCTTCGCGATACCGACCACGTAGTCGTTGTGCGCCACGCCCGCGCGCGCAAGACGCGCGCGCACGAGCGCAAGCCAGGGCCGCAGCGCGAGCGGCGCGCCGGACTCGAGCGGCAAACGCATCGCACGCAGGCCATAGTCGCGGCCGATCTCGAGGATCAGCGCGAGCACCGTGGGATGCAGATGAAAATGCTTGTGCGTATTCACGTGATCGAGCGCGAGCCCGGTCGCCGCGAACGCTTCGAACTGCGCGCGAATCTCCTTCGCAAGCTGCCGGCGCACGTGCGGCAGGAAGAAGAAGCGCACGCCGTCGCGGACCATGTTGTCGCCGAAACGCCCGTGCGCGTCGACGAGCGCCGGAATCTGCGCGCGCGGCAGCATCGCCGCGCCGTCGGCCAATACCAGATGCAGCCCGACGCGCAGGCCCGGCGTGCGACGCGCGCGCGCCACGGCGTCGGCCGCGGCGGGCGCGGCGACCATCAGGCTCGCGCAGTCGAGCACGCCCTCGCGATGCGCGCGCTCCACCGCGGCATTGACCCGCTCGTGCAGGCCAAAGTCGTCGGCGGTGAAGATGACTGCGCGCGCATGGCGCGGCAAGCGATCCATCATGCCTCGTGCGCGCGCAGGAAGCGGAAGAACTCCACGCCTTCGCGCAGACGCCGCTTCATCATGTCCCAGCTCATGAGCA
>NZ_FMYQ01000024.1 GCF_900096975.1 Paraburkholderia lycopersici
TGCTCATGAGCTGGGACATGATGAAGCGGCGTCTGCGCGAAGGCGTGGAGTTCTTCCGCTTCCTGCGCGCGCACGAGGCATGATGGATCGCTTGCGTGCGAGGGGGCGAACGGGCGGCATCGTGGCGATGGCCGTGGTGATGATCGTCGTTGCGTTGGCGGCGGCCGGGTTCGTTCACGCGGAGCTGCCCGGCTTCGCGCGTGTGCTGTTCGAATCGCTCGCGATTCTATGCGGCCTTTGTGCCGTGTTCGGCATCGTCTATACGTGCACGGCGAGCGTGCTGGTCGGCCGCTTCTTCGCGCGCGACGTGGCTGCGCCGCAGCACTTTCCCGCGGTCACGCTCGCCAAGCCGCTGCACGGCGACGAATGGCAGCTCGAGCAGCATCTCGCCAGTTTTTTCGAGCAGGACTATCCGGGGCAAATCCAGTTTCTCTTCGGCGTTCACGATTCGCGCGACGAAGCGCTCGGCGTCGTCGAACGTTTGCGCGCGCGTTATCCCGATGCGCATATCACCGTGGTCGCCGACTCGCGCCTCTACGGGCCTAACCGCAAGATCGCCAATCTCGTCAACATGCTCGAACAGGCGGAGCACGACGTGCTGTGCTTCGCGGATAGCGACGTGCGCGTCGGCCGCAACTATCTTCGCGATGTGGTCGGAGCGCTCCAGCAGCCGGGGGTCGGACTCGTCACAGCGGTTTATCGCGGCCTCTGCGCGCCCGGTTTCTGGCCTCGCGTGGCGGCGGCCCTGACCAACTATCATTTCCTGCCCGGCGTGGTCACGGGACTCGCGATCGGGCGCGCGCGCCCGTGCTTCGGCCAGTCCATCGCCATGACGCGGGAGATGCTCGAACGCATCGGCGGCCTTGCGCAGTTCTCCCATCACCTCGCCGAAGACCACGCGCTCGGCGAAGCCGTGCGGCGCGCAGGCGCCGAAGTCTCCATTCCCTCCATTCTGGTGCGGCACGCCTGCGTGGAAAATACGTTCACCAAGCTCTTCGCGCACGAACTGCGCTGGAGCCGCACCGTGCGCGCGGCCGATCGCTCGGGCCATCTGGGCGCGGTGCTGATGCATCCGTTTGCGCTCGCAATGCTTGCCGTGGCGTTGTCGGGCGGCGCGGCGGCGGCGTGGACCGTGGCCGCCGTGGCGCTGCTCGCCCGCGCGTGGCTCATCTGGAGGATGGATCGCGCCACCGGCGACAAGCCCAGCGGACTGCTATGCTTGCCCCTTTGGGAATTGGTCCAGTTCGCGATTTATGTTGCGAGCTTTTGCTCGTCGGGCGTCGTCTGGCGGGGCACGCGCTTTCGCGTCGACAGGAACGGCATGCTGTCGCCTGTTCAAGAGACCTGAGATTCACGGTAGATGGGGGACACAATGAGACGGGAGCATCCATCAGAGAGCACCCGCAGATGAAGCACATCGGACGTATCGCAGCACTGTTCGGTCTCGCGATCGCCGTGTGGCTCGTG
Organism: Paraburkholderia lycopersici; assembly: GCF_900096975.1. Classification (GTDB taxonomy): domain Bacteria; phylum Pseudomonadota; class Gammaproteobacteria; order Burkholderiales; family Burkholderiaceae; genus Paraburkholderia; species Paraburkholderia lycopersici. The sequence continues at coordinate 1,468 of NZ_FMYQ01000024.1, forward strand.
TGGCGCGACCATCCCGCGGCCGTGCTGCAACTGCTCAGAGGCGCGGGTATGGGCCTTTTGCTCGCGGCCGGCGTGCACATCCTGCCGATGTGCGCGAACGCCTGGGACTGGCGCAGCCTCATCCGCACGGCTCAGCGTCCGACGTTCGCGACGATGCTGAAGCTCGTCTGGATTCGCGAGTCGATCAACGGTTTGCTGCCCGTTGCACGCATTGGCGGCGAGATCGTTTCGTTCCGGCTGCTTGGGCGCGCCGGCGTGCGGCCGGCTACCGCGGTGGCGAGCCTTGTCGTCGACCTTCAGCTCACGCTCATCAGCCAGCTCGTCTTTGCGCTGATCGCCGCTGGCTGGCTGCTCGAACATTCGTCTTCCGATACGGCGCGGTTCGTGGGGCGGCTCGCCTGGGGGATCGTGGGCTTCGCGCCGCTGCTGGTGCTCTTCTCGCTCGTGCAGCATGCGCGGCCGTTCGAGCGCGCGGCCCAGGTGCTCGAGCGCGTTACGAGCGGCAAGGTCGTCAATCTCGTGGGCAAGTCCGCGCGTGTCGATCTCTCCGTCAAGCTGATCTGGCGGCAGACCGGCGTGGTCGTGCGCTATCTGCTCATCTGGCAGACGCTGCAGTGTCTCGGATTTGCGCTGGAAATCTGGATCGCGTTGCGCGTGCTCGGCACGGACGCGACGTTCATGCAGGCGTTCGTGATCGAAGCGCTGATCCAGATCGTGAGCAGCGTCGCGTTCCTGGTTCCGGCGAGCCTCGGCGTACAGGAGGGCGGCTTCGTGGTGATAGGCGGCCTGTTAGGCTTCGACGCGCCCACCTGCCTCGCGCTCGCGGGGGCGCGGCGCATACGCGATCTGCTTTTTTATTTGCCGGGGCTGCTTGCATGGCAGGCCGCCGAATACGGATGGCCGTCAAGGCGCCGGGCTGGCGACATTCGCTGAAAGCGCCGCGGGTCTCCCGAATCGACATGCTCATACAGATTGCGTCCGATCTGCATCTCGATGCACTTCAGCACCGGTTTCCCGGCGAGTCATTGCTTGCGGCCGCAGCCGGGGCCGATCTGCTCGTTCTGGCCGGCGACATTCATCTCGGCGCGCACGCCGTGGATATCTTTTCGGACTGGCCCACGCCGGTCGTTTATGTAAGCGGGAATCACGAGGCGTACGGAAGCGAATATGCCGAGGTCGTTGCCGACATTCGACGGCGCTCGGCGGGCACGCGGGTCCATTACCTCGAACGTCGATCGATCGAATTCGGCACCACGCGTTTTCTTGGCTGCTGCCTGTGGACCGATTACGCGCTTTATGGCGATCTCGTTTGCAGCATGGACTACGCACGCGAGGCCAATACCGATCATGCCGCGATTCGCGCCCAGGGCGGTGCGCCGTTCGGCCCCGAGGAGGCGCTGGCCGAGCACCGGCGCGCGGTGACCTGGCTGGAGGCGGAACTGGCGAGGCCCTTCGATGGCAAGACCGTGGTGGTGACGCACCATGGCGTGTCGCCCGAATCGATTCATCCGCGATTTCACGACCATCCGGTCAATGCGGGCTTTCTTAGCGATCTGCGTTACCTTCTGCCGCGCGCCGATCTCTGGATTCACGGCCACGTGCACGATTCGTTCGATTACTGCTTTGGCAATGCGCGCGTGGTCGCCAATCCGCGTGGTTATCCGTTGAATCTCGCCACAGCGCAGAGCGCGGCGCAATTGCAGTGGGAAAACGCAGCGTTCGATCCGGCGTGCGTCGTGGAGGTTTGAACGTGAGCCCCATGGGCTGACGTGCTGGAGCGGGAGACGAGTCTCGAACTCGCGACCTCAACCTTGGCAAGGTTGCGCTCTACCAACTGAGCTACTCCCGCATGTCTGGCTCCCCGACCTGGGCTCGAACCAGGGACCTACGGATTAACAGTCCGGCGCTCTACCGACTGAGCTATCGGGGAATCAAAGGAGGCCGGATTGTACCGGAGAATTTTCGGCTTTGCAGCGATGTCGCGGCGAATCTCGCGGGCGCGGTTCGCACGTGCGCGCTCGAGGTCATTTCGCGGCGATGCGTCGTAGCGTGCGTGCCCCGGTGCGTTGCGCCGCGCACCGTTAGGTTTCGAATGGGCGTGTTTGAAGTCTGCCTTTTCGACCTGGATCGGGTCTGCACCGACTTGCGCGCGGGTCCTCGGCTGGTTCGACTGAGCGAGCAAGGGCGGCGGCGATCACTACAGTTTGAACGAGCGATTTCATGACAATTACCAGGAGGGCTGGGGATCAGGGTAAATATCTGCGAGGCGAATCCATCGTTTCCGCAATGAAAACAATCCAGGCTTCGGGGAACCCGGGTTTAGAGACGGAACAGGCGCCCGAGCGGGGCAGCGCCTGCACAATGCGCGATTCCCGTGAGGTGGCGCCGCGCGGTATCGCGCCGGATAGCCGATACTGAACCCCGCGTTGAATGAAAATCCATCGAAATTCCGAACACGGTAAGGAGGCGTCATGGGTGGGGAAGGCCGGGAAAAGCAGGGCATGTCGTGTGAACGTCTCGCGCGGATCGAGCGTTTTCTCGACGAGAACTACATCGCCACCGGCAAGCTGGCCGGCACCGTTACGCAGATATGGCGGCGCGGCGAACTCACGCTGAACTCGGTGCTCGGCTTCGCGGACCGCGAGCGGCAGACGCCGATGGCCGAAGATTCGATTTTCCGCATCTACTCGATGACCAAACCCGTCACGTCGGTGGCGATCATGATGTTGGTCGAGACGTGCGGGATCGCCCTCGACGACCCCGTCAGCAAGTATATTCCGCAGTGGGAAAAGCTCGGCGTTCACGCGGGCGGTTTCATGGACAGCTTTCAGACGCGCGCCCCGTCACGCCCGATGCGCGTGGTCGATCTGCTGCGCCATACCTCCGGCTTGACCTATGGCTTTCAGCAGAACACCAACGTCGACGCGGCCTATCGCAAGCTGAAGCTGGGGGATATCGCGGCCGAAGGCACGCTGGGCGAGATGATCGAAAAGCTGGCCACGTTGCCGCTCGAATTCTCGCCCGGCGATGCCTGGAACTATTCGGTTTCCACGGACGTGCTCGGCTACATCGTCGGCAAAGTCAGCGGCATGGCGTTCGAAGACTTTCTCAAGGAGCAGATCTTCGATCCGCTGGGCATGGCCGACACCGCATTTTACGTACCGGACGACAAGCTATCCCGCTTCTGTGCCTGCTATGCCATTGGCGCGCTCGGTTCGAAGGTCGTGTCCGCGCAAGGCCCGGCATTGCAGGACGATCCCCGCGTCAGCACTTTTCGCAGGCCGCCCGCCCTGGTTTCGGGCGGCGGCGGCCTGGTCTCCACAGCCGCCGACTACATGCGCTTCGCGCGCATGCTGCTCCGGGGCGGTGAGCTGGACGGCGTGCGGCTGCTGGGGCCGAAGACCGTGCAACTGATGACCGCCAATCATCTGCCGGGCGGCGTCGATCTGCCGCGCCTGTCGCGCTCGATGTTCAGCGAAGCCAACTATGACGGCGTAGGCTTTGGCCTCGGCTTCGCCACGACCATCAACCCATCGGCGACGCTGACGCCTGGCAGCGCAGGCGACTTCTTCTGGGGCGGGGCGGCCAGTACCTTCTTCTGGGTCGATCCGCGCGAAGACCTGGTTGTGGTGTTTCTCACCCAGCTCCTGCCTTCGACCGCGCACCCGGTTCGACGGCAGTTGCGCACACTGGTCTATAGCGCGATCACCGCTGGCGGGGCCTGAAACCCCGCCCGGCGCGCCCCCTCAGTGGCCGCGGCCCTGGCCGTCGTCGTGGTCGTGATGGCGAGGATCGTCGCGGTCGTCATCGCACTGCGTGCGCAGGTTCTGCGGCGTGAATCCCGGCAAGTCAGCCGATGAAAACGCGAACACGAAGAACTGGTTCGGATTCGCGATGCCGTTCGGGTGATGCGTATCGGTAATCGTGCCGAGAAAATCGTTGTCGTTCGCGATCACGAGCGTATGCCTGCGCTGACCGTTCACGATCACGTCCTCGCCGAATGCGAGGCTTTCCAGCTTCGCCGGGATATCGGCCGTCGCAAAGCCGTGTGCGCCCAGCACAGCGACGACGTCGAGGAACAGCGTCTTGCTCAGCGCATAGGGCGCCAGTCCCGCCTCGCCGCTCGTCTGGCTCACGTCCTGCGCATGATCGAGATCGACGAGAAAGATCTTCTTGAACGAGGCTGTCGAGTCGTCGCCGAGGCCGTTGCCGTCGCGTTCGTCCATCAGCAGTTCGTGATCGTTTACGGCGACCACGTCGCTGATGGTCGGATACTTCGGCTTCGCCGTGGTGCCGATGTTGCTGAGCGGATAGGCGAACTGCTGCGACTTGCCCGTACGAAGATCGATGCGCAGGATGCGCGTATAGGCGCCGTTGGTTCCGCCATCCTGCAGCAGGGGGCTTTGCATCGCGCCGAACAGCGTTTTGCCGTCCGGCGAGATGGCGAGCCCTTCCATGCCCTTGTTCGCGACGCGGCCCGAGGTATTCGCGCTGATTTCCGCATTGCCTACCGGGCTCAGCGCGGAGACGGCGAACGAATCGGGCACCTTGACGACATCGATCCGGCGGCCGGTGCGGCGGTCGAAGTGATAGATGTACGGGCCGTACTCGTCGGAGATGTAGACGCTCTCGCCGTCGTTGCTTACGCGGATGCTTTCGGGGTCGAGGCGCGCGTCGAGCGGCCATGTCGAGAGGTGCGCCGGCGCGAAGTTGTCCGAACGGCCCGTAAAGTAATGCGTGTGCTCGCGGGCGTTGAGCGCGGGCACGCCGTTGGGCAGCCCCTGCGCCGCGCCGCTTCCGTAGACGAGGGGATCGTCCGTATGCAGGAGCGTGGTGGCGCGCAGCTCGGGCGTGAGCGAATACGGCAGCGCGGCGCCCGTGGCTGCGGGTCGCAGGCGCAGGCGCAAGGTCTGGAAGCGGTTGATATAAGAGACGGTGTCGTCGACGGCGGCGTTGAACGGGACGGCGTTGGGCCCGCGATCGGGCAGGGCGAGGAACGTTTCGCAACCTGCATAGGCCACGCCCGAGCCGATGCCGCCGAGCAGGTTGCCCGCCACGCCGTTTTCGAGCGGGGCGGCTGTTTGCGTGGCGCGGTCGCCGATCGTCCCGCTCAACTGGCCGGTTGCGATCAGGTCGGCGGCGGCGTGTGCGTAATTCGTCAGCGCGAAAGCGACGATTCCTGAAGTCATCAGACGGTGTATCTGCAGCATGGTCGATCTCCATTCGTTGTTGATCATTCTCGAAGGACGATCCCCGCAGTACTGTCGTGCCCGTCACCCTGCGCATATCGGTGCGAGCCTTCTCCTGTGGCCAAACCCAAAGATAGTCGGCCTCTCTGATGACGCAGGCATGACGCCTGTGCAAGGCGCTGTTCGATCGGTTACGGCTCGTCTGCCGTCGTGATCTACGAGAACGGCGAGAACGGCTGCATCATCCGCCGCAGGGACTGCGAACGCCTGGGTGGATGGGGACCGGCGCGTGGCCGTATGAAGCGCGCCGAGATGAGGCGCCGCCGAACCGATCCCGGCCGGCGCGAGCCTGCCGGCGACGGAGAGAACGAAACGCCGCCCGGACGGCCGCAAGTTCAGGCCGCAGCCGCGCCCCGGTCGCAGCGGAACATCCGCCTCCCCGCTCTATGGCTTGTCGCCTGAAGCGGCGTCAGCCTCCCGCAGCGCCGCTTGTGCGCTGACGAGCAACTTGGCGTCGCAAGCGCGTAATGCATCGTCCAGCGCCTCGAATGCCTTGTCGATTGCATTGCGTGAAGACTTCGACAGACCTCGGGCGTCGATGACGACTTCCGACTCTTTCCTTAAGCGCTTACCCAGTTTCGCTGCGCAGCGACTGTCGAGCGTTCCAGCCGCAACGAAGTTCGCAAGCTGTTCAATCAGTGCCATCAACGTCGCTTCAGTCGTTACGTTGAGGTTTTCTGCTTCTGTTTCGGTCGATCGTTTGCTCATCGTATTCCCCGGTTGGCAATGCGAGGCGGATATGATTGCACACCCATCGTGAATTGTCCGTGGCCGGGCGCAGTCACGGCCGTTCCGTTTTCGGCGTGCGGCGCACGTATCCCCTGCCGCGGATGGGCGTTCGAGCGCGAACCCGGCACCGGTCGGTACGCGGGGCGCGCGTGTCATAAAAACGTCGAGTAGCGGATGCACGCTTGACGTTACGTCAAAAGTTCCAGGTGGCGCACGGCCCCGGACGGCCTGCGCGCCTGTTCGCATGCCGGCACGGCCAATCCGCGGAATGCGACGAAAGAGCATCAGATGGACAGCGACGCCGTCGCGAGGGTCGAATGCGAGTGGTGTACGAGCGAGGCCTATCGATGCGTATGACGGTCAGTCCGATGGATCTGAAAAGCCGCTGGCGGTGGAAACAGTACGCGGGCAAGGGAAGTCATGCTCCAGCGTATGAATATTCCCCAGGCGCCCTGGTGGGTGGTTCAGTCTGTCGACAAGAAGGCGCGGAGCAGCACGAAATGGCGCGCGTTGCGCGGCGCACGCAAGGCGAGAGAGCGTTAGCGACCCTGCGCCGCACGGGAATTTCCTGCTCCGGCTCCTATACTTTTCCCGTTGACACACGTCAAATTTCAAGGCGGTTGGCGACCACCGGATGTGGCGTATCCGCTCCAGCCCGTTAGCCCGTTAGCCCGTTAGCCAGTTTGGCACGGCTCGATGAGTGTTGTTTGACCCAGGCTTGGTCAAACGACAGGACGTAACCCAGGGAGGTTGTTATGGCCAGGAATGACGACACGATGACAATTGTTCGGGAACTCGCCTCTTCAACGAATCAACCGGAGCAACTGGTGTCCCGTATGTACGCCGAAGCCTTGGCCGATTTCAGGCACGATGCAATAATATTGGATTATGTGCCACTCCTGGCGGCGCGACGGGTTCGTGAAAACCTCAAGAGCGCTTCATCGAAATCATCTGAATAAATGGCACGAATCAGTCGGTCAGGCGTTCTGCCGAAGATATTGCGGGCGACTCGCGAAGCTATTGGCTTCCCGGGTACCGCTTCCGGCTGTCCTCCGGGAAACTTCGCGCCGGCCCGGTTTTCGGGCCAGCGCGATCGACTCCCGTCTTTTCTTCTCCCATCCCCGCGCGCTGACATCGGGCGAACACAATCCGCCGTGAATTGACCGGACTGACCGGTGCGATACGCTGTGATTCCGCCGTCCTGGCCGCGTCGGGAATTCACGGTTCCTTTACTCGCATATACGTGCCGTTGCGTAACCATGTCGTGCAAATCATGTTAAACGTCCAGGCGTTACCGGGAAGCATGCATATGCCTGGTGAATGGCGCGATGGTGATTGACAGGCATGCGTTGTCTTCTGTGAAGATGCTCAGGCAGTCTTTCATCAAGCGGCGTTGAAATTATCTACTTTGAAAGGAATACTCATTAATAGCGGATTGGACACAGATAAGGCCGTGGGACCATAAAGAATATTCGCGTGCGGACGATATACGAACAAGTGGGGCGACAAAAAAATCCAGTGTGCCGATAACGTGCGCAAAGTGATATGCAATGCGGCCCGCATTGATCTTTTCGGGGAGGAGTATGCGCAACAACCAGCCAGTCACGCAACGCGAATTCGAAATTCCGGACGATGCAACGTTGATGTCGACGACCGACACACAGAGTTACATCAGCTATGCCAACGCAGCGTTCATTCATGCGAGCGGGTTCTCTCACGACGAGATCCAAGGCCAGCCGCATAACCTCGTTCGGCACCCCGACATGCCTCAGGAGGCGTTTGCCGACATGTGGGCGACGCTCAAAGCGGGCGAGCCCTGGACGGCGCTGGTCAAGAACAGGCGAAAGAACGGCGACTACTACTGGGTGCGCGCGAATGCGATTCCGGTCGTGCGTAACGGACAGACGTCGGGCTACATGTCGGTGCGAACCAAGCCGTCGCGCGAAGAAGTCGAGGCCGCCGAGTCTCTTTACCGGAAATTCCGCGAGCATACGGCGGGCAAGCAAGGCTTCCATAAGGGTTTGATCGTTCGCACCGGCCTGATGGCATGGACGTCGACACTGAAGACTCTGTCCGTGCGTTGGCGTATCCGGCTGGCGCTGTTGACGGCGGCACCGGTCATCGCAGGCGCCGCGGCTTTTGCGGGGCTTGGAGGCGTTCCGTTTGCCGTGTTTGCCGGGCTTGAACTGCTGTGCCTGCTTTTTGCGTCGCTGTGGCTCGAAAAGCAGATTTCCCGGCCGTTGGAACAAGTGCTGGCGCAAGCCCTTCGAGTGGCCTCGGGAGAAAGCCAGAAAGCGGTTCACATCGATCGTGTCGACGAGATCGGGATGACGCTGCGCACGATCAGTCAGCTCGGCCTCATGTTCAGATGGCTTATCGATGACGTGAGCGAGCAGGTCATTACCGTTCAGCGCGCAATCAACGAAATTGCCCAAGGCAACGTCGATCTGAGCCAGCGCACCGAGCAGGCCGCATCAAATGTGCAGCAGACCGCGTCATCGATGGCGCAAATGACCGCCACCGTGAAGAGCAACGCGGAAACCGCCATGCAGGCGAACACGTTGTCCGGCTCGGCGAGCAATGCGGCGGCAAAGGGCGGGAAAGCAGTAGCGGAAGTCGTTAGTACGATGACTGAAATCACTGCGAGTTCGCACAGGATCTCGGACATTATCGGCGTGATCGACGGGATTGCCTTTCAGACGAATATCCTTGCTTTGAACGCGGCCGTCGAGGCTGCACGCGCGGGCGAACATGGCCGCGGTTTTGCCGTCGTCGCCGGAGAGGTGCGGGCGCTCGCGCAGCGTAGCGCAAATGCGGCGAAGGAGATCAAGAACCTGATCTCCGCCAGCGTGGAAAAGGTCGAGACCGGATCGAGCCTCGTCGACGAAGCGGGAAAGACGATGGACGAAATCGTCGCGCAGGTAATGCAGGTGTCGGATCTCATCGCGGAGATCCGGTCGGCGACCGAGGAGCAAAGCGGTGGTGTCGCCCAGATCGACCACGCTGTGAGCGACCTCGATAACATCACGCAGCAGAATGCCGCATTGGTGGAGCAGAGCACGGCTGCGTCGGACAGTCTAAAGCAGCAAGCGATGCGGCTGGTGGAGGCCGTGAGCGTTTTTCGCTGATGCCGGGCAATTGTCGGGGTTCGCAGCTTCCAGTCGTGCTGGATCAGTTGGCCCCATGAGCGTCGTGCCAGGCGTACGGGATCGGAAAGTCGTGCAAAATGTCGCCATGCAAGTCCCAGACCTCGAACGCCTTGTCACCGTCGCCATGCCCTTCGGCAAATACAAAGGCCGGCTCATCGCCGACCTGCCCGGGCACTACCTTAACTGGTTGGCCCGGGAAGGGTTTCCGCGTGGCGATATCGGCCGGCTGCTCGCGCTGATGCACGAGATGGACCATAACGGTTTGCGGGGCTTGCTCGAGCCGCTGCGCAAACGCGGCTAGCGCCAATCAGGTGTCGTTGACCCGGCGCACAAATTCAGCCTCGGCATTGATTTCGCAGTTTTCGCCGATCGTGACGTGCCTGATTTTCAAATTACGATCCTCGATGCCGATCGCCTGGTTCGTCTTTCGAAAGCGCCCCGTCCAGCGAACCACACCGCGCTCATCCAACCTCTACGCGGTTGCGGCCCGATTCCTTCGCCCGGTAAAGCGCCCGGTCCGCGCGCCGCATCAAGGCGTCGACATCGCGCTCGCCAGCCTCACGCGTGACCACGCCAATGCTTACCGTAAAGGGAATTGCCTTGACACGCCATTCATGCTCGAAGTCCTGTTGCTCGAAGCGCTGGCGCAGCTTGTCCGCGGTCAGCCGGGCGAGACTGGCATCCGCGCCCGGCAGCGCCGCGACAAATTCCTCGCCGCCCCAGCGCGCGAACAGCTTGGTCTCGTGCGGAATCGACATGCCGACTTCTGCAAGCACGCGCAGCACTTCGTCGCCGATATCGTGGCCGTAGCTATCGTTGATATTCTTGAAAAAATCGATGTCGAGAATGAACACGGACAGAACATCGTCGGTGTGGAGCACTCTTTCCACGAAGTCCAGAAACTCGCGGCGGTTCGGCAAGCCGGTCAGGGCGTCGGTCACGGCTTGCTTCTTCAGTAAATCCATGAGCTGGGCCCGCTCGGTAATGTCGCGGATGACCGCCGTGAACTCGATCACACCGTCCACCTTGATCTTGGAAATCGCTATTTCGACGGGAATGATCGTGCCGTCCCGGTGCCGCCCATACACGCTGTTGCTTTCGTCCATGCGAGGCGGGGTGACCGACCGCAGGCTCATCTGCACCGAGGCTGCGAACTGCTCCACGTTTCGCGAATGATTGGCGCGGAATTTTTCCGGCAAGAGGATCTCGATCCGCTGCCCAAGCACCTCGGACGATTGATAGCCGAACAGATTTTCTGCCGCGCGATTGAACAGCGTGATGTTGTGCTGCTCATCGATCGTGACGATCGCGTCGTACGCCGAGTCGACCACCGCGCGAAAGCGCGAGGCGCTGACCTCCAGTTCGTGCGTCAGATGCATCTTCGGCGTGTTGTCGAAACCCGTCACGAGGATTTCATGCGCGGTCACGCTGTTCGTGTGTCGCAGCGGTTTGAGCGAGAGGCGCCATCGGTGCACGCCTTCACGAAACTCGTAGCTCTGCTCCAGACCATGCGCATCGGAGGACGTGAAGCAGTTCCGGAGTTTCTCGCATAGCTCGAACCGTGCGCGGTCGGGAAACAGCGTATCGAAGGGGATGGGGAATGTATGCGGATCCGCGCGCGTTCCGCCGGCCATCTGAAGGAACGGATCGTTGCAGGCACTGACGATAAACCCGCCGCGAACATCGCGACCGACGACGGCGACGCAGATCGTCGCGCCGTCCACGTACTCCTGCGATTTGTTAGCCAAACCGGACATAGCCTCACCTTGCGACACCGTAATGCGGCGCCAATTCAAGTAACGAATGGCGTCGCTGACGTCGCCTCATCGTCTATTGTTATCGGCACAGTGCCATGAGCCTTGAGGCCGGAAGACGTGGCGAAGCTCAACCGCTCACAGACGAGGCAGATCCGGCTGTCCGCGACCGGTTCCGCGGCCCGCTACTGGCACCCGGACCCGTTGAAGCAGTTGTTGTGCCGCGCCGGCGAACCAGGCAGTTCAGGTCAATTGGCCGCGGGCCGCTGCCGACGCGAGCTATCAGCCATTCGAACCAGCGGCAGCGCGCTTGCCCGCTATTTTGGCCGGTCTTTCATCGGCGGGTTGGCAAATCAATCGCGCTGTGATTCTTCCCTGAACGATGTATCGTAAATGTATGTTAAGGGCCGGGCGAATGCAAACGACCTCGCGCGGGCAAGCCGAACGGCGGCCTCGAATCTCGCTCGAAACGCCGCGCGGCATGCCATCGGCGTTCTGGCCGACAGGCAGCGACGGAGCAATGTGAAATGAAATCGAACGGTTCGTTGGTCAAGCCCGCAGCCTCGTTCGACGAGCCCGTCGAAATGCTCAAGGCATGTCATGAACGCATTGCCGCTCAGTGCCTCACGCTGGAGAGACTCGCGGCGTACCTGCCTCTACACGGCGCGGATACACAGGCGCAGCAGGCGGCCAGCGCCGTCATGCGTTATTTCGACGTCGCGGGCCCCCATCACCATGCTGACGAGGAACACGATCTCTTTCCGATGCTGATCGAGGCCGGCCAACGCCTGGGTTCGCCGGTGGCCGAACGGATCGCGTCCCTGTCCAGCGAGCATCGATCTCTGGAGGCAGCGTGGGCGCAACTGCGCGTCGTGCTCGCCGATATCGCCCAGGGGAAAGCCAGTTCGCCCGAAACCGTCCGCGTGGACGACTTCGTCGGCGCTTACCGCGCGCACATTGTCTTGGAGGAGAGCCAGATTCTGCCGTTCGCCGAAGCGAGCCTGAGTGAAGAGCAACTGGCCAGGCTCAGTGCGGCGATGGTGGCGCGGCGCACTCATACGCCACGATGACCGCCCCGACCGGGCGCTTCCCGGGAGATGTCGTCGCATCACGAGGGGCGCTGCGGCACTGAACGGCGAACAGAGCCAGAGAAGGCGCACCCGTCTCTTGAGCCTTCCATGTTCACGGGTCCGCTTGTCGGTGGCCGGCGCCGCTGTCGGCTCCATGCGTCCTGGGGTGTCGCCTCATCACGTCGAACGCAAGCGTCGAATGGGCATAGCCGGCGCCCGCGCGCCTCCCGGCGGCCACCCGGATCGCCTCCATGATTTCGCTTTCTGTCGCGTTGGCTTTCAACGCTTCGCGAGTGTGGCTGCGGATGCAGTACGCACACATCGCGGATGTTGCGAACCGGGAGAGCGGAGCGGCCACAAGAATCGAATTGCATTGCCGCTTGACCTTGTCGCCGCGCAGACGGGGGCAGACGGGTGCAGACGGGTGCAGACGGGGGGAAGTCGTTGATACCGAGGCATGCCGCAGGCCATCGGCCCGGCCCAAAAAAACACGGCCAGCGGTTGTCGCCGTCAACGGCGGAGGCAATTGATCGAAGTCAATGGCTGGCGCAGGGCAAGCACGATGATCCAGGCAGGAGGTGTCGCCATTCTGCGCAATGGAAGCGGGATGGCATGGCGCATGCGGATGGCTGTCGCGCGCGGCACCTGTTGCGGAACGCCATTACGTTCCCGGGAGAGACAGATGCAGACCCTGCAGGTGGAGATTCCCGTCGATTACGTGAAGCTTGGCGGGATCCTTGAGATTCCCGATGACGCGCGCGCTGTCGTGGTGTTCGTACACGGCAGCGGCAGCAGCCGGTTCAGTCCGCGAAACCGTCAGGTGGCTGCGGGCTTGCAGCGCGAGGGTTTTGCAACGCTGCTGTTCGATCTGCTGACGCAGGAAGAGCAACGGCACGACGAGCTCGACGCCACCTACCGCTTCAATATCGCGCTGCTGGCGCGCCGGCTCGGCGCAACCCTCGTTTGGCTTCGGCAATGGGCCGACATCGCGTCGTTACCGGTGGGGCTTTTCGGTGCGAGCACCGGCGCCGCGGCTGCGCTCGTCGCGGCAACGGAAACGCCCATCGTGGGCGCCATCGTGTCGAGGGGCGGCCGGCCGGACCTCGCGAGGGCGGCGCTCGCTTCGGTCGGCGCGCCGACGCTGCTGATCGTCGGCGAGCTCGACACCGAAGTGATTCGCCTGAACCACAAGGCCGCCGGGCAGTTGACCTGCGAGCATCGCATGGCGATCGTGGCCGGTGCGACCCATTTGTTCGAGGAACCCGGCGCGCTCGATGAAGTAACGCGCCTCGCCGCGGGCTGGTTCGGGCACTGGCTGTGCGCGGCGTCGTCCGGCACGCAGGCGTAGCGCCATGCCGCGCGCCGATGCGGGCGTCCGGTTCGGGCTTCCCATGCATCGCCGGGGCTGGCGATGCGTTGCTACAGGACATCGACCATGAGTCACGTATTTCGCAATCGCGCCGACGCCGGCAGGCAGCTCGCAGCGGCGCTGGGGCGCTACGCCGGGCGCAGCGACGTCGTGGTGCTGGCGCTGCCGCGCGGCGGCGTGCCGGTCGGCTATGAGGTGGCGAAGGTCTTGCGCTGCCCGCTCGACGTGCTTCTCGTGCGCAAGCTTGGCGCGCCGCACAACCCCGAACTTGCAATGGGCGCCATCGCGACCGGCGAGGCGATCTACCTGAACGATTCGGTGCTGCGCGCGCTTCATGTGAGCGAGGAGCAGATTCTGGATGCCGTCGCGCGCGAGCGCATCGAGCTCGCGCGTCGCGAGTCGGCTTACCGGGGGCAGGAGCCGCCTGCCGCCGTAGAGGGCAAAACCGTCATCGTCGTGGATGACGGCATGGCGACCGGTTCGACAATGCACGCGGCCCTCAGCGCGCTGCGCACACGGCGCCCGAAGCAGATCGTCGTCGCGGTGCCCGTGTGCCCGGCCGGAGCCGAAGCGCGTTTCGAGTCGGTCGCGGATGACTTCGTCCATGTGATGCAGCCGGACTGGTTCATGGGCATCGGGCAGTTTTACGACGACTTCACGCAGACGAGCGACGAAGAGGTGCGAGCCTGTCTCGGCGCCGCGCGCGACTGGCAAAGGAAGGCCACGCGCAGCGACGGTGACGGCGCGCAGCCCCCTTCGCCGGAGGACGGCGCGGCCTGACCTGCATACGGCTTGCGCGGCGCGCCAGCCGCAGCCCGTCGTCGGCAGGCGGGTTTCCTCGCCACTTTCGCATCCCGCATGGAGAGACTTCGTCATGCAGCCATCGACAACCCCCTTCCTCGCCGTTCGCTCGCTGGCTCAGCGTCTGACCGGCGATACGACGGATTACGATGCACTTTTCGAAATGGTGCGCGGCCGCGATCTGGTCCTGCTCGGCGAGGCCACCCACGGCACGGCCGAGTTCTACCGCATGCGCGCGGAAATCACGCTGCGCCTCATCACCGAGTGCGGCTTCGATACCGTCGCCATCGAAGGCGACTGGCCCGACGCCTGGCGCATCAACCGTTTTGTGCAGGGCGACGGGACCGACGACGCCACGTCAGCGCTTCATGACTTCGAGCGCTTCCCCGTGTGGATGTGGCGCAATCGCGAGGTGCACGATTTCATTGCGGCGCTGCGCGAAATCAACGCGACGCGGCCTCAGCGCCAGCGTGTGGGCGTTTATGGTCTCGATCTTTACAGCCTCTACCGGTCCGCGGACGCGGTGATCCGCTATCTCGAGGGCGTGGACCCGGGCGAGGCCGCGCTGGCGCGCGAGCGCTACGCGGCGCTGGACCACGTGCGGGAGCCGCAGGCCTATGGCTACGCGGCGGCGCTTGGTGCGCGGCCCGCCGCGCAGGCCGGTGCGGTGCGGCAGCTTCAGCAGTTGCGCTCGGACGAATTCGACTACCTTTCGCGCGACGGCACCGACGCGCTCGACGCGCAGTTCTTCGCCGAGCAGAATGCGCAGGTCGTGGTCAACGCCGAGGCGTACTACCGCGGGATGTTCAGCAGCCGGCTGAACACGTGGAATCTGCGCGACGCCCACATGGCCAACACGCTGTTCGCGCTGGCCCGCTACCGCGTGCGCCGCGGCGGCAGCGGCAAGGTGGTCGTGTGGGCGCACAACTCGCATCTCGGCGATGCCCGCGCAACGGAGTCGCGGCGGCGCGGGGAGTGGAACCTCGGTCAGATCGTGCGCGAAAATACGCAGCATCGGGCGTTGCTGGTGGGATTCACGACCTATACCGGGCATGTGTCGGCGGCTTCGCAGTGGGATGGCGAAGTCGAGCAGAAATGGGTGCGTCCCGCGCTGCCCGGCAGTTGGGAGCATGTGTTCCACACGACGGGTTACGACCGCTTCTTTTTGCCGATGCAGGACGAAGCCTCGCGCCCGCTCGGCGAACCCATGCTCGAGCGGGCGATCGGCGTGCTGTATCTGCCGCAGACGGAACGGCACAGCCATTATTTCGAAGCCCGGCTCGCCTCACAGTTCGACGCGCTTTTTCATCTCGATGAAACCAGCGCGCTCGAGCCGCTCGAACCGGCAGCCGGCTGGCACAGGCGCGAGGGAAGCACCGAGACGCCTTTGGTGTAGACCAGGCAGCAGCGGCGGGCCGGGCTGTCGTGACCGGCCGGCGACGAAGCAACGCGTCGCCGGCCAGGCTGCTCCAGCCCGAACCGGGCGACTTCGGTGCGCGGGGCATGCGAGCCCTCGGGTTGCGGTCGATCAACCTGCCGCGAATCGAACGTGGCGACCTGCGCTCGTCGCCTGCGTCGCCATGGCCGGCACGCAGGCGCCGACGTTCATTCGGCTCGTTCATCAAGGCCCGGGTTCGCCTGCCGGGCGATCATGCAGTCTGTCGTGAGCAGCAGGGAAGCAATGGATACCGCGTTCTGCAACGCTGTGCGCGTGACCTTCAGCGGATCCACAATGCCCGCCGCAATCATGTCGCCAAACGTGCCGTGGGCGGCGTCATAGCCCCACGCATCCTGCGCGGCGCTGACGGTGTGCACGATTACCTGGGCGTCGGCGCCGGCGTTTTGGGCGATCTGGGCCAGCGGCGCGGCCAGTGCGTCGTGGACGATCTTCGCGCCGGCACGGGCGGTTTCGTCGGCGCCGAAGTTTTCGAGAACCGTTCGCGCGCGCAGCAGCGCGACCCCGCCGCCCGGCACGATGCCTTCCTCGACCGCCGCGCGCGTGGCGTGGAGCGCGTCCTCGAAGCGGTTCTTGCGCTCGTGCAACGCCGTTTCGGTGGCGGCGCCGACGCGAATGACGGCCACGCCGCCCGCGAGACGCGTGAGGCGGCGCGAGAGCGCGTCGCGTTCGTTGCCGGGACTGAGCTGCTCGATGCGCGCGCGCAGCGCGCCAACGCGCTCTTCGAGGCGGCGCCGGTCGCCGCGCGCTTCCACGATCGTCGTGGTGTCGCGGGCGACCTCGACGCGGCGCGCGGTTCCCAGATCGTCGAGCGTGGCGTGCTCGAGCGTGCGGCCGGTTTGCGGCGAGATGACGGTGGCGCCGGTCAGCGTGGCGAGGTCGTTCAGCGTTTCGCTGCGTCGCTCGCCGAACTCGGGCGAGCGAACCGCGCACGACTTCAGCGTTCCGCGCAGATGGTTGACCACGAGCGTCGCCAGCGCCTCGCCTTCGATCTCGTTCGCCACCACGAGCAGCGGTTTGCCTGTGGCGCCGAGCGCTTCGAGCAGCGGCAGCATCTGGGCAATCGAACTGATCGCCGTGTCGCACAGCAGGATGCGCGGCTCTTCGAGCACGACTTCGTGCGCGTCGTCGCCGACGAAGAGCGGCGACGCGAAGCCGTGCTCGATCAGCGAGCCCTCCACGGTTTCCAGTTCGTCGTCGAGCTTCGAGCCGTCTTCGATGCTGATCGCGCCGTCCCGGCCCACGCGCTCGACGGCCTGCGCGACGATGCCCCCGATGCTCGCGTCGCCGCTCGCCGAGATCGTGGCGATGTGGCGCACCTCGTCCGTGCCGGCGCACGGGCGCGCCAGCTCGCGCAACCGCGCGACGACCCGCTGGCCAGCGGATTCGATGGCCCGCCGCAGCGCCATCGGGTCGAAGCCGGCCGCGACGTACTTGTTGCCCTCCACCATGATGGCCTGGGCGAGCGTCGTCGCCGTGGTCGTGCCATCGCCCGCGAGTTCGCTGGTGCGCGTGGCGACTTCGCGCATGAGGCGCACGCCCATCTCCTCGAACGAATCGGGCAGCGCCACGGAGCCGGCCACGACCACGCCCGAGTTCGCGATGAGCGGCGTGTCGCCGGTGCGCTCGACGATCACGTTGCGCCCGCCCGGGCCGAGTGTCACCTTCACGGCTTCGGCGAGCGCGTTGACGCCATCGAGAAGACGCTGGCGGGCCGCCTGATGGAATACGAGAGTCTTGCCAGTCACAATGGGCCTCGCTGTCGTGATCGTTAGGCATACGTTCCGGCACCGTGGGCGCCGGGCCGCTCATGCACCTCTTATTCCATCGCGTCGAGACATCGAGCGGTTGACCTGCATCAACCGGTGCCGGACGGCGCGCCCGCGACGTTCGCGCTGCGCGCGTCCGGACGTTCCTTCAGTACAGCAGATAGCGCATGCGATCCGGCGCGAATGCGCGCGCTTGCTGCCGCGCGAGCGCCAGCGCCTTTGCCGGATCAGCGTCGTGGTCCAGCGCCTGCCAGACTGCGTCGGAACCGATCAGGGCGCGCGTCGCGGCGAAGTCGAAGGTCTGCGGCCAACCGCGGCGCAGCGCCGCGACCAGGGTGAGACCGAGCCCGCCCGGCTCGCGCGCGGCGTCCACGTTGACCACCCGCACGCCGTGGCACAGCACGCCGCGCCAGGCGGATTCGGTCGGCACGAAATCGATCGGCTCGAAGCGCGCACCGGCATTCGCCGCATTCAACGCGGCGGCCAGCGCAACGCCGTCGATCCATGGCGCGCCGATCCACTCGAAGGGATGCGGCGTGCCGCGCCCGACGCTCACGTTCGCGCCCTCGATCAGCGCCACGTCCGGGTAGAGCGCGAGCGCCTGCGGCGTGCGCAGAAACGGCGAGAGCGGCGTCCACGCGAGGCCGGTGCCCGCGAATGCCATCTCGCGGCGGTAGCCGCTCATCGGTATGACATGGAGGTGCGCGCCGATGTGCCGCGCGCCGTTGAAGTAACGCGCGAGCTCGCCAAGGGTCATGCCGGGCTGCAGAGGCAGCGCCGTGTAGCCGGTGAACGACGTGTGCGCGGCATCGAGCAGCGGCCCGCCGAAACGCGCCGCGCCCAGCGGATCGGGGCGGTCCAGCACGAAGACCGGTATCCCGCGCGCCGCAGCCGCTTCGAGCGCGTAGCCGAGCGTCGTCTCGTAGGTAAAGAAGCGCACGCCCGCGTCCTGGAGGTCGAAGACGAGGGCGTCGAGTTCGTCGAGCGCATGCGCCGGAAAGCGCTGGCCGTTTCCGTAGAGGCTGACCACGGGGAGCCCCGTCGCCGCGTCGGTCGCGTCGCCGAACGGCGCGTCGATGTCGCCGTTCAGCCCGTGCTCGGGTGCGAACAGAATGCGCAGCGCGACACCGGGCGCATGAGCGAGCACGTCGACCGTGCGCCTGCCTTCGCCGTCGATGCCGCTCCGGTTCGTCACGAGGCCGACGCGCAATCCCGCGAGCGGCGCGAAACCCTGTGCGGCGAGGACGTCGAGACCTGTCATCACCGGCCCGCGCGCATGCGGCACGACGCGCGCCGCTGCGAGTGTCGCCGCGGCCCACGGCAGACGCTGCACGAGCTGCGCTTCGGACAGCGGCGGCGCGCCGCTTGCCACCAGTGAACTGATCTGCGCGCGCAGGGGCTCGGCGTCACCGCGCGTGCCCATCAGCACACGGTTGCTCAGCACGATCAGAAAGCGGTCCGTGGCGAAGTCGATCCACAGGGCCGTGCCCGTGTAACCGGTATGCTTCAACGCCCCGATCGGAACGAGCCGGTCGCGGTTCGCGACCCCCGGCGCCTGGAGTTCCCAGCCGAGGCCGCGCCATGGCGGCGCATCGATGGGCGAGGCGGGCTGCGCAAGCAGGGCGACGCTCGATGCGCCCAGAATGCGCACGCCGTCGAGCGTGCCGCCTTGCAGCAGCATGCGGGCGTAGCGCGCGAGATCGCCGGTCGTCGAAAAGAGGCCCGCATGCCCCGCGACGCCGCCCATGCGCGCCGCGACCGGATCGTGCACGGTTCCCCTCGGGAGGGCGCTTGTCGGCGCGATGCGCGCGGCGAGGGCGGCGTCAGGCCTGAAGCCGGTATCGACCATGCCGAGCGGCGCGAAGATGTGCTCCCGGCAATACGCGTCGAGGCGTTCGCCGCTCGCGCGCTCCACGAGCTTCGCGAGCACGATGAAGTTCACGTCGCTATAGATCACGCGCGCGCCCGGCGCGGCGTCCGGAACCGCGTCGGCGGCTTCGCGCAGGACGGCGTCCGCATCGGCGGCATGCGTAACCGGCACCTCGGGCGGCAGCCCCGACGTATGCGAAAGCAGCGCGCGCACGGTGATGTCGCCTTTGCCGTGCGCGCCGAAAGCGCGCCAGTAGCGGGCGACGGGGGCGTCGAGGTCGAGCCGGCCCGCCTCCACGAGTTGCAGCACCGCTGTCGTCGTGGCAATCACCTTCGTGAGAGAGGCGAGATCGAAGACGGTGTCCATCGTCATGGGCTCGGGCTGCGGGTCGCGCGTGCGCGTGCCGGCGGCGTAGCGCCATGTGCTCGACCGGGCGTCGCCCGCCTCGATCACGGCGCCGGAAATACGCCTCGCGGCGATCTGTGCGGCGACGATCGTATCGATCCCGGCCGGCACGCGCGGCCCGGGCGCGGGCGGCTCTTCGAAAGGGCGCAAGCCGGCAGGAGGCGGCGCGGCAGCCGCTTGCCTCGACGGGGGCTGCACGGCGCAGCCCGCCAGGGCGACGGCGAGTGCGGCCGCAAGCCGCCATGGCGTGCCGCGGGGTCGCTTGTGCCTCAATGCGGCAGTTGCGCCGGATCGTAGTGATTGCGGGGGTTCCATAGCATCCAGCCGTCGGTGCCGGCGGCATCGGCGGCGTCCACCTGTTCGCGGATTTCCTCGGCGCCGAATTCGCGATGATCGAACGCGTAGTCGCGAAACGCCTGGAGCCACGGCCGAAAGCGCACGCCGGGCAAGCCTGTGCGCGTCTTCGCCTCGGCGAGCGAGCGCCCCACGATCTGGCCCGGCTCCGCCGTCGGGCGATTGCAGCCGGGCAGTCCCCACGTGAAACCCGACGGATAGAGCATCGGCGAGATGTAGTCGAGCGGCGCGCCGAGCTGCTCGAGCTGCTGGCCGATGGCGGTGTCGTCGAGGTTCCAGCACACGTAGCCGAAGATATCCGCGGAGACGAACACGTTATAGGGCGTGAGACGCGCGCGGGCCGCGTTGAGAAAGCCGACGATCGCGGCCGTTCGGTTCGCACGCGTGTTCGGTGCGCTGAACCGCAGGCCCGGCGCATCGGGAAAGCGCACGTAGTCGAACTGGATCTCGTCGAAGCCGATGCGCGCGGCCTCCTCGGCAATGTCGATGTTGTGCGCCCAAACCGCCTGCTGGAACGGATCGACCCATTGCAGCGACTCCCGGTCGCGCCACAGCCGGCCCGCCGCGTCGCGCACCGCCCATTCGGGATGGGCGCTGGCAAGCGGATCGTCCTTGAAGACGACGATGCGCGCGATCAGATAGAAGCCCTGTTCGTGGAGCGTGGCGACGAGCGCGGCGAAGTCGTCGACGTAGGGCGGCTGCACGCTCACGTGGCGGATCGCGCCGATGGCTTCGCGCGCGGCGTCGCGCCACGGCGTGATCCCGCGGTCGCCCTTGGCGTCGATCACGAGCGCGTTGATGCCGTTGCTCGCGTTGAGCGCCACGGCGTCGCCGCGCAGCGTGCGGCTCGTCACGCCGTACACGGAAAGGTAGACGGCCCTGGGCCGGAACGGCTTGAGCGCGAGCGTCACGGGCGCGTTTTCGGCCACGCTCGTCTGCGCGCGCAGATAGCCGGGCGCCCGCGCCGCCACGTTCGTGCCCGGCGCGGGCGCGGCAAACGCGCCGTGCGCGTCCGTGCGCAGCGCGCGGCCGCCGATCGTCACGATGGCCTCCGGTATCGGCGCGCGCGTCTTCGCATCGATGACGACGCCTTGCGGACCGGCCGCCTGCGCGCAAGCGCCGCTGCACGCAAGCCCGAGGGCGAGAGCGAGGG
Source organism: Paraburkholderia lycopersici (assembly GCF_900096975.1). Lineage (GTDB taxonomy): Bacteria > Pseudomonadota > Gammaproteobacteria > Burkholderiales > Burkholderiaceae > Paraburkholderia > Paraburkholderia lycopersici. The sequence goes on from NZ_FMYQ01000024.1 coordinate 22,596, forward strand.
GGGCGCCCCACGAGATCGCATGCCCGAAGGCAGCGGCTTTCATCGCGAACTTTGCGAAAGGTGACATGCGGGACATGGCGGGGCTCAGGGTTGTGGCTGACGAGCGGCGGGATGCTGGCCGAGCAGTTGGCCGAGGCGCGCGGGCGTGCAGGCATCGACCATCAGAAAGCGCGGGATCGCAAGCGGTTGTGTCGAGCGCGCGACGTTGTGCGGCTCGATCGTGAAAGCGGCGCGGTACCCGGCATGCCGCGCGAGCGCGACCAGTTCGTCGTCGTAGATGCCGAATGGCCAGGCGAGCATGTCGACGCGGCCGCCGAGCTGATGCTCGAGCAGGTCGCGCGAGTGCGTGAACTGCGTGAGCGCGAACTGTTCGAAGGCGGGCCCCGAAAGGCGCCGCCGCTCGGTGTTGAAGTTCGGGTGCCACCAGGTATGGGACTGGATGTCGAAGAGTCCGGTGTCGCGAAGCTCCCGCAACTCGGGCCAGGTCATCGCATAGGACGCGTTCGAGATGGCCGAGGGATAAATGAACAAGGTGACCGGAAAACGCTCGCGTAGAACGATGGGGCGCATGACTTCGTAGACCGAGCGATGACCGTCGTCGACCGTGATCGCAATGGCCTTGGGCGGCAGCGTCGCCGACGGATCGTCGATCCACGCGACGATGTCGCGCAGCGGCACGATCCGGTAGCCGTGCGCGCGCAGCCAGGCGAGATGCGCTTCGAATGTGGCGACGCGTACCGTCATCGAATCCGTCGCTTCGTCGGCGAAGCGATGGTAGACGAGGATCGATGCCTCGGGCGCCGCGGGCTCCGCTTCCGCGAGCGCCGCGAACGGGCGCAATGCCGTGGCCATGGCCAGAAGCAGCGTCAACATGCAGCCGAGCTTGCGGTGGAAAGCGCGCATATTCCCGTCCGGTTTTTATGCTTGTTGCTGTTCGCGGGTTGCTGTCGCCAGCGCTCGCCGCGCGTTTTGTGGTTGCCGTGTCTATTCGAACTAGTCCGGCCCGGTTCGCGCTTGATCTGAATCAACGGTGCGATGAAGGGCGAATTCGCGAGGATTTGCGGTGCTGACCTCGGGCGCGTGACGGGAACGCCGCTCGTCTCGCCGGTCGCGACGGCATTCGGCTCGCGCGCTCCCATGCCAGGGAAAACCCCCTCTCTCATATTCTCATCCCGTGGGAATCGTATTTTTGATTTCCGGGAGTGACGTGGCATGCTGAGTGCATCGATTCAACTTTGGTCCTCCAGGTGAAACAGGAACCAGGCGTCACAGGTGCGGAACGGCTGCTGCTGGTGCTTTCGGCACTCGCGAGCCGTGGCAAGGCCATGTCGATGAAGGACATGCTCAGCGCCACTGGTCTCGCGCAGAGCACGCTCTACCGCCAGGTCGCGCTGCTCAAGCGCTGGGGCTTCGTGACCGAGGACGCCGGCTATTACGCGCCAGGGCCGATCAGCCTGCAGCTCGCGCTCGGCTTCGACGTCAATTCGCTGCTCGTCGAAGCGAGCCGTGACGGCATGCTTCAGCTCGCGCGGGCGTCGCAGGAGAGCGTGGGACTCGTCGTCGCGGTCAACGATCAGGTGGTGTGCCTCGAAATGATCGAGAGCCCCCATTCGCTGCGCTGCTCCTTCGAGAAGGGCCGTGCGGTTCCGCTCACGGCGGGCGCGTCGGCCAAGTCGCTGCTCGCGTTTCTGCCCGAAAAGGCGCGCATCGAGTCGCTCGAGCGCATCTTCGCCGGCAATGCGAAGGGCCGCGCGGCTATCGAAGCGGAACTGGAGCAGATACGCGAACGAGGCTACGCGGTGAGCGACAGCGAGGTCGACCCGGGCGTATGGGGCGTGAGCGCGCCCGTGTTCAGGCGCGTCGCGCGCGGGGCCGTTGCGAACGCATCGATCACCTTGATGGCGCCGTCGTCGCGCGTCGCCGGCCGGGAGCCGCAACTCGCCGACTGGACGCTGCGCACCGCCCACGCCATTTCGGCCCGCCTGCAAGCCGGTTGATAGCAGAACGATAGCCATGATGACGGCGACGATCCATGCCGGTGCCTCAAACGTCCAGACAAACCACACAGGAGTCCAACCATGAAACTGCATAAGCTGCTGTCCGCCATGTGCCTTGGCGTCGCGATGTTCGCCGCCGCCGCTCCCGGCACGGCCCGCGCGCAAGCCCAGAACGTGCTCCAGGTCGCGACCGACGCGACGTTCCCGCCGATGGAGTTCACCGAGAACGGCCAGCGCACCGGCTTCGACGTCGATCTCATGAACGCGCTCGCCAAGGCGATGGGCAAGCAGGTCCAGTGGACCGACATCGACTTCAAGGGCCTCATTCCGGGGCTCATCGCGCATCGCTTCGACGCCGCGATCTCCGGCATCTACATCACGCCCGAGCGCAGCCAGGTGGTGGACTTCTCCCAGCCGTACTTCGCGGGCGGCCTCGTTGCGCTCGTCAAGGCCGACTCGCCGATCAAGACGCTCGCCGAGCTCGACGGCAAGAAGGTCACGGTGCAGGTGGGGACGAAGTCGGTGAACTTCCTGCGCGACAACTACCCGAAGGTCACGCGCGTGGAAGTCGAGAAGAACCAGGAGATGTTCGATCTCGTCGGCATTGGCCGCGCCGACGCCGCCGTTACCGGCAAGCCCGCCGCATACCAGTTCGCGCGCACGCGCCCCGGCTTTCGCGTGCTCGACACGGAACTGACGAAGGAAGCTTACGGCATCGCCGTGCGCAAGGACGAACCGCAGTTGCGCGACGCGCTGAACGCGGCGCTCGCGAAGATCAAGGCCGACGGCACCTACGCCCAGATCGTCAGCAAATGGTTCGGAACGGGCTCGAAGTGAGCACGCGGATCTGACCCATGCAACTCGACTTCTCTCCGGCAATCGCCGGTTGGGCCGACATCGCACACGGCGCGCTGGTCACGGTCGAAGTGACCGCCGCGTCGCTCGTGCTCAGCTGCATGCTCGGGCTGCTGATCGGCATCGGCCGGCTCGCGCCGCAGCGGCGCCTCATTTATGGCTTGTGCACCGGCTACCTCATCTTCTTTCGCGGTACGCCGTTGCTCGTGCAACTGTTTCTGCTGTTCTTCGGCCTGCCGCAGTTCAATATCCTGCTGCCCGCGTTCGTGTGCGGCATGCTGGGGCTCGGGCTCTATTCGGCGGCCTATGTCTCGGAGGTCGTTCGTGGCGCGATACAGTCCGTCGATCGCGGGCAGATGGAGGCCGCGCGTTCGATCGGGATGTCGGCGGGTCAGGCCATGCGTGCGATCATTCTCCCGCAGGCCGTCGTTCGCATGATCCCGCCGCTCGGCAACGAATTCATCGCGCTCATCAAGAATTCCGCGCTGGTCTCGCTGCTGACCATCGACGACCTCATGCATGAAGGCCAGAAGATCATCAGCGTGTCGTACCGCTCTCTGGAGGTATATCTCGTGATCGCGCTCGTCTATCTCGTGCTCACGCAGACGACCAACTATGTGCTGCATCGCGTCGAGCGCCGCCTGCGCGCGGGAGGAATGGTTCAATGAGCGCGAAATCCGACCTGATCGTCCGCATTCGCGGGCTGAAGAAGTCGTTCGGCTCGCACCTCGTGCTCAACGGCATCGACTTCGACATCGAGCCTCGGCAGGTGGTCGTGGTGATCGGCCCGAGCGGCTCGGGCAAGAGCACGTTCCTGCGCTGCTGCAACGGGCTCGAGCAGCCCGAGGGCGGCACCATTGACATCTGCGGGCATCGCCTCGTGGAAAATGGCACGATGCTCAAGGACCGAGCGCTCAATGCGTTGCGCACCGAAGTCGGCATGGTGTTCCAGTCGTTCAACCTGTTCCCGCACCTTTCGGTGCTGCACAACATCACCGTCGGGCCGCGCATGTTGCGCGGCGCGTCGAAAGCGCAAGCCGAAGCGGCGGCGCTCGCCCTGCTCGAGAAAGTCGGGCTCGCACACAAGGCGCATGTCATGCCGGCCAGCCTCTCGGGCGGGCAGAAGCAGCGCGTCGCGATTGCGCGCGCGCTTGCCATGCAGCCGCGCGTGATGCTGTTCGACGAGCCGACCTCGGCGCTCGACCCGGAGCTCGTTGGCGAAGTGCTGCAGGTGATGAAGCTGCTGGCTTCCGAGGGTATGACGATGGTGGTCGTCACCCACGAAATGGGCTTCGCGAAGGAGGTGGCCGACGTCGTCGTGGTGATGGACGGCGGGGAGATCGTCGAGGCGGGGCCGCCCTCCGCGATCTTCACCTCGCCGGCGCAGCCTCGCACGCGCAGCTTCCTGCAAGCAGTGCTGTCGCGCGCATGAGCCTCTCGTCCGAAAGCGGCGCAAGCGTCGCATTGCTGCGCGGCGCCGACCTCGCGCCCGCGCTCTGGAAAAATGGCGGCGGGACGACGCGCGAAATCGCGGCGTGGCCCACCGGCGGCCCGTCGCCCGATGGCTTTGCCTGGCGCGCGAGCCTCGCGGACATCGCACGAGCCGGGCCGTTTTCGCGCTTCGCGGGCGTCGACCGCACGCTCATGCTGACCGATGGCGCCGGATTGCTGCTGGACGAAGCGCAGGCCGAAGGGCATGCGCCTCGCGCGACGCACACGCTCGCGCATGCGCTCGAAGCGGCCCGCTTTGCCGGCGAATCCGTGATCGACGCGCGGCTCGTCGCCGGGCCCGTACGGGTTTTCAACCTCATGGTGCGTCGAGGCGCGGCGCGGGGCGCGCTCCAGACGTGGCGCACGGCAGGGCGCCGCAACGTCCGTGCGCAGACGGTGTTGCTGCATGCCGCGCAAGGACCGGTCGAAGCGAGCGTGACCGGCGCCGCCTTCGTGGCGCTCGCGCCCGGCGACACGCTGCGCGTCGAAGCGGGGCAGGGCATCGACATCGAATCGCGCGGACCGGGCGCGCTGCTGGTCGTCACACTCGATATTGTCTTCCCCGGGGATCGGCGAACCCCGCCTGAACCGGCGCGAAGCCGGGCTTGATTTCATGGAAACTCCCACTCACTCGCTCCCTTTGACAAACGCACTCTTCGCGGAACATGCCTGGCTCCCGGGGGGCTGGCGCCGCGGCGTGCTGCTCGAATGGGACGCGGCCGGCACACTGCGCGGCGTGACAGCCGGACTGCCTGAAGCGCCCGCGGGCGTCGCGTGCGCGGCGGGCCCGCTTGTGCCCGGCATGCCGAATCTGCACTCGCATGCATTTCAGCGCGCGATGGCGGGCCTCACCGAATATCGCGCGAATCCCTCGGACAGCTTCTGGAGCTGGCGCGATCTCATGTATCGCTTCGCGGCGCGCGTGACGCCCGACGATCTCGGCGCGATCGCGAGCTGGCTTTACGTCGAGATGCTCAAGGCCGGCTACACGTCTGTCTGCGAATTCCATTACGTGCATCACGCGCAGGACGGCCGGCGATATGCGCGGCCGGCGGAGATGGCGCTGCGCGTGGTCGATGCGGCGGCGGAGACCGGCATCGGCCTGACCATGTTGCCCGTGCTCTACCAGTACAGCGGCTTTGGCGGGCAACGGCCGCGCGACGATCAGCGGCGCTTCGTCAACACGCCCGAGCAGTTGCTCGCCATCGTCGAGTCGTTGCGGCGCGTCCGGGCCGAGCACGACTCGCTGCGCTACGGCGTGGCACCGCATTCGCTACGCGCCGTTTCGCAAGCGTCGCTGCGTACCTTGGTCGAAGGACTGGACGCCATGCTGCCCGGCGCGCCCGTGCATATCCACGTTGCTGAACAGACTGCCGAGGTGGAAGCCTGTCTCGCGGCCGAAGGCGCGCGGCCCGTGCAATGGCTGCTCGATCGCTTCGACGTGAACGCGCGCTGGTGCCTCGTGCACGCGACGCACGTCGATCGCGCGGAGACGCTGGCGCTCGCGAAGCGCGGCGCGGTAGCGGGCCTGTGCCTGACGACCGAGGCGAATCTCGGCGACGGCATCTTTCCGGCTTGCGACTACCTGGAAGCCCAGGGCGCATTCGGCGTCGGCTCCGACAGCCACATCGGCGTGGACTGGCGCGCGGAACTGCGTCTGCTGGAGTACGGGCAGCGGCTCGTCCGGCGCGAGCGTAACGTGCTTGCCTCGGCGCAAACCGCGCAGGTCGCCGACCGTCTTTTCGGCGCCGCGCTGGCGGGCGGCGCGCGCGCGAGCGGGCGCGCCGTGGGCGCACTGGAGGAGGGCGCACGCGCCGACTGGCTCGTGCTCGACCCGCAACATCCGAACCTCGCCCAGCAGGCGCCGCAGACATGGCTCTCGGCGGTCGTGTTCTGCGAGCACGGCGAGACGCCGGTTCGCGACGTCTACGTGGGCGGCGAGCAGGTGGTCTCGCAGCGGCGCCACCGCGACGAAGCACGCCTCTACGCCGGCTATCGCCGGGCACTGAATCATCTCGTCGCCGACGCCTGAGCGCGCGGCCAACCGAACGGGCTCCCCATGACCGACCTCTATTCGCTCGAACGCGGCACGGCGCCGCTGCTGATCTCGATACCTCACCTCGGCGCGCAGATTCCCGCGACGCTGCGCGATGCCTACACGGAAATCGCGCACACGGTCGCGGATACCGACTGGCACCTCGACCGGGTCTATGCATTTGCGAGGGCGCTCGGCGCGACGATACTCGGCGCGCGCGTTTCGCGCTACGTGATCGATCTGAACCGGCCGCCGAACGACGAAAGCCTGTATCCCGGGCAAACGACGACGTCGCTTTGCCCGACCGAGACGTTTCGCGGAGAAGCGCTTTATATCGAGGGGCGCGTGCCCGACGCGGCCGAGCGGCAGCGCCGCGTCGAGGTGTACTGGCAGCCGTATCACGACGCGCTGCGTGCCGAACTGCAGCGGCTGCGCGCGCAACACGCCAACGTCCTGCTGTGGGAGGCGCACTCGATTGCGAGCGTGCTGCCGCGGCTTTTCGAGAACAAGCTGCCGGATCTGAACATCGGCACGCAGGATGGACGCACGGCGGCGCCGTCGGTGCAGGCGGCCGTCGAGCGCGCGGCGGCGGCGAGCGGTTTTACGTGGGTGGCGAACGGCCGCTTCAAGGGCGGCTACAACACGCGTCACTACGGCGCGCCGCAGCACGGGATACATGCCGTGCAACTGGAGATGTGCCAGTCGACTTACATGAGCGAAGCGGCGCCGTTCGATTACGTGCCGTCGCTCGCGCAAAGCGTCGAACCGGTGGTGGGCGCGATGGTGAGCGGCGCGCTGGAAGCCGTGAAGGCGCTGAACGCCGCCGGGTGAATTCGCAGCGCGGTGGGATGCATGCGGTCGTCCTGAGCCGGAACACGGCATCTGTACTTTGCTCTCGCGGATTTTTTGTCAAAGCCATTTCGCGCAATCAGGCCGCGTCTACATCAATGCCATCAAGGACATCCAGCCCGGCGGGGAACTGTTCATCGACTACGCGCTTGAGATCTCTGCGAACGCGCGAATCAGCCAGCGCGTACACCTGTCGCCGCGGCGACCAGGCGTTGCCGCGCAGCCATGCTTGCTCCGATCGAGGTTCGCTCAGCCGAAGCTTCCCGTCAGCGGAGTACGCGGCGACTGGGGAGACGGTGCATCAAGGCGCGTAAGCCTCGGCACATCAGGCGCTATGAACCGCGTCCGACGGCCATAAGAGAGCGCACTGTTGGCGCCACCGTTGCGATGTAAAATGTGTCCAATGCGCCGCCGAACTGCCGGTGACGGCCAAGCAACGGACAATCAGCGGCGTCGCGTAGATCGTCGACAATCCGTCAAATGCCACGAGCACAGTGCTCGCAAGCGAATATGGGGCTGCACAGCGGTTTTGCACTCGGATATCAGTTCCGACAGCTATCAAAACTGATAGGTCAGAGCTGCGCTCAACGGCATTCCAATCAGGCCGTCTCGTGCACGCCGAGCGATGTCGCACCCGGAGGAAAGAAAGGAATCCGGATGGACATGGGCGCGCTCAGGTTCTGCTCAAAGATGTTGAAACGATCGACGCCGTAATACGTTCCATTGGGCGTCGTCGTGTAGTCCAATCCGTTCGCGACAGCCTGTGCGCTCTGCATGAGACTGAGAAACCCCACCGCACTGCCCGCGTTCTGCGTCAGATTGATCTTCGCGCCGTCAAACGCGTACACGTTCGGGTCTTGGTTCGGAATGTCGGTACTGGCGCCCATTTGCCCAAAGAGCTGCATGAAGTTCACAAGACCATCCGCTTGCTTGCTGACTGCGGCGGACTGTGTGGCGTCCAGCGGCTGACCGTCGGCGGCCGCCCACGCAGAATAACCGCCCACCAGGTCTGAGCGAAACGTATTGACGGCCTGAACCAGCGCATCGTTGCCGTTCAGCAGATTCTGCAGCCAGGTCCGGTCGCTGTTGCTGAGGCTGTTGGACGTCACCTTGATCGTGCCGTTATCGGACTGGAAGTCGAATTGTGCATTGGCAAGATCGGGGCGCTGCAGAATGAGCTGCCGCAACGACGTCACGAGCGCTGTAGCGACCGCCTGCGCATCCGCATCGGTGCGGCTATTAGTGTCCAGAGCCTGCCGGTATTTGTCGAGCGTCGTGGCGTCGGCGCTGCCTTGGCTGAGATTGAAGGAAGTCTGACCTTGCAGGGCAGCCGGCATGAGGTCGTTGCTGCTCATCCGCAGGAGCACGCCGAGCGCCTCGGTGTCGATCGGCGTGGCCGGCTGCACCTTCGAAATGGTAACTGGCGATGCCGCCGTGCCGTCCTGCGCGGCAGGCTGAGCGAGAGCCGTTCGGCTAAGGCTGAGGTTCTGATCACCGGCTAACAAGGCCGGACTCGCTGGACTAATAAGCATGCTTATGCGCCCCCAACTCGTTTCTGACTGTTGTATTACGGCGATATTTTTGAATGCTTTAACAAACCGAATCGTTGCATACATCGATGCCCGCCGCCACCGACGCTATCCATAAGTTCCCCAGGTGGTTTGGTGAGTCAGCAGCGCGGCTTGCCAGCCAAAACCCAGTCTAGCCGCGCACCTTGAACGGCAGCTTTGGAGAAGGCCGAAGGTCCGCTACGGGTTGGGTTATGCCTTTCTGCATAACAGGCACACACGAGTCGATCGCCGTCCCGGCCATCTGCCGCCATTCGCCAACCATGTCGTGCCGCCTTCGGGCCGCTGCCTTGCATCAATCTACGGACTTTCGTGATGGGACATACCTATTTCCAACTGCCGGATAAAACCTCGCGAGCATCATCGCCGAACAGTTCGGCAGACCTGCGCGGTGCGGCCATCAAAGCGCATCAATTGTCGCCCGCAATCTTGCCAGCAGCCATTTCTTGAAAGTCTTGACCCTCGGATTGAGGTCTTCGTCCTTGCGGTGAATAAAGTGGTAGCCCTGATGGGTTTGACAGGTATGGGGAAGCGCGCGTACCAGCCTCCCCTCCCGAATATCCCGCTGGAAGAGAAACAAGGGCACCACCGTGAAGCCAAGGCCCGAGATGGCGGCTTCACGCATCATCAGCATTTGCAGGAAGCGTGGGGATTTGCCCAGGTCGGGCATTTGAAGTCCGTTGTGTCCGAAAAAATCCTGCCACGGGTCGTGGCGCGTACCGGCAAAGCTGAGCAAGGGCTGTTTCAGCAAGTCCGCGGGTTCCCGTACCTGGTCCAAGTGCTTCATATGCGGGGAACACACCACCACCATTTCAGCTCTGTCGAGCAAGCTGGTCGAATCGTAGCCTGGCCACGGCGGCGAGCCATAGCGGATATGCGCCTGGATGCGTGGGTCGTTATCGATTTCCCCGAGCTCATGGAGCATGATGTCGATCTGAATATCGGGGTGCCTGGCGCGGAAATCGCTGATGTTGTGCACCAACCAAAGTGAAAAACCGGCGTTGACGGATAGCGTGAGCGCCGGCATGTCCGCACCGGTGCGCAGCGCGTGGCTCGCCTCGGCGATCTGGTTCAGGCCCGCCGTGATCTGCTCGTGATAGACCTTGCCCGCCGGCGTCAGGGAGATCCAGCGGCCGTTGCGCTCGAACAGACGGGCTTCGAGCTGCTCCTCCAGCGTCTGGATCATGCGGCTGACGGCACCCTGGGTCACGTGCAACTCTGCAGCCGCCGCAGTAAAGCTTTGCAGGCGTGCGGAAACCTCAAAATACCTGACCGCCGTGAGAGAAGGAAGAGGTTTCATACCAGTTCGTTTTGCATGAGTTCACTTCATTTTAACGGACAAGTAATCGTTTTAGCTTGCGGACTTCCCGCACCTACACTGTGTCCACTCGAACTACACCAACAGAGACACTATGGACGCAGTGATCGAAACCCAGCCTTTCACGGTTGCAGATGGCGAAGCTTATCGCCAGCGTGCGCTAAAAGCCGGCGTGGAATTTCTGAAGGCAGTCGATGCCATCCTGCCTGTGCTGCGCGCCGGCCGCGAGCAATCCGAGCGCGACGGCCGCGTGCCGGACGCCAGCGTCGAAGCGATGATCGAAGCCGGCGTGTTCCGCAGCTTCACGCCGCTGCAATACGGCGGTCTGGAACTCTCGCCGGCGGACTTTTTCGATGGCCTCATGCGAATTGCGCAGTGCGACAGCTCCGCTGCCTGGATCGCCGGCCAGATTACCTGCCACGCGCTGGAAATCGCCGCGATGGACCCGCAGCTGCACGAGGATTTCTGGGGCACCTACGGCCCGGATGCCCGCGCCTCCAGCTCCTACGCGCCGCTTGGCAAGACCGAGCCGGCTGAGGGCGGCTATATTCTCGATGGCAAGTGGACCTTCTCCAGCGGCGTCGATTTCGCCCATTTCGTGATGCTGGGCGGCGGTGAGCGCAACTTCATGGTGCCGATCGGAGATCTGACCATCGACCATAGTAGCTGGGACGTGCAGGGTCTGCGCGGTACCGGCAGCAAGGCGGTCATTGCGGACAAGGTCTTCGTACCGAACCATCGCATTCACGTGCTTGCGGATGTCATCAACGACAACAACGCCGGCTACGAAGTCCTCAATACGCCGCTGTACCGCGGCGTTTCCTGGATGACCGTGTTCTTCTCGACCGCCGCCAACACGGTGATTGGTACGGCCCTGGAGGGCGTGAGCCTGTTCAAGGAGCAGTCGCGCAATCGTCTGACGAAAATGGGTACCGGGGCGCGCCTGACCGACAATCCGTTCCTCCATCTTAAGTTCGCGGATGCCCTGACGCGGGTGAACGATATCCGCAACCGCACGCTGAACAGCTGGCGCCACGTTTTCGATCAGGCCTGCAACGGCACGCCGGTTTCGCATGTGGATCGCCTGCGTGTGCGCTACGAATCCGCCGACGCGTTCGCCGTCTGCTTCGATGCTTTGCATGACATCTGGCCGTTGGTTGGCGCGGTGGCTTCGCTGAGCACCAATCCCATGCAGCTGATTTTCCGGAATCTGATGGCTGCCCGCGTGCACGGTACGGGCGGTAAGGAATTCGCTGCGGGCTTGTATTCGCGGGCGTTGATGGGCCTGCCGGCGCCCGAATTCAAGGTCCAGGACTTCGCCACCGCCAATTACTGGCGCTGATGGCGCGTACCTCTCCGGCTGACATGAAGGAGCCGAAATAGAATGATGTTGAAACAACAGGTACAACCGGCCGTCGGCAACGGCGGACGGTGGCCCGTGGTCGAACGCGGGCAACCGCTCCACGACAGCCGCGCGTTTCGTCGCTGTCTGGGCCGGTATCCAACGGGCGTGACGGTCGTCACGGCCAGGCATGGTGACAATCTGGTCGGCATGACGGTGAATTCTTTTGCCTCGGTTTCGCTGGATCCGCCATTGATTCTGTGGTCGATCCGGCGCGAATCGAAGCAGGTCGAGGCCTACAAGAACGCCGAGCATTTCGCGGTAAACATGCTCGCGCAAGACCAGATGCAGGTCTCGCAATGGTTTGGCCGGGGCCTGCCGGAAAAATTCGAGCTGGTGTCGTGGGAGGCAGGCCTGGGTGGTGCACCGCTGATCCACGGCGCGGTCGCGCAACTGGAATGCGCGCGCGTTTCGGTGCAGGAAGCAGGCGACCATCTGATCCTGATCGGCGAGGTCAAGCAGTATGCACACTTCGACGGCAAGCCGCTGACCTTCAGTAATGGCGAGTACGTGATGACGCAAGGTTTGCCCGGCGAGCAGACTGCCAGCCCGAACTGATCGGATGGGAGTCGGTGCACCGGGCGTGTATTGGTGCGTCAACTTAAAACAATATAGGAGAGCGAATTGAAAATCGACGAAATCGGCTATGTGGGCATCGACGCTACCAATACGGCCGAATGGCGTACGTTTGCGGCGGATTATGTCGGCTTCGAGGTCCGTGATCTGGCAAACGAGTGCCTCGGCCTGCGGATGGACGACTACGCCTGGCGCATGCTGGTGCAGCCGGCGCAACGCAATGGCGTCGGCTTTGTCGGCATGAAAGTCGAGAGCCCGGAAGCCTTGGAAACGGTGCGTGGCGAATTGACGGCGGCAGGCATTGCCGTGCACGAAAGCAGCGCGGCCGAGCGTGCCGTGCGCGGCGTGCAGCACATGCTGTGGGCGCTTGATCCGGATAAGAATCGTGTCGAGTTTTTTGCCGGTCGAAGTACCGACGAAAGCGAATTCAAGCCGGGTCGCCCGATTGGCGGCTTCCGTACCGGTGCGCTGGGGCTCGGTCATATCGTGCTCGGAACGCCCTCACTCGAGGAAATGGAGCATTTCTACATGAAGTTGCTCGGGTTTGGCCTGTCCGACTATCTGGACACAGAAATCAAGGTGCGTTTTATCCATACCAACGATCGGCATCATTCGCTGGCGCTGGTCAAGACGCCTGTCAGCTTCCTGCATCACGTCATGATCGAATATAAGTTCATGGACGATGTCGGCCGCCTGTACGACCAGGCGCTGACGATGCCGGGCATGATTCAGACCAGTCTCGGCCGGCATTCCAATGATCATATGTTTTCGTTCTACTCCAGAACGCCCGGCGGGTTCCTCCTGGAAACAGGTTGGGGAGGGCGAGCGATCGACCGCGCCACCTGGACGCCCGAGGAGCTTTGGTGCTTCAGCCTCTGGGGGCACGAACGCCGTTGGGAAACGCCAGAAAACCAGGCGAAGCAGCGCGAACAGAACGTGACGGCCGCCAGGCTGGGTTTGCTCGCGCCGGTCGAAATCAATGGCGAAGGTGGATTCGTGAACCGGACGAAGGTCGTTTAAGGAGGCGGTGCGTGCTGGCCTGACGCAAAGCCGCGACATTCTTGATGCGAACGCAACGAAAGCGTCGCGGCTCGACGCTCATTGCAATTCGCTTTCATGATTTTGGCTCATTCAAGCTGAAAAAATATCGCTTTCGAGGGGTGAACGACACCCCGTATGCTGCGTTGACTGCTCCTTAACGTTGACGCAGGTCAAATGGGTGAATACAGCCTGGCAACCGATGGTTAGCGGAGTCGGGGCCAGGGCGAACAGCATCCGCGAGCAGTCAATGCTTATTAAAAACGATATCCGGAGACAGAGCTTCATGAGCAGTTCACTGAGCACGAGAATGACGCCCACCTCGCTGGAGGCAGCGTCGCCCTTAAGCAAGTCCGCCAGCGTCTGGATTGTCTGCGGTGCCGCCATTGGCCTGATGTTCGGCTTCGGCCCGATGTTTTTCAGCGTCGCGGGCGTATTTCTGAAATCGATGGCGGTAACGTTCGGCTGGGGGCGCTCCGACGTCGCGGTGCTGCCGATGTTCTCGATGATCGGGACGGCACTGGGTGCGCCTGTCGTCGGCTATCTCGCTGACCGTCTGGGCTGGAGCAAGGTTCTGGCCGGCGCGATCGTGCTCATGGCGATATCGATGGGCGCGCTTGCCGTCGCCCCCGCCAGCCACGTGTATTTCGCCGTTGTCGGCCTCCTGATCGGCTTCTTCGGGGCCGGAACGACAGCGGCTGGCTATCTGGGCGTGTTGCCGCGCGTCTTCGACAAGCGCCTCGGCATGGCACTCGGATTCGCGATGATTGGAACCGGTGTGGGCGGTTTCCTCGCGCCGGTCGCGGCCAACCGGTTTGGCGCGATGATGGACTGGCGCCAGTGGTATGGCGTGAGCGCGCTGGTCGCGCTGGTGCTCGGCATCGTGGCGCATCGGCTGATGTTCCGGAATCTGCCGGACCAGAAATACTTTGCCGCCGATGTGCAGGCTACCGCCTCGGCCGAGGCCGGGCTCACGCTTCGTGAGGCGATGCGCGGCTATCGCTTCTGGTTGCTCGCGATTGTCATGTTCGTGATGTCAGGCGCGATTCTCGGAGGCTTCGTGCATATCGCACCGTTCGCCAGCGACCGCGGGCTTGGGCATACGGTCGGCGCGGAGGCGGCAGGTCTCGTGGGCGCGGGCCTCGCGATTGCGCGCGTCGGGCTGGGCGTCGTGCTCGACCGGGTGTTTGGTCCGCTCGTGGCCTGTGCCGCCTTTCTCGTCGGGGCGCTGGGCTTCGTGATCTTCGTAACCAGTGCGTCGCACATTCCTTCGATGGTCCTGCTGGCCGCGCTGTTGCTGGGCATTTCGACGGGCTCGGAAGGCGACCTGATTCCGTTCATGGCGCGCCGGTATTTCGGCAAGCGCTCGTTCGGCGCGATTTACGGCTGTCTGTTCGGCGCGGCGACGCTGGGCGGTGCCGGTGGCCCGTTCCTGTACGGCCTCGCGTTCGACCGTCTCCACTCTTATACCCTGGTGCACCAGGCATCGCTGGCAGCCTGCCTGCTCGGTGCGCTGGCGATTCTGCTGATGGGCCGCTATCCGGTGGACAAGGCCGCCAACGCGTGATGGCATGAGCCGGTGCCGCCAGTATGCGGCGCCGGCTCATTGCAACGGCAATCTAATTAAGGATTACATATCAATGACATTGACGAGAGATAACACGTCGAAGTTCGTGCAGGCCGGCGCCATCCGGGTGCATTACCACGAAGCCGGTTCCGGGCCCGTACTGCTGTGTATTCACGGCGGCGCACCGGGCGCTTTCGGCTGGGGGAATTTCGGCCGCAATCTGGCGGCGCTGTCGCGCCATTTCCGCACGCTGATCGTCGATCTGCCCGGTTACGGCAAATCCGACAAGCCGCAGATCGACGGACCGCGCACCAGTTTCTACGCGAACACCTTCCGCGACATGCTGGACGCGCTGGGCATCGACAAGGCACATGTGATGGGCCTGGCAACCGGCGGTTCGGTGGCGCTGAAAATGGCACTCGATTTCCCCGGGCGTATCGATCGTCTGGTGGTGATCAGCTCGCCGGGTGGCCTCTCGCTGTTCCAGCCGATGCCGCCCAGGCCGTCCACGCACAATTACTATGGCGGCGAAGGCCCGAGCATGGAGCGCATGCGCGCCAATCTCGAAGCGCTTGTCTATGACAAGACGATCCTCACGGAAGAGGTGGTTCGCGAGCGTTACGAGGCCAGTATCGAGCCTGAATTCATGAACCAGGCGCCGGAGGGCAAAGGTGGCGCATCGGGGCAGACGCTGGAGCCGCTGTGGCAGGACCTGCACAAGATCCAGGCCGAGACGCTGATCATCTGGGGCCGCAATAACCAGACGATCAACTACGACACCGCCCTGTACATGCTGACCCGGATTCCCAAGGCGCGCGTCCATATCCATGGCAACTGCGGCCTGTGGGTGCCTTACGAAAAGATGGAAGAGTTCAACAGCAATGTCACGGGATTTCTGTCTGTGGATCTGACCGTGAGGCCTGCATCATGACGAAGCACACCAGCATCTGGCAGCACCTCTTCAAGACGCCGCACAAGTTGGAGTGGATCGATGTCGACGGCGTCGGCACGCGCTATCTGGAAGCAGGTCATGCCGACGCACCGGTGGTGATCCTGCTGCACGGCACGGCCGGCAGCCTCGAAAATTTCAGCGCGAATTACGCGGCCTATGCCCGCCATTTCCGCGTCATCGGCCTCGACATGCTGGGCTGCGGTTGGACCGACAAGCCGGATCACGACTATCTGATCAACGATTACGTCGGGCACGTACGCGGCTTCATGGATGCGCTGGACATCGCCAAGGCATCCGTGGTTGGCGTATCGCTGGGCGCCTGGGTCAGCGCGGCGCTCGCGCTGGCATATCCGACGCGCGTCGAGAAACTGGTGCTGGTGGCACCGGCGGGCATCATTACCGATCCGGAAGAAGAAAAGCGCTATGGCGACGCGGTGCGAAAGAGCCGCTCTTCCGCCGCGGCGGAACCGACCTGGGAGATGGTTTCGGGCGCGTTGAAGAAGCTGATGCTGAATCCGGAAACCCTATCCGACGAACTGATCGCCGTTCGCCTGGACATTTACCGTGATCCACGCATGAAGGCTGCTATGCCGCGTCTGCTGGCGTTCTCGCTGGGCGGGCAAGCGCTCAGCGAAGAGCAATGGCGAAGCCTGACTCAGCCGATACAGGTGATCGCTGCGGTGGATGCTCCGAACATGTTCCTCGGCAATGCCTACGCGATCGCCAGGATCGCGCCGAATGCGCAGTTGCTGGAATTGAACGGGTGCGACCACTGGGCTCAGTACGAGCAGCCGGATGCGTTCAACGAGCACAGCGTCGCGTTCCTGCAGGGTGTTTGATTTTCGCTGACTGCTGGCGTCATGCGAGCGCCGCCCGGACCGGAGTGCATACCGCCGTCCAGCCGGGACCGGCGAGGTTTCTTCACGACTGGACAGCCCTGCAGCGAGCACGAGCGTCGTCCGTCGTGGAGCAAGCCGCTGCATCATTTCCTGTTCCGTCAGGGGCAACCCGAGGCTGTTCGTCGGACGGGCGAAGCCGCTACCAGTCTGCCCATGGAGGATGCTGGCTGCGCTGCTGTGGCTGCTCGAGGTTGATCGCGGCGTTCACGATGCCGGAAGTCACGAGGCATTTTGTTGCGCGGCTTACCGTTCTTGCAGATTCGCTTGCCAGGCGCGGGTGGGAAAACGATATCAACGCAGGTAACTGTTTCAGCCCGGGTCTGCCAACGCACATTGGCAGAGCAGACGAGAGCCATAGCCTCGAGGAGAGGACGTACCTGCTCGCGTAGGGTTTCAAGGTACGTGCGAATCGTACACAGCGCATCCAGTTTGTCCATGCTGCGGGTTCAGCGCGTGCTGACCCGCCTGATTACTATTGATGCGAGGAGACGTGTAATTGAAAAAGAAAATATTGGTTGGGGCGATTGCGGCGCTGGCAATGGCTGGTGCCTATGCTCAGAGCAGCGTGACGCTGTACGGCATCATCGATACCGGTGTGACCTATGTGAACAACGTGGCGGGTAAAAGCCAGGTGAGTATGGCTTCCGGCATCAACCAAGGTTCGCGCTGGGGCCTGCTCGGCAAAGAGGACCTGGGCGGCGGCCTGAAGGCGGTCTTCAACCTCGAAAGCGAATTTTTCGTCAACGACGGTTCGCTGTCGATGCCGAACCTGCTCTTCAATCGCCGTGCCTATGTCGGGTTGAGCAGCGATCAGTTCGGCACGATCGTCGCCGGCCGCAATTACGACTTCCTCTACGACTACGTTTCGTACTACACGAACGTGGCGCAGTTTGCCCCGGCCTATGCGTTCCACCTCGCCAACGATATCGACCGCCTCGCGGGCGAGCAGGTGCAGAACGCCGTGCGCTACGAAACGTCGGTTTTCCACGGCGTGCAGGCCGGTGTCATGTACGGCATGGACAACGGCAATTCGGCCGCCACGCCGCACGTGTTGAGCCTCGGTATCAAGTACAGCCCGACCGGTTCCTTTCGCGCGCCGTACTCGTTCTCTGCGGCGTACACGAAGACCGTCGGCGGTGCGACGACGATCGCGGCTTCGCCTGGCACGGGCGCGACGCTGGCGCAGATGGCCTCGGGTGCCGGCTCGATCTATACCGCGGCCGTGGCGGGGCAGGTGAGCTTCGACAAGGTCTCCGTCAATGCTTTGTTCACCTACACGAACCAGGATGGCATTACGCGTCCCGGCCCGATGGTGGCGAAGGTCACCAACGTCTATGAGGCGGGCGTGCAATATCGCCTGACGCCGTTCTGGACGCTGGGCGTGGGCGATGCGTGGGTCGACCAGCACAAGGAAGGCCAGTACAACCAGGCCAGCTATGGCTTCGACTACCGCTTCTCGAAGCGCACCGATGTGTTCCTGTTCGGTACGTGGCAGCGTGCGTTTGGTTCGGCCCAGTCGGCGGGTCTGTTCCTCGCGACGACGCCGGGCTTGCTGAACCAGCCTGCGTTCGGGCCGGCGGCGAGCGCGGTGGCGGGCATGTCGACGAGCCGCGACCAGTTCGCCACGCAGCTCGGTATCCGCCACACATTCTAGAGCGGGTTAGTGGAGTTGACCTTTGTAATACCGGACAGAGGCGGCCTCACTCGTTCGGACAGTCTCCCGGGATTTTCAAGCAGAACGTCCAGGGCAGTCATGCGGCCAACCTGATCGCAGGCAACGTCGCGAGGTATGCCTCATCCGGCGTCTGATCCGCCAGGCTCGAATGGGGCCGTTTCCGGTTGTACAGTTCGATGTAATCGCCTGTCGAGCGCCGGGCGTGACTGACCGACTCGGACACATTCGGGTAGACCTCTTCGTACTTGATGCTGCGCCACACCCGTTCGACAAACACGTTGTCGCGCCAGCTTCCCTATCCATTGGCAGCCAGATGCCTCGGGCCAGCACGGCCTCGGTGAACGCGTTCGCCGTGAACCGGCTGCCCTGATCCGTGTTCCCAATTGGGGCTGTCCGTATCGCGCGAACGCTTCCTCAATGGCCTCGATAGGCGGGGCGAGCTGGCCGATCTTCGCATGTCGCTCCTTCAAACCGACTTGCGGCTCGCTCGACGCCGCGCCGCACGCGCCGAACACGTCGGCAGCACGATCCTGCAACGGCCGCTTCCATTCGGCGATCTGGTTCGGTGCACATCGAACTGCTGTGCCAATTCGGCTAGCGTTCTCTCACCCTTGAGCGCCGCCATCGCCACTTCGCCTTGAGCGCGGCCGGATGCGTCCGTCGGGTTCTCTTCGCCATCTTCCGGGTTCCTTGCCGGCATTATTGCCGGCCCACGCCCCAGGCGCTCCCGCTCCACTTATCCGACTGTCCGAATTTCCGCCGCCACCTCTGTGCGTCCGCTCCAGCGGCCAAAAATAGTCTTCTTGACGGATTGTATGACAGGAATATAATCTGTCAACAAGAGAGCGGTCTGCCATCTGGCAAAGAGCCAGAGGCCGGCCAGCCAGGAAAATCCAACATCACGGAGACAGCATCATGCAGAGGGATGTCAGCATCGGAGCGCGCCTGGACAGGCTTCCCCTGTCCGGCTTCCATTGGCGCCTGCTGGGGCTGATCGCGGCCGGCATGTACTTCGATTCGTTCGACATCTACATCGCCGGCACGGTGCTTGCAGCGATGGTCCATAGCGGCGAGTCCACGCTGGGTCAGAACGCGACGTTCGTCTCCGTCACCTTCATCGGCATGATGACGGGCGCGTGGCTTTCCGGTGTGCTCGGCGACCGGTTCGGCCGCCGCTTCTGCTATCAGTTCAACCTCGGCATTTACGGCTTCGCGTCGATTGCCGCGGCGCTCGCGCCGTCGATCTACTGGCTGATCTTCTTCCGTCTCGTGATGGGCATCGGCATGGGCGCGGAAATCGTCGTCGGATACGGCACGCTCAGCGAGTTCATTCCCGCCAACTGGCGCGGCCGCTTTGGCACGATCCTCAATCTCATCATCAACACGTCGCTGTTTCTCTCGACCTTCCTCGGCTGGCTGATCGTTCCGCAGTACGGCTGGCGCTGGATGTTCGCGATCGCGGGATGCGGCGCGCTGTTCGTCTGGTTCCTGCGCAAGTCGATGCCCGAGTCGCCGCGCTGGCTGGCATCGCGCGGACGCGCCGACGAAGCGCGGCAGATCGTCGAGCGCATCGAGGCGGCGTGCGGCAGCCACGCGGACCGCACGGCGAGCGCCACGGCGTCTCTCACGCGCGAGTTCCATGAGAGCGATTCGAACGACACCGGCCGGCTCGGCGATCTGTTCTCGCGCCGGCTGCTGACGCGCACGATCACGGCCATCACGGTTCTCGTCGCGCTTTTCACCGTCAATTACGCGTTCGTCAGCTGGATACCGACGTTCCTCGTGAAGCAGGGACACAGCGTGTCGAATTCGCTCGGCATCACGGCGCTGATGTTCGCGGGCGGCCCCGTGGGTTCGCTGATCGCATTCGTCCTCGCCGAGCGCGTTGGCCGGAAGTGGGGCATCGTCCTGTTTTCGCTCGTCTGCGCGGGCTTTGGCTTCGCCTATCCGTTCGCGCAGTCGGCGGTGGCGATCACGGCGCTGGGCTTTGCGATCACGGCCGGCATCTACGTGCTGTCGTCGTTCAGCGTCGCCACGTATGTGCCGGAGCTGTTCCCGACGGAGCTGCGGTTGCGCGGCTCGGGGCTGGCCAACACGGTGGGCCGCGCGGTCAGCATCGTCGTGCCGTATGCGGTGGCGAGCGCGTTCATGCGTTTCGGCATCTCGGGCGTACTGACGCTGATTGTCGGCGCATTGCTGATACAGGCGTTGATCGTCGGCGTGTTCGGGGCGGAAACGAAGCACCGCTCGCTCGAATCGATCGCCGCCGACGCCACGGGCGCGCAAGCGCTGGAAGGAAGCGCGAGGGCCGCGGCGGAGTGAAGAACGCCGCAAGCATTTCCACACGGATTACCAGACAAAAGGACACATGAGACATGTCATCGCCCGCTGAGAACTACCGGATCTACGCAGTCAAGTACGCGCATTTCGAGCGCCGCTCAGGCGACAACTTTATCGGCGGCGACGCCCACGACGTGCCGATGCCGCTCGATTACTTCGTCTGGGCCGTGGTGGGCCAGTCGCGCACGTTCATCGTCGATACGGGTTTCGACCAGGCGATGGCCAGCAAGCGCGGCCGCACGATCACGAACACGGTCGAGCGCGGGCTCGAGCAGATCGGCATTCGCGCCGGCGAGGTCGAAGACGTGATCGTCACGCACATGCACTACGATCACGCGGGCAATCACTCGCTGTTTCCGCGCGCGCGTTATCACCTCCAGGACCGGGAAATGGCGTATTGCACGGGCCGCTGCATGTGTCATCACGCGCTCAGTCACCCGTTCGAACCCGAGGACGTGAAGTCGATGGTCGGCCGCCTGTTCGAAGGGCGCGTGCAGTTCCATGACGGCGCCTCGGAGATCGCGCCGGGACTGAGCGTGCATTGGGTCGGCGGACACACGAACGGCCTGCAGATCGTGCGCGTGCATACGCAGCGCGGCTGGGTCGTGCTGGCATCGGACGCTTCGCACTTCTACGCGAACATGCAGGAGCATCGCCCCTTTCCCGTCGTCTACAACGTCGGCGACATGATCGAAGGCTACGAAGCGGCCCATCGGCTGGCGAGCTCGCCGAATCACGTGATTCCCGGCCACGATCCGGCGGTGCTGACGCGCTATCCGGCGCACGACCGCGAGACCGAAGGCTGGATCGTGCGGCTCGACGCAGAAACACGCTGAGCGGGGCGGAACGATGATCCTGAAAGGCAAGAGCGCGCTCGTCACGGGTTCGTCCAGCGGCCTGGGTCTCGCGATGGCGCGAGCGCTGGCGGGCGCGGGATGCGACATCGTATTGCACGGGCTTGAAACGCCGGGGCGGATGATGCGCACGACGGACGAGCTGGAGCATGCGTACGACGTGAACGTCGCATATGTGCAAGCCGATCTCGCGACGCCGGCCGGTGTCGACGCGCTGATCGGCGAGGCGAAAGAGCGGGTGCGCTCGCTCGACGTGCTGGTCAACAACGCCGTCGTCCGGCATTTCGCGGGCATCGAGGCATTTCCGCTCGATCACTGGAACAGTGCGCTCGCGGTGAATCTCACGGCCGCGTTCCGCGCGATCCAGCTGGTGTTGCCCGGCATGCGCGAGCGCGGCTGGGGGCGCATCTTCAACATGACGTCGGTCTACGGCGCGCGCGCCGTCGCCAACCGCGTCGACTACGTGACGACCAAGACGGCGCTGCTCGGGCTCACGCGCTCGGTGGCAATCGAAACCTTGAGTCAGGGCATCACGTGCAACGCGATCTGTCCGGGCTCGGTGCTCACGCCGAACATCGACGGCCGCATCCATGCATTGATGGACGAGCGCGGCCTGAACCGCAGCGATGCGGTGCGCGAATTTCTCAAGGGCAAGCAGCCGACGGGCGAACTCGTCGACGCCGCGCACGTCGGCGAGATGGTCGTGTTTCTGTGCGGGCCGGCGGCCAGCCAGATCACGGGCGCGATGATGCCGATCGAAGGAGGCTGGCTTGCAGGCTGACCGCATCGACGCACACGCGCTGCAAAACGGCGAACTGACCCGCGCGCTCGCGCGCTTCGTTGCGGGCACGCAGTGGCGCGACGTACCCGCTGCCGTGCGCAGCGAAGCGAAACGTTCGCTCGTCAATTACTTCGCCGTCGCGCTGGCGGGCTCGCACGATCCGACGCTCGAGAAGGCCGTGTCCGTCTACGGCCGCTTTCGCGCCGGCCACGGCGCGACCCTCGTCGGCCGCAGCGAACGCACGGACATGCTGAATGCCGCCGCGCTCAACGCGATGAGCGCGAACGTCTACGACTTCGACGACACGCATATCCCCACCATCCTCCATCCGACGGCGCCCGTCGCCGCAGCGCTGTTCGCGCTCGCCGAGTCGCATGCGATGAGCGGCGAGGCGCTGCTGCTCGCGTTCGTGACCGGCGTGGAAGTCGAGTGCCGCATCGGTAGCGCGGTGTCGCCCGAGCACTATCAGCGCGGCTGGCACATCACGTCGACGTGCGGCGTGTTCGGCGCCGCGGCTGCCGCTGCGAAAGCGCGCGGACTCGGCGAAGACGCCATCGTGTGGGCGCTCGGCAATGCGTCCGCGCAGACGGGCGGTCTCGTCGAAACGCTCGGCACGATGTCGAAGAGCATCAGCGTCGGCAACGCGGCGCGCAACGGGCTGCTGTCGGCGCTGCTCGCCGAAGACGGTTTTTCGGGCCCGGCTGCGCCGCTCGAAGGCGAGCGCGGCTTTCTGCGCGTGACGGCGTCGAAGCCGCACTGGCATGCGCTCACGCAAGACCTCGGGCGCGAGTGGGCGCTGCTGAAGAACACCTACAAGCCGTATCCGTGCGGCGTAGTGCTCAATCCGGTGATCGACGCGTGCCTCGATCTGCGCCGCGACGCGCGCTGGTCCATCGACGATATCGAAGCGGTCGAGCTGACGGGCCATCCGCTGCTGCGCGAGCGCACCGACCGGCCCGGCGTGCGCACGGGCCGCGAATCGCAGGTCAGCGCGCAGCATGCCGTGGCCGTGGCGCTGTCGCGCGGCAAGGCGGGACTCGAGGAGTTCACCGATGCCGCCGTCGCCGATCCGTCGCTGCGCGCATTGGCGGGCCGGCTGCGATTCGTCGATGACGCTGCGTGGCCCGTGGAATCGGCGCAAGTGACGATCGTGCTGCGCTCGGGCGAGCGCCTCTCACATCGCGTGCAGGCGGCGCGCGGCAGTCTCGCCGCGCCGCTCACCGACGTCGAACTGGCGGACAAGCTGCATCGGCTCGCGGCCTACGGCCGCTCGGGCGTCGAGGCGCAGCCGCTTGCCGACGCACTATGGAAGTTCGATACCGGGCCCGATGCGGCCGCCGTGGTGCGTCTCACGCGCGCCCGGGACGCGGATTAACGCAGAGACCCTTTCATTTACGAGGATTGTCATGTCGAGTAGTCAGGCATCAAGTCAACAGAGCGGTCGCCTGCTCGGTTTCGTCGGCGTCGGCACGATGGGCCGGCCGATGGCGCGGCGGCTGATCGAAGCCGGTCATGGCCTTATCGTGTACGACCGCGATCAGGCGGCCGTCGCGGAACTGAAGGCGCTGGGCGCGCAAGCGGGCGCATCGGTGCGCGAAGTGGCCGACAGTGCGCATACCGTGTTCACCAGCCTGCCCACGCCCGCGATCTTCAAGCAGGTCGCGCTCGGCGACGGCGGCCTCGCCGGCGGCAGCGCGATCAAGATCCTGGTCGATCTGTCGACGGTCGGCTCGCGCATCGAAAAGGAAGTCGCCGCGGGGTTGCTGGCCAGGGGAATCGAAACCGTCGATGCGCCTGTGAGCGGCGGCGCGGCGGGCGCGGCGAAGGGCACGCTCGCGATCATGGCGGCGGGCAATCCCGCCGCCCTCGAAGAAGTGCGCGGACTATTCGCAGTGCTGGGCAAAGTCTTCGTCGTGGGCGACAAGGCCGGACAAGGGCAATTGCTGAAGCTGCTCAATAACATGCTGTCGTCGACGGCGTTCGCGATCACGTCCGAAGCATTCGTCGCGGGCATGCGCGGCGGGCTGGACCCGGAGGTCATGATGTCGGTGATCAACGCGGGCAGCGGCAAGAACGGCGCGACGCTCGACAAGTTTCCGAAGCACGTGCTGCCGCGCACGTTCGATTTCGGCTTTCCCGTCGGCAGCGTCTGCAAGGACATCGGTCTCGCGGTGGACGAATGCCAGGCGCTCGGCGTGCCGATGTGGGTGGGCAGCGTCGCGCGCCAGGTGTGGAACTACGCCGCGATGCAGGACGGCAACGCGCGCGACATGACGGAGCTCGTCAAATACGTCGAGCGCTGGTCGTCCGTCGACGGACTCGCGGACTGAGCCGCCCCGCTGGCTCGCCATGCGAGCCCGAATCTCACCAAGGAGAATCATATGATCGTTGAAATGCGCATCTATCACTGCGCGCCAACCCGCCTGCCGGCTTTGCTCGATCGTTTCACGTCCACCACGCTGGGCTTTTTCGAAAAGTACGGCATCGAGCAGATCGGCTTCTGGACCACGCTGATCGGCCCCAGCAATCACGCGCTTACCTACATGCTGAAATGGGAAAGCCTCGCCGAGCGCGAGCAGAAGTGGAACGCGTTTCAGGCCGACGCCGAATGGATCGCGAAGCGCGCCGCGACGGAAGCCGCGAACCCGATCGTCGAGCGCGTCGAGAATCACTTCCTCACGCCGACCGCGTTTTCCGCGCTGCGCTAGGAGATCGACGTCATGACACAACCCAGGCGAATTGGTTTCATCGGGCTCGGCATGATGGGCGCGCCGATGGTGCAGTGCCTCGTCAACGCCGGCTTCGACCTGTTCATCGACGACGCCGACGCCGCGCGCGCCGACGCGCTCGCGGCGCAAACGGGCGCGCAGCGTTTGAGCAGGGACAATGCCGCGTCGCTCGACGCGTTGATTACGATGCTGCCGAATTCGGCCATTGTCGAAAGCGTGCTGTTCGGCGGCGGCGCGGACGGCTGGGCGAGCTTGCTCGCGAAGGGCGCCGCCGTGATCGACATGAGCTCGTCGGAACCGGAACGCTCGCGCAAGCTAGGCGCGATGCTCGAAGAGCGCGGCCTCGCGTATCTCGATGCGCCCGTGTCGGGCGGCGTGAAGAAAGCGAAGGAGGGCACGCTCGCGATTCTCGTCGGCGGCAGCGCGCAGGAGCTCGCGCGGTGCAAGCCCGTGCTCGAGGCGATGGGCAAGAGCATTCTGCACATCGGCGGCGCGGGGGCGGGCCACGCGGCGAAGGCGCTGAACAACTACGTGTCGGCGGCGGGACTGGCCGCGACGGTCGAGGCGCTGCACGTCGCGCAGCGCTTCGGCATCGAGCCCGACGTGATGACGGACGTGCTCAACGCGTCGTCGGGCCGCAGCAACACCTCGGAAAACAAGGTGAAGCAGTTCATGCTGAGCGGCACGTTCGCCTCCGGATTCGCGCTGCAATTGATGAACAAGGATCTGAAGATCGCCCGGGCGCTCGCGCAGTCGGTCGGCTATCCCATGACGCTCGGCATGACCTGTGCGGCAATGTGGGACGAAGCCGCGCAACGTTCGACGCCGGCGACCGACCACACCGAAATGTACCGCCTGCTCCGTGGCGATGCGCCCTGATCTTTCTGTTTTGGAACCTGCCATGTCACATGCAGCGCAGTTTTATATCGACGGACGCTGGGTCGAGCCCGCGTCCCCGCGATGGTTCGACGTCGTCGATCCGTCCACCGAAGCGCCGTTCGAGCGCCTCGCACTCGGCAATGCGCAAGACGTCGATCGCGCGGTGGCCGCCGCGCGCCGCGCGTTTCCCGCGTGGTCCGCGACGGGCGTGGCCGAGCGCGTCGCGATGCTGCGGCGCGTGCTGGGCATCTACGAGCGCCGCTACGACGAATTCGCGGAAGCGATGCGCCGCGAGATGGGCGCGCCCATCGCGTTCGCGCGCAGCGGCCAGGCGGCGCGCGGCCCGGCGCATCTGAATGCGCTGATCGACGTGCTCGAACGCTTCGAATTCGAAGAGCAGCGCGGCAACACGCGCGTGGTGCTCGAAGCGATCGGCGTGTGCGGACTCATCACGCCGTGGAACTGGCCCGTGAACCAGATCGTCGTGAAGATCGCGCCCGCGCTCGCGGCCGGTTGCACGATGGTGCTCAAGCCCAGCGAATATTCGCCGCTGAGCGCGCTGCTGTTTGCGGAGGTGCTCGACGAAGCGCAACTGCCCGCGGGCGTGTTCAATCTCGTGAACGGCGACGGTCCGGGCGTCGGCGAGGCGATGGCGGCGCACCCGGACATCGACATGGTGTCGTTCACGGGTTCGACGCGCGCGGGCGTGCTGGTCGCGCAGTCGGCCGCGCCGACGGTCAAGCGCGTCGCGCAGGAACTGGGCGGCAAGTCCGCGAACATCCTGCTCGATGACGTCGATCTCGAAGAAGCCGTGAAGCGAGGCGTTGCCGCGTGCTTCACGAACTCGGGCCAGTCGTGCTCGATCCCCACACGCATGCTGGTGCCGCGCGAGCTGATGAACGATGCCGCGCAGATCGCGAAGCGCGCCGCGCAGTCATACCGCGTGGGGCCGACCGACGAGCCGTCCACGCAGCTCGGGCCGCTCGTCAACCGCAACCAGTTCGAGCGCGTGCAGGCGTTGATCCAGAAGGGCATCGACGAAGGCGCGCGGCTCGTGACGGGCGGCACGGGGTTGCCTGCCGGCATCGAGAAAGGCTACTACGCGAAGCCGACCATTTTCGCCGACGTCACGCCCGACATGACGATCGCGCGCGAGGAAATCTTCGGGCCGGTGCTCGCGATGATGCCGTACGACAGCGAAGAGGAAGCCATCGCGATGGCCAACGGCACCGAGTACGGTCTGGCTGCTTACGTGCAATCGGGCGACATCGCACGAGCCCGCAAGGTGGGCCGCGCGTTGCGCGCCGGCGGCGTGCATCTGAACTATCCGCCCGTCGATTTCAGCGCGCCGTTCGGTGGCTACAAGCGCTCGGGCAACGGCCGCGAGTGGGGCGAAGCGGGCCTGCGCGAATACCTGGAGACGAAGGCATTGGTCGGGTACGGCGCGGATTGAGCGGCGCGCGGGCGGACCTGAGCCGCAAGCGCGTCAAAAAAATTTGCGCGTTTTGATTGTCTGACAATCATTGCGTCAGTCAGTCTGAATGCGCGGAGTCACTGAAACTGAACGAGTTGGGCAACCGGGAGGACCTTGAAGATGGACAGCAACGAACGTTTCGACAAAGGCTTTGAAAACCGCAAGGAAGTGCTCGGCGCGGCGCACGTGGAGAAGTCGTGGGCCAACGCTGACGACTTCAACCGGCCGATGCAGAAGTACGTCACGGAGTGCTGCTGGGGCGATATCTGGGGCGACAAGACGCTGCCTTTCAAGACGCGCAGCCTGCTGAACCTCGGGATGCTCACGGCGATGAGCCAGCATCACGAACTGTCCGTGCACGTGAAGGGCGCGCTGCGCAACGGCGTGACGAAGGACGAGATCCGCGCCGTGCTGATGCAGGCGGCCATCTACTGCGGCGTGCCGCTCGCGCTGGCCGCGTTCCGCGTGGCGACGGACGCGATCAAGGCCTACGAAGCGGAGACTTCGACGGTTTGACGTAGCGGCGCACGCCGCGCCGGCGTGCGCGGGTAGAACGGCGACACGATGCAACACCAACATACACAGACCACGCACCGCACGCCGCGGGCAATCAATGCAACGAACTTGCATGCGGCCGGAGCCGGCGAACGCGCCGGCTCCGGCCGACAAAGGAGACAACGATGAAGACACTCACCGCGACTGACGTCGTACAGTCCGAAGGCGAGCAGACGATCGAAACGAAAAGGCGCAACGCCATCAAAGGCGCGTTCTTTTCCGAGTACATCGACATGTTCGATATTTACCTGCCCGTCGTCGTACTGTCACCGGTGCTGGCGTTCTTCCAGCCGCCGCATCTGTCGGGCGGGATGGAGACGATTCTCGCGTCGCTGGTGTTCATCACGACGCTGCTGGGGCGGCCGATCGGCGCGCTGCTGTTCGGAATGGTCGCGGACCGCATCGGCCGCCGCAAGGCGTCGATCTGGTCGGTGTCGGGCTTCGGCGTCGTCACGCTGCTGATCGCGCTGCTGCCGGGCTACGAGAGCATCGGCATCGTGTCGTACTGGGCGCTCGTGCTGTTGCGCTTCGTCGACGGCATCTTTCTCGGCGGCGGCTATACGGGTGCGATGCCGCTTGCCATCGAGTATTCGAAGAAGGCGCAGCGCGGCTTCGTGGGCGGCTTCATCATCGCGGGCTTTCCCGCCGCGTATGTGTCGATCAACCTGATCGCCATGCTGATGTTCTGGCTCTTTCCGCTCAGCGGCATGCACTCGCCGTATGCGCAATGGGGCTGGCGCATTCCGTTCGTGCTGGGCGCCGTGCTCGCGGGCACGCTGGCCATGTACTACGTGCACAAGGTCGCCGAATCGGAGATCTGGAAGAGCGAAACCGCCGAGAAGGCCGATCAGCCCGAAAAGCTGCCGTTGACGGACCTGCTGCGCGGCAAGAGCGGACGCAGCCTGATTCAGGTGCTGGTCATGATGACGGGCTTCTGGCTCACGCAGAACATCATCACGATCTTCCTGCCCACGGGGCTGCTCGTGAAGACGCTGCATCTGAGCGGCTTCCAGATGACGTCCACGCTGATGATCACCTACTTCGTGCTGTTCTTCAGCTATATCGGCTCGGGCATGCTCGCGCAGGTGATCGGCCGGCGGCGCTTTTTCGCGATCGTCGGTCCGCTGATCGCGACGGTCGGCGCGGCGCTGCTGTATGTGCTCGCGAACGTCGACGGGCTGTCGCTGGCGGCGATCATCGCGCTGGTCTGCGTGCTTGCCGTGCTCGTGACATCGCCGTGGGGCGTGATCGTCACGTACATCAACGAACGCTTCGTCACCGACGTGCGCGCAACGGGCTTCGGCGTGGGCTTCAGTCTCTCGGTGATTATCCCGTCGTTCTACGCGTTCTACATGGACTGGCTGAGCGCGTTCATGCCGTTGCGGCTGACCTCGGTGGTGCTGCTGTGCCTCGGCGGTCTGATCGGCGCTGTCGGCGCGCTGATGGGGCCGGAAACGAAGGATGTCGATTTTTGACGAATGACCTGACTGTAAGGGAATAGCGGAAATGAACAAGGAAAGGATCGGATTCATCGGTCTCGGCAACATGGGCGGTCGCATGACGCGGCGCCTCGTGGACGCGGGCATCGCGGTGCTCGGCTACGACACCGTGCCCGCGCGCGTGGAGGCGGCGGGTGCGCAGGCCGCCTCCACGATAGCGGACGTGATGAAGTTTGCCGACGTCGTGATGCTGTCGCTGCCGGACAGCAAGGTGGTCGAGGCGGTCGTCGAAGGCGAGGGCGGCGTGCTGGCGAACTGCCGCGCCGGACAGATCGTTGTCGACCTCAGCACGGCGGCCGCGAGCTCGACCATACGGCTCGCGCGGCGCTTCGCGCAAGGCGGCGCGCAGTATGTCGACGCGGGCATCTCGGGCGGCGCGGCCGCAGCGGAGAAGGGCGCCCTCACGCTGATGGTCGGCGGCGAAGCGAGCGCTGTCGAAGCGCTCGAATGGGCGTTCGCGCCGATCGCCGCGAAGGTCGCGCACATGGGCGAAAGCGGGGCGGGCCACACGACCAAGCTGCTGAACAACTTCCTGAACGCGGTGAGCCTCGCCGCGAGCGCCGAGGTGATGGTGGCAGGCAGGAAGGCGGGGCTCGATCTGCATTTGCTGCTCGACGTGCTCAACAGCAGCAGCGGCGTGAACTTCGCGACGCTGAACCGCTTTCCGAAGATCGTCGACGGCGATTATCTGGAAGGCGGCCTGACGGGCAAGCTGATGACGAAGGACGTCGTGCTCTATGTCGATCGCGTGCGCGAACTGGGCGTGGTGTCGCTGAACGCGTCGGGGCCGCTCGCGAGCTTCGGCCTCGGCACGGCGCTCGGCTATGGCGATGTGATCAGCAACCGGGTCGTCGATGCGATCGGCGACGTTTCGGGCGGCGTGCGGCTGTTCGAGGGAACGCGGAAAGTTTGACCAGAAGAGGAGAAGCAGTCATGAAGGTTTTTCACGGCAGGGCAGAAGGCAAGATGTCGGAGCAGCGCGGCGAAACGTTCTCGGGTACGGTGTGGGCCGACCCGGTAATGCCGGCGACCGACGGCGTCACGATCAACACGGTGTTCTTCGCGCCGCGCGGCCGCACCTACTGGCACACGCACGAGCAGGGCCAGGTGCTGCAGGTGACGGCGGGCAAGGGCTGGATCTGCAAGGACGGCGAGGCGCCGCAGGCGATCCGCCAGGGCGACATCGTGTTCATCGGACCCAACGAGCGCCATTGGCACGGCGCGAGCGACGGCAGCTACATGGTCCATATCGCCACCTCGATCGGCAAGTCGATGTGGCAGGAAGAGGTGTCGGAGGCCGACTACCCGAAGGGGCTCGACGCACGCTGATGCGGGTTGCGGAACGCGGCGCGGGCCGCGTTCCGCTCGAACAGCCATTTGACCATCGCCATCACGAGGAACGACTGGATGAAGCAGGGAGACCAGCCGGCGCGCGAGCCACGCGAGCCGCAGCAGATCAAGGACGATTTCGTGCGCGTGCACGGCGCCTGGAACGCCGCATGGGACAGCATGCTTCGTCTCGATGCGGGCTTCGTCGACGCCTGCGTTCAGCTCTGCGCGGTGCCGAAGCGCAGAAATCATCTCGACGACAAAGTGCGCGCCTTCATCGCGCTCGCCGCCGATGCGTGCGCAACGCAGCTATACGGGCCCGGCGTCGCGCATCATCTGGAACGCGCGCTCGCATTCGGCGCGACGCGAGAAGAACTGATGGAAGTGCTGGAGCTCATCAGCACGATCGGCATCCATACGAGCAATGTCGGCGTGCCCGTGCTGCTCGAAGTGCTCGAGGAGGAAGGGCTGCGCGCGGGACCGGCGCCGCTCGACGAACGGCGCCGCGCGTTGAAGGAGGCGTTCGAAAGGAATCGCGGCTATTGGCACCCGACATGGGAAGGACTGCTCGAATTCGATCCCGATTTCTTCGAGGCGTATGTCGCGTTTTCGTCGGTGCCGTGGCGCACGGGCGTGCTGAGCCCGAAGATCAAGGAATTCATGTATTGCGCGTTCGACGCGTCCTCGACGCATCTGTACGTGCCGGGGCTCAAGCTGCACATGCGCAACGCGCTGCGCTACGGCGCGAGCGCCGAAGAACTGATGGAACTGCTCGAGATCGTTAGCACCACGGGCATTCATGGCGCGGAGCTCGGCGCCCCGCTGCTCGAGGCGGCGCTGGCGAAACAGCGCGCGACGGCGACGTCCTGACATGCCGGCCGGAGACGACACCGCGAACCGGGTGCGCGGCGCGGCGCGCGAATGCGCGCGGCCATCCGGGACGCCGCGCGCATGCCAGCCGAACTCGACGTACCGGGCGCTCCAGACGTCGCCGCTGTCGCGGCTGGCGTCGAACGGGAACGAGCAGGCGCACGTGCGCACGTCCGCGATTCTGGGCTACAACTAGACGAGGTCGGCATGGCGGATTGCGCAACGCTCGTGGTCCTGCGCCACGCCCAGTCGGAATGGAATCGCACGAACCGCTTCACGGGGTGGATGGACGTCCCGTTGTCGGAGCAGGGCATCGCGCAGGCGACACGCATCGGCGAGCAGATGCGCGCGCTGTCGCTGCGCTTCGACCTGGCCGTGACGTCCGTGCTGAGACGCGCGGGCCGTTCGCTCGATCTGATCGTCGGCGGATGCGGCGCGCCCACGCGGCCCGTGGTGCGTTCGTGGCGGCTGAACGACCGCCACTACGGCGCGCTGACGGGCATGGACAAGGACGCTGCCGCGGATCTGTTCGGCGCGGCGCAGGTGCGCTCATGGCGGCGGGGCTTCGTCGAGGCGCCGCCGCCGCTCGACGCTGAACGGCAGCGGGTCCTCGTCGGGCAATTCGGCGACGCGCCGCTGCCGCACCCCGACGCGCTGCCGCGCACCGAGAGCCTGCGCGACACGCTGGACCGCGTGCTGCCGCTCTGGGAGGACACGGTGACGCCCGCGTTGCGCAACGGCGAGTCGGTGCTGATGGTCGCGCACGGCAACGCGTTGCGCGCCTTGTTCAAGCATCTGGACGGAATCGACGATACGCGGATCGCGTCGCTCGAAGTGGCGCACGCCGAACCGCTCATGCTGCGGTTCGACGACAGCCTGCGCATCGTCTCGCGCGCCGGGCTCGGCTCCCTGACACGATGACGCGAGCCCGGCGCGCGTCCGCCGATGCGGATTTATGCGCGCCGGCCGCTTGAAACGGGCAGCCGTGAAGTATCATATGGGTTGGATTTTTGTCGGACGGGAAGACAATAATGTCAACTGATATGGGGTTGATCCGGCCTGAGACGCTGCGTCACCAGGTTGAAAACGTGCTGCGGCAGGCGATCATGAGCGGCCGTTTCGCACCGGGTGCGCGTCTGATCGAGCGCGAGCTTTGCGAGACGCTGGGCGTGAGCCGGACCTCCGTGCGCGAGGCATTGCGCAAGCTGGAGGCCGAAAAGCTCGTGCGCAACGTGCCGCACAAGGGGCCCGTGGTCGCGGTGATGTCGCGCGCCGAGGCCGTCGAACTCTATGCGCTGCGCGCCTTGCTGGAGGGCTTTGCGGCACATGAATTCGCGCGGCTCGCCAGCGACGAGGCCATCGCGCAGTTCGGCGAGGCCGCGAAGATGCTGCGCGCCGAGGCGACGGCGCAGGACCAGGACGGCGTGCTCAAGGCCAAGGCGGCGCTCTACGACGTGCTGCTCGATAACTGCGGCAACCATCTCGTGAAGGAAATCCTCAACAGCCTTTACTCGCGCGTGAATCTGCTGCGCGCGACGTCGCTGATGCATCCCGACCGGCTGCCGAGCAGCCTGCGCGAAATCGACAAGCTGCACAAGGCGCTGAAGGCCCGCGACGCGGACGAGGCGCAGGAACTGGCCCGCCAGCACGTGTTGAACGCGGAAAAGGCGGCGTTGCGCATGCTGGGCGAGCAGGGCGACGAGGACGCTTCTGAGTGACGCATCGAGGCGTCGCTCCCCTCCATGCTGAGGGCGACGCGCGATCGACCTCCGCGGGGCGAGAGGGCTCGGATCGCGCCCGCGTCGTGAAGGAAGCGTCGTAGCCATCGCGATATTTCGGGCATACGGCAAACGGGGGGGCGGCGCACCGCTCTGCCCGCGCGTTCGCGCGCTGCGGCATTCCCGCTCGCTCCAATCGGGCTGGGCCATTGCGCCGCGTTCAACGGCGAACGTGTTTGCACGGAAATCGTGCCGAAAGCAAGGAGCGAATTGAGCCGGCCTCCATCGCCTGACCGTAAAGCCTGACGTCGATCAATTGATGATCGTCACCGTGGCGCAGTATCACCTGCATTCCGTGCCCACTTCCTACATCGCCATGTCCGCCGCCGACTCCCTGCAGGTCCCCGTTGACCGACTGCGCCGCACCGCCGACGCGCACCTGTTCGACTTCGCGACGACGGCCGAACTGTCCGACCCGGACGGCATTGTCGGACAGCGGCGCGCCGTCGATGCGATCCGCTTCGCCATCGAAATGACGCACGACGGTTACAACCTGTTCGTATTGGGGCCGGCTGGCGCGGGGAAATACACCGTCGTCGAACAGTTCCTGAGCAGCCGGGCCGCAAAAGAGCCCGCGCCCGACGGCTTCTGCTACGTCAACAATTTTTCCGAGCCTCACAAGCCTCACATACTGCGGCTGCCGCCCGGCAGGTCGTTCGGACTTCAGCAAGACATGCGCCAGCTCGTCGACGAGTTGAGGGTCGTCATTCCCGCGGCTTTCGAAAGCGAGGTGTACAGCGCACGCGCGGCGCAGATCGATACGGAATTCGCTACGCGCCAGGAGAAAGCATTCGTCGAGCTGGGCAACGATGCGATCGGACAGCAGATCGAGCTCATTCGCACGCCCGTCGGCTTTTCGCTCGCGCCCACGCGGCGCGGCGAGGCGCTTACCGAAAAGGAATACGACGAACTGCCCGCGAGCGAGCGCTCGGAGATCGACGCCCATCTGGCGCAGCTACGCGAGCGGCTCGAAAAGCTGCTGCGCCAGGTGCCGGTGTGGCAGAAGGAGCATCGCGACCGGGTGCGCGCGCTGAACCGCGAAACGATGACGCAAGCCGTCGCGCACTTGATGGACGTGCTCATGCAGCGCTACGCGGATCTGCCCCAGGTGCAGACGTATCTGGAAGCCGTGCGGCTCGACGTGCTCGACAGCGTGGGCGATTTCCGCCGGCCGCCGGACGGCGAACCCCCCGGCGGCAACGGGGCATTCGCGCGCTATCAGGTCAACGTGCTGCTTGACCACGATGCGCGAGGTGGCGCACCCGTCGTATTCGAGGATTTTCCGTCCTATCAGAATCTGATCGGGCGGGTCGAGCATCGCGCCATGCTCGGCACGCTGGTCACCGACTTCACGCTGATCAAGCCCGGCGACCTTCATCGCGCGAATGGCGGGTATCTCCTGCTCGACGTGGACAAGGTGCTGCGGCAGCCCTTCGCATGGGAGGGACTCAAGCGCGCGCTGCTCAAGCGCGAGATCCGCATCGAATCGCTTGCGGAGATGTACAGCATGGTGAGCACGGTTTCGCTCGAACCGGAGCCCGTGCCGCTCGACGTGAAAGTGATCCTGTTCGGCGAACGCTGGCTGTATTACCTGCTCTATGAGGTCGATCCCGACTTCTGCGAGCTCTTCAAGGTGCCGGCGGACTTCGAAGAGGACATGCAGCGCGATCCGGCGAACCAGTTGCTGTATGCGCGTCTCATTGCGGCGGTCGCGCGTCGTCAGCGGCTGCTGCCGTTCGGGTGCGACGCCGTATTGCGGGTGATCGAGGAGCAGGCGCGCCACGCCGGCGACGCGGACAAGCTCTCGCTCCATATGCGCACGCTCGTGGACCTGTTGCGCGAATCGGATCATGCCGCGCGCCAGCACGGCGGCGGGATCGTCGGCCGCGGGGACGTCGAGCGGGCGCTCGAAGCCCAGGTCGCGCGCTGCGACCGCGTGCGCGTGCAACTGCTGGAGGAGACCGTGCACGGCACGCTGCTCATCGATACCAGCGGCACGAAGGTGGGGCAGGTCAACGGACTGTGGGTCGCCCAGATGGGCGGCTACACTTTCGGTCAGCCAGCGCGAATTACCGCGCGCACGCGGGCTGGCGAGGGAGAGGTGATCGACATCCAGCGCGAGGCGAAGCTGGCCGGCGCGGTTCATTCGAAGGCGGTGATGATCCTGTCATCGTTTTTGACGGCGCGATATTGCGGAAAGCGGCCGGTTTCACTTGCAGCGAGCCTCACATTCGAGCAGACATACGGAACGGTGGAAGGCGATAGCGCTTCGCTCGCGGAACTATGCGCGCTGCTCTCGTCGCTCGCCGACATTCCGCTTCGACAATCGCTCGCTGTGACGGGCTCGGTGAATCAGCAAGGCGAGGTGCAGGCAATTGGCGGCATCAATGAAAAAATCGAGGGTTTTTTCGATTTGTGCTGCGCACGCGGGCTCACGGGCGATCAGGGCGTCGTCGTCCCGCAAGCGAATGTCAGGCATCTCATGCTGCGCGAGGACGTCGTCGAGGCGGCGGCGGCCGGCCGGTTTCACGTCTATGCCGTTGCCAGCGTCGACGACGCGCTGGGTCTGCTGACTGGCATGACGGTCGGCCGCAGCGACGCAGAAGGGAATTTCCCGGACGGCACCGTGAACGCGTGCGTATGTGCGAAGCTGGCGGCGTTCGCCGACGCGCGCCGGACGTTGCAGTCGCCACCGCATTTCATGATCGGCCGGCCGCGCTGGCATCCGGCGGCAAAAGCACGCGTCAGTATTGCCGCGGCGCCGCGTCGTCACGGCAGGCACAAGCCCGACGGAACCCCGGAATGAAGCGGGCAGCAAGCGGGCAGCGCGCGGTTTGCCGTGAACGACGGCTCGTGCCCGGCGCCCGGCCGTTCGGCTCGACCATACTCTCCTCGCGAGCCTGCCGAAGCGGCGCAACATCCGGGACACCATCCGGCTCACGGCCGAGCGCAATCGCATCGCGGTTGCGCGTATCGGCGCATGCACCGACGCCTGGCGTCGTCGTGATTTGCGCCTGCCTTATGGCGTCTAGCGTCGCCAGTAGGCTCGAAGCAAGTTCTCATCCTTGCCGTATTTCAGGTCCAGCGTTCCGTGGAATGCCGCCTTGAGCGCCGAAGCCAGGTTGCGGGCAAGGTGAATGCCGGTCGTGGTAACAACCGTTTTGCCGGCCTCGTCCTCGATGGCGATGATTCGCTCCAGGGCATGTTCGGCGCGCGTCTGTTCCTCATGATGACGCAGAAGATGGACCAGTTCCTCGCGATGCTGCGTCGCGAAGTCGCCTTCGATGTAGACGTAACCCGCCGGCTCGCTGTCGGCAATGCGATGGCAAGCTGGGCAAACGACCTCATGCGCACCGGGCGGCCGCGTAGCCCATTGCCAGCGGCCTTCGTGATACACCGCGCCGCAGGTCGGACATACGGATGGCTCGGGCAGCTTGTGCTGCATCTTGTATGCGTCATGCCCCAGATCCGGGAACACGTTTTCGTGACTACCGGCCTTGAATGGCTGATCTTTCGATTTCATGTGCGTTTGCCTCCGAACCATGTGTGTCAGTCAACAGTACCCCCGCAAGGCCGACGTCAATTGACGTGCATCAACGCTCCGGGGCTCCGCGAAGGAAGAATGGAGCAACCGATGAGGGATGGTCGTGGCGTTAGCGCAGTCCTTGCATCGGCGAATGATCGCGGAAGCGATTCCGGTGGCGCGATGGAGGTAGACATGATCAAGAACGTTGGTACTGCTGAAAACATTCGTATGGAGATTCTGCGCAGAGTTCAGGGAAGCGCTGATCTTGGAGATAGTTGCCGTGATTGCGACATCCCGGTTCCGCGCAAAGTCGATCCAGCGGGGAACGGCGGTTGCAATTGGGTCATCGACGAGCTTCGGGTTGCGCAAGAATGCGTTTCGCCTTTGAAAGCCGTGATTGCGGAAATGATGCGCGAATATGATCTGGCCTGAGATCGCGCACGCCGGACGCCTCCTGCGATCTTTGCGATCCGATGCATGGCGCAGTGACGCCGGCGGCAAGTTGGCAGGAGAAAACAAACCCGGCGGAGAGCGACATGCCCAGCCTTTTTCCCATGCCGTAGGTGTGTATCATGATCCGTTCCGACCTCAGAATCGTGTTCGCCACGATTGCCGTTTTCGCCGCGCTGATCGGGCTATATCTGGTGCTCGACGGTCTCGTGTTCGACGCCTGGGCGAAATTTCGCTACGGGGCGGCAGCGCTGATTGTTGGCGTGGCTGGCTTCGTTCTGCTGCTCAATCCGGGGCCAGGCGACCATGCGTAGCCCGATGGCCGTTGCCAACGGGCGGAGAGCTTCCATGAACGATATCGACAGCGTTCTGCTCACTGACTTGTACGAGCTGACCATGCTCGAAGCCTGGCACGCCGAAGATGCGAACGAAGTGGCCAGCTTCGAGTTCTTCGTGCGGAGGCTGCCTTCCTCACGCAACTTTCTGATGGCCGCGGGTCTGGAGCAGGTCATCCAGTACCTGGAGACACTGCATTTCAGCGCCGCCGATCTGTCAATGCTCGAGGCAACCGGGCGTTTCAGCGCGCCTTTTCTCGCTTCGCTCGAAGACCTGCATTTCACCGGGACGGTCGAAGCGATGCCCGAGGGCACGGCTTTTTTCGACGACGAACCGATCCTGCGCATTACGGCGCCCATGCGCGAAGCCCAACTGGTCGAGAGCCGCGTCATGAACCTGTTGCATTATCAGACACTGGTGGCGAGCAAGGCGGCGCGTGTCGTGCTGGCGGCCGCTGGCAAGGAAGTCGTCGACTTCGGGCTTCGGCGGGCGCACGGTGCCGAAGCCGGCCTCCTCTCGGCGCGAGCCAGTTATCTGGCCGGGTTCGCCGGCACGGCGACACAGCTTGCGGGCGGGCTATGGGGCATTCCCACGTTCGGGACGATGGCTCATTCGTATGTTCAGGCGCACCACAGCGAACTCGAAGCATTCGAACGCTTCGCACGATCGCAGCCGCGCAACGCCACACTCCTCCTCGATACCTACGACACCGAAGCCGCTGCCCGCAAAGTGGTCGAGCTTGGACGGCGGCTGGCGCGCGACGGCATCGCCATCCGGGGCGTGCGCCTCGACAGCGGCGATCTTGCCGCGCACGCTACCCAGGTGCGCGCGATTCTCGACGAAGGCGGCATGCACGACACGACGATTTTCGCGAGCGGCAATCTCGACGAGTACCGCCTGCGCGATCTGATGGAATGCGGCGCTCCGATCGACGGGTTTGGCGTGGGCACGCGGATGAACACCTCGGCGGACGCGCCTTACCTCGATTGCGCCTACAAACTCGTCGAATACGCGGGCGAGCCGCGCCGCAAGCGCTCGGAGGGCAAGGCGACGTTGCCTGGGTGCAAGCAGGTTTTCCGCCGCCGCGATGCGGCAGGCCGTATCGAAGAGGACTGTCTCGCACTGGCGTGCGAAACCCTGGAGGGCGCGCCGCTGCTGGGCACCGTGATGCGCGACGGCCAGCGGTGTGCGCTGCCGGCGCTCGACGAGCTTCGCGCCCATGCCGCGCGCGAGCTTGCGTCGCTGCCGGCGCGCCTGCGTGGGCTCAACCCGGCTCAGCCATTTCGGGCCATACGCTCCGCACCGCTCGAAGCGCTCGTCGCCCGGATGGATCGCGCGGCCGAGGTGTGCTGAGGCGACAGATCAGCGGGGCGCCATGAAACCGGGCTGGCCGATCTGTTCGGGGTGTTGCGGAACACGCCGCAACCGTTCGGTGCGAATGCCCATTCCCGCGAGCCGGCTGACCAGGCTGGCATACACATCGTCGTCCATGTCCGGCGTGCGGGACAGGATCCAGATGGGGCTGCCACCCTCCTCGCAACGCACGGTGTAGCGGTATTCGGGGTCCACGTAGACCGTGAGGACCACCACGGTGATCGGCCACAAAATCGTGACTCGCCATTTTCCGCCGCCGCTGCCCGGCACGACGCTCGCGACCAGCGTGCCTCCCGTCAGCGGCTGGTCGAAGCCGTAGCGTCTTCCGAAGTAGTTGTCGTCGATCCTGCCGTCCTTGCGCAGTTTCCAGTCCGCGTAGCTGCCAACGTAATCGCGTTCGCTCAGGTAGGGCACGGTGGCAATCGTGTACCAGCGGCCCATGTAACGCTTGAGGTCGACCGGCACAGGCTGCAACACAGGCGGCGACGCTTCTCTTGCGACCGCATCGGAAGCGTTGCTCGATGAGCGTGTTGCGCAAGCTGCGAGGAAATAGACGCATACGGCTACTAGCGCTGGGCGCACGAGCCAGGCGAGGGCGGGTTGTGTCCCAGATATGGAGCGGGCAGTCTCCAGATCATCAGACGAGTCGCTCAACGGTTGCATCGTATTTTTGTTGCGGCCGTCATGTGAGGCATGCGGGCTGCGCGAGGTGCGGACGGCCACAACGGCGACCGCCCGCACTCGACGTGCCCGAAAAGAAGGGGCGCCACGTTTTACGATCGGACTACCGTCAGGTAAGCCCCCGCGACACGGTTGCAGGCCCGATCGGTACGCGCGTCGCATGGCCGGGCCGCACACCGGGGCGGGAGGGCCGCCTCACAACCGCGCTTCGAGCACGGCGTGACGGGTGCATTCTCCTATGCCCAGGCATAAACGGCCTCGCGCGGCCAGCGAACGTGCGCTCCCGTAACTTGCCGCTGCCGGGACCGCTTGAAGCGCAAAAACGTGGCGCTTGGTAACAGGATGGACCACGGCGCGCCGCACTGGCTGACCTATGTCAATCATGTCGCGGTTCGCGAGCATGTTAGCTGTACGGGTTCGAAAAGTTGTGCGGTGTCGAGATAACGCCGTTCCATGGCCTTGTGTACCCCCGGAGGAATGGGCCGCGGCGCTCACGGTGGCTCTGCGAATGGAGCAGGGCAGCCGGATCGGGCGGGCCAACGGTCTCGCTTCGGAGACGATCTGAAACGCGCGCAGCTCTGCGATGCTATGAGGCGTCCGCATGCATGCGAGCGATTGCCTCCGCAAATAGCGGCGTGCTGTCGAGCACGGTGAGGCGGTCGAGCAGCGGGCCGTCCGGCACCCGCCATGGCGCGACGCTGTCCGTCACGACGATGCTCGCCAGCGCGCCGCCGCCCAGTTTCGCGCAGGCGTCGCGAAGAAATAGACCGTGTGTCGCGGCTGCGTGCACCTCGGTGGCGCCGAGCGCGCGGCAGTGGCCCGCGACCTGCGCGAGTGTCGTTCCCGTGCCGATCAGGTCATCGACGATGATTGCGCAGCGCCCCTCCAGATCGCCGACGATCGGCTTGCCGGTGACAATGCCGCCCGCGCGCAGCTTTCCCGCGAATGCCGCCTCGACCGGTCGGCCGAGCAGCTTCGCGAGCCGCCCGCGAAAATCCTCAGCGCGCCGCACGCCGCCTGCGTCGGGCGAAACGACAACGAGCGCCGTATCGCGCAGGTGTGTCGCGAACCACTGCGCGAGCAGCCCGTTCGCTTCGAGATGCTCGGTGGGCACGCGAAACGCATTCTGATATGCCGCCACATTGTGGACGTCGAGTGTGACGAAGCGCGTCGCACCGACAGCCTCGAAAAGCTGGGCGACGTAGCGGGTGGTCACGGGGTCGCGCGGCTGCGAGCGCCGGTCCTTGCGCGCGTAGCAGAGGTAGGGCGCGACGACGTTTACGCGCGCGGCCGCGGCGTCCCCCAGCGCGCCCACGAAGAAGAGCAGTTCGCACAGCTTGTCGTTCACGGTGTGGCCGGGCTCGGCGTAGAGCGAATGAATCACATAGACGTCGCGCCCCCGCACGCTTTCGAGCGGTCGCAACTTGTGCTCGCCGTCCTCGAAGGGGCGCCACTCGTGTTCGGCCAGCGCGACGCCGAGCGCGGAGGCCACGCGCTCCGCGAACGCGTGCGAGCTTGGCGGGGAAAAGAGCATCGGCGCGGTGTTCGTCATGAGGGCTCCCGGTGCGCGAGCGTCATGTTTGGCCCTCGGGCCGTGCGCCTGCGCTGAATTTTTATCGTGGGTGAGATCGGTGACTTCGCGCTTGATGCATGTCAATCGGGACGGCGAGGCGCGCTTCGGGCGCTTGCTGATCTGAGTCAAGTGTCCAGCAAGGCGAGCGGCAGAAAGTGATCGTCAGCCCGCCGCTTGCAGCCGCCTGGGAAGAGGGGCGCGGCAGGCACCCACCCGGAGGAAGGAGCCTGTTGATGCCTGTTGCTCATGCAGCCCGGAAATTACCTGCGCGCAGGCGGGTTCGCTCGCGGCGGCTATGGCGCCCGAGCCGTGTGCCGCGCCGGACGGCGCACGACATGCTCGAGCGTCTGCGCTCGCCGGATATCTGGCCGGACAAGGTACGCAGTGTGAACGTGATCGAGACCCACCTCTCCTGGGTGTTTCTCACCTCGCGCTTCGCCTGGAAAATGAAAAAACCGGTTCGGCACACCGGCTCGGATCTGCGCGCACTCACCGCTCGCGAGCGCGACTGCCGCAGGGAGCTCGCGCTCAACCGCCGGCTCGCGCCCAACGTGTATCTGGCGGTGCTACCGCTCACGCTCGACCGTGCGGGCGCGCTCGCGGTGAATGGCAGCGGCCGCGTGATCGACTGGCTCGTGCAGATGCGCCGTCTGCCGGCGTCGCGCATGCTCGACCGTGCACTGGCCGCTCACACGGTGAGTCGAGAAGATTTGCGCGCGGTCTCGATCACACTTGCCGCGTTTTACGGCGCACGGCCACGGCTCGCTATCGACGCCGCGCAGTATCGGCGTAACCTCGGCGACCTGATCGACGCCAACGAGCGCGATTTGTGCGACCCGGCGCTGCAGCAGGACGCTGCGGCGGTCGCGGCGCTTTGCGACAGCCAGCGCGACGCCATGGCGCAACTGCGGCCGTGTCTCGAGCGGCGCGTGCGCGATGCGCGCATCGTGGAGGGCCACGGTGATTTGCGGCCCGAGCATGTGTGCCTTGTCAAGCCCATACAAATCATCGACTGCCTGACGCTCTCGAAGGTGCTGCGCACAGTCGATTGCGCGGACGAAATCGCTTATCTGGCGATGGAGTGCGAGCGGCTCGGCGCAAGGCAGGCCGGCCGCATTTTGTTGCGCGAATGGCGTCAAGCCAGCGGCGACCGGCCGGAGGCGGCGCTCGTGCACTTCTATCAAAGCCTGCGTGCCGCAGTGCGCGCGCGGCTCGCGGCGCTGCATCTGCGCGAGAAGGCATATCGCGGCTCGCCGCGCTGGACCGAGCGCACGTGCCGCTATCTGCAGCTTGCCCGGCTCCATCTGAAACGTTGCAGGCGGCTGCTGGATGCGCGCACCGGACCGCTCGTCTCGACGCAGCCGGACGCGGAGGAGCGGGCGCTTGACTGACGTCAATTCGATGGGGCTGCTGACGGATGAGGATTTCAGTGTCCCATCTCGTGCAGTGGATTTCCTGGAGACTTCCGATGGACGAAGCTGGCTGTTCTCTTCGGCGTCGCTGGCCAAAGCGATGCTTTCAAGGCGCGTGCATGTGTCTGAT
The DNA here is from genome assembly GCF_900096975.1 of Paraburkholderia lycopersici. Taxonomy (GTDB): domain Bacteria; phylum Pseudomonadota; class Gammaproteobacteria; order Burkholderiales; family Burkholderiaceae; genus Paraburkholderia; species Paraburkholderia lycopersici. The sequence goes on from NZ_FMYQ01000024.1 coordinate 65,388, forward strand.
GCTCGCAATCGGCACGACCTGGCTCGGCGCGATATACGACTTCCCGGTGGACGCGGGCGTCATGGCGGGCATGAATGCGCCCGAGTGCTCACGCGTGCGCGCGCTGCCTGCTGGCTCGCGCCTTGCCGCCGCACTGCCCGACAGCGATAGCTGCTTCGCCTTCTTCATGTATCGCACCTCGTTTCCCAATGCGGCAGACGACGTGGCGTCGTACAGGACCTGGGTCCAGCAACAGCGCGTTAGCGAGTTCTGGCAACTGTTCGGATATGTCCTCGCATTGTGGTTCGTTTTGCTGTGCATCGTCGCGATTGGCGCGGTGGCCGTAAGAGGGCTTGTTCGGCGTCTGCGTCGCATCTCGTCGGGCGGTGCCGATGCCGCTTCCCAGAAACCGGGCGGCCGCACGCGCGGCTGCCCGTGAGCGTGCGAGACCTTTGTGCGGCATGGCATTACCTATGGACTGCGCGTTCAGGCTGGCTCCGTTGACGTGCATCAAGCCGCGCGAGTCTGGCAAATCTAGTCTCATTCGACGAGGGGAGTGCCGATGCAACGCGCCGCCCCGCCCCGCCCCAGGAACAGGAGGACAATCATGCACATTGGAAAAATCAGCACCCAGCCCGTCGAAACCTGCACGGGCGATTGCAGCGCGCTAACGTTGGCCGAGCGCATGCGCCACACCCATGTGGGCGACATCGTGGTGGTCGAGTATCGCAATGGCGAGGCCGTGCCGGTTGGGCTGGTGACGGATCGCGATCTCGTTGTCGCAGTGATGGCGAGCGGCGAAGATGCCGACCAGTTCACGGCGGGACAGATCATGTCGCGCGGACTGATCGTGGTGTCGGAGACCGACGAAATCGGTGTGGCGCTCGACGAAATGCGTCGTTCGGGAGTGCGCCGCCTGCCGGTCGTCGACGATTCGGGCCGCCTCACCGGCATCGTCGCGCTCGACGATATCGTGGAATACCTCGCCTCGTTGCTCAGCGGTATCGCTGAAGTCAGCAAACTGCAAAGAATGGAAGAGCAACGTTTTCGCACGTAACCATAGATAAGCCCTCCCCGTAAACCGGAGACATTTCGCTTCCCGCACTACGCCACCAGGGTTGCGCCGATTTGCTTGCATGAAATTGCTATGATATTTTTTCATGAAATTTCAAATGCAAATATTCACGGACGCTCCCTATGTTTGCCGAATCGACTTGTCATATCGAGAGCTACTACGCCCGTCAATGGCAAGGCGCGCTGCCCGAGCGCCCCGCACTGGCGGGCGATTGCCGCGTGGACGTGCTGGTTGTGGGAGCAGGCTTCAGCGGCCTGCACACCGCCTTGCGGCTGGCGCTGGCCGGCCGGCGCGTAGCGGTCGTGGAAGCGAGCCGCGTGGCGTGGGCCGCGTCAGGACGAAACGGCGGGCAGGCGCTCCTCGGCTGGTCGTGCGACATGCCGCCGTTCGAGCAGGCGTTAGGCGTCGAGGGCGCGCGCGAACTGTGGGACAGCATGCGCTGGGCAGCCGCAGAAGTGCGCGAGTTGCCGGCGCGGCACGGCTTCGACATCGACTACCGGCCGGGCAGCCTTTGGGCGGCGGTCAGGCGTTCGCGCGTGGGCATGCTCGAAGCCGCGCGCGACGAGGCGGCGCACAAGTGGGGCTACGATGGTCTGCGCTTCATTCCGGAGGCCGAGATGCCGGAGTGGATCGGCAGCCGCCGTTATCGCGCGGCGCTCTACGATCCCGAGGCGGGGCATCTCGATCCGCTCAAGCTCGCGCTCGGCCTTGCGGCCGCCATCGAGCGCGCGGGCGGCGTCATCTTCGAGCAAAGCCGCGTGCTGACGTATCGCGAAACCCCAAATGGCTATGTGGCGAGCACGCGCGAGGGCACGGTGCGCGCCGCGACACTGGTGCTGGCCTGCAACGCCTATATCGACCGGCTCGACAGCGAACTGTCGAGCCGCGTGCTGCCCGTGGGCACCTGGCAGGTCGCCACGCGCAGGCTCGACCCCGAGCTTGCGCGATCGCTGCTGCCGCGCAACAGTTGCGTGATCGACAATCAGTTCGTGCCCGACTACTTTCGGCTGAGCCCCGATCGCCGCTTGCTGTTCGGTGGCGCATGCACGTACCTCGGCGGCATACCGAAGGACATCGGCGCAGCGATCCGACCGAGTCTCGAGCGAGCGTTTGCGCAACTGCGCGGCGTCGAGTTCGAGTACGCGTGGGGCGGTCATATCGACATCAGCATCCGCCGCACGCCCGACGTGGGCCATGACCGCAATCGCTACTGGCTGCAAGGCTTTTCCGGACACGGCATCCTGCCGACGCTCGCGGCGGCGCGCGCCGTCGCCGATGCGATTCTCGGCGAGACGCGCTTGCTCTCGCTCTACGAGCGCATTCATAATCCGCGCTTCCCGGGCGGCGAGCGCTTCGCCGCGCCGCTCGAGGCGCTGGGCAAGTTGTGGTATCGCCTGCGCGATGTGGTGTGACGGAGAAACCGCCATGGACAGGCAGGACGAAATAGAAGGCCTCGCGATCCTGATTCGCGATCTGCGCAAACACAAGAAGGTGACGCTCGCCGATCTCGCGAGAAAAATCGGCCGCTCGGTGGGCTTTCTTTCCCAGGTCGAACGCGGCCTGTCACGGCCCACGGTGGCCGACCTCACGGCCATCGGCGAAGCGCTGCAGACGCCCACCACCTATTTCTACAGCGTGAGCATGCCGCGCACGTTGCCGTGGGTCACGCGGCCCGGCGAGCGGCGCACGCTCTACTATGGCGGCGGCATTACAGACGTGCTGGCGTCGCCGAGCATGTCGTCGGGTTTTTCGATGCTGGAAAGCCGGCTCGATCCTGGCGCGACGAGCGGCGCGCGTCCCGTGTACGACAGCGACGAACAGGGCGGCTTCGTACTGGAGGGCGAACTGACCATCTGGCTGGAGGACAACGACGAGCCGGTGACGCTGCGCCCCAACGACAGCTTCCAGTTGCCGGCGCGTTGCCGCTTTCGCTACGCCAACCTTACCGACGAACCGGCCCGCGTGCTGTGGGTCTTTACCTGAGCCGGGTTGCCAGGTGGGAGCGCATTGCCTCGCCTTGCTTCGCCCTATCGGGTCAATAATATGCATGGCTAATTAACTGCGCCGCGGGCCGCGCAACGCCTTGTCGTCTTTTGCGTTGTGCGACTGAAAGGAGCGATGGCGAGCGGACCGGCTCCCACGCCGGCCTCAATCGCAACGCCGGAAGTGCGCTCCGGCCCGGGTGGCTGCCCCGGTCCTCGCGGCAAACGCGATGCGACGGCCTGGATGAGAAGCTTCTTTTTATAACTTAATCAATGCCGATTCCGGGCATAGGGCGTGCGCCAGGCGCACGAATCGTTCCGGCGCTGACCGCGCCGGGCGCGCATATTGTCGTTTTTGTGCCTATTTGCCGGTTTTTTACGTGGTTTTGTCTACACGCTGACTTCGTGGTGTGCTATGGATTCGCTTTCCGCCGAACAGGCGCGGAGCGCAAGACATGTGCCGGCCGGCGGGTGAACGCGTTTCCATATGCAACGCGATTTGCCTGTTTCGCCCGCGTGAGGTAGGGTATGCAGGTTTTCTCAACTCAACACAGGTAGCAGATGAACAAACAGGAACTCATTGACGCAGTCGCCGCAAGCACGGGCGAGACCAAGGCAGCCACCGGCGCAGCTATCGACGCGATCCTCGACGTCGTCACGCGTGCGGTCACCTCGGGTGACTCGGTGCAGCTCGTCGGCTTCGGCTCGTTCTCGACCGGCCAGCGTGCCGCTCGCGTGGGCCGTAACCCGGCCACGGGCGAAGAGATCCAGATTGCCGCCGCCAAAACGGTGAAGTTCACCGCCGGCAAGGCATTCAAGGACGCCGTCAACGCGTCGTGATGCGACGTCCGCCGTCATGGCGGATGTGCGTGCCGCCGGCCTGGCCGGCGGGCAATTCAAGCGGCGCGGCTTTGGCCGCGCGCTGCATCACGCCAGGAAGGCGGTTCGCATTCGGGCGCGTGGCGTCGAGCCGCGTGCCCGAACGTGCGAGGCGGGGCAACGCCCCGGCAAGCCGGCATGCTCCCATGCCGGCCGCTTTTTTTCTTGCCGCTTTTCATACGTTGTCCGAAGCGTTTGCGTGTTTCACGCGTCGCGCGCGGTGTCGGCTTCCAGCGATACACGGCTGTTTTCGTTGCGACGGCGCTTGGCTTCGTACATCGCCGCATCGGCCTGGCGCAACATCGCTTCCACGTTTTCGCCTTCTTCGCAGCTCGCAAAACCCATCGAAAAACTCAGCTTCGGTCCGCCGTAGAACTGGTTGTTCAGTTCGATGAGCTTGCTGATGCTGTCCATGATGTTCTCGGCATCGCGCTCGTCTGCGCCGGGCATCAGCACGGCAAATTCGTCGCCGCCAATGCGCGCAGCCTGATACGGCTTCTGGATCGCCTTTGCAAGCACTTCGCCCGCGCGGCGCAGCAATGCGTCGCCGGCGGCGTGCCCGAGCTGGTCGTTCACCGTCTTGAGGTTGTCCATATCGACGACGATCGCGCTCACCGGGAACGGCCCCTTGCGCTCCAGACGATTGAGTTCGTCCACGTAGAACGAGCGATTCTTCAGCTTCGTGAGCACGTCATGCTTGCCGAGGAATTCCAGGTAGGCCTCCGCTTTCTTGCGCGCCGTGATGTCGGTGAGCGCGAGCAGCACGAGATCCCATTGCGCTTCATGGCCCGGAAACACGGAAAACTGCAGATGCACGTTGATTTCGCTGCCGTCGAGCGCATAGTTCATGACTTCGCGCTGCTGAAAGAGGCGGCCTTCCCATAGATCGAGCAGTTGCTCGCGGAAATGCGGGCGCATTTCGTCGCGGAACACTTCGGGCAGGCGCGCGAGCAGCGTGGCCTTGTCGGGCGCGCGAAACATGCCGAGCGTGTAGTGGTTCACGTCGAGCACCTGGATTTCGCTCATGCAACGCTCGACGAATTCGGGGTGAACGTCGGTGAAAGTACGAAAGTCGACGATGCCTTGCTCGCGTACTTCGTCGAGCAGTTCGCGAATGGCCGAGAAGTTTTCGACCCACAGCGAAACCGGCGCGTGCTCGAAAATGCCGAGCGCGTATTGTTCGCTCGCGGCTGCGCGATGGCGCGCTTCTTCGAGCGCCGAGACGTCTTCGATCGCCACGAGCACGCGGCTCCAGTCGGCTTCATGGCCCGGCAGGATCACGCCGCGCAGCAGAATGTCCATGCGCCGGCCGCGCAGCGTGTAGTTCACGCTCTTGCTCTCGAAGGTGGCATGGCCGGCCCACATCCGTTCGAGTTCGCCCACGTGCGCCTGGAACATGTCGTCGCGCAGCACCGCGGGAAGATGCGCGGCAAGCTCTTCATAGTCGCGCGCGCCATAAAGCTCCAGCGTATGCCGGTTGACCTTGAGCACGCGGATGCAGGACGAACATTCGGCCACGCGGCGCGGATCCTCTTCGAGAAAGCGCCGCAGGTCGGTGACGCCGGCCGCGCGCCAGCGCTCGAAGAGCGCCCTCAGCTGGCTATAGTCTTCGAGCCACAACGAAGTGGGCGTCACGTCGAAGAAGTCGAGCAGGTCGACGCCCATGTTGGCAAAGCTGGCCGCTGTGGCCGGGGTGCCTTGTTGCATGTTGGTTGGATGTAAGGGAGCGGGCTTGCGGCGGGCTGCGCCGCAGGAATAACCGAATCCTGGCACACCTTGGGGCGCATGTGAGCGTCGATCATGCAGATGCAACGCCGCTGCGGCAGCGGATGTGACCGATTAGTCGTGCAGTAAACCCCTGTGAATAACGGCAGGCTCGCAGCCGGACTTTAGGGTGGCTGCGCGCGGTGCGAGGCTGCGCATCGGATGGCGCGCGGCCATGAGGCGATGAAAGGGGCGCCCCATGACCGCCTGTGAGAGCGAAGCGCTGAAATTCGCCGGCTAGTGCAGGGGGGCAGGGGAGCAGGGGATCGAACAGCGCATGCGTCGCGCTGAAGTCGATTGGCGTCGATCCCGTGCCCGGCGGCTTCCTGCATTTCATCGAGGAAGCGGAGTGCTTCGGCAAGCGCGAGCCGCGGCTCGAAACGGCTCGACGCGCGTTTTAAGGCGCGCCGGTGCGGCGCTTCTCAGGCTAGCGTTTCGATCGAATCGACGCGGTCGGGGTAGAACGCGAGATGGTCCTTGATTGACGCCACGGCTTCGTGCGGCGTCTCGTAGGTCCAGATCGCGTTCACGGCGCGCTCGCCGCCGGGTGTGATCGAATAGTACGAAGCCTCCCCCTTGTACGGGCACCAGCTCTTGTGCGCCGTGCGCGAGAGCATTGTCATGTCGGCGTCCTCGCGCGGCACATAGAACACCGCGGGATAGTTCGCCTCGCGCAGCACCAGGGCGCGCCGCGTGTCGGCGACGACGCGGCCGCCCGCTTTCACCACGACGCGCGCGTGTGCCGCTTCTGTCGTGATCGGATGATCGGGGCCGGGAATCTTGACGGTCCTTGTGTCCATGACGGGTTCCTCCGGGACGGGTGGGACGATTCGACGCGCCATGCGTCGCGGCGCGCTGTTGCCGGCGTGCGGGCGCATAGTCGAATACATCATATGCAATTGCCGATTAACTGGTAGGGGAAAGCGCTGCGTGCTGATTCAATGAGCGAACGACCCCGCTCGACGCACGGGCGGCGAAAGTTACGCGATAGCGCCATGCGCGTTCGCACTTCATGTCTTCATTCGCACCTTCATTTACCCGCTGCAGGATCACTGATGAGTCTCGACATTTTCTGGTTCTTGCCGACTTCGGGCGACACCCGCTACCTCGGCAAATCCGATTTCGGCCGCGCGCCGACCAACGCTTATATGCGCCAGATCGCCGTTACCGCCGAAGAACTCGGCTACGACGGTCTGCTCATTCCCACAGGCAGCAGTTGCCTCGACCCTTGGGTGACGGCTGCGAGCCTGGCGCCCGTCACGCAGCGCATCAAACTACTGGTCGCGTTGCGGACTTCGCTGGGCGGACCGACCGCCTCCGCGCGCCAGGCGGCCACGCTCGACCAGGCGCTGAACGGCCGCTTGCTGCTCAACGTCGTGCCGGGCGGCGACGCCACGGAGCTTGCGGCAGACGGCATTTTTCTCGCGCACGACGAGCGATACGATGCCGCCGACGAGTTCCTCACGATCTGGCGCGACCTGTTGCGCGGCGAGACCGTGAACTACGAAGGCAAGCATCTGCGCGTACAGGGCGCGCAGAATTTTCACGCGCCGGTGCAGACGCCGCATCCGCCGCTCTATTTCGGCGGTTCGTCGCCGGCGGCGCACGAACTGGCGGCGAAGCACGTGGACGCTTATCTCACCTGGGGCGAGCCGCCCGAGGCCGTGGCGCAGAAGTTCGCTGACATTCGCGCGCGGGCGGCGCGCCATGGACGCACGCTCAAGCTCGGCGTGCGCCTGCACGTGATCGTGCGCGAAACGAACGATGAAGCGTGGGCCGCCGCCGAGCGCCTCATCAGCAAGCTCGACGACGAGGACATCCGCCGCGCCCAGGAAAACTACGCGCGCATGGATTCCGTGGGCCAGCGCCGGATGGCCGAGCTGCACGGCGGCAGCCGCGACAAGCTGGAAATCAGCCCGAACCTGTGGGCAGGCGTGGGTCTCGTGCGCGGCGGCGCAGGCACGGCGCTCGTGGGCGACCCGCAGACGGTGGCGGCGCGGCTCAAGGAGTACGTGGATGCGGGCGCGGACAGCTTCGTGCTCTCCGGTTATCCGCACCTCGAAGAGGCAATCCGCTTTGCTGAACTCGTGTTCCCGTTGCTGCCCGGCAAGAAACCGGTGACGCTGCGCGACCAGAACCTGACGGGCGGCGCGTTCGACGTGCGCGCGTGAGCAATGGCGGGCCGTGCGCAAGTGAGCACGGCAACGCGCGAAAACCGGGTTCCCGGCATGTTGTGAGGCACAGGCAGAAAGTGCGCAGCGTGCCGGCCGCTCGGTCGTTGATTATTCCTGTGAGCGATATTCCAGATTTATTCGTGTGAGCGATATTCGCAAGATATTCTCCACAGGCATATAATCGGTTTATGCCTCACAGGAATATCCCATGAAGATCATCGTCCAGACGCCCGGCGGGCTCGGCGAGATTCTGCAATCGGCCCGCAAGGCGCGCGGCATGACCCAGGCGCAGGCCGCGGCGCATCTCGGCATCGGCCAGCCGCGTCTTTCCGCGCTCGAAACCACGGGCACGGCAGGTCTCTCGCTCGAACAGATGCTCGCACTCTTCGCGCTCTACGAGCTCGAGCTCTGCGTGCAGTCGCGCGAAGCGCCGGCCACGGGCAAGGGCGGCTCTGCTGGCGCGGCCGCGCCGGAGTGGTAACGATGGCCCGCAAATCGCATTCGCGTGCGCTCTCGATCTGGGCCAACGGCGAGCGCGTGGGCACGTGGAGCCTCACGCCCACCGGCGACACCGAGCTGCGCTACGACGACACCTGGAAGCGCTCGGCCCTGGGCCGGCCGCTTTCGCTTTCGCTGCCGTTCGGCATGGGAGACGCACCGCTGCGCGGCGAGCGCGTTCGCCATTATTTCGACAATCTCCTGCCCGACAGCGAGCCAATACGGCGCCGTATCGCGGCGCGCTTTCGCACGGACACGCTCGATGCCTTCGACCTGCTCAAGGCTGTCGGACGCGATTGCGTGGGCGCGGTGCAGTTGCTCGGCGAAGACGAAACGCCGGGGCGCGTCGACAGGATCGAAGGCACGGCGTTGAGCGATGCCGCCGTCGAACGCTTGTTGCTCGAAACGGCGGGCGCGCTGCCTGGCGGCGCGCAAGAGGCCGACGATCTGCGTATTTCGCTGGCGGGCGCGCAGGAGAAAACCGCGCTCTTGCGCCACCGCGGTAAATGGTTGCTGCCGCGCGGCGCCACGCCCACCACGCACATTCTCAAGCTGCCGCTCGGACTGATCGGTCATCGCAAGGTGGACTTCAATACCTCGGTCGAAAACGAATGGCTTTGCCTGGCATTGCTGAGGGCCTACGGATTGCCCGCTTCGCAGGCGCAGATCATGGCGTTCGGCACGCAGAAAGTGCTGTGCGTCGAGCGTTTCGATCGCGCGCGCTCGCGCAGCGGCGCGTTGCTGCGCTTGCCGCAGGAGGACTTTTGCCAGGCGCTCGGCGTGCCGCCGCATCGCAAATATGAAGCGCACGGCGGGCCGGGTGCGCGCGAGATCGCGGGCCTCTTGCGGCAGTCGCTGCAGGCGCGCGACGACATCGAAACTTTTCTCGCCGCTCAAATCGTATTCTGGATGCTCGCCGCGCCCGATGGCCACGCCAAGAATTTCAGCATCCGCTTGATGCCCGCTGGGCGCTTTCGGCTCGCGCCGCTCTATGACGTCATGTCGATCTGGCCGGTGGAGGGCGATGGCGGCAATCAGTGGTCGTGGCACAAGGCGTCGCTGGCGATGGCGGTGTGGGGCAAGGCGCGCCACTATCGCATGCGCGACGTGAAGCGCGCGCATTTCGACGCCACCGCCCGGCTATGCCACTACGGCCCCGATGCCGCGCCGCTGATCGAGCGCGTGCTCGAACGCACACCCGGCGCGATCGCGGAAGTGGCGTCCGCGCTGCCCGAAGGCTTCCCGGAGCGCGTGGCCGAGCGGCTCTTCGACGGCTTGCGATTTTCGGCGGAGCGACTCGCGGCGCAATGATCGCACGATGCCGCGCCCTGGCGCATCAAGGCGCACCAACGCGGAGAGGCGCGGCGACGGGAATGCAATGACACGCTCATGGCCCTGTATGCCTTAGCAGCGGCTTTATGCCTTGAACGGATAAACGTATCGGATTTGCTTCGTTGTCAGCTCTGGCGAGCGCACGTAGATTGAGCACTTTGGTATTCCGTAAGGCAAACCGCGTGACTACGACCGCTTCTGCTGCCGAGCGCACCGCTCAAGATGTGCAACAGCATTTCGACATCCGCGTCTTCGATGCGCCGCTGGGCGCCGAGGTGATCGGCCTCGATCTCGCGAAGCCGCTTGGCGAACAGGATTTCGCGCGCCTGCACCGCGCCCACCTCGATCATCACGTGCTGGTCTTTCGCGATCAGCACATCACGCCTGAGCAGCAGATCGCCTTCTCGCGGCGCTTCGGGCCGCTGCAGATCCACGTGCTGCGCCAGTTCGCGCTGCACGGCCATCCCGAGATCCTGATCGTCTCGAACATCGTCGAAAACGGCAAGCCGGTGGGTCTTGGCGACGCGGGTCGCTTGTGGCACTCGGACCTCTCTTACAAGGAGAAGCCGAGCCTCGGCTCGATGCTGCACGCGCAGGAACTGCCCGCGGAAGGCGGCGATACGCTGTTCGCCAACATGCATCTCGCGTGGGACAGGCTGCCCGCACATCTGCTCCGCGCGGTCGACGGGCGGCGCGCCGAGCATACCTATCTCGCGCGCTACGCCGAACTGCAGGCGCGCAGTTCGTGGCGGCCGAACCTTTCCGCCGAGCAGATCGCCCAGGTGAAGCCGGTCGTGCATCCGGTGGTCCGCACGCACCCGGAAACGGGCCGCAAGGCGCTCTTCGTGAGCGAGCACTTCACGACGCGTATCGTCGATTTGCCCGAGGACGAAAGCCGCGCGCTGCTCGACGAGCTGTTCGCGCACAGCGTACGCCCGGAGTACCAGTACCGGCACGTCTGGCGCGAACACGACATGGTGTTCTGGGACAACCGCTCGCTCATGCATCTCGCTGCGGGCACGCCCGACCATCTGCGTCGCAAGCTCTATCGCACCACGATCGAAGGCGACTCGCCGTTCTGAGTGGCGCGGCCCGCGCGGCTTGTCCGCCGCGCGCTTCCAGCACGAAAATCACGGGGTATCCGCATGCCGTTTCCACTTCGCGCCGCGCTCGCACGCGGCACGCACGCGTTGCGCCGCGTCGCAGCGCTATCCGTTTCCGCCGCGCTGGCCGCGGCCGCGCTGGGTGCCGCGCAGCCGGCGCGCGCCGAGGGCGCGATCCGTATCGCCGAGCAGTTCGGCGTCGTGTATCTGATGCTCAACGTCGCGCGCGACCAGCACTTTATCGAGCAGGAGGGCCACAAGGCCGGGATCGACATCAAGGTGGACTGGGTGCGGCTGTCGGGCGGCGCGGCCGTCAACGATGCGCTGCTCTCGGGCGCAGTGGACATCGCAGGCGCGGGAGTCGGCCCGCTGCTAACCGTGTGGGACCGCACGCACGGGCGCCAGAACGTGAAGGGCGTCGCCTCGCTCGGCAACCTGCCGTATTACCTCGTGAGCACCGATCCGAACGTGAAGACCATTGCGGACTTCACGGGTAAGGACCGCATCGCGGTTCCGGCGGTGGGCGTTTCCGTGCAGTCGCGCGTGCTGCAGTACGCAACGGCGAAGCAGTGGGGCGACAAGCAGTTCGATCGCCTCGACAAGCTCACGCAGGCCATTCCGCATCCGGACGCGGCCGCCGCGCTCATTGCCAACAGCAGCGTGATAACGGCGCATTTCGGCAATCCGCCGTTCCAGCAGCAGGAACTGGCGGCCAATCCCAAGGCCCATATCGTCCTCAACTCATACGACGTTCTCGGCGGCCCGAGTTCGGCGACGGTGCTGTACACAACGGAGAAGTTCCGCGACGAGAACCCGAAGACGTATCGCGCCTTCGTCGCGGCGCTCGCCGACGCAGCCCGTCTCATCTCGGCGGATCCCGAGAAGGCGGCGGACATCTACATACGCGTGAACGACTCGAAGATCGATCGCAGCCTGCTGCTGAAGATCCTGCGCGACCCGCAGGTGCAGTTCAAGACGGCGCCGCAGAACACGCTGGGCCTCGCGCAGTTCATGTATCGCACGGGCGCAATCCGCAACGAGCCGAAGTCCTGGCGCGATTATTTCTTCGACGACCCCGCCACGGCCGGCGGCAGTTGAGCATCCCCGCTGGAACGGCGTAATCCATGCTTATGCGTCGCCGTGTATTGAATATGTCGATTCATTGGTTGGGATGCGTCGCGGCTGCCCGTATGTTGGCGTTTTATCCGCTGGATTTCCAATTGTGAACGTCAACACGTCCGGATACTGGGAGCAAACGCCGCTCGCGCGTCGCGGGTCGAACGCCGCTTCGGCGCCGGCCGGCGACGCCGAAGCGGGCTTGCGGCGCGGTCCGGCTGCCGCACCGCGCCGCGAGGCGGCGTCCAGTCAACGGCTGCTCGCCATCGAGGGCGTGAGCCTCGAGTACCGCAACCGCGAGCGCATCGTGCGCGCAACGCACGAAGTGAGCTTCGACGTGTACGGGAGCGACCGCTTCGTGCTGCTCGGCCCCTCGGGCTGCGGGAAGTCCACGCTGCTCAAGGCGATTGCAGGGTTCATCGAACCTGTGTCCGGAACCGTCGCGCTCGACGGTCGGACAGTGCGTGGCCCCGGTCCCGATCGCGTGGTCGTGTTTCAGGAGTTCGACCAGTTGCCGCCCTGGAAGACGGTGGTCGAAAACATCGCCTTCCCGTTGCGCATCGCGCGCAAACTCTCGCGCGGCGAAGCGCGATCGCGGGCCTTGCATTATCTCGACAAAGTCGGCCTGGCCGCGTTCGCCGACGCTTATCCGCACACGCTTTCAGGCGGCATGAAGCAGCGCGTGGCGATCGCCCGCGCGCTCGCCATGCAACCGCGCGTGCTGCTCATGGACGAACCGTTCGCCGCACTCGATGCGCTGACCCGGCGCAAGATGCAGGAAGAGTTGCTGCGCCTGTGGGAGGACGAACGCTTCACGCTGCTCTTCGTCACGCACTCCATCGAAGAGGCGCTGGTGGTGGGCAACCGCATTCTGCTGCTCTCACCGCATCCGGGACGGGTGCGCGCGGAACTCAACAGTCACGTCTATACGCATGCGAGCACCGGCGACGACGCCTTTCGCGCGAGCGTCGCACGCATTCATCGCATGCTGTTCGATACCGAGGAGGGCGCCCCAGCCTTGGCCGGAACGGTCGCGGAGGGTCGCGCATGAGCACGCCGAACCGCGCATTGCCTCCGCTGCCGCCCGTGCGCGCCGAGTACGAGCACGCGCTGCAACCCGCGCCGCCCGGCGGCGACTCGGTTACGCTGCCGCTCGCGCGGCGTCTCGCCGACGCAAGCTGGCTCCGGCGCACGGTCATCGCGCTCCTGCTGATCGCGGCGTGGGAGATCACCGCCCGCATCGTCGATAACGACCTGCTGGTACCCACGTTCGGCGCTACGCTCGCGGCATTCGTCCAGGGCATCCTGAGCGGCGAACTGCTCGAGAAGACCGCCATCTCGCTGTCTATGCTGTTGCGAGGCTATGCGATCGGGGTGGTGCTCGCTTTCGCGCTCACGGCGCTCGCGGTGTCGACGCGCACGGGCCGCGACCTGCTGTCGATGCTGACAGCGATGTTCAACCCATTGCCGTCGATTGCGTTGCTGCCGATCGCGTTGCTCTGGTTCGGGCTCGGTACCGGCAGCCTCCTCTTCGTGCTCGTTCACGCGGTGCTCTGGCCGCTGGCGCTCAACATGTACACGGGATTTCTCGGCGTGCCCGCCACACTCAGGATGGCGGGGCGAAACTACGGGCTGACCGGGCTGCGCCACGTCACGCTCATTCTCGTTCCGGCAGCGTTGCCGTCGATCATCGCGGGACTGCGTGTGGGCTGGGCCTTCGCATGGCGCACGCTGATCGCCGCCGAACTCGTGTTCGGGGCAAGCGCGGGGCAGGGCGGGCTGGGCTGGTACATCTTCCAGAACCGCAATGAGCTCTATACCGACCGCGTGTTTGCAGGGCTCGCAGCCGTCATCATCATTGGGCTGCTCGTCGAACATCTCGTCTTCGATACGCTCGAACGCCTGACCGTGAGGCGCTGGGGCGTGCAGCAATGACGGCGGCGCCGACCGGTGCTGCCGCCGCGCCGGGAGCCGTGGCGTGATGCATTCGGGCACCGCGGGCGTGCGATATATGCAAAGACGAATAAGTCATTTTTAATTCAATCCGACGGACTCCATACTAAATATCACATGCGCGCGGCAACGGGGCCGACGCGCGGGTTCTCCATCAACGTCTGCAAACAACGATCAACAATCAGGCAGGGGGCAGATCATGAGTCATACATCGGTTGCCGGTAACGCCGGCAATGGCGCGGCCGCCGTGCGGGAGCGCCGCCGGCCTTTTGGAACCGAGGATTGGTGGGCAGTGGCCGTGGGGCTCTTCGCGATCGTCGTCGCATACGCACTGTTCGCTTCGGGCGGCAGTATCAAGACGCTCGCCGTGGCGCCGGCCCGATGGTCGGATTTCGGCGCGCTGGCTCACGACTTTGCCGCGCACGCGGGAAACTATCTCGCGCTTTTCGCCGCATTCGCCGTCGTTTTTTCCATCGCGATCGCGGCGCTCGGTTTGCCGGTCGTGCGGTTCATATTGGGATTCGCGGTCGTATTCGTGGTGTCGGCGTTGATCTTCGCGCTCGGCGCGTGGAGCCAGGCGAGCCGCTACAACCTCGAACCGCCGCTGATTGCGCTGGCGTTGGGGCTAATCGTTTCGAACGTGTTCGCGGTGCCGGCGTGGCTCGCGCCCGCATTGCGCGTGGAGTTCTACATCAAGGTCGGCATCGTGCTGCTCGGCGCAACGCTGCCGCTCACGCTGATCGTGTGGGCCGGACCGGTGGCCATCGGACAGGCGACGATCGTTTCGCTCGCGACGTTCTTCGTGATCTACGGCGTGGCGCGCGCATTGAAGATCGATCAACGCTTCGCGGCGGTGCTCGGCGTGGGCGGCGCGGTGTGCGGCGTATCGGCGGCCATCGCGATCGCTGGCGCGGTACGCGCGCGCCGCGAGCAGGCGTCGGTGGCGATTACTCTCGTGGTGGTCTGGGCCATCGTGATGGTGTTCGCATTGCCCGCGCTCTCGCGTGCGCTCGGACTGCCAACAGGCGTCGCGGGCGCGTGGATCGGCACCTCTGAGTTCGCGGATGCCGCAGGCATCGCGGCTGCCCAGGCATACGGCGACTTCGCGCGCCACACGGCGGGCGCGGTGGCCGGCGCGCCTGACGCCTCGCTGCAGGCGTTCGTGTTGATGAAAGTGGTGGGGCGCGACATCTGGATCGGCATCTGGGCTTTCGTGCTTGCGATCGTGGCCACCACACGCTGGGATCGCGAGGAAGGTGCCGAGGTCGAGGCGAAGACGAGCGCGAAAGAGATCTGGACGCGCTTCCCGAAGTTCGTGATCGGTTTCGTGATCGCGTCGGCGCTGGTCACCTGGGTCGCGTCGCACTATACGCTGGCCGAATATCGCAGTGTCGTCACGCCTGCGTTCGTTGCGCCGATCGTCGCATTGCGCACGTGGGCCTTCACGTTCTGCTTTCTCAGCATCGGCTTGACAACGCGCTTCGGTGCGCTTTCGTCGACCGGACTCAAACCGCTGGCGGCATTCACGGCCGGGGTGGTGGTGAACGTGGCGATCGGCTACGCGCTTTCGGTGCACGTGTTCGCGCCGTATTGGCTCACGCTCGGACAATGAGCGCCGACGACCGGGCTGCGGAAGCGGCCGGCGAGCATCCGCCCGTTGCCGGGCAATGCATGCGCTGCGTGCATTGGGCCGATGACCTCGTGCTGCTCGAAGCGCGCATAGCGGGGCTCGCTTCGCTGGGTTCGGCTTACGGTGCGAGCATTGGCGCGAACCGGTTGTGCCTGCGCCTCGATCGCCTGACGCTGCCCGGCGACCGTTGCGGGGCGTTCGAAGCCGCGAAGCGCCGTTGACATCGTGGCGTAGCCTCGCGCGGGTCATGGATGCGCGTGCGAAAAGCGCACACAGGGCACGATTCATCCGAGGCCAGCCCCGGCCGTGTCGTGACGATGCCGCGGCACCTCGTCACGATTTCGTTTTCTTCGCCGGAAGCCACGCTTGCGGCTCGGCATACATTTCCTTGACCAGCTGCTTCACCAGATCGACGTAAACCGAATTGTCGTTGACGCGGTGATTCAGGATGATCGGTGAAGTCGCATGGTCGCTGTCTATCAAACGATAGTGCACGTCCTGACGTATTTGACGCGCTGACGCAGGGATCACGCACACGCCGAACTCGGCCGCGACCAGACCCAGCGCCGTCTGAATTTCCCGCACCTCCAGTACTTCGCCCGGTTGCACACCATCGCCGTGCAACACGTTCAACACCTGATCGGCGAAACCGGGACGCGGCTCCTTCGGATAGACAATCAGCTTTTGTCCCGCCAGTTGCTCAATGGGTATCGGCGTCGATTCCGTTGCCATGTCGGACCCGATCGGCACGACGACGGCAAGCGGCTCTTCGCGAAGGACGATGCCTGCCACGTTGGGGTCGCTATGGCGCACGCGTCCAAAGCCGATATCGATCCGGCCTTCCTTCAGCGCCTGAATCTGCTGAACCGACATGAGCTCGACCATCTGGATGTCGAGTTCCGGCGCGTGCTGACGCAGCTTGCGCATGAGCGTTGGCAATCCTGAATATAAAACCGAAGCGACGAAACCGATCGACAGCACGGTGCGATGGTGCAGTCCCACGTGCTTTGCGGCCGTTTGCAATTGCTCCACGCGCCCGAGAATCTGCATCGCCTGCTCGTAGACGAGACGGCCTGCGTCCGTCGTGCGAACCGGGCGCGTGTTGCGAATCAGAAGCGGCACGCCGATCTCCTGTTCGAGCAACTGAATCTGCCGGCTCAGCGGCGGTTGAGCAATGCGAAGCTGCTCTGCGGCGCGCGTGAAATTGCGCTCGCGGACAACGGCGACGAAGTAACGAAGCTGGCGGAGGTCCATGGTTCGATCCCAAAAGAAGCATCCCATTCTCGATACTCAGAGAATATGATGCGCCGCAATATCGGCTTTACTGTGGCCGGTTAAGGCGATTCTATATTATAAAGGTATCGAACTGGATTCAAATAGTATTGGACTCCACGAATCTGCGGCGTGTATAAAACGGCCATATCTTCTTCACTTCCGCAGCATTCGACATGACCTCCGCAACGATCGAACGTATCGAAACCCGGCTGATAGATCTGCCGACGATTCGCCCTCACAAGCTATCCGTCGCCACGATGTACGGGCAAACCCTGATGCTGGTGAAGGTGTATTGCAGCGATGGCGTCGTAGGCATCGGCGAAGGTACGACGATTGCCGGCATGGCCTATGGCCCCGAAAGCCCGGAGGCGATGAAGCTCGCGATCGACGCCTACTTCGCCCCGGCGATGATCGGCAAGGACGCCACGCAGATCCAGGCGCTGATGGCGCACCTGGGCAAGCTGGTGAAGGTCAATCACTTCTCCAAATGCGCGCTGGAAACCGCGCTGCTCGACGCGCACGGCAAGCGCCTCGGCGTGCCCGTGAGCGAATTGCTGGGTGGCCGCCGCCGCGAACGGCTGCCGGTCGCCTGGACACTGGCTTCGGGCGACACGGCCAAAGATATCGCCGAAGCCGAAGCGATGCTCGAAGCGCGCCGTCACAAGATCTTCAAGCTGAAGATCGGCGCGAGGGAGATCAAGACCGATATCCGGCACGTTGCCGAAATCAAGAAGGCCGTGGGCGAGCGGGCCGCCGTGCGCGTCGACGTCAACATGGCGTGGAGCGAGACGCAAGCGGCATGGGCGATCCCGGCGCTGGCCGATGCGGGCTGCGAACTCGTCGAGCAGCCGGTCGCATCCGCCGCGGCGCTTGCGCGGCTCATGCGCCGCTTCCCGGTGGCATTGATGGCCGACGAAATCCTGCAGGGCCCGGAAAGCGCGTTCGAGATCGCGAAGAACGGGGGCGCCGATGTGTTCGCCATCAAGATCGAACAAAGCGGCGGGCTGTTCGCGGCGCAGCGCGTGGCCGCGATTGCCGACGCCGCGGGTATCGAACTCTATGGCGGCACGATGCTCGAGGCGGCCGTGAGCACGATCGCCTCGGCGCATCTGTTCGCGAGCTTGGCCAGCCTGCAATGGGGCACTGAACTGTTCGGGCCGTTGCTGATTACCGAAGAAATCCTGACGACGCCGCTGGATTACAGCGACTTCGAGCTCACCGTGCCGAAGGGCCCGGGTCTCGGCATTGAACTGGACGAAGCCCGGGTCAGGCGTTTCACCCGCGACGGGCTCATGAAAGTGACGAAGTGACGCCAGCAAGAATCTAAAGGACGCTGACCATGCTTTTCCACGTACGAATGGATGTGAACATCCCGGCCGACATGCCCGCCGATGTCGCCAACGAAATCAAGGCGCGAGAGAAAGCGTATTCGCAGGAGCTGCAGCGCAGCGGCAAGTGGCGCCATATCTGGCGAGTGGTCGGCGAATACGCGAACTACAGCATTTTCGACGTAGAGAGCAACGCAGAGCTGCACGACATTCTCGCCGCCTTGCCGCTTTTTCCATACATGAAGATAACGGTCACGCCATTGTGCCGCCACCCATCGTCCGTTCGGGACAACGACGCTTGAGCGGATTTCCCCCAATACAAGGAGACAGAGTCATGAACACAAAAGTATTCGAAACGAAGGAAGTGCAGGACCTTTTGAAGACCGCCGCCAATCTCGACGGCGACAACGGCAACGCGCGTTTCCAGCAGATCGTCCATCGTCTGTTGGGCGATCTGTTCAAAGCCATCGACGATCTCGACATTTCGCCCGATGAAGTGTGGGCCGGCGTGAACTATCTGAACAAGCTCGGCCAGGACGGTGAGGCGGCGCTGCTGGCAGCCGGCCTCGGCCTGGAGAAGTACCTCGACATCCGCATGGACGCCGCCGACAAGGCGGTCGGACTCGAAGGCGGCACGCCGCGTACGATCGAAGGGCCGCTTTACGTTGCGGGTGCGCCGGTGCGCGAGGGCGTATCGCGCATCGACATCAACGCGGACGCGGATGCGGGTCCGCTCGTCATTCATGGCACGGTCGCCGACCTCGAAGGCAAGCCGCTCGCTGGCGCCGTGGTCGAATGCTGGCATGCGAATTCGAAGGGCTTCTATTCGCACTTCGACCCGACCGGCGCGCAGGACGACTTCAACCTGCGCGGCGCCATCAGGACGGGGGCAGACGGCAAGTATGAATTCCGCACGCTCATGCCGGTGGGCTACGGCTGCCCGCCGCAGGGCGCAACGCAGCAACTGTTGAACGGGCTCGGCCGCCATGGCAACCGCCCGGCGCACGTGCACTTCTTCGTGACCTCGGAAAGCAGCCGCAAGCTGACCACGCAATTCAATATCGAAGGCGACCCGCTGATCTGGGATGACTTCGCCTACGCGACGCGCGAAGAACTGATTCCGCACGTAGCCGAAAAGACCGGCGGTACGGCGATCGGCCTGAAAGCCGACACGTACAAGGACATCGAATTCAACTTCACGCTCACGCCGCTGGTCCAGGGTAAGGACAACCAGCTCGTTCACCGCCTGCGCGCTTCGGCCACGGCGTAACGGTTCGCGGCAGCGGTAG
Organism: Paraburkholderia lycopersici; assembly: GCF_900096975.1. Lineage (GTDB taxonomy): Bacteria > Pseudomonadota > Gammaproteobacteria > Burkholderiales > Burkholderiaceae > Paraburkholderia > Paraburkholderia lycopersici. The sequence continues at coordinate 84,765 of NZ_FMYQ01000024.1, forward strand.
TAACGATACTGCCGCGGCCTCCCTCGAAATAATCATTCGACACCGATGCAGGGACTCCGTGCCGCGTTTGGAGTATGCATAGGAGAGCTAACATGTCAGCTATCATCGACAAGGCCAGTGACCTGGATCACCTGCTGTCCACCGCCGTGCAGGACGACAAGCAAACCGGTATGTTCCGTTGCCGCCGCGACATCTTCACGAACGCCGACTTGTTCGAGCTGGAGATGAAGCACATCTTCGAGAACAACTGGGTGTATCTGGCGCACGAAAGCCAGATTCCGGACAACAACGACTACTACACCACGTGGCTTGGCCGTCAGCCCGTGGTCATCACCCGCGACAAGACCGGTGAACTGAACGCCGTCATCAACGCCTGCGCGCACAAGGGCGCCATGCTGTGCCGGCGCAAGCACGGCAACAAGGGCAGTTTCACGTGTCCGTTCCATGGCTGGACGTTTTCCAACACCGGCAAGCTGCTGAAGGTGAAGGACGAAAAGACCACCGAATATCCCGTGCAGTTCAACAAGAACGGCTCGCACGACCTGAAGAAGATCGCGCGCTTCGAGCGCTACCGCGGCTTCCTGTTCGGCAGCCTCAATGCGGACGTGCAGCCGCTGGAGGACTATCTCGGCGAAGCGAAGATCATCATCGATCAGATCGTCGATCAGTCGCCGAACGGTCTGGAGGTGTTGCGTGGCAACTCCTCCTACATCTACGACGGCAACTGGAAAATGCAGATGGAGAACGGCTGCGACGGCTACCACGTCAGCACCGTGCACTGGAATTACGCCGCAACCATGGGGCGTCGCAAGGAAGACGGCACCCAGGCAGTGGACGCCGCCAGCTGGAGCAAATCGGTGGCGGGCGTCTATGGCTTCGAACACGGCCACATCCTGCTGTGGACCAACACGATGAATCCCGAGGTACGGCCGGTCTACAAGCATCGCGAGGAAATCAAGGCGCGCGTTGGCGAAGTGCAGGCGGAATTCATCGTCAATCAGACCAGAAATTTGTGCCTCTATCCGAACGTGTTCCTGATGGACCAGTTCAGCACGCAGATTCGCGTGATTCGCCCGATCAGCGTGGACAAGACCGAAGTGAACATCTTCTGCTTCGCGCCGAAGGGCGAGAGCGCGGACGATCGCGCCACGCGTATTCGCCAGTACGAGGATTTTTTCAACGTCACGGGCATGGGCACCGCCGACGACCTGGAAGAGTTCCGCGCATGCCAGGCCGGTTATGCCGGCACCACGGCGATGTGGAATGATCTTTCGCGCGGTGCGCCGCTGTGGGTCGAAGGACCTGACGAAAACGCGAAGAAAATGGGCATCAAGCCGATCATTTCAGGCGAGCGTAGTGAAGACGAAGGCCTGTTCGTGGTCCAGCACGAGTACTGGGTGCACGCCATGCGCGACGCGCTCAAGAAGGAACAGGAAGGAGCGCGGGCATGAGCCACGATTACCGGAAAATCTGCGCCACGCTATACCGTGAAGCGCGCCTGCTCGACGATCGCCAGTGGGAGGCGTGGCTCGCCTGCTACGCCGGGGATGTCACGTACTGGATGCCGGCGTGGGACGACGACGATCAACTCACGGACGATCACGAGAGCCAGATCTCGCTGATGTACTACCCGGATCGCGGCGGCCTGGAAGACCGCGTGTTTCGCATCAAGACCGAACGCAGCGGCGCTTCGATGCCGGAGCCGCGCACGAGCCACAACGTCACGAACGTGGAAGTGCTGGCCGAGCGCGACGGCGAAGTGGATGTGCGCTACAACTTCCACACGCTCAATCATCGCTACAAGATCACGGATCACTTCTTCGGCACGATGTTCGTCACCTTGCGCCAGGCCGGCGACGACTTCCTGATCTCATACAAGAAGATCGTGCTGAAGAACGATTACATCCGGCAGGTGCTCGACGTCTATCACGTTTGACGTCGGCAGTCAGTTTCAACATGGGAACGAAGGAGACACCATGTCCAGCTACAAGATCGCATTGAATTTCGAGGACGGTGTTACCCGTTTCATCGAATGCAAGGCGGGCGAGAAAGTTCTCGATGCGGCCTTCCGCGCCAGAATCAACCTGCCGATGGACTGTTCGGACGGCGTGTGCGGCACCTGCAAATGCCGTGCCGAAAGCGGCAGCTACGACCTCGGCGAAGACTATATCGAAGACGCCTTGACCGAGGACGAAAAGGACAGCGGCCTCGTGCTCACCTGCCAGATGGTGCCGCAAGGCGATTGCGTGATCGCGGTCCCCGCATCGTCCGCCGTATGCAAGACGGGGCAGAGCAGGGTTGCCGCAACGGTCTCGAAGGTCGAGCAGCACAACGACGCGGCCGTCGTACTCGAGCTTGACGTCGATGCGGCCGGTCCGGTGTTTCTGCCAGGGCAGTACGTCAATATCGACGTGCCCGGAAGCGGCCAGCATCGTTCGTATTCCTTTTCGTCCGCGCCGGGAGAATCGAAGGTCAGCTTCCTGATCAAGAAGATTCCCGGCGGCGTGATGAGCACGTGGCTCGAAGCCGCGCGGCCCGGTGCGAAGCTCGATTTGACCGGCCCGCTCGGCAGTTTCTATTTGCGCGACGCGCAGCGTCCGCTGCTGTTCCTCGCAGGCGGCACCGGTCTCGCTCCCTTCCTCTCGATGCTGGAAGTGCTCGCCCGGACGCGCCCGCAGCAGAAGGTGCACCTGATCTACGGCGTCACTCGCGACCTCGACCTGGTGCTCGTCGAAGCCATTGACGCTTACATGGCGAAGTTGCCGAATTTCAGCTACGCCACGGTCGTCGCCGACGCGGACTCGAATCATCCGCGCAAGGGCTGGGTCACGCAGCACATTCCGGCCGCCGCCCTGAACGACGGCGATGTCGACGTTTATCTGTGCGGCCCGCCGCCGATGGTCGACGCCGTGCGCAAGTATTTCGACGATGAAGGCGTGAAGCCCAACAGCTTCCACTACGAGAAGTTCACTCCCAACGTAGTCCAGAAGGCGGCATGAACATGCAACGATTCTCGGGCAAGGTCGTAGTCGTCACCGGAGCGGCTCAGGGCATCGGCCGCGGCGTGGCGCTGCGAGCGGCTGCCGAAGGCGGCAAGGTGCTGTTCGTCGATCGCGCGGATTTCGTGGCGGCGGTCGCGGCCGAGGCGCAGGGCGCCGAAACAGCGGGATTCGTCGCCGACCTCGAAACATACGAAGGCGCGAAAGCGGCAATGGATTTCGCGGCTCAACAGTTTGGCGGTATCGACATCCTCGTCAACGGAGTGGGTGGCGCAATTCGCATGCGGCCGTTTGCCGAATTCGAGCCGGCGCAGATCGACGCGGAAATACGCCGATCGTTGATGCCCACGCTTTACACGTGTCACGCCGTGTTGCCGCATCTGCTTGAGCGCGGGCGCGGAACCATCGTCAATGTTTCGTCGAACGCCACGCGCGGCATTCGTCGCGTGCCGTATTCGGCGGCCAAGGGCGGTGTCAATGCGGTCACGCAGTCGCTCGCGATGGAATACGCTGAACACAACATTCGCGTGGTCGCCACCGCGCCGGGTGGAACCGATGCGCCGCCGCGCCGCATTCCGCGCAATGCGACCGGCGACAGTGAACAGGAAAAGGTCTGGATGAGCGAGGCCGTCGTGCAGGTCACCGAATCGACGTTCTTCAAGCGCTACGGCACCATCGACGAACAGGTCGCTCCAATCCTGTTCCTCGCGTCCGACGAGGCGAGCTACATCACCGGTTCCGTGTTGCCGGTGGCCGGCGGCGATATGGGTTGACCCATGAGCGCCGTGTCACAACTCGCAAAGGACGCTTCGCTGCCGGCAATCGTCGCCGGCGCGGTCGCCACGCTGATTTCTTTCGCCGGCCCGCTCGTGCTGGTGTTCCAGGCCGCGCAGGGCATGCCGCATGCCCTGCTGGAGTCTTGGGTATGGACGATCTCGATCGGCTCCGGCTTTCTGGGAGTCGTGCTCTCGCTGCGTTATCGGGTCCCCGTTGTCGTCGCGTGGTCCGCGCCGGGGTCGGCATTGCTGATAACGCTGCTGCCCACGGTGAGCTTTCCAGAGGCGGTCGGCGCTTATCTGATTGCCAGCGTGGCGACGTTCGTGATCGGCGTGAGCGGAACCTTCGACAGGATCGTGTCCAGGCTGCCTGCGGGCATTTCGGCGGCGATGCTGGCCGGCATCCTCTTCGGTTTTGCGGCGAAGATGTTCGTCGTCCTGCCCGCGCAACCCGTGATGGTCGGCGCGATGTTTGTCGTGTTCTTCATGGGGCGCCGGTGGTTTCCGCGTTATGCGGTGGTTGGGGTGCTCGCGGTGGGCGTGTTCGTTTCCGTTCTGGGCGGCAAGCTCACCGGCCATGTTCCTTCGTTGCAGTTCACGGCGCCAACGTGGACCACACCGCGTTTCGACTGGCAGGCCGGCGTCAACATCTCGCTGCCGTTGATGGTGGTGGCGCTCACGGGGCAGTGGGTGCCCGGCATGGCGGTTCTGCGCAATAGCGGCTACGCGAAGCCGTCGGCTGGGCCGCTGATCGCCTGGTCGTCCGCGGTTTCGGCGGTGCTCGCGCCGTTCGGCTGCCACGGCCTGAACCTGGCCGCAATCACTGCGGCGATCTGCACAGGCCACGAGGCGCACGCAGAGGCGGAAAAGCGCTACGTTGCAGGAGTTTCCGGCGGAATCGTCTATCTCGTTCTCGGCTGTATCGCTGCGACGGTGCTATCGCTGTTTGCGATGCTTCCAAAGGAACTGATCGCCGCGCTCGCCGGACTTGCCTTGTTTCCCACCATTGCCGGCGCGCTGGCTGCATCGATGAGCGATGTGCAGGACCGCGATGCCGCATTGGTCACCTTCATTGTTTCGGCATCCGGAATGTCGCTGTGCGGATTGGGCGCTGCATTCTGGAGTTTGCTGTTCGGCCTTGCGGCCCATGCGTTGCTGCGATGGAAGCTTGCTCGCCGGGCCAGCGGTAAATTGCCGACGCGCGCGGAAGCACAGCCCTGAGCCGCTCCGCCTGCGGCTTCGTGGGGCTACGACTGCACGGCCTGGGATCGGCTGCGTGATATGCTCGGAGCCGCTCCATACGCCGCCGTGATTATGTTGCATTGACCGGCGCGTAGCCGTGAAAACGCGTTATCAACCGGACTACCATGAATATCGATCCCGCTGTCGTCAATGTATTCGCGCCCACGGGCACCTTGCGCGCCTCCATCAATCTCGGCAATCCGATTCTTGCGAATCGCGATCCGCAATCGGGCGAGCCGTTCGGCGTATCCGTCGATCTCGCACGGGCTTTCGCGCAGCAATTGGGCGTGCCGCTCGAACTCGTCGTGTTCGATACGGCCGCCAAATCGGTCGAAGCCGTGAGCGACGAGCGCGCGGACTTCGGTTTCTTCGCGGTCGATCCCAAGCGCGGCGAAACGATCGCATTTACGGCGCCGTATGTGCTGATCGAAGGCTTCTATCTGGTGCGCGACGAATCGCCTGTACACACGAATGCCGACGTCGATCAGCCGCATAACCGGGTAGTGGTGGGCAAGGGCAGTGCGTACGACCTGTTTCTCACGCGCGAATTGAAGGCCGCTCAGATCGTGCGTGCGCCGGCTTCGCCCGCCGTCGTGCCGACCTTCCTCGCAGAAGGACTGGATGTGGCCGCGGGCGTGAAGCAGCAACTCGAAGCGGATGCCGCGAAGGCCGGCGGCTTGCGCCTGCTCGGCGAGCGCTTCATGGTGATCCGCCAGGCCATGGGCGTTGCGAAGCACCGCGGTCCGCAGGCCGCAACGGTGCTCTGCGCGTTCGTCGAGTCGATGAAGGCATCAGGATTTGTCGAAGCGGCATTGAAGCGCCATGGAATCGAGGGCGCGTCGGTTGCGCCCGCTGCGTAAGTGCATCGATAAACAAAAACTGCTTAATATCAGAATCAGCCCGTCCTGAAGGCCGATTTCCGCAGCGATTCTCGCGATGGATAATCGGTCTTTCTCACCGCGTTTAAAGCGCACTCTGAAAGCATTGTGTAATTTTAGAGGCGGAATACATACCCCGCACATTCCCGGAAGCGCGTCGAGCCTTGTCCGACGGGGTTATGCCAAGGTGTGCCTTTATCGCCACGCCATCTGAATTTCGACACCATTTTTATTTTCGGCGCCCTATGATGCGGGTGTCGATTCGCGCCGCACTCGCAGCACGATTTTCATTTCATCATTGCATTTATCACACCGATGAATTGCGTAATTCGCAATAATCGTCGGCGGATTTCTTTTGCCTTTGCAATGTGCACCGAAATGGAAGTTGCGCTTATGAAATTGCACATCAATGGTGCCGGCTGCCTGAATCCGATGCATTGACCCACCGCTTAATCCGGAGCCTGAAAACATGAAGAAATCGCTAATCGCCGCGGCCATCCTGAGCGCCTTCGCCATTTCGGCGCATGCGCAAAGCAGCGTCACCCTCTACGGCCTGATCGATACCGGTCTCGTCTACACGAACAACCAGCTTGGCCACAGCAACTGGCAGATGAACACCAGTTCCACGCAGAACACGGTGTTCGGCCTCAAGGGTTCGGAAGATCTGGGCGGCGGTTTGCATGCAATCTTCAAGCTTGAACAAGGCTTCCTGCTGAACAACGGCGCGCAGGCATTTTCGGGTCTCGGCTTCGGCTCCCAGGCCTGGGTGGGCCTGCAAAGCGACCCCTACGGCACGCTCACGTTCGGCCGCCAGTTCGACGTGATGAACGACCTCGTGGGGCCGCTCACGGCCGAATTCAACACGTGGGGCGGCAACCTCGCAGCGCACCCGTTCGAAAACGACAACCTCGCCGCGAATTCGGTGGTCGCCAACAACTCCGTCAAGTACGCGAGCCCGACCTGGTACGGCGTGACGTTCGAAACGATGTACTCGTTCAGCAACAAGGCCGGCGACTTCGCGAACAACCGCTCTTACGGCTTCGCCATTGCATATAGCCAGGGCCCGCTGAACCTCGCAGCCGGCTACCTGCAGTTCAACAACGCGGGCAATGGCAGCGGCGCGGTCACCAGCGGCGACACGAGCGCGAACTTCCTCGCGGAGCGCCAGCGCGTGTGGTCGCTCGGCGGCAATTACACTTACGGGCCGGCCACTGTGGGTCTCGTCTGGAGTCACTCGCAGATCGACAACGTCGCCGGCGTCTACTCGTTCGGCACGGGCACCTATCTCGGCGCGAACGACAGCGCCGCCGGTTCGCTCGCCGGTTCGCTGCGCCTCGACAACTTCGAGGCCAACGTGAAATACGCGCTCACGCCCGCATGGAGCGTCTCGGGCGCGTACACGTACACGCACGGCGCGTACAACGGCACGAACCCGGGCTGGAACACGGCGATGCTGCAGACGGACTACGCCATCAGCAAGCGCACCGACTTCTACCTTGAAGGCGTGTATCAGAACGTGCACGGCGCGCCGGCCGACTCCGTACTCTCGCACGCGATGCTCAACACGCTCTCGCCGTCGTCGACCGATACGCAGGTCGCCGTCACGGTTGGCATGCGTCACGCGTTCTAAATCGCTTCCCTGCGCTGACTCCGGCGGGCATCTGTCCCCGCCGGACGTTTCCCCATGCGCGGCAGGCTTCCGTTCAGGTGGAGGCCCGCCGCGCAGTCGTGTCTGCATGTCTTCTGCGCACACCCACGCCCGGGATAGTTGAAATTTTCAACTAGTTCACTATACTGGCGACCAGTTTGCCGGCTGGCTGGCCGGCCGTGCGGGCTTACGAAGCCGGGGAGTGTGCCCTTGTATTCCGATTTCCTCACGTTCAGGCTCGATCAGACGAGCGCACTGCTCATGGAGCGTGCCAACGCGGTTTATCGCGCGCGTTGGGATCTCGACGTGCGCGCCATGCGCGTGCTGCGCATGATCCGCGCCGAGCCCGGCATCACGCCCAAGGCCGTATCGCAACGGGCGCTCATCGAAAAGACGCTGCTTTCGAAAACGCTCGGCGAGCTGGAATCGCGTGGCCTGATCGGCCGCGGCACGCACATGTCGGACCGGCGCAGCGTCACGCTGCGCGTCACGCCCGAGGGCGCGAAAGTCGCGAATGCCTCGGAAAAAGCCGGCTCGAAGCTCGAATCCGAACTCGCGGCCGTGCTCACCGAGCACGAGCGCAAGACGCTCGACCAGTTGCTCGCCAAGCTCGCGCAGAGCCTGATCGAAGACGTCTGAAATCGCGGCCCCGCGCAATTGCACTTTGAAATACGCATGAAGGAGTCGTCCATGCCGAATCTCGTCGAGACAGTCGCGCCCGCCATCGGCGCGCTGTTGCACGAGCCCGAACCGCGCCACGAGGAAATGCACCGGCATCCCGGACTGTCGATGCGGGAATGGCGCACCGCCTCGCTCGTGCCGCGCCAGGTGCGCGTGACGGGCGGCGCGGCCGTGCTGTGCAATGGCGAAGCGCCCGCCGCGATGCGGCATGCCGGCGTGCACGCGCCGGTGCTCGACCCCATGCGCGCCGGCTTCGATGCGATGCCCTGCGCGGCCGCTGCGCGGCCTGGCCGCGAAAGCGAGGCCGCGTGAGCATGGAGCTGGGCGCGCACGTTGGCGCGCATATCAACGCGCATGCGGCGTATACGATTCTCGATCTGATCGGCACGTTCGCGTTTGCGATCTCGGGAGCCGTGGCCGCGAGGCAGCGACGGCTCGATCTTTTCGGCATCGTCGTCGTGAGTTTCATGGTGGCGTGCGGCGGCGGCATCATCCGCGATCTGTGCATCGGCGCGGTGCCGCCCGCGGGGCTCGCGAACTGGGCCTATCTCGCGGTTTCGGTGCTGGCCGCCGGGCTCACCATCGCCGCGTATCCGCAGGTGCGGCGGCTGCGCCATCCCGTGCTGCTGTTCGATGCGATCGGGCTCGGGCTCTTTGCCGTCGCGGGCGCGCAGAAGGCGCTCGCGTATAGTCAGAGCGCGGAGCCGGCCATCATTCTCGGCATCGTGAGCGCGGTGGGCGGTGGCGTGATGCGCGACGTGCTGCTTTCGCGCGTGCCGGCCATTCTCGATCGCGAGATCTACGCTTCGGCTGCGTTGCTCGGCGCTTCGGTCCAGGTGGGCCTCACGTATGTCGGCTGGTCTGCGTTCTGGACGCCGTGGGTGGCCGTGATGTCGTGCGTGGCGCTGCGTCTTGCCTCGCTCTATTACGGCTGGCGTCTGCCGGTTTTCCACGCCGCGCGGACGCAGACGCAGCCAGCGGCGCAAAACGGCGGCGACGCGAAACGCGCTCGACAGGCGGATTCGCGGCAGGATGCGCGATAGCCTCGGCACGCCGTGTGCCGGCAGTTGCCACGCACTCTTCGATGCGCCGCGCCGATCTTCGGGCCGAAGCGCTATGGACATTCGACAGCGTCACATCCTCACTCGCCTGGATTGCCGCCGCGCCGGCCTGCGGCTCGCCGGCGCGGAATCGCGCGACTGAGGTCTTGCACGCGCGCCGTACTGCCGAAGCTGCCGCTTTTTTCCCTTTTTACCTGCACTGTGCGTATGGTGCGCGGTTCGCCATGCGGCCACCGCGCCATCACGGGGCGCCGCGTTGGCGCAAAGGCCTCGCGCCGGCAGGCGCGCGACGCTTCGCAGTGCGTTCCATAGTGAACTTCGCGCCGAGTCTCGCCCTGCTGCCCCGCGCGATGCATCGCACATGGCGCGACGCGGCACGCAATGTGCGCATCGTCGAGCTGGCCGTCACCCGTCGGGTCAAATGCCATCTTTGCGTGCTGCATGATCGCCGAGCGCCGACCAGCCAGAAAGCGGTATTCTGCACGACGCGCTATTCTTTTTTTTAGTACGCGATGCGTCCGGCGCAGGTCATGCGGCCCGATGCGCGCGGCCGGGCGCGGTGGCTTCTCTGCGCGTCATTGCACGTTATTCGCCCGGCACGGGCCGGACCAAGAAAGAAGACTCCACAGGGAGTTGACGTGAAAACGACGCTTGGCGCAGTGCTGCTGCTTGCCGCCAGTCCGGCCGCGAGCGCACAAACGAGTATCACGCTGTACGGCCGCATGGATGGCGGCATCGAATACCTCAACCACATCGCGAACGGCAACGGCGGCAGCTCGAGCCGCTGGAGCGCCGAAGGCGGCGACTGGGGCACCAGCATGCTGGGCTTCAAGGGCACCGAGGACCTCGGCGGCGGCACCGCCGCGATCTTCAACCTCGAAACCGCATTGCAGATCATGAACGGCACCACGGGTGGCGGCCGGCTCTTTTCGCGCCGCGCCTACGTGGGCCTGAAGAGCGAGACGTGGGGGCAACTGCAAGCCGGCCGTAATCTCTTCATCGACAGCGACGGCGTGTGGGCGTTCGACCCGTTCGTTCAGCAGGCGGTGTCGTCGGCCTCGCTCGTGCGCGGCCGCAACTGGCAGCAAACGAGCAACAACGTCGAATATCACAGCCCCGTGTGGAATGGCTTCGACGTGCAGGGACAATATGCGTTCGGCAATCAGCCGGGTGCCTTCAACAGTGGCGCAGAGGGCGAGTTCGGCCGTTCGGACGGCATCATGCTCTCCTGCCATTCACCGCTTTTCGACGTGCGCGGCATCTACGACGAACTGCGCGATTCGAGCGGGCGCTTCTCCAACATCTTCACGGCTTCGCGCGAATACTTCGTGGGCGGCAACCTGCGCGTGCGGAAGTTCAAGATCCAGGCCGCGTACACGCATTACTCCGCGCCCGATTCTCCCCCCGGCATTTCCGATACCGCCGATCACTACTGGCTCGGCGCGACTTATCAAGCCACGCCGAGGTGGGCCGTGACGGCCGCGGGCTTCTATATTCATGTGGGCGAGGGCGGCGGCGACGTCGCGCACGACCCCGCGAGCCACGCCACGCTCTACGCGCTCGGCACGACCTGTAACCCGAGTGCGCGCACGTTTCTCTACGGCACGGTCGCGTATGTGGACAACAGCGGGAACGGCACGTTTTCGGTATTCGCCACGCCGCGCGACGCGAGCGCGCCGACCAGCCCCATGTCCGGGGAATCGCAGACGGGCGCCTACGTGGGCATGATGCATCTGTTCTGAGTCAACGTTTTTGCCGCTTTTCGCATACGGCATTCTTCGAGGAAGGTTGAGATCATGGCCAGACTATCGAAACCGCTGGGCGTCATCGGCGTCATCTCCATGCTGTTCACGCTGCTCACCGCGATCTATCTGCTGGTCGGCGGTGCGTGGCTGGTCTCGCTCGGCGGCTCGCCGTATTACGTCGTGACCGGCGTCGTGCTGCTCATCTTCGCCTGGCTGCTCTGGCGCGCGAGCCCCACCGCATTCGTGCTCTATGCGATCGTGCTGATCGGCACGGCGATATGGGGGCTCTGGGAATCGGGTCCCGACTTCTGGGCGCTCGTGCCGCGCTCGGGCGTGCTCGTGGTGTTCGGCGTGTGGCTGCTGGTGCTCATGAGCTGGCGTCTCGAGCGCCCGCGCCAGTTCGGGGTGGTTTCGCTCGTGGTCGGGCTTCTCGTCTGGGGCGCCGTGCTCGTCTATGCGCATTTCAACGATCCGCAGCAGGTCAACGGCTCGCTGGCGGCCGTGAGGGCCACGCCCGCGCCGAACCCGGAAGGCATCCAGCCTTCCGAGTGGCCCGCCTATGGCCGCGATCAACAGGGCACGCGCTATTCGCCGCTGCAGCAGATCACGCCCGATAACGCGCACAACCTCCAGGTCGCCTGGACCTTCCGCACGGGCGACGTGAAAGGGCCCAACGATCCGGTCGAGATCACCAACGAAGTTACGCCGATCAAGATCGGCGACCTGCTTTACCTGTGCTCGCCGCACCAGATCCTGTTCGCGCTCGACGCGCAGACAGGCGAGCTCAAATGGAAGTTCGATCCGAAGCTTCAGCCCGATCCGTCGTTCCAGCACGTCACTTGCCGGGGCGTGTCGTTCATCGATCTTTCGGCGAGCGCGGCGCCCGCGAGCGATGCGGCGGCAACGACAGCCGCGGCGGCCGCTTCGGCGCTCGAGGCTGCCGCGCCTGCAAGCGAAGCCGCATCCGACACGCAAGCCGCTGCGCCCGCCAGCGAAACCATGGCCGCCGCCGCGCCCGCCGCCAACGGCGCGTGCTCGCGACGCATCCTGCTGCCGGTGAACGACGGCCATCTCTACGCGCTCGACGCGCTAACGGGCGAGCGCTGCGCGGGCTTCGGCAATAACGGCGATCTCGATCTGCAACATGCCATGCCGGTGACGACGCCGGGCATGTACGAACCCACGTCGCCGCCCATCGTCACGAGCAACGTGATCGTCGTGGCGGGCGCGGTCGAGGACAACTTCTCGAACCGCGAGCCCTCGGGCGTGATACGCGGCTTCGACGTGCGAACCGGCAAGCTGCTGTGGGCGTTCGATCCGGGCGCGGCCGAGCCGAACAGGATGCCCGGCCCGGGCGAGCACTTCTCCTGGAACTCGCCGAACTCGTGGGCCCCGGCCGCCTACGATCCGAAGCTCGACATCGTCTATCTGCCGATGGGCGTGAGGACGCCGGATATCTGGGGCGGCGACCGCACGCCCGATATGGAGCGCTACGCCAGCGGCCTGCTCGCGCTGCATGCTTCGACGGGCAAGCTCGCGTGGTTCTACCAGACGGCGCATCACGACCTCTGGGACATGGACATGCCCTCGCAGCCCACGCTCGCAGACATCGCCGACAAGGACGGCAAGACCGTTCCCGTGGTATATGCGCCCGCGAAAACCGGCAACCTGTTCGTGCTCGACCGCCGCACGGGCGCGCTTGTCGTGCCCGCGCCCGAAATGCCGGTGCCGCAGGGCGCCGCGCCCGGCGACCGCGTCTCGCCCACGCAGCCGTTTTCGCAGCTCACGTTCCGGCCGTCGAAGAACCTCACGGACGCCGATATGTGGGGCGCCACGATGTACGACCAGCTCGTGTGCCGCGTGATGTTCCACAAGCTGCGCTATGAAGGCACGTTCACGCCGCCTTCGCTGCAGGGCACGCTCGTGTTCCCGGGCAATCTCGGCATGTTCGAGTGGGGCGGGCTCGCCATCGACACCGACCGGCAGATCGCCGTGGCGAACCCGATCGCGCTGCCCTTCGTCTCGCGGCTGATTCCGCGCGGGGCGGGCAACCCGCAGGAGCCGCAGCCGGGGGCGAAGGGCAGCGGCACGGAGGCGGGCATCCAGCCGCAATACGGCGTGCCTTTCGGCGTGACGCTCAACCCGTTCATGTCGCCGCTCGGCCTGCCATGCAAGCAGCCCGCGTGGGGCTACATCTCGGCGATCGATCTCAAGACCAACCAGATCGTCTGGAAAAAGCGCATCGGCACCACGCGCGACAGCTCGCCGATTCCGCTGGCCTTCAGGATGGGCATGCCGATGCTGGGCGGCCCGATGGTGACGGCGGGCGGCGTGATCTTCATCGGCGCGACCGCAGACAACTACCTGCGCGCGTTCGACGTGAACGACGGCAGGCGGCTCTGGCAGGCGCGTCTGCCCGCCGGCGGCCAGGCCACGCCGATGACGTACGCGGTCAACGGCCGCCAGTTCGTCGTGATCGCGGCGGGCGGGCACGGCTCGTTCGGCACGAAGCTCGGTGACTACGTGATTGCCTACGCGCTGCCGAAGCAGTGACGGCACGCCGCGCCGGGCGCTTGCGGTTTCGCGATTCTTCCGGTGGCGGCAGGCGCGCGCATGGCGCCTGCCGCTTTTCATGCAGCCTGCACCGCCGCGTTCGCGCGCTTCATTCGCTATTCCTGTATGAACCGAACATTGCGCGCGGCGCGCGCCTGGGCGATCGTGTCGATCGTCATGTCGCACACGACGAGCGCACACGCGCAAAGTTCAGTCACGCTGTATGGGGCGCTCGATACGAGCATCGAAATCACCAATCCGGGCGCGGGATGGGTCGCGCGCATGGACTCGGGCGCGTATCGCGGCTCGCGCTTCGGAATGCGCGGCGTCGAAGACCTCGGCGATGGCATCAAGCTGCTGTTCGAGCTCGAAAACGGCTTTGGCTCCGCCGACGGTACCCTGGCCGTGGCCGGCACGGTCTTCAACCGCCAGGCATGGATAGGCGTGGGCACGCCGTGGGGCGCGGTGCGCGTGGGGCGGCAATATTCGCCGATCTACATTCCGTTCAAGGGCCAGCTCGACGCGTTCGGTGCGGGGACCATCGCGTCGGGCCTCGACAATCTTTCGAAGATCACGCCGTACGAAAGCAATGCGATCACCTATCTCTCGCCCGAAATCTACGGCTTTTCGACCACGCTGATGGCCTCGCTGCGCGACCCGTCCACGGACGGCAACGGGCTCTCCGGCACGGTCGAAACCTTCGCGTGGCGGCGCGGGCCGTTTCGCATCTCGTATGCGCATCAACAGCAGAACGGCGACGGCGCCTTGCGCGCGAACCTTGGCGGCGTCTCGTACGTATTCGGTGCGCTCACGGGTTTTCTCGCGTATTTCAACGGCGACGGCGGCACGCCGCGCTATCACAACGACGGCATTTCGGTGTCGGCGCGCTATGCGGTGACGTCGCGCTTTCGCGCGTCGCTCGGCTATACGTGGCTGCGCGACCGCTCGGGCGGCGACGACGACGCGGACCAGTTCAGCGCGGCCTGCGAGTACGATCTGTCGAAGCGCGTGTTGCTCTACGCGAGCGCGGGATGGCTGCGCAATCACGGCCAGGCGGCGTTCACGCTGCGCGGTGTGAACGTCACGGGCCTGCCGCCTTCGTGGCCTGGCGCGCCGGTGCGCGGCGTTCAGATTGGCGTGATCGATCGATTCTAACCGGCCGGATAGTGTCGACTCCCGCCGCATACCCCTGGAATCGGCAAGCGATTGCGGTTACCTGCTTGCCGACGGCAACGAAAGTAGCGGTAGAGGGGGGGCAGCGCGCGGTCGATCTGCCGAACGCGTCGAGCAACGCGTCGAAACCATCGTCGGCTATGTGGACAGTTCACACCCGGCGCCCGCGCGGGCGATCGCGCTAGTCGAAGGCCACGCAGAGGCGCTCGATCGGTACGGCGATCAGAATGCAGGTCGAAAAGGCGAGTCCAAAGGTGAAGGCCACGGAAGCGGTCGCGCCGCACCACGCAATGAAGCCGCGTGCGTCACGCTTTTCCTTCGAGGCGTAGGCAATTTTTCGCCAGGCGCGGCCTGCCGCGAAAGTGATGACGATCGCGACCCCCGAGCGCGCAGACTGAAGCGATGCCCAGAATGCGATGCGTGTCGCGCCATGTCGGGGCATCTTGCGCCACGACGTCGGCGCAGGCCGTCGAAACGAGCGTGACGCCGAGCGCGAGGTGCAGCAGCCAGATCAGCGGTACGGCGCAAAGGCCGAGCCAGACGGCCATGCGCTGGGCGCGGGTTGGCTCGGGGCGCAGATCGGTGCGGGCTGGTCGCCCGGACGAACGGGCGGAGGTCATTGGGCTCTCCTGTGAGACGTCACGATGTGGGAGCCGCAGGAGGTGTGCCCGGGTCGGGTTTCTTTTGTTAACACCAATCGACGCGCTTTTACCTCGCTTCCCGGATCATGGCTGCGGATGCGGGCGCGGCGGCCATCCGCGTTGCATGAACAGCGGCGCGTAGAGCGCCACATTGTCGAGGCTCTACGCGAAGAGGACGGGCACAAGGCAAGACACGCGGCGGATCATTCCCTCCGCTCGAATGCGCGGGTAGGCGTCGGCGTTTTCGACATCTGTCGCGCTACACGATCTGTAATTGGCCACCAACCGATTTACGCCAAGCGCAAGCGGGACAAGGCCCATGAGCCTTGACACCGAGATCGGCAAGGCGAGGCCGGCTGTCGCGAATGCGGGCCTGTGGCCCGGCGTACGGGCAGGCCAACATGCCATAGTCGTCTACGCTCGATGCGAGGAAAGCCAGCAAGACGGATGTCACTGTGCCGAAGCCGGCAGAAGGCGCGCCCAACGCTGTCATGGTCATGCGCCTCTGCGGTTCTACGCCTGCGCGGCCCCCACCTCGACACCGAGCATTTCACGCACGGCACTGCGCATCAAATCGACCACCTCCTGCACGCGTGAACCGAGCCGGTCGGTCGGGCCGGAAATCAGCAGTGCGTAGTGCCGGCCTGGCAGCGGGAGTGCCATGGCGATCCCCATGAGGCCCGGCGAGTATTCCTCGATACCGAGAAACCATCCTTGCTCGACGGACCGCTCGATTTCCGCCTCGACTTCGTCCGGCGTCATGAGGGTCTTGGCCGTGTAGTGGATATATTCCGCTCTCCTGAGAAATGCGAGCCGTTCGGCGCGAGGACGCTGCGAGAGCAGTGCGCGTCCCGCTGCCGTGGCATGCAGCGGGACGCAGTTGCCGACCTGCGTCGTGAAGCGAACGGGATAAGGCGACTCGCGCACGCCGACGAACATGGCCTGCCCGGCATTCGGCGCCGCCAGAGCAGCGGTTTCGGCCGTCGCGTTAGCGAGGTGTTCGAGCAAGCCTTCCATTTCGAGCGGCGGGGTGTCGCCGATGCGGATGGCGTCAAGCAGTTCCGTCCAGCGCGGCGATGGGTACACGCCCGCCTTCGGACGTGGCTCATAGAGATAGCCAAGCGACTTCAGCGTGGAGAGCAGATTGAACGTACTGGAACGTGGCCACTTCAACGTTTCGGAGATTTCCGCGAGCGCTGCGGGGCGCTTGATCTGGGCGAAAAACTCCAGCAGTTCGAGTACCTGGGCGGCTTGCCTGACCATCGATGGTTCACTCTTTCAATTGAATTGGGGAGGTTGTACGCAGTTTACCGTCGCCGCTTTTCGATAACTGCATCGACATTTTCGTTGAGGACCTTAATTTCCGGGCGTGCCAAAACGCTTAGGGGTTCATACCTGGGGACAATTTGTTCTTGTGTGTGAATAATAACTCCGCCGGTAGCCGTGTTCAAGTGCGCTGCCACGCGCGTCAGAGAGCCGCGCCTCAGTGGTGGCGCTTTGTGCCGGACCTTCACGGAGAGCGAAATGAAGCTGGCGAAAACGCAGGAATTGCCGCAGTCGAGTTCATGGTGGACCCCGGCCTGGATCGCGCGCCTCGACCCGCGGGGCAAGAAGGCGTTCGCGGCCTCTTTCGGAGGATGGGCTATCGACGCGTTCGATTTCATGATCTTCAGCTTCGTGATTTCGGCGCTTGCGCGCGGCCTCGCCATCGACAGGGGGAAGATCGGGCTGGTCGGCACGGCGACCTTGCTCGCATCGGCGGTAGGTGGATGGATTGCGGGGATGCTCGCCGACCGGTTTGGGCGCGTGCGAATGCTGCAGGCGACCATTCTCTGGTTTTCTATGTGTACGATCCTGATCGGCTTCGTGCAGAACTTCGAGCAGCTTCTTGCGCTCCGCATCCTTCAGGGCCTGGGCTTCGGCGGCGAATGGGCGATCGGCGCGGTCCTGATCGCGGAAACCGTCCGCTCGGAAGATCGCGGCAAGGCCGTGGGTTTCGTGCAAAGCGGCTGGTCGCTTGGCTGGGGTGCGGCGGCGATCGCCTACAGCGTGGCGTTTTCCCTTCTGCCAGAGCAGCTAGCCTGGCGCTCGCTGTTCTGGGCCGGCGTGTTTCCCGCGCTGATCGTGCTCTTCGTGCGGCGCAACGTCGAAGAGCCCGACATCTTTCTTCACGCGCGCGCGAAGCAAAGAATGTCCGGCGAAAAGTCGAACCTGCTGGCGATTTTCTCGCCGCCGCTCGCCATGACGACCCTCAAGGCCTCGGCGCTCTGCACAGCGCTTACGGGCGGCTATTACGCAATGTCGACCTGGCTCCCCACGTTTCTCAAGGTCGAACGCCATCTCTCCGTCCTCAACACCGGCGGCTACCTGATGGTGCTGATCGTCGGTTCGTTTTGCGGATTCATCGCGGGCGCGTATCTGGCGGATCTGTGGGGCAGGCGGCGGACCTTTATCGCCTTTTCGCTGGCGGCGGCGGTGTGCCTGTATGTGTATCTGAAACTGCCGCTGACCGATGCGCAGATGCTTGTCCTGGGCTTCCCGCTCGGTGTGACATCGTGCGGCGTCTTCTCCGGCATGGGCGCCTATCTGAGTGAGCTGTATCCCTCGCACGTGCGGGCTTCGGGCCAAAGCTTCTGCTACAACTTTGGCCGCGGCATCGGTGCGTTATTCCCTGCGCTGGTCGGCTTTCTCAGCGAATCGTCGTCACTCGGCAGCGCGATCGCGATCTTCGCGGGCTTCGCCTATGCCATTTCGGTGGTGATGGCGGTCATGCTGCCGGAGACAAAAGGGCGGCCGTTGCAATGAATCAGCGCACAGGCTGCGATATGGCGGATATCGGTTTTCCCATGCCGCCCGGCGCGTGCGACTGTCATACGCACGTGTTCCCGAACGATGCGCGTTTTCCATTTTCGCCAGCCAGAAAATATACGCCGCCGTTTGCGGGTGTCGAAGAGCTCTGCGCACTGCTCGAACGCCAGGGGCTCGAACGCGTGGTGATCGTGCAGCCGAGCGTGTACGGGGCAGACAACTCGGCGACCTTGCATGCGGTCGAGGCGATGGGGCGGCGGCGGGCACGAGCAGTCGCGGTGATAGACGGCGACGCGTCGAGCGCGCAACTCGACGCGCTTCACGCTGCGGGCGTGCGCGGTGTGCGTGTGAATCTGGAGATGCTGGGCGAAAGCGACCCCGGGCGGTGCGGCGCGTTATTGCGACATACCGCGCGGCAGATTGCGGGCCGCGGCTGGCATATGCAGATCTATAGCCGGCTCGAGGTTGTCGCCGCTTTGAGCAGCGCGATCGCCGCGCTCGATGTACCCGTCGTGCTCGATCACTTCGCGCGAGCGCGCGCTGGCGAAGGGTTGGCGCAGCCCGGCCTCGAAGCCATTTTCCGGCTGATGAGCGAGGGGCGCCTCTACGTGAAGCTGTCTGCGCCATACCTGTGTATGCAAAGCGACGCGGATCGCACCGGCCTTGGCGCGATTGCCCGCGCGTTCATTGCGGCCAACGCGGATCGCGTCGTCTGGGCAAGCAACTGGCCACACCCCGACGCCTCGCATCATGGCAAGCCGGACCTCACGCGCATCAACCCGCCCTGCGCGGTGAACGACGGCGAACTCTTGAGCCTGCTGGGCGAGTGGGCGCCCGACCCTGCACTACGGCAGCGCATCCTCGTCGACAATCCGGCGAGGCTCTATGACTTCGACGACGACCTTGCCTGCGCCAATGGCGTCGGCAACTGCGGCACATCGGCCGCCGAGTGAATCTCATTCAGGAGCCAGGACATGCAAACCTTCGAATCCGCCCCGTCTTCTTCCACCATCGTCCGCAGCACAGCCGAATGGCTCAGCGCGATGGCCGAGCTGGAAAAGCGCACGAAGCCGACTTGCTTCCATGCCTGCGCCCAGTTGCCGGAGCAGGGCCGCACGAACATCGTGCTGGGCGCGACGCGCACGCTCAGCGTGGTCCTGAAGACGTACGCGAGCGGCGGCGAGAACGAGTTGCACGCGCACACGAACGAAGATCACTTGTTCTACATCCTGCAAGGAAGCGCGACCTTCCGAGGGCCCAACGGGGAAGTGCGGGTCGTGTCGAAGAATGAGGGTATTTTGTTGCCGCGCGGCTCGTTCTATTCGTTCTGTGCGGACGAACGCGAGCCGCTCGTCATGCTGCGTGTCGGAGCCGTGGCGGATGCGTCGACCGACCCGCTCGCGCGCGTCGGTATCGACAATCTGCCGCTTGATGGCTTTTCCGAAGCGAACAAAGAGGTACCGCTGATCCTTGGCGACCGCTGGTTCGCCTGAGTCGTTCGGGCTACACGTCAGCGTGTTCGGCGCAACGTCATGGAAAACGTGAAGCTGTCGGCGGGATAGTGGGCGATCGACACTTCGGCGGTCTTGCCCGAGGCGATCCGGAACGTGCGGATCACTTCGACCGACGTTTCGCCCGGCTCGGTGCGCAGCGTGGCCGCCGCCTGCGCGGGCATTGGCGAAGTGCGAAGCGTCTGCTCCACCTCGACGATGCGCTCACCATAAAGCGTTTCGATCAGCTCGAAGATCGGCCCCTTGTTGTGGGCGAGCAGGCGCGCGACACCGGCATAGTCTTCATGAACGAACACTTCCATCCAGCAGGCGGCTGTTTTGTCATCGGCGGGAAAGCGAAAGCCTTCGATACGCAGCCACTTTTCGCCCACGTTCGCGCCAAGCTGCTGCGCGAGCGCGGCGTTCGCCGTCACCACCTCGACGGAATCGATCTGGAACTGCAGCGCGGACACGAACGAGAACAGGTCGTTGATCGAATCGATCTCGTGAACGTAGGCACCGCTGCCAGCGGCGGGGCGCACGACGGTGGTCGGGGCGCCCTGGCGCGACGCGATCAGGCCGTCATCGCGCAGCCGTCGCAGCGCTTCGCGAATCGTATGGCGGCTGACCGAAAAGCGATCGGCGAGCAGATCCTCGGAAGGCAACTGCGTGCCGACCGGATGAACGCCTTTGAGAATTTCCTCTTTCAGGGTGGAGACGACCTGAACATAGAGCGGCTCCGAACGCGCCCTGGCGCCGCCCGCGCGTTTTTCCGGGGTGCGTGCTCCCGTTGCGCGTTCGCTCTTTGCTCTGGCGGCCGATGATGCTGTGCGCTGACCCAACGATTTCCTCCTTGCCGAAAAGGCGCTGTGGAACTTTACCACGAGGGGCGCGTCGTTCCGGCCGGTTCGCCAAAGTGGTCGCGCTGGCGTGTTCGAGCGCACGGCCGGTGCGTTTCGGCGCGCGTCGCTCCGGCATCGGCTTGTGTCTCGCGTTAGCTCGTGACCACCGCGCGAGCCTCGGTGCGGTTCGTTTGCGGCGCTGGCGCAGGAGCAGTCGAGGCGGCTTCGACTGGCTTCGCGGTCGGTGTGTTACCGCGCGCCGACTCCAGCCAGGCTTCATTCAGCTCGCTCACGCGCGGGCAACCCAGTTGGCCGCAGACGAGATCGAGTTCCTGCCGAAGGATCGAGAGCGCACGCAGCGCGCCCTCGGTGCCACCCGCACTCACGCCATAGGCCGGCGCGCGCCCGACAAGCGTGAACTGCGCGCCGAGGCACAGCGCGGTTGCGATGTCCGCGCCGCGGCGAATGCCGCT
Organism: Paraburkholderia lycopersici; assembly: GCF_900096975.1. GTDB lineage: Bacteria > Pseudomonadota > Gammaproteobacteria > Burkholderiales > Burkholderiaceae > Paraburkholderia > Paraburkholderia lycopersici. The sequence goes on from NZ_FMYQ01000024.1 coordinate 105,775, forward strand.
GTCGAGCATGACCGTGACGCGATCGCCTACCGCCGCCACGACCTCGGGCAGCACGTCGACGGGCGCGATCGAACGGTCGAGCTGGCGGCCGCCATGGTTCGACACGATGATGCCGTCGACGCCTGCGGCGACTGCTTTCAGCGCATCGTCGGGATGCATGATGCCCTTGAGCACGAGCGTCCCGCTCCATTCGCTGCGGATCCGCTCGATCGTCTGCCACGACTGCGCGGTCGGCACCTGCTCCGCGTAAAAGCTCGTGAGCGCACGCGCGTTCGTGCCGGGCGGCGCGTAGCGGCGGTAGTTCTCCATATACGGCAGCCCGCTTGTCAGGTATTCGATCACCCACGCGGGATGCCGCGCGGCCTCCAGCATGACCGGCAGCGTGGGCTTGTACGGCCTCACCCAGCCGCTGCGGATGTTGCGCTCACGCTTGGAATGCAACGGTACGTCGACGGTGACCACCAGCGTCATCAGCCCGGCGTCGGCCACGCGCCTGAAAAGATCGCTCGCCATCGCTTCGTCGCGGCATGGGTAGTGTTGATACCAGGATTTGGGCGCCACGCGAGCAATTTCCTCGATGGACGCGGTGCTCGCGCCCGAGATCACGAACGGTACATCGGCCTGCGCGGCCGCCTGCGCGAGCATCAGGTCCGCGTCGGGCCGCACCATCGCAATCATGCCGGTGGGCGCGATACCGAAAGGAGAAGCGTAGGTCTGCCCGAACAGGTTCACCGACTGATCGCGGCGGGAAATGTCCACGAGATAGCGCGGAATGAATTTGTGCCTCGCGAAGGCGGCAGCGTTCGAGTCGAGGCAAGCCTCGTCTTCGGCTCCCCCTTCGAGGTAGTCGAAGATTACCTTGGGAAGACGCGCTTTCGCGAGCTTGCGAAGGTCGTCGATGCTCAAAGCCTTGTGAACTTTCATGGTTTGCCTCAGGAAGAATCGCATCGGATGCGGTCGTTTTGATCTCGCCGAAGTCCGGCGACCTGTACGTATAAGAACTGAGTGTTTGGTGAGTGAATTCTGTCACGCTCGTAATTAAGCCGCAATAAAAAGAACATTTAGGTGTTTATCCCAATGCGATTGGATGCATCGATAGAACTAACATGTACGTACAGCTTTTCAATCGATCATCAACTTTCCTTTCTGAGGACATCTCATGTTCGCACCGCCTCCTGCCGTTCAAGCCGAAGAGTTCGTACGGATACCTTCCGAATTTCACGTTAAGGGCCGTCGCTCGACGTGGGTGGACGTGCAGCTTCACGGCGCGGACGCGCCGGCATTCCTCGAAGGGCCGTCGTTCGATCGCGAGGGCAATCTCTGGGTCGTCGATATTCCCTGGGGGCGCCTGTTCAAGATCACGCCCGACGCGCGCGTGAGCTGCGAACTGGAATACGACGGCGAGCCGAACGGCCTGAAGTTTCATCGCGACGGGCGGGCCTTTATCGCCGACTGCAAGAACGGCCTCATGGTGTTCGATCCCGCCACGGGAAAGATCGAGCCGTTCCTCGAACGCGCGCTCGTGCAGCGATTCAAGGGGCTCAACGATCTCGTGTTCGCGTCGAACGGCGACGTCTATTTCACTGACCAGGGCCAAACGGGCTTGCACGACGCAACCGGCAAGCTGTATCGACTCGATCGCAACGGGCGCCTCGACTGCCTGCTGGGCAACGTGCCGAGCCCGAACGGGCTGGTGCTGAACGAGAAGACGAATACGGTGTTTCTCGCCGTGACGCGCGACAACGCAATCTGGCGCGTGCCGCTTGTGCGTGACGGCCTGGTGACGAAGGTCGGCGTCTACGTGCAGATGTCGGGCGGCGGCGGCCCGGACGGCGTTGCGCTTGCCGCCGACGGGTCGCTGGCCGTTTGCCACGTCGGCCTTGGCGCGGTCTGGATCTTCGGCCCGACCGGCGAGCCCGTCCTGCGCATCAATTCCGCGCACGGCAACATGACAACCAATTGCGCGTTCGGCGGACCGCAGAACAAGCGCCTGTTCATTACACAGGGCTGCTCGATTCTGGTGGCGGATACGCCGGTCGCCGGCGCCCGGATGTACTCGCACGCCGAGGAAGACGCGGCTCACGCGCCGGGACACTAACCGCTCGCCGCCAGCGCCGCAAACCAGGGCGCCCGTGTCGGGCGCTCGTCACTTCGCAAGACTTCGATTCAATGAAATCGCCAAAGAACATCGCACAACTTATCGCCGACGCGGGCAAGCGTCATGGCGTCCGCCGCATTTACGGCGTGCCCGGAGGCGGCAGCAGCCTCGACATCATCCAGGCGTTCGCCGCGCTCGACGTCCCGTTCGTGCTGGCCCATACGGAGGCCGCGGCCGGCATGATGGCGGCCGCCGAAGCCGAGGCGAGCGGTCGCCTCTCGATTGTCGTGACGACGCAGGGGCCGGGCACGGCAAGCGTCGCCAACGCCATCGCCCAGGCGAGCCTCGACCGCGCGCCGGTGCTGCTGATTACGGATGGCTGGACTAGCCGGCAGGCGCAAACGGATTCACACCAGGTATTCGATCAGCGCGCGCTGCTCAGCCCGCTCGTCAAGGCGCATTCGCGCCTCGAAGGCGACGGCGTCGAAGCAGAGATCGAGCGCCTCATTGCACTTGCCCATACCGAGCCGTGGGGACCGGTATACATCGAATTGACGGGCGAGAATGCGCGCAGGACACTCGATGCGTGCGCAACGACTGGCGATACGGCCGCGCCGCAAAAGGATGCCAATGCCGCGCCACGGCACGACGAAATCGCGGCGGCAACGGCGCTGATCGAGTCGGCGCGCCGCCCGGTCGTCATCGCTGGCCTCGAAACCCGGCTGCCCGAAGTCGCATCGAAGCTGCGCGCGTTCGTCGAGCGGCTCGATTGCCCGCTTTTCACGACCTATAAAGCGAAAGGTGTCGTGCCCGACGATGCCGCCCATTCGGTCGGCCTGTTCACGGGCGGGGCGCTCGAGCGCGAATGCGTCGGAAGTGCCGACTTGATCGTGCTGTGCGGGCTGGACCCTGTCGAGCTGATCGGGCGGCCATGGGGATATGACGCGCCGGTGCTGGATATCGGGCCCGTCGAGCATCGGCCGCATTACGTCGTGCCGCGCGCCACGGTGCGTTCGCCGATTGCCTCCGCGCTCGACGCACTAGCGGACGCGGGGCGCGCGCCTGGCTGGGAGCCGGGCGAGATCGCGCGACACAAGGCGCGCATGCGCGCGCGCCTTGCCTACGCCGGGCATGGCTCGGGACTCACGCCGGAGCAGGTCGTGACCCGCGCGTACGCGAGCGCAGAAGATCTCGACGCGCGCGTGACCGTGGACGCGGGCGCGCACATGTTCTCCGCGATGGCGTTCTGGCGCGCGCGGCGCGGCGCGGACGTGCTCATATCGAACGGCCTGGCGTCGATGGCGTTTGCACTGCCGGCCGGCATCGCGGCGAGTCTCGCATCGCCCGGCCGGCAGGTCATCGCCTTCACGGGCGACGGCGGCTTGCTGATGTGCATTGGCGAACTGGCCACAGCGGCCAGGGTGGGCGCAAAACTCTGCATCGTGGTATTCAACGATTCGACACTCTCGCTCATCCAGATCAAGCAGCAAGGGCGCGGGATGACGCGCGACGGCGTCGACTGGCCGCGCCAGAATTTTGCCGCGATCGCGCGCGGCTTCGGTTTGCCGGCCTGGTCCGTCTCGACGCCCGAGGCGTATGAGGCCGCGCTCGAGCGCGCGTGGGAAGCGCGAGGGCCCGTGCTCATCGACGCGCAGGTCGATCCGGGCGGCTATCTGGAGCAGTCGAAGGCGCTGCGCGGCTGAACGACTCGAACGCAGGCATACGGTCAATAACAAACAGGAACAAACAGGAGACTTCATGAATCGCACATCCGCTGCCGGAAGGTCCAGGGCCGGCTGGTACTGGGCCTTCCTCGTCCCGCTCGCGCTGGTCGTTGGCGTGCCGCTCTACAACCGCGTGGAGCCCCGTCTGTGGGGCATCCCGTTCTTCTACTGGTCGCAACTGTTATTCGTGATTGTCGGGGCGCTGGTGACGGGGCTTGTCTATTGCCTCACGCCCAACTGCGGCTCGACGATGCCGCAAGACGGAGAAACGCCATGAACGTCGTCGCCACCTCGGTGTTCGTTGCGCTTTTCCTGTTCGTGACAGTGGTTGGATTCATGGCCGCGCGATGGCGGCGCGGCAACCTCGACGAGTTGCACGAATGGGGACTGGGCGGCCGCCAGTTCGGCACCGTCGTGACCTGGTTCTTGCTGGGCGGCGACCTGTTCACCGCGTTCACCGTTGTCGCCATTCCGGCGCTTGCGTTCGGCACCGGCGCAATGGGCATGTTCGCCATTCCGTTCTGCATCGTGCTGTTCCCGTTCATCTTCATCATATTCCCGCGGCTCTGGAACATCGCGAAACAGCACGGCTACGTGACCGTGGCGGACTTCGTGCACGCGCGCTACGGCAGCAAGACGCTCGCGCTCGCCGTTGCCGTAACGGGGATCGTCGCGCTGATGCCTTATATCGCGCTCCAGCTGGTCGGTCTCGAAGTGGCGATCGGCGCGCTCGGTTTCGATACGACGGGTATTGCGGGCGATATTCCCCTGACCATCGCCTTCGCGCTGCTCGCCGCCTATACGTGGAAGTCCGGACTGCGCGCACCGGCGCTGATCGCGGTGGTGAAAGACATGCTGATCTACGTGACGGTCATCGCGGCCGCGATCATCATTCCGGGGCAGCTTGGCGGATTCGAGCACATCTTCGCGGCCGTGCCGCAGTCGAAGCTGTTGCTGCACTCGCCCACCGCGACAAGTCTCGATCAGTACAGCGTCTACGTTTCGCTCGCGATCGGCTCGGCAGTTTCGGCGGTGCTCTATCCTCACGCCGCCACGGCGCTGCTCTCGTCGAAATCCGGCAATACCGTGCGCCGGAACATGGCGCTGCTGCCGATGTACACGTTGCTGCTCGGCTTCATCACGCTGCTGGGCTACATGGCGATCGCGGCGGGCGTGCGCGACATGCCTGAGTTCGCGCGCTTTTTCACGGCGTATGGCGCGAACTTCGCGGTGCCCGCGCTGTTTCTGCACTTCTTCCCGTCGTGGCTGGCAGGGCTCGCGTTCGCAGCAATCGGCATCGGCGCGCTGGTGCCTGCGGCCATCATGTCGATCGCGGCCGCGAATCTCTATACGCGCAACGTGCATCGTGCGTTCGTCAATCCGCATATGACGGGCGCAGACGAAACACGCGTGTCGAAGCTCGTCGCCGTGGTCGTGAAGATCGGCGCGGTGGCGATCATTTTCGCGCTTCCCGTGCACTACGCCACCGACTTTCAGTTGCTCGGCGGAGTGTGGATCATCCAGACGCTCCCGGCCGTGCTCTTCGGTCTTTTCGGCCGCAAGTTCGATCACCGGGGACTGCTGGGCGGCCTCGTGCTGGGTCTTGCCAGCGGAACGTGGATGGTCGCGCAGATGCATTTCAAATCGTCGGTCTATCCGCTCCAGTTCGGTGGCTATACGGTTCCGCTTTACTCGGCCATCTGGGCGCTGATTCTGAACATTGCTGTGGCGTGGGTGGTTAGCGCGCGCTTGAGAATTCTCCGCCCGGCGGGATCGAGCGATGACGGCCAGCCGGGCAGCGGCACGAAGAAAACCATGGAGGGTGTATGAACAGTATCGATCCGCAGGCCGGTCGCCCGCGCTACGGCAACTACATTGGCGGCCGGCACGTCGCGGCGCGCGAAAGGGAAAGCTTCCTCTCGATCAATCCCACGACCGGGCGCGAGTGGGGCACGTTCGCCTTGTCGACGGCGGCAGATGTCGACGATGCCGTGCTCGCCGCGAGCGCCGCGCTCAAGGGACCGTGGGGGCGGCTTTCGGCAAGCGCGCGCGGGCGCCTGCTGATTGCGTGGGGCGAGAAGATCGCCGGGCACGCGCTGGCGATCGCCACGCTGGAGACAGAGCAAAACGGCAAGCTGCTCGCCGAAATGCAGGCACAAGCAAAGATCGTGAAGGACTGGCTGTTTTACTTCGGCGGCCTGGCCGACAAGGTGGAAGGCAGGGTCATTCCGCTGGAACGCCCGAGCGTGCTCAATTACACGCTGCGCGAACCGCTTGGCGTCGTGGGTGTGATCGTGCCGTGGAACTCTCCCACGCTCATCACGATCATGAGCATGGCGCCTGCGCTCGCAGCGGGCAACACGGTCGTGCTCAAGCCCTCGGAAGTCACGTCCGCGTCGGCGTTCGAGCTTGCGCGGCTTGCGGAAGAGGCCGGCATACCGGCCGGTGTGATCAACGTCGTGACGGGCGCGCGCGAATCGGGCGACGCCCTCGTCACGCACCCGGGCGTTGCCAAGATCATCTTCACCGGCAGCGAACCGGCTGGCCGCAGCATCGCCGCGAAAGCGGGCAGCCGGCTGGCGGGCTGCACGCTCGAGCTGGGTGGCAAGAGCGCGAATATCGTGTTCGAGGACGCGCGGCTCGATCAGGCCGAAGCCGGTGTGCTGGCGGGCATTTTTGCGGCGGCCGGTCAGACCTGCATCGCGGGTTCGCGCGCGTATGTGCATCGCTCGATCTATGAGCCGTTCGTCGAGCGGCTGGTCGCGCGCGCGCGGCAGATCCGGCTCGGCAATCCGCTCCTGGCCGACACGCAGATGGGCCCGGTGGCGACTTCGGCCCAGTTGAACAAGGACGTGACCATGGTCGGCCACGCGCAGGAGGATGGCGCCGAGCTGTTATGCGGCGGCAGGCGCGCGACCGTGCCCGGCTACGAAGACGGCCTTTTCTTCGAACCGACCATCTTCGGCGGCGCAACGCGCGCGAATCGCATCATGAACGAGGAAGTGTTCGGTCCGGTGCTTTGCGTGACGCCGTTCGACGACGACGAGGAAGTCCTCGCCGAAGCGAACGGCACGCGCTTCGGCCTTGCTGCGGGCATGTGGACGTGCAATCTCCAGCGGGCCCACTCCTTCGCGAAGCGGCTTGAGGCAGGCACCGTGTGGATCAACATGTACCGCGCGCTGGCTTTCAACTCCCCGTTTGGCGGCTACAAGGCGAGCGGCGTGGGCCGTGTCAACGGGGCACAGGCGATCGAGCAATATCTGCAGACCAAGAGCGTGTGGTGCGAACTCGGCGACGAGGTGCAGGATCCGTTCGTGCTGCGCACCTGACGCCGTGCGCGGGACGCGCCTCGCGCGAGGCGCGTCCCGTGTTGGCCATTGCAACGAGGACAGGCCAGGCCGCTGTCCGAGCGATCCGGAATGGAATCATTTCATTGAAATAAATAAGGATAACGAATTTACCAAAGGAGACTTAAATGAAGTTTGGAAGACTGACGATTGCCGCAGCCGTTAGCGCGCTGGCGGGCACGCCGTTCGCGTTCGCGCAAAGCAGTGTCACGCTCTATGGCGTGATCGACGCAGGCCTCAACTACACGAGCAACGCTCAGACCGGACGCACTGCCAACGGCTTGCAGGGCGCCAATCAGTACTCGCTTCAGGACGGCGCGACCGGCGGCATTCGCGGCAGCCGCTGGGGCCTCAGGGGAACCGAAGATCTGGGCGGTGGCCTGAAGGCGATTCTCGTGCTCGAAAACGGCTTTGCGATCGGCAATGGAACACTGGCGCAAGGCGGGGCCGAATTCGGACGGCAGGCGTATGTCGGACTGCAGAATCCCTACGGTACGGTGACGCTCGGGCGGCAGTACGACTCGGTCGTCGACTATACGCAGCTTTTCCAGTCCGGCGCGATCTGGGCCGGCTACCTCGGAGCGCATGCAGGCGACGTGGATAACACCCTGAACACACGCCGCATCAATAACGCCGTCAAGTTTGCCAGCGCCGAATATCACGGACTGCGTTTCGGCGGTCTCTACAGCTTCGGCGGTGTGCCCGGCTCAGTGGGCCGCGATCAGGTGTGGTCGCTCGGCGCGTCGTATTACGCCGGGCCCTTTGGCCTGGGAGTGGGCTATCTCAACGCGCGCAACCCGAACCTTTCCTTCTACGGCACGAACCCCAATGCGGGCACGACCGCTGCCAGCAATAACCTTGGCAGCCTCGGTTCTGCGACTTCGCCGCAGTCGAACCCGATCTACGCAGGCTATGCATCGGCCTCGACGACGCAGATCGTCAGCGCCGCCGGCTCGTATCAACTGGGCAGCGCGACGTTCGGGGTGAACTACTCCAATGTGCAGTTCCGCGGTCTTGGGTCGAACTCCGGGCCGAATCCGCTGGGCTATTCGGGCAATGCGTCGTTCGACAATGTCGAGGCGAATTTCAAGTATCAGATCAGCCCGGCGTGGCTTGGCGGGCTCGCTTACGTGTATACGCACGCGGGCGGCGCGGACAACCGCGGCGTGGCGCTCTATCACCAGGTTCAGGCGGGCACCGACTACTTCCTCTCGAAGCGCACCGATACCTATCTGATCGTCGTGTACCAGCACGCGAGCGGAACCGATTCGTTCGGTCAGCCGGCGGTGACCTATATCACCGGGCAAACCCCTTCGGCGAGCAATCACCAGATCGCTGTGCGCGTTGGCATTACCCATCGCTTCTAGTCTGGAGCGCTGTGTGAACGGCGGCCGGTTCTCCGGCCGCCTTCTCCCATTTCTGGAGTCACGTCGAATGCTGAGCCGCTCAGCGAGCGGCCGCAAGAATGAGCCGGGCGCGCTGGATCACGGGCGCGTCGATCATCTTGCCGTCGAGCACCGTTGCCGATCCCGAACTGGCGTCGGCGGCATCGATCACGCGTTGCGCCCAGACGCGCTCCTCCATGGCGGGCGCAAAACCGCGATGCGTCGGCGCGATCTGGCGCGGGTGGATACACAGGCGCCCGCCAAAGCCGAAGCGCCGCGCGCGCCTTGCGGCGGCTTCGATGGCCTCGGCGTCGTCGATGGTGGTGGTCACGCCATCCACAGCACTGCCGATGCCGGCCACACGCGAAGCGAAGGTCATGAGCGAACGGAAGTACGACAGCTCTTCGCCGTCCCCGCCGATACCGGTGTCTACCTGAAAGTCGACGGTGCCGAACGCGAGCCGCTCGACGCCGGGCGCCGAGGCGATTTCGTGTATCGCCGCAAAGGCCGCGGCCGATTCGAGCAGCGGCACGAGGTGCAGGCCCGCGCGAGCGCGCGCCTGTACCGCTCCGAGCGCCGAGGTATCGGCAGCCTTGGGCAGCATGATGCCGCGCACCTCGGGATGGGCGGCGAAGGCGCCGACGTCGTCGGCGAACCACGCCGTTTCGGCGCCATTGATTCGCACGTAGACGGCGCGACGTCCTCCGGCTGCGCCAGTGTCGAGCCATGTCGCGACGGCGTCGCGTGCGCGTGTTTTGTCTTGCGACGCGACGGCGTCTTCGAGATCGACGATGACGGCGTCCGCGCCCGCAGCCAGTGCCTTGTCGAAGCGATCCGGGCGGTCGCCCGGTACGAAGAGCCAGGAGCGGGGTTCGTCGTGTGTGTCGGAAGGTGAATTGGACATGGCAATGGAATGAAAAGTGAACGATGACAGGAAAGGGCTAAGACTCTTGCCCATGGCTGCCGCTTACGAGAGCGGAGAGACTCTGGTTCGAAGCATCGGCATCCTCCTCGGGTGCAAGCGTTTCGAGCGAGAAACCGCGTGTTTCGATGCCGAACACGGCCACCACGAGGATCTGCACGACGAGGAGCCCCAGCATGGCGGCGACCACGCCCGGGAGCTGATAGCGGCCATACAGCCAGACGACGAGCCACGGCGTGAGCACGGTCATCAGGCGGCCCAGCGTGTTGCAGAACCCGGAGCCGCGCATGCGCAGATCGGTGGGGAAAAGCTCGGGAACGTAAAGGGCCCACGCGAAGGCCACCATCGCGTAGATCGTGGTCACGAGCGCAAAGCCGATAACGGCGAGCAGAGCGGGCGCCGAAACGTTCGGATAGAGCGCCCCGAGCACGATAGCCAGTGCAGAAAAGATCACGTTGCCGGGCTTTCGGCCGACGCGGTCGCCCGACAGCATGCCGATAACGCCGCCGACCGGGCCGCCAAGCGACATGAGCGTGGCGAAGCCGAGCGAGCTCACGATGCTCATGCCGCTTTTGGCCATGAACGAGGGGATCCACGCAATGAAGCCGTAGATCACGGTATTGAGCACGATGAGGATGACGCTCGCCACGAGCGTGCGGCGGATCAACGCCCGCGAGAAAAGCGCCGTGAACGGCCGCTGACGCCTGGGTTGCCTGAGCTGAGGCGAAACGGGCGGCAGCGATTGCACGTTCCCCGCTTCCGCTTCGATCGCGGCGAGTACCCGCTCCGCTTCGTCGTTGCGGCCGTGCGCTTCGAGCCAGCGCGGCGATTCCGGCATCTTCTTGCGCAGATACCAGACGACGAGGGCGCCGGTACCGACGATTACGAACATCCATCGCCAGCCGTAGCGCGGAATGATGAGGTAGCCGAGCAGGGCGGAAACGAACAGCGAGAGATTGGTCAGCGCGGACAGCGCCGAGCCCCAGCGGCCGCGCTGCGCCGGCGGCACGAATTCGCTCACGGTGACGTAGCCGACGACAATCTCGGCGCCAAGGCCGATCCCCATGAAAAAGCGCGCGGAGACGAGCCATGTCATGTTCGGCGCGCAGGCGCCCGCGAGCGAGGCCACGCCGAACAGCAGCAGGTTGGCCTGATACGAAAAGCGCCGTCCATAGCGGTCGCCGAGCACACCGGCGAGCCACGCACCCAGCACCATGCCGGCGAAAGTGAGCGAGACGAATTGCGCGTTATGCGCGAGATCGGACCAGCCGCTCTTGAGCAGCGCGCTGAGCACGGCTGCGCCCAGATAAATCTCGAAGCCGTCGAGGAACATGCCCCCGGCGACGAGACCCACGATGCGCCAATGAAATCGCGATACCGGCAGCCGGTCGAGGCGCGCGCCGGCGTTGGGGCTTGTTGTTTGCATAACGTCTCCTTTGCGTCGCCGCATCGCGCGCGACGCCCACCGTGATTGAGCGTATACATGTACGGACAAGATGAGAGCAGCGCTATGCCGGTAAACACCAGGTATCGCCATATTCAGATGGGAATGCAACGAAATCTACGAGCCCATGGTTGACATCGTGAGATCTCACGAATAGAGTTGTCCGTACATGTTGTCGCGGAAGTCAGTCGATTAAATTTTTAATGGAGGAGCAAGGGATGAACGACCGGACCATCGAGTCTGCGGAGCAGGCGCAATTGCTGGACGCCATCGATCGTTGGCTCAAGCGGGAAGTCGAGCCGGTGGCGATGCGTCATGACCATGAGGACAGCTATCCGATCAGGATCGTCGAGCAGATGAAGGAGCTGGGGCTTTTCGGGGCCACCGTGAGCCAGGAGTACGGCGGGCTCGGGCTGCCCGCCACGACGTATGCGCAGATCATCATGCTGATTTCGTCGGTGTGGATGGCGATCACGGGCATCGTCAACTCGCATCTGATGCTCGCGCTCGCCATAGAAAAGTTTGGCACCGACGCGCAAAAGGCTCAGTGGCTGCCGAAACTCGCGAGCGGCGAGATCCGCGGCGGTCTTGCGCTGACCGAGCCGGATGCGGGCACCGATCTCCAGGGCATTCGCATGACTGCGCGCCGCGAGGGCGACCATTACGTCATCAACGGCACGAAGACGTGGATCACCAACGGCGTGGAGGGTTCGTGCTTCGCGTTGCTCGTGAAGACCGACCCGAATGCGCAGCCGCGCCACAAGGGCATGAGCCTCTTCATCGCGCCCAAGGCCGAAGGGTTCACCGTCGGACGCAAGCTCGAAAAGCTCGGCTACAAGTCGATCGACTCGGCTGAACTCGTGTTCGACAACTACCGCGTGCCGGCCAACTGCCTGATTGGCGGGGAGGAGGGGCAGGGCTTCTATCAGGCAACCGGCGGGCTCGAACTGGGCCGCATCAACGTGGCCGCGCGCGGCGTGGGCATTGCGGAAGGGGCGCTTGCGCTCGCGACCCAGTATGCGCAGCTCCGCAAGACCTTCGGCAAGCCTATTGCGGAACACCAGGCCATACAGCTGAAACTCGGCGAGATGGCCACGCGCGCCCGTGCCGCGCGGCTTCTCGTGCTCGACGCGGCGGAGGCGTTCGACCGCGGTGAGCGTTGCGACATGCAGGCGGGCATGGCGAAGTATTTCGCTTCGGAAGCGGCACTGGAGAACAGCACGGAGTCGCTGCGCATTCACGGCGCGTATGGGTATTCGAAGGAATATGCCATCGAACGGCTTTACCGCGACGCGCCGCTCACCTGCATCGGCGAGGGCACCAACGAAATGCAGCGCATCATCATTGCGAAGCAATGGATCAAGAGGAATGCGATCGCATGAAACCGCTCAACGGAATCCGCATCGTCTCGGTCGAGCAGTTCGGCGCGGCCCCCTATGGCTCGATGTTTCTGGCCGATCTTGGCGCGGAGGTCATCAAGATCGAGAACGCCTCGATCGGCGGCGACCCCGCGCGGCGTACCGGCCCGCACTTCCTCGGCGATGCGGACAGCCAGTATTTCCAGACCTGGAATGCGAACAAGCGCAGCCTGGCAATCGACCTGCGCACCGATGAGGGGAAAGCGACGCTGCGCAAGCTCGCGGAATCGTCGGACGCGCTCGTCAACAACCTGCGCGGCGATCTGCCCATGAAGATGGGGCTCGACTACGCCGGGCTGCGCGAGGTCAATCCGGCTATTGTTTGCCTGCATATCTCCGCTTACGGTCGCGACAACGAGCGCGCCTCATGGCCGGGGTACGACTATCTGATGCAGGCGGAGTCGGGTCTGATGGATTTGACGGGCGAGCCCGATGGTCCACCGTCGCGCCTCGGCGCGCCTTCGATCATCGACCACATGACTGGCATTACCGGCGCGTTGGGATTGCTCGCGGCGATTCTCGGCGCGCGTTCGAGCGGCAAGGGGTGCGACGTCGACACCTGCCTGTTCGACGTGGCGCTGCACCAGCTGGGTTACGCGGCCATCTGGAATCTGAACGAAGACCACAACGTGACGCGCCAGCCGCGCAGCGCACATTTCTCGCTGACGCCCGTGCAGACGTTCCCCACTGCGGACGGCTGGATCTTCATCATGTGCATGACCGACAAGTTCTGGCAAGCGCTGCTCGATGGCGTCGATGCGCAGGAACTGGGTGACGACCCGCGCTTTGCGGATGCCGCCGCGCGGCACGCGAACCGCCCGGCGCTGAGCGAGCGACTCGACGCGATTTTTCGCGGCGCGACGACGGCGCATTGGCTTGCGAAGCTGCAGGGGCGCTTGCCGATCGGGCCGGTGCTGAGCGTGGCAGAGGCGCTGCGCAACCCGCTGCTGACGCGTAACGACATGATCAGCCACGTGCCGCATCCCGCGCGCGCCGATTTCCGCATGCTGGCGAATCCACTGAAGATCGACGGTCGGCGTCTGACTCAACAGTGCTGTTCCGCGCTCGGCGAGGACAACGCCGCCATCCTGCAGGCGCTTTCGCAACAGGAGGAGGCATTGAAATGAAGCTCGCCGGTATTCGCGTACTCGATCTCTCCTCGTTTCTGCCCGGTCCGTACCTTACGCTGGCGCTCGCCGATCACGGCGCGGAAGTGATCAAGGTCGAGCAGCCAGGCGGCGGCGATCCGGGGCGCCAGATCGGCCCCATGGATGGCGAAACGACGGTGTTTTTTCGCAACCTGAACCGGGGGAAGAAAAGCGTCACGCTCGATCTGAAGGCCGAGGAAGGGCGGGAAGCATTGCTCTCGCTTTGCGAAACGGCGGATGTATTCGTCGAATCGTTTCGGCCGGGCGTGGTCAAGCGGCTTGGTGTGGATTACGAACATGTGCGCGCACGCAATCCGCGCATCGTTTATTGCTCGATCAGTGCCTTTGGACAGAGCGGGCCTTACGCCGCGCGCCCGGCGCACGATCTGGCGGTCGAAGCGCTCAGTGGCGTGCTCAGTATGACGCTCGGCGCACAGGACGAACCCGCGATGCCGGGGGTGCCGTTGGCCGATCTGCTTGCGGGACTGCAAGGCGTGGCGGGTGTGTTGATGGCGCTGCTCGCACGCGAAAGGACTGGCGAGGGCGACTATATCGACATCGGCATGCACGACGCGATGCTAGCGGGCTGCCTCAACATTCTCGGTCCCGCAATGGCACATGGCGAGCAGCCTGTTGCCAAGCACCAGCGCACCACGGGAGGCGCAGCGTTTTACCGGACCTACCGGACCGCCGATGGGCGTTATGTGTCGCTGGCGGGGCAGGAGCCGAAGTTCGTGGAGTCACTGCTCGGCTTTCTTGGGCGGCTCGATCTTCAGGCGTTGTGCGCGCGCGGCCCCGGGCCGCATCAACAGCCGGTAATCGACTTCCTCGCGCAAGCATTCCTCACCCGGACGGCGGCAGAGTGGGACGCGAGCCTTTCGACGCTCGACCTCTGCTACGCCGTTGTGAAGACGTTGCCGGAGGCACTCGAAGACGACAACGCAGTGGATCGCGAGATGGTGTTGACCGATGAGGCAGGGCGGCGTCACATCGCACCACCTGTCCGCTTTGCCAGGCAACCGGCCGCACCGAACCTCCGAGCGCCCGCGCTCGGGGAGCACAACGGCGCATTACTCGGCTCGGACGAGACGGCGCGCGTTTCGAAATAGCCAATTAATCAGGATTAGAAATTATGAGCGAAACAATGGAAAAGGGTGTACGCATTCGGGACGCGGGCGGCCGGTATTTCGAGGATTTCGAACCGGGGGACATCTATGAGCACCGCCCCGGCCGAACGATTACGGAAACCGACAACATCTGGTTCACGTTGCTGACGATGAACACCCACCCGCTGCATTTCGATAACGCCTACGCGGCGAAATCCGAGTTTGGGCAGGCGCTGGTGAACAGTTGCCTCACGCTGTCGATGGTGGTGGGCATGAGCGTGCGCGACGTCAGTCAGCATGCGATCGGCAATCTAGGCTGGGACAAGGTGATGCTGACTTCGCCGGTGTTCGTGGGAGACACGATTTACGCAGAATCGGAAGTGCTGTCGAAGCGCGAGTCGAAATCGCGTCCGACTCAGGGAATCGTTACGGTGAGAACGGTCGGCCTCAAGGCGGACGGCAAGGAATTTCTGCGTTTCGAGCGCACGGTGCTGGTCCCGAAGCGCGGTGCGGGAATCGTGGTGTGAGCGGACCGCCGGCGCGCAGGCGTGCCGGCTGATACATCCAGTGAAGGAGATTGAGTTTGAAAGTCGTCGTTGCGGTGAAGCGTGTGGTGGATGCGAATGTAAAAGTTGGCGTGAAGTCGGACGGCACGGGCGTCGACATCGCCAACGTGAAGATGTCGATGAACCCGTTCGACGAAATCGCCGTGGAAGAAGCGGTGCGGTTGAAGGAAGCCGGTGTCGCGACCGAAGTGATCGCGGTGTCCGCAGGGGTCGCCCAGGCGCAGGAAACGCTGCGTACGGCGCTCGCCATCGGCGCGGACCGCGCGATCCTCATCGAGTCCAGTGAAGACCTCCAGCCGCTCGCGGTCGCCAAGCTCCTGAAGGCGCTGGTCGACAGGGAGCAGCCTTCGCTGGTCATCCTCGGCAAGCAGGCCATCGACGACGATTCGAACCAGACCGGTCAGATGCTCGCCGCGCTGGCTGGCTTGCCGCAGGCCACCTTCGCTTCGAAGGTGGTTGTAGCTGACGGCAAGGCCACCGTGTCGCGCGAAGTGGATGGCGGTGCGGAAACGCTGTCGCTGACGCTCCCCGCAGTGGTCACGACGGACCTGCGCCTGAACGAGCCGCGCTACGTGACGCTGCCGAACATCATGAAGGCGAAGAAGAAGCCGCTCGAAACGATCAAGCCCGAGGACCTCGGCGTGGACGTGACGCCGCGTCTGAAGACACTGAAGGTTGCCGAGCCGCCCAGGCGCAGCGCGGGCGTGAAGGTGCCGGACGTGAAGACGCTGGTCGAGAAGCTGAAGACGGAAGCCAAGGTGCTGTAAGGGGAGCAAGACAAAATGACGAATCTGGTGAATCTGGTAATAGTCGAACACGACAATCAGTCGATCAAGGCCGCGACGCTGAACACGGTTGCGGCAGCACAGAAGATTGGCGGCGACGTGCACGTGCTGGTTGCGGGCCACAACGCACAGGGCGCAGCCGACGCGGCGGCGAAGATCGCGGGCGTGGCGAAGGTGCTGCTGGCCGACGCGCCGCAACTCGAAGCGGGTCTCGCGGAAAACGTCGAAGCGACGGTTCTCGCGATCGCGAAGAATTACTCGCACATCCTCGCGCCGGCGACGGCGGCGGGCAAGAACGTCGCGCCGCGCATCGCCGCGAAGCTCGACGTCGCGCAGATCTCGGACATCACGGCAGTCGATTCGCCCGACACGTTCGAGCGCCCGATCTACGCGGGCAACGCGATCGCGACGGTGCAATCGGCGGATGCGGTGAAGGTCATCAC
>NZ_FMYQ01000044.1 GCF_900096975.1 Paraburkholderia lycopersici
GGCATCGCTTCCTGTCGGGCAAAACAAGACAGGAAGTTAACACCAAGTCAGAAAAGTTAACAGCCCAGAAACTTAATTTCGCAACAGCTTCTTAGCTGAAGTCGCGGGAGCAGTGGAAAGAAATATATTTGCCAACTGAATCTCTTGTGTGCCGCGTTCCTAAAATATGCTTGGGATCGTCGGGTATAAAGTGAGGGTGATATGCATAAGTAGAGAATCATTTCGGGCCAGTGACTCCCGGGCAGGACGGTGAGCGATGAGCGCCTGAAAAGCGATTTTTAAAAGTAAAAATAGCAGTTCGAGAATCGCAAGTGGGCGAGCCCTCCCTGCGGATTCTTGTGGTAACGATGCATACGGGCCCCGCAAATGCGGCACGCGCCTTCAGGGCCGGGGCCTCCGGCTATCTGACCAAGGAAAGCGCCAGCAGGGAGTTGATCAGCGCAATGACCAGAATCGCTTCCGGCGGGGTCTATATGAGCAACGCGGTCGCTGAGCGTCTTGCGCGGAACCTGAACGAACCCATTGAGACAATGCCGCATCAACGACTGACAGACCGCGAGTTCGAGATTTTCAGGGCAATTGTTGAGGGAAAGAGCCTGACGGAGATCGCGGCTGAACTGCAACTGAGCGTGAAAACCGTCAGCAGTCACAAGGCGCACATCATCGAGAAGATGGAGATCCCCAATGATAACGGCCTGATCCGGTACGCAATCCGTCAAAGGCTTTTCGAAGATCCAGGTGCTGCTTAGGCTGCCATGCCCTCCAGTACCTTATGTGTCGCCGACCGCCGAGATCAGAGCCATGGCATAACAGCCTGCTTGCCTCCTCGCGGTCGGCCGCAACATATTTCGCGGAGACACATAAGAACGGATCTTTCGCCAGCACGGTCTGCACCTTCGCGGCCAGGCCGTCGAAGCCACAGCGCATATCCGTAAATCCGGCGGCAACCCAGATGCGTGTGTTCGCCAGCGAGCCGATCATCGGCTCAGGCACTGGATCACCACGCGCAGTGTGTCGGGATCGATGCGCCCTTCAACGTGTATCTCGCCTCGAGGCAACTGGATGCGTATCTTGCCGTTCGTTGGTGCGGCAGGGGTGGATGCTGCCGGTTCGGTGACGCCGCTGTCGCTGGTCTCATTTACGCTGACAGGCAGCAAGGTACATTCGCGCGCATCGGCACCAAGCCGTCCTTCGAGATACTGCTTACGCCAATCGAACACCTGATTCGCGTTCACTTCGTGACTACGCGCGATCTCCGCCACCGAACGTCCACTGGATAACGTCTCCTCGACGATCTGGCGCTTCTCGTCCGGTGTACGCCGCCGATACTTGCGGGCGCCTTGGACTTCGGTGA
Organism: Paraburkholderia lycopersici; assembly: GCF_900096975.1. Taxonomy (GTDB): domain Bacteria; phylum Pseudomonadota; class Gammaproteobacteria; order Burkholderiales; family Burkholderiaceae; genus Paraburkholderia; species Paraburkholderia lycopersici. The sequence goes on from NZ_FMYQ01000044.1 coordinate 1,355, forward strand.
ATTCGGTCACTGTGTCCATGATTTCCTTTATGGGCACAGTGACATATGTGCCCCGGGAAAAGCATGGCGACAGCTTCATCAGGCGTCTATACGGTCACAGTCGGACGGTTACCCTTCGAGCTTGCTCGCGGCCACGATGGATGGGCCTGGGCCGGCCGCGGTCTCACTGCCTTTACCGACGATACGCGCGCCAGTCTGCGGGGAATCGGCGTTCGTCGCCATGATAGGCTCCTGAGATGATCGAAGGTTGCGTGATGGATTCGCATCGCCTGCGCGCAGACGGTGCATCGATCGTTTCGCAACCCGCGCGCCCGGGCCGGGACGCCATGGCAGCGAGGCCAGGCCGGAACGCCAATTGCGCGACAGAGACGTTCGACGAGCCCTATCGCGAAGGAATCCACCATGAAACAGAAGTTGGGAGAAGCGCGCACGCCGCAGGTGCGAAAAGGACAGATGAGGCAAGGTCTGTCGCGCGAGGCGTTTCGGGTGCGCTATATGGCGCGCTATCACGATCCCGCGTTTCGAGCCGAGGACGCCGCGCTCGCGCGCCTCGAAACAATTGCCTGGGACGCCTATAGCGAAGGACGCAAGGCGCCGATGACCTCGAGGGCGGGGGAGGGTTACGCCGATCCGGAGTATGATCTCTCCACCGAATGGCGTCTGACGCACGAGCGCCTTGAAGCCGCGCAGCGGCGCCAGCAGCAGAGCGATACGCGCTCCCGCGTGCTCGTGGTTAATGCATCGTCGCGCAATGACTATACGTGCCCGGGAGAAATGTCGAAGAGTTTCCGGCTCGCGCAGATCTGCGAGCATGAACTGACGCAGGCTGGGATCGAAGCCGACATGCTGGACCTCTCGCGCCTCGCCGCCGAACCCGATCTCCACATTTATCCGTGCAAGGCCTGTGTTTCCACGGCAATGCCGCTATGCCACTGGCCGTGCAGCTGCTATCCGAACCATTCGCTCGGTCAGGTCAACGACTGGATGGCGGAGATCTATGAGCGCTTTGCGGCCTGCCACGGTGCGATTTTCGTGACGCCGGTGTACTGGTATCAGGTGAGTAGCCCGCTCAAGCTGATGATAGACCGGCTCGTATGCGCGGACGGCGGCAATCCCGACCCTTCCTCGACTCACGGGAAGCATCCGGACGAAGCGAAAGCGCTTGAACTGGCGGGCTGGCATTATCCCAAGCATCTTGCGGGACGAGCGTACGGCGCGATCGTGCATGGCGATGTGGCAGGCATCGAGGACACGCGCCGCGCGCTTTCCGACTGGCTCGACTGGATGGGATGGGTGGACGCCGGTGCGTCGGCGCGCATCGACCGCATGGTGGGCTACTACGAACCCTACGCGAGCTCGCATGACACGCTCGACGCCGACGTGCGCTTCCAGCAGGAGGTGGCCAACGTGGCGCGTGCGGTGGGGAAAGCGGTGGTCGCGCTCCGCGCGGGCAAGCTGCATCGCGCCGACGAAGGTATCGAGCCGCCACGTGCGAAATGAATCTGGTCAGCATTGCACAGGAATGTGCAGTTGTACAAGCTACGGGCGAGCGCTTCAAGCTGTACGATTGGGACCCGCCGCGCCATCTCGCGTGCATGCCATTGTGCGTCTGGACTCCAAAAGGAGAGACGATGTCGCTTGTTTTGCCTCACGACGTGAGCGACGGCGCGCCGCGGCTGATCGTGGTTTCGCCACATCTGGACGACGCAGTGCTCGGCTGCGCAGGTCTCATCGCAAGGTGCCCTGGTTCGATCGTTTGCACGGTGTTCGCGGGCGAGCCCCCGGCGCCGATGCATACGCAACGGGATGAAGCCAGCGGCTTTGCCGATGCGCAGGAAGCCGTGCGCGCGCGCAAGCGGGAGGACGAGCGAGCGCTAGCGATGTGTGGCGCCACGCCGTTGTGGCTGGATTTTCTGGATGGCCAGTATGGCGCGACGCCGGACGTCAAAGACGTTGCGCACCTTGGCCGACCAGTTCGCGCGTTTTGGCGCCTATTTGCCCGTATGCCCATTCGGCCTGTGGCATTCCGATCATCAACTCGTTGGCGCCGCGTGCCGTTTGCTGCTGCAAAGGGAGTGTCTTGCACGATATATCGCCTATGAGGACGCTATTTACCGCGCAATGCCCGGTGTGCTCGATGAGGGTTTCCAGCGCCTCGAAGCAGATCGCCTGCGGGTGAGCCCAATCCGAGCGCAGGCATTCGGCCGGTATCCGGCTCGGCGGCTCGCGGCGATCAAGCGACGCGCAGTGGGGGCATATCCGAGCCAGATGCGTGCATTCGGGCCGTTTCCGCCGGATGTGGAGCGGCCCGAGCGTTACTGGCAGGTGGAACGGCATGCATTGCCCACATAGGCCAGCGCCGCCACTACCAATCTGAAGCGGACGTGTCCGCTTGTTCGAACGCCCCACGCGGCGCGCAATCGCCTCGGTTTCTTTCTGCCTCTCGCACGTCCGCGCGCATGCGCAGCACGTGAGCAGCAACGGGCCGTCGGCGGCGCATGGCCCAGTCAATCCCCCGCCAAAGCTCCCAAAGATCCTCGCCTGGCCGACCCGCACGGCACGCGCCGCCGAGAGCCCGCCACGTCGCCGTCAGCGCTTCGCCACGTGGCAGACGCAGCCACGCGACGAGCGCCGCATTGCGCGCGAGCATTCGGCGGCGCAGCGCGCTGTCACGCGCGAGCGAAGGCCGATGGTGCACTGCGAGCTCGCTCGCATAAGCGATATCGTAGCCGTCCTGCAAGACATCAAGCGAAAGTAATGCTTCCTCGCCGCCGATGAAAAGACGCGGTTCATAGCCGCCCAACGCGTTAAAGAGCGTGGTGCGGAACACGCATGCGCCTGCCATGAAGCCGACCAGATTCGGCAGAGGATGAGCTGCATGCGCCAATGGGCTCGCGGCCATCAGCGCGCAGGTGGGATCGAGTTTGTAGTCCTTGCCTACGCGTACGGACGCGGAGAGCACGCCAATGCTTGCATGACGGTCCAGCAATTCGACAGCGCGCGCAAGCGACCCCGGCTGCCAGTCGGTGTCGTCGTCACTGAACGCCACGTAGTCGGTGGTCACACGTGAGGCGCCTGCATTACGCGCAGCGGCACCCAGATTGGCTTCGCAGCGCAGCACGCGCAAACCCGGAAACGTCTGGGCGAGCAGGTTTGGCGTGCCGTCAGTCGAGCCATTATCCACCACGATGACTTCGGGCCGCTCCGGCAGACGCAACAGCGAGGCGACCGTGCGCATGACTTCGGCGCGCCGGTTGTGCGTGAGCACGACCACGCTGATGCGGCGGTTCAGGAAGAAGAGACCTTGCATACCTGCGTCTCCGCTCGGTTTGTCGTCGCCGCTGCTGCGGCGGTGCTCACAAGCAAGCCTCCTGGATCAGCGCTTGCGATCTCGCGCTGGAAGTACGCAATGGTCGCGTTCAAGCCGGCATCGAACGACGTGTGCGGCGACCAGCCGAGCAGCACGCGCGCGCGTTCAATGGAAGGGCAACGGCGGCACGGATCGTCCACGGGCAGCGGTGCGAATGCGATCTCCGAGATCGATCGCGCGGCGGCGATGACGCGGCGGGCCGTGTCGAGCATCGAGATTTCCTGCGGATTGCCGATATTGACGGGGCCGTCGGGAGGCGTTGCGCGGCTCATCAGCAGCACGAGGGCGTCGATCAGATCATCCACGTAGCAGAAACATCGCGTTTGCGATCCGTCGCCATAGACGGTGAGCGGTTCGCCGGCCAGCGCCTGCATGACGAAGTTCGAGATGACACGGCCGTCGCGGGGATGCATGCGCGGCCCGTAAGTATTGAAGATCCGCGCAATGCGAATATCGAGGCCATGCTGGCGCATGTAGTCCATGCACAGCGTTTCGGCGCAGCGCTTGCCTTCGTCGTAGCACGAGCGCGGGCCAATGGGATTCACGTGGCCCCAGTAGTCCTCTGTTTGCGGATGGCGGCGCGCGTCGCCGTAGACTTCGCTGGTGGAAGCCTGCAGCAGTTTCGCCCGCACGCGCTTGGCGAGCCCGAGCATGTTGATCGCGCCGTGCACGCTCGTTTTGGTCGTTTGCACCGGATCGTGCTGATAGTGCACCGGCGAGGCGGGGCAGGCGAGGTTGTAGATCTCGTCCACTTCCACGTACAGCGGAAAGGTGACGTCGTGGCGCATCAGTTCAAAGTTGGCGTTGTCGAGCAGATGCGCCACGTTGCGCTTGGAGCCGGTATAGAAGTTATCCACGCACAGCACGTCGTGGCCAAGCGCCACGAGCCGCTCGCACAAATGCGAGCCGAGAAAGCCCGCGCCGCCGGTGACGAGAATGCGTTTGCGGTTCAGTTCTTTCACGTTTGTCGTCCTTTGAAAAGTGCTGCAAGCCACACGTTCACGCGGTCACTTCCCGCAACGCGAGATCCCAGTCGTGCGCGAAGCGATCGATGGAAAAGCGTTCGAGCGCGTCGCGCCGCGCGCGTTCGCCGAGGCACCGTGCGAGTGCGGGATCACGGATGAGCGCGCGCATGCAGTCGACCAGCCGGTCGATGCGTGTATCGACGAAGCCGTTCTCGCCATCGCGTATCACGCTTGCGAGTTCCGTCGTGGCGAGCCCGACAATGGGCAGTCCGACCATCATTGCCTCGACAATGGCCAGACCGAGGCTGGTCCAGCGGATCGGATTGAAGAAGAAGCGGTAGCGTGACACGAACTGCGCGAGCTCGATATTCGAAATCTCGCCGATGCCGCCGAGGCTTTGCGCGTCCATGCCCACGAGATCGAGCGGCACCCTGTGACGAACCTGCTCGAACACATCCGCACCGAGTCGCCGTCCGCGCTCGCGCAGATGATTGACGACGACGATGCCGCGCGACGTTGCGCCCGTGTAGCGCGCGCCTTCAGGCACGAGCACCCCATGCTCAATCACACGGGTAGGCGTCGCGCCGCTGTCCCACATCAGCGCGTTGAAGGGCGTCACGTGCACGAGCAACGCGCCGCCGTCGTCTACCCAGTGCCGCTGCGCAAACGGCGCCTCCTGCGGCGGGTCGTGCTCGATATACACGCGCGGCAAGCGGCGCTGCGCGTCGCTCAGCAGCTCGAACCGGTCATGCTCCCAATGGCTGCGCTGCTGGTACACGACTACGTCGAACTCATGCGACGCAACGTCTTCGGCAGCGACCTCATGGACGTTCGCGCCCCAGGGAAGCACACCCGCGCGGCCCGCATAGCCCGCCGGCCGCCCCGGTTTGGTCACGACATGGAAGTCGTGCGGCGCCTGCGTGAGGTAGTAAAGATAGTTGCCGTGCACGTGCCAGGAAAGCACACGCAAGGGCCGCGTGTTTCGCATCAGCATGGCGGGGTCCTCCTCGTCGGCATGGCGGCACCGTAGCCCCGGGCCGTGAAGCCGGCCATGCCCTGGGTGTCGAGCAAGTGAGCTTGCGCAACGGCCGCGACCTGCTCCGCGCTCACGTTGAGCGCGCAAGGGTGGCCGTACGGGCAGGCATGGAACGAGCAAGGGCGGCAAGCGGGCCAGTCGGCGAGCACGCGGTGCCGGGCGCGGTCGAGCGGCGCCCAGCGCCGCGTATCGCTGCCAGAGGCGACGACCACGCTCGGCGTGCGCATAGCGGCCGCCACATGCGAGATGCCCGTGTCGTTGCAGAGCACGAGCCGGGCCTTGCGCACGAGCGCCGCGAGCGCACCGAGCGTGGTTTCGCCCGCAAGGTGATGAGCGGTCTGCGTCATGCCGCCCAGTACGCTCGCGGTCAACTCCCGTTCGCCTGCGGTGCCGGTCACGGCGATCTGCCAGCCGTCAAAGGCGAGTGCGTCGGCAACGGCGGCGAAGCGCTGGGCCGGCCAGCGCCGCGAGGGCAGCTGCGCACCCGGATGCACGAGCACGAGCCGCCCGGGGTCGAGTCCAAAGCGCTCGACGAGGTCGTCGCACGCAGCGTAGTCCGCGTCGTAGAGCGGAAACCAGAGGGTGTCGTCGCGCAGCGCATGGCCTCGCGCGCCCAGCGCGTGCATCAGCGCGAGGTAGCGCTGCGGCTCGGGCAGCGCGTCGGGCCACGGCAGGTAACAGCCGGGCGGCGGCGCTTCGCCGGGCTGGCTAAAGCCTCCGAGCGCGCGCGCGCCGAACTCATCAACCAGCACGTTTGCCACGCCTCCGCTGCCATGAAGCTGGATCGCGAGATCGAAGCGGCGCATGCGCATCGCGTCGAGAAACGCAGGCAGGCCGCGCTCGTCCTCGGCCTGTTCGGGAAAGCCGCGCGCGCCGGGAAAGACAATGTGCTCATCGACCAGCGTGGGGTAGCGCGCCACAAAATCGGCTGACCACGGCAGACCGACGAGGGCGATGTGCGCGCGGGGGCAGGCTGCACGCAACGCGCGCAACGCGGGCACGCTGCAGAGCATGTCGCCGAGCTGCAGCGCGCGGAAGATCACGATGCGGCGGGGGGCGAGGGCGTCGAGCAGAGTCGGCATGGGCACATCCGTTAGAGGAACCACACGCGGTAACTGGCGGCTCCCTGGAGCCGCCAGAAAATCGAAAGAAACGGAATCCACAGCGACGTCCAGATCATTTCGGCTACATGGAGCGCGTCGCGACGCGTACCGCGCAAGCGGCGTACGCAGAACGCAGCGGTGCAGGCGATCCATGCGGCGAACGCAGCCAGGGCGACCCTCGGCTGACCCCAGGCGAGAGAAGCTAGCAGCACGAGTACGCTGATCAGCACCGCGTAGTAAAGGAGCGGCGGCCCCGCCCCGATGCGCTCGCGATACAGCGCCGGATGCTTGCGGAACAACAGCGCCTCGAAGCGGCTCTTGCGCTGCTGCGCGAGACTCACACCCCAGCGCGCGGGACGCACAGGGTGCACGACCACGGCATCGTCGGCGCGTACTACACTCGCGCCCGCCTGCAGCAATGCGAACTGCAGGTCCGAATCCTCGCGCCACGCCGCTGTGAAGCGCTCGTCGAAGCCGCCGATCTGCGAGAGCGTCGCGCGCTGCACGAACGCATTGGCCGTAGCGAATTCGGCGTGCGCAAGGCCGCTTGCGTCGCGCTCATAATCGCTCGGTGCCACGCCCAGCGGTACGACGATGCGGCCCGCGGCGGCTTGCGCGTGCGCGAGCGCGGCAAGCCCCGCGCGCAGCCAGCCGGGGTCGGCAATCGTGTCGTCGTCGGTGAACGCGATGAGCGGCGCGCGCGCCGCGCGCCAGCCCGCATTGCGCGCCGCAGCCGGCCCTTGGGTGGCGCGCACCGGCACGTAACGGATCGCCAGCCCGCGGGCGGCTTGCATCGCCGCCATGCGTTCCACCGTCGCGCGCGTCTCGTCGTCCGGTCCGTCGTCGCACACGACGATTTCATAGTCGTCAGGCGAGAGATCCTGCGCGCACAGCGCGGTGAGGCACTGTCCGAGCAGCGTCGCGCGATGGTACGTCGGCACGACCACGGCAATGCGCAGGTGTTCGAGCAATGCGCCCGCATAGCCATCGAACCGGGGTTCCTCCGCGCCGATGGGCCGCGGCTCGCGCAACTCGACGTCGGCGGGTCTCATGCGCGTGCCTCGCTCTTGCGCACGAGGAAGGGGCCGATCACGAGCGCATCGAGCGGCGAGGTCCAGAACGATTCGAGCGCGTCGCGCGGCGAGTTGACCATCGGCTCGCCGCGGGTATTGAACGACGTGTTGACGAGCACCGGCACGCCGGTGCGCCGTTCGAACGCCGCGATCAGGTCGTAGTAGAGCGGATGCTGGTCGCGGTTTACGGTCTGGATGCGCGCGGTGCCGTCCACGTGGCGCACGGCGGGAATGCGTTCGGCCTTCCCGGGCTGCACGTCGAAGATGAACAGCATGAACGGCGCGCGCCTCGCGCCCACGAACCATTGCGCGGCGCGCTCTTCCAGCACGACCGGCGCGACCGGCCGAAAGTCCTCGCGGTCCTTGATCTCGTTGAGCTTCGCCTGCATGCCGGGATCGACGGGCGAAGCGAGTATCGAACGGGCGCCGAGCGCACGGGGGCCGAACTCCGTGCGGCCCTGATACCAGCCAATCACATGTCCGTCGGCGAGCAGTTGCGCGGCTTCCTCGGCGATATTGTCAAGCCTCCGGTAGGAGGTTTTCGACCAGCGCAGGAACTGCTCGATGGTCTCGTCGTCGAACGCCGGCCCGAGGTAGGCGTGGTCCATCTGCCAGCGGCGTTCCGCGCGTTCGCCTGCGGCTTGCGCCGCTTCGCTGCGCAAGCGGTAGTCGGTCCAGAGCGCAGCGCCGAGCGCGGTGCCTGCGTCGCCCGCGGCGGGCTGCACCCAGATGTCGTCGAACGGGCCGTTATCCCGCACATACGAGTTCATCACGCAGTTCAGCGCTACGCCGCCCGCCATGCACAGCTTCGGCAGTCCCGTGCGCGTATGGAGCCAGCGCGCCATCTCCAGCACCGTTTCTTCCAGCACGCACTGCAGCGAGGCGGCGATATCGAAATGCCGCTGCTCCAGGGGGCCGCCGCGTTCGCGCGGTACGCCGAAGCGGTCCACGAGGTGCGGGTCGGCGACGGTGTAATGGCCATTGCCGTTGTACTGTACGATTTCGCGGAACTGGTCGGCATAGGCCGGTTCGCCAAACGAGGCGAGGGCCATGACCTTGTACTCGTCGGAAGAATGCAGGAAGCCGAGCCAGCCTGTCACGGCTTCGTAGAGCAGCCCGAGCGAATGCGGCAACTCCACCTGGGTGATGCGCTTGTACTTGCCGTCGCGAAATTCGCCAAGGCTCGTGGTGACGCCTTCGCCGCGACCGTCCATGGTCAGAACGGCGCATGCGTCGAAGGGGCTTGCGAGAAACGCGCTCGCTTCGTGAGCGAGGTGGTGCTCGACGTTATGCCAGACGAAGCCGTTTTCGCGGTCCACGCCCGCAAAGCGCTTGCGCAGATGATGCGGCGCGCCGTCCAGCAACTGCGCCTTCGCATTCACGATATAGCTGAGAAAGAGCGGGTCCCATGGCGACGCGTTGGCTTCGATGCGCGCGCGCGAGGGGTCGAGTGGCAACGCGATGGTCGCGCCGGGCCGGGTCGGCATATCCGGAAAGAGAGCCGGGTCGTAGGAGTAGGCAACGTGGTCGACGTCGGCTAGCGTGATGCCGGCTTCCCTGAGGCAGGCGTCGATGGCGTCGAAGGGCAGTTGCCATGTCGAGAACGGCACGGGACGCTTGGCGTGCTTGACGTGCGTGAAGCGCTCGTCTTCGGCGGCGGCGATCACCACGCCGTCATGGACCAGCGCCGCGGCGCTGTCGTGATAAACGGCATTGATTCCGAGTGTGTACATGAACGGTCTCCCGTTGCGGGCGGTGGGTTGCAGGGTCAGGCGGGCTGCGGCGCATGCGCGCCGGCTTCCTCGAGCAGTTCGCGCGCCGCTCGCGCGACGTCGCCCGGGGGCACGCCGCGCAGGCAGGCGTGGTGGCCTTCGGGGCACTCGCCGCGATAGCACCATCGGCACGCCACGTCCCGATAGAGCAGGCGGTGCGGCGTCATCCACGGCGAGTGCTGCGGATTCGTGAGCGCGTAGAGATCGACCACGGGTTTGCCGAGCGCGGCGGCCAGATGCGCCGGCCCGCTGTTGTTGGCGATGAGCAGTGAAGCCTGGTCGAGCAATGCGATCAATTCGCCGAGCGTGAGCGCCCCCGCGAGATCGACCAGGCGCGTGCTGCCCGGAGAGCGCGAGAAACGCATCACGTCGCGCGTCAACGCGCTTTCCCCGAGGCTTCCGGTGAGCAGCAACGGGCAACGCACTGTGGGCGCGAGCAGATCGAGCGCTTCGGCGAAGAGCGCCGGGGGATACCGCCGGGAAGGCGCGCTCGCGCCCGCATGCACGACGATGCAAGGCTCGGCAGGATCGACGCCATACATGCGCAGCTTCTGCGCGAGCGTGATGCGCGCGGCGGGGTCCACGCTCATGCGCATGCGTGAATCGGCCGGGTCGGCGAGATCGGCGCCCACGCTGCGCACGAGCGCGAGCTGCCGCTCGACTTCGTGGCGCACGTCCGTCTGCGGCTCGCGCTCCGGCAGCCAGTTAGTCAGCAATGCGTAAGGATTCTCGCGGCAATGCGCGAGACGCCGCTCGATCCCCGCGAAGAAGCACAGCGTTGCGGCCGGCAGCGGATTCTGGCTGTAGACCGTGAAGATCGCCGCGGCGTCGAAGCGCCCGGCGCGCACGCGCGCGAGCACGGCGTCTTCGTTGCCCGCGCCGTCGGCGTGTCCTTTGGCTGATGCGTGAGCGCCGTTGGCCCATGGCGCGTCGTATTCGATGACGTCGTCCACGTCGGGCAGATAGGGCGCCATGGCCGCGCCTGCGGCCGAAGTCAGCAGGGTGATATGACGGCGCGGCGCGCTTTCGCGCAGCGCGTGCATTGCGGGCGTGGTCATCAGCACGTCGCCTAGTTGATCGAGGCGTACGCAGAGAATGCGTCTGACCTCGGTCCCCCAGGGCCTGCATGCAGGCTGCCGGCGTGGCGAGCGCGAGTGCGCATCGCGCGGCGTGATGGCAAAGGCGGTTCCGTTCATCGCAGCGCCGCCTCCTGTGCGCCGTGGTGCGTTGGCACCCGTACGCGCCGTTCGTGCTCGTAACGCTCGATGATCAGCTGTGCCGCCTCGTGCAGATCTGCAACGATCGCGTAGGGCAGGCGCGCTGGCGCGCTTTGCCACAAGGTCTCATTGCCGCAATCGGCGAGGATCGCGCGGCAACCCGCGCGATTGCCCGCTTCCACGTCGTCGAGGATGTCGCCGACCATCCAGCTGCGCGCGAGGTCGATGCCATGCTCGCGGCTCGCGCGCAGCAGCATGCCGGGCGCAGGCTTGCGACAGGTGCAGTTGCACGCGTAGGGCGCTACATGGCCGAGCGGGTCGTGCGGACACCAGTACGCAGCATGCAGCGTGGCGCCGCAGCCGACGAACATGCGGCGCAACTGCGCCTCCACGCCGCCGAGCGCCGCGTGCGCGAAGCGCCCGAGCGCAACGCCGCGCTGGTTGCTCACCACGAATAGCGGTAGTTGCGTTCGCGCGAGCAGCGCGAGCGCCCGCGCGGCGCCTGGGGCGAAACGCATGCGTGAGGGATCGACGTTGTGCGGCACGTCTTCGAGCAGTGTGCCATCCTTGTCCAGGAACACCGCTGGGCGGGTAGCGAGCAATCCGCGGGGCCCTGTGGTTCGTTTCAGCATATGGTTCGCTCCTCAGCCCACGGCGCGCAGCACGCGGCCCTGGGTGGTTTCCCTCGCGTGCTCGCGCGTGTCGAGGCGCACTCCGGCAAGCTGCGCATACACGTCTTCGAGTTCGAGACCGATCTGCCGCCACGTAAAGTACGCCTGGGCGCGCTTGCGTCCCGCTTCGCCCATCGCGCGGGCGTGCGCGGGGTCGTCATGAATGGCAAGCAGGCGCTCGGCGAGCGCCTGGGGATCGCGCGGCGGCACGAGCCATCCCGTTTCGCCGTGACGTACCGAATGGCGAATGCCACCCACATCCGCGCCGATGACAGGCGTGGCGCATGCCATTGCCTCCACGGGCGTGATGCCGAATGGCTCGTACCACGGCGTGGTCACGAACACGTCGGCGGCGCTATAGAAGTCGCGCAACTGCGAACGCTCACGGCGGCCCACGAAGGTCACGCGTGGCTCGATCCCGCAGCGGTGCGCAATTCCGCGCAGTCGGGCGATCTCGGGTGTGGCGATTTCGTTTGGCGTGTCCGCGTCGCCGCCAACGACATAGAGCCGGGCTTTCACGCCGTGGCGCGCCTCGAGCGCGGCCACACCGCGCACGACGTTGTCGATACCCTTGCGCTCCACGAGGCGGCCGAGTTGCAACACGCAGAATTCGCTGGTGGCCCAGCCCAGACGGCGGCGCGCCTGCCGCTGGTCCACGGGCGAAAACTCGTCGGGATCGAAACCGCAGGCGATGACGGCAATCCGCGCGGGGTCGGCGCGATAATGCTCGACGAGGTCGGCTTCGTCGGCCGGACACTCGGCGACGATACAGTCCGCGCGCCGCACGAGCTCATCTTCGATCGCAAAGCGCTCATCGGGAAAACCGTCGTTCGCACCCTGGTGCAGGCGCCGCACGCGTCCGAGCGCATGGAACGTCATGACGAGCGGCACATGAAGCGCGTCCTTGACCGCGAGCGCCGCCAGGCCCGACATGAAGAAGTTGGCGTGAATGACGTCGTAGGGACGCCTTTCGGCGCGGCAAAAGTCCACGAGAAACTCGGCGAACCGGGGCATGTGGGGCAGCAGCAGTTCCTTGGGCAGCTGCATGGGCGGCCCGGCGGGGACGTGAATCACGCGTACGCCGTCCATCTCCAGAAGGGGCGGCAGCAAGGCGCGGTCGCGCCGCGTGAAGACGTCGACCTGATGTCCGGCGCGCTGGAGTTGACGCGCGACATGCGCGACGTAGATGTTCTGTCCGCCGGTATCGACGCCGCCCGCCACGGCGAGCGGCGATGCGTGTTCACTGACGAGTGCGATTTTCATGACGTGTCCTCGCGAGAAGTGGGTGGCGAGCAATGTGCCGCATGCAAAAGGGGGCACGGAACAGCTCCCCGAATGTTGCACCCGGTGCAACGGCGCAAGCGCATTTGCTGTGCCGTTGGTTGGGAGTGCGCAAGGATGGGAGGCGCGGCGCGCGAGTCATGCGGGTACCGCTCGAAGCGGGTATCTGCGGACCGTCCGCAACGAGGCCGTCATCGCGTGACGAAAACCGGTACACATGTGTCAAAAGGCGACGCGTTTTTACATCGGGCCGCAAGACGTTTCGACACGCTCGGGCAATGCCAGCTGGCTGGCCGTCGCGGGAGCGTCGATTGCGCAACGGTCCGCTCCACTATCACTTCTGGGGCATCAGCGCGATGAATGGAGCAACGCCCAGTCGGCGTGCCGTGCGCTCGCGCATCCTGCACACGCTCGGCGAGGCGCTGTGGCGGCATCGCAGTGCCACCGCAGCGGCGGCGTCGCTGATGATCCTGGCGCGTCTAGGCGCCGTCTCGGTGCCGATCGCACTCAAGCATCTGATCGACGATCTCGGCCGCATTCACTCGCTGGCGATGCTGCCGGCGCTGCTCGCCATCGTCTATGCGCTGCTGCGCTTCCTGTCGGACGCGCTCGGCGAGGCACGCGATGTGGCGTTCAGCATCGTCGTGCAGCGCGCGGTGGCCACGCTGCGCGAACGTACGTTCGCTCAGCTACACCGTCTGGGCGCGCGCTTTCATGCGCAACGCGAAACGGGTGCGATCGTGCGCGACGTCCAAAAGGGCGCGGACGGGCTGGGCTTCCTGCTTGGCACCGCGCTGTTTTCTGTGCTGCCCACGGTGTTCGAAATCGCAGTGGTTGTGGCGATCGTCGCGTCGCACTACGACAGCGCCTTCGTGCTCGCCATCGCCGGGACCTTTGCGTGCTATGGGACCTGGACCGCGATTTACACGCGCCGCCGGTTCGCGTTCCAGCGCGCGGTGAACGCGCTGGAGGCGCAGGCGGACGGTCGGCTCGTCGACAGCCTCCTCAATCACGACACGGTCAAGTACTTTTCGACGGAGCAGCACGAAGTCGCACGGCTGCGCAGCGTGCTCGACGACTGGGTCCTCGCGCGCACGGCGAACCAGCGCGCGCTGACCGTGCTGCACGTGGGCCAGAGTGGCGTGGTGGCGACAGGTATTGCGGCAGTGATGGTGATCGCCGTGCAGAACGTGCTGACTCGCTCGATGACGGTGGGCGATCTTATCCTCATCAACGCATACATCATTCAGGTGTGCGCGCCGCTCAATACACTCGGCTTCGTGTTTCGCGAGGCCAACGATGCCTTCGTCGATGTCGAGAGGCTCTTCGCCATCCTCTGTGTGCGCGGCACGCCGGGCGAAGATGAGGACATGCCTGGAGCGCGCGCGCTGGTCGTGCGAGAAGGCGAGGTGGCGTTCCGGCACGTCGATTTTGGCTACGACGCGGGGCGCCCCCTGCTGCACGATGTGGGATTCCTGGCCGAGCCAGGGCGCACCGTTGCCGTGGTGGGTGGCAGCGGCTCGGGTAAATCCACGCTGATCCGTCTGCTGTTCCGCTTCTACCAGCCGCAGCGCGGGACCATCGCCATCGACGGCCACGACATTGCGCACAGCACGCAATCGAGCCTGCGCGAAGCGATCGGCATCGTGCCGCAGGACACGGTGCTGTTCAATGAGACAATAGCGTACAACATCGCCTACGGCCAGCCCGATGCCACCCGGGCCGATGTGGTGCGCGCGGCGCGCGCGGCCCAGCTCGACGACTTGATCGAGCGCCTGCCCGACCACTATGAAACGCGTGTGGGCGAGCGCGGCGTACGCCTGTCGGGGGGAGAACGGCAGCGCATCGCAATCGCTCGCGCGATCCTCAAAAACCCGCGCATCATGGTGTTCGACGAAGCGACCTCGGCGCTCGACACGCGCTCGGAGCGGGCGATCCAGAACGAATTGCAGCGCCTCGCACACGGGCGCACGACGATCGTGATCGCGCACCGTCTTTCAACGATTGTCGATGCAGATTTGATACTCGTGATGGAGCACGGCCGAATTGTCGAGCAGGGGCGGCACGACGCGCTGCTCGCCCGCGAGGGCGTGTATGCGAAGATGTGGGCGATGCAATGGCAGCAGGACGATCTCGAGCACGCTGAGCGGCGGCTCGTGACGACGCCCGTGAACGTGGCGAACCTGCTTGGACGGGTGGCCGAGCGTGTTCGTGATTCGCTGGGCGGAGCGGCGGCGCGGCTCGTCACGCAACCCGACGACGGGCTCTATGCCACTGTCGCGAACGGCGACGCGTTACTGGTGGCGCTCACGCTGCTCGTGGAGAACGAAGTGCAGAATGCGGCGTTGATCGCGGCTTCTGTTACCTCGGCAGGGGCCACGCGAGAAACGCGCGGCGTGCAACTGGCCGCGCGGCGCAGCGCCAATACGGTCTTGCTCGGCGTGGCGGGCGGCGCGCGGCCCGTACCGCTCGACGACAGCGCCCTCGCGCGTATCGAAGCGCTGCTGCGCAAGGCGGGCGCGAGTCTCACGCTAGATCCCGAAGGCCGCCGCGTGCACTACGCCGTGGCGCTGCCGCTGCATGCGCTGCTGCCCGAGCGCACCCCGGAGCGCGGAGGCGAACTCGCCGGACTGCGCATAGCCGTGCTCGACGACGAAGAGCAAACGCGCGACGCGCTGGAAGCTGCGCTCACATTGCATGGGGCGATCGTGCAGCTCGAAAGTAGCGGCGCGCGATGGCTCGCCGGGTTGCGCGAGACGCCGCGCGCCAGGTGGCCAGATGTACTGCTGTGCGACTTGCAGCTAGACGGCGAAGACGGAACGCAAATCGTCGCAGCGCTACGAGACATGGAAGCGCGCGGCGACTATGCAGGCAAAGTGCTTCCTGCCATCGCCATGACGGGCCAGGTTGCGCGTGCCGATTCCCCCGGCGAAGAACGCAGCCTGTTCGCCGCGCGGCTCACCAAGCCAGTTGCGGTGCCGGCGCTGCTGGCCGCGATCGTCGCGGCAACGCAAGGCGGTAACGAAGGCGCCGGCGCCAGCCACTGACTCTGGCCCGCCGTCTAGATGAGGGGCGTGCCGCCCGTCACCGCAACAGTGGCGCCAGAGATGTAGCTGCCCTCGTGCGACGCGAGCAGCACATACGCACCGGCTAGCTCCGCAGGTTGCCCTGGCCGCCCCATTGGCGTCGCCTTGCCGAAGTCGCGCACGTCTTCGGCCGGCATGGTCGACGGAATGAGCGGTGTCCAGATCGGGCCCGGCGCGACGCAATTCACACGGATGCCGCGCCCGGCCACGAGTTGGGCGAGACCGCCGGTGAGGTTCTGGATCGCGCCCTTCGTGGCGGCATAGGCAAGCAGTGTGGGCTTGGGCTTGTCCGCGTTGATTGACGCGGTATTGATGATGGCAGCGCCCGGCTGCATGAGCGCGACCGCCTCGCGTGAAATGCGGAACATGGCGCCGATATTGGTATCGAAGGTGCGATCCCATTCCTCGTCGCTGATCGATTCGATCGACTCATGCGTCATCTGGTACGCGGCGTTGTTCACGAGTATGTCGAGCTTGCCCAGCTCGCGCGCGGTCGTGCTCACGAGCTCGCGGCACCACGCACGGTCGCGGATGTCGCCGGGCAGAAGGAGCGCGCGGCGTCCGGCGTCTTCCACCCAGCGCGCCGTTTCCTTCGCATCGTCGTGCTCGTCGTAGAACGCGATGGCCACGTCAGCACCCTCGCGCGCAAACGCGATGCATACCGCGCGGCCAATGCCGCTGTCGCCGCCCGTGACGAGGGCGACCTTGCCGGCAAGCCGTCCCGACCCGCGATAACTCTTTTCGCCGTGATCGGGTTGCGGGTCCATAGGTGCGGTGCGCCCAGGCGTGCGGTCCTGCTGCTGATCGGGCATGGGCGGGGCGGGGCGATGTTCGTTCATGGTCCTTACCTCTTCGAAATGACGTTGCATGTTTTCTGCGTACCGCGCGAAGCGCAAGACATATGCCGCACGCCCTGCGAGGCTCCGCTCAGCCGGCGGGCTTGAGCACGACCTTGGTCCAACCCTCGTTGCGCGCGTCGAATTGCTGGTAAGCATCGGGCGCTTGCCCGAGCGGTAAGGTATGCGAAATGATCTGTGAGGGCCGCGCCTTGCCTGCCGCGATGAGATCGCGCAGCTTGCGGTTATACGCCTTCACGTTGGCCTGACCCGTGGCGATGTGCTGCCCCTTCATCCACAACTGGCCGAAGTCGAAAGCCAACTGGCCCTTCTTCGCCAACTCGTCCTGCGCACCCGGATCCTCCGGCACGAATACGCCCACCACGCCGATGCCGCCCGTTGGCCGCACGGCCTTCACGAGATTGTTCATCGTCAGGTTCGGCACTTCGCGGCCGTGACAGGTGCACTGATACCCCACGCACTCGCAGCCGCGGTCGGCCCCTTCGCCGCCGGTCATTTCGACGATGCGCTGTGCGGAATTGCCGTCGCTATCGTCGATGGGAATCGCGCCGAGCTTTTCCGCCAGTTGCAGACGGTCCCGGTGAGTATCGACGACCATGATTTTGCTCGCACCCTGAATCTGCGCGGAGAGCGCCGCCATGAGGCCCACGGGTCCCGCACCATAAATGGCGATACTGTCGCCGGGCTGCACGCCCGCGAGCACGGTCGCGTGCCAGCCGGTAGGGAAGATGTCGGACAGGAGCACGTAGTCGTTTTCCTTTTCCTCGGCATCGGGCGGCAGGCGCAGGCAGTTGAAGTCGCCGAACGGCACGCGCAGCAGTTCGGCCTGACCGCCGCTGTATGGACCCATGTTGGCGAAGCCGTACGCCGCGCCCGCCATGCCCGGATTGGCCGTCAGGCAAAAGCCTGTGAGCCCGCGCTCGCAGTTCTTGCAGAACCCGCAGCCGATATTGAATGGCATGCAGACGCGGTCGCCCACCTTCACGCGCACGACAGCGGAGCCCACCTCGATCACCACACCCAGATTTTCGTGGCCGAGGATGCGGCCGGTTTCCATGCTGGTGCGTCCCTCGTACATATGGAGGTCGGAGCCGCAAATGTTGGTGCTGGTGATCTTGACGAGCACGTCGGTAGGGCGCTCGATTTTCGCGTCCGGCATTGCTTTGACGGTGACTTTACGCGGACCTTCGTAGACGACAGCTTTCACTTGACTCTCCTCGGGAAGCGCGCGAGCCCTGCTGCGCGCGGTTGGCCTGACGCACGCGGTGTCTCGCCTCATCGCGAATGCTGCGCGCCCGTTGCTAGCGCATTGACCGTTCCCATTGAGCCGGCGGCAACGGAAGTCACGGCCCCGGGCTGGGTTGCGTCCGGGCTACGTGCCCGCGCCAGTCAAACAGCAGCGAGCGCGAGCCGCGAATTGACCTTGAGGGCGGAAGCGTCGTCGCGGTAGGGCGGGCGCGGTTCGAACGTAGGGTCGCGCGCCTTCGCGCAGGCGTCGCGTGAAGAAGTCGTTCCAGGACGCGAAGCCCCAATAAGGCTGAGAGCGCTCGCATAGATAGTCGTCCAGATGCGTCGTTTCCTGCGCTCGCTGGCTGAACCAGCCGTGCGGCGGCTGCGTGTTGAGATAGGTGCGCGAATGCGGGCCGCTCACGAAACTGCACCAGTACGAGAGTACGTTGCGCAATTGCGCATTGAAGAACGGGTCGCGAAACACGGCGTAGCCTGACGGCATGCACATGGGCCGGTCGAGTACAAGATTGAGCGGCGTGGCGATCGGCACGGAGGCATCTAAGGGCGGCGCGTAAGTCGTGAGGTAATCGACGATCGTCATAAGCTGGTCGATATTCCCGTAACCGAGTCGGAAGCCCGCGCGCAATGCTTCGTCGATCGCACGCGAGAGATTCATACGCGGCACCGTATCACCTCGTACGAGGTCGGCGAGTTCGAGCACAACGTTCGCCAATGGCGTGCCGCGCGCGGCGGCGGCGATCTGGAGACGAACGTCCGCGGCGACCTGTTCTTTTTGTGGCATCCAGTTGCCGAGGCGGCTTCGGGCCTTCACATTGGGCCGGGTGGTGGTGCCCATGCGTCGCTCCTTGTGTTCAGGAAATACGTTGGGAAGCAAGGCGGATACCTCGGGGAAACCCGCCGCGAGTGCTCCGACACCGCTGCCGCCCGCCGCTACTTGTGCGGCGCGGCCGCCAGGCACAGCGAGTGCGCAGACAAGACGACAGCCGAACGTTTGCATCTAAAAGGAATAAGCACCATGGCAAATACGGACTCGAATCGCAAAGGAGCCGCCGCCACGAATGTGACCACACCGACCGACTTGGGCGAAGACGCCCGAAGGGAAGTCTCGGCAGGGCGCACGAAGCTGCTCGCGGACGTTTTCGCGCTCTTCGCGAAGACGAAGAATTTCCATTGGCACGTCAGCGGTCCGCACTTTCGCGACTATCATCTGCTTCTCGACGATCAGGCTGCCCTGGTCTTTGCGATGATCGACCCCGTAGCGGAACGCGCGCGCAAGCTTGGTGGCACGACGCTGCGCTCGATAGGCGAGATCGCCTCACCTCAAGCGACTCTCCGACAACGACGCATCGTTCGTGGCCCCGGAGTCAATGCTCGAGGAGTTGCGACGCGACAACGAATCGCTTCAGACGTACATGCGTGATCTGCACGAAATTTGCGAAGAACGACGTCGCCACGGCGAGCCTGATCGAGAACTGGATCGACCAAACCGAAGAGCGCGTCTGGTTCCTGTTCGAGACGACGCGTCATACGCACACACGCTGAATGCGTTCGATTGATAGCATCACAGGAAAGCCAGCGCCTCACAAAGGCGCTGGCGCACGCCCTGCAGACCAGGAGGTCGATAATGGGAGACGAATCCACTACGCGCGCCGATCAACCGCCTGAAGGCACCCGCCGCAACACCGCAACGCCTGCGCACACGCAACAGGAGAAGCGCGACGAGAGCGAGAAGAGCAAGCACGAAGCGTCTGAGAACGACTTGCCGTCCACGCAGGAAAAGAATCCCATCCCGCCGGGGACGACGCGGAATACGTCCTGAAATCGCGTGCGGCGCTCCGCTCGCAGCCAAAGGCGCAGTTACGCAGAACGCCCGGTATTCCAGAAGAGGTGAAACGATCCGCGCGCGCCCCGCGGTATCGGGGGAGGACCAGGATGGGACCGCATCGCATTCTTTTTATCCGGCATGCGGAGAAACCGTGCGCCGCGTCCGGAAGCGGCGTGAATGCCGACGGCTGCACCGACGAAGCGAGCCTTGCCGTGCGAGGCTGGCAGCGCGCGGGAGCGCTTATACAGATCTTCTCAGCGCGCGAGGACGAACACGAAGGGCTGCGGCCCTCTACCGTGTACGCCGCGGGCGCGGGCATGGGCAACGGGAGCAAGCGTTCTATGCAGACTGTCGCACCGCTTGTAGCCGTGTTGCGCGCGCGCGCTCAGGTCAGGTACGAGACGACGTACGCCAAAGACGACGGCGCTGCCTTGATGGCCGACGTACTTATGCAGACCGGTGTGGTCTTGATTGCCTGGGAGCACAAGGTACTACCGTCGCTCGTCGCGCACTTGCCGGCTGCACCCAGTGTGCCTTGCGCATGGCCCGACGATCGGTTTGACGTGATCTGGATGCTCGACCGGACTGCGTGCGGATGGTCGTTTGTGCAGCAGCCGCAACTTCTGCTCGCGGGCGACAGCGCGTTGACCATTGTCTAGGCGGTCTATCGTTGGCGCGAGGAAGGGCACACATCTTGCGAGTGCCTGCCGCTTCTGGAAGCGGTACATCGATTGCTGCTGTTTGAGCCTCGCAGACGCATATCGGGAGCAGCATCATGATTATCCTCGTTACGGGCAGCACTGGTCTGATTGGCAATCAGGTACTCCAACACCTTGACGGCAACGGAGCAGAAGTGCGTGCGCTTACGCGGTCGCCGGAGCGAGCGCAAGTACCGGAAGGTCTCGGTGCGGTGAAGGGAGACCTTGTCTGACGTTGAGTCGATGCGAAAAGCGATGAGGGGCGTCAGCACCTTGTTCCTGCTCGTCCCCAATTCCCCCGGCGAGCTTACGCAAGTGCTCCAAACGCTGAATGTGGCGCGCGAAGCTGCGGTCAAGGGGATTGTCTACCTGTCCGTGTTCAAGGGCGCCGAATACGTCGACGTCCCTCATTTTCGCCAGCAAGTATTCTGCCGAGCGAATGATCGAACAGCTCGATCTACCCGCTACGGTCCTTCGCCCCGCATATTTCATTCAGAACGACAATGGTCAGAAGGAGCCGCTCCTCTCGCAGCGGGTCTATGGCATGCCGATCGGCCGCAAGGGAATCTCGATGGTCGACGCACGCGACATTGGCGAGGCTGCCGCGCTTGAACTGTTGCGTCGCGAGCGCGCTGCACAGTCACGTGCGCGGGAAACGTATGAGCTCGTCGGACCCGAGGTCATCAATGCGGATATGGTGATCTCTATCTGGAGCGAGGTGCTCGGGCGGTCGATCCATTACGCTGGCGACGAGCTCGGTGCGTTTGAGACGCGACTCGGCACGACTGCGCCAGCGTGGATGGCGTACGACATGCGGCTCATGATGAACCGATATCAGCAGGACGGTGCCATCGCATCCGGCGCGGAGGTCGCGCGCCTCGCCGCGCTCTATGGGAGGCCGCCGCGCTCCTGTCGCGATTTCGCAGTTGAGACCGCCGCTGCATGGAAATGAGTCGAGGTCGTCCGGCGGCGCCAACCGAAAGGGAGTACGAGCGGGGCCCTGGGTACGGTGAATGCGGAGAAGGCGAGGCAGAAATCCTTTCGTCAATGCCATGACCAAAGCTGCGATCGCGAACTTTACAAAGGAGCTTGCGAAACAGATGATCAAACGGGGAATCCAGGTGAATGGCGTCGCGCCCGGACTTTCTGGACGGCACTTCAGGTGAGCGGTGGGCAGACCATCGAGAACGTGCAGAAGTTCGGCGAACAGGTACCCGTAGGGCGGGCCAGCCTGCAGAGCTTGCCCTCTGTCGAGCTCGCTTCTGCGCAGGCTTCCTACGTGACAGGGCAAATCTACGGCGCGTCAGGTGGCGCCGGAAATCCGTAAGCGTTCATGCAGCGTAATTGGCGCGACTGGGTGCGATGCTTGCGCCCTCGCGGAAGCCCGTCAGAGGCTTCCATCCGTTTCAGGGAGAGTGAAATGGTAAAGCCACATTCCATGTTGATCATCGCAGTGACGGTGCTTTCTATTGCATTAGCGCCCGGCATGGCCACCGCGCAGACGAGCCCGCCCGACGCGTCAGCGAATGGGAGCACGTCGAAGGCGCAACGCAAGGAAGCACGCAAGCAGGCGCGAGCGCAAAGAAACGCGGAACTGAAGAAGCTCGAAAAAAACGGATATAACCCGGCTGCGGGAAACGATCCCAATTATCCGAATGATATTCAGAATGCCGAAAGAAAGGCGGCGACGCCTGGCGGCGCGAGCCAATAGATGGTGCAGGCGCAATGAGTTGGCCCGAAACGGAGTGCAAACATGAAGCTGATGCTGCGCAGCAATGCGTGATCGTGACCGACACACCCGGAGGCCGACGCACGGTGTCGGGCGCGCGGGGGACGCAGACACCCGTGGTGAAGCCGGCCGCTCTCCATTCCGGCTTGATGCCGCATGCCGCGCGAAAACAGTTGCGATCGCGATGACCGCGGCACGGCTATTGCTCGGCGGTGGCTACCATCGTGGTCACTGGATCGAGGCAAGTCGTGGCGAAAACTCAGAAGAGCACACGAAACCAGAATCGCGCGCCGGGAACGCGCGTCGCGTCCAGTACGAGTTCCGTGCCTTCCGGGCTGCGCTACGTCGACAACACGTGTCGCGGGTATACAAGAAAACGCATTGGCGGAACATTCGTCTACTTCGATCCACACGGCGAGCCCATCGAGGACGACGCCGAGAATCGCCGCATCAACGCGTTGGCGGTACCGCCCGCCTATACCGATGTGTGGATCTGCCCGGACGCGCGTGGTCATTTGCAGGCAACGGGCCGCGACGCACGTGGGCGCAAACAGTACCGCTATCACCCCCTCTGGCGTGAAACGCGCGAGGCGACCAAATACGAGCGCATGCAGGCGTTCGGCGCCATGCTGCCTCGACTGCGTGCGCGGATGGCGCGGGATATTGCGCTTGACGGCATGCCGCGGAACAAAGTGCTCGCCACCATCGTGCGTCTGCTCGACACGACGCTGATCCGCGTAGGCGGCGAGGAATACGCGAGGGAAAACCGCTCATATGGGCTAACGACGCTGCGCAAGCGGCATCTGAAAGTTTCGTCCAATGGGCTGCGCTTCAGGTTTCGCGGCAAGAGCGGTATTGAGCACGACGTTGCCGTCAGCGACGCACGCGTAGCGCGGATCGTCAGACTCTGCATGGAACTGGCGGGCCAGGAACTCTTCCAGTATCTCGACGCAGACGGCTCGAGGCATTCTGTCAACTCCTCGGACATCAACGATTATCTGCATGAGGTTACGGGCGCCGACTTCACGGCGAAGGACTACCGCACGTGGGCAGGCAGCGTCTTCGCACTTGCGGCACTGCGCAAGCTGGAATGGGAAACGGTGGCGCAGGCGCACAGACACGTCGTCGGCACGATCAAGCAGATCTCGCAAATACTGCGCAACACTCCAGCGGTTTGCCGCAAATGCTATATACACCCGGCCGTGATCGAAGCGTTCGAAGCGCGCACGCTGGTTCTAGAGGATCCACCGGCGCGACGCCGCGGACTCAAGGCCGATGAAGCCGCGCTCATTATGTTCCTGAAGGGTGACGCAAAACGCCGGGCGCGCGAGGTGTCGAGCCGCAAGCGCAACGGCGCGTCGAGTGGCCCGAGCCTAAGCGGCCTGCGCGCGCGATCCAGTCAGGAAGCGCGCGCGAACGGTTCAAAAGACACCGCTAAAAGTGACGCGGTGACGTCGCGGAAACCCGCGATGGGACGGCCTCCTTCGCGGCCCGCACGATCGTCTGCAGCGAAGAAGCCTCAACGTGCGCGCTCGCCGTCCGAGGTAGCTTCCCGATAATCCGGCGGGAGTCGTAGCGTGCTATTTCTTCCTGCGCCCCGTGTCACATTTCGGCGCTGATGGGGCGTGCGGGCGCTTCACACTGCACACCAAAAGGTGCGCCATATTCGGCGAGCAATGCTTCGAAGTGCGCGGGTTCGAGCGGCGAGGGAGGTCCGAGTCGGGGCTTCAACTGCGCCAGTTCCCGTCCGTATCGCTCGAATGTGGCGAAATCGCGCGGATAACGCTCGCTGTCGACGCCCGTGAAGCGCCCCTCGTGAGCAGCGTGAGCCAGCAGCACTCGCCAGCGCTGGATCGGCGCGAGCCCGATGCTTTCGGTACCGTGGGAGAACAACGTCATGTCGATGTCTTCGAATGCCGGCGTGCTGTCCAGGAAGCGCTGCAGGGCGTTGGCCGAGGGCTCGACGCCGAACAGCAGCCAGAACGGTATGGCGTGAATCTCGAGCGTCGTGAGTGGATCCATCAGCATGAAAGAATCGACGAGGAGGCGGCGCGTCTCGATGACGCTTTCCTGATACCAGTGCCGATAAACAGCCGCGGTCGCGAAGCTCAGCGCTTCGGGTTCTTCAAAACGGATCTCGACGATCCGCCATTGCATTGGCCCGGCCAGTTCGACGAGATCGTCGCGCAAGGCAGCGTCGAAGCCCCACTCGGCTTCAGGGGCGCGCGCGTCGGGAGCAGGGGGCTCCCAGCGCGTGCGCACGCTGCCATAGTGCGCGAGAAACGCGCGCACGCGCTCGCCGCCGTGCAGATATTCGTCTTCGGTCGCGCCGCCAGTGGCGCCGAACTGGAAGACCGAACGCTCGCTCGTGCGGGTGACTGCCCAATCGCGTGTGCAGTTCACCACATAGAGGGTCCCTCCGCCCTCGAGATTGCCGAGCAGGAACTCGCGAAACGCGAGCGGCAGGCGTCGAAACTTGAGCCGGAAATAGCGCATGCCGTGCAGCATCAGGCGGTCCTGGTTGGGGTCGTGCATCTGGTGAACGGCAATGCGATCGTCGGCGTTGAGCAGTGCGTCCGTGATACGCCGGCTCGTGTCGAAGCCATGCTGCACATCGTCGGGATCGCTGAATGGTGCGCGTACCGGGCATAGAAATGTTTGCGGCAACCAGGGCGCGCGCAGCGCAGCCGCGAGATGGATCATCGCTCCGTTTGACGACCCGATAAATGCGCAGCGGCGGGGGACTTGCGGATATAGGTCCGTTAGCCACTGCGCAATGCGTTCGACGTCGAGGCTCTTCGCGCGGCGAGGATCGATGCCTTCGCTCATGCCGCCCACGATATAGGTCCATTCGCGCTGACGTTTCGGCAGCGCATTGATCGCGGGCATGAAGCGGTCGAGCAGGGGCGACTGGCTCGGGCTCGAAAAACGTCTCCCGTGCAACATGCTCGCCAGTGCCTGGGCCATGGCGGCGGCGGAATCGAAACGGGCGACGCCCGGCGGCGGCTTGTTCATCGAAGCGCTCCCTTGCTATACACCGACGGCAGCGGCCTTGAGGAACGGTGTGATCGCGAACGCGAACGCGTTTGGCGCGGCGTAGTTGAGTGTGTGCGTGCCGCCTTCGATCGGCATCAGCCTGCCGTGCTGCAGTTTGCGCGCGGCCTCTGCGCACCAGCCGGGAGGAGCGACGGGGTCGCGCGTGCCCACGACGACGAGTGCGGGCGCAGCGATGCGCGGGAGCCGCTCGTCGACGGGCTCGCGCGCCAGCATGCGCATGGTGGCAAACGCGCGCCACAATCCCGCCTTGGCGTAGTCGATCCGGCCGGCCTTCGCGGGCGTGTGGGGACGCTCTCGCAGTCCGTTGACCCAGTCGCGCCACGCCTGGCGCGGCAGCGAGCGTGCGCCAGGGTCCGGCGTGGGCGCTTGCAGAACGAGACGATCCACTGCCTGCGGATAGCGCACTGCGAAATCGGCGAGGACCTGACAGCCGAACGAGTTGCCTACGAACATCGCTCGTCCGATGCCGCACGCGTTCAGCCAAAGATGCAGCGCTTCGGCAAGCTGCGCGATGCTCAGCGCGTCGCGCGTCGCGCGCCCGCGCGAGTGGACTCTCGCCGAAGCCGGGCAGGTCGGGAGCGAACACATCAAAGTTGCGCTTGAGCGCATACGCGAGGGGTTCCATGTAACGGCTCGAGACGACGAGGCCGTGGACCAGCACCACGGGCAATCGGCCGGGCGCGCGCGCGTGGCAGCGGGCGACTCGATAGAACATGCGGTATGGGCCGGCCTGCACGAAGGCGCCTTCGATGCCGCAGCGGCGGCTGCCTCGGTCGATGGCGGAGGTTTGCTTGAGCCTGCGCCAGACCACCGTCAGCCACACGATGGCAATGACGCAGACGCACGACAGGCAGACGAGAAAAATGAGCACGGCAGCCCGCTCCTGCGCGCTCGCGGCACGCGGCCGCCGCGCGCTATCGCAATCACAATAGCAAAGCGCGTTCCACCAGGATCAGAACTGCGAGCCCAACACATCGTCGAGAAAGCGCAACACGTGAGCATCACCTCCGCGCTCCCATGCATCGACGTGCGAGGCGCCGGCGATGATAGCGAAGCGCCGGGGCGCCCGGATCGCCGTGAGGAGCCGTGAGAATTGTGCCGTGGGACGATCTGGTCAGCGTCGCCGCCGTAAATGAGGATAGGGGCGCGCACGTTGCCGATCTTGGCGAGATTGTCATAGCGGTCGCGCACGAGCCACCGCAAGGAAACGATGCGCGGCAGCCAGCGCATGCGCATGGCGGCGACATCGGCGATGCTGGTGAACGGGGCTTCGAGCAGCAGGGCGGCGAGTGGGCATTCGGTCGCGATCTGCACTGCCACGCCCGAGGCGAGCGAATAGCCATGCAGGACGAAGTCGCGAGAGTGCCGCGCGGCGAATGCGATGGCAGCGCGGCCGTCGGCGTAGAGCCCCGCTTCGCTGGGACGCCCAGGTGCGCCACGTAACCGCAATAGCCCGCGAGCAGGACGCCGTAGCCCGCGTCGAGCAGCGCGTGCGCGATATGAGTTCGCTGGTAAGGTCCTCTCCGTTGCCATGAAAGAGTACGACCGTGGCGCGGGCAGGGTCCGCGGGCGCCACGTGACCGCAATTCAGTTCGTTGCCGTCGGCGGTGCGCACACGCACGTGTCCGATGCGCCCTTGCGCCTCAGGCCGTAGCGGCCCGCGCTGCAGGCGCTCCGACGGGTAGATCAGCCGGCCTTGCAGCCAGTACAGCAACGCAACGACGCAACCGTAGAGCAGCAAAGCGGCGGCGACAGCGAGGACGCGAGATATAGCGGTGTATTCATGATCTCGTTCTTCGCGCACTGAACATTCCCGATCGGAGGTTCGATTCTTGCGCATCGGTACGGTCAGACAGTTCTTGTTGGAGGACCTGTCGTGGAATTGGTGACCCTGGATGCGGTTGAGTTCACATTCTTTCCGGTTGCGCTCGAAACCGGAAAGGTGGCTCACCGCGCGATGTTCATTGGAACGCTTGCCCTGCCAGTTGTCGTCATATACAGGGCGGACGGGAAAAGGTCTGCGCGCATTGCTTTCGACGTCCCGCGCGACGTCGCGAAAGCAAAGCACTACGCCGACCATGCCGATGTGGTGCGAGACGCCATCGGTCAGGCGATCCGGGATAACCTCTTTGATAACCCGCCAGAAGCGACCAATGCCCTCGCAAATGATGCACCGCGATGGCCGGGAAATCTGCAGCTTGCCCGTACCTGAGATTGCAATCGGCCGCTGGGCACCCCAGCGGCTTCGCCGCGATCTCCGGAATGAGCGTATCTTGCACAGCGTGGCGCAGCGTGAATTTTCACTCAGCGACGACTAAAGTGCCTTGGCGAAACGGTCGGTAAGATCACGAAACTGGCCAGGGAATAACCTGTTCGCATGCAGCTTGGTTTTGGCGTAAGCGGACGGTCGCATTCTTAGACTGGAAACGGTGTGCTAACCGCAGGTTTCTAAAATGGCTGGTCGTTCATCGCAGCGCAGCAATTCAACTTCGAAAACCAGAGCAGAAGCGCTGGCAACGCCTTTTCGCGCGACGTTGCAGCATGGGAGCGAATGGACAACCCGCTGTGTCAACTGCCAGTCAAGGCTTACAGTCAGAACAGACCGGTAATGATGACAACCATAACCGACAGGACGTCGCCCATTCTCGACGCACCACCTGCGACTGCTACGCCGGTGCCGGTACGCGTAGCGCCTTCGATCTTTCATGAACGCTGGTGGCTCGACATCGCCACGCAAGGCGACTGGAAGCTTGCGGTGGTGAATCAGAACGACGAGGTCATCGGCGAGATGCCGTACGCGATGCAGCGCACGCGGCTTTGGCGTGTCTCGCACCTGCCGCCGCTCACGCGCACGCTCGGGCCGGCCATCAAGTCCGTCACGGGCAGCGAGGCCCACCAGCTGCATCATGAACTCGACGTCACCGGCAAGCTGATCGATCAGTTGCCCGACTGTGACAGCTTTTTTCAGGTGCTCGACCCGCGCATCGACGACGCCCTGGCGTTCGCGCTGCATGGCTTTACGGTGACCGCGCGCTACACGTTTCGCATCGACCGGAACACCACGGCCAACGAAGCACGGAAGCGGTTGAACAGCAAGACACGCAACGTGATCCGCAGCGCCTCCCGTGAATTGACCGTCGTGCCGGACATCACGCCAGCCGAGTTCATCGCGTTCTATGAAGCGAATCTTGCGGCGCGTGCGCGTACCAACGCTTACGGGGATTCCATCATGCGCGACCTCGTCAACGCGTTCGTCGAGCGCAAGGCCGGAATGCTGCTCGGCGCCTATGGCCCGGGCAGGAAGCTGGTGGCGGCGGTCGGCATCGTCTGGGACCATCAGGCAATGTATTACCTGTTGTCATCGCGCGCGCAGGACGCGCATAGCGGTTCGATCAGCCTGCTGCTATGGAGTGCCATTGGCCGCGCGCTGGATCGCAAGCTCACCTTCGACTTCGACGGCTTTTCGAGCCCGTCGACATTCAGCTTCCTCCAAGGGTTCGGTGCGACGCTCACGCAGCGGCTGGGCGTCGAGCGCCACGGCACTGCCTATTTGCTCACACGTACGCTCAAGCGCAAGTGGGCGCCGGCGCGTGTGTTCATCCCTAACCTTTGAACGGCGGAATGCAGGCGCGGGGGCACTGACGCCGTGATGCCTTTTCATGGTGACCGGAAGGAGGAGCAATGGCCGAACCTGAAGACATCCTCGTGAAGATCCTGAACCTTGATGCGGAGATCAGATGCTGCGTAGCCACTCTGGCAAGAATAGAGGACGGCGCCGGAGACTGCTTCGTGCCGTGGATCAAGGAGGAGCGAGCCCGCGCGCACGAGCGCCTGACTCATCTGAGAAGGCGCCGCGAAGTTCATTTTCTTGCGCTGAATGAACTGGCCGCCCGTCGGTCACGCTTACGACGCCGCAAGGCGACGGAAACTGCACGAGAGCCGAACAGTCCGTTCCAGAGCCGGGAAGTCAACCCGTCGACTTTGGCACGCAAGACAGGCTGACAGGCGTGCCTTTGATTTTCGTGCGGATTTCCGGTTAGGCAGACCCAGGCCCGGTGCGGGCTTGCCTTGCGGCCCTTTATTAATTGTCTTTCCAATCAAGCGCCTGCTGACTCCATGCTTCACGTGACTGGCTGGGAGGAATTTGGTGCCTTTCGTTTTTGTCTTCAGGTACAGGCGTAGCGGCCAGCTTGTCAACGGACCGTTGTTTCAGTGACGCGCGAAATCCGCCGGCGTCAACTCGAGGCGTGTCGAGGGACGGGCGAGCCACTTCCGTTCGGCTATCGCGCAGATGCGGCCGTAGCCGTCGCGAAACGCCTTGAGGGTGCGGGCGTCACTGGCGCGTGGCTCGAGCCAGAAATACGCTTCCAGTGCCGCGATCATGATTACGCATCCGATCGTGTTGTTCTGGCGCACGAGATAAAACTCAACGCCGAGGCGATTGGCGAGCACCTGCGGTTCAAGTTCGGCGGCTTCCATAGGCGGCAAGGACAGCGCTTTGGATGAGGTCACAATGATTTTTGCACATGTTATGCGTTTCAGGTATCCGCGCAGTGAGCACATTGTACGGTTTGGCGCTTGCCGCTTCCGGATGCGGGCGAGCGTGGCGTCCTCAGTGCCGGCGGCACCTGCCTGCGGTGTCTTTCACGCGTAAAAAGCCGCCCGGATCTGGCTGAACGACTCAAATGACACGTTCGTGATGAGCAGGCATGACGCTGATGCGGAGGGAGCGTCGACGCTTGCAACATTGATCGCTGCGGTCCGGACAAAAAGTAAAAGGCGGTGGTTACGCAACGAGAATCGTGCTTGCCGAATCAGAGGCTCGCGGGCGATGAACCGCTCGCCGTGACACGCCCCGCGCCCCATCAGACCAGTGAATGCTTCGTGTGCGTTTGCTACGCCATGGCACGCCGGGCGTTCGTTGACGCCGTGGAGATCGCCGCTTCGAAGTTGGTTTGCGCAACCTTGACCGCGTGCTGCCCGGCGTTCCCGAGCGTCTGATAGAGCGTGTTTGCTGCGTTGATTGCGGACCTGAATGCAGCTACTGCTGCCTCCGAACCGGCCGGTGCGTGTTTGGTCGTTTCCTCCAGGTACACCTGGATCCGGTGCATACGTGCTTCGCCAGCCTCCCGGGCAACTCTGAGAAGTTCCGTATGCGTCGACGACATGATCCCAAGGCACTCGCGACTGTATTCCTGTACCTTCCTGGTCACCGGCGCTCCAAGCGTGCCGTAGAGCACCGCCCAGTCCTGCGGCTGTTCCGCAGCTTTCGTCGCGAACTCCAACGCTTCCTTGAGCGTCGCGCGCGTGAACTGCGCATTGAGTTCAGCGAGTTTGCCAATGCCTGCAGCCATCGTGTTGGCAAAGCCAAACGCGACATCGAGATTGTCATGCTGTGCGCTCGCAACCAGTTCCTGGGTTTGCATGATCAATATTCTCCTGAAAGGATTGAGCAGCCGTCGGCCTGCGCCTTCCGTCGCATCATCAGATAGCAGTATTGCGGAGTGAGACGCCGCACCGTGTCCGGCACGACAACGCTGATGACCGGGCACCGGTCAACGTTTTCGCGTCATGGCCTGAAGCAGGTATTCACCTTCATCCGTCACATGTGGACGGTGCGCACCGGTGGCGAGGCTCTCGAGTGCTACGAGCTGTTGCTCGAGCAGCGTGTCGAGTTCCTCGCGCGCCATGTCGATCTGGTCAGGCGATGACTTGACCAGCATGAGCGTCGCAAATTCGTGAGGGCTCAGCACTTGTGTCTCCTGGAATCTTGAACGGGCGGATTTCTTGCCCCCATATTTTTACCAACCGAAACTGCACCAGATCGCGTACGTCTCGCCGCGCTGCGTGTTATCGCCCTCGCCGGAGAGGTAAGGGGTTCGTGTTGTTCCCGGGTACGGTCAGCTGCGGACCCGGGCGATCGGTTCGAAACATATCCGCCGCGTTGTGTGTGTCGCCGCCACCCTGGCGGGAAGCGACACCCGATCACAGGGGTGCAAATGAGCGGCACAACGAAACCGGAGGCGGGGAGGGGCGAGATGCGATTGTTGCCTGCAAAGCTCGCTGACCTGCAGCTCGATCACATGGAGCGGATTGCCCGGCAACTGTGTCTGTCCGCGCGGGGGAGTCCGCGCCAGAATGCCTCGAACGTCAATACTGGATCGCCCGGCTGAAAGCCATTGAGGACGCGCATTTTCTTGTCGCGTCGCAACGCATGCGCATTGCAAAACTGCGCGAGATGCTTGCTTCGTGACTGCGCGGGCCACGAGCCGTAGGCGTCAGCCCGGCGTCTGACGGCGTGTGCCGTTCACGGCCGGTATAGGCCGCGTTTCTTCGCGCGCGATGAGGTCGGCTGCGAAAGGAGGGCGCCCGCGCGTTGGCGGGCGGTGCGGTGGGGACTCGTCCACATCAAGCGCGTCGCCCGGTTTTCCCCGGCGCGCCATTGGCAGCGCCTGCATCTGCCCCCCAGTCTGGGAAACAGAACCAGCGGCCCCGTGACCGACGTCAATCACTTTGTCCAGTTGGTCGACTAACGACTCAATCGAGGCAACACTGCGAATACGCGGATGTTCAAGCGTGAATCGCGTTGACGGCCCGGCGTCGCTGTGAAGCATGAAGATTGGTATGAGCTGTGCGGCCCAGACGACTCCCTCGATAAATAGCGGCTCGCAGCATATCCGGCGTTCGAAACAAGAGACGATTGCCGCACAAGGCTGGTCCTGGATCGCGCATCGGAGAGCGGGGAGTGTGCCCACTGACGCTGTGTGATAGCCATACGCCCGAAGCAGCAGGGTCAACGAGTTTCGGAACGCTTCTGAAGGGCTGTAAATCAAGGTGCTGATTGAGCGGCGATGGGCAGACGGATGCGTTACCCCCCTGCTGCGCAGACGCAGTTCACACGACAGCAGGACAAGCCTCGCGAGGTGATACGCGCTCTGTGCTTCGCGCACTGCCGGTGATTCGGCGGAATGGCAACGTATTGCGCGTTCACGCGCGGCAAACCTGGCCTCAAGCACCTCGAGGGCGCTCTCGAATTCCCGCTCCAGAGACCCAGGCTCGGGGTGGGGATTTACCATGGCATCTCCCAACGTTTTGCGACACTCCTATTTTAGCCAGATCCTGGTGCGGTACCGATGGTTGCTGCCTGGCGACATGGAACTGCAGTGCGAGCAGTTTGAACGTAGATACATGATGCACCTTGTTTAGTCATCCGAATCCCTGCGACGGCACCGCGGAATGTTGGGAGCACATGCCTCACGGCGGGACTGGATATTGCTCTCCCCAAGGCATCTCGCAGGATCGTTTTGCGTCATGCAACCCTTGGACACTGTGAATCTGGATTCCGTTGAGTTCACTTTTTTTCCCACGGGAATCGAAGGGGGAGGGGCGGCGCATCGCGCCATGTTCATAGGAACCCTCGCGCTGCCGGTTGTCGTGATCTTCAGGGCAGACGGGAAAAGGTCGGCGAGGATTGCCTTCGATGTTCCTGGCTACGTCGCACAAGCCAGACACTACACCAACCATGCTGACGTGGTGCGTGATGCTATCGGTCAGGCAACGCGCGATAACCTCTTCAATGCCCCACCCGACGGAACTGTCCTGCTTGAGGGCGATGCACCGCGTTGGGCGGGACACCTGCAGCTCGCCTGTTAAGGAGCACGACGGGCAGCCGCGCTGGCGTACGCGCACGGCAGCGGCGGCGCGAAGGAACATGGGGCAGGGGCCGCCGTGCAGTCAGGCACCATCGATGATTCGTAGCGGTTGCGCCAGCTTGCGGTGGCACTGCATGCAAGATGCCGCGCACGGTGCGGGCTACGACGGCGTGAACGCTACCATGGCTCCGTCGTCGCCCCGGGTGGGCAGGTCGATACATTGCGCGAAGCGCTGGCAGCGAGTTCGGCGCCCAGGGAGCGATGACACTCGTGGTGCCGGACTTTCAAGCGCCGGGTTCGGCTGGCGAATATGCTGCTTGTGTGGCAACGCGCCGGCGACGGTTGTGGCCCGTTCGTGTGCCGTCAGTGTCCCGGGTCTGCTGGAAGGGCAGGTGCGGTGCCTTGTGCTCACCATCCTGAATCGTCGACACCGAGTGCTTATAGATTGTCTGCATGCCAGCTGGAGAATCGAGCAGGACAACCCACTGATCGTACGACCGTATGATGCCGCAGAGCCGGATTCCATTGATCAGAAAAATGTTGACCGGAGTACGGCCGTTGATCAGGCTGTCCAGAAATGGCTCCTGTTTTTCGCAAGCGTCTTTCATCTTGTGGGCCCTCGCAGCTGAACGTATAGCCTACAGCGGATTCGGCTGCGTGGGCGATCCGACGCTCGCCAGGCGGTACGCTGCTTTCGGCGGCGACAACGCGCAGTAGTCGCGGTTAGTCGTGGGACGATGCTGCGCTGCGCGCCGTGTGCCACGCCCGGACCCGATGCCCAATCGTGCCTCAGGTGCCGGTTCACCTGTCGCGCGCCGATTCAATGGGGTGTCGAGAGGCGTCTGAAACGATTCCGTAACTTCTTTAACGTTTGATGATCTGCAGCGACGCGCGAAGCGAGATAGCCCAGGGTATAAGCCGCGCCTGGCGCTGCGTCGCTGGACTTGCGCGAAGCTGTCCGCAGAAGCTGATCGGCGACCACCGCATCGTTACGCCAACCGAGATCGTCCTGAAGTGCCGTCAGCGCTTTCACGTAGTGCTGCACGGCCCGCTTCGAGGACAACGACGCAAAAAACTCTGTCACATACCGAACCTTCTTCGCCGCGATACGCGCGCGGTGCCGGCGGTGATCATCGAGATCGGTGAGCCCCTTGCCACGCTTGATCGGCCTGCTGTGCCTGCGCCCCAGCACCCTGGCGGCGAACTGCCTCGCGGGACTGTCGAGCGCTGCGCGTTGTTAGCCGGTCATATCGCCGCGCCATTTTTTGCAGCCCAGTCACGACGCGACTTCCGGCAGCAGATGCGTGTAGCGGATCAGATTCGACCGCGGCCGCCGCACGCTGCCGGATGTCGACGTCGACCAGCGCGCACGCCTGCCGCACCTTCCTTCGCCTGACCACGCATCGTCACCAAAGGCAGGGATTCGGTCAGCGGTATAAGGGTGGCCGCGAACGCATCCCATTGCAACAGGATCAGTTCCATGTCTCGCGAAATATAGTCAGCGAGCTGCATATCGAACCTCTGGGGACCGATGGTCTGGGAAAAAGAACGGAATGATGTTGCCACGCCTAGCCAGGGATGAACATGCCGAAAGATGCGACTGCCATGAGCGCGGTCGCAACCCACCCGCCCACCCTTAGTAATCCAGATATGGCGAACTTGCCCATGACTCGTTGACTGCTGGCCATCAGCATTACGACTACCATGATGGGCACAGCGGCGAGGCCATTAATGACGGCGCTCCAGTAAAGGGCCTTGAGAGGATCCAGATGGAAGAATGTTATTGCAACGCCGCCAACGATCGCAATGACAATGACCGAATAAAACTCGCGTGCGATCGTCAGTTGGAGGGAGAGACTGCTGCGCCAGCGGAAAGCGCCTGCAGCGCCATATGCGGCAGATCCAGCGAGAACCGGTAAGGCGAGCAGCCCGGTGCCCACGATCCCCGCGGCGAAAACCAGCGAAGCAACCCGGCCAGCCACAGGCGCGAGGGCCCGCGCAGCGTCTGCCGATGTTTTTATTTCGATGTGGTGCGCGTGCAGTGTCGCCGCGGCAGTCAACATGATGAAAAACCCGACTCCATTTGAGACGGCCATTCCTATCCAGGTGTCCGCAGTGATCCGGTCAATCTGCCGGTATGCCTTGAATGACGAAACCCACCGAAGCGGATGGTCCCCCGGCTTTGAGCGAAGCTCTTCCACCTCCTGCGAAGCCTGCCAGAAGAACAGATACGGGCTAATTGTCGTCCCCAGCACAGCTAGCACGGTAGTCAGATAGTCGCTGGAAAGCCGAACTCGTGGCCGGACGAGGGAAAGCCCTACCTGGGCCCAGTCTATCGGGACGATGAACGCCACCGCGACGTAGGCGAACAGCACAAGGGTCAACCATTTCAGCAGTCCCGCGTAACGCTCGTAGGGCAGCCAGATCTGGAGGGTGGCAGACATTGCGCCGAGAGCGACGACATAGAGCTGCTCTGGGCCGCGCACGAGCAGGTGGATTGCCGCTCCCATTGCAGCGAGGTCGGCCGCAATGTTAACCGTATTGGCAGCGGCGAGGAGAAGTACCAGAGCGACAACGATCCATCGCGGGCCGAATGCCCGCATGTTAGACGCAAGGCCTTTACCCGTAACGCGGCCGATCCGCGCGCTGATCATCTGGATCGCGACCATCAGTGGATAACTTAGCGCCAGAGTCCATAGCAGCGAGTAGCCGTATCGGGCACCGGCCTGCGAATACGTACCGATTCCACTCGGATCGTCATCCGCAGCGCCCGTTACGAGTCCAGGGCCGAGGCGCGAAAGCCACGACCGTTCAGTGCGGTCAATGACCGCAGTTTCGGGCTCAAGCTTGTCATTGGCGGCCACGTGGGTGCTCCAGTTCAGGAGAGCGACCATTAACGATGCGAGCATGCGCAATCGGCGTGCCAACTAGGGTTCGCTGGTCGGATCAGCAAGTAAGTTAGTGCGACGTATGATTGAGCGGGCTGTATAGGATAACCGCCCAAAGGCCGGTTTGGCCTGAAAGCACTCCCGTCGAGTCCGAAGTACCATTGTGTTCACAACGGAGATATTCCAAAGGTGACCCGGGACGCGGCTGACGCGATTGGTGCCAAAATGCCAAGGATCGAAATTGGCCACCGTACTTCTTGTGGATGACGACCGGCGACTGCTCGATGCGCTTGCCGCCCTTGCCGAGGAGGAAGGATACGTTGTGCAGAAGGCTTTCGACGGCTGCCAGGCATTGCGTTGCGCACGCGCTGAACGGCCCGCGCTAATTGTGACCGACAACATGATGCCCGGAATGAGCGGCGAGGAATTGGTGCGCGCGCTAGCCAACGATCCGGCGCTCGCGGATGTACCGGTCGTCATGAGTTCGGCCGTGGCGGCGCCGCCCTCAAGCTTGCCGGTCGTGGCGTTTATCCGGAAGCCGTTTGCAGCGGCACGCTTTCTTGAGTTGCTCCGGCAGCACACGGCCGGCAGCAAGTAAATATTCCGGAGCGGGAGGGAGGTTGCTTCATCCGCGCTGCATACGCGGTCAGGATGGGCCGCCCGAAACATGCCGCTTCGCTGACCTCTGCCTGTCCGGCGGCTCCCGGATCGATCTTGCCCGGGCTGCACTACAGCTGGCACCAGCGCTGCGTATCGGCCTTGCGTCGGGCATCGAGCCATTGTCTACGAGTGACCTAGGGTTCGAATGCGTGTTCCTGCGCAAGCCGTTCTCGCTCGAGCAGTTACGCGAACTCATTGAAGCAGTTGGGCGGTCCCCAGGCGAGAAGGACTAAGTCAAGCGCACGTGCGCGCAGACGCAAGTGCGTTACGCAAGGTGCCGTAGGACACGGGGAAGCCGAACGTAGCGGAGCTACCGTCGCAATTTTCACACGCCTTTGTTGCCTGAAAATCGTGGTGGAAAGAGCGTTAGCATGGCGTTGACCGCGACACGGGTGCGGGGCACGCGGGTTGCTCTTTACGACTCGCGGCTCAGTGCTCCCGGTTTCTTTCAGATCGAGACGTAGACGGGAGACGTCGCCAAAATCAGGAGTTCTACCATGCTCTACTATGCGATCGTTTTCCTGGTAATAGCCCTGGTCGCCGCGCTTTTCGGCTTCGGCGGCATTGCGGCTGGTGCAGCGAGCATTGCCAAGATTCTCTTTGTGATCTTCCTTGTGCTCTTTCTCGTCAGTTTGCTCTTTGGCTACAGGCGGCGTTGAACGGATGCTCGCTGGACCCGCAAAAAAGCTTGTCCACGGAAGTCGGGGTCGGCGCGTCGTCGCGTGCGCAGCAAACATGGGATCTCGCGTGAAAGCCCAAGGTAACCTTGGCGCCCAATTGCTTCGTCACCCCCCACGAGCTTTCGTCCGCTCTGCGCAGATCAGCGGCGAGCCGCCCGTGATGGCGATAGGTGCGCCCGAGATGTAGCTGCCTTCTCCGGAGGCAAGCAGTACATACGCGCCAGCGAGTTCGGCGTGCTGGCCAGCGCGCTTCATGGGCGTGGCCTGTCCGAATTCGCGTACCTCTTGCGAGACACGTTAGTGCGCTGTTTGGTGATCCGCGACGTAAGCGCCACATTCAGGCATAGGGGTTGCGTGGTTGCGTTTACCCGTCTCGCTTCATTCACGGTACCCAGTGAAATCGCGAATTATGTTTAAGCCAATGTCACGCAGGATTGTCGTTGTCACCGGCGCAGGTGCAGGCGTCGGTCGCGCCGCGGTCGAAGAATTCGCGAGCGCTGGCTATGACGTGGCGCTTCTCTCGCGCGAGCCCGAGCGCCTCGAACGCGCCGCAGCCCAACTACGAGCCGCGTGGAACGTTCGCGCCCTTGCGTTACCAGTCGATGTTGCCGACGCGCAGGCCGTTGAAGCAGCAGCGGAGCGGATCGAGCGCGAACTCGGCGAAATCGGCGTTTGGGTAAATATCGCCATGGCGACGGTATTCGCACCCGTCTCCGCGCTTTCCGCACGTGACTTCGAGCGAGCGACACAGGTGACATATCTGGGGCAAGTCTATGGGACGATGGCTGCCCTCGCGCGCATGCGCGAGCGCAATCGCGGCGCAATCGTCAATGTCGGATCGGCGCTCGCTTCGCGCGCCGTGCCGCTGCAATCCGCATACTGCGGTGCGAAGTTCGCGGTGCGGGGATTCACTGATGCCTTGCGCTCGGAACTGATTCACGACGGTCTGAAAGTACACCTTTCGCTTGTCGACCTGCCTGCCGTCAATACACCGCAGTTCGATTGGGCAGCCAACCGTACGGGGAGGCAAGCGCGGCCCGTCGCGCCCGTCTATCAACCTGACGTGGCTGCCCGCGCCATTCGCTTCGCGGCCGAGCATCGCCGGCGTACGCTATGGCTCGGGTGGTCCACGTCGCGCGCGATCGTCGCCGACATGCTCGCGCCGGGTCTCGTCGATCGCTACCTCGCGCGCGCCGGTTATCGCGGTCAGCTCACGGACGAACCGCGCTCACCTGACGCGCCTGACGACCTGTACGCACCGGTCGCGGGCGACTTTTGCGCGCACGGGCGCTTTGACGACGAAGCACGAGACGGGTTCGTGCCGCTCTTCACCGAGCGCCACGTTCATGCCGCGATGGGCGGGGCAATGCTTGGACTCGTTGGACTCGCGATGGCATTTGTGCATTTGCACAGGCAGGCGCGAGAGCATCGCCAGTGATCAATGCCTGGGCACGCCACATTCTCCATTCTGCGACGAGGCGCTTCGATTACCCGCCGCACGGTGAGGGTTCACCCGACCGCAAAGCGCTGGCCGTCAGCGTGCCGGAACACCAGCCCGTTGCCGGGCCGCGCAAGGTCGGGCGTAATCCGGCCACCGCGCAGTTGCGGCGCGCCATCGAACAACATCGCCTCAATTCTCGCGTGGTCATGGAACCACTCGATGTGTATCAGGCGCCGCGTCGCGCATGCCACGTGCAGATGTAGCGCGGGCGCGCAGTGGGCGGAGAGCGGAGTGTGCCAGGCATCGCACAGCGCATCAGCCTGAAGAAAGCCGCTTATTCCGCAGCAGCGCGTGGCGTCGGCCTGCAACACATCGACAGCATGCGTTTCGAGCAGCGCGCGAAAGTCATCGGCGGTATAGCCGTATTCGCCCGCGGCGAGTGCCATGCCTGCGGGCAGTGCCGCTCGCAGTGCTGCGAGGCTGCGGCGGTCGTCCGAAGAGACCGGCTCCTCGAACCACTGCACGCCCTGTGTCGCAAAGCATTGGGCAAGACGCTGCGCCTCCTTGACCTCGTAAGCCCCGTTGGCGTCGACGAATAGCCCCGCGCTGCCAATTGCCTCGCGCGCCGCCTCCACGCGAGTGGAGTCCTCGTGCGGGCGCGATCCCACTTTCATTTTGACCCATTCACAACCATCGTCTTCCACCCAGCCGCGCAGTTGCTGCCTGAGTGTGTCGATGTCGTAGCTCGTGAAGCCACCGCTACCGTACACCGGCACGCTTTCGCGCTGCATGCCGAGTAGCACGCACAGCGGCAAGCCAAGTGCTTTTGCCTTGAGGTCCCAGAGTGCAGCATCTACGGCAGAGATGGCACAGGCCGCGAGTCCGGGCCGGCCGATATTGCGTACTTCACGCTGCATTTCGAGGTTGATACGTGCGATGTCGAAGATGTCATAGCGATGCACCGCATCAGCCAATACACTGCTTATCAGCGGCACGGCGCCCGCATGAGCATAGGTGTAGCCAACGCCAGTAAAACCGATGGCGTCGATTTCGCACAGCACGAGCGTCGTTGAGCGCCATGCAATGGTGCCGTCCGCCTCCGGACTGTCAGTGGGAATCGTAAAGGCGCGCGCTTCGACCCGCGTGACTCGCGATGCGCTCATGATGCCGTCCCCGTTTCGTATTGCAAAGCGTGTGAATGACTCGCGCCCGCGAGTTCCTCCACGTTGCTCACCACGTCGAGCAGCGCCTGCCAGCCAAAGAGCCAGCGCATCTGCTCGACGCAACGGCAGCCTTCCGCGCTGATGCGCACGATCTGGGTGTCTGGGTAGAACGAGAGTAAGCGGTCCATCTTTAACGTCTAGTCCTGATCGACAGGAGCGAGGAGCATAGGGGTCCACCAATTCGAGGTGGACACCTATGCCTGACAAAGA
>NZ_FMYQ01000071.1 GCF_900096975.1 Paraburkholderia lycopersici
GGTCTAGCATGGCAGAAGCCGCAAAAAAACCGAGGCCGGAATACCGGAACATCGGGCTTGGGCAGATATTGTTCGCATACCGCCTGCCTCTGGCCGGTCGTGTGTCGATCGGCCACCGCATCAGCGGTGCGCTGTTGTTCCTGTTCCTGCCTTTCATCCTGTTCCTGTTGGACCAAAGCCTCACTTCGGAGCTGAGCTTCGAGGTGTTCAAGGGCTTCCTCTCCAGCGTCATCGTCAAGCTCATCGTGCTGGTCCTCGGGTGGGCGTTCCTCTTTCACTTCTGCGCCGGCGTGCGTCACCTGTGCATGGACTTCAACCATGGCCTCGTGAACAAGGAAAAAGGCAAGACGACCTCCGCTGTCGTCGTGATCGTCTCCACGATCCTCACGATCGCCTTCGCGGCAAAACTCTTCGGAGCGTTCTAAAAAATGTCGGCTAAAAACGGTATCGGTCCGAAGCGCCTCGTCGTCGGCGCTCACTACGGCATCCGCGACTGGATCGCGCAACGCGCCACCGCCGCGATCATGGCGATCTACACGATCGTGCTGCTCGT
Organism: Paraburkholderia lycopersici; assembly: GCF_900096975.1. Lineage (GTDB taxonomy): Bacteria > Pseudomonadota > Gammaproteobacteria > Burkholderiales > Burkholderiaceae > Paraburkholderia > Paraburkholderia lycopersici. The sequence goes on from NZ_FMYQ01000071.1 coordinate 554, forward strand.
CGTGTTCTTCGGCGCGCACGACTTCTCGTACGACGGCTGGGCCTCGATCTTCGCCGCCCAGTGGATGAAGCTCGCCACGTTCGTCACCCTCGTCGCGCTGTTCCTGCACGCGTGGGTCGGCGTGCGCGACATCTGGATGGACTACATCAAGCCGGTCGGCCTGCGCATCACGCTGGACGTCCTCACGATCGCATGGCTGCTGGGCAGCCTCGGCTACGCCGCTCAGATTCTCTGGAGAGTGTAAAAGAATGGCTGCAATCAAGAATTCTCTGCCGCGTCGCAAGTTCGACGTGGTCATCGTCGGCGCCGGCGGCTCGGGGATGCGCGCTTCGCTGCAACTCGCGCGCGCCGGTCTGTCGGTCTGCGTGCTCTCGAAGGTGTTCCCCACGCGTTCGCACACGGTTGCGGCGCAGGGCGGCATCGGCGCCTCGCTCGGCAACATGAGCGAAGACAACTGGCACTTCCACTTCTACGACACGATCAAGGGCTCCGACTGGCTCGGCGACCAGGACGCGATCGAGTTCATGTGCCGCGAAGCGCCGCACGCCGTGTACGAGCTGGAACACATGGGCATGCCGTTCGACCGTAACGCCGACGGCACCATCTACCAGCGTCCGTTCGGCGGCCACACGGCCAACTACGGCGAGAAGCCGGTCCAGCGCGCATGCGCGGCGGCCGACCGCACCGGCCACGCGCTGCTGCACACGCTGTACCAGCAGAACGTCGCGGCGAAGACCACGTTCTTCGTCGAATGGATGGCGCTGGACCTGATCCGCGACGCCGACGGCGACGTGCTCGGCGTGACCGCGCTGGAAATGGAAACGGGCGACGTCTACATCCTCGAAGGCAAGACCACGCTGTTCGCCACGGGCGGCGCGGGCCGGATCTTCGCGGCATCGACCAACGCGTTCATCAACACCGGCGACGGTCTCGGCATGGCGGCCCGTTCGGGCATCGCGCTGCAGGACATGGAGTTCTGGCAGTTCCACCCGACCGGCGTGGCCGGCGCGGGCGTGCTGATTACGGAAGGCGTGCGCGGCGAAGGCGGCATTCTGCGCAACTCGAACGGCGAGCGCTTCATGGAGCGCTACGCGCCGACCCTGAAGGATCTGGCGCCGCGCGACTTCGTTTCGCG
>NZ_FMYQ01000046.1 GCF_900096975.1 Paraburkholderia lycopersici
TGGTCAATGTGGCGGCGCCGACATCAGTACCGCGCCCAGCAGTGTCATTACCGACGACGCGGTGGCGTGCCTCCGCCATATCTACGGCTGTAGTACTAAAGCGGTCAGTTCGACTGGCGCGCGTTCCGCGCTAGTCGACGCTATCCACGCGGACGTCGTCCGAACAGCACAGCAGATCGTCCAGCCCGATGACGGCGCTGAGCCGGTTCGAGAGCAGATCGATGGCGGCCCGGCTATCCGAACCCACCCGCAGCCAGGCGTGGCAGTGAAAGCCGCGCCTCGTGATCCGCAACGACATCAGCTCGACACCGGTTCGTCGCGCGCAACCGGTAACGCGTTCGAGAGATGCATAGGCATCCTCATTGTCGCTCGTGAATGTCACCTGCAACTGGTGACGGAAGCGGTCGTTCTCGGGCATGGTGATCTCGGGAATGCGCGTCAGGCAGCATGTGTTTCCCGCAGTTTATCCGGCATCCGGTCTGGCTCGTGGCCCGCGCTCGGCGTGAAGTTCACATTGCAACATTCTTTGGTAATTCCTGGCCAAACCGGGCCGGCGTCATGCGGGTCCGACGATGAAACGCTGCCCCGAATGCCCGGCAAGCGGACCGTACGTACCGTCCGACGGACGGTTCAGATGTCGTACGTGGGGCAAGCGGTTTAGCTGGACTTCGGTGTGGGATTCCGTGCGCCTGAGCGGCGGCCGACTCGAGTTGCCCTCTGCGCTCATGAAGACATTCCCTCTCGCTCGAGCCATGAACGGAACAGCACGACCCGTTCATCGTCGACCTTCTCGTCCGGAACGTAAGTGCAATAGCTGCGCGATGGCAGCCGGGGACTGGCGAATGGCGCGACAAGCCGACCAGCGGCGAGATCGTCCGCTACCAGCGCAGTCGGCCCCATTGCGATGCCGATTCCGTCGATGGCGGCCTGCAAGGTCAGATAGAAGTGATCGAACGTTAAAGTCGCAGCCGGCCGCAGGTTGGGAATCCGTGCGCTCGCCAGCCAGTCAGGCCAAAGCCGCGGAAGGCTCGAAGTATGCAGCAACGTGTGTTGTCGCAAGTCCCCTGGCTCTCGAAGCGGCACCCGTTTCAAAAGATCAGGACTACAAACCGGAAGCCTGTCCTCGGACAGGAAAGGCCGCATCGAGTAGCCGTAGAACGTGTCCGGACCGCCCCGGATGACGACGTCATGATCTTCTTTCAGACTTTCCAGCGGCCCGTTTGACGTCTCTACCTTGACTTCGAAGTCGGGATGCCCGGCGCGGAATTTCGCCAGTCTCGGCACCAGCCAGCGCAACGTGAATGTCGCGGGCGCGCTGACGGACAGCGTCCGGGAGACTGCTTCGATCACACCGTATCTGGCGGTTGCCTGCGAAATCTTCTCGAACAGGGGACCGATTTCCTCGAGCCACGCCTTCGCTGCCGGAGTCAGCGTCACCTGGCGGTTGCGCCGTTCGAACAACGGTGCGCCAAGCCACGCCTCGAGCAGGCGCACCTGCTGGCTTACCGCACCGGGCGTCACGTGCAGTTCCGCGGCGGCTTCCTTGAAGCTGCCGAGCCGACCTGCGGCCTCGAAGGCCCGCAAGGCATTGAGCGGGGGCAAGACCAGTTTCATTCGAGAGAGTTTTACTAATGCGATTCCCGAATTTATCTGGTTTGCTGGTCCACAACAAGATAGATATTCTTCCTGTTGCAACGTTGACGAAATCTTCTGACTCGTGTCTTGCCTGCAACCCAATGCCCAGTTATACCGGCGGTATCGTACTCTTTGCTGCCGTGCTTCACGCGAGCTGGAACGCGATGCTGCACGGCAACCGCGACCGGTTCTTGTCCATCACGTGGATGAACATTGCCATCGCGGTGGTGGCCACGGTCGTCGCGCTGTCCACGCCCTTGCCAGCTAGCGCCTCGTGGCCCTGCATCGCCGCATCGGGGCTGGTGCATATCGTCTACAACCTGAGCCTCGTGCGCGCGTACCGCCGCAATGACCTGGCGCTCGCGTATCCGATCGCGCGAGGCTCATCGCCGCTGCTAGTCACGCTCGGCGCAGTGCTCTTCGCGCATGAAGCGATCGGGGCCTTGCACGCTCTCGGGATCGTGATGATATCGGGCGGCATTCTCGCGATCGCGCTGCAAGGGCGGCATGTCTCGCGCGCGGGTGCGCTGGCCGCGCTGACGACCGGCGCGACGATTGCGCTTTATACGGTGATCGACGGCATCGGCGTGAGGTTGTCCGACGGTCGGCCGCTCAGCTATACCGCGTGGATGTTCCTGTCCTCCTGGGCGATGCCGATGCTGTTCGCCGTGCGGCGCGGGCCCGCGCCCCTATGGACGCCGGTACGTGCCGAGCCCTTGTCGATCGTCGCTTCGCTGGCCGGCGGCCTGGTGTCGATCGTGGCGTACGGCATCGTGATCTGGGCGCTGCAATTGGGCGCGATGGGCGCGGTGTCGGCGTTGCGCGAGACCAGCGTGGTGTTCGCGGTGCTGATCGGGCGGGTGTTTCTAAGGGAATCGGTCAGTGGCGCGCGCTGGCTGGCCTGCATGGTCGTTGCGGCCGGAGCGGTTTGTCTGGGGCTTTGACATGGGGCGAACGACACGAACGAAACCACATTGTTATCCAGCCATCACATGGAGGTTCGCTAAATGGACACCGTCTCCCAGTCCCCCCTCATTCTGATAACCGGGGGAGGTCGCGGCGTAGGCGCCGCGACTGCGCGCCTTGCCGCTGCGCAAGGCTACGACGTAGCGATGAGTTTCGTCTCCAACGAATCTGCCGCCCTCGCGGTGGCGGCGGATATAAAGGCCTCCGGGCGCCGGGCTTTAGCCATGCGCGCGGATAGCGCCGATCCAGAGCAGGTCAGCCAGCTATTCGAGGCGATCGACCGTGAGTTCGGCCGGATCGACGTACTGGTGAATAACGCTGCGATCATTGCGCAGCAGTCGCGGCTGGAGGATCTCGAATTCGAGCGGATGCAGCGTATCTTCGCGGTCAACTCGATCGGACCGATGCTCTGCGCACAGCAAGCGGCGAAGCGGATGTCATGGCGTCGTAAAGGGCGAGGCGGCTCCGTGATCAACATCTCATCGGCATCGGCACGACTTGGCAGTCCGAATGAATATGTCGACTACGCTGCGTCGAAGGGCGCCGTAGAGACATTCACGACCGGCTTCGCGAAGGAAGTCGCCCGGGATGGAATACGCGTCAATTGCATTCGCCCCGGGCACATCTACACGGAAATGCACGCCAGCGGCGGGGAGCCGGGACGGGTGGATCGTGTCAAGGACTCGATCCCCATGGGAAGAGGCGGTCAGCCTGAAGAGGTTGCGCGGGCGATACTGTGGCTCGCAAGTGCAGAGGCTTCCTTTATTACCGGCGCGTTCCTCGATGTCACCGGCGGCAAGTGAGCAACAGGGTGCGGTCATGATGGCGGTGCTCCGCGGGGATGAGAACATGACTCACCGCCGAATGGTCGAAAGCACGGCATTTTCGCAGGTGTTGCATGCCGGACAGGTGGTCATTCCTGGCCGAATGTTGCCCGAGTCAGCGGTCCGGGACCGACCGACGCTGCGTGAAAGCGTATTGGTCGCCTGGACTGAATCGACGTATTCAGGACGGGCGATTCATGAAGCAGTTCGTTGAGCGTGGTGAACGCAAACAGGTAACGCTACTGCCCAGAATGTCTGGACGATTTCGTTGCTGGGGGCAACCCGGTCAGGATCGTCGAGGCCTTTGTCGAAGAGATCGAGCTGGAAATACACGGCTTCGTCGGTGTTATACCGTGAACAGCGGGCCGCCCGTTCTACCATCTGGCTGTGTGCTACTGAAGATATGCATCGACGGATACTTGAACCGAAGTTAATCGAGCCAGCCGCGTATGGAACACGAATGTCAACGCAATTTCGAGCTGAGCTGGCTGGTGCCCGTCTGGCGCCGGGCTTCAAGATTATTTCCACATTCCCCCGGACCATGGCGGACTAGTACTGACGCTTCTTGAACCATGCATCGGCGGAAGGCAGAAAGAGCAGAACGGTCGCCACTGCGTTAGATAAATATACGATGCCAGGATTAAAGTCGTTTCCAGCAATAACGTCCCATACAATAAGTAGTAGTCCGGCCAATGTTGATAGCGCTTGTGTATTTCTGGCCCAGTTTTTTTGGTAGACCATTGCAAGCATCAACGTGGCATTAAGGACAAGCCAGAAGGCCAAGGTTGCAATGGCCTCCCGCTGTACCTGAGACGCATAGAGGCCTTCGCGAGCGTCTTCTAAAAGAGAGACTAAAAAGAACATCTGCCTGAGCCAGACAAGTGCAAACAGCAAGGTCGCTATTTTGACTGGTTGTGGCGCTTCTGGATGCAGAAGTGGAATAGAGCCTTTTTCTTTTACGCTCATTTTATTGCGACTCCATCGTTCGAATGCAGTAAAGCAGAGTCTGCCACAGACAATTGCCAAGTTCTTTCATCGTTTTGGCTCCGGCGCGAGCTATTCGCGCTCCCGAGTCATACCGGCAACCGACAGCATGAACTATCCCGGTCCCCTGGGAAGTATTGCTAACACTAGCGGACAGAAATGCCTGAGCGACAAGCGACCAGCGCATGCATGACTGGTGCCCCGCAGCCTGACGAGCGATAGGCCGCTTACGACTATCGAAGCTGGGTCGGCCATATTGAGGATATCGGATCCTTCGTTTGCAGCGCAAGCCGAAGCGCCATGCAGAGCGATCTCATATCGAGCGGCCACAGGTTGAGCGCACGAGAAAACACTCGAGGAAATGCAATGGCTCGATCAGATTCCAGACACTGCACGACTGAGCGGCGTCACGATTGAACGTTTGCGACGCACAAATTCTGAATGGAATCCACTCATTTCCTGACAAAAACGCCGCCACGTTTTCGTCCGGAGATGAATGCCACCAGACCGCTCAGCAGCAAGTCACGCGTCCGCGAGCCTGAAGCACCCTGGCGAAATTCCACCGCGCCCGCCGCAGGTTTCCCAGATCTCCCGCATTGCCGCATCGTTCTCGCCACGGCATCACGCCTTGCAGGCTTCGCCATCTTTCCCCCCGCGGAGCCCCTGTCTATACCGTTGACCTGGATCAACTGGATACCGACCGGTCGGTATCTACTATCGCCATTGACAAGAAAACAAGCGAGCGGTGCCGGCAGACCCCCAACGCGGCCACATCAGCGAATGCAAAGCGAGATGACAAGCGATTCAGAGCGCATCGGCCGACGTCGGCTGTCGCGCGACATCCGCGTCAAGCAGATCCTCGATGCAGCGTTGGGCCCCTTGTCGGCGCAGGGTTTCAGCCGCTCGCGCATCGACCACATCGTCGCGCGTGCCGGCCTGTCAAAACGCGGCGTCCGGCTGGGTCATTTTCGTCAGGGCATCGTAAAACGCTCGCCGAGGCTACCGCTTCCCCGTCGATGCAGGCCGTCCGCCGGCCTTCCGCCACCGTCGGCGCCCGTTCCCGCGGCACCGCGACTGCCCACCAAAAAGGAGTCTCAAGCGTGATCCGCACCATTACCGACCGCTTTCAAATGCGCGCGCTTCTCGTGAGCGACGAACTCGCCGACGACACGTCGGTCGGGCGCGCCGCCCGCACGCTGGCCGAGGACTTGACCGGGCGCGGCATCGACGTGATCCGCTCGCATTCCGCCGACGACGCCCGCGCCGTGATCGGCGCCGATGCCTCGATCCAGTGCGTGCTGCTCGACTGGGATCTGCATGACGATCCCGAACATGCCGGCGCGATGACCGTGCTCAACGAGACGCGCTCGCGTCACGCGGCGCTGCCGGTCTTCCTGCTGGCCAATCGCCACGCGGCTTCGGCGGTGCCGGCCGAGGCGATGGGGCAGGCCGACGACTTCATCTGGCTCCTCGAAGACTCGCCCGACTTCATCGGCGGGCGCATCGTCGCCGCGATCCGGCGCTACCGCGAGCATGTGCTGCCGCCGATGTTCCGCGCGCTCGTCGAATTCTCGCAGGTCTACGAATATTCGTGGCACACGCCCGGCCATACGGGCGGCACCGCGTTCCTGAAGTCGCCGGTCGGCCGCGCGTTCTTCAGCTTCTTCGGCGAGGAGCTGTTCCGCTCCGACCTGTCGATCTCGGTCGGCGAGCTGGGCTCGCTGCTCGACCACTCGGGGCCGATCGGCGAGGGTGAGCGCTACGCCGCGCGCGTGTTCGGCGCGCATCGCACGTACTACGTGACGAACGGATCGTCCACGTCGAACCGCGTGATCCTGATGGCGAGCGTCACGCGCGACCAGATCGCGCTGTGCGACCGCAACTGCCACAAGTCGGTCGAGCACGCGATGACGCTCTCCGGGGCGATCCCGACCTATCTGCTGCCCACGCGCAACCGCTACGGCATCATCGGCCCGATTCCGCCGTCGCGGCTCGCGCAACCGGCCATCGAGGCCGCCATCGCCGCTAATCCGCTCGTGCGCGACGGCATTGACCGAACGCCCGTTCACGCGATCGTCACGAACTCGACCTATGACGGTTTGTGCTACGACGTCGCGCGTGTGGAGGCGTTGCTCGGCCAAAGCGTGGACCGGCTGCATTTCGACGAGGCATGGTACGGCTACGCGCGCTTCAATCCGCTGTACGAGCGCCGCTTCGCGATGCACGGCGAACCGAAGGATCACGACGCGTCGCGACCGACGGTGTTCTCCACGCAGTCCACGCACAAGCTACTCGCCGCGCTTTCGCAGGCCTCGATGATCCACGTGCGCGACGGCCGCCGGCCGATCGCGCACGCGCGCTTTAACGAAGCGTTCATGATGCACGCGTCGACTTCGCCGCAATACGCGATCATCGCGTCGAACGACGTGAGCGCCGCGATGATGGACGGCCCCGGCGGGCGCGCGCTGACGACCGAATCGATCCGCGAGGCGATCGCGTTCCGCCAGATGATGTCGCGGCTGCATGCGGAATTCGCCGCGCGCGGCGAATGGTTCTTCAGCGCCTGGCAGCCCGAAACGATTGCCGATCCGGCGGCGGGGCCAGTGCCGTTCCACCTCGCCGACGCCGAGCGCCTCGCGACCGATCCGTCGTGCTGGACGCTGAACCCCGGCGATGCATGGCATGGATTCGACGATCTGGAGGACGGCTTTTGCATGCTCGACCCGATCAAGGTGTCGATCGTCACGCCGGGCGTCGACGAGGCTGGCGCGCTCGAAGCGAAGGGCGGCATTCCTGCCTGCATCGTCACGAGCTATCTGGACGAGCGCGGCATCGTCGTCGAAAAGACCACTGATTTCACCATCCTGTTCCTGTTCTCGATGGGCGTGACGAAGGGCAAGTGGGGCACGCTCGCGAACGCGCTGCTCGACTTCCGCCGCGACTACGACGGCAACGCGCCGCTCGAACAGGTATTGCCCTCGCTCGTGCGCGCGCATCCGGCGCGGTATGCCGGCCTCGGGCTCAAGGACCTTGCCGATTCGATGTTCGAGACGATGCGCTCGCTGCGTTCGACGGACCGGCTTGCGCACGCGTTTTCAGTGCTGCCCGTACCGGACCTGAGCCCGGTAGGGGCATACGAGACGCTGGTGAAGGGCGATATCGAAACGGTCACGCTCGAGCAACTGGCCGGACGCACCGTCGCGACCGGCGTCGTGCCTTATCCGCCCGGCATCCCGCTTCTGATGCCCGGCGAAAACGCGGGCGCCGCCGAGGGGCCGGTGCTCGCTTATCTGAAAGCGCTGGAAACATTCGATCGCGCCTTCCCCGGCTTCACGCACGACATTCACGGCGTCGAGGTGGAGGACGGTTCGTATCGGGTGAATGTTGTCGCCCCGGCAGAAAAGACGCTTGCCAATAGCCCGCGATCGTCGCGGTCAGACGCCTGACGTCATCGATAAAAATCTTTCGGAGAACTGAAATGAGTCAACCTATTGTCGACAAGCCGTCCGCCACGAGCGGTCCGCAGCCGTCGAAGCCGCAGGCTGCCGGCGGCGGTCCGGATACCCGCAAGCTAGGCCTGCTGCTGCTGAGCGGTATCGTCGTCGGCTCGATGATCGGCGGCGGCGCGTTCAATCTGCCGCAGAACATGGCCGCGGGCGCCGGGCTTGGCGCCATCGCGATCGCGTGGGTCATCACGCTCATCGGCATGTTCTTCCTGTCGAACTCGTTCCGCACGCTCGCGGACCAGCGCCCGGACCTGACCGCCGGCATCTATTCGTATGCACGCGAAGGGTTCGGCAAGTTCGCGGGCTTCGAGATGGCCTGGGGTTACTGGCTCAGTTCCGCGTTCGGCAATGTCGCGTTCGCCGTGCTCATCATGCAGACGCTCGGCTACTTCTTCCCGTTGCTCGACGGCAAGAACTGGCAGTCGATCGTCGGCGGTTCGCTGCTGATCTGGGCGATGCACTTCATGGTGCTCTCCGGCGTGAAGCGTACCGCGATCCTCAACACGATGGCGAGCGTCGTCAACATCGTCACGCTCTCGATTGCGATCGTCGTGATCGCGCTGTTCTTCCAGAAAGCGCACTTCTCGTTCGACGTGTGGGGCCAGCAGCAGCACCTTGGCAGCACGCTCGGGCAGATCAAGAGCACGATGCTCGTCACGTTGTGGGTGTTCATCGGCATCGAAGGCGCCGTGGTCGTCTCCGACCGCGCGCGCGACCAGCACCAGGTCGGCACCGCCACGTTCATCGGCCTCGCGGTCTGCACGACGCTGTACTTCCTGCTTTCCGCGCTGCCGTTCGGCGTGATGTCGCAGCATGATCTCGCCGGTTTGCAGAATCCATCTTCGGCATACGTGCTGGAGCACCTCGTCGGACACTGGGGCGCGATCTTCGTCGTCATCGCGCTGCTGTTCTCGGTGCTGAGCTGCTGGCTCGCCTGGACGGTGCTCGTCGCCGAGCTGCCCTATGCGGCCGCCAAGGACAACATCTTTCCGCGCGTGCTGTCGCACGAGAACGAGCACCATGCGGCCGCGCCGTCGCTGTGGCTCTCCAGCGCGGTGATGCAGGCCATGATGTTCGTCGTGCTGTTCGCGCACGACGCGTGGATGTGGCTCATCAGCGTCGCCGGCGTGATGATCCTGCCGCCGTATCTCGCGAGCGCCGGTTTCCTGTGGAAGTGCGCCACGCAAAAGGACTTTCAGGAGCATGGCGGCGAGGGCAAGCGCGCGTCGCTGTGGACGGGCATTCTGGGCACCGTGTATTCGGCCTGGCTGCTTTACGCGGCCGGTCCGACCTACCTGCTGATGTCGACGATCTTCTTCGTGGTCGGTATCCCGGTGTACTGGTATGCCCAGCGCGAGAAGGACCCGCAGGCCGCCATCTTCACCGGGCGGGAACGCATGGCTGCCATCGTGCTGCTCGCCGTCGCCGTGATTGCGCTCGTGCTGTTCGCGAAGGGCGTCGTGTCGGTCGGCTGACCGGTGAACCTGCTCTACGTTACCTTTGGGGGCACCTCATGTCATACGATCGATTGTTTGAATTCCTGTTTTGCTGCGCGGTACCGCAGCCGCAGACGTTCCCGTCGTCGCGGCTTGGCCGCATCGTGGACGAGCTGGGCCGGCTCGGCTACGGCGTCACGCTGATGTCCACCATCGACGACGCCAGTTTGGCCGTGCGCGGCGACGCCGCCATTGGCTGCATCGTCGTCGAATGGTCGCTGACCGAGTCCGAAAACGAAGTCGAGGCGTTCGTGCAGTTCGTACGCGAGCGCGGGCTCGACGCGCCGGTGTTCGTGCTGGCGGAGCGCCACCGTTTGGAGGAGATACCGGTTGGCGTGCTGAGTCAGGTGACCGGCTATGTGTTCGTCGAGGAAGACACGCCCGAGTTCGTCGCGCGCAATCTCGCGAGCCACCTGCGCACGTACGCGCAATCGCTGAAGACACCGTTCTTCGGCGCCATGGTCGACTACGCGGACGAGGCGAACCAGATGTGGACCTGCCCCGGCCACAACGGCGGCGTGTTCTATCAGAAGAGCCCCGTAGGCCGCGCGTTCGTCAAGCATCTGGGCGAAGCGGTGTTCCGCAACGACCTCGACAATTCCGTGGTCGATCTCGGCGACCTGCTCGTGCACGAAGGCCCGGCGCTTGCCGCGCAGAAGGCGGCGGCGCGCATCTTCGGCGCGGAGCGGACCTACTTCGTGCTGAACGGCACCTCCACGTCGAACAAGATCGCGCTGACCGCGCTCGTCGCGCCCGGCGACCTCGTGCTGTTCGACCGCAACAACCACAAGGCCGCGCATCATGGCGCGCTGCTGCTCGGCGGCGGCATTCCGGTCTATCTTCCGACCACGCGCAACGTGCACGGCCTCATCGGGCCGATCGACTTCGCCGCGCTCGACGAGACGAGCATCCGCGAGAGCATCCGGCGCAATCCGCTCGTCGAGGACCCGGACGCGTGGCGCCGCGAGCGGCCGTTTCGCGTCGCGGTGGTCGAGCAGTGCACGTACGACGGCACGATCTACAGCGCGCAAATGCTCCTCGAAAAGCTCGGACCGCTCTGCGAGTACATCCTGTTCGACGAGGCGTGGGCCGGCTTCATGAAATTCCACCCGCTTTTCGAGGGCCGTTTCGCGATGGGCGTCGAGGGGCTCGACGCCAGCGCGCCGGGCATCATCGCGACGCAGTCCACGCACAAGCAACTAGCCGGCTTCTCGCAGGCGTCGCAGATTCACGTGAAGGATTCGCACCTCGACGGTCAGCGCCGCCAGGTGAGCCACCGGCGCTTCAACGAGATGTTCATGCAGCACTCGTCGACGTCGCCGTTCTATCCGCTCTTCGCGTCGCTCGACGTCGGCGCGCAAATGATGCGCGGACGTTCGGGCCAGGTGCTGTGGGACGACACGATCCGGCTCGGCATCGAAATGCGCAAGAAGCTGCGTGCTTTGCGGCGCGAGTATGAGGCCACGGAGACGGATCCGGCGCGCCGCTGGTTCTTCGACCCGTTCGTGCCCGACCTCGTGCCGGCGGCCGAGGGCGCAGCGGGCGAACCGCGTCACTGGGAAGACGTCTCGACCGACGAACTCGCGTCGGACCCACGCTACTGGGCGCTCGAGCCCGACGCGCGCTGGCACGGCTTCGGCGCGCTCGCGCCGGGCTATGCGATGACGGACCCGAACAAGCTGACGCTGCTCACGCCGGGCTTCGACCGCGCGACGGGCCGCTACGCCGGGCATGGCATTCCGGCTTCGGTGCTCGCGCAGTTCCTGCGCGAGGCGCGCATCGTGCCGGAAAAGAACGATCTGAACAGCATCCTGTTCCTGCTGACGCCGGGGCTCGAATCGTCGAAGGCGGGTACGCTGCTGTCGGCGCTCGTGCGCTTCAAGCAACTGCACGACGACAACGCGCCGCTCGAAGAGGCGATTCCGGCCTTCGTCGCCGCGCATCGCGAACGCTATGCAGGCCTTGGCCTGCGCGATCTGTGCGCGCAGATGCACGCGTTCTATCGCGAGCAGGACGTGAGCCGTCTGCAGCGCGAGCAGTTCAGCGCCGAGCATTTCCCGCAGCCCGCGCTGTCGCCGCAGGACGCGATGCATGCGCTCGTGCGCAACGACGTGGAGCTGCTGCCGGTCGAGCAGATCGCGGGCCGCATCGCGGCCACGCTCGCGCTCGTCTATCCGCCGGGCATCGGCGTGGTCGTGCCGGGCGAGCGCTACGACGAGCACGCGAAGCCGATGCTCGACTACTTCCGGATGTTCGAGGAAGCCGGCAACCGGTTTCCGGGTTTCGAAAACGAAATCCAGGGCATCTACCGCAAGACCGGAAGCGACGGCCGCACGCGGCTCTATACCTACGTCGTGACCGCGCCTTAACCGCTTCGAAACCGCTTCGAAACTCAGGAAAAAAACGATCATGACTCTGGGCGTTCATTCCGAAGCCGGCAAGCTGCGCACCGTGATGGTGTGCGCGCCGGGCCTCGCTCACCGCCGGCTCACGCCGGCCAACTGCGGCACGCTGCTGTTCGACGACGTGATCTGGGTCGACAGGGCGATCGAAGACCATCAGACCTTCGTGCGCGTGCTGCGCGAACGCAACGTGGAAGTGCTGGAATTCCAGCATCTGCTGGCCGAGGTCTGCCTCGACACCACCGCGCGCGACTGGATACTCGATCGCCGCATCACCGAAGAGGAAGTGGGTACCGGCATGCTGCGCGAGCTGCGCCTGTGGCTCGAGTCGATGCCGGCGCAACAGCTCGCCGAGGTGCTGATCGGCGGCGTCGCGAAATCGGAGCTGCCGTTCGACGCGCGCGGGCTCTTCGGCGGCTATCTGGAGCGGTCGGACTTCGTGATCCCGCCGCTCGTGAACCTGATCTTCCAGCGCGACCCGAGTGCGTGGGTCTACGGCGGCGTTACGCTGCATCCGATGTTCTGGCCCGCGCGCCGCAAGGAGACGCTGCTGCTCGCGGCCGTCTATGCGTTCCATCCGCGCTTCGCGGGCAAGGTCCGCACGTGGTGGGGCAGCCCCGACGTCGATCACGGCGCGCAGACGCTCGAAGGCGGCGACGTGATGGCGATCGGCAACGGCGTGGTGCTGATCGGCATGGGCGAACGCTCGAGCCCGCAGGCCATCACGCAGGTCGCGCGCGCGCTCTTCGCCGGCAACGGCGCGAAGCGCGTGATCGCGTGCCAGTTTCCGAAGTCGCGCGCGTCGATGCATCTCGACACCGTGTTCTCGTTTCTCGACGTGGACTTCGTCAGCATCTATCCGGACGTGGCCGACGAAATCCGCTGCACGAGCCTCTATCCCGGCGACGAACTCGGCCAGATCCGCTACGAGCGCCACGACGGCAAGTTCCTCGAAGTGGTGGCGAGCGCGCTCGGCGTCGGCTCGCTGCGCGTGCTGACGACGGGCGGCGACCGTTACGAGAGCGAGCGCGAGCAATGGGACGACGGCAACAACGTGCTCGCGCTGGACCGCCGCGTCGTGCTCGCCTACGACCGCAACACCTACACGAACCGCAAGATGCGCCAGGCCGGCGTCGAGGTGATCGAGCTGCCGGGCGGCGAGCTTGGCCGCGGGCGCGGCGGCAGCCATTGTCTGAGCTGCCCGGTCGCGCGCGATCCGGTCGCGCTTTGAGCACGCTCCATCCTGGACTGGATAACGAAACCTCATCATGTTCAACGTACACAACCGTAGCTACCTGACGCTGATCGACTACACGCCGCGCCAGATCCACTACCTGCTCGACCTGTCGCGCGACCTCAAGCGCGCGAAATATACGGGCACCGAAGTGCCGCGCCTCACCGGCAAGAACATCGCGCTGATCTTCGAGAAGACCTCCACGCGCACGCGCTGCGCGTTCGAGGTCGCCGCGCACGATCAGGGCGCGCACGTCACCTACATCGACCCGACCGGCTCGCAGATCGGCCACAAGGAGTCGATGAAGGACACGGCCCGCGTGCTCGGCCGCATGTACGACGCGATCGAGTATCGCGGCTACGGCCAGGCGATCGTCGAGGAACTCGCGCAGTATGCGGGCGTGCCTGTCTACAACGGACTCACCGACGAGTTCCACCCGACCCAGATGCTCGCCGACATGCTGACCATGCACGAGCACAGCGACAAGCCGCTGCACGAGATCGCGTATTGCTACATCGGCGACGCGCACAACAACACCGGCAACTCGCTGATGATCGTCGGCGCGAAACTCGGCATGGACGTGCGCCTGTGCGCGCCGCGGCGCCTGTGGCCGCAGGACGAACTCGTCGAGCAATGCCGCGCGATCGCCGCGAAAACGGGCGCGCGCCTCACGCTGACCGAGCATCCCGACGAGGCCGTGAAGGGCGCCGACTTCATCTACACGGACGTGTGGGTCTCGATGGGCGAGCCCGAGGAGAAGTGGGGCGAGCGGATCCACGCGTTGCTGCCGTACCAGGTCAATGCGGCGCTGCTCGCGAAGACCGGCAATCCTCGCGTGAAATTCATGCATTGCCTGCCGGCGTTTCATGACGCGCATACGGTGGTCGGCAAGCAGATCGCGGATCGTTACGGCCTGAACGAAGGCGTCGAAGTCACCGACGAGGTGTTCGAGTCCGACGCGTCGATCGTCTTCGAGCAGGCCGAGAACCGGCTGCATACGATCAAGGCCGTGCTGGTCGCGACGCTCGCGAGCTGAAGGGGGCAACCGATGCGTATCGTGGTCGCACTCGGCGGCAATGCGCTGTTGCGGCGCGGCGAGGCGATGAGCGCCGCGGCGCAGCTGCAAAACGTGAGACTGGCCGCCGCGCAGCTGGCGGGCGTGGCCGAAGGCAACGAGCTTGTGATCGTGCACGGCAACGGCCCGCAGGTGGGGTTGCTCGCGGCGCTGTCCGGGCAGGCGTCGCCCGCCGAACGCTTTCCGCTCGACGTGCTCGACGCCGAGACCGAAGGCATGATCGGCTATCTGATCGAACTGGAGTTGCGCAACCGGCTACCGGCATCGCGCCCGTGCGCGACGCTGCTGACGATGGTCGAGGTGAGCGCGGACGACCCGGCCTTCGGGCGGCCCGACAAGCCGGTCGGACCGATGCTCGCGCAGGCGGCGGCGACCGAGGCGGCGCGCGTCAACGGCTGGGCGGTCGCCGCGGACGGCGACGGTTACCGTCGCGTCGTGCCGAGCCCGCGTCCGCTGCGCTTTCTGGAGATCGAGCCGGTGCGCGCGTTGCTCGCGCGGCAGGCGATTGTCGTCTGCGCGGGCGGCGGGGGGATTCCGGTTGCGCAGACGAAGGACGGCCAGCATCGCGGCGTCGAGGCGGTCGTCGACAAGGACCGCAGCGCGGCGCTGCTCGCACGCGAGGTCGATGCGGACCTGTTCGTGATCGCGACCGACGTGGCGGGCGTCTATCTCGACTGGGGGAGGCCCGGCGCGCGGCTGGTCCGCCGCGCGTCGCCAGAGGCGCTTGCCGCGCTGGATTTCGCGGCCGGATCGATGGGGCCGAAAGTCGAGGCCGCGTGCGACTTTGCCCGCGGCTCCGGACGGCGCGCGGCGATCGGCGCGCTCGCGGACATCGAGCGGCTCGTCGCGGACACCGCCGGCACGTCGGTGCTGGCTGGCGACGCCTTCGTGCTGGAGAACGCTCCGCCGGATATGGCGGGCGGGCACCGAACGGTTGGGAGCGGCCGATAGGGGCCCTGGCGCGTCGGTGGAAATCGATGTCGTCCGCGCGTAGATGGCCCTCGGCGGTCATGCCGTAGCGGCGAGCGACGGTAGCCGATTGCGCTGTCGCCCCATGCCGCGCGAGGGCGCGGTCGCCTTTGCCTTCGCCTGAGCGGTCTTCGCGCCCCGACGTTACGATCCGGATGCCTCGCGGTTCGACTCACGACTGCACGAGAACGCGGCCCGATGCATCGAGCAGTTGCGTATGCAGGATCTGCAGCTTGACCCGGTTCGATGCGGGATCGGCGTCCTGCGCGAACGCATAGAGGCGCACCGTGAGCGGCCGGTAGTGGCTGCGCATTTCCTCGATTGCGCGGGCCGCCGCTTCATCGTCGACCTTGATGAAAGTGTGATCCGCGCCGTTCGTATATTCGACCGTGTAGTTCGAATTGTCGAAGAAATACTGATACGAGCCGGGCTGCGCGACGTTCGTCACCTGGAAACCCTTGCGCGTGAAGTCGTAGGCGTCGAGCGATGCGCCCGGCGCGTTGAGCACCACGTAGCGGCTGTCCTTGGCGGCGGCGATCGCAGCGTCGATGCGCGGCTTGAGCGCCTTGAGCAGATCCTGCTTGCGGAAGCTGTCGCCCGTCGTCTGGTAGTCGCGCGAGTACGACTGGGCGATCTTGTCGTAGTCGGCCGGCAGGCTCGACAGGCCGTAGTACAGGAACATCACCTCGTTGCCGCTGTCGATCGTGCGGAAGTCGGCGAGCGCGCGCGAGGCGTCGCCGTTCGGCAGCGACTTGTCGGCGATCTGCTTTTGCGCGGCGGGCGAGGCGAGATCGGTGAGATTCGCGGCGGGTGCCGATGCGGGAGCGGCGGCCTGCGTCGAATCGCTGGACTTGCTGCAAGCGGACAGGCCCGTGATCGCGGCGAGGGCGGCGAATGCGACGAGCGTGCGGATTGACGGTTTCATTTCGTGAGCCTCGAATGGATATGAATAATTAGAATGCCGAATCAAGATGGCGGCATGAATTTCGCAACGTGTTGCCCGCGGTTTATTTCGCTCGATAGCGCATGACGCCACGTACCGCGAGAAACACAGAAGCAGCGAGCGCCAGATAGAAGCCGAATCCGAAGGAAAGCGCCTTGAACATTTCGGCGGCGAGTTCGCGTGCATATCCGCTGGCGAGCTGCGACACCTCGTCGTTACCGCCGGCGAGCGCGCTCATCGCCGTGGAAATTTTCCAGTACAGTCCCGCCGCAACGGCGAGGCCGAATGCGAGCGGACTCGCGAGCCCGAGCCACAGCCGCCGCGCATCGACGAAGAAGGGCGCGACGCACAGCGCGAGCGACGCCCACGCGAGCAGCCCGTAAAAACCCGCGCTGCCGCGCGTCGCGCCCTCGAGTCCGGCAATATCGTTCATCGAATGCAGCGCGCGCAACATGTCGTAGAACGTAAGGCCGATGCTCGACACGGACGTGATGCGGATCGAGATCGTGTCGAAGGCGAACCAGCCGAGCGCGAGCAGCGCGATCGCCGCGAGATTCGCGTAGCCGACGCGCCCGACGAACGCCGTCGCCACGGGCGCGCCCGTGCTGCGCAGACGCGCGAGCGTGTGCGTGGCGACTTCGCGTGCCTCGTTCACGGCCGCGTTGAGCGTTTCCTGCTGCTGCGCGGCCTCGCTCACCGCGCGAACGTCGATCAGTTCACCCGCGGGGGAGAAGCGCGCGTCGACGGCCATGTTCACGGCGGGCGCAACGTCGCTGCGCCAGTGCGACTCGAGCGAGAACGGATATTGACGGCCGTCCGCGGACAGCAGGCCGTCGCCCGCCGAGGCGTCGCGCAGCACGCGCGCGCGGCGCGCGATCGCCGCATCGAACGACGCGGCCGCTGGGGCGGCGCCCGGCGCGGCCGCGATTGACGGCACGCCGCAAGCGTCGCAGACGGCATGATCGGCGCTCAGCGCCGCGCCGCAATGTTGACAGGCATTCGACATGGGAGGGGGTCTCCGAACGTTGATCAGGGGTGACGTATGGGCTCAGCGCGTGCACGTGCCCATCACGAAGAAGCCATTGGCGTTCACTTCGTCGAGGTAGCTGATCTGCGTGGCGCTGACCGGCAGGAACATGAACGCGCCCGTGACGCTCTGGTTCTGATACGAGCCGGTCCATTGGCCCGCCACGAGGCCAGCCACGTTCGCCGGGGCGAGCGTGAGCTGCGATTGCGACGCGCGAGGATCGAAGGTGCGGTTGTAGAAGAGCGAGACAGGCGCCATTTGCGTGCTTGCGGAGCCGTCTGCGTTGAGCGCTTGCAATTGCGTGCCGGAGAATCGTGCGAGCGTGGTCTGCGCCGCGCCGGTCAGGCGATTGCTGTTGTCGGCCACGCCGGGTTCCGTGCAGGTCCACGTACCGTCGAGCGCACCGGCCGCAAGGGCGTTCGCGCTGGTGAGCGTCCACGTGCCGGTGCGGAAGGTGCCGTCGGTGTTGTTGCCCGCCTGATCGATGAAGATCGACGTGGCGCCCTGTTGCGCGCTCACGAAGGCGCGGCCGAGCAGATTGCCGCCGAGCGTAATGTCGAAGGCGCCGGGATAGAGCGCCTGGTTCGGATCGGCCATGATCGTGCCGGTGTCCGTCGTGGCATTGCCGCTCGAAGGATCGTAGTTCGTGCAGGTTGCCGACCACGGCTGGCCCGAGCAGAAGCGCAGCGTGCCGTCGGCGTCGATCTTCACCTGGCCCGCTTCGGCGTCCTGATCGCCTTGCGGGACGCCACCCGCCGAATAATTGCCAGAGAGCTTCACGAAGCTGTACGTGCCCGCGAGCGCCGCCGCGCTCGTCACGCCGTTGTTGGTCGCGAGAATCTGTCCTTGCAGCAGCGATCCGTCCGCAGCCTTCACGTTCGGCACGTTCTGGAGCGCGCCGCTCAGGAGACCGTGCTGTCCTGCGTCGGCGGCGAGCGTGAGGTCGAGCCGGATGTTGGCGGCGGCTGCCGTCAATGCGGCGGGCGCGCCGTCCGCGCTCAGCGCGCTTGCCGAGTAGGCCGTGCCCTGGCTCGTGGCCTGCTTGGTGTACTTGCCGACCAGCGCGCCTGCGAGGCCGAATTGCGAATCGACGAAGGTGAGCGTGAGCTGGCCGGCGGCGGGGCTGTCGAGATCGACGCGCACCGTATCGCCGAAGCTCACCGTGCCCACGAAGCGCTTGCCGGCGGCAAGCGGCGTCGCCGTGCCGCTCGCGGGCGGCGTCGAATCGTTGGTCTCGTTGTTGCCGCTTCCGCTTCCGCCTCCGCCGCAGGCGGCGAGCATCGCCGAAAGTCCGGCTGCGGCGAACGACAGGGCGATGCGGTTCAGGACGGTTTTCTGCATGATTGTATTCCCTTGTTTATGAGCTTCGCGACCGTGCGCGCCGGCTGATGGCGCAAGCGGATGAACGGTTCAGATGGACGTCGCGTCGGGGCGCGGATAACGTGCGCCGTTGCGTTCGTCTTAATGGGTATTCACTCGCGCAGAAGATTTGTTCGGCGTTTTTTCAAAATCTTTTTTGCAGCGGACGCGCTTATAATGAGCGCGCCTTCTTCAACGCCCGTTTTGCATGCGCGACGCATGTAGCGGAAAACCGCAGCGGGCCACGAGGCGAAAAAACAAACGACACAGACCACCTTTCCAGCGATGTCAGGCTTCGTTACCGCTTTCCTTCGAGATTCGTGGCAGCCGTCGCGCCGTACGCGCATTTGCGAGACCCGGCGATGAGCGCGCACGCAAACGATGTCGTCGCGATCGAATACGCGAGCGCCGCCGAGGTGGCCGCTGTCTTCGAGCGCTTCACGAACTCGAGCCGGATGCGCGCGTTCATCGACACGCATCGGCGCCAGTTCATCGTGTACGCGCGCCATCATCATCCGATGCTCGATGACGACGACGTCGACGACGCCTGGCAGGTCGGCGTGGCCGCCGTCTTCACCATGCCCGGCAAATTCCGCATCGAAGCCGGCGCGCTGGCGGACAGCACGCGCTTCGAGGCCGCGCTCGCGGGTTACCTGCACGGCACGGTGCGCAACCAGGCTCGCCGCCGCGTGCGCGAGATCGTCACGGCGATGAAGCGCAGCGAGTCGCTCGATGCGCTCGCCGAGGACGAGGACGCGATTGACCGGCTGATGTTCGATCTCGAAGCACTCGAGCGGCGCACCGACTGGCTCGCCGATATCGAGCAGCGACGCCGCTTTGTCGAACGGTGTCTCGACAAGCTCTCGGCGCTCGCGCGGCGCACCTTCGCGCTCGCGCTGATCGGCGAGGAGGACGTGCGCATCCAGGCGCAGACGAACTCGGGCTCGGCGGTCGCGGTGCGGCGGCGCATTTCGGAGGCGAAGGCGAGCGTGGTGGCCTGTGTCGAAAAGCAGATGGGAGGGCGCGTATGAGCGACGATCGCAATCGAAGCAACGATCGCGAGGGCGGTACCGGCGACCGGGGTGCGCCGTCACGCGATCACGCGCTCGCGTACATGCGCAACGAACTGACGCTCGATGAGCGCATGCGCTACCTCGCGGACGCGGCCGACGATCCCGCGCAGCGAGCGGAGCTGGCCACGTTGCGCGCCGCCGCTCAGGTCGCCGCGGAAGAGCATGCGGATGCCACCGCCGACGCGTCGTTCGCGCGTCTCGCGGCGACGCTCGGCATTCACGCGCCGGCTTCTTCGCCCGACGCGCCCACCGAAATGCCGCCGCGCGAGGCGGTACCCGCCCGCAATCCGGCGCACGAGCCCTGGCATCGGCGTTTGCGCGCATGGTGGCGCGCGCACGGCAATGTGCTTCAGCCCGCGCTGATTGCGCTCGTGATCGCGCAGTCGGGCGTGATCGCGCATTTCATCGGCGCATCGGGCGGTGCGGTGCCGGCGCAGCAGGGCGGCGACGCAAGCGTAACGCGCGGTGCGACCGTTTCGTGCGCCGACGTCTGGGTTACGTTCAAGGGTGGCGTGACCGAGCGCCAACTGCGCGAATGGCTGACGCTGTACGGCGCGAACATCGCGGCAGGTCCGGACGACGCGGGCCGCTACCGCATCGCGACGCACGATGCCGATTCGCGTGCCGCGTTGCTGCAGAGCCCCGAAGCGCAGCGCCTTGCTGCCCGTATCGAGCCGCCTGCCGGTTGTGCGGGCAAATAGGCGCGCGATGGAACGCTCACGACTCATTGGCCGGCTGCTGCGCCGCTCGCGCGCGGCGCTGTCGCTCGCGTGCCTCGCAGCTTGCCTGCACGCGTCACCGGTTGCGGCTGCGGGCGGCAAGGTTGCGCTCGTGATCGGCAACGCGGCCTACGACGGCTCGGACCGTCTGCAAACGCCCGTGAACGATGCGCGGCGCGTGGGCGATGCGCTGCGGCGACTCGGCTTCGACGTGCACGTCGCGACCAATCTCAGCATCGAGGAGTTCAAGGCCGAAGTGAACTGGCTTGCGGACCAGAGCGCGCAGGCGGGCGTCGTGCTTTTCTATTTCGCGGGCCATGGCTTCGAGTCGAACGGCGAGAACTTTCTCGTGCCGGTGCACGCGGGTGCGCCGGTCGCCTCGATGACGCATGCGATGCTGGTCTCGCGCACGCTCAAGCTCGCGGCAATCCGAGCGTCGATCCGCCATGGTTCGCCGCCCGTGACGATCGCGCTCATCGATGCGTGCCGGACCTCGTCGCGCGGCGGTCCGGTAACGGTGCTCAAGCGCGAGCCTGCCGCGCACGGCGAACTCATCGCCTATTCCACGAGCAACGACGGCGTGGCCTACGATTCGATGCGCACCTTCGGCAAGGCCGTGGACGACAGCCCCTTTGCATGGTTTCTCGCGCCGAACCTGCAGATGCCGGGCGCGACGATCAAGCAGGCGCTCGAACATACGCAGCAGCAGGTCGCTGACGTCAGCGCGGGCGGCCAGCAGCCGTGGATCGCGAGCGGACTGAACGGCGATTTCGTGCTTGCGGCTCCCGCGCCGGCGCGTGCCAACGGCGTGATGCCGCCGCCGTCGCTGAAGGGCGACATGCGCGCGGCATCGCGCGGCACACGCGGGCGGGGCGGACCGGGTGAGGAGCCCTTGCCGGCATTGCCGCAAGCGCTGGCCGCCGTGCGCCATGCCGCATTGGGATCGACGACGGCGACCGCGGATGCCACGGATTCCGACGACGGCACCGCGCGCGCCGACGCCTGGGACGACGTGGACGCGCACATTGCCAACGCCGCGCGCGATGCGAATGCGCGCAGCATCGCGGCGCTGCGCACGCGCGCGCGCCAGGGCGACGCGACTGCGATGACGACTCTGGGCCTCATATACGACACCGGCGCGGGCGGAACGCATGACCGGCGCGCGGCGCTCGCGTTTTATCGGCAGGGGGCTGCGCACAACTTCCCGGTGGCGCAGGCGCTGCTCGGCGAAACATATATGGAGGGCAAACTGCTGCCGCACGATCTCGACGCAGCCGAGCGCCTGCTCGCGCCCGCGGCGGCTGCCGGCCTCACGCGCGCGCGGCTCGATCTGTTTCAGGTGCGCGCGCAGCACGGGCAGGGCGACCAGGCCGAGGAGATGCAGGCCGCGGCGAGTCTCATGATGAGTCGCTTCGCGCACGCGTCCAAGGCGCAATTACCGGAGGGTGCGCCGTAACTTTTGCCGCGCCCCGCGTGGGTCCTCGTCCTGCCAGCCGCGCCAGGCACAGTAGCGGCGAAGCGAAGTGTGCGATTCGCACTGGCAAGGGATTGCGCGAATCCGGACGTCTTTTCAGGCAGCACTTCGTTGCTGGCGCTTCTCCAGCAAGCGAACGCTGACGCGGTGCTCCGTTTCGGCGCCGTCTCTGCAACCGGCTTTGGCGCGGCGGCGTTGGTGCCATCGGGATTGGATCGGCCGCATCTTTGGGCGCTAACGATCATTGTGGCGTGTCGTATCCCGGTGTTTCCCTGTATCGCCCACGCCCGCTGGACCGACGGCTCTGCGGACTGGAGTGAGTCAGGCACTTGGGGCTAGGGCGCCGAACCCGACATTCCCGTGCGGAGGCGGCGCGACAACCGCATCAATGCCCTCCGCAAAATTACGTTAGGGTAATGTAATTGCGTGCAGTTAAAATAGTGCCCCGTGCTGTAACACGATGCAGGTGCTCTCAGCACATTTCCTCCGCCGGTTACCCTGGCGGTGCGCACGCAGCGTTTGCGTAACCGCTCACGGCGCAGGACCGGAAAACTACCAAGACCAATAATCCGAGCCTTTGTCGTGACGCCCGAAACCGCTCGTCCCATCTCGCCCGGCCGACGCATCATCACCGTCGGAGTTGTCACGGGAATGCTTCTCTTCATGCTCAATGGCTTGTTGCTCGCCCATCAGTGGCGCGCTTACATAGCGACTATCCGGTCGGAGTCTGCGTTACGAATATTCAGCGATGTCTTGCTCGCCATTGAAGCGGTATCGGCAGAGCGCGGGCCGACCAATGGTGCGCTGGGGGAATCGCTGCCGGTTCCCCGCGAGCGAATGGCAGCACTGAAGGCCGCGCGAATGCGAAGCGATACCCGCATACAGCAACTTCTTGACGATCTCGCGGCGGAAAATTGCCCCGCCTGCGCCGCGCAGCGCGCCATGGTGGAGCGTGCACTCGGTGAACTCGCGGCAGCACGCAAGCAGGCAGACCTCTCGCTCCGAGCCGTGCGCGAGGACCGTACCGACGCCGATGTGGGCAATGTGGTCCGGCGTATGGTTGCGGTAATCCCCCAGCTTCTGTTTGTTTCGCAACCGAGCCTGGAAACGATTGCGCGCGGCGACCCGAAGACCCTGAATTATCTGATTCTCGCCCGTCTGGCAACCGAGCTGCGCGATCAGGCGGGCCAGTTAGGCTCGCAATTTACGCCGGCCCTGGTGCGCGCGAGGCCGCTAAGCCTTTCGGAGCAGTACTCGATTGAACGCACGCTCGGACGGATCGACGAACTGCGCAAACTTATCGATCCTCGCGCTCAGGACGAGACAGCCCTGCGCGGCCGTGCATTCACCGAGATGCGCGTGCAGTACTTCGGTGACGGCATGGATTACGTCGCCAGCATTCGTGCCCAGGCGCTGACGCATGCGGCATCGATTACGACTGCGCAGTTTGCGCAGCACTACGTCCCGCTCATGGGTCCTGTCATCGAGTTTCGCGACGACGTCCTCGCGCTGGCAAAAAGAGAAATCGTTTCCCAGCGCGACGCCCAGTTCGCGCTGCTGACCGTCATGGTCGCGGTCTCGGTAACTTTGGTGGCCGTTCTGCTGCTTTCGACCTGGCTGCTGCGACAACAGGTCATACGCCCGTTTGCGATAGCGACGCGGCTCATTCGTGCTATTGCCGCCGGAGACTACTCCATCGACGTACCGCGGCAAAAATATCGCGGCGAGATCGCCGCACTCTTCGATGCAGTGCGCGTTTTGCGCGCGAATAGCCTGCAGCGTACGCATCTGGAACAGGAGCGTCGCGAATTGATCACCCAGCTTACGGTCATGGCTGAAACAGATGCGCTTACTCAGCTTTTGAACCGGCGCGCGTTCGAAAGTCGCGCGGAAGCGATCTGCACGAAGCCAGGTGTCCCCGCCAGGCCGATAGCGCTGGTCATGTTCGATATCGACCACTTCAAGCGCATCAATGACACTTACGGCCATGCAGCCGGCGACCGCGCACTCCAGGTCATCGCCGATTTGTGCCGCAATACGTGGAGGCGGTCCGATCTGGTTGCCCGTCTTGGCGGGGAGGAATTTGTCGTGCTCATCGAAGGCGAGGCCGCCGCAAATGCGCTGCAAATGGTCGAGCGATTCAGAAAACGATTGTCGGAGAAGACGATTGCCGCCGACTCGGGGACCGTATTTTCGATTAGCGCGAGCTTTGGCGTCGCAGTCGATATGTGCAAAGACAAATCGCAGCTCGAGTCATTGCTTCGGCGTGCCGATCAGTTGCTTTACCAGGCAAAATGCCATGGGCGCGATCGGGTTGAAGCAGAAGATGCAAGGTCGGACGCAGAGTTTCTTGCGCCTACGCCGCCGGGTTAGTCCTGATTCTCACTTGCGCCCGGTATCGCCGAAAAGCCTCTGCGGTGGCGCGCGTTGCCTTCCCGACTGCCGGGCGAATCCGCAAGCGCCTGCGAAAAATCGAGGGCGCTATTCACTGGTATAGCGCCTCGCTTACCGGCCGTAACCGAAGTCATAGTCATCTACCGCCGCGTCGCGCGCCTGGGCGGTAGCGTGGATGGCCGGACACAGTCCGCACATCGAGCGGTATGCGGTGAGTGCTAGCAGGTCAAGGAGTCCGCGCGCCCGAGACCCTCTGTCGATCGTGCTTTGTCAGCGCGAATATTCAAGGGGAAAAGAGTCTGAGGAGGTGGGAGTTTCCAATTTATATTTGGAGTGCAAATCAATGACATCAGTCCATGATGGACTGAAATGCAAGATGCGCCGGCAATCACACGCGTTGATGGAACCGGCGCAGTCACGACTGCGGGGCTCCCCTTGAGGCGTTGCCATCGAGGGGATGCCATGTCTTACATGGCCGCCTGGAAGATGGCGATGACCTGGTTGAGCGTGGCCTTGCGCGGGTTGGTCAGCATGCACGCGTCCTTCTGCGCGTTGTGCGCCATGACTTCGTGGTCTTCTGCCTTCACGCCGAGCCCCGCCAGGCCCGACGGAATGCCGATGGACCCCGACAGGCCGCGGATGGCGGTAATGGCCGCTGCCGCCGCTTCCGTGGTGGAAAGGCCTGCCGTGTTGACGCCAAGCAGTGCGGCAATGCTCGCGAAGCGTTCGGGCGCGGCAATGAGGTTGAATTCCGAAACGTGCGGCAGCAGGATCGCGTTGCACACGCCGTGCGGCAAGTTGTAGAAACCGCCGAGCTGATGCGCCATCGCATGCACGTAACCGAGCGACGCGTTGTTGAACGCCATGCCGGCGAGGTACTGCGCATAGCACATCGCCGCGCGCGCTTCCATGGATTCGCCGTTGGCCACCGCCTTCGGCAGCCATTCGCCGATCAGCGCGATGGCCTTCTCCGCGCAGGCGTCGGTAATGGGCGTGGCCGCCGTGGAGACGTAGGCCTCGACCGCGTGGGTCAGCGCGTCCATGCCGGTGGCCGCGGTCAACGCGGGGGGCATGGCGACCATCAGGCGCGGATCGTCGATCGCGATGAGCGGCGTGCAGCGCCAGTCGACGATGGCCATCTTCACGTGGTTGCTGGAATTGGTGATGATGCAAAAGCGCGTCATCTCCGCAGCCGTGCCCGCCGTCGTGTTGATCGAGATGAGCGGCGTCATCGGAACGCTGGACTTGTCGACGCCTTCGTAGTCGCGGATGTGGCCACCGCCCGCGGTCACGAGGCCGATGCCCTTGGCGCAGTCATGCGAGGACCCGCCGCCCAGCGAAACGATGAAGTCGCACCGTTCCTTCTCGTACAGTTTGACGCCGTCATGGACGTTGACGTCGGTGGGATTGGGCTCGGCGCCCGGGAAGATGACGGCCTGCAGCCCGGCCTCGCGGATATAGCCCGCAATGATCTCGGACAGCCCCATCTTGTGCAGGCCGGCGTCGGTCACGATGAGCGCCTTTTTTGCGCCCAGCGCTTTGGCACGCGAGCCTGTCTCGCGTGCGCAGCCCGGTCCGATGAGTGTGACGCAGGGAATGAAGAAGCTGTCGGTGCGATCGGCGATGCTCAGGTAACTCATGTCGTCTCCAAAGGTTATGTGGGTTGTCTCGACACCCGCCCCCTTTCTTGCACGAACCGTACCAGTGCATGAGAAGCCCATTTTTCAGGGACTTTGCGCCAGAAATGACCCGTCGGCCTGTTCCGAACCAACACACCGGCGCGCTGGCATTGCTCCACTTCTGCACATTCGCTCGCAAGGGCAAGTTCCGAAATGGCTACAGGTTCGGTGCCCTCCTCATCGTCGCGACTGGCCGTCACGCTGTCACACAGTTGTCCCGACTCGGAGCACTCGTGTGCCGATACCGGGCGATTGCAGGGCGCCCGTGCCGGCAACATTGCGTGGTTTGGCGGTCCGGATCAACAGGAGCCGACCCGGGCGGTGTCTTCCGGCGAAACCTGCGATACGATACGCACCCGACGGTACGGCGAAGTGCGGTCATGGCAGTTTTCTATCCGCTTTCAGTCGGAACAATCAGCGTAATCAGCACAATCCGCGCGGTCAGAGGATTGCCGCTTCGCCCGTCCCGCTTCGCTCTTCTTTCGTTGCCCGGCCCATTCTCATGCTCAGCGCCTTCACTCTGTTCGGGATCTTGACCGTTTCCTGCCTGATGAGCGTCGCCATTCTCGGTTCGTTGATCCGGTCCGCGGTGCCGGGCGTGAGCCGCTGGTGCCTGGGCTATGCCATGCTGGCCGTTGCCTCGTCGTGGGTGCTGCTCGCCGGCGCCGGGGCCGGCGCGATCACCATGATCGGCGTTTCTATGACGACGCTGGGCGCCGTAATGTTGCTCGTGCAAGGTACGCGTCAATTTTTTGGCGTGAGCCCTGTGCGGCGCGGCGAGTGCGTGGCACTCCTCGTTGTCTTCGTCGTGCTCCTGTACTTTACGCGCGTGTCGCCCAACGTTGGCGCGAGAGGCATGCTCATCTCCATAGGGTTGGCCTATGGGCGGATCACAGTGGGGACCCTGGCGCTGCGTCACGCGGCCGGCGAGGGATCGCGCTACGCCTGCCGGCTCGTTACCGCGGCCGCCTGGCTCGGTGCGTTGGTGTCCATCGCGCGAACTATCGCGATCGCCTTCGGCGTTGTGCCGTCGCTCTCGTTCCTGCAGCCTTCGCCATGGAACGTGGCGCTTCTCGGGCTCGCGATCGTCACGCTGCCATGCCTGTCGACGGGCATGGTGATGCTTGCACACGACCGCGTTCTCCGGAAGATGGAAAAGCTCGCGACGATCGATGAGCTGACGGGCGCACTGACGCGGCGCGCGTTCATGGAAAAGGCGAATGTCCTGCTTTCGCAGGCGCGGGAACGAGGCGGCGCATTGTCGATCGTCATTCTCGACATCGACAACTTCAAGGCAGTCAACGACGGTTTTGGTCATGCGGTCGGCGATCGACTGCTTGCGCACGTCGCCTCGGTCGTAGCCGCCCAGCTCGGGGCAGGCGATCTCTTCGGACGGCTCGGTGGCGAAGAGTTCGCGATCGTGTTCGCGTCCGCAGGCAAGCACGACGCGGCGACCTTGACGAATGCGTTGAGACTTGCGGTCGAACGCTCGTCTGCCGGGGGCGTGGCCTGCACGCTTAGCGCCGGCGTCGGCAGGCTCGTGCCCGCGGACACGCTGGAGAGCGCGCTGGTGCGGGCCGACGCGGCGCTTTACGTGGCGAAGGCGGCGGGACGCAATCGCGTCATCATGACATCGGAGGTGGACGGGGACGAAGCCGGCTACGTTGCCGAGCCGCGCTGAGCGCACCTGCTTCGGTAAGCTTCATGAGACCCGTGCAATGGGATCGGGGGCTCATCCCCGGCGAAAGCCCTTCTTTCGCGACAAGGTAAAAGAAGGGCTTTCTCGCATCGGCTCGCGCAAAAAAAGCGGATATCCCCGTTCCGCCCCGATGCACCGCCTAGAACTTCTGGACCATCGCGACGCGCGCCACCAGTTGGTTCGGCGACGACGAGATGCCGGCGGAAGCAGGCGTCTGCGCATTGTCGAACTGCGTGCCCGTGTTGGCGCTCTGCACGTGCTGATACGCACCCTGGATGTAGAACGACGTGCGCTTGCTGAGGTCATAGTCGAGCATCAGCGACGCGGTGTGCCACTTCGGCTGGTAATTGCCGGCTGTCGTGTCGAGGTGGCCGATCGTGTAGGTGTACGACGCACCGGCCCACAGTGCCGGCGTGATGAAGTACTGGCCGTTCACCTGGAAGTTGTCGAATTTCCACGACGTCCACGTGCCGCCGTTGGCCGGCGTGACCGGCTGCGTGAAGTACGCGCTGCCGGTCGGGTCGTCGACGTTCGCGTGCGAGTACGCGAAGCCGATCAGCGCCTTGCTGAACTGGTACGAGACAGCCGCGTCGATGGTCTCGTGCCTGCGCGCGTCGAACACCGAGTCGCTGGTGACCGCGCCCGCCGTGCCGAGGCCAGGATGGTCGATCCGCAGGTAGCCGGCCACTGCCTTCAGGCCGCCGACCTCATACTGACCGGCCGCGCTGATGACGCGGTTTTCGGCGAAGCCGCCCGCCGTGTTGCTGAACGCGTACATCGCTTCGCCGCTGAAGCCGGCCACCGTCGGCGACGCGTACTTCACCGAGTTGTTCACCCGGAAGTCCCAGTCGGCGTTGTCGTTGTCGAACGGGGTCGACGCGACGTTGCCCGCCCAGTTGCCGGCCGCCGTCATCGCGGAGAACAGGTCCGAGGTTGGATCGTACTGGCGACCGAACGTGAGCGTACCGTACTGGGCCGAGCTGAGGCCCACGTAGGCCTGGCGGCCGAACAGGCGGCCGCCCTGGCCGAGCGCGCCGTTGCTCGCGTTGAAGCCGTTTTCAAGCCGGAAGACAGCGCTCAGGCCACCGCCCAGGTCCTCGGACCCCTTGAGGCCGAAGCGGCTGCCGAGCACGTCGCCGCTGCTCATCTTGAGCGCGGCGCCGTGCCCCGCGTTATTCGTGTAGTTCAAGCCTTCGTCGAGCAGCCCATACAGCGTGACTGTGTTTTGCGCGTGTGCCGCCCCGCAGACGAACAGCGCGGGAACCCATATTTTCCAGCTTGTTTTCATGGCCTAGTGGTCTCGTTAGAAGAGTAAGGGCGGAGCCGGTTGCCTCCGCCCGGGGGGATTCCCGCCGTCTGCGAGAAACGCCGGCGGGAAGAAAATCTTTCAGGACGACAAAACAAATTGCGTGTGACGCCGCGCTTGTGAAGGGTGCGGCAGTCGAGGCGACTACGTGGCGACTACGTGGCGACTACGTGGAACCGGGCGGCAAGTGCGCGCCGCCCGTCGATCAGGTGGCTTCGCGCACCGCGCGCAGGAACTGCTGCGTGCGTTCGTGCTGCGGCGACGTGAAGAACTGCTGCGGCGGCGCCTGCTCGATGATCTTGCCTTGCGAGAAGAAGCACACACGGTCCGCGAATTCCTTCGCGAAGCCCATCTGGTGCGTAACCATCAGCATCGTCAGGTTGTGCTCGGCGCCGAGACGGCGCACGACGTTCAGCACCTCGCCGCACAGCTCGGGGTCGAGCGCCGAGGTCACTTCGTCGAACAGCATCACCTTCGGTCGCATGGCGAGCGCGCGCGCAATCGCGACGCGCTGCTGCTGGCCGCCGGACAACTGCGACGGATAGTGGTCGCATTTGTCGGACAGGCCGACCATCGACAGCAGTTCGCGGCCGCGCTCGATCGCGTCGCGCCGGCTCATGCCGAGCGTGCGCAGCGGCGCTTCGATCGTGTTCTGCAACGCAGTCATATGCGGGAACAGGTTGAAGCTCTGGAACACCATGCCGATCTTGCTGCGCACCGCGCGCACGTGGCGGTCGTTCGCCGGCACCAGCGCGCCGTTGCGGCGCATGTGCGTGAGCGGCTCGCCGTCCACCTCGATCATTCCCGATGTCAGCGGGTCGAGCGTCATCAGCACGCGCAGCAGCGTCGACTTGCCCGAACCGCTAGGCCCGATGATCGCGACTTTCTCGTTGCGTGCGATGTCGAGATCCAGTTCGTCCAGCACGGTCAGCGTGCCGTAGCGTTTGGTCACGCCGCGAAAGCGCACCATCGGCTGGTCCTGCTGTGCGTCGGCGACAGCGCCGAGGGCGGGGTCGAGATCCCGTTTCATCTGCTTCTCCTGAGTTTCCATGACCGTTTCGTCCGTTGTTGGGCTCGTGGCGCGGCTCACGGCAGTCTGACGCGCCGTTCCAGATGCCGCACGCCCGATGCGAACGTGATGCTGATGACGAGGAAAAATAGCCCCGTCATCGTGATTGGTTCGAGGTAGCGGAACGTTTCCGACCCGATGTTCTTCGCCTGCTGCATCAGTTCGACAACGGTGATGGCCGACAATACCGGCGTGTCCTTGAACATCGCCACGAGGTAGTTTCCGAGGGCCGGAATCACGGGCCGGATCGCCTGCGGCAGGATCACCGCGCGCCAGGTGCGCGAGTGCGACAGGGACAGCGCGCACGCCGCTTCCCACTGGCCGCGCGGCACGCCGTTGATCCCGGCGCGATAGACCTCGGAGACGTAGCATGCGTAATGCACCGCGATGCCGATCGTGCCGGCGGTCAGCGCGCTCATCGTGAGGCCGTAGAGCGGCGCGACGTAGAACAGCACGTACACCTGGATCAGCAGCGGCGTGCTGCGGATGAATTCGACGACGAACGCCGTCGAACGCGACACGGCGCGAACCCGGCTGCGCCGCAGCAGTGCGAACACGAGGCCGAGCACAAGCGCGATCGTGAAGCCGACCAGCGTGATGCCGATCGTGTACAGGCACGCGTGCAGCAGCGCCGGCGCGATTTGCAGCGCGTAGCTGACGTCAAAAAACGGGTTCATCGTGCACCTCCTTGCAGGATCCCGTGGCTCACGCGGCGTTCGACGCGGCGCATCAGCAGCACCAGCACCTGGGCGATCAGGAAGTAGATGATCAGCGTGAGCGCGAAAATTTCGGCGGTCTTGAACGTCGCCTCGTCGAGCTGTCGCGCGCGGAACGTGAGGTCCGAGAGCGTAATCAGCGACACGAGCGAGGTGCCCTTGATCAGTTCGATCATCAGGTTCATGCCCGGGGGCAGCGCGTTGATCATCGCCTGCGGCAGCACCACGCGAAGGAGTCGCGTGCGAGCCGACATGTTCAGCGCGAGCGCGGCTTCGTACTGGCCGCCCGGCACCGAGTGCAGCGCGCCGCGCAGGATTTCCGAGCCATAGGCGCCGTAGTGCAGCCCGAGCCCGACCACCGCGACCGTGAACGGCGTCAGTTCGATGTGAAGCGGCGGCAGCGGCAGCACGAAGAAGAACCAGAAGAGCTGCACGAGCAGCGACGTGCCGCGGAACACCTCGACGTACGCGTTCGCGATCCAGCGAACCGGGCGCCACGGCGCGGCGCGCAACAAGGTGGCGATGCCCGCCAGGGCGATTGCGAGCACGATCGCGCAGGCGGCGATGCCGATGGTGAGCCCGGCGCCTTTCAGCAGCAGAGGCAATAATTCGTTGAGGTCGCCCATGGTGGCTCCTTGCCTGCGATGACAGTTGGCGGTGCCGTGCGTAGCGCGTCGCAAACGGACACGCTGCGCACGGCGCATCATGCGCGGTCGTTTAGCCGCCGCACAGTTGAGCAGCGGTCTTGTTCGTCACGTTCGACTTGTCGAAGCCAAACGGTGCGACCGTCGACAGATGGTCCGGCGTGCCGAGCCAGGCGTGCAGTTGCTTGTTCACGGCGTCGCGCAGATCGGTATCCTCCGGACGAAATGCGAGTGCGCCGTAACCCGTGTGCTTCGGATCGTCGGTGAACTTCTGGATCGCTTCGACCTGGTCGGGCGCTTTCGCGGCGAGGTCCTTCATCGTCAGCGCGGTGCCGGCCGACGCGTCCGCGCGGTGGGCGCGCACAGCTTGTAATTGCGCGGTGGTGTCCGGCACCTGCAGCAGTTGAACGTCTTTCACACCCGATTCGCGCGCGTAGCCGAATTCGACCGAACCGGCCATCACCGCGAGCTTGACGTCCGGGTTCTTGCCGATGTCCGCATAGCTGTGCAGGTTCTTCGGGTTGCCCGGCAGCGTGAGCAGCGTGTCCTGGATCTGGTACTGCGGATCGGCGAACGCGACCTGCTTGCAGCGCTCAGGCGTCACGTACATGCCTGCCGCGATCACGTCGAAGCGTCCCGCGCGCAGGCCCGGAATCAGCGAGCCCCATTCGGTCAGCACCGCATCGACCTTTTTCACGCCGAGCTTGGCGAAAATCTTGCGCGCGATTTCCGGCGACTCGCCGGTGACCGTGCCGTCCGGCGTCGTATAGGCGAACGGCTTTTCGTTCGCGTAGCCGATGCGCACTTCGCCGGTGCGCTGGATGCGCTGCAGCGTGGTTTCCGCATGCGCCGCCGTGGTGGCCGCGCCGGCCGCGATGCACATTGCGCCGAGTGCGCTGATTGCTGTCTTTAGTTTCATGTCGATTCGTTCCCGTGGTGGCCCGTCGCTTTTGAAGTGTCGCCGCCCGCTGCCGGCAGGCTTGCGGCTAGTGAAAAACCCGCATCCAGCAAGGACTTGCAGTCGCTGGTCCGCTGATATGGACGGAGCATATAGAGCCATATTTTTATTACTGATTGCTCTAGGACAATAATTTTCGGGCGTGCTTTCGCGCGGCGATGAGCGCCAGTGGAAGGGAGAAACAACCCAGCGGGAAGGGCGGACGGGATGTCGGCCGCCGCGGCGCGCGGCTCGCGCCCGGGCATGCGCCGCGGGCGGACACGCAACGCGTGGGCAACGGCGCGGCGGACAGCCACGGCGTGACCGGTTGCGCGAACTGGTTGGGGTTTACGCTGAACAAGCTCAAAGTCGACGGGTACGGCTCCGGGCACGGGATCTTCGGACTCGCGTCGCCAACGCGCTACGGCGCGTATGCGAGGTGGCCGTCAAGCTTCGGCGCGAGTTGTGCAACCGGCAGATTGCAGCCATGGCGCTGGCGGTGCGCCACGGCCGAACGCCATGCGGCGGGACGCCGGCGCGAAAGTGACCGATTCGGTGCGCAGGGAAGCGCTCTACATCATTGCCGAAGTATTAGGAAAGTGCCGATGCCTTCTCGATTTTCATGTGGCGGATTATCTGGTTCGAAATCCTTATCAATTCCCATGGTGCGGCAGGAAATCGCGAGGTGCGCGAATTGTATCAGTACATTCAAAAGGCGTTTTGGCGACATTAGACTGGGCCGCACTAAACCTTCCACAGGTAGCGCGCCTCATGTCTTCGCTCATGCTTGCCGACGTTTGCGGCGCGGGCGCCAAAGGCTCGTCGGGGCGCGTCGAGCACCTGTACCTCATTTCGGAGAACTGATATGCGTCGCCCGATCACGCTGCTGAGCGAAGCGCAACTGCGCCTGCTCGTGCCGCTCGACGTCGCTGCGATCGACCAGGTCGAATCGGCATTCGTGTCGCTCGCGACCGAGTCGGTCGCGATGCCGCCGATCCTGAGTCTCGCGATGCCGGAGCACAACGGCGAAGTGGACGTGAAGACCGCCTATTTGCCGCGCTTCGACAGCTTCGCAATCAAGGTGAGCCCGGGTTTTTTCAACAACCCTTCGCTTGGCCTGCCGAGCCTGAACGGGCTGATGCTCGTGCTGTCCGCGCGCACCGGCCTTACCGAGGCGGTGCTGCTCGACAACGGCTATCTGACCGCGGTCCGTACCGCCGCCGCCGGCGCCGTGGCTGCACGCTGGCTTTCGCGCCGGAACGCGAAGCACGCGGCGATCATCGGCGCGGGCGAGCAGGCGCGCCTGCAACTGAAGGCGCTGATGCTCGTGCGCAACATCGAATCGGTCGCCGTCTGGTCACCCGACGTGCCGCAAGCCGAACGCTACGCGGCGGACATGAGCCGCGACTACGGCCTGCTTTGCACGGTCGCCGGTTCGGTGCACGAAGCGCTCGCGAACGCGGACGTCGCGGTTACAGCCACGCCGAGCCGGGAGCCGCTCGTCGGCGCGCAAGACCTGCACGCGGGCCTGCACGTGACCGCGATGGGCGCCGACGCCGAGTACAAGACGGAAATATCGCCATCGGTGTTCGCGGCGGCGCGCTATATCTGCGATCGGCTTTCGCAGACGCGTGTGCTCGGCGAACTCTCGCATGCGATTCGCGCGGGCGCGGTGGCAGCCGATGCGAACTTCGCCGAACTCGGCGAAGTGATCGCCGGACGCCGGGAAGGCCGCACGCACGCGGATGACGTCACCATTTGCGATCTGACCGGCACCGGCGCGCAGGACACCGCGATCGCGGTGCTTGCGCTGCAACGCGCACGCGCGGCGGCGGCCGGAACGATTTTCGACAACCACGCTTGACAAGGTCAGACACTGAGAGGGAATGATGTCAGCAACCGAAGAAGGGCAGGCGGGAGCATCCGGACCTCGCCTCGCATTCGAGCGAAGCGAGTACGACAGCCGCATTGCCAGGACGCGCAGCGCGATGCAGAAGGCGGGCGTCGAACTGCTGATCGTCACCGATCCGACGAACATGAACTGGCTCACCGGCTACGA